>CAWAAN010000011.1:0-343914 GCA_963779885.1 uncultured delta proteobacterium | reverse complement strand
GGAATGATCTCCCAGAGCAGGATCCGCCCGACGGTCGTCTTCACGCGGCTGCCGTTCATGCGCACCGCGATCTCGGCGTGCAGTTCGACCGCCCCGGCATCGTAAGCGATGCGGACTTCCTCGGGGTTGGCGAAATACTTTCCCTCGCCGCGGCGCGCCGGCATGCTGCGCGTCATGTAGTAGAGCCCCAAAACGATGTCCTGGCTGGGAACGATGATCGGCGAGCCGTTGGCCGGCGAGAGGATGTTGTTGCTCGAGAGCATCAGCACGCGCGCTTCGATCTGGGCTTCGACCGACAGCGGCACGTGAACCGCCATCTGGTCGCCGTCGAAATCCGCGTTGAAAGCCGTGCAGACCAGCGGGTGCAGCTGGATCGCCTTGCCTTCGATCAGGGTCGGCTCGAAAGCCTGAATCCCCAGTCGGTGAAGGGTCGGGGCCCGGTTGAGCATCACCGGGTATTCCTTGACGACCTCATCGAGCGTGTCCCACACCTCGGGCGTCTCGCGTTCGACCATTTTCTTGGCGCTCTTGACGGTCGACACCAAACCCTTTTGTTCCAGACGATAATAGACAAAGGGTTTGAACAACTCGAGGGCCATCACCTTGGGCAGGCCGCATTGGTGCAGCCGCAGGTCGGGGCCGACCGTGATCACCGTGCGGCCCGAGTAATCGACGCGCTTGCCCAGCAGGTTCTGACGGAATCGGCCCTGTTTGCCCTTCAGGGTGTCGCTCAGGGATTTCAGCGGGCGCTTGTTCGTGCCGGTGATCACCCGGCCGTGCCGCCCGTTGTCGAACAGCACGTCGACGGATTCCTGCAGCATTCGCTTCTCGTTGCGCACGATGATGTCCGGGGCTTTGAGATCGATCAGGCGCTTCAGGCGGTTGTTGCGGTTGATGACCCGCCGGTAGAGATCGTTGAGGTCCGAGGTGGCGAAGCGGCCGCCTTCCAGGGGCACCAGCGGCCGCAGGTCGGGCGGCAGCACGGGAATCACGTCCATGATCATCCACAGCGGATTGACGCCGGACTTGCGGAAGGCATCGACGATCTTCAAGCGTTTGGCCAGCTTCTGGCGCTTGGCGACCGAGCCGGTCTCGCGGATGTCCCGGCGCAGTTCCGTGTAGATCTCGTCGAGGTTCAGGTCGGCCAGCATTTCCTTGACGGCTTCGGCGCCGATGCCGGCCTTGAAGTTGGGGCCGTACTTTTCGAGCGCGTCGCGGTATTTTTCGTCGGTCAGCAGCTGCCCGCGGGTCAGGTCGGTTTCTTTCGGATCGACAACGATGTAGCTGTCGAAATAAAGGACCTTTTCCATGTTCTTGAGCGTGAGGTCCAGCAGGTTTCCGATCTTGCTGGGCAGGCTCTTGAGAAACCAGATGTGGGAGACCGGAGTCGCCAGCTCGATGTGGGCCATTCTTTCCCGGCGCACCTTGGACTGGATGACCTCCACCCCGCACTTCTCGCAGATGACGCCGCGGTGCTTCATGCGCTTGTACTTGCCGCAGTTGCACTCGTAATCCTTGGTCGGGCCGAATATCTTGGCGCAGAAAAGCCCGTCGCGCTCGGGCTTGAACGTCCGGTAGTTGATGGTTTCAGGCTTCTTTATTTCTCCGAACGACCATTTGCGAATCTGCTCCGGAGAGGCCAGCGAAATCTTGATGCCGGTGTATTTTCTCGGATCGGTCGGTTTGGCGAAAAAATCGTACAGTGTATCCATCATGGCATTTACTCCCTTTAACGTCTCAAATGGGGATGGTACGGGACTCCGGCGCCGGTTATCAGCTTTTGCCCTCGATCAAGTCGATGTCCAGCCCCAGGGCCTGAAGCTCCTTGGTCATCACCCGGAACGACTCGGGGATGCCGGGTTCCAGAACGTTCTGACCCTTGACGATCTTTTCGTACATGCGCGTGCGGCCGGCCATGTCATCCGATTTGACCGTCAAGAATTCCTGCAGGGCGTAGGCCGCGCCGTAAGCCTCCATGGCCCAGACCTCCATTTCCCCGAGCCGCTGCCCGCCGAACTGGGCCTTGCCGCCCAGGGGCTGCTGGGTGACCAGCGAATACGGGCCGATGGAGCGGGCGTGGATCTTGTCGTCGACCAGGTGGTGCAGCTTGAGCACGTACATGGTGCCGATCGTGATTTTTTCCTTGAAAGGCTCGCCGGTCCGGCCGTCGTAGAGGGTCGTCTGGCCGGTCGTGTCGACGCCGGCTTCGGCCAGCAGTGCCTTGATCTCCTCCTCCTTGGAGCCGTCGAATACCGGCGTGGCCATGTGGACCCCGTTCTTGTACTGGGCCGCAAATGCCCGCAGGTCCTTTTCGTCATAGTCGGCGATCACTTTCTGCGTCTCGGGATCGGAAAATATCCGCTTGAGCTTGTCACGCACGGCATCGGCTTTCTGGCTTTCCAGCAGCAGGTTCAATTGATCGCCGAGCGTCTTGGCCGCGCGGCCGAGATGGATTTCCAGAATCTGGCCCACGTTCATGCGCGAGGGGACCCCGAGCGGGTTCAGGACCATGTCGACCGGGGTACCGTCCTGGAAATAGGGCAGGTCCTCGACCGGCAAAATGCGGGAGACGACGCCCTTGTTGCCGTGACGGCCGGCCATTTTGTCGCCCACCGACAGCTTGCGCTTCATGGCGACATAGACCTTGACGAGTTTGATGACACCGGGCGGCAGATCGTCGCCCTTGGCATAGCGCCCGACCTGCTGCTCGAAGAGCATCCGGGTCAGTTCCGCCTGGTCGCGATAGCGCTCGAGCAGCTCGTGCACCCGTTCGGTCAGCTTCGGGTCTTCCAGAACCAGGCCCTCGAGCTGGGCCAGGGGGACCGTGCTCAAGGTGTCGTCATCGAACGTGGCGCCCTTTGTGACCAGCAGCTTCTTGCCCTTTTTGAGGCTCGACTGCGTCTTCTCGCCCAACAGCAGCAGTTTGAGTTCACCGCGCACGACATCCTCGATGACGGCCACTTCATCGTCGCGGTCCTTTTCGAGGGCGGCGATCTCCTCGTCTTCGATCAGCCGCGTCCGGTCATCTTTTTCGACCCCGCGCCGCGAAAACACCTTGGCATCGATGACGATGCCCTGAATGCCCGGCGGAACCCTCAGGGACGTGTCCTTGACGTCGCCGGCCTTCTCTCCGAAAATCGCCCGCAGCAGTTTTTCCTCGGGCGAGAGCTGCGTTTCGCCTTTCGGGGTGATCTTGCCCACCAGGATGTCGCCCGGCACGACCTCGGCCCCCAGGCGGATGATGCCGCTCTCGTCGAGGTTCTTGAGCGCCTCCTCGCCCACGTTGGGAATGTCGCGGGTGATGTCCTCCTTGCCCAGCTTGGTGTCGCGGGCGACCACCTCGAACTCCTCGATGTGAACCGAGGTGTAAACCCCGTCGCGGACCAGCCGTTCGCTGACCAGAATGGAATCCTCGAAATTGTACCCGCCCCAGGGCATGAAGGCCACGGTCACATTTTTGCCGAGCGCCAGCTCGCCCTTGTCGGTCGCCGGGCCGTCGGCGATGATGTCACCGGCGGCGACCCTCTGGCCCTTGACCACGATCGGCCGGTGGTTGAAGCAGGTGTTCTGGTTGCTGCGAATGAATTTCGACAGATTGTAGATCGTGACATCCTTGGCGCGCGCATCGCCCGAGGGCTCGTGTTTCAACACGATCCGGGACGCATCCACGTCCACCACTTCCGCGTCGCGCTGGCAAACGACGGCGACGCCCGAATCCTTGGCGACCACCCCTTCGATGCCCGTTCCCACCAGCGGGGCCTCGTTGACCAGCAGCGGGACCGCCTGGCGCTGCATGTTGGATCCCATCAAGGCCCGGTTGGCGTCATCGTTTTCAAGGAAGGGGATCAACGAGGCCGAGGCGCTCACCAGCTGATTGGGCGAAATGTCCATCAGCTCGATGTCCTCGCGCGACACCATCATGAACTCACCGGCCACCCGCGAGGTCACCATGGCATTGGTGTAGCGCCCGTTCTCGTCGATGGGGGCGTTGGCCTGCGCGATCGGATGTTCCTTTTCCTCGAAGGCGTCCAGGAATTTGACCTCATTGGTCACCACGCCATCCTTGACGACCCGGTAGGGGGTCTCGATAAAACCGAAGTTGTTGACCCGCGCATAGGTGCTCAGCGAAACGATCAGACCGATGTTCGGCCCTTCCGGCGTCTCGATCGGGCAGATGCGGCCGTAGTGCGAGGGGTGCACGTCGCGCACTTCGAATCCGGCGCGTTCGCGCGTCAGCCCGCCGGGGCCCAGAGCGCTGAGGCGCCGCTTGTGAGTGGTCTCGGACAGCGGGTTGGTCTGGTCCATGAACTGGGAGAGCTGGCTGGTGCCGAAAAATTCCTTGACCACCGCCGAAACCGGCTTGGGGTTGATCAGGTCGTGGGGCATCAGCGCATCGACTTCCTGCAGGCTCATGCGCTCCTTGATGGCCCGTTCCATGCGCACCAGGCCGATGCGGTACTGGTTTTCGAGCAGTTCGCCCACCGCGCGCACCCGCCGGTTGCCGAGGTGGTCGATGTCATCGACCACCCCTTGCGTATCCCGGAGTTCGACCAGCGCCCGGGCCGTCAACAGAATATCTTCCTTGCGCAGAATCCGCAGGGTCAGCGAGGTGTTGATGCCGAGCCGCTGGTTTATCTTCAGGCGCCCGACGCCTGAGAGATCGTAGTAGTTGGGCTTGAAAAACAGGTTGTCGATGAAATCCTGCGCCACTTCGGGGGTGGCCGGGTTGCCCGGCCGCAGCCGGCGATAGATCTCGATCAGCGCCTCTTCCTTGGTGCCGACCTTGTCGACCAGGAGCGTCTTGCGGATCGAGTCACTGGTGGAGACCCCGTCGATGATCAGCACTTCGAACTCGTTGATCGCGGCCTTCTCGAGCGCGGCCAGGATCTCATCATCGACGGTGTCGTTGGCCTTGGCGATCGGCGTGCCGGTGGCCGGGTCATAGATGGTGTGGGCGAAAACCCGGCCGATCAGATCTTCCCGCCCGATGGCGATGGCCTCGGTGGCGGTGGTCTGCAGCCGCTTGATGGACCGCACCGTGAACATGCGGCCTTTCTTGACCAGCACCTCGCCGGTTTCCGGATCTTTGATATCGCGGCTGGCCCGCTGCCCCTTGAGGAATTCGGGGTTGAACTGCTTCGATATGCGTTTGCCCTGAATCAGAATTTTTTCACGGTTGTAAAAATAAGTCAGAAGGTCTTCGACGCTCAGGCCGAAGGCCTTGAAGAGGATCGTGATCGGAAATTTCCGGCGCCGGTCGATGCGGATATAGACGATGTCCTTCGGGTCGATTTCCATGTCGATCCAGGACCCGCGCACGGGAATGATCCGGGAGCTGTAAATGATTTTCCCGCTCGAGTGGGTCTTGCCCTTGTCGTGATCGAAGAAAACCCCGGACGACCGATGGAGCTGGCTGACCACGACCCGCTCGGTGCCGTTGATGATGAACGTGCCTTTGTCGGTCATCAGCGGTATGGTGCCGAAATAGATTTCCTGCTCCTTGATGTCCCGGATATTGGAGACACCGGTTTCGGCGTCGATGTCGTAGACCACCAGCCGCACGGTGATCCGCACGGGTATCTCGTAGGTCATGCCCCGGTGGATGCACTCTTCCACGCTGTGTTTGACTTCCGCAAAACGGTATGACACAAACTCCAACGATGCGCTTCCGGTAAAATCCTTGATGGGAAATACGGATTGAAACACCGCCTGCAGTCCAGCGTCTTCACGCTTCTCCGGGGGGATGTCCATCTGCAGAAACCTGTTGTAGGATTCCCGCTGGACGGCAATGAGATCGGGAATGTCGACGATCTTACGGATTTTACCGAAATTTTTTCTTATCCGCCTGCTTGCCAGGGATCTTTCCGACATGTTATCTCCAACTCCTTAAAGGTTACTGGCCAAAACCTGTGGTCAGCCGGTGGGGTGGATGACCGGCTCCGCGCACGGCCTTGCCGGCCGCAGGGCCGTCAGGGCGTTGAGCGTCGTGCGTTTGCAGCCGGGCATCCCCTGTTCCAATCTCGGAATCACAGGCACCTTACTTTACTTCCACCTGGGCTCCGGCCTCTTCCAACTGGGCTTTTATCTTCTCGGCCTCATCCTTCGGCACGCCTTCCTTGACCGGCTTGGGAGCCCCGTCGACCAGGTCCTTGGCATCCTTCAGGCCGAGGCCGGTGATGGCCCTGACTTCCTTGATGACCTGAATCTTCTTGTCACCGTGGGCCACGAGAATGACATCGAATTCGGTTTTTTCTTCCGCCTGGGCGCCGGCGCCTTCCGCGGCGGGTCCGGCCGCCATCATGGCCACCGGGGCGGCCGCGGAAACGCCGAATTTTTCCTCGAGTTCCTTGATGAGCTCGGACAGCTCGAGGACCGTCATGTTGGCAATGAAATCGATCACATCTTGTTTCGTTATATCCGCCATTTCAATTCTCCTTCGATAGGTAAACTTCGCGTCGCAAACAGGTTTCAGGTGTCGCCGTGACCGGCTATGCGGCTTCCTTCTGGTCCTTTATGGCCTGCAGGGCATACACCAGTTTCTGCGGTATCCCGTTCAGCACCCGCACCAGACCGGTGGGCACGCCCGCCATGGCCGAGAGCAGCTGGCCGAGCAGGGCCTCGCGCGGCGGCAGTGCCGCCAGCGCCTTTATCCCGGCCAAATCGAGCGCCCGGCCCGCCATCATGCCGGCTTTTATCGCGAGCTTTTCGTTCTTCTTGGCAAAGTCGATCAGGACCTTGGCCGGTGCCACCGGGTCATCGAAACTGAGCGCTATCGCGCTGGGACCCTTGAACTGATCCTGAATCACGGCGACGTCGGTGTCCTGGGCGGCCCTGATCAGGAGCGTGTTCTTGACGACCTGAAAGTCGATTTTTTCTTCCCGCAACTTCCGGCGCAGCTCGGTCATCGTCTCGACGTTCAACCCTTTGTAGTCGGTAACGATGACGACCTTGGATTTGGCCAACCGCTCGTGCAGTACCTCAACGATATGCTTCTTGTCATCTAGTTTCACAATTCGATTCACCTCCTTTCCTTACCTGTATCGAACCGGAGGTCATGGCGTTTGGCGAATGATCACTGCTCAGCGGCATGAGAATGAGGTCCACACGATGGAGCGAACGCGTCAATTAATCGAAGTCGAACGCAGCGTGTCAAACCTGTCTCGGTAGGCCGGCAAACGCCGATTAAACCAACTGGTTTCAAACGGTGTACCTACGGTCTTTGACAGATAGTCGTTATAGGGATGTAAATTTTACCAGGATTAATGAACTGACAAAAGGGTCGGTGACCTTTCCGCGCGTCCCTGACAACAGTCGCATCGAAGCAAGCCGGCCGTTTTTCTCCGTTACACTATTTCACCAGGTCTTTCACCATGGCCGTATCGATCCTGATGCCGGGGCCCATGGTCGTGGAGATCGCAACCCCCTTCAGGTAGGTTCCCTTGCTGGAAGCCGGTTTGAGACGCACGATGGTCTCGAGGAAGGCGGTCAGGTTCTCGACGATCTTTTCGACCCCGAAAGACACCTTGCCCATGGGCACGTGCACGATACCGGCCTTTTCGACCCTGAATTCTATCTTTCCGGCCTTGAGTTCCTGAACGGCGCGGGCCACATCGAAGGTCACCGTGCCGGTCTTGGCGTTGGGCATCAGGCCACGCGGGCCGAGGATCTTCCCGATTTTACCGACCGATCCCATCATGTCGGGCGTGGCCACGGCCTTGTCGAAATCGAGCCAGCCACCTTTGATTTTTTCGATGATCTCGTCATTGCCGGCAAAATCGGCCCCGGCATCCAGCGCCTCCTTCTCCTTCTCGCCCTTGGCAAAGACGAGCACCTTGACCTCTTTGCCGATACCGTTCGGCAGCACCACCGAGCCCCGCACCATCTGGTCGGCATGCCGCGGGTCAACCCCCAGCTTGACGCTGACATCGATGGTTTCGTCGAATTTGGCAAAGGACGATTCGATGGAGGTCTTGACGACCTCGGAAAAATCCGTTTTCTGGGTAGCAACGGCTTTCTTTTTGGCTTCCAGGTATTTCTTCCCACGCTTCGGCATTTTTTTACCCACCTTGTCGACAAATTGAATAGATCGAATCAAACGCCTGTCCGAAAAAACCGGCGGCGGTTTTCATCCTCAACAGGGGTCACGCAACCTCGATACCCATGCTGCGGGCCGTTCCCTCGATGATCTTGCAGGCGCCTTCCAGATCATTGGCATTCAGATCGACCATTTTCTGTTTGGCGATCTCTTCGACCTGGGAGCGCGTCACCTTGCCGACGCGGTCGCGCTTGGGATCGCCGGCGCCTTTGGCGATCTGGGCGGCTTTTTTCAGCAGGACCGCTGCCGGCGGCGTCTTGGTGATAAAGGTAAAGGAGCGATCCTGATAGACGGTGATGACCACCGGCGTGATCGTTCCGGCGTCATCGGCCGTGCGCGCATTGAATGACTTGCAAAAGTCCATGATGTTGACGCCGTGCTGACCCAGCGCCGGCCCGATCGGCGGCGACGGATTGGCCTTGCCCGCTTCTACCTGTAGCTTGATCATTGCCATTACTTTTTTAGCCATGTGAAATTCTCGCTCCTCACCCTCGCTGTGTTGTCGCACCGCAACCCGCAAAAAAGGCTGCCGCGGTGCAATCGAAATGACCTCCGCCCGCAAACCGGTTCATGGCGGCATCGGGCCGGCACCCGGAATCCGCGAATCAGACTTTGCTGACCTGCACGAAATCCAGTTCGACCGGTGTCGCGCGCCCGAAGATGCTCACCAGGACCTTGATCTTGCCCTTTTCGGGATTGACGTCCTCGACCGTGCCGTTGAAGTTGGTGAAAGGCCCGTCGATAACCCGGATTTCATCGCCGGTTTCGAAAAAATATTTCGGCTGCGGCTTTAATTTTCCGGCCTCCATGCGGTTCAGGATCTGATCGGCTTCTTCATCGGTCAGCGGCGTCGGTTGCGAACGGCCGCCGAGAAAGCCGGTCACCTTGGCGGTGCTGTTCACGATATGCCACGTATCTTCGGTCAGTTCCATGCGCACCAGAATGTAGCCGGGATAAAATTTGCGCGAGGAGGTCTTGCGCTTGCCTTTCACCAGTTCGACGACCTCTTCGGTCGGAACCAAAACCTCACCGAACATCTCCTGTTGTCCCGAGGTCGTTATCCGCTCTTCCAGAGCGGTTTTGACCTTGTTTTCAAACCCCGAGTACACGTGGACGATGTACCATTTTTTCTTGTCGGTCACTTTCCATCTCCTGGTCTTATTGCAGCACGAGTTTCACCAGACTCGACAAACCGATATCGACCGCTCCGAGAAAGAATGCAATGATCGTCACCAGGACCAGGACAACAACCGTGGAGCCGATGGTCTGCTTGCGCGAAGGCCAGGTGACCTTCTTCAGCTCCATTTTGACTTCTCTGAGAAACTGCAGCGACTTGGTTATGAAATTGTCTTTGATTTTGGTTGGTGCCGGCCGGGCGGCAACCGGAAACTTTCGGGTCTCGAGACTCTTTGGTTTTTTTTCGACCTGGGATGCGTCCCCGACCGTCCTGGAAACCGCGCCGGTGCTCATTACGGCATCGTCCTCCAAAGTGCCATCCTGCTTTCTTTTCTTCTTGATGGGTTTTTTGCGCAGTAGACGTCCCAACGTTGCTCCTGAAATGATGAAAGCCCGAAACCAAGACTCCGGCGGACAAATCCTCCCCGCGGCGCTCGGGTCTCAAGCCGGGTTCAAGTTTAAGGTGGCAGGCCAGGAGGGATTCGAACCCCCAACACCCGGATTTGGAGTCCGATGCTCTACCATTAGAGCTACTGGCCTGCATGACCACCTTATCGGCCGGGACCCAGTGTGTCCCGGGCCATCGACACCCATTTTATTTGGTTTCCCTGTGCGCGGTGTGCTTGCGACAGAAACGGCAGTACTTGCTGAACTCCAGTTTGTCCGGCGTCGTCCGTTTGTTTTTGGTTGTCGTGTAATTTCTGCGTTTGCACTCACCGCACGCCAGGGTTACGATAATTCTCACCGGTTGACTCCTTGCCGCTATTCGATGATGTCGCTCACCACGCCCGCTCCCACGGTCCGGCCACCTTCACGGATCGCAAAGCGCACCTCTTTCTCCATGGCAATCGGGGTGATCAGCTCCGCCTCGATCGTCACATTGTCCCCGGGCATCACCATCTCCACGCCCTCGGGCAACGTCAATATCCCCGTCACGTCCGTGGTCCGAAAATAAAACTGCGGCCGGTACCCGTTGAAAAACGGCGTGTGGCGCCCACCCTCCTCCTTGCTCAGAATGTACACCTCGGCCTTGAACTTGGTGTGCGGCGTGATCGAACCCGGCTTGGCCACCACCTGCCCGCGCTCCACCTCGTCGCGCTTGGTCCCGCGCAGCAGCACCCCGATGTTGTCGCCCGCCCGCCCCTCGTCGAGCAGCTTGCGGAACATCTCCACCCCCGTGCACACCGTCTTGAACGTCGGCCTAATCCCCACGATCTCAACGTCCTCGCCCACCTTCACGATCCCGCGCTCCACCCGGCCCGTGACCACCGTGCCGCGACCCGAAATGCTGAACACATCCTCGATCGGCATCAAAAACGGCTTCTCCACGTCGCGCACCGGCTCGGGAATAAACGCATCGATCGCATCCATCAGCTCAAATACGCACTTGGCCTCGGCCCCGTCCGGATCGTCGCTCTCCAGCGCCTTCAGCGCCGAGCCGCGGATGATCGGCGTGTCGTCGCCCGGAAACTCGTACTTGTCCAACAGCTCCCGCAGTTCGAGTTCCACCAGCTCGATCAGCTCCTCGTCATCGACCATGTCGCACTTGTTCAAAAAGACCACGATCCGCGGCACCCCCACCTGGCGCGCCAGCAGTATGTGCTCGCGCGTCTGGGGCATCGGCCCGTCGTCGGCCCCCACCACCAAAATCGCCCCGTCCATCTGCGCCGCCCCGGTGATCATGTTCTTGATGTAGTCCGCATGCCCCGGGCAGTCCACGTGCGCATAGTGACGGTTGGCCGTCTCGTACTCCACGTGCGCCGTGGCGATCGTGATCCCGCGCTCCTTCTCCTCGGGCGCCTTGTCGATCTGGTCAAAGGGCACGTACTGCGCCATCCCCTTCAAGCCCATATGCTTGGTGATCGCCGCGGTCAAGGTCGTCTTGCCGTGATCGATGTGGCCGATCGTGCCCACATTCACGTGCGGCTTGGTTCGCTCAAACTTCTTCTTCGCCATCTCTCAGTCCTCCCCTGGTTTTGGCATTCAAAACGTTCTGGATTGGCACCATCGTCTCATCTCGTCAGCGAAGGCGTCAGGCCTTTGGCCCCTTAAAGAGAAAAGGTTGATGGAGCCCACGACCGGAATCGAACCGGTGAACCTCTTCCTTACCAAGGAAGCGCTCTACCTACTGAGCTACGTGGGCCCGAAGTGCCGGCCGTATCACTCTTCGCTGGTGGCAGTTCTCTTCGTTTGCCTGTTTGTCGGGGTGGAGCGGGCGACGAGATTCGAACTCGCGACATTCAGCTTGGAAGGCTGAAGCTCTACCAACTGAGCTACGCCCGCCCAAAATACCCATCACCGTAAAATCTATAGCCCCAACACACCCCAGAGATGAAAACCTGCTCCGTCTCTTTATTTTGCGCGTGACCGCGTGCCACCGATGCGGGAAGCCGTGTAGTTCGTTAACGACTTCGATCCTGAAATCGAAATCTCCTACATCCAACTTGCATTGAGGTTGGTGGTGGGGGGAGGATTCGAACCTCCGAAGGCTTCGCCGACAGATTTACAGTCTGTTCCCTTTGGCCGCTCGGGAACCCCACCTCGATGATGACTGGAGCCAGAGACAGGAGTCGAACCCGCGACCCGCTGATTACAAATCAGCTGCTCTACCAACTGAGCTACTCTGGCTCGGTAATCAAAACAACGGCGATACGGAAATGACCCGTCAAAAAATAGGAACGTTTGCCCAAAATATAAATAACTTCCCCTTTTAAACGTATTCTTTGTAAAGATCAACCGAAAAAAACGAGCTTATCCATCGAAAAAAGGCCGGTCAGCCGATTTAGGAGAAATTTTCCTTATTATTCCGGCAATTATCTCTGCTTTAAATCAAACTGCGCCGTATGGCAATGACCGCTGGCCATACCCCCTTGAGGCCGGAAGCTCACCGGCATCTGCCCGGCCGGCCAACAGATCGGTCGATGGCGGCGGCGCCATCGATGCCTTTTTTCGAAAAATTTTTCTTTATATTAATAGATCGAGGCGTTGTCAAGAAAATTTTGGCGTGCGTGGCCGGCAAGTTCCGCCGTGGGCCCGGTCGCGCGGCGCGCTTCGGAAGCGCCTCCGGCCGCAGGCCGCCGGAGCATAACGGCCGGCTGGCAAGCATCGCCGCCAGAACTTGCGGCCGTGTCATTCAAGAGCCCCTGCCGCGGTAAAACCGGCGGGCGCGGGCCGGACCATAAAATTGACGATGAAAATGATGTTTCATCCGCGCCCATAATATGGTATGATTTTTTATCTTGGGCATCTGGGTCAATGCGCGCCATGGGGGGAGTCGGTGGCGCGCATTGTGTTAATCTCACCGCTGCGGTTCCTCCACACAAAAGAAATCGGGCCATGATAAAAAAAACAGTTTCGTTGTACCTCGTCGCTGCCGTCGCTTTTTTTTCCTTAATATTAATTGGTTGTGCAACATCCGGCTCCAAGGCGCGTTCCATCGCCCCGGCGGCGTCCGATACCACCCGGCAGCCGGCCGGCGAAGAAATGGCCGCCGAACGCCCCGGCCTGTTGGCAAAATCCGGCCAGCGGCCGCCGGGTCTTTCGAAGGACGGCGCCGGTGAGAGCGGTGTGGCGACCCTTGAAGAATCGACCGACAAGGACGCGACCCTCGAGGATGCCGAAAATCCGGATGCCCCGGAAATGACGGCCGCCGAAAAAGCGGTGCAAAAAATACTGGACGAAGCCCTTTCCTATTGTGAGGTCTCGCAGCAGTTCTGGCAAAAGGGTGAACTCGATAACGCCCTGGAAGCGCTGGATCAGGCCTACGCGATGATCCTCGATGTCGACACCTCCGACCAGCCCAAGCTCATCCAGCAGAAGGAAGACCTGCGGTTCCTGATTTCCAAGCGCATCCTGGAAATCTATGCCTCCCGCAACATCGTCGTCAATGGCAATCACAATGAAATACCGGTGGTGATCAACAGTCACGTCCAGGCCGAAATCGATCGGTTCACGACCGGCTCGGAACGCACCTTCTTCATCGAATCCTATAAGCGTTCCGGTCGCTATCGCCCCATGATCCTCGCCTCCCTGCACGAGGCCGGCCTGCCGGCCGAACTGTCCTGGCTGCCGCTGATCGAAAGCGGCTACAAGGTCAATGCCCTGTCCAAGGCCCGCGCGCTCGGCCTGTGGCAGTTCATTCCCTCGACCGGATACAAGTTCGGGCTCAGCCGGGACAAATACATCGATGCACGATTGGATCCCGACAAAGCGACCGCCGGCGCGATCGGCTACCTCAAGGAACTGCACCAGATATTCGGTGACTGGACGACCGTGCTGGCGGCCTACAACTGCGGCGAAGGCCGGGTACTGCGCGTGATCAGAGAGCAGAATGTCAACTATCTGGACAACTTCTGGGACCTGTACGAACGCCTGCCCTATGAAACGGCCCGTTATGTGCCGCGATTTTTGGCCACCCTTTACATCATCGAAAACCGGGACCGCTACGGCATGGGCGATATAACCCCCGACGAGCCCACGGAATACGAAACCGTCGAAATCACCCGGCAGGTCCATCTGAAGCACGTGGCCCAGAGTATCGGCGTCTCGGTAGCGGACATGTCGGCCTTGAACCCCGAACTGCGCCACCAGATCGCGCCCCCCGATAAATACCTCCTCAAGGTGCCGGCCGGATCCGGCGGGGACCTGATGGCCAAACTGGACAGCATCCCCGAATCCAAGCCGCCGACCCGCGCCGTCGTCTACCACCGCGTTCGCCACGGCGAAACCCTGTCGACCATCGCCCGCAAATACCATGTCAACGTCAGCAGCATCATGCGGGCCAACAACATGCGGCGATCGAATTACATTGTCGCCGGACGGCTGCTGAAAATTCCCACCGCCGGCGCTAAATATCAGGCTGTGCGCTCATCGAGCGCCGGCGTGTCAACGGCCGCGACCCACAAGGTGGTCCGCGGCGACAACCTTTGGAAGATCGCGCAACGCCACGGAACGACTACCGGAAAAATTCAGCAAATCAACAACCTGAGTTCCACCACCCTCTATACCGGCCAGGTCCTCAAGATCCCTGGCAACGGCCGCAGCGAGGCATCTTCCTCCGGCAGTTTCCAGGTTTACAGCGTGCGGGCGGGAGACAGTCCCGGCGCCATCGCCGCCCAGCACAAAATGAACCTGAACCGCCTGCTGGACATCAATCAGCTCTCCAGCGCCAGCGTCATTTTTCCGGGTCAGAAACTTTACATCGAATAGGGCCGGGGAATAACCGGCAGGCGGGTACGGAGGGGGCGGGGCGCTGGCGCACTGGCCCTTTTTTTATTGTCCCACGCGGAAAATGGGAGAACAGCCCTCGCCTTTAAGCGAAAACTTCAGGTCGATAAAGTGATGTTGCCCCAAGGGTTCAAGGGGTCCAGGGGCCAAGGATGCCAGTAAAGGCTTGAATGGTCCTTTTTGCTTGGCCCCTCGAACCCTCGAATCCTTGACCCCCAAGCCGTCAGCGTTAGCCGAGGGTCGTTGACCTCTTGCGGCCGGGACCGGCATCCGGCACTCCGGCCGGCGATCCATTTTCTTTCGTCAGTTCCGCGAGGCCCTTGATTTCACTCTGGCCGAGGTAGCGCCAGCGGCCCTTTTCCAGCGCGCCCAAGCGGACGCAGGCCACCCGGATGCGCTTTAGCGTGACGACCCGGTGGCCCACCTTCCCGACCATCCGGCGAATCTGCCGGTTGCGGCCCTCCTTGAGGGTGATTCTGAAGCGCCGATCGGACAGCTTTTGCACCGCTGCCGGCCGGGTGCGCCTGCCCATCAGCGGCAGCCCGGCCGCCAGCCGGTTGAGGGCCTCTGCCGCAATCGGCCGGGCAACGCTCACCTCGTACTCTTTTTCATGATCGAAAGACGGGTGGCTCAGCCGGTGATGCAGGCGGCCGTCATTGGTGAGCAATATCAGGCCGCTGGAATCCTTGTCCAACCGGCCCACCGGGTACACGCGCTGATTGACGGCCACCAGATCGACCACGGTTTTCTCCCCGGGATGGTCACAACTGGTCACGTAGCCTTCGGGCTTGTTCAGGGCGATATAAATCGCATCCGGCCGCCAGAAAACCGGGCTGCCGTCCACGGCGATGCGGTCCGCGGCCGGCTCGATTCGGGTCCCCAGTTGAACAACGGTCTCGCCGTTGACGCTCACGCGGCCCTGGCGGATCAGTTCTTCACCCCGGCGGCGGGAACAGAAGCCGGCGGCCGAAAGATATTTCTGCAAGCGCATGGGAGTCATCGTGAGTCATCAACCTGAAAAGACGCGTTTTAACCGCCGGCAACAGACGGCGAAAGCAGATCAGCTCCGATAATCGGCGTTAATTTTGACATAGTCGATGGAGAGGTCGCAGGTCAGAACCGAGGCCCTTCCGGCGGCCATTTTCAAGTCGATGGTGATGACGAACTCCGGTTTTTTCAAGACGGCCGTGGCCTCGACTTCGACCGCTTTGCCCCGGCCGAGGCCGTTTTGAACCATCATCACGGTGTCAAAAGAGATGTCCACCCGCTCCGGATCAACGGAAACATCCGCCCGCCCGACCGCCGCCAGGATGCGGCCCCAATTGGCATCCTGCCCGAAAAATGCGGTTTTCACCAGACTCGAATTAGCGACAGTGTCGGCCACCACGCGGGCCTGCGCATCATCGGCCGCCCCGCTCACCCGGATCTCGACCAGTTTGGTAGCCCCCTCGCCGTCCTTGACGCACAGCCGGGCCAATTCGATCAGGACATCATCCAGGATCTCCTGCACCGCCTGCCGCGCCGCGCTGGTAGCGGCCGTCGCGCCGGAGGCGCCATTGGCCAAGAAGAGCACCGTGTCGTTGGTGCTCATGTCTCCGTCAACGGTGATGCGATTGAAAGACCGGTCGACGGCGGTCTGCAGCATCGGCTGCATGGCCGCGGCCGGCAGCGCGATATCGCTGAAGACAAAACAGAGCATGGTGGCCATGTCGGGCCGGATCATCCCGGCGCCCTTGGCCACCGCCGCGAGATGAAACTCATTTGGACCGAGCCGGCTTGTCACCGCCACCACTTTGGGCATCGTATCGGTGGTCATCATCGACTCGGCCAGTGCCATGATCCCCTCGGGTTTCAGGGCGTCCAAAAGGCCCGGGACGGCGGCGGCGACTTTTGGCAGCGGCAGCGGCTCTCCGATGACCCCGGTGGAAGCGACCAGCACCTGTTCGGCCGGCAGGTCGAGTCCTTGGGCGACAACCTGCGCCATGGCCAGCGCGGTCTGCATCCCCTCTGTACCGGTGCAGCAATTGGCGTTGCCGCTGTTGACGATGATGGCCCGGCTCGTGCCGCTTTTGATTCTGTTGCGGTCCAGCACCACCGGTGCGGCCTGAACCCGATTGCGCGTAAACACGCCGGCCACGGCCGCCGGCACGGTCGAAAAAATCAGGCCCAGGTCTTTTCGGCCGTTTTTTTTCAAGCCGGCGGCGACGCCGCCCATTAAAAATTTTTCGACGATGACCGTCTCTTTCATCTGATCGCCTCCTTTCCCGCTCCGCATGACCGCAAAAGATGTCGGAAAAATAACTCTGAACGGTTACAAAAGGCTTTTATAAACGGCCCTTAATATGCTAAACGGTCGTGGCCCTTCGCAACCGCTCATCCGGGTGGAGATGCCCACCGGGGGTTACGGATGGCACGTTACGGGTTTCCTTTTTCAAGGTTACGAATAAACTTTGCCGCCGGCCGTTGAACGCCGGTTTCTGATCGGAAAAAAGATGAATTCCTTGTCCGTCTATTGCCGCCAGTGTGGGCAACGGCTCGAGCTGCGGAAGACCTGAGATAAAGTGTCTCTGTATTGCAGGTCGTGCCATACCACCCACCGGCTCCAGGCCTATGTGGATGAATTCGATGAAGATATCGACCAGGCTCTGGGCGACGTGCGCTGCGACAGGATCTGAGTCGTGATCGTCTTAGAAAGCATCCTGCCGGTGTTCGGGCTCGTTTTCCTGGGCGTTTTTTTAAAGCGCGTTCATCTGACCACCGATGCGTATCTGGCGACCTCCGACCGACTGGTCTATTTCGTCTTTTTCCCGCTCATGCTGTTCTGGAAGATCGGCGGAGCGGGAAAACCGGCGATAAACATGCCGCTTGTCGCCGCCGGCCTGTGCGCCCTCATGTGCACATACGGCTTCGGTTGGCTCGGCATCCGGATTTTCAAGATCACCGATTACCAGGCCGGAACGTTTTCGCAAAGTTGTTACCGTTTCAACACCTACATCGGCATGGCCGTCATCATCACGGCGTTGGGCGAGGAGGCCGTCGGTATTTTCGGCGTCCTGATCGGGTTCATGATTCCGATCATCAACCTGCTGGCCGTCGCGACCCTGATCTGGTACTCCGGCAAAACAGTTGCCGCCCGCGACCGCAACCGTCTGCTGGTCAAGGCCCTCATTTCCAATCCCCTGATCATCGGTTGCCTGACCGGTATGATGTATGCGCGCATATTTCCAGGGTTTCCGGTTTTTGTCGACAACGCGCTGCGCCTGGCGAGCCTGGTGACCCTGCCGCTCGCCTTGCTCTCCATCGGCGGGAACCTGACCTTTGCAAACTTCAAGGCCTACGCCAAGCCGTCACTGCTCGCGGCGCTGATCAAGTTGCTGGCCCTGCCGGCAACCGGGTATTTTTCCCTGCGGCTTTTCGGGGTGACCGGCCTGCCGCTGCGGGTGGGCATGCTGTATTTCGCCTTGCCGACGTCAACGGCCATCTTCATCCTGTCCTCCCAACTCAACAGCGACGTGCGCCTGGCCTCGGCCGCCATCGTGGTATCGACCCTTTTTGGGATGGCGTCGCTCACGCTCGTGCTGGCCTTCATTTTTTAGCGCCGCCCGTTATCGCCGTGGCTGGACACCGCTATGCCGCTTGTCAATTTCAAAATAACCGTTGAGTACGATGGCTCCGGTTTTCACGGCTGGCAGCGGCAGAAGGCGTGCCGCACCGTGCAGGGCGAGATCGAAAAGGCCTTAGAGACCCTTTCCGGACAGAAGATAGCGGTGATCGGCTCCGGGCGCACCGACGCCGGCGTGCACGCCCTGGGCCAGGTGGCCGGCTTTAAGTGCCGCACGCGGTTGGGTCCCGCCGTCCTGCAAAAAGCCCTCAACAGCCTGCTGCCCGCGGCCATCGTCATCCATGACTGCCAAGCGGCCGGCCCGAACTTCCATGCCCGTTTTGACGTCAGACGCAAGACCTACCGCTACCGCATTTTAAACCGTCCCCTGGCGGTGGCTGTCGGCCGTCAATATGCCTGGCACATTCGGCGGCCACTCGACCTGGAGACCCTGCGCCGCGCCGCCGCCATCCTTGTCGGACGCCACGATTTTGCCGCTTTCGAAGGGGCCGGCAGCCCGCGCGCGCATTCGGTCCGCCAGGTCTTCACGGCCTTGTGGCGCTTGGAAGACGACACTGGATTTCTGGCCTTCGACATCGAAGCGGACGGTTTCCTGCGGTTCATGGTCCGCAATATCGTCGGAACCCTGGTGCTGGTCGGTGCCGGAAAGATCGGCATAGCCGATTTCAAGGATATCCTGCAGTCGCGGGAACGCCAACGCGCCGGGGCCACGGCACCCCCGCAAGGCTTGTTTCTGATCAGTGTGAGCTATAGGCTTTGAGATAAGGGTTTTGGACAGCGTTATCGGTCGTCGGCGTATGACCTATACAGCCTCCTCCCTCTAGCCTTGCCAAAACCCTTATCTCAAAGCCTATATGAACAAGGTGGTGGACGGCGTTATCGGTCCTCGGCCTATGACCTATACAGCCTCCTCCCTTAGCCTTGCCAAAACCCTTATCTCAAAGCCTATATGAACAAGGTGGTGGACGGCGTTATCGGTCCTCGGCCTATGACCTATCTACTCGATTGCCCCGGCGGCATCGCCGGACTGGCGGTGGTTGAGCTTGATTCCCTGGACCTGCTGATTGTAGAATGCAATCACTTCTCTTCTTCCCAGCATGCCGATCAGCTGGCCGTGATCATCGTCCTGCACCACCGGCAGGCTGTCGATGTTCTTGTCGGTGAACTTCTGCAGCACGGAATTCAGGTCTTCCGACGGCGTGGCCACGATGATCTCGGAGGTGCCGATGTCCTTCATGACCACCAGTTCCTCGATTTCCTGCGAAAATAAAACCCCCCTGACATCGTTGATCGAAAAGATGCTGACCAGCCGCTGGTCCTGGTCCATGACCGGAAAATACTGCTGGTCACTTCGGGAAAAGTAATTCTTGAAATCCGAAAAGGTCATGTCCTGCGGAATCAGCCGGACTTTTTTAACCAACTCCATCAGGTCGCCGACCCGGATCGCCTGGAGAATGTCGACGAAGAACTCGCCGGCGTGGGCCGGTGAATCGACCCTGCTTTTGACCTGGCGGCAATAAATGGTCCATTTCTGCGCGGCCAGGTAGCAGACCGAACAGACGGCTAAGCTCGGCAGCAGCAGGTGATAGGAATTAGTCATTTCACTGACGAAGATGATCGTAGAAATCGGCGTGTTGGAGACGGCCGTGAAGAAACCGGCCATGCCGACCACCACGAAAGCACCCGGCTCGGTCACCACGGTCGGCATCAAATAATGAAAAGCTTTTCCGACCGCGCCACCCATGGCCCCGCCAATCACGACCGAGGGGCCGAAAACACCGCCACTGCCACCTGAACCGATCGAAAAGGAGGTCGTCAGCACCTTTCCGACCGCCAGGAACAGCAGAAATGGGATGGTCAGTTGGTCCTGGAGTGCCTTTTGTGCAAAACCATAGCCGAAGGCCAAGGTTTGCGGTAGAAAGAAACCGATGATTCCGGTCATCAGGCCGCCGAGGGCCGGTTTGAGGTGGTTGGGAATATTTATTTTCTTGAACAGCGCAACGGTGCCGTAGAAGGTCTTGACGTAGAAAATGCCCAAGCCGACCAGCACGAAAGCCAGCACGATGTAGGGCCCCAGTTCGAGCGGGTTGCGGAAGTGAAAGTCCGGCGACTGGAACAGCGAGCCCCAACCGAAAACGAGGCAATACAGGCAGTAGGCGACCACCGATGAGACGCCGGCCGGAATGATGACTTCGGATTCGAACTCCGGATCGCGGTACAGGACCTCGGAAGCGAACAACGCTCCGGCCAGCGGGGCCCTGAAGATACTGCCCACTCCGGCGCCGACGCCGGCCGCCATCATGATCCGCCGCTCGCGGTCGGTCAGTTTGAATTTGGTGGCCAGAAAAGACCCGAACCCGGCGCCGATCTGTGCAATTGGCCCCTCTCTGCCGCCGGAACCACCGGAGGTCAAGGTCAGGGCCGAGGCAATCGTCTTGACAATGGGGACCCGACCGCGGATAAAACCACCATCGTTGTGGTAGGCTTTTATAGCCGCATCGGTCCCATGCCCTTCCGCCTCGGGGGCGAAGGTGTAGACGAGCCACCCGCTCAGGACACCGCCCATGGCCGGCAGAAACAGCAGCATCCAGCGGTTGAAGGGCGTGGTTGTGGGTGTGAGCAGGTGGTGCTCACCGGCCGGTGTCGGCGGCCGATAACCGGCCATGAAATCGAGAAAAAAATGCAGGCCGAGCTGGGTCAGGTAGTGGAAGACGATCGACCCCAGACCAGCCACGATGCCGATCATGACAAACCGGAAGGTCCATCGGCCGGCATCGGCAAAGTTAAACGACCGCCCCTTGTTGGCCAACCTCTTGAACCGTGAGGTGGGGTGTGCGGACAACGTCATGAGGTAACCTGACTACTCCTTTGATGCACTCAAATCGGTGACGCCCTGAAGAATGATGTCAAACAATTCGGCGAGGTCCTGCTCCTCGATGCACGAGAAAGCCACGCGCAGGTTTTTGTCGCCGATGGCGATCAGCCCCACCCCGTAAGTGTCCAGAAGATGCCGGCGCAATTTCTCGGCCGCCACGGTTTTCAGCTTGAGGCACATGAAGTAGCCCGAATTAAAGGGATACGCTTCCCAGGCATCGCCGAACTTCGGATCGGCCAGCACCGTCTTGACCCGCAGAGCCCGTCTTTTCAAAATCTCGAACTTGGCGGCTTTCTCGGCCGCAAATGTTTCGCTTTGCATCGACTTGAGGACAATCGACTGACTCAGGTGGGATGCATTTGAGATGGTTCCGCGCACACATCCGGCCGTCTTGCGTTCCAGCGCATCGTAGACCGGCCCCGGATCGCCGTCGAGGTGCGCGCCGTAGGTCATGAAGCCGACCCGCAGCCCCCAGACGAAATTTTCCTTGGTGCACCCATCGAGCTTGACCGCCAGCAGGCGCGGATGTTGGCCGCACAGCAGCGAAAAAAGAGATTCCTTTAAGGTGTCCGGCTCATAAAAGAGACCGAAATAGGAGTCGTCGGTCACGGCAATCACGCGGCTCCCGGCTTCGGCCGCCTCTATGAGGGTGCGGGCGATGGCCTCGCCTTCGCGGCGGTTGATGGTGTACCCCGACGGATTGTGTGGAAAGTTCAACATGACGATGAGCTTGCCGCGCTGCCGGGCCTCGGTGTCGACCCGCTGGGCGAAAGCCTGGAGATGAAACCCGCCGTCCTCGGCGAACATCGGATAATGCGCCACCGCGGCATCTTTCCGGACCTGGAAAATCATGTTGTAATTGCCCCACATCGGCTCCGGCAACAACACCACATCCCCCGGATCGACCCACAGATCGGCGAAGACGCTGATGCCGTGGGTGATGCCGCAGGAAACCACCGGAAGACTGATCGGGCGCCCCGCGAGCGAAGGGTTTTTATCGAACAGTTGCCCCTGCCACAGCCGCCGCAAATCGGGCAGACCGAAGGACGGCGCGTAGGTGAGCGCTTCGTCGGGACGCAGATCGTTGATCATCCGCATGACCGAGTCCAGTCGCATCGTCTCGCCTTGCTCCATGGCGATGCCGGCCGTGGCATTGAAGCGGTGAGCCTTTTCCTTGGCCTCCGCGCTTTGAACCAGGATCCCTTTGGGGAAAAAGAGCTGGCGGCCGATCCGGGACATCATCTCCGTCAGGTGGGGGTTGCCGCTATCGAGGCGTTGGTTGAGTTCTTCTGCGATGGGATTCATGATCTTCCAATCTGCGTGCCCGCAGTGCCGGGATGTAACGGTTTGTCGCGTGCCCGTTTCTACTGCCCGGGCCGGCGGAATGTCAAGCGAAAAGGCCGCGGGCAGCGGTTGCGCCCACCAGCGCGCCCGGGACGTTGTCCGCCGCCCCTGGCCGGCCGGCCCATAAAAAAACCCCGCCCAGATGGTGAGCGGGGTTTGTCACGCGACCGGGACCCTTATTTTTTCTTGTTCTGACGTTTAGAGGCCTTGAGCGGATTGATCTTGGCATTCGCCTGCACGACGGTGGAACTGACGTGCGTGGCCATATTGCAGTTGCCGATCTTCCACTTGAGCGACGGATCGGGGCAGGCGGCGCAATACCATCCGGACTGAACCTCTACCGTACGGGTGCAGCCGTTGCATTTCTCGACGATCTCATGGCAGAATCCGCCGGTGTAAGAACAGCCCTTGGCAGTCATGAAAGGGCACTCCTTGCCTTCTCTAACGGTTGTACAAATCACTGGAATCACCCCCCTTTATAAGAAAATGTGGCAATGCCACCAATAAAATGGACAGGAGAACCCCCCTGCCCGATTTAGATGCTCCATCTCAATAAAGGCAGTACTATAGAGATGTTTAAACGCCTTGTCAACCCTATTTTGAGGCCGCCACCGGCGCCTCAAACGCCCGGGCGGGTTGACATGCGGCCCCCGATCGACTATACGACAGCCGTCCTGATTCGCAGAGGCGGCGCCTTACCCCATCTTAAAGTCCATTTCAAGCAACTGTTTGTCAATTCACCGCATGAGCGCTATAATCACACGTTGAAAATCCATTATGCCGAGGCCAATTTATGGAAGAGTTCGACATCATCGACACCGCTATCCCCACCCTGGGACCCGCTAAAATATCCTCACCGATCAAACCGCCGCTCGATGACTCGCGCTGCAACAGTTTTGTCGCCGACAGCGACCGGGTGTCACTGGACATCGACATCGACAAAATAAAGCAGTTGATCGAAGCCGGGATCGATCCCCCGTCCTTCGAGCTGGCCGGTCCCCGGGAAAAAATCTACTTCGATTCGAGCAAGCTCAAGTGCGCGATGGTGACCTGCGGCGGCATGTGCCCCGGTTTGAACGACATCATCCGCTCGATTGTCCTGCAGCTCTACTACGGGTACGGCGTCCGCAATATCGTCGGCATCCGGTACGGCCTCCAGGGGTTCATCCCGAAATACGGTCACGATGTCATCGCCCTGAACCCGGAGGGCGTCGCCAACATCCTGGACACCGGCGGTTCGATCCTGGGGTCGTCGCGCGGCCCCCAATCGGTCGACGAAATCGTGGACAGCCTGGAGCGGATGAACGTCGGCATCCTGTTTATGATTGGCGGCGATGGGACCCTAAGAGCCGCATCGGCCCTGGCCGACGCCATCGATGAACGCCATCTGAAAATCAGCGTGATTGGAATTCCCAAGACCATCGACAACGACATCGTCATGGTGTCGCGGTCATTCGGCTTCGACACGGCCGTCGACGTCGCCACGCGGGCCATTCAGGGGGCCCACAACGAAGCCAAGGGCTACCCGAAAGGCATCGGGCTGATCAAGCTGATGGGCCGCCACTCCGGGTTCATCGCGGCCACGGCCGCCATCGCGCAGCAGGATGTCAATTTCGTCCTGATTCCGGAAATCGACGTCGACCTGGACGGCGAAAACGGTTTTCTGCCAAGCCTGGAAAAACGACTATTGCTCAGGAACCACGCCGTCGCCGTGGTGGCCGAGGGGTTCGGGCAGAAGCTCTTCGAGGGGTCCGAAGAAGAAAAGGATGCCTCGGGCAATGTGAAGCTGAAAGATATCGGCATTTTCCTGCGCGACCGGATCAAGGCCTATTTTGCCACGCGCGGTATCGATATCTCCCTTAAATACATCGATCCCAGCTACATGATCCGCAGCCTGCCGGCCAATGCCAACGACAGCGTCTTCTGCGGTTTTCTGGGCCGGGATGCCGTCCACGCCGGCATGGCGGGAAAAACGAGGATGCTGGTCAGCCACTGGAACAATTTTTTCGTGCACGTGCCGATGAGCCTCTCGGCGGGCAAGCGCAAACATGTGACCGCGTGCGGCAAGCTCTGGCGCACCGTGCTGGAGGCCACCGGACAAGGATCGCTGCGAAACGATCGCTGAATGGGCCCGGATGCCGGCGAGCCGCTATTTCAGCTCGACGAAGCCCTCGCCTTCTATTCTGAGGATCGTCAACTGCTTGGCGGCCTCGCGACTGCCGTCGAAGGAGGTCAGGCCGGTGACCCCGGGAAAGTCCCGCAATCTCAACAGCGCCTCCTTCACGTTGGTTCGGGATTGAACGTCCGGATTTTGACAGATCTGAAACAGCATCAGGGCGGTATCGTAGGCCGTGGCTTCGATGACGCCCGGCGTCTCGCCGTAGGCGTCCTCGAACTGCTCGACAAACTCCCGAACCCGCCCGTTCTGACTCTCGGGGAAAAAACCGTCGGCCATGATGGCCCCCTGAACGTAATCTTTGGCCATTTCAATCATTTTGGGCGAATGCCACAGGTTCGTTCCCAGTAAATACACGTTGTCGATATCGTAATAGGCCAGTTGGGGGACGATCAGGCCGGCCTTGGCCGGGGCGTCGGGAATAAAGATCGCCTCGAAGTCGACGATCGCCGGGGGCCCCGGGTCCTCTCTGCGGCCCCGGTCGCCGCGATGTTGCCCGGCCTCCGCGTCTGCCGCCGGTTGGGACTCCTGCGGCGGGCGAACCACCTCCTTCAAATCCCGGGGCGTGTCGTAATGTTGACCCACGAGCTTTTTGATCGGCTCCGCGAAGTCGGTCTGGTTCGGGTCGTAGGACTCGACGCCCACCACGCGCCCGCCGTTCAGGATGACTTCGTCCCAAAAAAGGTTCATGAAGGTGATGCCGTATTTTTCGTCGGGATGGAGAATGACGAAATTGCGCACCCCGAGCGTCTTCACGGCATAGTCGACAATCCGTTTGACCTGCATCTGGGGCGTCATGAAATTACGGAAAACCCAATCGCCGATCTCCGTGATATTTTCTTTCTGGGTGAAGGTGATGATGGGAATACCGTTTTTCTGCGCGATCTCGGCCGCAATTTCGGCATCGACCAGCGGTCCGATGATGGCGGCGACGCGCGCCTGGACGAGTTCCGCGATGGCCGCGGTCAACATGCCCGGATCCGAGCCGCTGTCCTTGACGATCACCTGCACGGGCGGACCGCCGAAGGACAGCCGGTTGAACCGGTCCAATGCCATCTGGACGCCCTTGAACGCCCGCTCGCCATAAGCCTGGTAACGGCCGCTGAGCGGCAGCAGGCAGCCGATCGTGGTCCGGCTGTAGACCGCCCGCCCGGAGAGTTCATCCAGCAATCGGCGGGCCTGCGGGCTGTATTCACTGGCCGGATAGGCCGCCAGAAAATCTGTGAGCGCCCGGGCCGCCTCGTCGTAGTTGCTTTCGGCCGCCAGGGCAACGCCGAGCTGATACATCAGATAGCCGCGCAACCCATCGTCCGGCACGTGCCCCAGCAAGGCGCGTATGTCACTGGCTTTCAACTGGGCGACGGCGCTCTTGAGCTTTTCTAAAATCAGGGCCGCCTGCGGCGCCTCGGCCAGGCGGGTGGCCATGGCATAAAAATAAACGGCGTCCGCGGGAGACTTGAGCGCCACAAAGGTGTCGCCCATGATTTCGTTCGTGCGCGCCTTCGGGCCCTGGGCCAGGGGCTCGTCGAGCATCGTTGTGCCCAACCGGACGGCGGCGTCATACAGGCCCTGGTCGTAGTAAGAGGCCAGAATGCCGACCTTGGCGTAGCCCGCCAGTTCATTGCGCGGATAATCGGCCAGGAGCCGGTTGAAAGAGTCCCGCGCGGCATCGTGTTTTCCAAGCGCCGTCTGGGCGGTGCCGATTTGAAGCAACACCGTCGCTGCGGCCGGGCCGTCCGGATACTGCTCCAGATAGCGCCGGTAGAACTCGATGGCTTTCTCGTAGTTTTTAGCGCCGAGCAGCCCGTCGGCTTCCATGACCGTATTTTGTCCGGGGTACACCGCCGCGGGTTTCGGGGGTGTGACCACAACCGGTCGCGGGGCACAGGCCCATACGAACAGCAGTCCGACGACCAGCTGGATGAAGAATTTCGATCTGCCGATTTTCATGGAAAGCCGCTTTCCGTTAGGAGGTTGCCCGGCCGGTGTTTGATCAGCGGCCGACTCGGATCCCGGCCCCTGGCATGAAACCCTTGCGGCAAAGGTTTGCCGCACAGCCTTGTCACGCATTAATTATCTAAACGGCCGAATATTGTTTGGCGTATACAACAGTTACCAAACAGGGTGAACGCGGCCAGCGTTTCAGTAACCGCGGTTGATATCACGGCGCCGCGCCATCCGCAATATGGCACCGGGCCGGCTCTGATGTCACCCCCCGGCTCACCGCCGAGCAGCGGGCGTCATCGAGCCGCTTCCCGGTAACGGTGCCGTATCGAACGGATGACATCGAGGCTCGAAAAAAATATGTCGACGAGTTCCGGGTCGAAATGAGACCCGGAGTTTTCTCTTAGACTGTCCAGCACCTCGGATTCCTTCCAGGCGCGCTTGTAAATCCGGTTCGATGACAGGGCATCGTAAACATCGGCCAGGGCCACGATCCGACCGAAAATGGGTATTTCGGTGCCTTTCCTGCCTCGCGGCCCGCCGTCGGGACCGGTATGGCCGGGCAGCGCCAGGCCGCTCGCCGGATCCACGTGGCCCGGATATCCCGACCCGTCCCACTTTTCATGGTGGGTCAGGGCGACCTGGGCGGCGGCGTCGTCGAAGTCTGATTGCCGCCCCTGGAACAATTGCGCGCCCAGCACCGTGTGCTGTTTCATCAACCGGTATTCATCGCTGTTGAAGCGCCCGGGTTTCTGGAGAATCAGGTCCGATATGGCCACCTTGCCGACATCATGCAGCATGGCCGCCATCCGCAGCAGGTCGCGATTCTTGTCGATCTCGCACTGCGGACAATGGTGCCGGAGGGCCCATTTATCGTAAATCTCAACCGCGATGCCGCCGACGCGATTGACATGCGCCCCGGTTTCCTTCGGGTCGCGCAGCTCGGCCATGCGGATCATTCTCAGGATAATGGCGCGCGTCATCTGGGCCCGTTCCAGTGCCACCGCGGCAATACTGGCAAACTGGAGCATCACGTGTTCGTCTTCTTCGGAGAACCGGAGGACGGTCTTATCTTCCTGCTGGGCATTGATGATCTGCAGGATTCCGAGAATGGACCCGTTGGCGGATTTCAGGGGAATCGTCAGGGCGCTGCAGGTGGCATAGCGCGAGGCCTGGTCGAACTCCTTGCTGAAGTTGTAGGGCGCGGTCGCTTCGATCTCGTAAACATTGGCGATGTTCAGTGGCCGGCCCGTGGCCGCGACATACCCGGCGATGCTCTGTTCGTCGATCGGCAGGGAAAAAGTCGAATAGATCAGTTTTTCGCCTGGCGACAACCGTTTCTGTAGCGTATCGTTCTGGGTATAGGTAAACCGCAGGATCCGATCCTCGGCGATGTAGATCGATCCGGCATCCGCGTTCACGAAGCGACGCGCCTGGGTGAGGATATGCTCCATGAGGATGTCGAGATCGCTGACCCGGTTTAACTGAATGACCAGTCGACTCAGAGTTTCCAGCTTTTCTTTTTCAGATAACATCCCAGTGGCTTCAATAGATAATGGTGGTCCGTTCCGGCCGCGTTTCAAGACCGCCGGGCGCATAACCGCCGACGGCCAGGGCCGGCGTTCGCCCGGTTTTTCAGAATAGCACAGGGCGCATGAAAAAAGAATAGGCGCCTGCCGGTCAAGAATGCCCTGTCAGGCAATACATTTCCCGCCTGTTTCAGCCCCCCGGCCGGCGTGGCTGAAAAAGGTTTTGGCATCTCCTCCGGCGGTCAGGGGCAACGGCTGGCACAACCGGCGCCATACCCCCGGGAATATTTGCAAAACAGACGCCGATATGCTAAATTATAGGATATTCACGGGCATGGATCCCGGTGCCTGCCGACCGGTGCGACCATCACGATTCAATCCTTAACCCAAAACCTTATATTAAACCGATAAGCTCCTGAAAGGAGGTTATTTTTTATGTCATGGCTTAAGCTCATCCTCACGCTTGCCTGTCTCCTGTGCACGAGTGCGGCCTCGGCGGAATTCTACAAATACCTGGACGAACAGGGCAACGTTCATTTTACGGACGATTATAACCAGGTCCCTCCCGATCAGCGAAAACAGGTCAAGGGCTACGAAGAGGTCCAGCCGCTGGACACCGCGACCGCCGCCCAGGTCAAAATTGACCCCGCGGCCGCGCCGGTTCCGGAAGAACCCAGCGCGGGTGAAACCGCCGGGGAGGCCGCGCCGAACGATTTCGACCGCCAGCTGAAGTCGCTCGATCAACGAAAGGCCGAACTGGCCGCGGAGTACGAAACGCTCATGCAGGAAAACACCCACCTGAACGACATCAAAAAAAGCGTCAAGAACCGCACCGATGCGGACCAGTACAACGAAAGCGTCCGGAAGTTGAACACCAAGCTGCAGGAGCACGATCGCCAGCGCAAAGAATTTTTCAGTGACGTGGAGGCGTATAACGCCCGGGTCGGTCAGGAAAACCTGGCCCGGAAAAAATCCAAACCCGCGGTGCAGTAAACACCCGGACCCTTTTAGTCAGTTAGGTCGGTTGGGTCAGTTAGGTCGGTTTGGTCAGTTGGGTCAGTTGGATCGGTCAAGGGATTTCATCGATTTTACATCAGGGCTGCCATAGTATATAAGATAATGCGCCGGATTGGCGGGTGCGCAGAACGGCTGACTGTTTCGGAGGGGCGAAAAATCTTTCGCCCCTACCGGAGTCTTAGACCGGACCCGAGGTCATCCGAACAGATGAACGTCGAACATCGAACGGTCAACATCGAATGGTGAATAAGGAAAATCGTCATTTTAACATTCAACAGGTGGAGCGAAACGACCTCCTTATTCGATGTCCAGTGTTCGATAGTCGTTGTTCACGTTTGAAACCTATTTTCGCGCAAAATCGATAACCTAACTTTCAAAAACCCGTCTTCGCGAGTCAGAGGCCATGACATCCCCCATCACCGGCGAATTTGTAAAAATTGCGACCCTTGACAGCATCGTGGAAGCGCAGGTCATGGAATCCATCCTGTTGGAACATGCGATTCCCTATCGCATCCGTTCGTTTCACGACACGGCCTACGACGGGCTGTTTCAGCTTCAAAAGGGATGGGGCGATCTGTATGCCCCGGCGGCGTATCAATCGGAGATCACCGAAATCCTTACAGGTCTGCGCACACCGCCCATGAACCCGGAATCGTGAGGCAACCGCCGCCGGCCGCTTTCCCGATCCCGGACCACCGTCCGACCCTTTGGCCGAGACCAGATTCATGTAAAAGTTTAATGAAAAACGCCATATAACCGATATTAAAGGAATTTTAAAAATGACAGCGATCTCCGCCAAAGACTTCGACCACGCCTTGCGTATCGGCCGCCCACCCACAATTGCACGCCTCTTCCCCAACTCGCAGGCCCTGATCGTGAGCGGCAAGTTCATCGACCGGGCCATGTTGGCCAAGGGCCGCGCGATCGCCCTGGCCGCCAACGGACGCAGCAACATTGTCATCAAGGGCGTTTTGCGCGCCGCCCAAAGGGCCAATGCGGCGCTGATCATCGAAATTGCCAAATCGGAAGGCGGCGCCGGCGCCTACTGTGCGGTCAATTACTGGAACATCGCCCGGCAGGTGGATGCCGCCTGTAATGAACTGGGCATTACGGTGCCCGTGGCCGTCCATGCCGACCATTACGGCATTAAAAGCGACGCCGATATCGCCGCGGCGGAAATCGAAATCCCGACGCTTTTCGATGCCGGCATCACCTCGATCGCCATCGATGCCTCCCACCTGCCGGACGACCGTAACCTGCTCGCCAGCATCGCGCTCAACCGCTACGTGCCGAAATGGGCGGGGCTTGAAACGGAAGTGGGTGAAATCAAGGGCAAGACCGGCCTCTCCACCGTGGCGGAAGCCCTTTTCCTCATCCAGGGGTTGAACGCGCACGACATCTTTCCGGACTGGATCGCCCTGAACAACGGCACCACCCACGGAATCGAAGCCAGCGACCAGGGCATCCAGGTCGAGCTGACCCAAAACATTCATGCCGCCCTCACCGATTACAAGGTCTCGGGCGCCCAACACGGCACCTCCGGCAACAGCACGGAGCGCCTGAGGCAGATCGCCGAGAATACCCTGACCACCAAGGCCAACGTGGCCACCGCCCTGCAGATGATCTCCTGGGGCCTGGAGGTCAACGACTACGGCAACGCCCGCCTCGATTCCCAGGGCGACTTCGTGAAGGTCGAAGACCAGGGCGTCACCGCGGAAATGTGGCGGCAGATGACGGCCTATGCCAAGGCCAACGGGTATAAAGCGGGCGACTACAAAAAGCTCAACCTGCCTTTCGAAAACAGATTCCTCGGTCAACCCGCGCCGGTCCGCGAGCGTATGACCCGGCGGGTCGAGGACTTTGCCTACCACCTGATGATCGATGTCTTCAATGCGGCCGACACGGCCCCGCTGGCGATTCAGGCCATTCTGGCAACCAATGGCTTCGATCCCGGCCCAAAGGCCCGCAGGACCGAAGATCCGGCACAATGGACGCCGGAGGCCATCGTCGATCGCGCCCGGTCCATCCCCGCGACCAAGGGCGCGGCCGGCAACTTCGATGACTAATGCCCGGTTTGGTTAGTTTGCCAGGGTACCGCAGGGGCACGGCGCGCCGTGCCCCTACCGCCCGGCAGCCGCCGGTTTCAGCCATCCTTTACGACGGTTCATCCCCACCTCCCTCCTACCTCCTCCGACATCTTTGGTCCCATCATGGGCCGGTACCGTCTGAAAAAAATTATATTCAAGGTTTTTCACCGGACGGACGATAACATCATCAGGCCCTCACAGCCGAAAGAAAAAGACCGTATCCGATCAACGCAGGCAACGGTGAAGCGTCATGCACGTCACGAACTACCAGATGGAAAACGTATTGAAGGTCTACACCAGCCAGTTGAGCCGTCAGCAGGCCCCGGTTTCCAGTGGTGTCGTCGCCGGCGTGACCACCAGGGGCAAACGACAGAACCTGATCGAAAGGATTGCCGCCGATATCATTGCCCGCATCCGAAACGGCGCTAACCAGCAAGGCCCTGAACCGGCGGCAGCCCGCACCGGCAAGCAGGAACCCGGAAATTCGGGCGCGGCTCCGGAAAACCGCCCGGCCCCGTTCGTCTACAATGTCATCCGGGGCCCGGCGGAAAAAAAAACCAATGTCCTGGCGGTCGAAAACGCCGATTTTCTTGCACGGCGCTTTGGGCGGCTGGTCGGACGGATGACGAACCGCTAAGCGCCGTCATCCCCCGCGTGAAGCGGCAGCAGCGGCCCGAACCAGGCACGGCACGGACATCATGACAGGATGCCACCGGGAAGGGAAAGTGTCTTAATTTATTAAATCAGTGCCATCCACGATCTTTTTTAGCACTTTTCAGTGTCCAATTCATAAATGAGGAGTTGTTCGCTGGGCAAGGCCGCACAAGGGTTTGCGGCGAGGCGTACTTTAAGTCCGACCGCAGCCGGAAACCCGCTACGACCGACCGCCCAGCGGGAAAAAGACCATTTATGGACGGACACGACATAACAGGACCCTTGCGGCCCTTTCGTCATGCAGGAGGAATACTTTTTGATTTCAGGGAGAAGGTGCGATAATCAGGAGGTAGCCAGACATGATCAATGCCATCGGGGAAGCCATCGTACAGCAGACCACGCGCGCGATTCTCAACAGCGCGGACCATGACCAAGAGACCGCGGCCCGCAAGGAAATTCAGGCCCGGACGGCACGTCCGGTCGAAAAGACGGATGACAGCCGCAGATCGGGCCGCCGGCCTGCAGATGAAGAAAAAACCGCCGCGACCACCCGGCAACGTTTCGAGGAAGGGAAAATAGTTCTCGAAAAATACAATCGCCGCGGCAAACTCGTTCAGAAAATACCGCCGGGTTACGTCCCCTTCGGGGAAATCGCCTGACCGTCGGGGTCAAAAAAGGGCCAGCCACGTCCGGTGCGCGGGATAACAGCGGTCAATCGGCCGGTGGCGTGTCTTCCTCCGTTTTGATCTGCTGCCACATGCGGTCCAGTTCCACCGGCGACCGGCTCTCCATCCCCGACCCCGTTTCGGCGGCGCGTTTTTCCAGTTTCCTGAAGCGATGCTCGAACTTTTTGATCGCCCCCGCCAAGGCGGTTTCCGGATGGATGCGGGCAAAACGGGCGACATTGGCCAGGGTAAAAAAGACATCGCCGAGTTCCATGGCGGCCAGCTCCGGCCGGTCGTCGGCCTGGGCACTTTTGAACTCGTCCCACTCTTCCTCGACCTTTTCCATGACGCCGGAAATCCCCTGCCAGTCGAATCCCGTACGGGCGGCCCGTTCGGATATCCGGTAAGCCCTCATCAGCGCCGGCAACTGCACCGGCACCGAATCGAGCACCGAGGCGCCCGCCCGGTTGGCCTTCTCGCGCCGCTTGATCTGGTGCCATCTCTCGCGGACGGCCTCGGCACTGTCCAGCCGGTCATCACCGAAAACATGCGGATGACGCCCGATCATTTTTTCGGTGTTGCGCCGCGCCACTTCCTGGATATCGAACCGGCCCTGTTCGCGAAACAATTCCGCGATGAAAAAGACTTGAAACAAGACGTCTCCCAGTTCTTCACGGATTTTATCGGGATTTTCGGCCTCGATCGCTTCGATCAGCTCGTACACCTCCTCGGTCAGATAGCGGACGAGTGACCGGGCGCTCTGCTGCTTGTCCCACGGGCACCCCTGCGGCCCCCTCAGGGTCTGGATCAGCTGAACCAGAGCCTCGAAAGGATCGGGGGCCGGAGGCTTCTCCGGGCTCATGGGGTGATTTTCCAGGATTTTTTCAAGGCCTCCAACTTGGATGAAAATTTTTGCTTCATCTCCTTTGGCACCACTTCGATCATCAATTCGGACACGGCGGTCACGTGCGGGGCCAGTTTGGATTGCTTAACGACGGGGGCGTTTGGCGGCAGAAAGGTGGTCGCCACGATCAACAGAACCGCCGCGATCAGAACCGCCTTGAACAAGCCGAAAAGGGCACCGAAGATGCGGTCGAGCCAGCCGATGAAGGCAATGCGAAGGAGGTATTTTATGATGACGCCGATGGCGCTGATGATCAGAAACACCACCGAAAACAGAATCAGAAAGCTGATAATATTGACGTACACCGTATTGGTCATCCAGCGCGACAGCACCGCCGCCACTTCCCCGTAGTAGGAATAGGCCGCATAGTAGCCCGCCAGAACCCCGACAATCGAGGACATTTCTTTGATGAGACCTCGAAAAATGCCCCGGATGATACTGTAGGCAAGAATGACGATGGTCAGTATGTCAAACGGATTCATGGCATCCTTGGCAACGGGTTTGCAAATTCCGGAGAACCGATGACAGCCGCTTTGACTACCACCTGCGGTCGTTTTGAGTCAAGATGTTTTTCGGCCGGTTCGGCCCGGCCCTGGATTCCCGTTTGTGATCAATGATCGTTTGCAATTGGATGAAAAGTTGTGATAAATCTATGATCGGCAGTGGACGATCACGCTGCACCCCCAATAAAAATTCGGTCGGAAATGAATTCAATGCCCCCTTCTGCTGAAGGCCTCGATGCCTGCGCCGGGTCCGGTGGCGGCAAGCTGACCTTTCCTGAAATCGGTCTGGCCCGCCAACTGTTCGGCGAACACAACAGCAACCTCCAGAGGATTGCCACGGCCCTGGAAGTGCGCGTCAACGCCAGGGGCACGACCGTTTTCATCGAGGGCGAGGCGATAGCCGTGCGGCTGGCCGAAAACCTGTTGAATCAACTTTACGGTCTCCTGGCGGCCGGCTGCCCCGTCCACCCCAACGATGTCGAGTACGCCATCAACGTCTTGAGCGCCAACGACAAGGCCAAACTGAAAGACATCTTTCTGGACACGGTGCTGGTGAAATCCAAACAAAGTTTCATCGCGCCCAAAAGTCCGGCCCAAAAGGAATACATCGATGCCATCCGCACCCATGACATCGTGTTCGGCATCGGGCCGGCCGGCACCGGCAAGACTTATCTGGCCATGGCGATGGCGGTCGAGTCGCTCAACAAGGGACGGCTCAGCCGCATCGTCTTGACCCGTCCGGCGGTCGAGGCCGGGGAGGCGCTCGGGTTTCTACCCGGCGATCTGGCCGAAAAAGTCGACCCGTACCTGCGACCGCTCTACGATGCCCTGCACGACATGATGCGCTTCGAAAAGGTCAACACCCTGATGCACCAGGGCATCATCGAGGTGGCACCGATCGCCTTCATGCGCGGGCGAACATTGAACGATGCCTTTATCATCCTGGATGAGGCCCAGAACACGACCTCCGAACAGATGAAAATGTTCCTGACCCGCATCGGATTCAATTCGAAGGCGGTCATCACCGGCGACATCACCCAGATCGATCTACCGTCCGACAGACCTTCGGGGCTTGTTCAGGCCAAAAATATCCTGACGGGGATCAAGGGCATCGACTTCGTCTTTTTTTCGAAGATCGATGTCGTCCGGCACCGGCTCGTGCAGGACATCATCAAGGCCTACGAGGACCTGGACGACGGGAAAAAGCACTCCACGGAGCACGGCGTTCTTTGAATCCGACACCTTCAACCAAATCCCGACCAACGGGCATCGAAAAACACACGGAATCGGTTCGCAAGCTGTTTTACGAAAGCCGCAGCTTCCGGTGGATCCTGCTGTCGGCGCTGACGGTTTTCTTTATCGTCCTGCTCCACCCGCACCTGATCGTGACCCGGCCTTCTTACAAACTGGGCGATGTGGCCGAGCGGGACATCAAGTCCCCGCAGGATTTTTTCATCGAGGATGACGGTGCCACCGCGGCCAACCGGCGCCGGGCAGTGGCCGAGGTTCTGACGGTCTACGATTACGACAGCGCCCTGCTGTCGGTCCTGGATGACCGCGTATCCGGTGCATTTGACGACCTGCAGACCGTCATGACGGAATCCGCCGCCGCTCCGGAACTCCGTCGGGCGGTGGCCGTCTACGGGCGGTCGGTGTCGCCGGGTGCGGAACCCGTCAACCCGGCCCCAGCCAAACCGGTCTGGCAACTCAGGGAGGATTTTTCCTGGAAAATCGGCATCGACGTCAAGGATGACGCGTTTAAAATCCTGGTGGAAGAGGGCGGTTTCCATCCGGCGGTCGCGGCCATCAACCAGATCCTGGCGGCGATATTGGGCAAGGGAGTGGTCTCGAACCGGGCGATGCTGCTCAAAGATGCCGACAAAGGCATCGTCTTGCGGGACCTGAACACGAAAAACGAGCGCGTGATATCGGACCTGAAACAGTTTTACGACCTGGACCAGGCCAAATCGATGGCCCGTTTCATCGGCGAGCCCCTGCTCAAGGACCGGAGCTACACGCTCAGGAGCCTGGTCATCGATTTCACCCAGCGCCTGATTCAGCCCAACATCACCTTGAACCGCAGTGAAACCGAGGAGCGCAGAACCCAGGCCGCCGAAGCCCTCAAGCCGGTCATGTATAAAATCAAGGCCGGCGAGATGCTGCTGCGCGAGGGCGAGCGCGTGACCGAAGCCCAGCTCCTGAAACTCGACGCCCTTCAGAAACACCTGAAAAACGAAAACCTCATCCTGAGCAGCCTCGGCGCCTCCCTGCTGGTCATGTGCCTGTTCATCACCACTTTTGTGTTGTTTCAGCCGAATTTCGGGCAGACCCGCACCGAACAGAACAAGCGCCTGCTGTTCATCGCCGTCGTGCTGGCCGTGTTTTTCCTGGTGGCGCAGCTCTCGGTTTTTTTGGCCGATTCGCTGGCTGAAAAAGGGCCGGCCGACATGGGTGCCGCCTCGGTCATCTACGGCACACCGCTGGCCTCGGGCGCGATGATCATCTGCCTGGTCCTCGGCTTCGACCTCGCCCTGCCCTTCTGCGTGCTGACGGCCGTTCTGACGGCGCTCTTCTACCAGGGCGATTTCACCCTCCTGATTTATTTTTTGATCAACGGCACGATGGCCGCCTACTGGATCCGCAGCTGCCGCGAACGGAAAGTCTTCATCAAGACCGGCGCGGCACTCGGGCTTCTGAACCTGGTCCTGGTCACCGCCATCAACATCTACCATTCCCGCATACCGGGGCAGAAACTGTTGTGGGACTGGGTTTTCGCATTTTCGGGCGGCATCGGCTCCGGGATCGTGGCCGCGGGAATCATCCCGCTGGTGGAGATTGCCTTCAACTACACCACCGACATCAAGCTGCTCGAATTGGCCAATCTCGACCGGCCGATCCTGCGGCAGCTGCTAATGGAGGCGCCCGGCACCTATCACCACTCGGTCATCGTGGGGTCGATGGTCGAGGCGGCGGCCTCTGAAATCGGCGCCAACTCTCTGCTGGCCAAGGTTTGCGGCTACTACCACGATATCGGCAAGATCAGGCAACCGCTCTATTTCATCGAAAACCAGCACAACGGCAAGAACAAGCACGACAAGCTGGCGCCGTCCATGTCGGCCCTGATCCTGGTGGCCCACGTCAAAAACGGCATCGACATCGCCCGGCGCAACCACCTGGGGGCATCGATCAGCGATACGATTCAGCAACACCACGGCACCAGCCTGATCACCTATTTTTACGACAAGGCCACGCAGCAAAAGGGGGAAGACGCGGTCAAGATCGACGATTTCCGCTATCCGGGCCCCAAACCGCAGACCCGCGAGGTGGCGCTCGTGATGCTGGCCGATGTCGTCGAGGCGGCCTCGCGCACGCTGGCCAACCCCACGCCATCCAGAATCCAGGGCCTGGTGCAGAACCTGATCAACAAGGTTTTCTCGGACGGCCAGCTCGACAACTGCGAACTCACCCTCAAGGACCTGCACAACATCGCCAAGAGTTTCAACAAAATTCTCAACGCCATTCATCACCACCGCATCGAATATCCTGAAAAACGCCCGGTGAGCGGCGAAAAAGGAAAAAATGGGAATTCTGATCGACAACCGCCAAAACAGCCATCGGATTTCCCGCGCGAAAATCCGGAAAAAAGCCCGGGTCATCTTAAACGCCTTGGGCAGTCCTGAGGCGGAACTCTCGATCCTGTTCGTCGATGACGCGTCCATCGCCGAAATGAACCGGCAGTACCTGGGCCGGCCAGGACCGACCAACGTCATGTCCTTTCCGATGCGCGAGGGCGAGTTCGCCGATCTCTCGCCGGAACTGCTCGGCGATGTCGTGATATCGATCGACACCGCCGCCAGGGAAAGCGACGCGGCGCAGACACCGCTGGCACTGCGCGTGGATGAACTGCTGGTGCACGGCATCCTGCACCTGTTCGGCTACGACCATGAAAAAAACAGCGCCGATGCCCGTGTCATGGAAAAAAAGAGCGCGGCAATGATGGAATTGATCCGGAACACTTGAAACTCGAAACTGGATACTTGAAACTTGTAATTCAAACCCCGCAGATCACCGGCTCAACCGGCTCAACGGACTAAACGGACAAATGATGGCGAAACTACTCGTGCAGCTCGATCCGGTGGCGGCCTTGCGGGAAGCCGGCCGGTCAACCGTGCCGGATCCGGCCGCGGCGGCCGTTGTGGCGGAACTGGGCGGCGCCGACGGCATTGTCGTCCACCTGCGCGAGGACCGTCGGGCCATAAAGGATCGCGACGTCAGGGTCTTGAGAAATGTCGTCCACACCCGCTTCGACCTCAAGATGGCCCCCACCTCCGAAATGCTCGGACTGGCCCTGAACATCAAGCCCGACGTGGTCGTCCTGGTCCCGGAAATGCGCGAAGAAAGTGCCCCGGCGGGCGGGCTCGATCTGATGGTCCACGGGGCCGTCACGTCGGAAACGATCGACAACCTGGCCGGCAGCGGGATAGCCGTGGGGACCTTCATCGAACCGGAGCCCGACCAGTTGAAACTGGCCCATCAGTGCCGTGCCGGTTTCGTGGAAATCCATGCCGGCGCGTTTGGCGCGGCCGCCACCCGCACCAAACGCCAACACCTGTTGAGCCGTATCGTGGATACCGTCAAATTGGCCTACCGGCTGAAGATCGGCGTGCAGGTCGGCGGCGGCATCGATGTCACCACGATCGGCACTTTTAAAGGACTCGCGGAAATAAATGCGTTCACGATCGGCCACGGCATCGTGTCGCGGGCGGTTTTGATCGGCATGCAGGCAGCGGTGCACGAAATGCGGGAGCTTATCGCAAGGCTATAGTTTCTATTCACCGGATGGGTATTTGGGTTTTGGAAATTCCGGCTTATCCGGTTTGAGGAAGATATCGGGATGTATCTTGTCACGACCAGGGAAATGCAGGCCATGGACCGCCGGACCATCGATTCCTTCGGGCTGCCCGGAAGAATTCTGATGGAAAATGCCGGCCGCGGAGCCACGGCCGTCATCCTCGATACGTTTCCCGACCTGGCTGCGCGCCGGGTCGGCGTCATCGCCGGGCCGGGCAACAACGGCGGCGACGGCTACGTGATCGCCCGCTGCCTGTCCCAGCGGGATGTGACGGTCACCGTTTTCCTGCTGGCCGACCGCGCGCGCATCGCCGGCGATGCCGCCGCCAACCTGGACCTGCTGGCCCCCCTCGGAGTGCCGGTCGTCGAGATCCCCACCCTGGCCGCCTTCGATGCCGCCCGGGCCTCGATGCGCGCGCCGGATATCTGGATCGACGCCCTGCTGGGCACCGGCCTGCAATCGGAGGTGCGCACCTACTACAAGGAGGTGATCGATTTCATCAACAGCCTCAACCGGCCGGTTTTCGCGGTCGATGTCCCTTCGGGATTGAACGCCGATACCGGGCACCCCTGCGGCACCTGCATCCGGGCCACGGCCACGGCCACCTTCGGTTTCGCCAAGACGGGCCATTATCAGTTCCCCGGCGCCGATCTGAGCGGCACGCTGCACGTGGTGGACATCGGCATTCCGGCGCAGGTGGTCGCGGACATCGCCCCGCGGCAATTCCTGCTGACCGAGGGCGATGTGAAAAACAGATTAGAGCCGCGCGCGCCGGACAGCCATAAAGGCCGCAGCGGGCACCTGCTGATCGTCGCCGGCGCCCCCGGTAAATCCGGCGCCGCGGCCATGACCGCCCGGGCAGCCCTGCGGGCCGGTGCCGGCCTGGTCACCCTGGCGGCGCCGGCGAGCATCAATTCGATTCTGGCCTCCGGCACGCCCGAGGTCATGACCGCCCTGCTGCCTGACATCGAGGGCGGCCGGCTCGGCCTGTCGGCCTACGAGCCCATTTGCGACCTGCTCGACGGCAAACGCTGTCTGGCCATCGGACCGGGCCTGGGACAGGCGCCGGAAACCGCAGACCTCCTGGGGCGCGTGGTCGAGGACAGCCGCCTGCCCCTGGTGATCGACGCCGACGGCCTGAACAACCTGGCCGGGGCGGTCGCCATGCTCGCGCGGCGGACGGCACCGGTCGTTCTGACACCCCATCCCGGCGAAATGGCCCGCCTCGCGCACACATCGGTCGCCGCGGTTCAAAGTGATCGCATCGCCTGCGCCCGCGAATTCGCGCAGGCCCTGAAGGTCCACCTGGTTCTCAAAGGAGCGCGCACGGTCATCGCCCACCCGGACGGGTTTGTGTTCATCAATGCCACCGGCAACGCCGGCATGGCCTCGGGCGGAATGGGCGATGCGCTCACCGGCTTGATCGCCGGTTTTATCGCGCAAGGGTTTCCCGTCGCGGCCGCCTGCCATCTCGGTGTTTACCTGCACGGCGCCGCGGCCGACCGCCTGGCCGCCGGCAAAGGCCCCTGGGGCTACCTGGCATCGGATGTCATCGAGGCCATCCCCTCTGAAATCAAGCGGCACCTGGAACAGTGAGGCCGGCTTCCATCACCAAACGGCCAGGCCCGGAAGGACCGCCATGGGTCAGTTGGGTCAGTTGAGTCGGTTTGGTCGGTTTGGTCGGCTTGGTCGGGTAAAGGATTTAATCGATTTTACATGAAGGCTGCCACGCGATGAAGCGGTTTTCATTCGAGACGACGACGCATACAGCTGCAGAGACCCGGGCGCTCGGCGAAACGTTCGGCCGGCACGCCGCCGCCGGCACCTTGCTCGCTCTCACCGGGACACTCGGCAGCGGCAAAACGGCTTTCACCCAGGGCCTCGCGCACGGCTTGCAAGTCCCGGCCGAATATTATATTACCAGCCCCACTTTCACCCTGATCAATGAATACCCGGGAAGATTACGCCTCTACCATGTCGATTTGTATCGCCTTGCGGATCCGGGCGACATCGAAGAAATCGGGTTGCACGACATCATGTCCGACGCGGGCGTGACGGCCATCGAATGGGCCGAGCGCCTCGGCGGCGAGCTGCCGCCGCGGCATGTCGGCATTCACCTGGCGATCGAGGGCGATGAGGCGCGCCGCATAAGCATCACGGCAGCGGGGTCGGCGGCCGTCGCTTTGCTGCAAAACGTTGCCAGAATTCAATGACCTTTGGAAAAGCCGCAAGAATGGATGGAAAATGGGGTTGATCGTTCAGAAATACGGTGGCACGTCGGTCGCGGACCTGGAACGGATCCGCCATGTGGCCCGGCGGGTGGCGAAAACCTTCGATGGGGGCAACGATGTGGTGGTGGTGATCTCGGCCATGGCCGGCGTCACCGACGGGCTGCTGAAGATGTCGGGCCAGATCAGCCAAAGCCCGGAAAAGCGGGAGCTGGATGTCCTGCTGGCCACCGGTGAGCAGACGACGGCCGCACTGCTGTCGATGACCCTGTGCGCCATGGGCTATCCGGCGCGGTCCCTGCTCGGGTTCCAGGCCGAGGTTCACACGGACTGCGACTACGGCAACGCGCGCATTCTGGACATCGGTACCGAGCGCATCCGGCGACTGATGACCGGTCGCACCATCGTGGTGGTGGCCGGCTTCCAGGGCTGCGACCCGGACGGCAACATCACCACCCTGGGTCGCGGCGGCTCGGACACCTCGGCCGTGGCCATCGCGGCCGCGCTGCAAGCCGACACCTGTGAAATCTACACGGATGTCGACGGCATTTATACCGCCGATCCGAATGTCTGTCCCCGCGCACGCAAGCTCAAGGTCGTTTCCTTCGACGAGATGTTGAACATGGCCAGCCTGGGCGCCAAGGTATTGCAGATCCGTTCGGTCGGCTTCGCAAAGAAATACAACGTTCCCGTGCACGTCAGGTCATCCTTTAAGGAGGAGGAAGGCACAATGGTGGTGAACGAAGATTCCGGCATGGAAAAACTGATTGTCACCGCGGTGACGCACGACAAAGACCAGGCCCGCATCACCTTGAAAAAGGTCCCGGACCAGCCCGGCATCGCGGCCAAGATCTTCACGCCCATAGCCGAGGCGAACATCATCGTCGACACGATCATTCAAAATACCCGCGCCGGGGGCCAGACGGACCTGACCTTCACGGTCCCGCGGTCCGATTTCGCGCGCGCGCTGGAAATCGAACGGGAAGTGGCCGCGCAAATCGGCGCCGAGGAAGTCTACGGCGACAAGGACATCGTCAAGGTATCGGTCATCGGTGTGGGCATGCGCAACCACTCCGGCGTGGCCTCGACCATGTTCAACGCCCTGGCCCGGGAAAACGTCAATATCATCATGATCAGCACCTCGGAAATCAGGATTTCCTGTGTGATCGAGGAAAAATACACCGAACTGGCCGTCCGGGTCCTGCACTCGGCCTTCGGACTGGACCGCGAGGACTGATGCCATCCGGCGGTTGACCATCGTGAAAAAATTCAGCCCCGATCAACTCTTGACCGTCCTTATCCTCGGCGTGTTGATTCTCGGCGTTATCCTGTGGCGGCGGCTGACTTTTTTTTAGAACCGCCCGTCGCCACCCGTGGCGGCGCAGATGGCGACGGTCGATTTTTTATTCCGCGGTTTCCTCCGCCTGTACCTGGCCCTCCCCCGACGGGCCGGTTGGACAATAAAAATACGGCCGCGTCAGGTTGACAAACGCCGCCAAAGCCGGTACTCATCTTCCCCCTGTTTCAAGATTCGGGTATCCAAAGACGCAAAGGACGGCACCGTTTCAGGGGGGTGTACCGTCCGATGCGCTTCGAGTCACCTAATCGTCGGCATTTGCCGGGGCCGTAGATGCTAAGACGTCGGGCGCGCAGACGATCTGTTGGACATAAAGCGCCCGACAACACCGCCGATGCGGTGCCCTTAGTCAGCGTTCACAGGGTGCCGCAAATGCAAGGCGTCGGGCACGCCGGCGGATGGTTGTATGTCAAGTGCCCGACAAAACAGCCGATGCGGTGCCCTTAGTCAGCGTTCACAGGGTGCCGCAGATGCAAGGCGTCGGGCGCGCAAGCGTACTTTTGTACGTCAAATGCCCGACAACGCCGCAGATGTGGTGCCCTGTGAACGCTGACCGGAGGACAGGTTGAATTGGACAAACTAATCCCCAAACGAATGTTTTTCACCAAGGGTGTCGGTTACCACCGCAACAAGCTCCAGAGCTTCGAGTTGGCGCTGCGCAACGCCGGCATCGAGAAATGCAATCTGGTCTACGTGTCGAGCATTTTCCCGCCGGACTGCAAGATCATCTCGCGCGAAACCGGCATCGAGGAACTCAAGCCGGGTCAGATCACTTTCGTCGTTTTGGCGCGCGAGGGCACCAGTGAGCCAAATCGCCAGGTATCGGCCGCCGTCGGCCTGGCACGGCCCAAAAACCACGATCAGTACGGGTATATCTCCGAGCACCACGCCTTCGGCGAAACCATGAAAAAGTCGGCCGACTTCGCCGAAGACCTGGCGGCGACCATGCTGGCCTCGACGCTGGGAATCGAACTCGATCCGGATGTCGCCTGGGACGAACGCAAACAGGTTTATAAAGTCGGTCAACGCCTGTTCGTCACCCGCAGCGTCGCCCAGTCGGCCAGGGGCCACAAGAACGGCCTCTGGACGACGGTCATCGCCTGCGCGGTCATGTTGATGACCTAAAATTAGTTTAGCCCGTTGAGCCGGTTTGGCCCGTTAGGCCGGTTGGCGTAGGTTCGCCGATCAACCGGCGACACGAATCCAACCCACTGACCTGGGACAACGGGCTCAACCGGCTCAACGGTCATAACCGACTACCAGAGGACTGCCTACATGCCGCACCCGTCGCTGTTCAAGGATCATCCCGCTATCGTCCCGCCCGTCCTCGGCCCGGACATGTCGGTCGTGGACCTGATCGAGGTGCTCGGCCGGACATCCTTCGAAGCCCGCAATGTGCACCGCGGCGCGCGGCTGCTCGAGCGCATGGTCGCCGACAACGACGTCATCTGGCTCGGGGTCGCGGGCGCCGGGGTCGCCGGCGGCATGGGCGGCATGATCACCTCGCTGATCGACGCCGGCGTCATCGATGTCATCTGCTCGACCGGCGCCCAGGTCTACCACGATCTGCACTTCGCCTTCGACCTGCCGGTCAAGGCCGTACCGCCGAACTGGGATGACAACGCCCTCAGGCGGCACGGCGACACCCGCATCTACGACATCGGCATCCGCGAAAAAGAAACCCTGGAAGCGCAGGACGCCATCATCCGCCGCTTCGTGAAGGAGTGTCATCCGCGGCTCTCCGCAAGAGCGCTCTCCAGCTGGGAATTCAATCGGGCCCTGGGCGAGTGGGTCAACCGCAATGCCAAGTATCCACAGCGCAGCTTCGTCGCCGCCGCCGCCCGGCACGATGTGCCCATCTTCTGGGACTCGCTGGCCAACCACTCCATCGCCATGAACCTGGTCCTGACCGACCGCACCGGGCTGCCGGTCAGCCTGTCCGCCCAAAAAGACATCTTCGATTCGGCCGCCATCGTCTTCGCCACCGCCCAGACCGGTTTCATCGAACTGGGCGGCGGGGGACCCAAGAACTTCATTCAGCAGACCAGCCCCACCATCAGTCAGATCCTGGGCATCGGTTTCGAGGGCGCCGACCGTGGGCTGCAGATCGGCACGGCCATCGAACGCGAGGGCAGCCTGTCCGGCTGCACCTTCAGCGAAGCGGTCACCTGGGGCAAATACCGTAAAGTCGATGACGACAAGATGGTTCAGATCTGGGGCGAATACAGCGTCATTTTTCCAATCCTGGCGGCTTATGTGCTGGCAAAATGCGCCCCGCGTCCCCCGAAACGGATCGCCGCCCAATTGCCGCGCTACGCCGCAGCGCTGGAGCAGGCCCGTTGACATCCCACCCGCAGCCGTTTCTGAATCCCGATCCGGAATACACCGCCCTTGCCACCGCCGCCGCCGTGATCCTGCCGCTCCCCTACGAGGGCGGGGTGAGTTACGGCGCGGGCACGGCCGCGGCCCCGGCCGCGGTTATCGCGGCCTCCCACCAGCTGGAGTTCTACGACGAGGTGCTGAAGGCCGAGCCCTTCAGGATGGGCATCGCCACCGTCTTGCCGCCCCGGCTGCCCACAGATCCCGCCGCGGTGCAGGAAGTGGTGTACCGGGCGGCCCGGGAACTGCTCGACCGGCAAAAGTTCGTGGTGCCGATCGGTGGCGACCACTCGGTCAGCGCCCCCTTTGCGCGGGCGCTGAAGGGCGTGCACGGCAACCTGTCCGTCATCCAACTCGACGCGCACGCCGATCTCAGGGACAGCTACGAAGAGAGCCGCTTCAGCCACGCCTGCGCCATGGCACGCATCCGCGAGACAACCACCGCCACGCTGCAACTGGGCATCCGCAGCATGTCGGTCGAGGAAGCGCGGCTGATCGAACGCGAAAACCTGGCCCTGTGCACCATGTCCGCCTACCGCACCGGTGCGTTCGACCTCGATGCGGCCCTGGCTCGGCTGCCGGACCCGGTCTTTGTGACCATCGATGTGGACGCCTTCGACTGGAGCGTCATCCGCAGCACCGGCACGCCCGAACCGGGCGGCTTCACCTGGGAGGAAGCTCTGCACCTGCTGGATAAAATATTCGCGCGCAAAAATGTCGTCGCCTTCGATGTCGTCGAGCTTTCCGCCGCCCCCCACGATCTGAATTCACCCTTTGCCGTAGCCAAACTAGTCTACAAATTGCTGGGGTTCAAACTGGCCGCGGCGGTCCGCCGGAAATCACTGCCCTGGCCCCGGAAGCCCATCGGCACCATGTTTTGAGAGGAGTTGATCCGGGTAAATGCCTTCGCCCGCAAAATACTGGTGCTGATTACGCCCACCGGTACCGGCTGGGTGGATAAGGGCGCCACCGACACCGTCGAGTCGTCAATGAAGCCGCCCTGAGCCATTAAGTTCATTCTGCCAGGGCCGCGGTGATCTCCGCGTTGGTCCGCTCGGCCGCGGCGGCGATGTCCCCGGCGCCGAGCAGGGGCCGGCCGATAACCAGAAGATCGGCGCCTTGGCGGATGGCTTGCGCCGGTGTGGCGGTCCGCTGCTGGTCGTCGCCTTTCCGGTACCAGGCCGGCCGGATGCCGGGACAGATCTTTTTGATGTCCGAGGTGATGTCCAAGGCGTCGATCGCTTCCAGGTCGGCCGCCGAGCAGACCAGGTAAGCATAGCGCGACACGGCCTCGGTGGCCATCTGTGCCACCATCTGCTGCAGGCGCGCGCCCCGATAGTAGCGTCCGAACTCCTCCTGCCCCATCGAGGTCAGGATGGTGACGCCGGCGATGTGATCCTTGGCCAGTCCATAGGCGGCCGGATCGTAGCCGGAGGTGCAGTGAACCGTCGTGATGTCGGCTCCGGCCGCCAGGTGCAGCGCCAACGATTCGGTCATGGCGCTCGGAATGTCGTAGATCTTGAAGTCCAGCATGACCCGCCCGTAACGCCGGATCTCGTCCAGGACCGCCAGGCCGCGCTCGAGTACGCTGCGCCGTATCTTGTAGCCCCACACCAGGCCGCCGGTCCGGCGCATGATCTCGCGGGCCCGGTCCCACTCGACGTGATCGAGCGGCAAGATGATTCGACTCTCCATCGCATCTCTCCTTTCGTGCCCCTCTGGCGTGGCATGATCACATTGTTAGAGCGCCCGGCACGGCGCCTTCCGGCAGGCCCATCCACGTGATGCGAAGCGAATCCCCGCCACCGCCCGCGACACCCGCCCCCGTAACTCGCAACAGGTAGACTTTAAGAAAAGGCTTTTGGCAAGGCCGGAAGGAGAAGGCTGTGTTGTAATACGACGACCGATAACACCGCCAAAAGTATTATCTTAACGTCTACGCAACACGCGCCACCATAGCCGAAATCGGCTGCTATACAAAGCGCTTTCGCAATTCCATCTTTTAGAAAGAAAGAAATCTATTGAATTGAAGTACTTTTGAATGGTATAAGAGAGTGTTACCCTCATCATGTAGACCACTGCTTTCCTCTAGTCAGGACGCTCTGCACATGAGTTTTTCACTGCCGAAACAAACCATTCCCTCGGGCGGATACTGGGTGGGACGCTCCGGGCCGCTCCAGTTGCAGGCATTTTTAGGGACCTGTGTGGGCGTGGCCGTGTTCGACGCCATCAGCGGCGTCGGCGGCCTGATTCACCTGCTGCTGCCCGAACCGGCCGGCAGCGCCGGAGAACGCACCGACACCCGCTACGCCACGACCGGCATGCCCTTTTTTCTCGCGGCCCTGGCCGAAGCCGGCGCCGTCCACGGACAACTGGCGGCGGTGATCGCCGGCGGTGCACTGGTCGGCCCCCTGAGCGCCGCCGACCTGGATCTCAACATCGGCGGCCGCACGGCCGAGCTGGTCGAGTCGATCCTGGCGGCCGAAGGCATTCCGATCGTCCACTCGGAAACCGGCGGCTTTTTCACCTGCAGCCTGCGCCTCGACCTGGAAAACTGGTCGCATGCCATCGAACCCCTGGGACAGGACAAGAACCTGGCCGGGGGTCCCGGGCGCCTGCCCGACCCCGCGGAAATCCAGCTCACCACCCAGAACATCAAGCCGATACCGCAGGTGGCCTTGAAAATCCTGCACTTGCTCGATGCGGGCGCCGAGGACATCCGGCCGATCGCCGAGGAGATCAAGAAAGACCAGGTTCTCAGCGCCCGAACCCTTCAACTCTGCAATTCGGCGATGTTCGCAAAGAAAAACCGGATCGACTCACTGGATCACGCCCTGGTTTTTCTCGGTGAAAACCTGTTCGTCAAAATGATCATATCGGCCGCGGTCAATGAATATTTCTCGGCCGCCGGCAACGGCTATTCGCTGTGCCGCGGCGGCCTGTTCCATCATGCCGTCGGCACGGCCCTGACCGCCGAGAAAATCGCCTGTTTCACCGGCAAGGCGCCCCTGTCGACGGCTTATACGGCCGGGTTGCTGCACGATATCGGCAAGGTGGTGCTCGATCAGTTCGTGGCCGACGCCTTGCCGCTCTTTTACCGCAAGATGAATGGCGAAGAAGCGTACTCGCTCAGGCTCGAAAGAGAGGTCTTCGGCATCGACCACGCCGCCGTCGGCCGCACCCTGGCCGACATGTGGGCTTTCCCGGAATCCCTGGCCACCACCATCGCCCATCACCACGAACCCGAAAAATCGCCGCAGCATACCGAGCTGGCGCATATCGTCTTTCTGGCCGATCTTCTCATGGCCCGGTTCAATACCGGTCTCGAACTTGAAGGAATGAGCAGCGGCGCGATCGATTCACGGCTGCAACAGGTCGGCCTGCGACCCGGCAATCTCGCGCAGATCGTCGATCTTATCCCGCAGAGCCTGTTCGAATCCGAAACGCAAAGCGCCCCGGTGCCCGGTGGATGAGATAGCCGCGCCCAGCCGCCGCAAAAAGATCATGAATCTCAACCAGGATCAAAAAGAGGGGTTGCGGAATCTGCCCGGCGTCGACCACGTTCTCGAACTGGCCAAATCCGACCCCTATTTTGACGACGTTCCCCGTTCGGTCCTCACCCGTTCCATCCGATGGTGTCTGGACGAGCGCCGCCAACAGATCATCGCGCAGAAGACCGTCCGCATCGCGGAACTCGTGGCCGATCCAGCGATTGTGACCGGTGTCAAAAATATCGTCCGGCGGGCGCTGGCGCTGAACCTGCGGACAGTGGTCAACGCCACCGGCATCGTCATCCACACCAATCTCGGCCGTTCGCTGCTGGCGGAAGCCGCTATCGAGCACCTGTGTGCGATCGGCCGCCGTTATTCGAATCTCGAGTTCGATCTCACCGCGGGCCGCCGCGGGTCGCGCTATGCCAACGTCGAGGACCTCATCTGTGAAATAAGCGGCGCTGAAGCGGCCATGGTGGTCAACAACAACGCCGGGGCGGTCCTGCTGGCGCTGGAGACGCTGGCGGCCGGCAAAAAGGTCATCGTCTCGCGCGGCGAACTGGTCGAAATCGGCGGGTCCTTCCGCATCCCGGATGTCATGGCCAAGAGCGGGGGCATCCTGTGCGAAGTCGGCACCACCAACCGTACGCACCTTCAAGATTACGAAAATGCGATCGACGACCAGACCGCCCTGCTGCTCAAGATTCACCAGAGCAATTACAGCATCGTCGGCTTTTCATCCGCGGTTCCGCTCAAGGATCTCGTCGCTTTAGGCGGTCGGCACCGCATTGCGGTCATGGAGGATTTGGGCAGCGGCACCTTCATCGACTTCTCCCGCTACGGCCTGTTGAAGGAACCGACGGTGCAGGAATCGGTGGCCGCCGGGGCCGACATCATCACCTTCAGCGGAGACAAGCTTCTGGGCGGACCCCAGGCCGGCTTGATCATCGGCAAAAAAACCGGCATCGAGCGCATCAAAAAAAACCCGATCACCCGCGCGCTGCGGATCGACAAGCTGACGCTGGCCGCGCTCGAGAGCACCTTGCGGCTTTACCGGGATGAAGACCAGGCGGTGCAGGCGATCCCCACCCTGCGCATGATGCTGCAGCCGGTCGCCGCCCTGGCGGAGAAAGCCGCACGCCTGAAGGAAATGCTGGACGCCGCCGCCGACCACCGGATGACGGTCGAATCCCTGGATCTCGTTTCCAGGCCCGGCGGCGGCTCGCTGCCGCTGCTGGAACTGCCCAGCAAGGGCCTGGGGGTGCGCATCGATAGTTTTTCGGCCAACGCCATCGAAAAAGGCCTGCGCCTGAATTCACCCCCGATCATCGGCCGCATAGAAGATGACCGGTACATCATGGACATGCGGACCCTGCAGGACGACCAATTGGAGATTGTCCGCAGCGCCTTCGACACTCTGCTGACCTAAAGGAACGACGATGACCCCGGAACCGAATCGATTGAGCCGCGAACCCCGCGAAACCCGCAACTTTCTGCTCTCCAAGGCCCGCTCCGATGCCGTGCCCCGGACGGCCGGTCCCAGCGAAGCGGACCAAACCGCCGATAGCCTGCGCCGGGCCTTTCCCCACCTTCTCAGCGGCAAATCCCTTCTGGTCCGCGCCATGAGCCGTCTGGAAGAGGTCTCTGAATTCGCGGCCGCGGTGGTTCAAATCGACGCCGGCCGACCCGCAGACCACCTTGCCGCCGGCGACAACGAGCCGGCCGTGCAAACAACGCTGGCCCGCGCCCTGGAAAAGGTCTGCCGCCCGACTTCCGGCCTGTGGGGACTGCTCGACGCGATCACCTTCGGATGCTTTTTGCCCGGCGGCACCTCTTGTGCGACGATCGCACCGCTGGAGGCGATCGAAAAAACGGTGGCGGACGCGGCCGGTGCCACCGTCACGATCGGCCTGGCCTTTTTCCCGTCCCTCGATTTTCCGAAGGAGGCCATTCTCGAAAATGCCCGCAAGGCCCTCGAGCACGCCAAGTTTTTCGGGCCCGGCAGCCGGGTCGCCTTCGACGCCATCAGCCTCAACATCAGCGGCGACAGCCTCTACGACCAGGGCGAGTACCAGAAGGCCATCGACGAATACCAGACCGCGCTCAGGCTCGACCCGGCCAATGCGAACCTGCACAACAGCCTGGGCGTCTGTTATGGCGTGACCGGCGAGTTCGCGCAGGCCATGGACCGGTTCAAGGAGGCGATCGCCCTGGATACCGGTGAGGCCCTGGCCCATTACAATGCCGGATTGGTTCATCTGTTGCTGGATGAAAGGGACAAGGCCCGCGCGCACCTGCTCGAAGTCGACAACCGGCCGCACAACCTCTTCGAGGTCAGGCTCCAGCTGGGCAAAATCTATCTCGAGGACGGCCAGCCCGACCTGGCCCGGATCTATCTGGAAAACGCCGCCGCCATGTGGCCGCAGTCGAGCACCGTCCACTGCCTGCTGGGCGAATGTTATGCGGCCCTGGACTTGACTGCGGACGCGATGGCGGCTTACAAGAAATCGCTGCGTCTCAATGCCAATGACCCCGCCGCCCTCTCCGGACTGGGCTGCCTGTATCATGCGCTGGGCCAGAACACCGATATCGCGATGCTGTATTGCCGTCACAGCACCGCTATCGCTCCGCAAAACGGTCTCTTCCACCACCGCCTCGGATGCCTTTATCTGAAGCAGGACCAACTGGCGGAAGCCCAGGACGAATTTCGCACGGCCGAGGCCCTGGGCTGTGATTGTGCGGCGCAACTCGCCGACGTGAAGAATCGCCTGCTGGACATCGCCTCCTGAGCGCCATGGAAACCCTTATCCGTTCCATCCTGACCGAAAGCCTGGCGGTCAAAGACCGCTCCGTCAAGGACAACCTGGTGCGGCTCGAAACCGGCGGCCGTCGTCTGGCCGAATGCCTGGCGGCGGGCGGCAAGGTGCTGGTTTTCGGAAACGGCGGCAGTGCGGCCGACGCCCAGCATGTCGCAGCTGAATTCGTCAACCGCTTCAGCATCGAGCGTCCACCCCTGGCGGCGATCGCCCTGACAACCGACACCTCGATTCTCACCAGCATCGCCAACGACTATCGCTTTGACGAGGTCTTCTCCAAGCAGGTCCAGGCCCTGGGCCGCAAAGGCGATGTCGCCTGGGGCATCAGCACCAGCGGCAACTCGGTCAACGTCCTGAAGGCCATGGCCACCGCCGGAGAAAAGAAGATGGCCACGATCGCCATGACCGGCCGCGGCGGCCGCCTGGCGGCGATGGCCGATGTGTCACTGACCGTGGCCTCCGATTCGACCGCCCGCATCCAGGAAACCCACCTGATCATGGCGCACATCCTCTGCGAACTGGTGGAGCGGCTGCTCTTTCCGCAGCAGTTTCAAAAAAAACCGCCGGCCGCACGGGCATCGGATGAAAAATTCCCGGCCTAAAGCCTTCTCAGGGTGGTCACGCAATTAGTCCTATCCATAATGCCACATGTAGTCCTTGGCACCGGCGGCAACCGGTCCGGATGACGCCCGGCTATTTGACGACCAGGGTCCCTTCGGCGACGCGCTGTCCGACCGGCAGACCCAGGCTCAGGCCGGAGGCCTCCGGAATTTCGACCTGGTAACGAAATTGCCCTTTCTTGACGAACGTCAGACTGGCGGTCCCGCCGCGCGGCAGGAAGCCGGTGGTAAAGAAGGTGTCTTTTTCGGTGAAGCCCGAAGGCGATTGGGTCGCCGCCCGGCAGGCTGCGGCGTCTTGCCGGAAGATGATCCGCACCGGCGGCCCCTGGACCCAGTTGATCCAGACGACACAGGTGTCCGGAGGGATGGCCGCCTCGGCCGGTGCGACCTGGATCTGATCGCCCGCGGCGCCGTTTTCACCGGAGATCCTGACCAACTGGCACTCGGCCGCCGACAGCCGGCACCCATGCGGCAGCACCGCCAGCCAAATCAGCAGCCCCGTTAAAACACCCCCATACCGCAGACAAAGCCTTTGCATCATAAATCCTTTCTTTCGAGCCGAATATGCCCCGGCATCGGGTTTTTCCTCCGCTGGACGGACAATAGTTAATCTCATATAGTATGGCCACCGCGTTGCCGCAAGGGGCAGCGCTGCCAAAAACTCCCCGGGCGCGGCGCGGCAATTCATCCGATAGCTGTTTACACGATATTTTTGTTGTTCTATAAGGAATGGATCATCTCAAGCGGTTATTTTTTTGCGAGATCCCACTGATCGCTGGCACCCACCGGCTGCGCGGTGTTTTCGGCACACATCACCCCTATCGGGAGTTACCGGCCGGGTGGCGGCGTGTGAAAGGGTTTTTAATGGTTAAACGGGCATGGTCATGTCGAGCAGGTCGCCTGACATCCATCGGAATCCGGCGTCTCGTTCGACAGACGCTGCGGGTATTTTTTATCGTTTTATTTATAGCGGGCACCCTCGATGTTTTCGCGGCCCCCAAAGCCCCGGCCGACCCCCCCTTCAAGTTCGATGACGTGGTGGCCAGGGCCAAAGACCTGGCGGCGCAGCCGTTTCAGGATCCGCGCGGCAGTGTTCCGGACTTTTTACTTAAAGCGACCTACGATCAGTGGCGCGACATCCGTTTTCAGCCCGACAAATCGCTGTGGCGCGCGGAGAATCTGCCGTTCGAGGTCCAGTTTTTCCATCTCGGCTTTTTTTACGACCGCCCGGTCAAGATCAACACCGTCAGCGCGCAAGGCGCCGAACCGGTCTCGTTCTCAACCGACCTGTTCGACTACGGCGCCAATGATTTCAAGGCCAAGTTGCCGGAAAATTTGGGCTTCGCCGGATTCCGGCTGCACTATCCGATCAACCGCAAGAATTATCGCGACGAGGTGGCCGTCTTTTTGGGGGCCAGCTATTTTCGGGCCGTCGGCAAGAACATGGGCTACGGCTTGTCGGCCAGGGGCCTGGCGATCGACACGGCCCTGGATTCGGGCGAGGAGTTTCCGTATTTCAAGGAATACTGGCTGGTCAAACCCTCCCCCAAAGCCAAGGAGATCGTCATCTACGCCCTGCTGGACAGCGTGAGCCTAGCCGGCGCCTATAAATTCACCTTGCGTCCCGGAGAGTCGACCGTCATCAAGATCGAAACGATGATCTTTCGTCGCAAAGAGGTCGGCAGGCTCGGCATCGCGCCGTTGACCAGTATGTTTCTGTACGCGGAAAACACCAACCAGCGACCCGTCGACGATTTCCGGCCCGAGATCCATGATTCAGACGGGCTGCTGATTGCCGACGGCAGCGGGGAAATCCTGTGGCGCCCCCTCGTGAACCCCAAGCGGCTGCGGGACAACTCCTTCCAGCTCAACAACCCCAAAGGCTTCGGCCTGCTGCAGCGCGACCTCGAATTCGATCACTACCAGGACCTGGAGGCCCGTTTCGACAAGCGGCCCAGCGTCTGGATCGCCCCGGTCGGCGAGTGGGGCAAGGGCCGGGTCGAGCTGATCCAGATTCCCTCAAGCAGCGAAATCGATGACAACATCGTGGCCTTTTGGGTGCCGGCAACGCTGCCCGAGCTGAAGGAGCCGATAGCGTACGCCTATGACATGAGCTGGTTCTTTCCCGCCGATGACCCCAATGCCGGCGGATATGTGTCATCGACGCGCACGGGCACGGGGCGGGAGAAGGACATGCGGCTGTTTGTCATCGATTTCAAGGGCGGTACGCTGGACAAGCTTCCCGCCGAACTGCCGGTCGAAACCCCGCTCGAGGCGATGGTGACCGTCGGGGAAGGGTTGACGCTCGTCGAAAAACACATCGTTAAAAATGAGCCGAACGGCGGTTGGCGGCTCGTTTTTCAGCTCAAATCCGCCAGCGAAGGACCCCTCGATAAAGTTCTGCCCACACCGAAAAATCAACCGTCGCCGGAGATGCGGGCTTTTTTGAAGAAAGGCCAGGATGTGTTGACCGAAACCTGGAGCTATATTCTTTTGCCGTGAGGTGGCGGTTTTGAAATCCCGACCGGTCCTGCCGGAAATCATAGCGCCTGCGGATGCCGCAGCGGTCGACGCCGCGGCCGCGGACATCTATCCCCATTCAACCAACGGCTGCAGCAACTGGCAAGACGCCCGCGACCGGGTCCTGTTGTATCTGCGATCGCTCAACCTGCCGCCGATTTTTGGCCTCTCGATCGCTCTGGAAGTGCTGCGCCGCGCCGTGAAAAAATGCGAACGCACGACTGACGTTCATCCCGGCCAGGCGGCCATGCTGGCGCTGCGGGAAGTGCTGTCCGAGCAAAATCTCGATCCGCAGGCCCCAGAGCTGTGGGACCCGAACAGAGTCGTCTGTCCGGCCGCGGACCTGCCGGTGACCCCCCCTCTCGTCCGCGGTTTCATGCTGACGGAATTTATCGATCGAAAGCCGGTGCGTTCTTTTTTGGGAAGGCTCTTCAGGCGCAAGCCGGCCTCCGGGCGGCCGGTTGTGAAAAAACCGCCGCGGGTGTTGCCCAAAGGATTCGCCGCCGGCCGGCAGCCGGAGACCGGGGATGAACCGTAAGCCGATAAAAAAGTTCTGGGAAAAAGAGGCCAAGCGGCGGCGCATCCTGCTGCTGGTTCTCATTTTGAGCACCACGGCGGTCGCCAGCGGCTACATGGCCAATGTGCTGCCGCACATGGGCCGCACCGGGCTGGAGGTGACCCTCGTCATTTTCTTCGCCCTGCTTTTTGCCTGGATATCGATCGGCTTCTGGACCTCGTTCATCGGTTTTTTGATCCTCATGCGGCGCTACAACCGGTTTACCATCAACCGGCCTTCCGCCGCAGACGGCATCGAAATCGATAAAGATACCCGCACCGCCATCCTGATGCCGATCTACAACGAATCCGTCAAACGGGTCATGGCCGGTCTGCGGGCGACCTATGACTCGCTCGCCGCCACCGGTCAGCTGGCGTCCTTCGATTTTTTCGTGCTCAGCGATTCCACCGACCCCGACCGCTGGGTGGAGGAGGAGGCCGCCTGGGCCGACCTGGGCCGGGATGTCGATGGCTTCGGCCGTATTTTTTACCGCCACCGGCGGCCGAATATCAAGCGCAAGAGCGGCAACATCGCCGATTTTTGCCGCCGCTGGGGCCGCGGCTACCGCTATATGATCGTCTTCGATGCCGACAGCGTCATGAGCGGCGGCACCCTGGAACGCCTCGTTCGGCTCATGGAGCAAAATCCCGATATCGGCATCCTGCAGACGGCCCCGGTCGCGGTCGGTCGCGAAACCCTGATCGCCCGCGTGCAGCAATTCGCCAATCACGTCTACGGGCCGATGTTCGCCGCCGGACTGCACTACTGGCAGCTGGGCGATGCCCAGTACTGGGGCCACAACGCCATTATCCGGATCGGCCCCTTCATGCAGCACTGCGCCCTGCCGCAGCTGCCGGGCAAGCCGCCCCTGGGCGGCCACATCCTGAGCCATGACTTCGTCGAAGCCGCTCTCATGCGCCGGGCCGGCTGGGAAGTATGGCTGGCCTATGACCTGGACGGCAGCTACGAGGAGGCCCCGCCGACCCTGCTCGACGGATTGACCCGCGACCGGCGCTGGTGCCAGGGCAACATGCAGCACCTGCGGCTGCTGTTGACGCGCGGCATATTCCCGGCCCACCGCGCCCTTTTCCTGAACGGCGCCATGTCGTACATTTCGGCCATCCTCTGGTTCTTGTTTCTGAACCTGAGCACCTTCGAGGCGCTGGCCCAGGCGATCTTCGAGCCCCAATACTTTCCGGCCCACCCCACCCTCTTTCCCCACTGGCCGGTCTGGAATCCGGGCTGGGCGCTGACGCTGCTGGCCTCGACCGGTTTCATCCTGTTCCTGCCCAAGCTGCTGAGCTTTTTATTCATCGTCCTCAAGCAGCGGCGGGCCCGGCTCTACGGGGGGTTCTTCAGGCTTTTTTTCAGTCTCGGCGCCGAAGTGGTCTTCTCCACGTTTTTCGCACCGATCCGCATGTGGTTTCACAGCAAGTTCGTTTTCATGATTTTGCTGGGCCAAAAAGTCGGCTGGAACGCCCAGCCCCGCGAGGACCGCGGAACCACATGGCGTGAAGCGCTGCGGTTCCACTACGGCGCCACGCTGCTGGCGCTCGTCTGGGGATTTGTCGTTTTCACCATCAACCGCGCCTTTTTCTGGTGGCTCACGCCGATCCTGATTCCCCTGGTTTTAGCGGTGCCGCTCTCGGTGTGGTCGGGAAGGGCCGGTGTCGGACGGGCGTTTCGAAAATACGGCCTGTTTCTCGTCCCCGAAGAAACCGCTCCCCCCTCTGAGCTGATAGCGCTCAAGGAATACCTGTCTCGCGATAACACATCTGCCAACACCCTTGGGATCGAACAAAAAGAGGGATTTATCCGGGCGGTCGTCGATCCGAAAGTCAATCGACTGCACCTGGCCATTCAGCGTGCACCGCGGCGCGTTTCACCGGCCATCGCCGCGCGCCGCCGCCGGCTCGTCGAAAAAGCCGTCGCCGCAGGACCCTTCCGGCTGAGCGACCGGGAGAAAAAGGAACTCCTGATCGATCCGGCCAGCCTGGCGCAGTTGCACGAGCGGGTCTGGGAAAGCCCCGAAAAGATTTTTTCCGGCCGCTGGCGGGTTTCCCCCTGACATGATTCGCGCGCGCCAATAACAGGGGCACGGCTCGCCGTGCCCCTACCGCCCGTTTCCTATCGGTTTCAGCCGCCGGTGGTCCTTCAGGCGAGCACCTTTTTTCGCTGCGGCGTCCGAAAATCGCCGTTATCCGGCCGGCGTATGCGCGGCTCCCGTAAGCCACATCACCAGAAACAGCACGGCCCCCTGGATGATCCAGCCGATGAGGCAAACGCCGATCGCGCGCCCGTTGGACGTGTAGTCGAGGGCCTGCCGGACCGCAATGACCATCGCGACCAGCTGCCAGACACCGGCGATGAAGAAAATAATCCCGCCGATCCCCGGCAGAAAACCCAGGATGCGAATTACCCCCGGCGAACTGGAGAAGCCGGTCGTGCGCAGCAGTTCCCCGACATCGGCGCGGGTTTGCGGCTCGGGCAGCCACTTCGTCCCGATGTAGTAGGCCAGCAGGGCCCAGACGTACCACCCCAGCAAGGCACCCAGCGTACCGGTCACGATACCCCCGAGACCCATGTGGCCGACATTGCCGATACCCGCCGCCACGCTGGAAATAACGACCACCGTCATGGCCTGGCCCATCGTGGTGCGGTCGGCTTCGACTTCCTCGTAAAGAGCGGGATCCAGCTTGGCGGCCCGCAGCATGCGCTCGAGTAACAGGTTCATACGCTTCTCCTCTATTGTGTCATTGGTAAAGGGGTTATTATAAAATCCTCTGTTGCGATTTCCTCACCGCATACCATCGCGCCCGGCAACACGCAATGGAATTGTCGCTATGAATTCTTCATTATGTTTCTTTTATAAGGTATATTTAATTCGCCACATTGTTTTTTTTCTTTACCTTACGGGCTATATCTGTTTTTATTCTCATTTTTATTAAAGCTATTGATTTGCTTACTAATAGCGTTTTCTTTCCGAGTGTCTGCCAGTACGAAATCAATGAGGGTCAATTATGGGGACAGATAAATACCGTTGGCAAGGGAGACTAAACTTCGATGAAATCGACTTCTTGGAGCTGTTCGACGACTTCGATCAGGGTGTTCTGATGACCGATATGGACGGCAAGATGGTGTACTACAATGAGACGCAGGCCAAGATCGACAATCTGGATCCCAGCGAAGCCCTCGGCAAGAAGATCAGCGACGTTTACGATTACGATAACGATTCAAGCACCTGCATGCGGTGTATCAAGCACGGCCGGCCCATCATCAACTACGCCCTCTCCTATCGCTCCAAGAGGGCCAACGTGGGCAACACCATCCACAGTGTGTTTCCCCTTTACAGCCGCGAGAAAGAAATGATCGGAACCATTTGCTTCGTGAAGGACTACAACATCCTTGAGCGAAGCATTCCGTCGTTTTTGATGCCCAAAAACAACGAAATTTTTGCCGAAGGAACCCAATTCACCTTTGCCAATATCATCGGTTCGGCAGCCTGGGGTGCTGGGTCTTTTTTGCCATTTGGGGCGGCTACGCAATCCATCTGCAGACCGCCGGGACGCTGGATGTCTATGGCATACTGAAGCAATCCGGATGGTCCAACGATGTCACCATTGTCGCCATTCTCGACTCCATACCCGGATCAAGATATCTCTTTATTCCCGTATTCACCCTGCTCTGCTTCATCTTTCTGGCCACGACACTCAACTCGGCGGCCTACACGCTATCTTCCCAGGTCACGCGCGTGATCTCTGGAACCGAGGAGCCACCACGTTGGAACCGGACCATGTGGGGTATCATATTAGGCTTGTTTGCCGTGGGTCTGCTGGCCACCGGCGCACTAAAAGCAGTGCAACTGTCGTCCATCATCGTGGCCTTGCCGCTGATGCCGGTGCTCATATTGATGGTTCCTGAAGGATACTTCAGTTCGGGCCGGATTGGGGTGTATCGGTAAAAACAATATCCTGGTAACGCCGGAATTCGGTCCCCGGGTGCGTCTCCGCGCCCTGACGCTGGATGTGGCGGTTCCCTCGACCGGTCCTCTTGGCTTCGATCCGTGCAAAGGGTGCGATGCACCCTGCCGGCGGGCCTGTCCCCAGGGCGCCTTCAGCAACCAGATCTATAATACCGATGACTATGGTCAAGACCGACTCCCGGGCAGAACCGGTGTCTATTCCCGCCCGACGTGCAACATTCAGATGGAGTCGGACAACGACAGGGCCAAGGAGCAAATCATTGAAGGTTTTGATGAACCAGTCAAGATTATCAAGTACTGCCGGAAATGTGAGCTTTCCTGTCCTGTGGGCCGGTAGCCAGGTGTCTTGAATCAAATTTAAATGTACCGGATTGTTCACCTGCGTGGGTACCTGTTCCCGATGGTCGGCAAACGACTCTGAGTCGACTGGCAAAAATCGCCAGCCAGAAAGAAAATAAACTAGCGCGAACAGGGGCCTGTAGACGCGAAAAACTTTGAATCCTTGCCGCCTGCGGTTTCAACGGGCTTGACTAATAGCCGGAAAGGAATGATAGTTTGTTATTTATAAGGCTAATGGAATGCCGGCCGTAATTTCAGCTGCATGAAATATTCGTCGCTGTTGACAAGATGACAGCGGCGCGGTGCAGGCGCCGTTTCACCTACAGGCCACGGGAGGCTGCCGATGACATTCACCCAGACCAGAAGCGGGCGCGCGTTGATTCATATGCTGCTCACCCTGCTGGTGGTTATCGGCGCCCTGTCCGCCCTGGCCGTGTGGCACCAGGACCTGTTCCGCAAAATTTACCTGGTCGATACGAAAACCGTCGTTCTCAACGGGTTCATCCTGCTGCTCTTCTTCACCGGCCTGATTCAGTTGATCAGGGCCATCGCCCATCTGGGCCGCGAGGAACAGCAGGTGGCCGCATTCGTGCACGACAAGCAGACCCGCCGCTTTGAACCCGAAGATCTGGCCGCGACGTCACTCATCGGCCGGCGCTACGCCACCATCAAAAGCCTGCACCAGCGCAAGGTGCCGATCAATCACGGCGCGATCGCCGCCATCACGGTGGCCGAAGAATCCCTGAATCTGTCCTATCCCAAGTTCGTCAACAACGTTCTCATCCTGACCGGCGTCTTCGGCACGATCGTCTCCCTGATTTACGCCCTGATCGGGGCCACGGCGGTTTTGCGCAGCAACGCCGCCGGTGAGGGCATCGGGGTGATGCTGGTGGGCATGAACACGGCCCTGAACACCACCGCCACCGCCATCGTCTGTTTCTTTCTGTTCACCTTCTTCTACCAGCGCCTGGCGGACCTTGAAACCTACGTCCTCAGCCGGGTCGAGGAGGCCGTGCTGCTGCAAATCATCCCGGAATTCGCCTTCGATTCCGAGGCAGTCAACTACAAAACCGAACGACTGGTTTCGGAGCTGCAACTGCTGGTGGACGACATGAAAGCCGGTACCGATTTTATCCGCAATTCCCTGGCCGGCCTCAACAAATACAACCGCGCCTTCCTGGCGCAGTTCGCGGCCCTTACCAACCGCCAGGACAGCCAGGCCGAACAGGGCCGGCAAATCCTGGGCCAGTTGCTGAAAATAGAGACGGTGCTCAAAGACGGCTTCCGGTTGACGGACCGGTCGCCGCAATAGACGGCCAAGATGCACAACTTCGAGAATTTCATCGATCTGCGGCAGAATCATCGGCGCCAGATGTCCGATATTTCCATCTGGCCCAGCTTTACGGATATCATGACCGTGATCCTGATGATTTTCATGCTGACCATGATCGTGGTCATCGTCAAAAACGCCGACCTGGCCCGCGAACTGGTCCAGAGGCAGAGCGCGGAGCAGCAGCTGCAGTCGAAGCTCGCAGAAACCCGCGGGGAGGCTGAGGCCTTCAAGGTCGTCATCGCCGATCTGGGAGAGAAGCTGCGGGCCCGGCAGATGGAAATCATCCTGCTCGGCGACGAGAACAAGGTGGTGCAGAGCACGCTCGATGCCAAGCTGGCCCTGATTAGCGCCCTGCAAAAAGACATGGCCACCATCGCGGCCGATACCGAAGAGGTGAAGCGTCGGCTGGCGGCCGCCGAATCCGAGAAACAGGCCCTCGCCAGCGGTTACGAGGAACAGATGCGGGCGATCAGCGCCGAGACCGCGCGTCAAATCGAGGAATTCAACCGCAAATTCGCGGCCCTCATGGAGCGCCTGGGGGAAAAGGAAGACCTGATCGTCGCCCTGGATGCGGACAAAAAAGACCTGGAACTTTCACTGGCCCGGCAGCGCAAGGCCTACCTGGTGCTCGAAGACAAGTATCAGCGCCTCGTCCGGCCGGCGCGCAGCGCCCTGGGAAAAGAGGTCGTCACCGTGCAGTACTTCCGTCAGAACGGCCAGTACCGCATCCTTTTTAGCGGTCCCGCAAGCGCGGGTTACGCACCGGTAACCCGCGCTGAACTGGATACCCGTCTCGACCGGCTCAGAGACCGGCTGCAAGACAAGCTCTACGTCAAGATCGTCATCCCGGAAGCCAGCGGATTGTCCTACAACGAGGCCTGGAACTTTACCCGCGATATTCTCTCCCGCTACGATTATTACTACTCCGCAAAAGAGGTCCCGCGCCCGGACGCGCCGCCGGAATAATCGACAGAATTCCTTCAATCGTCAATAGACAATGTTTCCTAATCACCCCATCTGTGCGGCCCGCTCCCGGATCAGGAAATGGTGCAGGGCATCGCAGTAACGGTCCAGTTTGATCTTGCCCTTGCCCGACACCGAATAGCGCCAAAAGCCGTAGAGTTTGGACAGATTGATCAGCCGCCGGCTGTAAAGGCGCCAGTTGAAATGCTCCCGGACCCGCTGAATGCCATTGACCGATATCGTCTCCCAGTAGCCGGGATCGGCCTGGCAGGTGTCAAGGAATTCCTCCAGGGCGGCGGCTATGAACTCCGGCTTGCTGGTGTTGAGCAGCAGCCCGCTTACGCCGTGCTCGATAATTTCCAGCGGACCGCCGAACTTGGGCCCGAAGGTCGGCAGGCCCGAGGCCATCGCTTCCAGGATGGTCAGCCCGAAGGCTTCGAAAAACGCCGGCTGCACGAAAACGCCGCCGTGCTCGGCGATGAGGCGATACACCTCGCCGGTCTCCGGTTTGCTGATGCTCGGCAGCCAGCGCAGGCAATCCGTGAGGTCGTAATGCTCGATCAGGCGGTAGGCTTTCGCGATTTCCTCGCGTTCCTCGGCATCCTGGGAGGCGTTGATATCGATGGTGCCGGCGGCAAAAATCAGGTTGTAGTGCGCCCTGAGCCGGCGGCTCATCCCGAAAGCCTCGATGAGGCCGGTGATGTTCTTGATTTTATCGAAGCGCGCCATGGTGAACAGCGCCGGTTTGTCCGGGTCTTTCAGGGTACCGAAGACATCCGCGCTCCGGTCGCCAAGCAGCCGGTCGTGCCAGAAACGACGCTGGGCATCGACCCGTTTTTCCGTCTCGCTGCAGGGAAAATAAAGGTTTTCATCGACCCCCGGCGGAATCACGTTGAACTTGGGCGCAAACAGGTTGATGCCGCTTTGCACCTGGTAGAGGCCGGGCAGGCTGAACGACTGGTAGGATTCGTATTGTCCCATGGTGTCTTCGGTGCCGATGATCTCCTGGTAGGTGCTGGTGATGATGAAATCGGATTTGTTCATCGAGAGCATGTCGGCCGAAAACTGCAGCGAGAAGTGATAGTCGTCCTCCTTGTCGAACCAGTACATGTCCGAAAACAGATACTTCGTTTTTTCGAGAGCGTGGGCGATCGTGCACTGGATCACGTCGAACTTGTCCGAGAGCAGCGTGGCCACCAGGTTACCGTCCGAATAATTGCCGATGATCAGATCGGGCCGTCCCTCGAACTCGCCGCTGAGTTCGGTGGCCGCATCGGCCGCAAACTCCTCGAGATAGGGCCAGATCTTGAAACGGGAAATCCAGTGCGGCACAACGGTGTAGTGCTTGTCGCGGAAGGGAACGCGCAGGATCCACCCGTTGCGGGTTTGAAAGATCTTTTCCCGGCGCTGTCCGCAGGTGGTGTCGCCCGCATCGGGAATCAGGCGCGTCAAAACGATGATCTGGGGCTCCACCGTCAGACCGGTCAATCGGATTGCCTCGCGCAGGTGTTTTTCGAGCGCCCGGACCTGGTCGAGAATATAGATCACCTGCCCGCCGGTATCCGGCTTGCCGAGCACGTTGGTCTGCCCGAACCAGCCATGCGGCGACACGATGGCGATTTTGGAGATCAGCGGCATCGGCACCCGCGAAATGAACTGCTCCATCAGCGACACGCTCGGCTCGCCGAGCAGATCGATCAGCAGCTGCATGGTCTCCAGGATGCGGCCGATCGTGTTGCCCCAGCCGACCTCGAGGCCGCGCTGCTGCAGCTCGGTTTCAACCGCGGTAAAGGGGGTTGCGGGCGGCCGGCCCTTGAGGCGCTTGACGGTGCGTTCGAGCGTGCTGATAAAGGTCTCGAAATCCTTGATCAGGGCACCGTTGACCAGCAGCTGGCGCCCGTTGTGATTGTGAAGTTTGATAAAATCGAAGAGTTTGCTGTTCCATTCGTCCGGCCGGCTGAAGATGTTGCTGCACAGGTAGCGGTTGAGGAACCGGATGCCGTTGCCGATGGTCCGGGTGTCGCGGATCGAGGGCGAATAATCGTAGAACGGAACGAAATCCAGGTGCAGGTGGGTGCCCGCGCTGCGGCCCGCCAAAACGTAGCGGTCCTTGAAGTCCAGAAAAGACCGCCGGTCGATTTCTTCCATGAAATCCCCGTCGCACCCCAGAAGATAATAGCGGTAGCGGGCGATCTCGTAGCGGTGCAGGATGACGATGCGATCCTCGAGAATGAAAAGCTCCTGAACTTTTTTCAGAAATGCGGTAATGGAAGCGGCGTCCTCGAATTGCGGCGGTTTACTTTTCTCCTCACAATACCCGCGCCAGCGGCAGAGAATCTCGTTGCGCAGGAAAAACTGCTGCTCCTGATTGATCAACAGCGCGATATACTCCCTGAAGTCCTTGCGCTCGCCTTTTTGCAGGATCTCGTCCAATTCATTCAGCATCGACACCTCGCTTTTCGATTATGATGTTTTATATAGTGCCCATCCGCGATCTTGTTTAGGTACTGTTACGTGTCCAAATTCAGAAATACAGCCAAAAACTTTATCTTAAAGCCTATAGCCATTGACGGCGCCGGGCCCCGCTGCCCGGCGCCGATAGAAACAATTATAGCTGACATGGGAAGTAAATGGTAATCGACGGGGAAAAAAGACACAAAAGGGTAGAAACGTTATCTGACGACGGCCGCCTGAGCCACGGCCTGCCGCAGGTTTTCCGCGCCCGGGTTGCTGACGGCATTCTGGATCAGTATCTCGGCCGGTGATACGGGCCGGCCGTAGTAGGCGGCGTTCCATTCGTCGCGGGTGGTGATGACCGAGCCTTCCAGGGAGAGGCCGCCATACAGGCCCTTGGAGAGGCCGAAGGAATAAATGTCGGCCATGATGCTGGTTTTCGCCCCGCCGCCGATCGGTCCGACCGTAATGGCCAGATCACCGCCGAGCTTAAAGGAGGAAGACAGCAGTTTATCCACGGCCGCCTGGGTGCGGATCACCATGAGCACCTCGGCCGTCTCGCCGCCGATCAGAAACCCTAAATTCATCGACCCGATGCTGTAGAAAGCCGGTTGGCTCCATTGGCCCGTGGCATCCCTGACGAGCAGCACCCCGCGGCCGCCGGCGCCCCCCAAAATAAAGCCACCCTTCAACAGGCTGGGAATGATCAACAGGCCCTTGGCTTCGTGGAGGTGGCTGCGCAACCAGGTCATGCTCTCCGCCCGCATAAAGTTGTTGAATGTCACCAGTGCCGCATCGACGAGGCCCTGCTGCGCGCTCGACCCGGCGGCGACGGCCGGCGCCGCCGCGCCGCCGATCAGTGCCGTCAGGGTGACAACAGCCAAAAGGGTGACAAATCCGTGACGCACGTTTTTCATTTTAACCCTCCCGACGGTAAAAGGTGAGATGGCGACGACAGGGGGCTTCCGGGTGGGCTTCGCCCGCCGCGCCGCGGCGCCGCCGACAAATGCCCTGTATTGCGGGATCTGCCGGCCTTGGTCGTGGGTTCTAAGCTTAAATTATTTTCCTTGAAAAGCAATATAAAAAGAAGGGTCGGCGCGGCCGGTAAGCCATCATTGCTTGACATGGGCTGGGTTTTTTAGAATCGTCTTGACATTCCCCGGAGATCGGTGGTATCAAAATCATTTTTCATCCGGCAGGCGACTGCCGGTTCATCCTTGCTCCGGGCAGGGCCCGGGGCTTTACAGCCACGAGGAGGATTCTGACGTATGCGCAGGTACGAAACGATCATCATCCTGGACCCGGATATTTCCGAGGAGGGACGCACGCCCGTGTATGAGCGCATCGGTGAGACCATTTCCCAAGGAAATGGCTATCTGGTGCTGCGTGACGATTGGGGCAGCCGCAAGCTGGCCTACGAAATCAAAAAAAAACCCCGCGGCTTTTATACCCGCTTCGATTTCTGCGGCACCGGCACCATCGTCGATGAAATCGAACGTTTTTGCCGGATCGATGACCGGATCATGAAGTACCTGACCGTGTTGATCGACGAAGCGGCGGATGTCGACAAGATCAAGACCGAGGCCGAACACGCCGAGAGCGAGAAGAAGAAGGCCGAAGCCGCGACGGCGCAGGCGGCCGAGAAAACACCTCCTGCGGAGACCGAGAAAGCCAAGCCGGAAACGCCGGCGGCCGAGAAAACACCTCCTGCAGAGCCCGAGAAAGCCGAGCCGGAAACGCCGGCGGAACCGGCGCCGGCCGTCACAACCGAATCGTCTGACACCGAAACCGGCAAGGAGGCGTAAGATATGGCACCCCCCTACAGACCCAGAAGTGGCGGCGCGCGCAAAAAAAGAATTTACCACCGGCGCAAGGTTTGCCGGTTTTGCGCCGACAGCAGCCTTCAGATCGACTATAAAGACTCAAAAAACCTGAAATATTTCATTACCGAACGGGGAAAGATCATTCCGCGGCGTATTTCCGGGACCTGTTCCAAACACCAGCGGCCCCTGACCCTTGCGATCAAGCGCGCCCGTGCGATCGCCTTGCTGCCCTTCGTCGGCACTCTGGACTAGCAGCGGCTGCCGATCCGTTTCGCAGGCTGCCTCACGGAGAAGAGGATCGTGGCCCTGACCGGCTCCGTCGACACTCTCAAGGACATGGCGATCGGCATCGGCGTTACCAGCGTCCTGTTCATCATAACGCTTCAATCGCCGGTTCTCGGGTTTTTCTGCACCGTTGTCATTCCGTTGCCGACGATGATTTGCCGCGCCAAACACGGCCGGGCCGTCGGAGCCCTGGTGCCGGCAATGGCGCTCTTGACGCTGGTTCCGGTACTCGGCGGTTTTTCGATCGACCTGGTCTATTTTTTCGAGCTGGTTTTCTGCGGGTACGTCCTGTGCGAACTGTTCGGGTATAGGTTGCCGGTCGAAAAAACGGTCGTGCTGAACGGCGCCGCCCTCCTGGCGGTCGGCCTGGTCATCGTCCTGGTTTACGGCGCGCTGACCGGTGTCGGCCTCGGACAGCTGTCGGCGGGCTACGTGCGCGCCAACCTCGAGGCCTCGCTCCGGCTTTACGAGAGCATGGGGGTCCCGACCGACACGATCACCGCCATTCGCGAGGCCCTGGATGGCATTCAGTACGTTCTGGTCCGCATCGTACCGGCCCTGGCGGCATCGGCGGCCCTTTTTTTGTCGTGGACCAGCCTGCTGCTGTCGCGGCCGCTGCTGAGGCGCTTCGGCCTGCCGTATCCGGACTTTGGCCGCCTCGATCTGTGGAAGGCACCCGAACCGCTAGTCTGGAGCGTGATCGGGTGCGGTCTCCTGTTGATGGTTCCCGCGCCCGCCGTCAAGCTTTTCGGCATCAACGGCCTGCTGGTCCTGATGACGGTGTATTTTTTTCAGGGTATCGCCATCATTTCTTTCTATTTTGAAAAAAAGCGCTTTCCGCGCCTGCTGCGCATCGTTTTGTACAGTCTCATCGCTTTGCAGCAACTCGTCCTGCTGGTCGTCGTGGGCCTTGGTTTTTTCGATATGTGGCTGAATTTCAGAAAACTGGGGGTCGAAAAAAAGACCTGACTCCCGCCGGCCTGGCATTCGCCGCACCCCAAATACGCCGCCGGCCGCACCTTTTTTGGTTATTGGAGGTTTACATGAAAATCTTGTTGACGGAAACAATCGATTCGCTTGGCATCATCGGCTCCGAAGTCAATGTGGCCAAGGGCTATGCCCGCAATTACCTGCTCCCGCAAAAAAAAGCGATGATGGCCACATCGCAGAACCGCAAGCAACTCGAGCAGGTCAAGGCAAAATTCGAGGTTCAGATCGCCAAGGAAAAGAAAATTGCGGAGGAAATGGCCGAAAAACTCCAGGGCGTCACCGTGACCATCCCGGCCAAGGTCAGTGAAGAAGACCGGCTCTACGGTTCGATCACCGTACGGGATATCATGGAAGCCCTCGACAAGCAGAACATCACGGTCGAAAAAAGGATGGTCCTGCTGACCGATCCGATCAAGCAGATCGGCACGCATACGGTTCCGATCCGGGTGTACAAGGATGTCGAGCCGGAGATCACGGTCGAAATCGTTCCGGAATCCTAAGATCACCAAACGACAGCAGGTCCGAACCCATGCCGGAACACTCCCAAATAAAAGGAACCGACCCTTCCCTGGTCCACCTGCCGCCGCAAAACATCCCGGCCGAGGAGTCGCTCATCAGTGCGATTCTGGTGGACAACCACACCCTGCTGGATGTTCTCGAGATCTTGGCCGCCGATGATTTTTACAAGACCGCCCATCAGAAAATTTTCGCTGCCATTACCGAACTTTTCGGTCGCAACGAACCGATCGATCTGGTGACCCTGTCCCACCATCTGAAACAACTCGGCCAGCTCGATCAAGTCGGCGGGCCCGCCTATCTGGCGCATCTGGTCGACACGGTGCCCCTGGCCGTCAACGCCCCGCACTATGCCAAGATCGTGCACGACAAGGCCAGCCTGCGGCGGCTGATCCGGAAGGCCGCCGACATCACCCGCCGCTGCTTCGAGGACCGTGACGAGGTCGATGAGGTGATCGACTTCGCCGAAGCATCGGTCTTCGAAATATCGGAAAATAAGGCCCACCAGTCCTTTCACCCGTTGAGCAAGCTGATCGTGAACAACATCGATATGCTCGAAGAGCGGCAGGGCAACAAATCTCTGATCACGGGGGTCACCACCGGCTTTACGCTCCTGGACCACAAAACCTCCGGGTTTCAGAAATCCGACTTGATCATCCTGGCGGCCCGGCCCGGAATGGGAAAAACGGCCTTTGCCCTGAACGTCGCCCGCAATGCCGCGATCGATGCCGGCATTCCGGTCGCCATCTTCTCGCTGGAAATGTCCAAGGAGCAGCTGTCGATGCGCATGCTCAGCAGCGAGGCCCGGCTCGATTCGACCCGACTGCGCACCGGCTTCATCAGCCAGGAGCACTGGGAGCAGATCACCGAGGCGGCCGGCAGCCTGACCAACGCCCCTATTTTCATCGACGATTCGCCCGTGCTGACCGCCATGGAAATACGGGCCAAGGCCCGCCGCCTGAAACTCGACAAAAACATCGGCCTGGTGATCATCGACTACCTGCAGTTGATGCAGGGCCGGCGGTCGGCCGAACGGCGGGAACTGGAGATCTCCGAGATATCCAGGGCCCTGAAGGCCCTGGCCAAGGAACTCAGCATTCCGGTCGTGGCCCTCTCCCAGCTCAACCGCATGCTCGAACAGCGCAGCGACAAGCGCCCGCAGCTCTCGGATCTGCGGGAATCCGGCGCCCTGGAGCAAGATGCCGATGTGGTGGCCTTCATCTACCGCGACGAAGTCTATAACAAGGACGAGAACAATCCGAACCGGGGCAAAGCCGAAATCATTATCTCAAAACAGCGCAACGGCCCGATCGGCACCGTGCCGCTGGTATTTCTGGGGTCCTACACCCGTTTCGAAAACCCGGCCAGCCAGGACAACATCGTCCCGTTTCCCGGATAAGGCGGCGACGCGGCCATGAAACGGCTCCACGGCAACACCGGCGGCCTCAAGGCCAACCAGACGCGGCGGCTCGAAAAACTCTATCGGCGCCGGGTCTCTCCCGACCAGGTCATCTCCTTCGAGCTGGCCCGCGAGCTGAGCAGCCTGTCCAGCGAAAGCCGGCGTCAGATCGGCCTTCTCATCGACCGCGGCGGCCGGATCGTGACGGTCATCGTCGGCGATCATCGCAAAATCGTCATTCCCGATCTGAGCGAGTACCGCGCCGCACCGGGCCGTTTGCGCGGCCTGCGGTGTCTGCACACCCACCTGAACGGCGAGCCGCCGTCGCGCGACGACCTGACCGACCTGGCCCTGCTCCGGCTCGACTTAATGGGGATCGTCACGGCCGTTGCGGAAACCGAACTGCCGCGCGTCCACCTGGCCCACATTCTGCCCGGCGCCCCGGCCGAGGCCCCCTGGCGGCTGCTACCCCCCCGGGCGGCCAATGCGATCGATATCGATTGCCTCGCTCTGATAAAGGCCCTGGAGGATGAACTCGGTCACGTGCGTGCGCTTCACCGCGCCGCGCGGGGCAAGGAGCGAGCCCTGCTGGTCAGTGTCACCGGCGCCCCCGGCCGCATGGCCCGCGACTCGTTGGCCGAACTCAAGGAGCTGGCCGCCTCCAGCGGCATCGAGGTGGTCGATACCGTCCTCCAGCACCGCAAGCAGACCGATGCCCGCTTCCTGATGGGCCGTGGGAAGGTGGAAGAGCTGACCCTGACGGCGCTCAACCGCGGGGCCGGCATGATCGTCTTCGACCAGGACCTGAATCCGTCTCAAATCCGCGCGATTACCGATCGGGTCGAGATCAAGGTCATCGACCGCACGATGCTGATCCTGGATATATTCGCCCAGCGGGCCCTCTCGCGCGAAGGCAAACTTCAGGTCGAGCTGGCCCAGTTGAAGTACATGCTGCCGCGTTTGATCGTCAAGAATACGGCCATGTCACGCCTGACCGGCGGCATCGGCGGCCGCGGGCCCGGCGAGACCAAGCTGGAGATCAATCGCCGGCGGGTGCGCGACCGGATCGCCCAGCTGGAAAAGGCCCTGATTCTGGTCCGCCGCCAGCGCAAGCAGCAGCGCGCCCGGCGCAGCAAGAAGGGGCTGCCGATCATTTCCATCGTGGGCTACACCAATGCCGGCAAGTCGACGCTGTTGAATACCCTGACCAGGAGCAGTGAGCTGGTCGAAAACAGGCTCTTCGCCACCCTGGATCCCTCCAGCCGGCGGCTGCGGTTCCCGCGCGACATCGAGGTGATCATCACCGACACGGTCGGCTTCATCAGGGACTTGCCGCAGGATCTGGTGGTCGCCTTCCGGGCGACCCTGGAGGAACTCGAAAACGCCGACCTGCTGCTGCATGTCATCGATATCAGCAATCCCCGGCATCCCGAGCAGATCCGCGTGGTGGAAAACATCCTCCATGACCTGAAGCTCGAAAGGCTGGCGGTCATCCGGGTGCTGAACAAGCAGGACCTGGTCGATCGGCAGCGGGTGCGCGCGTTGCGCGACAGGCTGGACGGCATTGCGGTCTCGGCCACGGCGGCCGCAACCCTTCTGCCGCTGATCGAACGGATGCAGAAACATTTTTTACCGGCCCGGGAAAACCGCGTTGGTGCCGGCGACAACTGGCCGGAGGAAGAGATGACCTGATGGATCGTCTACACGACATCGATATGGAAAACGTCAAGCGGGTCGGCATCAAGGCCGCCTACCAGGCGGCCGACATTCTGCTGCACAAGTTCGGCCACATTTCGCAGGTGCGCAAGAAAGGCGTCATCGACCTGGTCACCGAGGCCGACACCGCGGCCGAGAAGCGCATTTTGGAAGTGATTCGCGCCCGGTTTCCCGACCATGGCATCCTGGCCGAGGAGAGCGGCCGCCAGGCCGGTGAGACGGCCTGCACCTGGATCATCGACCCGCTGGATGGAACGACCAATTACGCCCATCAGATCGGCTTTTACGCGGTCTCGATCGCCTTCGCGGTTAAAAGCGACATCCTCCTTGGCCTGGTGCTCAACCCCGTGACCGGCGAACTCTTTACGGCTATCGCCGGTGGCGGCGCCGAGTGCAACCGGCGCCCCATTCGCGTCTCGGAGGTGTCCTCGCTCACCGACAGCCTGCTGGTGACCGGTTTTCCCTATGACGTGCGCGAGGACCCGGCGCCGTTCGTATCCCGGTTTGCCCGCTGCCTCACGGCGGCGCAGGGCATTCGCCGGCTCGGCTCGGCCGCCCTCGACCTGTGCCATGTGGCCTGCGGCCGTTTCGAAGGATTCTGGGAAGAGAATTTAAAGCCCTGGGACACCGCGGCCGGCATGCTGATTGCGCGCGAGGCCGGCGCCCGGATCACCGATTTTTCCGACCGCCCCTACCAACCCGAGAGCCGTGAAATACTGGCCACCAACGGCCGCATTCACGACCGGATGCTGGCATTGCTGGAGGCCGGTTAAAACTTCCCGGAGTGGAGTTTCTGGCGGAAGAACTCGACTTGTTTCTGGACGGCGCCGCTTTCTTTCAGCCCTTTTTCGATACAATTGACGGCGTGCAGAACGGTGGCGTGGTAGCGGTTGAAACTGCGGCCGATCGTCTGAAGCGGCGAGTCGGTGAAGTTCCGCGCCAGATACATCGCGATCTGGCGCGGGCGGACGAAGTTCTGCTTGCGGGATCGTGAATCGATTTCGGTGGCCGAGATGTTGTAGTGCTTGCAGACCAGTTTCTTGATGACATCGATGGTGATGGTGTTTTTCTGGCGGACGATATTCTTGACGACACTCTCGGCCAACGTCAGGTCGATGGGGCAGCCGAGAAGCGAGGCCTTGGCCGTAACGCCGATCAGCCCGCTTTCGAGCTGGCGCACGTCGTCGGTCAACTCCGAGGCCAGATAATGGATGATTTTTTCCGGTATGGTCGCGCCTTTGAGCATCGCCTTGCGTTGCAGGATGCGCACCCGGGTCCGGAAGTTCGGGGCCTCGATGTCCGAAATCAGGCTGCCCGACAGGCAAGAGCGCAATTTGTCGTTGATCTTGGGAATCTCGCCGGGACGGTAGCAACTTGAAAAAATGATCTTTTTTTCGGCTTCGAACAGCGACTCCAGCGTCAGGGACAATTCGACCTGGGTCCGTTCCTTGCCGCTCAGGTGGTGAACGTCCTCGAGCAGCAGCACGTCACAGTCGTTGCGGTACTTGCCCTGGAACTTGTCGATCGAATCGCTGCGGTAGGCCTGGACCATCTCGGTGCTGAAATCCTCGGCCGTCATATAAAAGACCCGTTCGCCGGGAAACTGAGTCAGGATGTGGCGGCCGATCGCCTGGGTCAAATGGCTCTTGCCCATCCCGGTGTTGGACAGCAGAAAAAGCGAATTCTGCAGGGCCGCCTTGCGGGAGGCCAGGGACAGGGCCGCCGAATAGGCGAAGTCGTTGTTGCCGCCCACCACGAAGCATTCAAACGTGAAGTCCTTGCGCAGCAGTCGCCCGCCGTGGGGTCGGACCGCAAGGTCCGGCAGACTCAACTGCCGGCTGAAATCCGGTGTGGCGGTTCGGTTGCCGTTGCCATTGGCCACCAGGAAGGTGATGGCACAATTCCGGCCGAGGGCTTTTTGAAATTCTTCCACGATGCAAGGCCCGTAGTTTTCCTGAACCCGTTTCTTGGAGAAAAAATTGGGGCAGGCCAGCACGAGGCTGCCGGCCTCGTCCAGAGAACACCTGATCGGCTCGATCCACATCCGAAAGCTGTGACCGGGAATCTTGTCCTTGATTGCGGATTTAACCTGGCTCCAGACGGTTTCCATAAGCTCCGGCACTTTGATATGTTAGATATTTGTTAAAGAAATGATGACTAAGATACTGTTATGTCAAAGTTAATCTTGATAAAAAAGTCGGTATTAAACGATGGGGGAGATTTATCTTCAATTTTGAGATGCCGGTAAATTTGACAGGCGAGTCTTAACGTCTTTACACACATGGTGTCAATCCGGATGGTCGGTATTTGCGTTCTGAACCCAAAACGTTTATAAACAATTTGTAAATCAACGGGATTCTTATAATTTTATACAATCAGTCCGTCAACTCCCCTGAAATACGACTATTCCTTATGTTAAGAATTTATTCAAGCATTCTAAGCATATCGCCCCCTGGCAGGCCGGCGCATCCAAAAAAGCAATCTTTGAAATCCTCTTTTTTTCCCCCTTTTTCTCTGATTTTCATAAAAACCGGACCGTCGAATTCCCATCCGGTTGCCGCACGTAATCGATCGGGCGGCCGGCCTGATTTAGTTTGAAAAAGTCACAAAGATCTGTAGTATGCTGAAAATTTACCGCCAACCGGAACGGAGCGCAGCGATGGACGCGCACACACCGATTGTCATTCGTGGCGCACGGGTGCACAATTTAAAAAATATCGATCTCGATTTGCCGCGCAACCGGCTGATCGTGATCACCGGGCTGTCGGGGTCGGGCAAATCGAGCCTGGCCTTCGACACGCTCTATGCCGAGGGCCAGCGCCGGTATGTGGAATCCCTGTCGACCTATGCCCGTCAGTTCCTCGAGCGCATGGAAAAGCCCGCGGTCGATTTGATCGAAGGGCTGTCGCCGGCCATCGCCATCGAACAAAAAACCGCCAGCCACAATCCGCGCTCCACGGTCGGCACCGTCACCGAAATCTATGACTACCTGCGGCTGCTCTTCGCCCGCGCCGGCACGGCCCACTGTTATCGCTGCGGTGAACCGATCGCGGCCCAATCGATCGACCAGATCGTGGACCGGATTCTGGCCCAACCCGCCGGCACGCGCCTCATCATCCTGGCGCCGCTGGTCGAGGGCGTAAAAGGCGCGCACGAAAAACTTCTCAAACGCCTGCGCAAGGATGGCTTCGCGCGCGTGCGCATCGACGGTGCCATCCTCGAGATCGAAGAGATCGGCGCGCTCGACAAGCGCAAGGCCCACAGCATCGCAGTGGTGGTCGATCGTCTGGTGGTCACGGAAAAAATCCACAATCGCCTGGCCGATTCGCTGGAACTGGCCCTGGCGCTCTCGGAGGGCAAGGTGAGCGTCGACATGCCGGGCCGGGACACGATCCGCTTCAGCGAGAAAGCGACCTGCCTGCGCTGCGGTATCGATTACGCCGAATTAACTCCCGCCAGCTTCTCGTTCAATTCCCCCCAGGGGGCCTGCCCCCGCTGCGACGGCCTGGGGACCACCACCGAATTCGATCCGGATCTCATCGTGCCGAATCCGCAGTTGTCGCTGCGCGAAGGGGCGGTCGCGATCTGGGCCCATCGCAACACCATGCAATTCATTGAATTCCTGGACGCCCTGACCCGCCATTACGGGGTCGATATCTACACGCCTTACAAGGACCTGCCGGAACCTTTTAAAAATGTGCTGATGCAGGGATCCGGCCCGGAGCTGATCCCGTTTTACTTCGAACGCGGCGAGCGCCGGTACACCTATAAAAAAACGTTCGAGGGCATCATCCCGAAATTGCAGCGCCGCTATGCGGAGACCGATTCCTTCCAGGTCCGGGAAGAGATCAAGCTGTTCATGAATTTCAGGCCCTGCCCGGAATGCGGCGGAACGAAACTCAACCGCGAAAGCCGATCGGTCACGGTCGGTGGCCTGGCCATTCACGAGATCACCGCCCTGCCGATCGCCCAGGTGCAATCTTTTCGGACCGGACTCGTGCTGGAAGGCCAGCGCGCGGTGATCGCCGAACGGATCCTGAAGGAAATCGACGAGCGCCTCGGTTTTTTGGACAATGTCGGGCTTTCCTATCTGACCCTCGATCGGCCCGCGGCCACTCTTTCCGGCGGCGAAAGTCAGCGCATCCGGCTCGCCACCCAGATCGGATCCAAGTTGACCGGGGTGCTTTACGTGCTCGACGAGCCGAGCATCGGTCTTCACCAACGTGACAACCGCCGCCTGCTTCAGGCCCTGATGCAGATGCGTGATCTGGGCAACACGGTCCTGGTGGTCGAACACGACGAGGAGACCATCCGCACCGCGGACTATGTCGTCGACATGGGGCCAGCCGCCGGTGTCCATGGCGGCCGGGTGGTATTTGCCGGGCCGCCCGAGCGTCTGCTCACCGACGGCGCCTCCTTGACCGGCCAGTATCTCTCCGGCCGCAAACAAATCGAGGTGCCGCGGCAACGCCGCAACGGCGGCGGCCGTAAGATTCTCATCAAGGGGGCCTCGGCCAACAATCTCAAGCACATCGATGTGTCTTTCCCGCTCGGACTGCTCATCGGCGTGACCGGCGTTTCCGGATCCGGGAAATCGACCCTGGTCCTGGAAACGCTGTATCACATCCTGGCCCAGCGGATTTACCGCGCCCGCATTCCGGCCGGCGCCCACCAGGCGGTCGAAGGCCTGGAGCATGTCGACAAGGTCGTCAATATCGACCAGTCCCCGATCGGCAAGACGCCGCGTTCCAACCCGGGCACCTATACCGGCGTCTTCAACTATATCCGCGATCTTTTCGCCCGCACGCCGGAAGCGCGGGTCAGGGGCTACAAACCCGGCCGGTTCAGCTTCAACGTCAAGGGTGGCCGCTGCGAAGCCTGCGGCGGCGATGGTATCGTCAGGATCGAAATGCATTTTCTGCCGGACGTCTACGTGACGTGTGACGTCTGCCGCGGCCGGCGCTACAACCGCGAAACCCTCGAGATCCGCTACAAAGGCAAGAATATCGCCGAAGTCCTGAAAATGACCGTCAACCAGGCCCTGGCCTTTTTCGACCGCATCGGCAACATCCGCGCCAAACTGCAAACCCTGGTCGATGTCGGATTGGGCTACGTGCAGATCGGCCAGCAGGCCACGACCCTGTCGGGCGGAGAAGCCCAGCGGGTGAAGCTCGCCCGCGAACTGAGCAAGAAAGGCACCGGCCGCACCATTTACATCATGGACGAGCCCACCACCGGCTTGCATGTCGATGATATCCGTAAATTGCTCGAGGTTCTCAACCGTCTGGTGGAGGCCGGCAATACGGTGGTGGTCATCGAGCACAATCTCGATGTGATCAAAACGGCCGATTACCTCATCGATTTGGGGCCGGAAGGCGGCAACGCGGGCGGCTTCGTGGTGGCGTGCGGCCGGCCCGAGGAGATCGCCGGCTGTGCGGCGTCCCATACCGGCCGCTGGCTGAAGAAGGTTTTGTGACGTGAAAAAATAGAACCTTGATTTTTTCCGTGGCTGGATTAGAGTAGGGGTTTTGCTTCCGATAACCGCAGCCCATCGCCACGAGCCAGGAGAATTACCATGCCGATTTACGAATATCACTGCCTGAAATGCCACCAGGATTTCGAACGACTGGTGCTGGGGGACGAAAAACCCGACTGCCCGGACTGTCGCAGCGCCGATGTCTGCCGCCTCATGTCGACCTGCGGCTTCGTCAGCAAGGGCGGCGGCCAGACGGTATCCAAGTCGGCCGGCTCCTCGTGCGGCGGATGTTCGGCGACCAGCTGTTCGAGCTGCGGCCACTGACCATGAAAAGGGAATTGAGGATCGGGACCCGCAAAAGCGCCCTGGCGCTGTGGCAGGCCAACTGGGTTCAGTCGGAACTGCTGAAACACGATCCCCTGCTGTCGATTCAGCTCGTCTCCATCACCACCAAGGGTGATAAAATCCTGGATGTTCCCCTGGCCGCGGTCGGCGGCAAGGGCCTTTTCGTCAAGGAAATCGAAGAGGCGCTGATAGAGGGCCGCATCGATCTGGCCGTCCACAGCATGAAGGACATGCCGGCCGAACTGCCACAGGGGCTTTGCATCGGCCCGATGCCCGCCCGCGAAGATCCCGCCGACGCTCTGGTCGCCGCCCACGGCACACCTTTTGACCGCTTGCCGCTCGCGGCCCGCATCGGCACCAGCAGCCTGCGACGGGCGGCCCAGCTGCGCAATGCGCGCCCCGATATCGAGATCGTCCCCCTGCGGGGCAACGTGGATACCCGCCTGAAAAAACTGGACGACCCGGCCGAAAGGCTCGATGCCATCGTGCTGGCCGCCGCCGGACTCCGGCGGCTCGGGCTGGCACAGCGCATCACCGCCCGGCTCGAACCGCCCCTCATGCTGCCGGCGGCCGGCCAGGGGGCCTTGTGCATCGAAATCAGGCAAAATGACCACGTCATCGCCGACAGGCTGGCGCTGCTGGATCACGCGCCGACGCGCCAGGCCGTTCTGGCTGAGCGGTCTTTTCTGAAACGCCTGGAAGGCAGCTGCCAGATTCCGATTGCGGCCCACGGTACCATCAGCGGCGGGCGCTTATCCCTGGAGGGGCTGGTGGCCGATATCGACGGCCAAACGGTGTTTCGGGATCGTCTCGACGGACCGGCGCCGGCCGCCGTCGCCATCGGGCGCGAACTCGCGCAGCGCCTCCTGGCCCGTGGGGCCGACAAGGTGCTGGAGAGACTGTCCGACTATGGAACATAATACGTCAACCGGCATGGTCTATCTCGTGGGCGCGGGCCCCGGCGATCCGGGCCTGATCACCGTCAGGGGTCTCGATGTCATCGGCCGCGCCGATGTGATCATTTACGATTACCTGGCCGCACCGGCCCTGCTGCGGCACGCCCGCGACACGGCCGAGCTGATCTATGTCGGCAAGAAAGGCGGCAACCACACCCTTTCCCAGGACAAGATCAACGACCTGATCGTCGAAAAGGCCCGGCAGGGGGCCAAGGTCGCCCGTTTGAAGGGCGGCGACCCCTTTATATTCGGCCGCGGCGGCGAAGAGGCCGAAGCCCTGATCGCGGCAGGCATCGCCTTTGAGGTCGTGCCGGGCGTCACCTCCGCCATTGCCGCCCCGGCGTATGCCGGCATTCCCCTGACCCACCGCAAATATACCACCACCGTGGCCTTTGTCACCGGTCACGAGGATCCGGGGAAGGAGGCCTCCAGCATCAATTGGCCCGCGCTGGCCCGGGGCATCGGGACCCTGGTCTTTTTGATGGGCGTCAAAAACCTGCCGCAAATCGTCGCGAGCCTGATCGACCACGGCAAGTCGGCCGACACGCCGGCGGCTTTGGTCCGCTGGGGCACGACCGCGCGCCAGCAGACGGTTGCGGGCACGCTGGCGACCATCGTCGAGCGCGTCCGCCAGGCCGGTCTCAAGGCGCCGGCCATCATCGTGGTCGGCGAGGTGGTGCGGCTGCGCGATAAGATGCAGTGGTTCGACAACCGGCCGCTGCTCGGAAAGCGCATCGTGGTGACCCGCGCCCGGGCCCAGGCCAGCGATCTTGTCCGGCAGCTCGCGGAACTGGGCGCCGAGTGCCTGGAATATCCCACCATCACCGTCGAACCGCCGCTCGACTGGACACCCGTTGATCGGGCCATCGATCGCATCGACGGCTATGACTGGCTGATCTTTACCAGCGTCAACGGGGTCAAGTCCTTTTTCGGCCGCCTGTTCAGCCGCGGCCGGGACATCCGGGCGCTGGGCCACATCGGCACCGCCGCCATCGGTCCGGCCACCGCCGCCGGGCTCCTCGAATTCGGGCTGACCAGCGACATCGTGCCGGAGAGCTACCAGGCGGAAGCGGTGATCGCCGCCTTCGAGAAAATAAAGGTCTCCGGGCGCAAAATCCTGCTGCCGCGGGCCGCCGAAGCCCGGCCGATTTTGCCGCAACAGCTCGCGAAAATGGGGGCCGTGGTCGATGAGGTCCCGGTCTACCGCACCCTGCCGGCCGCCGACGGGGCCAAGGACCTGGTGGCCCGACTTGCGGCCGAAGAGATCGACATGATCACCTTCACCAGCTCCTCGACGGTCACCAATTTCACGTCACTGCTGCCCCGCGACCGCTTCCAGGACCTGATCCGGCCGGTCACCATCGCCAGCATCGGCCCCATCACCACCGAGACGGCCGGCAAACTGGGCTTCAAGGTCCACCTGACCGCCGAGAGCTTCACGATCCCCGGCCTGGTCGCCGCGATTGTGCGGCACTACAACAAAGAGAAACTGGAAACTTGACACTGGAAACTCGCAAAAAGGCATGCTAAACGCGCCAGATTTTTATGTTCAATGGAACAGATGCAGTGTTTTGAGTCATTTCGGACCAAACACCAAATACAATACACCAAACACACCGCGCAACCCGCAACGCGTTTTCACCGTTTGACACTTATGTTAAGCGGCGTTAACCTCAACCTGAACCTTTTTTTCAGGGAATCTTTTGCTGATGCCGATTCACCGGCTCATCGACCGCTATAACCGCCATTTGAACTACCTGCGGATTTCCATCACCGATCGCTGCAACCTGAGGTGCGTCTACTGCGTCCCGCCCGAGCGCATCCCGCGCTTGAACCACACGGATATTCTGCGCTACGAGGAGATTCTGCGCCTCGTGACCATCGGCGTCGGCCTGGGCATCTCCAAGATCCGGATCACCGGCGGCGAGCCGCTGGTCAGAAAGGGCGTGGGTCATTTTCTGTCCGCCGTAGCGCGCATCGCCGGCCTGGACGAAGTCACGCTGACGACCAACGGGGTGCTGCTCGAGGAAAACATCGGCTGCATTCGCGATGCCGGCATCCGGCGGATCAACATCAGCCTGGACACCCTCAAACGTGAGAAGTTTTCCGCGATCACCGGCCGCGACGATTTCGACCGGGTCTGGAGCGGCATTGCGGCCGCCCGGCAGGCCGGCATCGATCCGATCAAGCTGAACGTGGTCGCCCTGCGCGGCATCAACGACGACGAATTTCTCGATTTCGCCCGCCTCACCCTCACGCAGGCCTTTCACATCCGCTTTATCGAACACATGCCGATCGGAAAATCGCGCGTGGGGCCCAAGGCGCCGCTGCTGGTGCCCGAGATAAAGGAGCGCATGGCCTCGATCGGCCCCCTGATACCGGTCGAAAAAAACTGTGCCGACGGCCCGGCCGAGCGTTTCCGGCTCGCGGGCGCCGCCGGTGAAATCGGTTTCATCAGCGCCCTGAGCCACCATTTCTGCCGCAGCTGCAACCGGCTGCGGCTGACCGCCAGCGGCCAGCTGCGCCCTTGCCTTCTATCGGATCGCCAACTCGACCTGAGGGGCCCGCTACGGGCCGGGGAGCCGGATGAAAGCCTGGCGCGGATATTTCGCCGGGCGGTTGACAACAAGCCCTCCGATCATGCCCTCACCGCCAACGACCCCTCCGGCGTTCGTTGCCAGATGTCCTCTATCGGCGGTTGATCCCGGCTCTTGGGGTCCGCCATAAAGTGTGCCCTTTCTGACCTCGATGCATCCGCGCTTTGCCCGATAACCAGTTGACCTTTATCGTCATTGCGTATTATGAGGAATCGAAAAAAAACCCTCACCGGCATTTGGCAACCGTTCACGGGGTTGCCAAAAGCCGATGCGCTCCAAATCACCAGCCCCAGAACTCACAGGGAGGTTAAGTGATGTCCACCAAACCGTTCACCAAGCGCCGGATTGTTGTTTTCGCAGGCCTCATTTTCGCACTCCTGACGTCCGGTTGCGCGCACAGCCCCCCGGCGCCCGCCGCCAAAACCGCCGCCGACGTTGCCACACTGCGCGTCGGGGTCACCACCACCTCGCCGCCCTTCGCCTTCAAACAGTCCGGTGAGATCCGGGGCTTGGAAGCCGAAATGGCGCGTGAGTTCGCGCACTATATCGGCAAGGAGGTTCGCTTCGTCGAACTCGAGTGGGACGATCAGATCCCCGCCCTGCTGGGCGACCGCATCGACATCATCATGTCCGGAATGTCGATCACGGACCTGCGCCGCATGACCATCGACTTCAGTCAGCCCTACTATCGGTCGGGCCTGATGGCCATGGTTCGAAAATCCGAGGCCGATCGTTTCCCCCTATCCTACTTCGGCCTGCTGGGCCAGGCGCCCGCCTTGCGCTTCGGGGTCGTCAAGGGCACGACCGGCGAAACCTACGTCAAGAACAGCTTCGCCGCCGCCCAGAAGATCTCGACTTACGAATCGACCGACACGGCCCTCGCGGCCCTGACGACGCTATTGCTGGTGAACCGGATCGATGTGTTCGTTCACGACGGCCCGATCCTGCTCATGCTGCTGGCGGAAAACCAATCGGGGGATCTAACGGTGTTGCCATCACCGCTGACCGACGAATACCTGGCCTGGGGAATCCGCAAAACCGACCCCGGCCTGAAGGCATCCGCCGACCGGTTTCTCGAGATGATTTCAAGAAATGGTCAGCTCGAACGCATCATCCGGCGCTGGATTCCCTATTCCGAGCAATAGTGCGAAGCCCGGGCCACCGGGCGAAATAGACACGGCCAATCATTACGGGAAAGATGCCCACCATGCCCACCGCAAGATATCAGTGGACGCGACCCATCGTGCTGGCCGCTGTCGTGTTCACCGCTTTGGCCGGCTTTACCGCCTTCGACGGGGAGACCTCGCGGGCCGCGGCCGCCCAGAAAATGGTATTTCAGAGCCAAAAGGAAAAAACCAAAGAGGCGCCGCCCGATACCGCCCGACTGCCCGACCACATCGAGGCCGACAAGGTCGATGATTTCATGGCCGCCCTGAGCGACGAGCAGGTGCGGCGCCTGTTGATCGAGGCCCTGAGAAAACAAGCCGCCGCGGAAGCCGCCGCGGTGGTCGCCCCAAAAAAGCTGACCGGCATTGCGGGCTTCATTTACGCCGTCAAAACCAAACTCGACCTGATCCTGGTGCGCTACGACGCGCTCATGGCCGGCGAAAACACCAAATTTGCGACAATCCCCTCCCTCTTTTCCTACCTGGGCACCGGCGAACGGGACGCGAACGCCACCAAGACCATCCTCAGGGCCATCGCCGTTTTCCTGGCGGCCTTTTTCATCGATTTCCTGTTCAACCGGTATACAGCCGCCGCCCGCCGGCGCCTCGCGGCCACGCAGCCAGCCAGCTGGCGGGCGAAAATCGGCGCCCTGGTTCTGCGCGGACTGCTCGATCTGGCCTCCATCTGCGTGTTTGCCGCCGCCGTCCTGGTGGTCTTTCATCTGTTCCGGGACCGCTCGACACCCCAGCGCGTGGTCGTGGCCGCCTACCTGGCGGCCATCCTGATCGTTCGAACGGCTCACCTGCTCTCACGACTCCTGCTGTCCCCGAAATTACCGTCCCTGCGCCTGCTGCCGCTCGGCGACGAAACCGCGCTATACCTGCATCGCTGGATCATGACCATCGTCGCGGTGGGCAGCTTCGGGTTGGTGACCTGCGGGATTTTCCGGCTGGCCGGCACCCCTGAAGCGACGCATTTTATCATGGTTTCCCTGGTCAGCCTGGTGCTGGCCTTCATGTTCGTCATCATGATTCTGCAGAAGCGCATCGCGGTCATGCAGGCCCTGACCGCCCACCTGCCGGAAACGAGCCTGCGCGCGCGCCTGGCGCAATCCTGGCATCACTTCGCCATCGCCGGTGTCTTCTTGCTCTGGATCTCTTCGGCCTTCACCAGGTTGCTGGCCGGAGATCAACCCGGCGGGTATCTCGGCGCGAAGACCCTGCTCATCATTCCGCTCTATTTTCTGCTGGACTGGGGTTTAAGGCAAATTCTCGCAGCGGCTTTTGGTTTGGTCGGCAAAACCGACCGTCCGGACTCCGCCGCCGGGTCGAGCCCCCGCACCCAGTTGAGCGCGGCGGGCGCCGGCCAGGCCGGGAAGACATGGCCCCCCACAGTTCCGGAGCCCGCTGCCCATCATCTGGACATCGACCGCATGCAAACGATTGTCCGCGGCGGCCTGCGCGTGGCGCTGGCATTTCTGATGTTTTTCTGGGTCCTGCGCATCTGGGGCGTCAACCTCAGAATAGGCCAGGAGGTGGCCCGGGCGGCCTTCGACATCCTGGTCGTCGTGGTGATCTGTTTCGTGGCCTGGGAACTGGTCAATGCCGCCATAAAGCGCCGGCTGGCCAAGGAGATGCCCGACGAAGACGAGGACGAAGAGAAGGAAGAAGGCGGAACGGGCGGCTCGCGCATCGCGACCTTGCTGGTGCTGCTGCGCAAATTCATGCTGGTGGTCATCATCGTGCTGGCCGCCCTGATCATCCTTTCCTCGATCGGCGTCAACATCGGGCCGCTGATCGCCGGTGCCGGTGTCATCGGCCTGGCGATCGGGTTCGGGGCTCAGACCCTTGTGAAAGACATCATTTCGGGGATGTTTTTTCTGATCGACGACGCCTTCCGGGTGGGCGACTACGTGGATACCGGCAAGCAAAAAGGGACCGTGGAACAGGTGTCATTACGATCGCTGCGTCTGCGCCATCCGCGCGGGATGGTTTACACCATTCCGTTTGGCGACATCAATTCGGTCACGAATTTCAGTCGCGACTACATCATCACCAAGCTCGACTTCCGGGTGCCCTTCGACACCGACGTCGACAAGGTGCGCAAGATCGTCAAGAAAAAAGTCTATCAGGAGATTATGAAGGACCCCGAACTCGGGAAAAAGCTGCTCAGCCCGATCAAGAGCCAGGGCGTCAGGGAACTGGACGATTCGGCCCTGATCGTGCGCGTCAAATACAAGACCGCGCCCGGCGAACAGTTCGCCATCCGCAAGCATGTCTATCGGCTGATGCAGGAGGCCTTTCAGGAAGCCGGTCTTCACTTTGCCCATCGCAATGTCACCGTCTCCCTGCCGCCCGAGGTCGAGAAATCGCTGGCGCATGCGGACCCTAAAATCCGCCGCAAGATTTTAGAGGCCAGCACCGCCGCCGCCGGCGCCGCGATCCAGGCCGAGGAAGAGCAAAAAGCGAAAAAATAACCGGGATAGCCATTCAGTATGTCATCAATTAGAGATTGAAGCCGTGCATCCGGTGGCCCCGTTGGGGCCGTTCATCCTCGTCGGTATCGACATCCGTAGGCAAGGGGCAGGCCAGGGTGATCCGAGTGCCGTGGCCGGTGCGGCTGGTTCTTTCAAAAGGCCCGCCCAGGATGCGCGCCCGCTCTTCCATGGCGATCAACCCCAGACCCTTCTGCGGCCAGGTTCGGGCTTTCACCTCCCGCACATCGAATCCCTTGCCGTTGTCTTCGATCGAGAAATGAACTTCGGCGTCTTTTTTGAGAATCGCAATCTTGACCTGCGTTGCGCTTCCCGAATCATCTTCACATTTCTTGCACGGCAACTCGGCTTTGCGGTATTTGGCCTCATAGCACATGACACCTTCGGCATGGGGTTTACGGAATATCGGATAACCCGGTTCAGTACGCAGAGTGTCACGGGAGCAGTCGGGCAACGGGCGGTTAAATCAAATGCGGACGATGTCAGCTTCGGCTATCAGTACCGGATATTTGAGTTGGCCTCTGTCTGTCACTAACACAGCGGCGCCACGGCAGCAACCAATTACACAAAGGTAACCGTTCACGGGGTTACACAGTCCGACGCGCTTCAAACCACCCCTCCCAAACAAGCCGGAACCCGTTAGCCGGTTTGCCCGTTGGGCCCGTTTCGCCCGTTGGCCCTGACTCAGGCTTTCAATACGAAAGGGGCATATCACCGTTAACCGGTGACATGCCCCTTTTTTGAAAGACGGAAATCTTAAGCGCTCACTCGAAAATAGTTTCACATATCATAGGCCGACCCATCCCCTCCATCGGCGCTTGCGCGCCCTTGCCGGCCGGAGACCGCGACACCTGAAATGGCGAAACTTTTTTTCGGGAACCCTAAACGACGGTGACGTTGACGGCGGCGAGGCCCTTTTGGCCCTTCTCGACGTCAAAGGTTACCCGGTCGCCTTCAGCCAGGGTTTTGAACCCGGTTCCATTGATTCCGGTGTGATGGACGAAGACATCCGTCCCATCTTCCTGCTCGATGAAGCCGTAACCTTTTTTTTCGTTGAACCACTTTACCGTTCCATTGGCCACGATGACACCCTCCTTTCATAAAAAAATTCTCATGGTCCCAAACTGCAGGTGCCACTTGGTCTAATGGAGCTGCCCTTCAGTGCGAAACCGGCCCGGCGACAATCGACGGGCCCTTGATGATTAAGTGAACTATATAACCTGTTTTTTAATTTAATCAAGTGAATTTTATGGCAGATTACCGGCCGTGCTCTTGACGGTAAATTGCGGTGAGCGCCTGCGCCACGTCGCGGCTGAAATCGCCCAGGGTACGGCTCTGGGCGGCCACGACGGCCTTGACATCCGACCCGTCGAGATCGGCGTGATAGGATGAGCTGCGCGTCAGAACGACTTGGCCGTCCTGATGCCGCCGGACCTGCCACTGGACCTCCAGCCACGCGCCCGCACCCGGCCGGGCATCGAACCGGGCCACCTCCGCGGACACCTGAAACTCGAAAACGGCGCCGGGCGCCCAGGGATAAATGAAAATACTGTCGGTCTTCAATAAGTCAGCCAGGTCTTGCCTGAAGACGCGCAGGAAATTGGCCGGCAGCGGTTCGGCCCAGCGGTCGAACTCGGAAAACGACACCTCGTTCGGCCCGGTGCGCATCACGATCTGCGGCCGGTCAAGATAGTCGGGCAGCGAAACCGGCCCGATCCCGAGCGAAATGCCCGCGGCGGCCGTATCGGCCGCCGGCACGGCCTCTGTTTCAGGCAGGGCGCTGAGCAGGTAATACTTAGAGCGGGGCGACGAACCGGCGCAGCCGGTCGCAAGGACCGCCGCCAGGCCGATCCACAAGGCCATCGTAAAAAAGTTGCGTTGCGACATGCTTTCGAGATCTCCTCTTTATACTAAAAGATCACGACCTAAAGGGCCACCACGATGCCTGAAGAATTCCTATGAAAGCGGTTGTGTCAGTTGAGTCTGTTAGGTCAGTTTTGTCAGTTCAAGGATTTCATCGATCGCTGCCCCAACACCAAAGGTTTCGTAGGTTCCAAACCCGCAACCCTTGAATCTTAAGGAAAGCTTGAAAGGCACCTTGACTCACGGTTTCCGCAGATCGACGATTTCCATGCGGTTGTTTCGTTCCGGGTGCTTGCGCGACGGGCCTTCGGTCATCACCACCAGATGTCCGTCCAGATTCTGCGTGGCAAACCAGTCCCGGATCCACAGACGCCAGTCCGTCGGGTGTTCCGGTTCACAGACCGGGAAGACACCGTAGGAGAACAGCAAAGCCTGACAGGTTTTCTCGTAACTGCTCACCGCCACGATCCAGACCGGCAGCCTGAAGCGCGTGATGCGCCGGGCGGTACCCCCGCTGTGGGTCGGCACGATAACGATGGCCGGCGAGATCCGTCGGGCGGTGGTCACGACGCTGCGCGCGATCAGGTCAGGCAGGCTCACGTCGGCATCACCGTCGGCGGCGGTCAACTCTTCGCGCGCGGGGAAAACGGTCCGCAAGGGTTCGATTTTCGCGGCGATTTCGGCCAGCATTTCCGCGGCCTCCACCGGGAACTGGCCCACGGCCGATTCGCCGGACAGCATCACGGCATCCGTGCCGTCTAAAACGGCATTGGCCACATCGGTAGCCTCGGCGCGGGTGGGCCGGCGGTTGCCGATCATCGATTCGAGCATCTGCGTGGCGGTGATGACCGGCTTGCCGAGCCGGTTGGCTTTCCATATCAGCTGTTTCTGGACGATCGCGATCCGGGCGATGGGAATCTCCACCCCCAGGTCGCCGCGCGCCACCATAATACCGTCGGCCGCCTGCAGGATATCGTCGATGTGATCCAAGGCGTTGGCGCGCTCGATTTTAGCGATTAAAAACGGATTGTGGCCGATGTCGGCCGCGGCGCGCCGGACGGCGGCCACATCGGCGGCATTTTCCACGAAGGATTGACTGATCGCATCGACGCCGTTTTCGAGGGCAAAGGCCAGGCAGCGCCGGTCGTGATCGGTGAAGGCGCTGATGCCCAAATCGATGCCGGGCAGGTTGAGGCCCTTTCTTGACGTCAGCCGTCCGCCCATCAGGACCTTGCAGCAAACCTCGCGGCCGGCGGCTCCCAGCACCTCGAGCTGGATCAGGCCGTCATTCAGAAAAAGCCGGTCACCGGGCCTGACCGCCTGCGGCAGTTCCGCGAAAGTGACCGACACCCGCTCGGCAGTCCCCTCGACGTCGGCCGTGGTCAGGGTAATGGTGCCGCCGGCCCGCAGGTAGACCGGTTCTTCGGTGAACTGCCCGATGCGCATTTTCGGACCCGGCAGGTCGGCCATGATGGCCACGCGCCGATCCGCGGCGCGCGACACCGCTCGAATGCGCCGGATGAGGGTTTCGTGCCCGTCGAAATCGCCATGCGAGAAATTGAGCCGGGCCACGGTCATTCCGGCCCGCATCAACCGTTCCAGGGTCTCCTCGGAATCCGAGGCGGGACCGATGGTGCAGACGATCTTGGTCTTGTTGCCGGGAAACGCCACGGTTGTCCTCCTTTGGGGAGATTTAATTTTTCGCCCTTACGTGCGCCACGACCACGCTTTTGTAGGGCGAAAGATTTTTCGCCCCTACTTTTTCAGTTGATCGGCGACGGCCTGGGTGGCCTGGCGAACGGCAGCGGGATCGCCCAGGTAATAGTGGGCAACCGGCGTCAAATCATCTTTCAATTCGTAGACCAGCGGGATACCGGTGGGAATGTTGAGGCCCACGATGTCATCATCGGCCACCTTGTCCAGGTATTTGACCAACGCCCGCAGGCTGTTACCGTGCGCGGCGATCACCACCCGCCGGCCGGATGCGACCGCCGGTGCGATGGTCTCGTGCCAGTAAGGCAGAAACCGCGCGACCGTATCCTTGAGGCACTCTGTCAGCGGCAGGTCGTTGGGCGCCAGGCCGGCATAGCGCGGGTCGCGGGCGGGGTTGCGGTCATCCTCGGGGGTCAGGGCCGGGGGCCGGATGTCGTAGCTGCGCCGCCAGATGTGCACCTGTTCCAGGCCGTGCCTGGCGGCAGTCTCGGCCTTGTCGAGGCCCTGCAGCGCGCCGTAATGGCGCTCGTTGAGCCGCCAGCTGCGGTGAACCGGAATCCACATCAGGTCCATTTCCTCCATGACCAGCCACAGCGTCTTGATGGCGCGCTGCAATACCGAGGTGAAGGCGATATCGAAACCGAAGCCTTCCTCTTTCAATGTTCGCCCGGCCGCGATGGCTTCGCGCGTGCCCTTGTCGGTGAGCGCCACGTCGGTCCAGCCGGTGAAGCGGTTTTCCTGGTTCCAGAGGCTTTCACCATGGCGCAGCAGCACCAGCTTTTTCATTGTCACCTGCCCTTTTTTTTTGGCGTTTGAGTCAGTTAAGTCAATCAGGTCCATTCTGTCAGTTAGCGGCTGACTGTATGAGCCGGACGCGAGAGGTGTGCTGGAAAATTCATCCAGCGTAGGGGCACGGCGCGCCGTGCCCCTACCGCATCGCACACCCGCTTATCCTGGCGCAGGCGCTGACTGCCTCGTAGGGGCGAAAAATCTTTCGCCCCTACAAACGCAAGCGGTGGTAGGTTGGGGTGAGTGAAGCGAACCCCAACCTACGATTTTATGTTTCCAACCCTGAACCTGGGACCTGCATTCGGTTCTATTTTTGTGCTAACCCTCGGCCTTGGGGTAGCCGACGCCGTTGGCGCGTCGCATCTGTTTGAACGCGTTGATCAGGCCGTTGGTCGATGAATCGTGGGACGACACGGGCACCTCGCCCTCGAGTTCCGGCAGGATCCGGCCGGCCAGCTGCTTGCCCAGCTCGACCCCCCACTGGTCGAAGCTGTAGATGTTCCAGATGACGCCTTGGACGAAAATCTTGTGCTCGTACATGGCGATCAGCCGGCCCAGGGTGCGGGGCGTCAACTTTTCGAACAGGATGGAGTTGGTCGGCCGGTTGCCGTCGAAAACCTTATGCGGCGCCAGCTCCTCGATTTCTTCGGCCGATTTTCCGTCCTTTCGCAGTTCGGCAACCACCTCTTCACGGCCCTTGCCGCGCATCAGCGCTTCGGTTTGGGCGAAAAAATTGGACAGCAGAATGGCGTGATGGCGGCCGATGGGGTTGTGACTGACCGCCGGCGCCAGAAAATCGGCCGGGATCAGCTTGGTTCCCTGGTGAATCAACTGATAGAAGGCATGTTGGCCGTTGGTCCCCGGCTCGCCCCAGATGATCGGTCCGGTCTGATAATCGACCCGCTGGCCCCGGCGATCCGTCGACTTGCCGTTGCTTTCCATGTTACCCTGCTGAAAATAAGCCGGAAACCGGCGCATGTACTGATCGTAGGGCAGGATCACCTCGGTCTCGGCCCCGAAGAAGTTGGTGTACCAGATTCCGATCAGGGCCAGAACGACCGGGATGTTTTTTTCCCATGGCGTTTCGCGGAAGTGGTGGTCCATGTCGTGGGCCCCCTGCAGCAGTTCGCTGAAATTGTCGAACCCGATCGCGCAGGCGATGGAGAGCCCGATGGCCGACCACAGCGAGTAGCGTCCGCCGACCCAGTCCCAGAAAACAAACATGTTCTCGCGGTCGATCCCGAATTCCTCGACCTTCTCGATATTGGTCGAGAGCGCCGCGAAGTGCCGCGCCACGTGAACCGGGTCGCCGGCGCGATCCAGGAACCAGCCGCGGGCGGTGTGGGCATTGGTCATTGTCTCCTGGGTCGTGAAGGTCTTCGAGGCGATCAGGAAAAGCGTGGTCTCGGGATTCAGGTGCCGCAGGGTTTCGCTGATGTGGGTCCCGTCGACATTGGAGACGAAGTGCACGGCCAACCGGCCGGCATAGGGTTTGAGGCACTCGGTGACCATGACCGGTCCCAGGTCCGAGCCGCCGATGCCGATGTTGACCACATCGGTGATGGCCTGGCCGGTGAAGCCCTTCCACTCGCCGGACCGGATGCCGCGCGAGAATTTTTCCATCTGGCCCAGCACGGCGTGGACCTCGGGCATCACGTCGCGGCCGTCGACCACAACCGGCGTGTCGCCGCGGTGGCGCAGGGCGGTGTGCAACACGGCGCGGCCCTCGGTTTCATTAATCTTCTCGCCTTTGAACATACTCTCGATGGCCCCGGCCAAACCGGTTTCTGCGGCCAGCGCGAGGAGCAGCTCCAGCGTTTCGCGTGTGATGCGGTTCTTCGAGCAGTCGACCAGGATGTCATCCAGCCGAAACGACAAGGCCTCGAAACGCGGCGGGTCAATATCGAAAAGATCCGCCATCCGCAGGTGTCTGACCTGCTCGTAATGGTCGGAGAGTTTCTGCCAACTGCGCGTCCGGACCGGATCGATCTTTCCCAGCATATAAGGGCCTCCTTTCAATTGGGATCGCCATCAACATAACCACCCGGATTGAGGCTTCAACTCGCGGCAATCCGGTGAGCCTTACCACATGCGCACCGCCGACAGAAATCGGCGGCCGCGCGCGAGGCCGGCCCGTCGAGTTGACAGATGCCGCCGAAGTATTAAAATGCCGCCAAACCGTCGATTTTGCATGGATCAAACAAAGGAGCCCGCCTATGGTCGATGACCGTGTCCGCTACCGTGCGCTGCATGACAAAATCACCGATGCCGCGACAGCGGCCCACCATATCCAGGACGGCACCAACCTGTTTATTTCCGGCTTCACCGCCGGCTATCCCAAGCTGATTCCGCAGGAGCTGGTCAAGCGCGCGGCCGGCGGTGAAAAGTTCAAGATCAACCTGTTTGCCGGTGCCTCGACCGGCGATGCAGTGGACGGCGTCCTGGCCCAAGCCGGGGTGGTGGCCTGGCGGCGGCCGTACATGAGCGACCGGACCATGCGCGACAAAATCAACCACGGCCTCATCAATTTCAAGGACGACCACCTGTCGCGGCTTTCGGCCCTGGTACGGGCCGGAGACTGGGGCACCGTCGATGTCGCCGTGGTCGAAGCGCTGGCGATCACCGCCAAGGGCAACCTCATCCCGACTATGTCGGTCGGCAACACCCCGACTTACGTCAAGAAAGCCGAAAAGATCATCATCGAAATCGCCTCCGAGCCGCCGGAACTGGAGGGCCTCCATGATATCTTCATCCCCGAAGACCCGCCCTACCGTATGCCGATCCCCATTTACAGGGCCGCCGACCGCATCGGCAAGCCGTTTATCGAGATGGACCCGGCGCGCGTGGTGGCGATCGTGATGAGTTCCGAACAGGACAGCGCCGCCGTCTTCAATGATCCCGATGGGATTTCCGGCCGCATTGCCGAACTGCTGCTCGATTTTGTCCGCCACGAGATTCGGATGGACCGCCTGCCGCCGAACCTGCCGTGGCAATCGGGCGTCGGCGACGTGGCCAACGCGGTTTTGACCGGATTTATGGAAAACGGTTTCTTCAAAGACCTGGAACTCTACTCGGAGGTGTTGCAGGACAGCGTGCTCGATCTGATCGATATCGGCAAAGTGCGGGCGGCATCGGGATCGGCCCTGACGCTTTCGGCACAGGCGCGCAAGCGGTTTTTCAACGAGCTGTACCGTTACAAGGACAAACTCGTCCTGCGGCCGGTCGAAATCTCGAACTCACCGGAGGTCATCCGCCGGCTGGGCGTGATCGCGATCAACACCGCCATCGAGGTCGACATTTACGGTCAGGTCAACTCGACCCACGTGTCCGGCTCGCAACTGATGAACGGCATCGGCGGCTCCGGAGATTTCATCCGCAACGGCGCCATTTCCTTCATCGTCACCCCCAGCACCGCCAAGAACGGCCGCATCTCGGCCATCGTTCCGATGGTGACCCATGTGGACCACTCGGAACACTCGGTGGATGTGGTCGTCACCGAACATGGGCTGGTCGACACCCGCCCGCTGACCCCGCGCCAGGTGGCCGAACAGGTCATCAAGAAGTGCGCCCACCCCGATTACCGCGACCCGCTCTGGGAATACTACCAGCGGGCCGTCCGGGAAACCGGCGGTCACGAACCCCACCTTCTGAGGGAAGCATTTTTCATGCACCAGCGATTCCGGGAGACCGGCGATATGCGGCGCGGTCAGGGCCGGGCGCCGGTGTCGTGAATCACCTGACCGCGGGTGACAAATGAAATCCCCTGCTGCATCCGGGTGCCGATCATCACCGTTTCCAGGATGGGAGGGTTGACCGGGGTGGCCGCCCGCCACGCAACGATGAATTTGGCACCCGAACCGCCGCTGCGGTCCGATTCGGCGACGACGTAGCGCACCGAGGCCAGCGCACCGACCTCGACCGGCTTTTCCAGATACCGGCGCAGGAGCTGGCCGTCGGTGTCAAAATAGTCGACCGCCGTCACGGTGATGGCGGTTGCCTGATCGGTGTTGCGCACACTCAAGATCGCCGTCAGCAGCAGCGGGTTCTCCCGGTCGCCGCTGTACACGTGCGAATAAACCGGCACATAGACTTTTTGGCCCTGCGACAGCTCGTCGGCCGCGACCGCCTGAACCATCATCGCCGTCCCGACGGCGGCCAGCAGCCAAAATCTTAAAGCCCCCCAAACCCTCGCGCGCGCGTGATGCATCAAAAGTGCCTTTCTCGTGTCTTGGATAGTTGATGACGATGAAAAGGGCGGACACCCCTACGGGGATGGGATCGCACATCCGCTGTTCCGGAAAACAGTCCAACAGGTCCAAGTCAGTTAGGTCAGTTAGGTCAGTTTGTCAGTTAGGTCAGTTTGTCAGTTAGGTCAGTTAAAGGATTGCAATCGATCTTGAAGATAAAACGACAGGCTCAAGCGACTCAACTGGCCAAACTGACTCAACGGGCCCAAAGGGCCCAAAGGTCTATTTCCGCGACGCATCGGCCAACCGCGACCGCAACTTATCCGACCCGGGATTGTGAAAATCTTTTTTTCCAAAAATATCGACCGGCGCGACCGGACGTCCGTAATAGGCCTGATTGGCGTCATCGGCGACCGAAATCAGGGCCCCATCCAGCGATGCCCCGATAAAGGCCCCCTTGGAACGGGCAAAGGAGAGAAAATCCGCACTTAAATCCGGTGCGGTGGCCCCTTCGGCGCCGATTCCCACCGGGCCGGCCGCGACCGACGCCCCGCCGCCGACCTTGAAGGTCGTGGTGAACAGCGATTCGATCCCATTCTGGGTCATCACAATCATCACCACCTCGGATATGGACCCCCCGAATTGCACCCCCAGGCTGCCGCCGCCAATGGTGTAAAAGGCCGGTCCGCTCCACGCGTTGGTCCGCGGATCGCGCACCATCAGCAGGCCGCGGCCGCCCGAGCCGCCGACCCAGAACGCCGCTTTGAAAAGCGAGGGGATGATCAGCACGCCCTTGGCATAGCGAAGGTTGTTGCGCAGGTAGGTCATGGCTTGATCGCTCAAGAAATTATCGATGGTCAGGGTAGCCTCGTCCACCAGCACCTGCTGCGCTTCATTTTGTTGCGCTGCCGCCCGGGCGCCGCCTGAGATTGAAAAAGCGACGGTCAGGGCCGCCACTGCCATCAGAAAACCGAAAGAGGGTCGTGCCATTTTCTTTTCTCCTGCCCGAATGATTAGTTCATCTGCTCCCACCAATCGCCGTTTTGAAACCACTGGTTTTTCAGGTGCTCTAGCTTCCCGCTGTCGTACAGCGCGGACAGAAAATTTTCCACCAGATTGATAAAAAGAGTGTCGGTGGCCGACAGGGCAATGCCGATCGGCTCATAGGTCAACGGCGCCACGACCGCCAAAAGGCCCTGGTCCGGATAACGGGCCAAGCTGACAAGGCAGATCGGATAATCGGCCACCATGGCGTCCGCGCGGCCGTCGATAACCATGTTAACCGCCTCGTCATAGTCCCGGGCCGGCATGAACTGCGCCCGGGAGGCCGCCGAGCGGATGAAATCCTCGCTGGTGGAGCCTTCAAGTGCGGTGAGCCGGATCGCGGCCAGGTCGATGGCCGCCGGATCTTTGATGGCGGCCAGAGTCGCTTCGCGGGTCAGCAGGCCTTTACCGGAGATCAAATAGGGTCCGGCGAACGCCACGCGGCGGTTGCGATAGGTCGTCATCGTCATTCCGGAGACGACCATGTCCACTTTGCCGGCTTCGAGCGACGGCAACAAATCCTTAAAGGCCATGGGCTCCAGCCTGAGCCTGACCTCCATGGCCTCGGCGAGGTAACGGGCCAGATCGGCTTCCAGGCCGACGATCTTTCCGTCACCGGCCGTCATGTTCAGCGGCGGCATGCCGGCGGCGGTCCCCACCACGAGTTCGCCGCGCTGCTGAATGCGGTCCAGGACCGGTGACGGCGAAGTGAGAACATAGGTTCCCAGGTTGTGGGGGGAACAAGCCGCAAAGACCACCGCCGCCAGTGTCAAAAAGAGCGCACACCCGAATTTTTTCATCCGTTGCTTCTCCTCGTTTGAACCGCCAGATACGGCCTGGAAAGATATCGTCCATCCATAAATGGTCTTTTTCCCGCCGGGCGGTCGGTCGTAGCGGGTTTCCGGCTGCGGTCGGACTTAAAATACGCTTCGCCGCAAACCCTTGTGCGGCCGTGCCCAGCGAACAACTCCACATCTCTGAAGTGGACACCTAACAGTGCTTAAAAAAGATCGCGGATAAGCACATGATATGAAAATGCTCAAGTCGTCAACGTGTGCAACGGGCGCCCCGAATCCTCGAGCAGAACAGCGTCACCGGCTCGGCGCCAATTACTATAGGAGTCAATCGGATGGCTGTCAAATGAAAATCCCGGTCCGGCAATCGGCCGCGGTTAGCCGCTGAGCGCCAAAGAGTGCGCCTCCCCCGAAGTCGGTGGGCGCCGCGGCCCGGGTCCCGATGAGCGGAAGTACCCACCGTCCACTCCTCTGGCGCTCCCGACGGTCGGCAACGACCGCTTTTCTTCACCGCCGGATTGAAAACCGCGCCGGCCTGGTATATGATTGTGCAGGATGGATTCAAAAAACCACCCGCGCGGCCCCTTTATCAGAAAGAATGTGACGACAGGATGCGATCCGGGGAAAACGAATTGACGCAGGCGATTGACCCGCATGGGGCGCCGCCAGCGGAAGAGCACCTGAATCCCGAGATTCGGCACCTGCGCGACCAGCTGCGCGAGGTCGGGGAAAAATACCGGCAGGCGGAAGCGGCCCTGGTGGCGATGGAAAAACGCAACCGCCTACTAGGTGACAGCGCACCGTTCGGCATCTTCGTGGTCGATACGACCGGCCGCATCACGGGCCTCAACCGGCAAATGGCGAAGCTGTTGCGGTGGCCCCGGCCGGCGGAACTGCCGGACATCAACGTCTTCGAACTGCCGCAATTCATCGCCGCCGGGATCACCGCCGATTTCAACCGCTGCATTGCAACGAAGAAACCGATCGTCAAGGCGCACCCGTGCATCGCCACCGGCGAGGAGTGCCTGCACCTGCGCTTCAGCCTGAATCCGGTGCTCGACGGGGATCGATCGGTCACCGAGATCCTGACATTCGTCGAGGACATCAGCGATTTGAAACAGGCGGAAATGGCCATCCGCGAGAGCGAAGACCGCTACCGGCTGTTGTTTCAGGCCACACCGATCGCCTTGCTCGAAAGAGACGCCTCGCGGCTCAAAATCCACCTCGAGGGCCTGCGGCAGTCGGGCGTCAAGGATTTCGAAGCCTACCTGCGCGACACCCCCCAGGCGGCGGCAGACTGCATGACAATGATCCGCACCGTCGATTTCAACGAGGCCTTCATGCGGCTGCTCGAAGCCGAAGATCGTCAGGAAGTGCGGCAGGGACTGATGCCGGTCCATCCCTCGGAGGTCAACCGCTTTGCGCGCGAAATCATCCTGATGATCGCCGATGGCAACGTGTCCCGCGAGCGGGAGGAAACCTTTCTGACGCTGAAAGGCAACAAGAAAAGCATTTTGTCGAAATCCCTGATCGTGACCGGCCACGAGGACACCTTGGCGCGGATCGTCATTTCCCTGGTGGACATCAGCCAGCGCAAAGAGGCCGAGGAGGCGCTCAGGGCCAGCGAACAGAGCTTCCGTGAACAGGCCATGCGCGACACCCTGACCGGGCTCTACAACCGGCGTTATCTCTACCGGTCGCTGGCGGGCCTGATCGAGGCCGGTAAGGCCACCGGCGCGCCGCTGTCCCTTATTTTTATGGATCTCGATAACTTCAAGCGGATCGTGGACACCCATGGGCACCTGAACGGCAGCCAGGTCATCCGTGAGGTGGCCGCCACCATCAAGGAGTCGTTGACAGAGCCGGCCTACGCCGTGGCCTACGCGGGCGACGAGTTCGTGGTGGTCCTGCCGGAATGCGGCAAGGATCAGGCGGCAAAAACGGCCCTGACCATCCAGGGCCGCATCGATGACGCGGTTTACCTGCGCGGCCAGGGACTGGCGGTCAAGCTGCGGGCCAGCTTCGGTGTGGCCATCTTCCCCGACCATGCCAGCGACCTGACCGGACTGCTCGCAGCGGCCGACCAGGCTTTGTTCGGCGTCAAGGCCAACGGCAAGAGCGCCATCGGCTGGGCCGGGGACGGCCGCTGACTTTCGATGTACGAGGAAGAAGGCTGTATCGTCGTCATACCCCGACGACCGATAACACAGCCAACATCTGTATCCTGAAGCCCATATATCGGATAAAACCGGGTCGGCCCCCGATGCGTTGACAACGTTGACCCTGTTCTTACCATACGGTTCCGAAAGACTTGGCCTAGTGATCGAACAAACGCGCCGGCGACATTTTTCGCCGGCGGCCTCGTTTGGAACAATATAACGCTCCACCAACCGGAACGCACCGCATATGACGAAACGAATCATTCTCACCCTCCTGGTGCTGCTGGTGGTGGTCGGCATTTTAGGCGGCATCAAAGTTCTGCAGATCAAGCGGATGATTGCGCAGGGCCAGCAGTTTTCGCCGCCGCCCGAGCCGGTCACAACGGCCGTCGCGCACCGGGAAACATGGGAGTCCCTGCTGTCCGCCGTGGGATCGCTTCAAGCGGTTCAAGGGGTCATCGTGACCGCGGAGCTGCCCGGCAAAGTGGCGGCGATCGAGTTCACGCCGGGCACGCAGGTGAAAACCGGCGACCTGCTGCTGCAGCAGGACATATCCTCCGAAACAGCGCAGCTGCGCGCGGCCGAGGCAACCATGACCCTCGCCAGGATCGACCTGGATCGCAAGCGCAAGCTGCTGAGCCAAAGAACCATCTCGCGCTCGGAATTCGACAACGCCGAGGCTCAGTACAAGCAAACGGCGGCCCAGGCCGACACCATCCGGGCCGCCATTAAGAAGAAATCCATCCGGGCACCGTTCGCCGGTCGCCTCGGCATCCGTCAGGTCAATGTGGGTCAGGTCCTTAGAGAAGGCGATGCGATCGTTTCCCTGCAGACGATCGATCCGGTTTTTGTCAATTTCAGCTTTCCGCAGCAGCAGCTCGCGCTGGTCAAGACCGGCATGCCCGTGCGGGTGACAACCGAGGCCCTGCCCGGCCAGGCGGTCGACGGCAAAATAACGGCCATAAACCCCCAGGTCGATGCCGCCACGCGCAACATTCAGATGCAGGCCACCGTTGACAATTCAGACGAACGTCTGCGGCCGGGCATGTTCGTCAACGTGGCCGTGGTGCTGCCGGCGGAAAAAGACGTGCTCGCCATTCCGGCCACCGCCGTGCTCTATGCCCCTTACGGCGATTCGGTCTTTGTCGTGGAGGAGAAAAAAGTCGCGGAGAAAAAAGAGGATAAAATCGGCCCGGAGGGCAAGATCGTGCGTCAGCAGTTTGTGCGGATCGGCGAAAAACGCGGCGATTTCGTCGCCATCCTGTCCGGAATCGAACAAGGCCAGACGGTGGTGTCCACCGGCGCGTTCAAACTGAGAAACGGCCAAGCGGTCGTGGCCGACAACACCGTGGCCCCGGACTTCAAACTCACGCCCCAACCCCAGGAAAGTTGACCCGAAATAGAGTTTCCTGAATGAATTTCACCGATATTTTCATCCGCCGGCCGGTCCTGGCGATAGTGGTCAGCCTCGTCATCGTCATCGCCGGACTGCAGGCGATCCGCTCGCTGAACGTGCGCCAGTATCCGCGCAGCGAGAACGCCGTGGTCACGGTCACGACCGTTTACGTCGGCGCGAACGCCGAGTTGGTGCGCGGGTTCATCACCACGCCGCTGGAGCGCGCCATCGCCGCCGCCGACGGCATCGACTACATCCAGTCCCAGAGCGCCCAAGGTCTTTCGACCATCGACGTCCGCCTCAAGCTCAACTACGATCCCATCAAGGCCCTCTCGGAGATCAGTTCCAAGGTGGATCAGGTCCGGGGTGACCTGCCGCCCGAGGCTGAGGTGCCCACCATCAACGTCGAGACAGCCGACAGCCAGTTCGCCTCGGCCTATCTGAGTTTCACGGCCGAGGGACTCGAGCAGAACGAGATCACCGACTACCTCGTGCGCGTGGTGCAGCCGCGCCTCTCGGCCCTGGAGGGCGTGCAGCGCGCCGATATTTTAGGCGCCCGCACCTTCGCCATGCGCATCTGGCTCAAGCCGGAGAAAATGGCCGCCTTCAACATCAGCCCGATGCAGGTCCGCCAGGCGCTGGCGGCCAACAATTTTCTGGCCGCCGTCGGTCAGACCAAGGGCAACCTCGTCCAGGTCAACCTGACCGCCAACACGAACCTGCGTTCGGCGGCCGAGTTCAAGCGCCTGGCTCTCCGCGAACAGGACGGCGCCATCGTACGGCTCCAGGACATCGCCGACGTCGTTCTCGGCGCCGAGGACTACGACACCGAAGTGCGCTCTTCGGGGCAGACGGCCGTTTTCATGGGCATCTGGGCGCTGCCCAACGCCAACTCGGTCGACGTCATCGGCCGCGTGCGCTCTGAAATCGAATCGATCAAAAGAAGCCTTCCCAGCGGCATGGAAGCCCGCATCAACTACGATGCCACCGACTACATCACCAATGCCATCCGCGAGGTGGTCAAAACCCTCAGTGAGACCCTGTTGATCGTCATCGTCATCATTTTTTTGTTCCTGGGCTCGATCCGCTCGGCGCTTATCCCGGTCGTGGCGATCCCGATGTCGCTGATCGGGGCGGCCTTCCTGATGCAGGTGTTCGGATTCACCATCAACCTGCTGACCCTGCTGGCCGTGGTGCTGTCGGTCGGCCTGGTGGTCGACGACGCGATCGTGGTGGTGGAAAATGTTCAGCGTCATCTGAGCCTGGGCGAATCGCCCATGGATGCCGCCGTACAGGCCGCACGCGAACTGGTCGGGCCCATCATCGCCATGACCATCACACTGGCCGCGGTCTACGCCCCCATCGGCCTGCAGGGCGGGCTCACCGGATCGCTTTTCCGGGAGTTCGCCTTCACCCTGGCCGGAGCCGTCACCATTTCCGGGATCGTCGCCCTCACCCTCTCGCCGATGATGGCCTCGCGGCTGCTGAAACCTGGCATAGAAGATCACGGCTTTGCCGCCAAGATCGCCCGCGATTTCAAGCGGTTCAGAAACTTCTACGGCCGCCTGCTCGATGTCACGCTCGCCTCGCGCCCGGCGGTTTACCTGGTATGGGGTATCGTCAGCCTGCTCACGATACCGATGTTCATCATGTCGCCCAAAGAACTGGCACCGACTGAAGACCAGGGGGTCATTTTCGGCATCCTCGACGCCGCGGCCAACGCCACCCTCGACCAGACCAGCATTTTCGCGGCCCAGGTCAACCGGGCCTATCACAGCGTTCCGGAAACCGACTTCACGTTCCAGATCACCCGCCCGACCTCGGGGTTCGCCGGCATGGTCGTCAAGCCCTGGGACGCCCGTGAGCGAACCATCTTTCAAATTCAGTCCGAGGTGCAGCGTAAACTGCACGCCATTCCGGGTGTCCGCATCTTTCCGGTGTTGCCGCCGGCCTTGCCGGGCGGCGGCCAGTTTCCGGTGGAGTTCGTCATTGCGTCCACGGCCGAAGAGGACCGGATCCTGGAGTTTGCGAAACAGATCCAGCTCAAGGCGGTGCAAAGCGGCCTGTTCGCCTTTCCCCCGCTGATCGACGTCAAGATCGACCAGCCGCAGTCCGAGATTGTCATCGATCGCAACAAGGTCGCCGATCTCGGCCTGACCCTGGCGCAGGTCGGCGCCGACATCGGATCGATGGTCGGCGGCAATTTCGTCAACCGCTTCGACATCGCCGGCCGCAGCTATAAGGTGATCCCGCAAATTCAACGGATCGACCGCCTCACCGCGGATCAACTCAAGAACATCTATGTCACCGGTCCGAACAACGAACTGTTGCCATTGAGCACGATCGCCACAATCCGCAACTCGACCGTCGCGCGTTCCCTGAACCGTTTCCAGCAGCTCAACGCCGTGACGATCAGCGGCGTTTCGATCCGGCCTTTGGATGAGGCCCTGCGGTTTCTGGAGCAGGAGGCCGCGAAAATACTGCCCAAGGGCTACGTGCTCGACTACACCGGCGAGTCGCGGCAGCTGCGCACCGAGGGCAACCAGTTTCTGCCGACCTTTGCGCTGGCCGTCATCCTGATCTTCCTGGTCCTGGCGGCCCAGTTCAACAGCTTCCGCGATCCTTTCGTCATCCTGGCCGGTTCGGTGCCCCTGGCCCTTTTCGGCGCCCTGGTCTTCACCTTCCTGAAGATTCCCGACCCGAACGTGGCCTTCTGGACCCGCGGCTGGACCACGACCCTGAACATCTATTCGCAGGTCGGCCTGGTGACCCTGGTCGGCCTGGTCTCCAAAAACGGCATCCTGATCGTCGAATTCGCCAACACCCTGCAGGAAAAGGGACTCTCCAAGCTGGAGGCCGTGCGCGAGGCCACCCTGACCCGGCTGCGCCCGATCATCATGACCACCGCGGCCACCATCGCCGGCCATTTCCCCCTGACCCTTGTGACCGGGGCCGGCGCCGAGGCCCGCAACTCCATCGGCCTGGTGCTCGTCGGCGGCATGGCCATCGGCACCTTCTTCACCCTCTTCGTCATCCCCTCGATCTACATGCTCGTCGCCCGCGACCACCACCGCGGATCAACCGCCGGGGCTGAAAATCGGCCGTAAAAAAGCCGGGATGCCAAAAACGGCGATCCCGGCGCAATCTTCAACAGAGCCGCTGAGGTGCCCGACCTCCCGGACGGGTGCGGGCGCCTACCGCCCGCGGGTCAACACCCGGTAGACCCTGCCGTCGGGGGTCTCGATCGGGTAGACCCGCCGGCTCATGGGCAGGTCGGTGTTGACCAGCCGCAGAAACAGGTCATCGAAAAACTCGGGCGTTTCCAGGCTGAAATTATGAAAGTTGCGGGTCCGGTTCACCGGGGTGACATCCACCACCGTGATGGTGCCGTTGTGGGGCTCGACCAGCCCGAAAATACCGACGGCGGCCTCGGACTGGTCCGGATTTGCCGGGTCCAGCACGCTCTCGCCCAGGCGCCGGCTGCGGTTTATGATGCGGCTCATCAATAGGGCCCGGTCGTTGGAGGAGACATACACCGTGAGATTGCCGGCCAGGGCGAGGATCTCGCGCTTGAACCGGTCGTTGAACTCTTCCTTGTCGACATCCGGCGCCGTCAGCACCACATTTTCGATCTCGGTCTGGGCGTCGGCCAGGTCCGCCTCGCGGTACAGGGCGCCGAAGGCCTTCACGACCACCTGCCCCCCCATGCTGTTGGCCACCAGCCACAACCGGTCCGGTCGAACCTGGCGGATGATCAGCTCCAGGGTCCGGGCCAGGTCATCCCCGGCCTCCGAGGCGATCGCTTTCGCCCTCCGGTACCCGCGCGGGGTCGATCCCTGGTCGCCCGGCCAGTCGAAAACCAGGACGGGCGCATCGATGTCCAGGACATGGGCCAGAAACGCCGTCTTGCGCAGGGCCGAGGGAAACCGCTCCCGGAACCCGTTGACGTTGACGAGCAGCGCGCGCAGCGGGGAGGCCTGCACCTGCCGTCGCAGCTGATCGACGAATTCGGCCTGCCCGAGAGCGGCCACCTGCAGGAGCTGGATCTCCTCGTTCTGGAACCAGTCGGTCGGATTGATGAGCATGCCGATACCCAGGCTGGGCTCGATCCGGGTGTCGAACAGGCCGAACTTGAGCGTCTCTTCGCGCTGGTTCCCGAAACGTTCTTCTATCGGGCCATCACCGCGTTCCAGCCGGCGATTGGTGGCGAAGAAGAACCGGTATCCTTCCTGCCCGATCAGCCGCGTCACCACCATCCGCCGGAACTGAAACGCCTCGGCGCGCTCCAGGGCCTGCTGTGTGGGCCGGTAGAAAAAGGCCACCACCCCGGCCAGCAGGAGCGCCAAAACCAGAACGCTGATGAGTATCCGTCGTTTAAACCGGGTAATGGCGACCTCCTGCCGGACCGTCGAGCCCGTTGGCTGTGAGTCAAACAGGGAAGCTTAACCCACCGGACCAGGCGTCATTATGACAAGATCAATTCCGTCGACAAGGGACCAAGGCCGCGATGGCCTGTCAGCCGGCTTTGCGGGCGACGGCCCGGCGCAGGCCGTTCCGCCTGCGGATTGCTGACGCTCCTCGAGATCAGGATATCGACCGTGCGGACGTCCCGGCCGTAATAGGCGCTGTTCCACTCGTTTCGGGGGGTGATCACGCCCCCTTCCACCGACAGGCCGCCGAACACGCCCTTCGCCCGGGAAAACGACAGGACATCCGCCACGGCGGCACTAACCCCGGTCCCGACCGGGCCCGCGGCAACGCTGGCATCCGCCCCCAGCTGAACGCTGGAAGACAGAAAACGGTCCACACCGCGCTGGGTCATCACCATCAGCACCACCTCGGCAACATCGACCCCGGCCTGAAACCCGAAGGAACCCTTGCCCATGCTGAAAAAGGCCGGATAGCTCCACTCGCCCGTCCTCTGGTCTCTAACCAGCATCGTCCCGCTGCCGCCGGAACCGCCGAAAACGAATCCGGCCCGCACGACTCTGGGAAAGATGATCACGGCCCGGGCCTGGCCGATGTTGTTGCGGAACCAGGTCATGTTGGGATCGTTCGAAAAGTTGTTGACGGTGACCAGTGCGGCATCCACCAACTCTCCGGGCCGGCCGTAGTCACTGGACGGCTTGGTGGTGGCGCAGCCGCTCAGCGCCAGGGCGACCAGCAGGGTGATGAACACGATACGGTATTTCATGAACAGCCTCCTTTAAAGTGATGGTGAAAAGTTTTGCTTCCGGAGAATTTAAGATAAACATTAGTAGGACCGGGCGGGGAACTTGTCAATAGCATCGAAGCGCTGCCGGTCGCCGGTTGGAAGATGACGGCGCTCTCCGAAAAACTATTGACACGCGCCCAACGTGGTGCGATTAGTCGCGTCAAACGACCAGGCCCTTTCGCCACCTTGCCTCTTCAATCGACCCTTTGTGAATTCGAATTTTTAGGCGCGCATGTCGCCAAAACCAATTCTGTCCTTTTTTGGGGCATCCTGTAGAGGTGATTCATGACCCCCAATCGTTTTATATCCGCCCGGCTGGCCGCCTTGGGCACCGTCCTTCTGCTGTTTGGCGGCGGTTCGGCCGCGGCCCAGACCCCGAACTTCGCTGAGTGCGCGGCGATTCAGTCCGACAGTGAGCGGCTGGCCTGCTACGACCGCCTCAGCGGCGCCCGGCCGGCGGCGGCACCCGCGGAGCCGGCGGCCGCAGCGGCGCCGGAGGAGATCGCGCATCCCGAACCGGCCGGGACCACCCCGACCGGCGCGAAACCCTCCCTGATCGACACGGCCTGGGCCTTTGCGCCGGAGGCCCCGCGCTACGTCATCAGTACCTACCGTCCCAACTACTTCCTGTTTGCACATTACACCAGCGACGTCAACAACCGCCCCTTCACCCCCCTGTTCGATGCGGCGGACGTGCCGGACCAGGAACTGGATGCCGTCGAGGCCATGTTCCAGATCAGCTTCAAGACGCGCTTCTGGACCACCGACAGCCATCGTTGGGGCGCGTGGCTGGCCTACACGCAGCAGAGCCAGTGGCAGGTCTACAACAGCGATATATCGCGCGCCTTCCGCGAAACCAACTACATGCCCGAAATCTTTCTGAGCTACCGGCCGGACCTGTCCCTGGGCGGATTTCACTGGCGGCTGTTCAACCTCGGGTTCAACCACCAGTCCAACGGGCGTTCCCAGGTGCTCTCGCGCAGCTGGAACCGCCTCTTTGCGGAGTTCGGCGTCGAACGCGGCAACTTCGCCCTGCTGGCCAGGCCCTGGTACCGCATCAGCGAAAGCGAGGAGGATGACGACAATCCGGATATCGTCGACTACATGGGTTATGGCGATCTCACCGCGATCTACAAGCCGGGCAAGCACAGCCTGACCTTCACGCTGCGCGGCAACATCGCCACCGGCAAGGGCGCCGCCCAGTTCACCTGGATGTCACCGCCCCTGGTCGGCCCGCTGCGGGCGTATGTGAAGGCCTTCACCGGCTACGGCGAAAGCATGATCGACTACAACTGGAAGCAGTCGTCGATCGGCCTCGGTTTCGCCCTGAACGATGTGCTGTAAGGGAAGGTGTAAGGCATAGGGTATAGGGTGTAAGGGAAAGGCGCAAGGCGGAAGGCGAAGGGTTTGCGGTTCGAGGTTTGCGTTTGGCCGTCGGCAGCAGACATCGGGCTTTGATCGAAGAAGACTGCAGGACGGCACAAAAAATTCACGTCCACCGGCAATAACGAACCCTCTGAAGACGGAGGAAGAATTTCATGGCCCCCACCAAGCGCGGCAAGCCGCAGGGCGCGCCGCAAGAAAAGATCATCGATCTGGCCCTGCAGGGCGGCGGTTCCCACGGGGCCCTGACCTGGGGCGTGCTGGACCGGCTGCTGAGCGACCCGCGCATTCAGATTGCCGCCATCAGCGGCACCAGTGCCGGGGCCATGAATGCCGTGGTCATGGCCGACGGGCTTCAGCGCGCCGGCCGCGACGGCGCAAGGCAGGCCCTGGCCGACTTCTGGAAAGCGGTCAGCGACGCCGCCCGCCTGTCGCCCATCCAGCGCAGCCTCTGGGAGCGTCTCACCGACGGGTTCAGCCTGGACAACTCGCCCGGCTATCTCTTCTTCGAGCAGCTCACCCGCTGGTTTTCGCCCTACGAGCTGAATCCCCTCAACATCAACCCCCTGCGCGACCTGGTGGCCGCCACGATCGATTTCGAGCGGGTCAACCGCTGCCCCAATCTCAAGGTGTTCGTCACGGCCACCAACGTGCGCACCGGCCGGGCGCGGATATTCACGCAGCCCGAGCTGTCGGTGGAAACGATCATGGCCTCCGCCTGCCTGCCGTTCGTGTTCCAGGCGGTCGAGATCGACGGCGAAGCCTACTGGGACGGCGGCTTCACCGGCAACCCGGCCCTCCACCCCCTGGTGGAGGACCAGGCCACGCGCGACCTGGTCATCGTCAAAATCAACCCGATCGTGCGCGACAAACTGCCGCGCACCGGCCGCGACATCATCAACCGGCTCAACGAGATCACCTTCAACGCCAGCCTGATCAAGGAATTGCGCGCCATCGAGCTGCTTCACCAGTTGATCGCGGCCGAGAACCTGGAGTCCGAGCGCTACCGGGACTGCTACGTTCACCTCATTCACGCCGATGAAGAATTAAAAGGCCTGGATGCATCGAGCAAAATGAACGCCGAGTGGGCCTACCTGACACACCTCAAGGAACTCGGGCAGGCCTGGGCCGACACCTTTTTAAAGAAGCATTTCGAGGACCTGGGCCGGCGCTCCACCTTCGACCTCACGAGCCTTTTCAGCGACAGCTTCAAGCCGCCGTGCCTCGATAAGCCCGCCGCGGCCGACCGCGCCCGGGAGCCAAAGTCATGATCGGCATCCTGGTCGTCCTGATGGTCCCAAATGCCGGACAGAATCTCGGTAACGTCGGAAGACATCAAGGCTGCCTGCGGCGCGATCGGCAAGTATACATAAGCGCATCACCCTGCGCACGCACGTCGGCGCAGAGCGAGCTGGCCGGCTGCGAGCTGCACCTCAATGATGGAGAACCTTCATGAAAAAAAGCTTGCAGCAGCGGTTTTGGCGGCCTTTGCGGCCCTATCCGCCGGCTGCACCCCCCCGGAATTCCTGGAGGGGGACCGGGTGGCCGGCAGCGCCTCCTGCAACCGTTTCATGGGCGGCTACCGCTTGACCGGCGAGGGCCTGACGTTCGACCAGATGGCGGGCTCGATGATGGCGTGCGAGGAACCCTTGAGCCGGCAGGAAGCCCGTTTCCTGGGCCTGCTGCAGGACACGGTGCGCTTCGAGATCGACCCGTCCGGCCGCCTGCTGCTGCACACGAAAAGCGGGCAAAACATTGGGGCCCGGCGCTGAAGTCGGGGTGAGGGTTCCGGGGCGCGAGTTGCAGGATGCGGGGTGGTGTTTTGTGGTTGGTGTTTCGTATTTGGTGTTTTGCTCTCGGTATTTGGTGGGCTGGAGTCGAAATTATCGACGTACGGCATCTATTTATTTAAGCATGGAGCTGTGGAGCGTTTAGCGTTCCTTATTGCGAGTTTCAAATTTCAAGTTTCCAGTTTCAAATTTGGAGTTTCAAGTTTCAAATTTGGAGTTTCAAATTTCCAGCTTCGAGTTTCCATTAACGCGCGGTTTAGGAGGTGGCGTCTCCTTCCCCTCCCCTTTCGATCACCTGCCGCAGCTTCTCCTCCTCGTCGATGCTCAGGGAGGTCTTCAGGACCTTGCCTTTGAAATCTTTCAGGCGCTCGAGCACCTTGTCGGCCGTCGCCTTGCGAAACAGCACGAAAAGCGCCGAGGCGCCGGGCGTGAAGTCCTTGCTGAACTCTTTCATGAAATTGTCGTCGATGCCGATGTCCGAGAGCTTGCCGCTGAGGGCCCCGGCCCCGGCGCCCACGGCCGCGCCCAGCAGCGGGTTCAGAAAGATCATGCCGATCAGCATGCCCCAGAAGCTGCCGCCCACGGCGCCGGTCAGCGTCAAGTTGACGGCCTGGTGCAGCTTGACCTTGCCCTGGTCATCCTTGGTGACCACCACCACGTCCTTCATTTCGATCAGGTACTCTTTCTGCAGTTTGGCCAGTTCCGCCCGCACGGCAAAGGCGGTGTGTTCGTCCGGAAATTCGATAACAACCAGTTGCGACATGAAAACCTCCTTGAAGTGATTGAAATTATTTTGACGATCGCGTAAGTTTGCCCTCTTTGACGAAGGCCGAACAAGTAACCTCACCCCTCGAACCCTATACTTTAGCCCTTATACCTTGGACCGTGAACCTTATACCTTACACCTTACACCTTACACCTTTCCCCTTACACCTCCAACCTTGAACCTTTCCTGCCAGTCACCTTCCTCGCTCGCGGCCGCCGGGCCCCTTCAGAAATGAGATGCTACCAGTCATTCTCTACTCTTATCATCCGGCAGCGCCCGGCCAACCGCTCATTTTGTTCCAAATCGGCATTGCCGTGTGAAATGAGTTCGATGACCCGTTCATCCAGGTGATAATTGTTGTGGGCCGTGATCGGGTTGACGATGCCCACGCCGAAAGCCGTGATCCGATTGGCGACGTTGATATTGATATTGGTGACCGTCGGACACATCCGGGAGTCCAGGTAATTGTCGACGAAATCCGGCATGATGGCATAGCTCAGAAGGTCGTTCGGGTCCGTAAAGGCGACGATATCGACCTTCTTAAAGGCCCGGCGGTCCTGTTTGTTGCCATCCTCACGGCAGTAGTCGTCGATCTGCCCGACCCCCCGCGGTGCCGGCAACCCGATCTGCAGCAGGGCCAACTGGTTGGACAGCATGAAGATCGTCATTTCCTTGGCCTGCAGTTTGGCCACCAGGTCGGGATAACCCGCCTTGGTCTGATCGTCCTCGAGCATCTCGACAATTTCTCCCAACGCGTCGATAATGATGCGGCTGCCCAGGCTGTGCGTAATGAAGGCGATGTTGTACTTCTCCAGATTGCTCAGCGTCGCTATGGACGAAGCCCGGCACACCTGGCTTTGATTGTCGGTCAGGCTCTCACTTTCCCTGTCCGCCAGCATCCAGCACACGGCTTGCTGCGCGGCCGCCAGGATAGGGTTTTCCTTGTCGGTAAAAAAAATGATGGGATCGGGGGAGATGTCGTTCAAAAAGGCCTTCATGGCGTTGTTGAACGGCGCCCGGCGCTGCGCAAAATCCCCCGACGTGTCGAAGTCCAGCAGCCTTTTCCGTTCCGCGGTGATATCGGACCAGGTCAGCTCGTAGAAGAAGACCTTTTGGGACCCGCCCGGGTTGCGGGTGTTCACGATCCGCAGGTTCGAGAGTCTTTGCTGCGGGTTGGCGGGGTTTAAGATATTGATATTTTTCGGCCGCGAGAAAACCGTCAGCCCCAGGGCGCCGGAGATATTCTCGATGATCGTGGTGGCGTGGCCGGGCCGATGGGTACCGATACCGTGAACGATCAACACCTTGACGATTTTTTCATCTTCAAGCAATGAAGAGATGCCGCCGAACAGGCTGCCGCGTATTTCACACTGGCGGTTGTCTTCCCTTTCCAGGCTTTCGATGGCGCGCGAGGCAACTCCCCGGCCGAAGGAATAACAGCCGGCGGCCGACACCATTATCAGAAGCAGCACCAGATTTTTAAGGACAGTCAACCTGCCCGGAAAAACCGCCCCGGGCGGCCGGTGCAATCCCCGCCGGTTTTGCTTCCTCGCCGGCATGGCTCAAACTCCTTTTGTATTCAAACGCCGTTGTGCGGCAAAGGCAGTCCTTGTTATTTCCCGGCGCAGCCCCGATCACCCGCGACTGAAACGCCGAGTAATCCCAGGCTTCTATACCGCCGGCGGTCACGGCTTGTCAATGACGCCGCCGGCCTTTTTTGCGCTTGACGCGACCGGGAATGGCTGATCGACTTCGGCTTCAGCATGGTAACGCTGCTGGGCTTCGCGGTGCTGCCCTTTTCTGGACGAGCCGCACCACACAGCCTGTAGGCGCGCTACGCCGACCCGAAGATGGTCGCGGTGGTGGCACTGCTGGCAATCCCGTTCCCCGCGCGCGCCCTGCGGCGCAGCCTGGGCGAGGTCCTGCTCATGACCGGCGAGGACAATGAGGTCACCCGACGGCTGGAGGCCGACATGGAAAAGATCCTGGCCGAGCACGACATCGTCCGCTACGTCCATCATGTGGTAAAAACCGGGCGGACCCACTTCATCGAGGTCGACATAGTCGTCGGGCCCGGTTTCGCCCTGCAGACCATCGCCGGGCAGGACCGCCTGCGGGAGCGTATCTGGCGCGCCCTCGACCTGCCGCTGGAGGAAGCCTGGCTGTCCATCTGCCTGACCAGGGATTCCCGCTGGATCTAGCCCGCTTGCCCGAACGGTTATAATTCGGGCCCCTGCCGCCGCTTTTAAAATATAATGGCGAGAATTCCAAACACCCCGATAATCACCAGCAGAATCGCCATGATCTTGGGCAGCGCCCAGGGTCTGATATAGATGAACCGGTCGGACTGGATCCGGTCCAGAATGCGGTTATACTGAATGACGCCGGCTATCATTCCCAAAATACCGAGGACCATGAAACTGATCCCGAATATGAAAGGGGTGTGGAGACTGTCGAGCACCCTGCCGGTCTTTTGGACATAGTCGCTCTCCAGGAACTGGTAGGATTGCGCGATGGCGAATCCGAAACCGATCAGGGATATGGCCGTGCGAATCCAGGCCATGAGCGTCCGGTCGACAGCTTCCCGGTTGCGCTCTTTAGCCAGTTCGTTCGTCAGACTCTTGTTGTCATCGTTGGGACTCATCCGGGTTCAGCGCTCCCTTTTTTAAAAAAGTACTGCCGGCGGCCGGTGCGGCAGTTTCCAGTAAGATATTACGGATCATGCGGTGTGGCGCGTCGTCATCCGGCGCTTGTTCAAAAGCGAGTAAGGAACGGCCAGAAGCACCCCTAAGATCATGTAGGCCAGGAGCGTGGGGATAAACTTCTGGCCGTAATCGGACAACCCCGCGATGAACAGGGCGAGCCCCACATTGCGTGCGATGCTGGCGATGGCGAGCGTCGAACACGTCGTCCGCGACGGGCCGCCCAACAGATGGCCGATGGCCAGGGAACTGCCGACCATGACGATGATCGCCGCAATGGACGGCCCTCCCAGATTCAGCATGGCCCGCAAATCGGGTGCCAGAACAAGGAGAAGGATCACTCCGGCAAACAACAGAATGAACAGCCCATTGGCGAACACGGCCGCGGGTTTGCCGATGCGCGCGGCGACCCCCGGGGCCAGGCGCTGGATGAGCAGGCCGGCGACAACCGGCAAAAATGTGACCTGGGCGACCTGCACGGCCACCTGGAAGGCGGTGACTTTTTCGACTGACAGCTCAAACAGGGCATTGAAGATCGCCAGCGTCAGCGGTGTCAGCACGAATGCCAGCAATGCCAGTGTGAGCTGCAAGCTGGCGGAATACTCCGGATCGCCGCCCGCCATTTCGACTCTTTTGGTCGTCAGCGGGGCGCCCGGAGCGGCCGCCAGCACCGCCAAGCCGCTCGCCACAGCCGTCGGCAAGCTAAAGATCCACAACAGGAGGGCCACGACCGCCGGGACCAGCACGACGGCCGCCATAAGAGACCGCAGCAGCAGTCCAGGACGGCGCCACAGGGTGGTGAGTTGCCGGAAAGAGCGGTTGATGCCGATGGCGAACATGAGGCTGAAAATCGTCAGGGTCACGAATTTCATGAAGATGGCGTTGTCCATGCTGCATTGCTCCTGTCATTCCAAGAGATTTTATTGGAATGACATCAGTTTTTGCTTCTCCCGAAAATCATGGGTCTTTAACTTCAACACTGCTCACTTTTCAGGATCGTCGGCCGCTCCATGGACTCCCTGCCAGGGCCAGCGGCCGGTGACTTCCAGCTCCAGGATAAAGTGTAAAAAGGTCCGAATGAGGACAAGCAGTCCCAGCATGCCAAGAGTTTCGAAGCTAAGGTCGAGGGTAACGGTGAGAATAATGTCGGCGGCCACCAGAAGGTCAAGGGCCAACAGCAGCATGCGGCCAAATCCCTGTCGAAAAGCCCGATACGCCTGGTGCGGCTGCGACCCCTGAAACAAGTGCCGGACAGAGCACCCCAGACAGAACAAAGTCCCGAAGATCAACACGGCTACCGCAACGGCTTCAAAGACGATCACTGCTTTTTCAAATAGTTCCGTCATCCGATTCCTTACTTCACTTGGGTTGTATCGAAAACCACCTGATCGTACCGCCAGAGCTGCTCGAAAAAGGAGCGGGCAAGCTCGTAGCCGGGGGATTGTTCTCCCCGAGATATAAGACAGCTTTGGATCTCGGTGATGGTGCGGTGCCCATCGATACAGTCAAATAATTGTCTCTGTTCTTCATCAATCGGCAGAACGAGGTCCGCATAGGCGTGGCCCTGATTGATGAGCACCGCGGCTGCACCGGGCGGCAGGCGCTTTTCAACGCAACGTGTCCGCGGCAGCCGGATCGGGACGTAGTGTTGCCAGCCATCCTCATCGAACCGGATGGGCTGACCGCTGAGAGGCCGGTCGCTGCGGTAAAGGATCACATTATGACGGAGCATCGTTCCCCGCAACAGCTCAACGGCCGCGTACTGCTCCGCAGGGGGAAGCCGGGTCAGGCTGCAGCCGTGAGGAATTTGGGCCAGGGCACCGCACTGGGGCAGGTAGGGTGCCTGCCGCAACCAGCGCCCGAATGTCAACCCCGCCTCCTCGATGACGTCGAACAGCTGCGGCACGGTAAACGATCGATCTTGCGGATGCAGCAGGGCATCGGCCAGCCCGGCCTTGGTTCGAAAATCCGGCACCTGGCCCAGCAGATGCGCCAATGGATGCCCGGGCGGCAGCGCCGTGAGGGTATTGGCAAGATCCAGGATTTCCTGGTCGGAGTGCCCGATCCCAAGCCGGCGACAGTATTCCTGCAGCATGTAGATGCCGCTCCGGCCATACGTCGCATACACCATCAGGTGCATAGCCCCATCCGGTTTGAGGACGTTGCGCAGAACGCGCAGCCCTGCATCCGGGTCGGGGAGGTGATGCAGCACCCCCGTGCAGACAACCTTGTCGAATCTCTGCCCAAGCTCTTGCAACCGTTCAATGGGGAGCTGGTGCAGCTCAAGATTGTTTAAGTGATAGTGACGCTTCAGGGCCTCGGTATGCCGGATGCTCGTCGCACTGAAATCGATGCCGGTAACGCGCGCCGAAGGATGGCGCAGGGCATGTTTGGCCGCCTGCGATGTGCCGCAGCCGGCGACCAGCACCTGCAGGTCCGGGCGGTAGGCCGTGCCCGGCCAGTGCAGATGAAAATCCGCCCGGCGCCGGGCCTCGTCCCGCCAGCGACGGCGGTAGCCTGCGAGGTCGCCGGCCGGCGGCGGGTAGGGGTGCCGGTCGTAAAACGCCCGCACGGCCTCCCTGACGCCGTCGGTTTCCGAAAAACGAGGGTCTCGATTGTCCATAAAAATGCCGGCCAGGCCGGAGGAAGAAGGCTTTAGGGTGTCATGCGCCGGCGACCGGCAGCACAGTCAAAACCCTGTCATAAAGCCTTGGGCTGCAACGCACCGTGATGGTGCGTCGCAGCCGGGGGTCAGCCGGTTCCGTCAGTCGATGTTCAAGGCCTGTTCCATCTTCGCCAGCGCTTGATCGATGCTGAAACTGGCCGGCTTCATGCGCGGCGGGAACTCCTTGAAAGTTTCCAGGAAATTCCGCACGATGAACTGCGCCGCATAGGTCAGGTAGACGCGGTCGATCATCCAGTCCCAATAGGTATTGGAGGTGACATCCGCCCGTTCGAAGGGGTCGGTGCGCAGGTTGAAGATTTTCGGGACGCGCAGGAAGGTAAAAGGCTCCGCCCAGATCATGATCGTGCCCTGGCATCGTTGTTCGGCGAAGACAAATTTCCAGTTGTCGAAGCGCAGCCCCACCAGGTCGCCGTCATCGGAGAAGTAGATGAAGCCCGGCCGCGGGCCTTTTTCCTCCTTGCCCGTGAAGTGGGGCAGGAAATTGTAGCCGTCGAGGTGCACTTTATAGCGCTTGCCGCCGGCCTGATGCCCTTTCTTGAGCTTCGCGGCGATATCCGGCTCGCCGGCCGCCGCCAGCAGGGTCGGCAGCCAGTCCTGGTGCGCGATGATCTCGTTGGAGACCGTGCCGGCCTTGATCTTGCCGGGCCAGCGCACCATCATCGGCACGCGGAAGGCGCCTTCCCAGTTGGAGTTCTTCTCGTTTCTGAAAGGCGTCATGGCACCGTCGGGCCAGGTGTTCATGTGCGGTCCGTTGTCGGTCGAATACATCACGATGGTGTCCTCGGCGATGCCCAGTTCATCCAGCAGGTCCAGCATCTGCCCCACGTGCTTGTCGTGCTCCACCATGACATCGTGGTAAAATGACTGCCAGCGCCCGGCCTGACCGAGGACCTCAGCCGGTGGGTGCACGCGGAAGTGCATCCAGGTGGTGTTGAACCAGACGAAAAAGGGCTTGTCGTCCTTGTGGGCGCGCTTGATGAAGTCCTGGGCGGCATTCAGGAACTCGGTATCGCAGGTCTCCATGCGCTTCTTGGTCAGCGGGCCGGTGTCTTCAATTTTTTGTTTGCCGACGCGGCCCCAGCGCGGATGGTCGGTGGGATCGTCCTGCTCGGTCGCCCAGGAGTGCATGACGCCCCGCGGGCCGAATACCTTCTTGAAGTCGGGAAAGTCCGCGTCCGTCGGGTAGTCCACGTTCTCCGGTTCCTCCTCGGCATTGAGGTGATACAGGTTGCCGAAGAACTCGTCGAAGCCGTGGGCCGTGGGCAGGTAATTGTTCTTGTCGCCGAAGTGGTTCTTGCCGAACTGACCGGTGGCATAGCCCAGCGGCTTGAGCATCTCGGCAATGGTGGGATCTTCGGCCGACAGCCCGATGTCCGCACCGGGCATGCCCACCTTGGTCAGTCCGGTGCGGTAGGGGCTCTGACCGGTGATGAAGGCCGCCCGCCCGGCGGTACAGCTCTGCTGGCCGTAGGAATCCGTAAAGCGCATGCCTTCGTTGGCAATGCGGTCGATGTTGGGGGTCCGGTAGCCCATCAGGCCGTCGCTGTAACAGCTCAGGTTGGTAATGCCGATGTCGTCGCCCCAGATGACAAGAATGTTCGGTTTTTTCTTTTTCGCCATGGTGATCTCCTCCTTTTTGGTGACATGAAACGCGCGCAGCGTTCACGGCCTGCGGCGTGATTTTATGTCGAGCCTTCACCCGCCCGGTGCAGCGGCGGCGCACCACTTTCCGGCCGTCTGGGGGGTAGCGGCCGGTTTTTGTCCCGGCCATGGCATTTCTTGAACTTGAGGCCGCTGCCGCAGGGACACGGCGCGTTGCGGCCGACCTTTCCCGAACCGGCCCCCGGCTGGGCGCCGTCGCGGGCCAGCAGCGGCATCACCTGCGCGGCCGGCTGCCCGCAGCGCAGCAGCTGGACCATGATCTTGAGGGGCCGGTCGATGTGCCGGAAAAACGGTTTGTAGCCCGCACACAGGTAGTTCAGCCCGGGCTCGCCGTCCGGGGTGGTCAAAAACCGGTTTTTGGGGCATTCCCCATGGCAGGCAAAGCGGACCCCGCAGCGGCGGCACATCTGCGGCAGGCTGTCCAGCTTGTTGCGCCCAAACGTTTGCTGCCGGTCGGAGCCGGCCAGCCCGGCCATGGGCCGCTGGAGGATATTGCCCAGCTTGTATTCGGGTGCAACGAAGTGGTCACAGGCGTAAAGGTCGCCGTTATGCTCGAGGGCCAGACCGTGGCCGCAGGTGGGATCGAAGACGCACATGCCCGAGGAGCCCAGCCCCAGCCAGGAGCGAACCGCCGCCTCGAACGTCTGCACGTAGACGCGTCCGACATCGTTTCGCACCCACTCGTCGAAGACGGCCATCAGGAAGTTGCCCCACTGCTCCGGCGCCACGGTGCGCTCCGAGACGCCCGTTTCGTCCCGGCCGGTTCGCTCGATCGCCGGAATGAACTGCACCCAGCTGGTGCCGACCGTATCCCGCAAGAACCGGTAGACTTCCAGCGGGAAATCCGCGTTGAGGCGGTTGACGGTGACCAGTACGTTGGTCTCGACCCCGTGCTTCTGCAGCAGGTGCAGGCCCCGCATCACCCGGTCGAAGGTGGGCCGCCCGCTTTTGTCCCGCCGGTAGGCGTCGTGGAGCTTGCGGGGCCCGTCGATGCTGATGCCGACCAGAAAGTCGTTTTTGCGCAGGAACGCGCACCATTCGTCGTTGAGCAGGGTGCCGTTGGTCTGCAGGGTATTCTCGAAGGTCATGCCCGGCCGGCGGTATTTTTCCTGAAGCGCGATAGCCTGTCGGTAAAAATCGACCCCCATGAGGGTCGGCTCTCCGCCTTGCCAGGCAACGGTCACCGCGTCGGTTCGATGGGACTCAATCAACTGGGTGACGTAGCTCTCGAGCACCTCGTCACTCATGCGAAAACGACTGCCGGGGTAGAGGTCTTCTTTTTTGAGATAAAAGCAGTAGGCGCAGTTCAGGTTGCACGTCGAACCGGTCGGTTTGGCCAACACGTGAATGCGCGGCGGGATGGTGTCGTTGGTCATAACGCGAGCCCTTTTTCTCATTCGGAATGACGGATTAATTGCGTCTCTTCGGAAACACGAATTGAACCGTCAGGCGAACCGACCATTCATTCGCTCAGAACCGATAAAAAACCGACAGACTCAAGAACCCGATGGCACCTTCGCCCTGAACGTATTATTCATAACAAATTGATATTTGCACCATGCATGAATTCCGCCATCACCTGGCGGACGACATCGTCCCCCTGCTCCTGGGTTATCTGCCGGCACAGAGGGCTGTCATGCCGCAATATGTTGTTGGATCGGCTCCAGTTTATACTTTGGGACACGCAGGGCACTTGGGTCAACCAATCACGCTTTTCCGGTGATACCGCAAATGGCGAGTCCTTTTCATCAAAGACCAGGTTTAGGTCATCCGGACCTGAAAAACACGCGCACTTCAAGGTTGCAGGTCGAGCCGGTCGGCTTGGCAGCACGTGAATGCGCGGCGCCATGGCCCGCCGGATGCGGGGGCAACGCCATTATTGGGGGGTTCAGACGCCGAAGGCCACCTCACCCACGAGGTCGCCGGAAGCGGTGAGCACCATCTCGCCAGTGTCGATCATGAGGGCGATGGACCAGCCGAAACCGTCGCGCACATCCTCCCGGCCCTGCTCCGCACCCTGCAGCATCAGCTTGTTGTCGACCTCTTTGACGCTCTCGATCTTGCTGGTTCTGGCATCCTGACCCGATCGGCTGCTCTGGACAACTTTTTTAGCCAGGTTGATATAAAGAAAACGGGGAAGGTCGACCTCTGCGGGTGTCACTTGCCGGCAGCCCTGGTCCATAACACACTCCGAAACACTGAGTACGGTGCACACCAGAGGCTTCGACCCGTCGAAGTCGCCGGCGGCACTGCCATTCAGCGGCGTCACCGCAAAATAGAGGAACAGCGCCACTAATATGCCAAGAATTTTTTTCATCTGAGTCCTCCTGGGAGCCAAGCGCCCGGTCCCGGGGGGCAAGGTGCTCTCCCCGCGCATTAAGGGTTTTTAGCGTTGACAGCATCGGCGATCAGTTGACCGTGTACCCCTTGCCCTGCATGCAGGCTTGGAAAGCGCGGTTAACTGGTTGCGGTCCTGAGACAGCTGGCATTCTGCTGCCGGGCCCAGTTCTGACAATCGGCCCGATCCCTGTCCAACTGCACCTGGCTCTGCCCCCGGTTGGGAAAAATGATGAAATCCTGGACCGACACGAGCGTGGGCACCGAAAAAAGAACAAGTTAAAAAGTGATGAACAGCGAGGTGATCGACTTCATGACACACTCCTTTCAAAGAAACGGTGGTCTTTTAACCGTTGGACTGCCGGCCGTAGCGGATTTCCGGCTGCGGTCGGACCCAAAGTACGCCTCGCCGCAAATCCCGCCTCGGCGGGACGGCACCCGCTGAAAAGCAACGGGATTTGGTATCTGTTTGAAAAACACAAAGGTCCTCAACTTGCCCAGCGAGCAACTCCACACTTATGAATTGGACATTTTACAGTGCCTAAAAAAGATCGCGGATGGGCATTGATACGGAAGTAAACCCTGACCTCAGGCGCCCCCCCGCACGGCGCCGGCTTGCCGTCGCAGAGGCGCGCCCGCCACCATCATTTCAGGAGCGGACCCGGACCCAGAAGCACCGCCATCCATCGCGTATCCGCACTGCCCTCCAGGGCGATCTTGACGATCATGGTCAGGGGCACCGACAGCAGCATGCCGATCGGCCCCAGGACCCAGCCCCAGAACACCAGCGAGAGAAACACCACCAGCGTCGAGAGCCCGATCTCCTTGCCGAACAGCCGCGGTTCGATAAAACTGCCGATCACGGTGTTGACGGCCAGGTATCCGAAGCACACGACCATCACCTCGAACAGGCCGAATTGAATTACCGTCAGCAACACCGCCGGTACGGCGGCGATAAAAGAGCCGATGGTCGGTATGTAGTTCAGCAGAAAGGCCAGCAATCCCTAGAGCAGATAGAAATCCACCCCGATCACATACAACATTACCGTCAGGATGGCCCCGGTGGCCAGGCTGGTCAAGGTTTTGATGACCATGTAGCGGTTGATATTCGCGAAAATTTGTTCAAAACGGTTGCGGGTGTTTTCGGACTCGCCGAAAGCCGCGGTCAGTTTTTGAGGAAAACCGGCCGTTTCCAGCAGAATGAACGAGACCGTCAGGAGGATGAAAAAAGTACTGGTGAAAATGCCCCTTAAAATGGTCAGGATATTGGACGCCAGGCGCATGGCCACGCCCGGGTTGAAGTACTGGTAGATGGGGTCGACGGATAAATCGATCCCGAATTTATCGAACCAGTGCAGATAATTGGCAAACGTTTCCCTGAGTTGAATCTGGTAACTCGGTATCCGCCGCGTAAATTCGGTGATCGAGTTGCCCGCAAAAATCACCAGCGGCACCGCCATGATAAAAACGATGAACATGATGACCAACAGCGCCACCGGGGTCGGTACTTTATGGCGTTGCAGCCAGGAGAGAAACGGGGCACAGATGGACGCAATGAACACCGACAGCAAAATCTGAACCAGTATGGAGGCTGCTTCACGACAACCTGTCACGATGACGACCAGGCAGGTCAGGACGATCAGAAGCTTGAGGCTGTAATCGGTTGTTGAATTCGACGCCATACCGCCACCGCCTACGATAAGTGAAACTGCTGTATATCCTGCGTTTTGATATTTTTCAATACGAATTCAGATGGGATGGCGACCGGTAAAAACCGGCTATTCAGGCATGGTTTCCGGCACGGGTGCCGTCTTCTTCATCACTTCTGCCGGGCGCCGCTTCACCCGCCCGGCTAAAAGTCGAACTTCCAGATCAGGTCAACGCCGCTCGTGCGTTCGTTGCCTACCTGCCCGACGACGCTGAAGCTCCGGTTGAGCTGGTATTCAACTTCCATTTCCCCGAAGGTCCGTCCGGAAAATTCATACCGATAAGTGACGAAGATATTGCGGGCGACATATTTTCCGACCGACAGCGAACCGGACCCCCACCCCTCTTCGCCCGGGGAGATGCTCAGGGTATCGAGCTTCAAGGTGTCGCCCAGCACGGCGTTGAGCTCGCGGGCCGCCAGGTTGCCGGCCAACCCCAGGGCGGCCGCCTCGGCGCTGGTCGCCTGCTGCGAGCGCAGCTCGTTGGTCGGGCGACCAAACACGAGGTATGACACGATGTCGGCCTGGTCCATGGCCGGGTCGCTGTCCAGCGACAACTCGATGTGCCGGACGCTGCCGCCGATGCGAACGATGATCGTCACGCTGCCGATGCGGGTTTCGGCCTGGATATCGAGTCGCGGGTCCGGTTCCGGCAGCCCTTGGAATTCCACGACCCCGCGGGCGATGGTGAACCGGCGGCCCTGGAACTCGTAGGTGCCGCGCAGGGTGTTGAGGGAGCCTGTCAGAAGAAAGGGGGCCTGTCTTTTCTTCTTCAGGCGGATCGCGCCGGCGATTTCGGCGTTGAGGCCCTGGCCCCTGAGCCAGACATTACGCGGAATCTCGACGGTCACATCGGCGGCCAGGGGCGCCAGCGGGCTTTTCCCGCCCTCGCCGATGACGATCGCCTGCCCGTCGGCCGTCTGTTCGCCGAGGACCACGATGTCCGCCGGTCCCCCGGCCGCCAAACGGTCCAGATTGATGCGGCCTTCCAGGATACGGATCGAGCCCGACACGCGCGGCGCCGACAGCGTACCGGTCAGCGAGATATCCGGCTCGATCCGGGCGGTGAACTCCCGGTTCCAGGCAAAAGCGGCCCGCTTTCCGGTCAGGTGCAGGTCGAAATCCTTGGGTGTCAAGCCGTCGAGAATAACCTGTCCGGACAAACTCAGGCGGCCCTCATCATCACCGGTGAGCAGCAGTTGCTCGATCGTCAGTTTGCCCGGTACGAGGCGCAGGTCGGCCTGCAGGGCTTCATAGGTCAACCCATGGCGCGGCAGCGCCAGGGAACCGTCCCGCAGGCTCAAGGATCCGGTCAGTTGCGGTTGCCGAAGGTCTCCGGTGGCTTTGAGGTGGACGCTCGCGCGACCCTCGAGCCGGACCTCGCGCTGCGCGGGCAGCGGCAGCTCGGATAGCTTCAGGTCCTCGGCCTCCAGGCGGGCCTGCAGGCTGCCGGGCGTGGGGGTGAACTCGAATGGCAGCAGCCGCAACGCCAGGCCGCTGCGCGCCGTCAGTTCGAAGAGCCGTGAATTTTTCTTTGAAGCGGTGGCCGTCAGGCGGACGGTGTCATCGCGATACCCCAACTGAAGGTCGAGTGCCGCGGCCGACACGTCGAATCCGCTGACGTCCCGCGCGGCCAGGGTAGCATCGATGACCGGGTCGGCGGCCGTTCCCTTCAGATTCACGTCGGCCGCTACGTGGCCCTTCAGGGTCGGTTCGTCCTGCCATAGGCCTTCGAGGCCTTCCAGGGAAAGGCGGGCGACAGAGAGCCGAAACTCTTGCGGGCCCTGGCGGGCGAGTCTGCCCTCGGCCGCAATCGATACTTTTCCGGCGGCCAGCTTGAGGGAGTTGATCTCGATCCCGTTCGGGTCGGTGCGCAGCCGGATCGGCTCGGTATTGTTGATTTCCGCCGCCAGCCGGTCAAACGGAGCGGCGATGCCGGTCAGCCGTAGGGTCTCGATCCTGACCCCGCGCGCTGGACCTTGCCACTGGTTGACGGTGCCTTTCAGGATCAGCTTTTCACCGGCCACGTGCGATAGGCTCGCGGCGACGCCCAACCGATCCGGCTTCAGGTCGGCGGACAGCTCCAGCCGCGGAAAACGGCGGCCCTGGACGTCGATATCGGAAAACCGGCCGGACGCCTTTCCGCTGAGATTGGCGCCCGCGATCCGAAAGGTCCCCTTCAGGTCGAGTGCCGCCACCCCGACCGGATCGAGCGTGAGGTTGCCGCCCGTCACCCGGGCATCGACGGCGGTCTGGCGCGGGCTGCCGTCCACCTGGCCGGTGACCCGAAGCGTGCCGGACGGAATCCGTTCGGCGGATAGGTCCGGCATCAGCCTGGCCAGCAGCGGTTTGAGGCGTCGCAGCTCGGGCAGATCGATGCGTCCGGCGATCCGGTAGGACCGATCGCGGGTGGCAGCCTGCCCGGTCAGGACGGCCTGCCCCAGGTCGCTGTCAAGCTCGAAGGAGGTCAGGCGCACCAGGGTGCCGTCCCAGGTCGCCTTGGCCCGGGCGCGGGCGACGGGGGTGCCGAAAAGGATCGACGGCTTCAGGGTCAAATCCGTTTCAGCCGTCCAGTCGGACAAATTGCCGGCAATGCTGTCCGCGGGTTTGGGCCGGGCCGCAACGTTGACATCGGCATTGACCTGACCCGTCCACGCGGGATCGGCCAGAAAGGCGGCCGGGTCGAGGTTGCGCACCTCCCCGGAGAGGGCGATAGCGTCAAACGGGGTCCCGGTGTCGATCCCTGTTAACCGGCCCTGAAGGCGAAGACGTCCGGTGGGGCCGGCGAGCGCGGCCGTGGTGACGGCCAGATCGCCGTTTTCCAGCGTCAGATCGAAATCGCCGGTGTCGATCTCGAAATCCGCCAGGCGCGAGGCGGCCACCTGCAGCGTCAGGTGTACCCGCCGTTGCGGTGTGTCGAGATCGTTGGCGGAGATGGAAAAATCGGCATCGATGTCCCCATTCAGATGCGGAGCCTCGATAAAGGGCCAGGCCGCCGGATCGATGTCGGATAAAGAGCCGGTCGTCTCCAGGGCCACCGCCCCCGCGCCGGTCAACGCCACCTCGCCTTCCGCCGCCAGCGATTGGCGTCGGTCCAAAACAAGCTTCAGCCGGTGGTGCAACTGCCGCGGCGTGCCCTGCAGATCGATGCGGCCGGAGATCTCCCCTTTTTCAAGGGCATCGGTTGCGAGCACGCGCCCCACCTCGGCCAGGGACAGGGTGTCGATTTGCACCGCCGCCCTGACCTCGGTCTCCGGCTGCTTGAGATCGATGTCGGCGTCGACCGCCACGGCCGAAGCGTCGGTCTTGAGGGTCAGGCCCTCGACCTGCAGGGCCGACCGCTCTTGATCGTAGCGCAGGCGCCCTTCCAAGCCCGTTACGACGATGCGTGGATCGTCGAGGCTGAAGGACAACTGCCGCAGGTCGACCTTTATTTCCGAGGCGATGTCTATCTTAAGATCAAGCTTGAGGCGTTCGATTCTCCGGATATGAGGCGAATCCGACACCTCGTCGCGGATGGAGACGGTTCCGCCATCGATCTCCAGCCGCTTGACGACCACCGTCAGGGGCGCACCGGTGGACGGCTCACCTTCGGGCGACGCAAACCGCCGCGTTTCCTCTTCGACATTCCAGTTGCCGTCCGCTTTGCGGGCCAGATAGACCTGCAAGCCCTCGAACCTCAGGTACCGTATCATCAGCGTGCGCTGCAACAGCAGCGGCAGCGTATAGCCGATGGAGATGCGGTCGGCCGCCAGCAGCGGCCCGGAGGGGCCGTCCAGACGCAGATCGGTGGCGCTCAGATGGGTCAGCAGGCTGCCGGACAAGGTCCCCAATTCCAGGCGCAGGCCCGTTTGCCGTTCCAGCGTGTCGATCACCAGCGCCTTGGCCCGTTTCTGGACCGCCGGTACCTGCAGCACGAGGGTGACAAGGACGCCCACCGCGGCCAGGATCAGCAAAATGACAAACACCACCTTCAGCAGCCGTTTCAGGAAACGGTGCCGGCCGCCCTTGCCGGGTGGCGGTGTTTTCTCGGGCGGCGTTTTATTGTCACTGTTCATAGGTTCCAATATCCGCTGCGCGCCTCAAAGCGTTTTGAAGCCCTGATTTGATGCCCATCCGCGATCTTTTTTAGTCACTGTCTGGTGTTCAATTCATAAATGTGGATTTTTTTCGCTGGGCAAGGCCGCACAAGGGTTTGCGGCGAGACGTAATCTAAGTGCGACTGCAGCCGGAAACCCGCCGCGACCGACAGTCCAGCGGAAAAAAGACCATTTATGGATGGACATCTAAAAGGCCTGGCCGATGTTAATATATAAGCGCCAGCGGTCGCCGACGATGTCATCCGGACGGGTGACATCGCCGATATCCTTGCCGGTCGGGGGATTCAGCTTGTAACCGACGTCGAGGCGTATCGGTCCGATCACGGTGTCGTAGCGCAGCCCGAGCCCGCAGGTGTAGCGCAAATCTGAAAAATCGAGTCGAAAAGGGTCCAGGTCCAGCAGCCCGGAATCCACGAAAGTGACCCCGGAAAGGGCGTTGACGATCGGAAACCTCAACTCCGCACTGGCGAGGAACGCGGTCTGGCCGCCGAGGGGATCACCGTTACGGTCAAGGGGCGGAAGCTCCTGGTAGCCATAGCCACGCACCGTGTCACTGCCGCCCAGGTAGAGCCGTTTGAATGCCGGAATAGACGAGCTGCCCTGGATCTCCTGAATGGTATCCAGGGATACCCGTCCGGCCAGGATGACGTCTTTGAAAACCGGCAGGAGCTTCCGGGCTTCGATGGCCGGCTGGAAATAGGTCAGCTGTGATCCGAGAAAATCCGGCGCCACACCGATCCTGGCCGCCAGCAGCGAACCGCTCTTGGGGTTCAGCAGATCGTTGCGCGTGTCCCGGGCAATTTCCAGGCCCACGGAGGATATGCGCGTGGTCTCGTCCAGAAATTGCCGCTCGGGGATGCTCACGGGGGTGTCGGCGGCAACGCTTTCCTCTGTGTTGAACGACAGGCTGTACTCCGTCCGCATGAACCAGTGGCTCCCAAGCTTACGGTTCAAGGCCACATCCGTGAATATCCGGCGGTTTTTGTAAGCCGGGGGTTCTTCCAGCTCGTTTCCGGCCCGGGCGGTGAGATGGTTCCTGGCATCCAGGAAATACGGCTGGTCGTAGGCCAGCTGGACGCTCTTATTGATTGCCGAACTGCGGGCACTCAGTGTCATCAGGCCGCCTTGCCCGCCCAGGTTGCGGTAAATCCACCCGACCTGGAGCCGCAATTTATCCTCGGTGCCATAACCGATGCCCAGGCGGACGCTTTGGCGGTCTCGCGCCGTAAGCTGAACCCGCATCGCCATCTGACCGCCATCGGCCGCCGGCCGCCCGTCACGTTGAATGATGGCGATCCGGAAAACATCGAGCCTGAAGAGGTTGCGGCGACTGGCCTCGACCTTGCTCGCATCGTAGAGTTGACCTTGGGTGTAGGTCAACGCCCGCCGGATGACCCTCTCGGAGACGGCGGTGCCTTCCTGGCTGATCGTGGTCGGTCCGAAGAAGGTCAAAAGACCCGGGGTCACCTGAAAGGAAAGCTGCGCTTGATTGGCCACCGGATCGACGACGGCTCTCCCGGTGACCTCGGCGAACGGATAACCTCGGTTGGCAAGGGTCTGGCTGACGTTTTTTTTGGCCTCTTCGTATTCGGCCACCTTGAACACCTGGCCGGTTTCAAGGCGCGTATCGGCCAGAAGGGCCCCCCGCTCGACGCCTTTTAACGGGCCGTCGATGGCCAGATCGATGGTGTCGATCACAACCGCCGGTCCCTCGGCGATCTCGAATGTCACACGGACGCGCGGCAGCGTTTCGGATGGACTCTGGCCGGATTCGGCGATCTTTTGATTCTCGGAAACGGGCGCACCGGTGCTCCGGTCGGGTGCCGGGCCGGAGACGGCCACAGACAGATCGACCGTGGTCTGGTAGAATCCGTTGTTGCGGTAAAACTGCTGGATGCGCTGGAGGTCGTCTTCGATATCCTGGGCGCTCAGAACAAGGTCCGGGGCCCAAACCTTCCAGATCGGCGGCACCTGGGCGGCCAGCGTCCGCGCCAAGGCCGATCGCGACACGCTGTTGACCCCGGTAAAGGTGACCGCCGCCAGCTCGAACCGGTCCGGGACCGCATCGGCGGCGGCCACCGCCGGCAAGACCAGCAGGCTCACCCACAGCAGAAAAATCTTCATCGTGCGCGAAATCAATTATTTACGGTGACCTTTGTTAAGGATTGACACGAGCTGCCTGTCGGCCCGATTCGGGGAACCATGCCAGAAATTGCCCTCCGGCGAAAGGCCTTTTTGCGGCGGCAATCGATTGCCGCCCGCGGGTGTGCCGGGCGAAACAGGTTACTGATAGCCCTTGCGATACATAACCGTAGGGGCACGGCGCGCCGTGCCCATTCCCATTTCAGTGCCTTAATGGCCTGTTCAACGGGATGATCATGGTTATATTCACCGATAATGTTTAAGCCAGATCCATAGCCAACGATGCGGTACCGAGACTGGCATCGCCATAGGTCGCAAAAGGTTTTTGGCCGAATCCTTCGAGGGGCACGGACTTTTAAATCCGCGTCCGACGGACCCGATAATTTTTGGTGCCCCATACGAATAATGTTGGGGCGAAAAGTTTTTCGCCCTTGCGGCAACCTCGGCGGCATCGCAACCCGTAAAAGGAGTATCTAATGTCCTCATCGAGTCACCACAACCGCCGCATCGTCTTGGCCGCCCGCCCGCACGGCGCGCCTGTTCCCGAGAACTTTCGCCTGGAGACCTTACCGGTGCCCGAGCCGGCAGAAGGCCAGGTGCTGCTGCGAACGGCGTATCTCTCGCTCGACCCGTACATGCGCGGGCGAATGAGCGATGCGCCGTCGTATGCCGCACCGGTCAGGATCGGCGAGGTCATGGTCGGCGCCACGGTGGGCCAAATCGACGCATCCCGGCACCCCGATTACGAAAAGGGGGAATGGGTCCTGGCTTACAGCGGGTGGCAGGACTATGCCCTGTCAGATGGTTCCGGCCTGACCCGCCTGGGTAAAAGTCCGCAAAACCCCTCCTATGCGCTGGGGGTTTTGGGCATGCCCGGTTTCACGGCCTACATGGGGCTGCTGGACATCGGCCGGCCCGAAAAAGGCGACACCCTGGTGGTCGCCGCGGCGACCGGACCGGTCGGATCGACGGTGGGGCAACTCGGCAAACACAAGGGCTGCCGGGTGGTCGGCGTCGCCGGCGGCGGCGAAAAATGCACCTATGCGGTCGATGAACTCGGCTTCGATGCGTGCCTGGACCGCAAGGCCCCTGATTTCACGCAGCGACTGGCCCAGGCGTGCCCCAAGGGCATCGACATCTATTACGAAAACGTCGGCGGCATGGTCTTCGACGCCGTTTTGCCGCTGCTCAACACGAAGGCCAGGATTCCGGTGTGCGGCCTGGTTTCCCAGTACAATGCGACCCGGCTGCCCAAAGGACCGGACCGCTCGCCCATTCTCATGAGCACGATATTGATCAAGCGCCTGAAGGTCCAGGGCTTCATCATTTTCGAAGATTACGGCCACCGCTACGAGGAATTTGCGAAAGAAATGACGCCACTGGTCGAGACGGGAAAGGTGAAATACCGCGAACACCTGGTCGATGGGCTGGAAAATGCACCGCAGGCGTTTATCGGCCTGCTGAACGGCGAAAATTTCGGCAAACTCGTCATCCGGGTGACGACATGAGGGCGAAAGATTTTTCGCCCCTAGAGTTAGGTTTTCCGGCGGCCCACGCGTTTTTGAGAAGGGTCACGAATCGATCAGAACGATTTGAAGATCCATGACGTTAGTCCGGGTGGGACCGGTGATGAAAAGATCGCCCAGGCGTTGAAAAAATGGGTAGGCATCGTTTCCGGCAAGGTGCCCGGAAGCCGATAATCCAATACCATCGGCCCGGGTGACGGTAGAACCGTCGGCAAAGCCGCCGGCCGCATCCGTGGGTCCGTCCGAGCCATCCGTGCCGGCCGAAAGAATCAGGATATGCGGCACGCCCGACAGTGCGATCCCGGCTGCCAAGGCGAGTTCCATATTACGCCCGCCCTTTCCCCCACCCTTGAGCGTTACCGTGGTTTCGCCGCCGGAAAGCAGGCAGGCGGGTGCCGGGATCGGCCGGCCGGACCGCCGGACCTCGCCGGCAATGGCGGCCAGCACTTTAGCCACCTCTCTTGCTTCCCCCTGAATCATCGATGACAGAATGAGCGGATTGAATCCCAAGCCGCGAGCCTCGCATTCGGCAGCAAACAACGCATCCGAAACACTGCCGATAATCCGGTTAGTCACACGGGCAAACACGGCATCCCCCGGCTTGGGCGTTTCATTTTCGTCGCCCTTGCAACCTGCGGCCAGGTGATAACGCACGGACTCGGGAATGCGGTCAAGCAGGCCGTAGCGGGACAGAATTCCGATACAGTCGCCAAAGGAACTCGGGTCCGGCGCCGTTAAGCCTGAGGCAATGATATCCAGGTTGTCGCCAATGACGTCGGACAGTATCAGTGAAACGATACGCGCGCCATTCGCCCTGCGGCAAAAATGCCCGCCCTTTATGCGTGATAGATGCTTTCGAACGGTGTTTATCTCGTGAATGGTTGCCCCGCAGGCCAGCAGCAGCCGGGTCGCTTCCTGCTTTTCGGCCAGGCTGATCCCCTTGACCGGAGCGGGTGTCAAGGCCGAGCCTCCGCCCGAGATCATGCACAGGATCATATCTTCGGGACCGGCCGTGGCGATCAGGTCCAAGAGAGCCCGGGTTGCCTTGACCCCGTTTTCATCGGGAATCGGATGCCCGGCCTCCATCACGCGGCAGCGGCGCAAGGGCACGCCGTGTCCATATTTGCTGATGACCAGTCCAGCGTCGATACGATCGCCAAGCAGCGTTTCCACTTCAGCGGCCATGGCCGCGGAGGCCTTGCCGGCACCGACCAAGTAAAGCTTTTTGATTTTTTTCAGAGAAAAGAAGGTCTTTCCAACACGAAAATCACCGTCGGCCAGCTGAAGGTGCCGAGTGATGCAACTTTTCGGGTCCAAAGCGGATATCCCGGCGTTGAAAATCGATCCCGCGAAACCTTTTAACCGCTGGCTGTTCTCCGCTGTGTTCACACCTGATTGCCCTTCAAAAATGCCGTAAATTGAAAGGTCAATTTGTAGGGGCGAAAAAATTTTCGCCCCTACAAGTCTTTTTCGCGGCGGCCCAGGCGTTTTCGAGAAGGACCAGGGTGCCCGGGCGGGATTCTATTTTCAGCCCATATCTGTCGTTGAATTCGGTGGTGTTTTGCCTGAGGTCTTCTTCACCTAAAACGAGTGTGGGCAGCAGCAGGCTGCGCTTATAATCGCGCATCATACGATCCATTATTTTATCTTTTTTGTGAATCAAATGCGGGGGCAGATCCGAAGACAAGATCTTTTTCCAGTGTCTGGAAAATCCGGCGTTCATGAACATCGTGCCGGCACAGCGGCACTGCTCGCCATAATAGTTTTCCCGGCCGCCGATGATCAGGCCGACGCAGTCGTCTACGGGATCTGCTTCGCTTTCCATCGGCAGGCTCACCGGAACCGGAATATCCGCAAAAAGTTCTTCGGTATCTTTGAGAGCGTTGCCGCACAGGCCGTAGCCGAGAAGGACGGCGTCGACAAATGGCGCCAGTTCTTTGACCGCGGACTTCACCGCGCGCCTTAAATTGGGTATGTTCGAATGCAGCCCGACTTCCATCACCCGCATCAACACGGCAAGGCCATTGGTTTCAACGGTTTCGAACTCTGCGGCGTGTGCCACCCGGTGCACCGGTTTCCGGCTGTCGTTCTCCAAATTCCGAATCAGTTCTTCGGAAAAATCATCCCAAAATACCCAGATTCCCGTCACGTCCGAATCATTTGACAGAAGGTGGGCAAATTCCAATTCCAATATCTGGCACGTCACCACACCCAATCTGGGCATACACCGCTCCTTTGACTCGGAAGCCGTATTGTTTTGAGAACCTATCTGGCCAGCTTTCCTGTTCTTCATCTGACCAGCAGAATACAGGCCCGGCCGCCTCCCGTTAGCACATGCGACAGGGGTTGTGGATATTCGTTTACAACGCTATCGATGCCGGCGTTGACATGAGCCACTTGCGTGTTACGCTATGCGCATGTGCGCTCATTGTCAAGCTACAGGCCTTTTATGAAAGGAGAAAATATGGCTCGACTCTTCGAACCGACACAGATCAAGGGAATGAAGATGAAAAACCGGTTTGTGAGATCCGCAACCTACACGGCGCTGGCGGAACTCGATGGAACGGTGACAGACCGATTACCGGACTTCATGGCTGAGCTGGCCCGCGGCGAGGTCGGACTCATCATCACCGGCCACGCCTATGTGACCCGCGAAGGACAGGCAGGACCACGGCAGCTGGGCATCTATTCCAACGACTTGATCGCGGGTCTGAAACGGCTGACGGCGGCGGTGCACGATAATGCCAGCGTGGTTGCCATACAACTGGCCCATGCCGGGAAAAAAGGTATCGGAAAAGGCACATATGCGGCTCTCGGACCATCGGATGTGTTTGAAGAGGGCGAGAAGAAAGCTTCCGCGATGACCATCGACGACATCCAGCGGACCATCACCGCTTTTGGCGATGCAGCTGAAAGAGCGGTCGAATCGGGCTTTGACGCGGTTCAGATCCACGCGGCCCACGGCTATTTGCTGAGTCAGTTTCTATCTCCCTACAGCAACAAGCGAACTGACGGTTACGCCGGAACCCTCGCGAACCGCTCCCGGCTGCTTCTCGATGTGTACGCGGAAATCAGGCGACGGGTCGGGGCGTCCTGTCCGGTTCTGGCCAAGATCAACTCGGAGGACTTTCTCGAAGGCGGTTTTACGGTCGCAGAGATGCTCGAGGTCGCCCATATGCTTGAAGACCGCGGGCTGGACGCCATCGAATTGAGCGGCGGGACCTTTGAATCCGGCAAGTTCATCCCATCCCGGAAGGGCACCGCGAAATCGGAAGAGCGGGAAGTCTACTACCGAAAAGCCGCCAAAGCCTTCAAGAAAGAAATTAAAATTCCTCTTATTCTCGTCGGCGGGGTTTTGTCGTTTAATATTGCGGAAGAAATCGTCGCTTCTGGACTTGCCGACTATGTCGCGCTGTCAAGACCCCTTATCCGGGAACCCCACCTCGTTAAAAGATGGCAGAGCGGCGACCGGCGCAAGGCAACGTGCGTTTCATGCAACAAATGCTTTGCCACTCTCGCCACAAAAGAAGCTTTGCACTGTGCGGTGGAAGAAAAGGAACGCAGAAAATCACAGGGAGCGACATATAAACGGCATTAGTCGCATACGGTGAGACCTGAATCCCATCCAATGAAAGACTTTAATCACAAGGGCGTGCGAAAGGCCTTCAATATATCGGAATTTTGCCTGAAGCCATGCGCACACCCAACTCGAAGGCACGGTTGCAGTACTTCGGGAAGACCTCGGCATGCCGTTTGACTTTCACTTCCCTTGTCGAATTGATTTACGACCAATGCGCGCTACGCGCCATCCACTGCTGTGCCTGAACTGCCGATAGGGCAGGGCAAAACTCAGCATTCATTGCGATCGCCTTGCAAGGGGCACGGATTGTTTGGCGCCGCCGTCGTTTTCAGGCGTTCACCGATCAGGCGACCGATTCGTGTGGCGCCTTTCCACACTTCATTAAACGTCAGGAAATCCGGATGCGCAGCTCTTTCTCATCGACCTCCACCGGGTAGGTATCGATGGGCTGCGGCGCCGGGCCGTGAATTTTATCTCCCCCAAACGTGTAAGTGGACTTGCTGACGCTGCAGCACTGGACGGTTTCGGTTCCCGGCACGTAGTCCAACCGGCGGTGTCCCAGGTGGGTGCAGCGGTTCTGAAAGGCCCGGTACTGCCTGTCTTCCCCGCACACGACCAGCACGCGCACCGGCAGGCCCTTGCCTTCGAACCGGACGGCCCCGCCCGCCCGGGACAGTTCGGGAATGCGGTCCAGGTTGATGGTCAGCCGGCCGGATTCATATTGCCAGCCGCTGTCGTCCCGTGGTTTGTCCGTGGCGGAAATGCCGAAAATCCGCTGCCAGATGCTGCGCTGTAAAATTTTTACGGTCATGTCTGTTCCTTTCTGTTTAGTTTTTTTAATGGACTCTATCTGTTGTCCGATCCCGAAGCAGTAGATTTTGGTTCAGGCCAAGGCCGCAGCGAATTTGAAACCGCAGACGTAGCTCGGCTACGTTGAGGATTTCAGATTCGTGAGAACGCCGGCCTGGGCCAAAAGATGCTGCTTCCGGACGGACACTACCTATGACCGCAGCGTGGCGGTCAGCCGCAACGGGTTCATCAACAGCTCCAAGGCCGGAACGATGCCGACACAGACCACATCGGCCGCATTCAGCGTGGCCACCGCCGCACCCTCGGAAAGAATCACCGCGATCCCCAGCGCCGCGGCTTCGAGCATCAGGGCGTCGTTGCGGCCGTTGCCGATGCAAACGGTGCGCTCGCGGCCCAGCTGATCGACAAACGCCAATTTGCCGCGGTCCTGATCGCCGGGGGGCAGGATCGTCAACTGACACGCAGCTTTCTTCGAGCTGCGCGCGCGCCCGGCCGAAAGTATCGGCCGTGACGACGAAGATTTCAAGCTTTTCGGCGAGCTTTTCGAGGCCCTCCCGGACGCCGGGCGCCAGTATTCCGTCCACGGCCAGGGTGCCGTTATGGTCCAGGACCAGGTAGTCGAGCCGCAGGGCGCCGTAGCCCGGGATCGTCACGTCGATCATCTATCCTCCTTGGGCACGAAAAGAGAGTCAACTTTTTTTAATGCTGGGTTCCAGTGTCTTTGAAAGATTGTCTCATTGGTCACATAGTCAATTTCGATTTTGGCGGACGCGAATGAATTTTTAGGACATTCTAATTCCCTCGGAGCATAACGTTCCGCTTCACCTGACGGCGGCTTAAGCCTGAAGCCTGTTTTATGGCACATTATTTCGCGAACCGAAAACCGTGAAAAGCCGCACGATACAGCCGGTCAGAGTGCAAGCGGTTTTTTATGCGATCTTTTTCTTCCATTGAGGAGCATGAACAATCCCAAGCATACCATCTATAGAAATATCTTCATCCAATAAAGGCCAATGTATCCCATAGCCTGAAGGAGAAATTACAAAATTATCCCTTTCTTCCTTCGAAGCTTTCTCAAGAACAGGCGATATCATATTTAATTGAAATCTTTTCGGTTCCCCATCAATGTTGATAACGAGGAAACCATCCTCAAATTTAAGGTCGCTGATATCATGGTAGTTTTTCATTGCTGTCGTCTCCGTTGAAATTCATCCCATTGTTGCTCAATATATTCAAAATGTTCATAAATAATTTTTCGGATTTGTCTTTTATCCTTTGGAGACATATTATATGCAATAGCTTCTTCAAGGTCAAAATTTTCTCGATTCAACCAATATTTGCACTCCATATCACCTTTGCGACAATGCACGTGAATCGGTTCATCGCCTTCATTTGCATAAAAAAACAGCCTCCAGCCTAAAATCACAAGTATAGTCGGCATTTTTTTCATCCTGGGTCATTTGGTGCATAACGAAAAATCGTGGACTTGACATAAAATCGATGATTTTCTTTATCTGTCTCAACTGACCAAACTGACCAACCGACCAAACTGATCTAACCGACTCAACTGACACAACCGACAAAGCCGCTTTAACTTCAAACAGAATTTTCATGCGCCGTGGCCCTCGGAAGAGCCGTCTCTTTCCGCCAGCGCTTTGTGCATCCGCGCCAGGGCCTCGACCAGAACCGACCGCGGGCAGCCGAAGTTGAGCCGCACATACCCCGGCCCCCCGAAGTCGCGCCCGTCCTGCAGTCCGACCCCGGCCGACTCGAAGAAGGCCACCGGGTCCATCAGCCCGGCCGGCCGGATGTCGATCCAGGCCAGGTAAGTCGCTTCCACCGGCGTCATGCTGACCGCCGGCATGCCTGCAATCGCGGTAGTCACCACGTCGCGGTTGTGGCGCAGATACTCCAGCAGCGCCGCATGCCAGGCACCGCCGTGGCGGTAGGCCGCCAGCGCGGCGGCAAAGCCCATGGCATTGACCATCGGCACGATCCCGGCCATGGCGGATTTGACCCGCGCCCGCAACCGGGCGTTCGATATCACCGCAAAAGAGCAGCCCAGGCCCGGCATGTTATAGGTCTTGCTCGGCGCCATGAGGGTGATGGTGCGATCGGCGATGGCGGGGCCGAGCGCGGCGAACGGCACATGGCGCTTGGCCGGATCCAGGATCAAGTCGCAGTGAATTTCATCGGAGCAGACCACCAGGTCGTTTTTTTCACAAATCTCGGCCAGCTTTTCCAGCTCGGTGCGGTCGAAGGCCCGCCCCACCGGATTGTGCGGGTGGCAGAGGATGAAAAGGCGCGTTTGCGGCGTAACGGCTTGTTGAATCGCATCGAAATTCATCCGCCACCGCCGAGCGCCGGGATCGCCGCCCGATCCCGCCGCACCGGTTTTGGCCTCGTCCGGTCCGACTCAGCGGCACGGTGTCCAGCCGGCGTGCCGAAAAACCGGGCGCCTTGAGAAACGGCGGATACACCGGAACGGTGGTCAGGACCCGGTCATTTTTCCGTCCCACCGCCCGGCAGACGACATTCAGCCCGGTGACAAGACCCGGCAGCCAGACGAGCCAGTCCTCTTCGATCGTCCAGTGGTACCTTTCCTCCAGCCGTGACTGAACCGACCGCACCAGGTCGCGCGGCACGGCCGGATAGCCGAAGACGCCGTGGCCGGCCCGCTCGCAAAGTGCCGCCGTCACTGCCGGCGGCGAGCGAAAGTCCATGTCCGCCACCCACATGGGGATGACGTCCCGCCCCCGATACTTGTCCCACTTAATGCTGGCGGTTTCCCGGCGGTCGATCGGGGTGTCGAAATCAAAGGTGGCGTCATTTTGCATGGTCTCAGCTATCTCCACAAGTCGTATCAAAAGCTTGCGGCCTGGGCAGCGGGTCGATCCCGCCGATCGCTGCTGCAGATCCGCCGCGGGGTGGGACCCTGTCCGAAGCCCCTCTGCACCCACAGCTGTCACCAGGCCGCACCGGTCGGCTCCTGGCCGGCCGTCCTAAAAACGAAATAACCATCGAATATGTCCGCATCGGTAAAATGGGCCCGTCCGATCATTGTAACGGCGTGGTGGCCGCGCTGGCGCATGTAGCCGATGTCGGGGATGCCCACGGAGAAAAAGATGTAGGGTTCGATGCGGCTGGAATTTTTCATGATGCCGGCGGCGGTAAAGACGCTTTCGTGGGAACCGTCGGCATGGGGCAGTGCTTCCAGGCCGTCGTAAGGTAACAGCCGGTAGCGCAGCGCATCGGCCGGCGCCGGCGAAGCGCTCACGTGCTCGACCTGATGCCAGCCGGAGTTCACACGCAGGGTCAGCGGCTGGTCGGGAAATTCCGGCGGCAGCCAGGCCGGGACGAAGGGATAGAGCCCGTTGACGGTTTCAATTGTTTTTGCCACCCTTTCCCGGCGCGGCACATAGAAATGATAACAGCCGCAGTTGTTCATGATGTCCACCATCACCGGCTGCCCGTCTCGATCCAGGCTAAGCCGCAGCGTAAGGCCATCCAGGGGGCCTTTTTCATAGGCCGGGGCCCTGCGGCCGCTCCTCTCGCTGTACCAGAAGACATAGTTGATCTGCCACACCGGTTGCCGGTCGATAAAAGAGCGGGTGATGTAGAAGTAGAGCGCCGGTTGCCGCTGGTCGATGGCAACGGTCCGGTCCTGCCAGAAAACCTCGCCAAACCGGTCGTAGCCGGCAACGGTGTCCTGCGAAATGACCGGGGCATAAAAGCGGACCAGCGCCGCGGTCTCCGCATCGCCCAGTTCAGGCAGGCCGAAAGCGTTGCGCCGCGCCGCGGCGAAAAGCGTCGCCGGACTTCCGGCCGCGCCGCAGCGGTCGCCCTCGGCCGCGAAAACCGTCAATCGGCCCTCGACCGTCAGATCCGACAGCGGCGACCGATGCCATTTTTTAAACGTGTCATAGGCGACCCGGGTCGCGATCGTGATCGGCACCGCGGCGACGGGGTAAAGGCCGAAGACGCGCATGGCCGTCGAGTATTCCTCCGGAACGGTGGCGGCGGCTTTCACCGTCTCGAAAAAATAGGGCTGCTGGCGGTCATGTTCCAGCAGCGACGCGGTGGCCAAAGAGGTTTTCGCCAGGAATGACTCCCGGTCAACAGTTGCACCGGGCTCCGGACTCAATCGTTCCACGGTCTCATCCGGCAGGTTCCGGATTTCTTTTTTGCGGGCCGCGACATCGAGCCGGAACATCTCTTCGATCCAAAGCTCCTTCTCTTTCTCGTCGACGAGGCGCGCTGGCATGGCCGCCAGAAAGCGATCGGTGCGAAGATAGGGAAACCCCGGCACCTTATAGCTTGACGCTTCCAGGACACCGGCGTCCGTAACGGCGGCATCGAGGGTCGCCAAAAAACTTTCGGCCTCCGACGGCCTTCCCGAAGGAAGCGCTTTTTGTTGCGGCGCCAGTCCGGCACAGGCGTGTAAAAAAGCGCTCGCCAGGACGGCAACCGCCACGACGGCGAACCGCTGCCGCCCAAGCGCCTTTGGCCCTCGTTTCGTCCCCGGAAAAAACGAAATTATCCGTCGCACGGGTCGATGCCTCATCTTAAAACAATTCAGGGGATCCGGCCCCGTTCGGGACTCAGTTCACCATCCGGTCGTGGCCGGCCGGCGGGTGGCCATCACCCGATGACTCGACACATGCCGGCGGATTGGCGGCCGATTGTCAGCGTTCACCGCCCGACGGCGGCGCGCCTTGGTTTAAAAACCGCTTCAGCACGTAGAGGCCGTCCGGCGTGAAGGATCGACGCTGGCGGTTCTCCAAGATTTCAGCCACCGGGTAAAAGCCGCCGCTCTCCACTTCTTCTTTCTGCAACACGATATCTCCGTTGTAAGTGCAGGCGAAGACGCGGCCCCAGACCCGGTTGCCGGTCTCTTGGTAAAAAAAATCGAAATGGGCCGCCAGGGGCACGCCGGAGATACTGAGTTCCTCCGCCAGCTCCCGTTCGGCCGCGGTCTCGTAGGATTCACCCGCCAAAACGACCCCGCCGGTCGCCACGTCATAATATCCGGGATAGATGTCCTTGGTCGGGGTCCGCTTCTGAACGAACAGCTCGCCCCGGTCATTGAAAACAAGGATGTACGTGGCGCGGTGAGGCAGCCCTTCGGCCCGCATGCGCGCGCGCGGCGCAGCCCCGACCACCCGGTTTTTCTCATCGACGATCGCGACGATCTCGTCCTCGCTTGCCTGCGGCATGATAGGGTTTGTTGGGTTTATTGAGTTTGTTGAGTTAGTTGAGTTTTTATTTTCGCCCTTGCATTTTTTTGGATTTTAAGCAGCTCCGCTGCGCTTCATAAATTTTTCGCAAGAAAAATTTATTTGGGCTCGAACCGGTTCAACTCACGATTTTTGCGGGAGGTTTCCGGATCGAAGATCCGGCCGTTCATCGCGATATAGACCCCCGGCGGCAGGAGCTGAACGGCCGTAAAGGCACTGGCGATGTTGAAGACCGCATCGGTTAAACGAAAATGGGCCGGCTGCATGGCGCCGGTCAGGACGATGGTCTTTCCAAGGATATTTTTCAGAACCAGGGCGGTGGCGACCATCGTATCGGTTCCGTGGGTGACGATCACCCGGTTCTGCGGGCACGATCTTACCGCTTCGCAAATGCGGTTGCGGTCCGCATCGGTCAGATCGAGACTGTCCTTGCGCAGCAGGGAGGTTATGTCGTATCCGCGAGTGACATTGGCCTCCGTCAACACCTGGCCGATCGCGGGCTCCCCGACCTGAAATTCGCTCTTGGCATCGAAATATATTTTGTCGATCGTCCCGCCGGTCGTGATGATCTTGATCTTCGTCATTTCTTGTTCCCGGTGAATCGCAGACCGGTCAATCTTTGAACCGATCGATACCAACCCGGCTCCCCGCTGAAGAGGTATCATCGCGCCGTCTTTATTGTCAACAGCAGCCGGAAAAAGCGCACCCCACATTCGTTGCGGTAACTGACGGAAAGTCGGCTCTAAAATTCCCATTCACCGGCGGTTGCCACAGACCCCCTTCTCCTCTTGACGAAAATGTGTATTTATAGGGTTAAGAAACCTCTGGCAGAAAGGAGAGCGCCTATGTTCACCCACATTCTTTGCCCCACCGACTTGAAGGACCGATCCGATCTGGCCGTCAGCCAGGCCATCCGGCTGGCCCACCAGCTCGGCTCTAAAATCACCCTGCTCAACATCCATGAAGAGTTTATGGACAAGGAAGAACGGGAGATGCTGCGGGTCAGCGTCAGCAAAATGAAAGAAAAGTACAAGCAGAGTGCCATTGATTCAAAAAAAGAGATGAAGGATATCGTCCATCAGATGCACGGTGATGATATTGCCATCGATTACCTGCTACATGGTGGCAAACCGGAAAGTGCCATCGTCGAAGTGGCCGCAAATATCGGGGCCGACCTGATCATCATGGTCACCGACGGCCGCGACAACTTCCTGGATTATGTGGCCGGCACCGTTACCGAGCACGTCATCAATACGGCCCGCTGCCCCGTGCTGGTCGTTCCTTATGGAAAACGGGCCGCTTAGAATTCGCCCGGAAGATGTTGCGGAGCCGCGTTTTGCTCTTGCGGTCCCAACCGCAAGCACACCGGAACGGAGATAGGGGTTCAAGCGACCAAGGCGGCCGGCGTTTTTAAAAGCGGATTCGCACGCAATGGATCCATCGAGTCAGGAAGTGGCTTCGATGTCCTTCGAGACGATCGCCTGCCAGGCGGCCCGGGGACCTTGAAGACCGCGGGGGTCAAACGAGAACGCGCACTGCGGGGCCTTGTCCGGAATCGGTGTGCGGTTTTTTTCAAGGATGCAGGTCTTCTTGCAGAATGCGAATGTTTCTGAGGTTGGCTTTCCAGCCAATGTCGAAGAAATCGCCCACTAGCGGGATGCTGCCCACCGCCGTATCCAGGACCAAGTTTCGAACCATTTTCACCTGCGCTTTCTTCGATACCCCCATGCGCCAGGCCGTCCAGAAGATATAGGCGGAAAGAGCGGTGGTGACCGCATCGCCGGCACCCGGGACGAGTCCGTATACCTTTTATTGCCCCTCACAATACGGGCTGCACCCCATTGCCCATTGGCCGCTTAACTCTATATTTGGCGCATAATCGTTCAATTTTTCTAACATCAATTTTTTTAACATCGTTGCTGACAGGAGGTGATCATGTTGAATGCAGAAACCGAAACCAGTTCCACGACCACCCTGCTGTCCAAACTGGTCAGCGAGGTGACCGCTCTCATGCGCCAGGAGATGCAGCTCGCGAAAACGGAAATGTCCGGTAAAATAGATCAGATCGCCGTGGGAGGCGCCAGCCTCGCCGCGGGAGGCGCCGTGCTTTTCGCCGGTTTTCTCGTGCTCCTGACCGCGGCGGTTTTAGGGCTGGCACTGGCGATGCCCGCCTGGCTTTCGGCACTTATCGTCGGGGTCATAGTGGCCATCGTGGGGAGCGTGATGCTGCTGAAGGGAATTCATAATCTCAAGGCCGAACATCTTGCGCCTCGGCGCACCATCGATTCGTTGACAAGAGACAAGGAGCTCGCACAGGAACACATCGGGAGGTAAAAAAATGTCGCATATAAAAAATAGAGATTTCGAACCGGAAGCAAGGGGTTTCTACTCGGAAGCCACATGTGATAGCACCAGTTCCGCAGAAGAACTGAGGGAGTGTGCCGAGCAGACCCGTGAAAGCATGGACCGGACCCTCAGCGAACTGGAAGAGCGTGTGTCCCCTTCAAATCTGTGGAGGCGGATTCGTGAGGCCTTTCTGGAGGGTAACGGACGCTCTTTCAACATAGAGCAAACCGTCAGCAGGCATCCGACCTCCTTTGCCGTCATCGGAAGCGGCCTGCTGTTGTTGGGAGCCGGAATAGCGGCGTACGCCTTTTCCAAGATGCGCAACGATGACGCCGACAGCCTATCGGCCCGCCGGTGGCCGATTGAAGAAGATGTTTTTTCCCCTGATGATTACCGCACGCCGCCGCACGAAGCCGAGCCGGCAGTGACGCCCCCCGCGGATGAGGTTCCCAACCGCAGTAACCTGGAGGAAGAAGCCACCACCGAAGAAATTCAAAAACAAATGATGGAAGAAACAAGGGATCAACAAGAGGGTCTTGAGAAGCCGAATATGAGAGAAAATCAAGAAAGTATTATCATCACCGGACAATCCGAAATAAAGGAAGAAGAGGTAAAAAGGCCGGTAGGAGGGGCAAAACCGGAAAAGATCATTACGGTGTGATTATCGCAATTTTCCTATGATCCCGTCACCGGACATTTCGCTCCTGCCGGCCGGGTGAGAGCATCCGCATAGGGAGCCGTGAGCGAATTTTTTACATCAGACGCGGGCAAGGCTCGCAGGAGCAAACAACGGATAAAATCGCCATGTCCTCTTCAGAAAAGAACTCTCGTTCCCGGAAATCGGAAACCGGTCGCGGCCGTCGGGCATCGCGGCCGGGGGAGATCCCGCGCAAAGGCTGGTGGGACATCCTGCTGCGGGTAAAAGACGAGCAAGCACGGGACAACCTGTCCATCGTCTCCGCCGGGGTCGCCTTTTACTGGTTTTTGGCCGTGTTCCCGGCCCTGGCCGCGGCCGTGTCCATATATGGGCTGGCAGCAGACCCCGCCCAGTTGCAGCAGCAGATCGACGCCCTGAGCAGCGTGATGCCCTCGGAGGCGTATCAGATTCTGCAAAACCAGCTGACGGCCGTGGTGCAGCATTCCGGGGGAGCGCTGGGGCTGGGAATGATATTCGGTATCCTGCTGACGATCTGGAGCGCCAACAAAGGGATGAAAGCCCTTATAACCGCTCTAAACATTGTCTATGACGAAGAGGAGACCAGGGGCTTCATAAAACTCAATGCCGTGTCGCTTCTGTTCACCTTCTGCGCCATCCTTCTGGGGCTGATCGCCATTGCCCTTGTCATCGCGGTGCCGGTCCTGATGGGTTTTTTGCACCTGCCTGAGACTTGGCAGGCGATCTTTACCTATTTACGCTGGCCGCTGCTGGCCGTGTTTCTGGTGTTCGGCCTGGCATTGGCCTATCGCTTCTGTCCCGACAGAGACTCTCCCAAATGGCGCTGGGTCAGCTGGGGCTCGGTTCTGGCGACGGTGCTGTGGCTATCGGGATCAATCCTGTTTTCCCTTTACGTGGCCAACTTCGGCAGCTACAGCAAGACATACGGTTCCATGGGGGCGGTCGTTATTCTCCTTTTGTGGTTCTTTCTGACATCCTATGTCATTTTGCTGGGGGCTGAACTGAACGCCGAAATGGAGCATCAGACCCGCGAAGATTCGACCGTCGGGCGCCCTGAACCGATGGGCCGGCGCGAGGCGTATGTGGCCGACACCACCGGCGAAAGCCGGGGTTAATCTCCTGATCCCTTGAAGCATGGAAAGCGCAGACTGTTTGAGGCGACCTGTCGACCGGTTCACTGCCGCCCGCACGCGGATTTACTGCTTTGCCGATTCGCTCGATCTGTGCGGAACGCTGCTGGCAGCCGGTGCCCGGCTGATCCAGCTGCGCCACAAGACAGCCGATGACACGACCTTCCGTGAGCTGGCAGTGGAAATGCTGGAAATCGTTCGCCGGTATCCCGATGCGGTGCTGATCGTCAACGACCGCGTGGACATTGCGCTGGAAATCGGGGCGGACGGGGTTCACATCGGGCAGGAGGACGAGGATTGCCGGAAGGTGATCGGCCGGTTGCCTCCCGACATGATCATAGGCGTGTCGGCCCGCTTTCCCGAAAGGGCTCGGGCGGCCGAAAGCGCCGGGGCCACCTATGTGGGCAGCGGCGCGGTGTTTGCGACCGCCTCCAAACCGGAGGCTGTCGTGATCGGAATGTATGGGCTGCGCGCCGTGGTGGCCGCCGTCAAGATTCCGGTCGTGGCCATCGGTGGGATCACCGCGGACAATGTGCTGCAAACGTCTTCCTGCGGCGCGCGCTTTCTGGCCGTTTTGTCTGACATCAACGCGCATTGCGAGCCGGCCAAGGCCTACCGGCGCTTAGAAACCCTTTTACATCGGCCCGATTGAGTGTCTTGTCTCCCATTACTTGTCTAAATAGTCGCCATCTGAACATCGAAACGCTTTGATCCGCCAACCCTGAACCTTTTCTGTCCCCGCACTTGCCTCGTTCAAGGCCGTTGCAACACTTCACGGCTGACACAACATAAGGTAATCCAAAACGTTATCGCACCCCGCCCCTTCAACCGCGTTGCCACCAGCCCAGCAGAACAACCAGCCCTAAACTTGCCGCCATCAGCACATATTCGCCGACGCGGATGCGATATTGCCGGCTCGCCGAACGGCCGCGGCGCCCGAATCCGCGGGACTCCATGGCCAGCGCCAGGTCGTCCGCCAGGATAAACGACTGCACCACCAGCGGCACCAGCAGCGCCGCCAGATGCGGCAGGTTCTTGAGCCGCGGCCGCAGGTCGATCCCGCGCGCCTGCTGGGCCGCGCGGATATGGGCGATCTTACCGGTCATCAGCGGTACGTAGCGCAGGGCCGTGGTGAGAATAAACGCCGCGGTATAGGGCAGCCCCGCCTGTCGCAGGGCCCCGGCCAGGTCGTTGGACTTCAGGCCGCGCAGGAAAAGGGTGGAAACGGCCAGCAGGTTGAACAGGCGCAGGGTCAGCGCCATCGCCGTCTGAAGATCGTAGAAAATAAGGCCGATGACGAACACGAGACCGACCGGAGCCGCCATAACCCCCGGTCGAAAAACCGGCCTGCGCCCGCCGTGCCGCATCGAAAAGGCCGCCGTCAGCAGAAGGGCTTCGGCTGCCAGAAGCTCTGTCCGCCGTGACAGCAGCACCGCGATAACGGCCAGCACCAGCAGGACGAGCCGCGTTCTGGGATCCAGTCTTGCCATCGAATTCGTTCGGATATCCCTCAGGCTCCGGTGAATTTTTGCCGATCTGAAACGGGCACGGAGAAGGCCGCCCCAAGTTTTTCCCGGATGTCTCTGGGGCCGCCGTCAGCCCGGATCCGGCCCTCTTGCAGCCACAGCCAACGGTCGGCCACCGCGGCGGCAAACTCAAGATCGTGCGTCACCACGACAGTGGCCGTGCCCGTCAGGGCGATAAACGCTAAAATCCCGGCCAGCGCCTCCTTGCAGCGACCGTCCTGACCGGCGGTGGGCTCATCCAGCAACAGGACTTGCGGCCGCATCAACAGCACGGAGGCCAGGGCCACGCGTTTTTTCTCCCCCTCACTGAGACGGTAGGGCGAGCGGTCCATGAGGGAATCGAGGTTCAGGGCCGCAATGATTTTTTGCTGCCAGTCGGCGTCCGTCCGCTCCAGCCGCCGGGCGCCGTCCATGATTTCCTGCCGCACATCGGTCCGGAAAAACTGGTCGTTGGGGTTTTGAAAGCAGATCCCCACGCCGGCGGCCCGGGTGCGCGGTGCAAAACTGCCGATCGGCCTGCCCTTGAAAAGAACCTCGCCGCGGTACGGCGGCAGAAGTCCGGCCATATGCGTCACCAGGGTGGTCTTACCGGCGCCGTTTTCACCGACGATCGCCAGCGATTCCCCGGTGCGGATCGTTAGTGAAATGTCGACAAGGATCTGGCGCCGCCCCCGGCGGCAGGCCAGGTGTCGCACGGCGAGCACGGTTTCGCTCGCTGGGCTGCCGGTGACGCCGGTGCGCCGGGGATAGTGTGGGATCAAGTGGCGTTCGGCCAGCTCGACTGCCGCCGATCGCGGCGGGCCGTCGTACCGGATCCGGCCGCGGTCGATCACCAGGCAACGGTCGGCGACATCCAAAGCAGGGCGGGGGCGATGTTCGATGATGATCAGGTTTTTACCGCGGCGCGCCGTCCGGATCAGCAGGTCCCGCAAAACGCGCGCGGCGTGCCAGTCCAGTCCGGCGAAAGGCTCGTCGAGAACCATCACGGCGGGATCCATGCACAGCGCCGCTGCGACGGCCGCCATCTTTTTTTCGCCGCCCGAAAGGGTCTCCGGACTGCGGTCCAGCAAATGTCCGATTCCCAGTTCAGAAGCCGTGGTGCCGATGCGAACCTCGATGGCGGGGGCAAGGAGACCCAGGCTTTCCAGCCCGAAGGCCAGGTCTTCCATGACGGTGGCGTTGAAAAGCTGGGCATCGGCGTTTTGGATGACGAGCCCCACCGTCGCCACCAGGGCACCGACGCTCGTTTGACGGGTGTCGGTCCCGCCGACCATAACGGCGCCTTCCAGGCTGCCGCCGAAAAAGTGCGGGATCAACCCGTTCAGCAGGTAAGCCACCGTCGATTTACCCGATCCGCTGGCACCGAAAATTACCGTTGCCCTACCGCCTGCCAAGGACAGGTCGAGACCGTTCAACACGGGGGGCGTTCCGGGATAGGCGTACCGAACCCCCCTTAGTTCAACGGCTGCCATATCTTTCCCCGGCGCAGCACGTGCAGCACGACAATCCCGAGGACCGTTCCGGCGATGGTGCTGAGGCTGAAGGCGATCACGAGCGTGGCAAGGGCCATCGGCTTTCCCAACAGCATGGGCCCGATCAGCCACGCGCTGGCCATGGCGCCCAGCAGGCCGGTGCCGACGATCTCACCGGCGCCGGCCGCAATGACGCTATGGGTCAGACGGTAAGCCACGCCCGCCAAAAGGGCGCCGATCATCCCGCCCGGAAAAGCCAGCAGCGTGCCGAGCCCGAGAATGTTGCGCAGAAACGCGGCGGAAAAAGCAATGCCGACGGCGTACCCGGGGCCAAGCATGACGGCCGAAAGGACGTTGATCATGTGCTGGGCCGGAAAGCATTTGGTGATACCGACCGGAATGAAAAAAGGAGACAGCGCCACGGCCGCGGCGGTCAGGATAACCGCGCGGGCCACCTTTTTGGTGTGCATGATCGTTTCCTGTCGCTGTGGAGGCGGCGGCGCATGGAGGTGCCGGCCGAAAAACTGGGCATGGCGCGGCCTTTTTCGAGGAGTTCAGCAATGGATGGACACGAGTGCCTTGTCACCCATAAGATTGTCTAGATGGCCGTCACCCGAAACATCGAATCGCTTTCATCGCGCTATCCATGAAGTCTTCGCGCAGCGGGTCGCGCTGTGGAGCGACTCCTGGCAACGCCGAATGGCTTTCGGGGCGGTCTTTTCACCCATTGCGGGCGCGGCTCCTTTTGGGGTGCCGGGGATCCGTAGTCAAACGCCGGCAGGAGGCGCTGCTCGATCTCGGCGCCGATCATGCGATTTATCGCGCGCACCATGATCTTGTCCTCGCCGGTGACCAGGGTAAACGCTTCGCCGCTGCGCGTCGCCCGGCCCGTCCGGCCGATGCGGTGGATGTAGGCCTCGGGCGTGGACGGGATGTCATAGTTGATGACATGCGAAATCTGGGTGACGTCGATGCCGCGGGCGGCGATATCGGTGGCCACCAGGATCTGGAACCTCCCGTCGCGGAAGCCGTCCAGCGCGGCCTGGCGGCGCGTCTGGGAAAGGTTCCCCTGCAGCGAGGCCGAGCGAAAGCCCGCAGCGACGAGTTTTTTCTCGAGGCTCTTGGCCCGATGCTTGGTGCGGGTAAAGACCAGCACCGACTCGGTTGGGGTGTTTCCGAGCAGCGTCAACAGCAGTGCCGTCTTTAAATGCGGGGCGACCGGATAGAGGGCATGGCTGACGGTGTCGGCGGGCGCGGTGATCCCCACTTTGACCGTGGCCGGATTTTGCAGGATATCCCCGGCCAGGCGCCTGATTTCAGGCGGCATGGTGGCCGAAAAGAGCATCGTCTGGCGTTTGGCTGGAAGGTGGCTTAAAATCCGCCGGATGTCGGGCATGAATCCCATGTCGAACATCTGGTCGGCCTCGTCGATGACCAGCACTTCCAGCTGTGACAAATCGACGCTATGCCGCCCGATATGGTCCAGCAGCCGGCCGGGGCAGGCCACGACAATATCGGCCCGCCGCAATTTCTGGATCTGCGGGTTTATTCCCACGCCGCCGTAAACGGTGACGCTTCGGATGCGCGTTTTGCGCCCGAGGGTTTCGATAGCCTGGTGAATCTGTTCGGCCAGCTCGCGCGTGGGGGCGATGATCAGCGCCCGCACCCGACCGGGTGAACGCCCCATCAGTCGATCGAGGATCGGCAAAACAAATGCCGCCGTCTTGCCGGTGCCGGTCTGCGCCAGTCCGATCAGATCGCCGCCCTTCAGCACCTGCGGTATGGCCTGCGCCTGAATCGGGGTCGGATCCTTGTATCCCGCGGCGGCAACCCCTGCGGCAACGGCGGGACGAAATTTAAACGTTTCGAAATTCAATAAATGCCTTCTTTCTGTTTTCCAATAAAAAAAGCCCAGGAGATATTCCGGGGCTTACGTGATTTTTAGTTACAACCAGGAAAACGGTTAATTTCGATCGATCATACAGATAGCTACCATCGATGTCAACCAATATGTACATCGTCGATCCCTAAACAATATCCTGCAACCCGGACCACCTTTCTCGCTTCATGTGATCATTACCGCCAGTCTGCCCATGAGCGCCAACATTAAGATTTTAAAATATCAGCTGCGCGCCAGATTTGGTGCCGACCGGGCATCCCATCAGCAGAGAAAACATCGCCGTATCGAAAGACCCGGCAGGGTCTCATCTACCCTGAGTTGGTCATATCCGGGACACCATTTGTCATACCCGACCATTTCCTTGGCAGCTTGCCGGTAATTCATCGCGCACCGTATTCTAAAATTATTAAAATACAACACCGGTATTGTAGAAAAGTTCTGCCAGGCCGTGCGTTTTTGTCTCGGTTCGTCAAGAGAATACAGTGGCGGCATGCTTTCGTCGGATCGCGTCAGATGCAGCCTCCATGTGGGAAATAATTTCTTCCACTGCTTCGTGATTTTCCGAAAGGCTCGGTCGAAGGGCAGAATTGAAACGATGCTCGACCCGGGCCAGTTGGCTCAGAAAGAGGAGATAATCGGTGTGGCTGCGGAAAACTCCACGTACCAGATCATCGTAACTCGACCCTTCGGACCGCAGCAGATCGTAATAGTGTTCCAGAAGCACGGTGATCCAATCGTCATAAGCCCGGCGAGCCTCTGCTGGAACACTCGACCCGCTGATCGCACGGGTCGCCTCGGGCTTTCGCCCTTCTGCGAGTGCGGCGGCAGCCTCCTCCAACGAGCGCCGGCGGCTAACCAAAAAATTATCGGCGAAAGCTTTTTTGCCTTCCACATATTTCTGATGACGGTATATGTGAAAGACGGTAATGATGGGAATCAGAACCATCCATACGCTCAGTTTCGGTTTTTCGAGCACCATTCCGGCAACCTGGTGGGCAAAAAGGTTCTCCCATGCCAGAATTCTGGATTTGTTGTCTTCAATACCCATGTGAGTCCATGTCCCCGGCCCCATCCTATTCCTAATCCTTAAACTGTTTAAAACTCGCCCGCCGGTTTTGTGTGAGAAGCTTGTAATGAAAAGGGCAGGACATGGTATCAAACCGACACCGTATCGGGATCAAAATGGTCGGGGCTTAGACGGCGCCGGCGCGGTCGGAATGCCAGCGCCCCTTGCCGGACGCATGCGTACCCGGTTTTCCATCGGCGGGTATGCCAAGCTGTCCTTTACAGCGGCATCCGCCCGCGCAAACTCCTCCAGATCAGTGTAGTAAATAGCGTTGGCCCTGATGTTCTGTTCATCGACCAGGCGCGCCATCTCGGAGTAGCCCGGTAATTTCAGGCCAATCGGTCCGATCAACAGCATGAACAGCAGGATGATGACGAGGCCCGCTGCCAGCTTGAGCCAAGGGCCGGGCCCCCGGCAACCGGGTTCCGCCCCCTGCCGGTTCGATGGCTGCAAGAAGTTGTTCATCGGGTTCCACTGTCTCCTCAAATTCTGGCCGTGATTTCCGGGAACACCAGGTAAAACATGATATAGGCCATGGTCAAGGTCAGCGCCAGGTTGAGGGATTGACCGCAGACGTAGAGGATTACTGGTTTTCCGCCTTTAAAGTATTTCGCCAGTTCCCGAAAATTGGTGGCCAGACCGATGGATGCAAACGCCAGGGCGAAGAACCACTCCCGCAGAAGGCGGGTGAATCCCCTGAGAACGCCGTGGTCTAGGACGGCCCCGCTCACATCCTTGCCCAGCCCTTGGTCGATCACAGAGAAAAGCACGGAGGCGGCCATGAATCCGAGTACGAACTTGGGAAAACGGTACCAGATTTCCATCCAGCTGACCCGCTGACCAGGTTCGCAATCCACCTTCGAGCACCAATAAACAGCCACACCGAAGGCGGTAACGCCGATTAAAACGTTTTGGATCATCTTGATCGTGGCCGCGGTGTACAGGGCCCGGTCGCCCAGAAAGGCGCCGGCGGCGGCCACGGCACCCGTGGAGTCGATGGTGCCGCCGATCCAGGCACCGCCCAGAACGTCTGGCATTCCGACGGCCTTGATGAAGGCGGGCATCACCACCATCATGATCGCGGTGAACACCATGGACAACCCGATCGCCAGCGTGAGTTCTTCCTTCTTGGCCCGGCAGGCCGAAGCGGTGGCAATCGCCGCCGATACGCCACACACCGACATGTCGGCCGAAATGGTGATATTCAGTGTCTTGGAAGGAAAGTGGAGAACCCGCTGTCCGAACCAGTAGGTGGTAATCAGTACAGTGGGAGTAACCACCCAAGCAACGAAAATGCCGGGAGTGCCGATAGCCAGGATCTTTCCCAAAAGCACCTCTGCTCCCAGCAGCACCAGCCCGGTTTTAATGAAGTACTCGGTCTGCAACGCCGGCATGACCCACCTGGGCGTGCCCACCGTGTTGCTGATCAACATTCCGAATACGATCGCCCACAGGGGAAAGCCGAAGCCGTAAGTCTTCATCGCCTGCTGGGTTTCGGCCATGTAAGCCAACACGGCGATCAAAAAAACAAAGAAAAAGCCGACCACGAATTGAGTGAACGAGCGGCCCATCACGGCGGTACCGATTCCAAAGAAAACGGCCAGGATAACTGCCAGACCAATCAGGCTGCCGAAGCGGTTGTATGGCTTGTTTTCGGTCTTGGCCTTAGCCTTGGAAGCGGCCGCCTGGGCTTTTTGCCAGGCTGCGATGTCGGTCCGGGCTTGAGTGTTGAGGGCTTCATCGGAAAAACCGGCTGCGGTCGCAGCCGTTTCCGATGTCCTGGCTTTCTCCAGTGCGGCGGCGGCCGCGGCAGCGGCCTTGTCGTAGCCTTCCTTGGCTCTGGCGTTCAGTGCCTCGGCCTGAGCCTGGCTGCGATAAAGTGCGGCGACCGGATTGTTGGTCCACCTTTCCGGCGACTCGAGAAATGCCTTGATGGTCTTCGCGTAGCCTTGGCTGGAAGCCCGCAGTTTGCTCTTTGCGGCTGACGCCTCGTACCAAGCGATGGTTTTGAACGGCGCTCGGGCAGCCTCCGCCTTCATGGTCGCATTGGCCTTTTCGAGTTTCTCCTGGAGGTTTTCCGGCGGTCGCGGCAGGAAGATCAACAGACCGACGGCAAGGATGATAAAACCCAGCCAGATGGCCCAGTAATCTTCTTTTTTCCAGAGATCGGAAATGGAACCTTTGGCCTGGTCGATCACGACCTCCGTTTCGGCTTGCGTGGGATTAGTCTTTTCCATGGATCGGTCCCCTTTTCATTTGAGGAAGAGTTTGTCTGTTGATGGTTTGCGATCGATACTACCACAATGTATTAGACCCTGCCACTAAAAATCACCTTCCTCAAATGCGGCGCTCAGCGTTTGAAGAACGGCACCGGATCGGGGCACAACTCGGCCATCTCGGGCAGGTCCTTGCGGGCGCAGTACCCCTTGTGCAAGTAGCCCTTTTTAAGCCCCCCGACGGTGACGATCTGCAGATGGGTGTGATGATACCAGTTGCCGTTTTCATGAAAGTCGCCGATGCGCGCGAACTGCGCCCCGGCATCGAGGCGGGTGGCGGCGGGCGGCAGTGAGTCCGGGCTCAGGTGGCCGTAGAAGCTGTAGAAGGGTTCGAAACCGTCGCTGGCGTGCTTCAGCAGAATGAACCCGCCGTAATTGCCCTCCCCTTCCTCGTAGCCGGATTGGCTGACCACCGCATCCAGCGGCGCATGCAGGGCGCTGCCGACCGGGACCAGGATATCGAGGCCCAGATGGTAAAAACGTTCGTCGGCCACCATCTGCGGACAGTCCCGCAGCAGTGTGTCCCGGCGTTCCAGGTAGCCGCCCAGACCCCAGTTGGCGCCCGTTGGCAGCCGCCCTTCCAGCATGGACTGGAAGCATTTCTGGTCCCGCACGTCGATCCGATCCAGGAGGTGATTGCCGGTCGACAGGTCGATCAGCAACGGATCTCCCCGCAGGTTCTTGAAAAGCGGTCCGAGACCGACATGCCGGGCATATAGCATATAGGGATAGCGAAGCATGGTCAGCTCCAAAGTCGGTTTGGTCAGTTGAGTCAGTTTGGTCAGTTGAGTCGGTTGCAGGAGTTTATTGATTTTAAGTCACGGTCGCCATAATACCATAAATGGATGCACCATAGACCGTATGAGTGGATTCGCAGAGCGAACTGACTTGTCTCGTAGGGGCGAAAAATCTTTCGCCCCTACCCCGGTCATAGACCGGACCCGAGGTGATTGCCGCTTGAAAAGTACATCCTTCAAAACGTGACGGGTCTTGTCCGGAATTAGAGATCGTTGGCGGTAAAATTCAGTCACGGCCCGCAACCGCACATTTCCGGATGATATTTACTTTTTCGCATTAAACCCCTGACGCCAAGATCCGGGTCATCGTCGGGCCGTCGATGTTGCCGCCGCTCAGGATCACCCCGACCTTTCCGCGCAGCGGGAGCCGGCCGGCGAGCAGCGCCGCGACGCCCAGCGCGCCCGACGGTTCGACCACCAGCTTCATGCGGTAGAAAAGAAAACGGACCGCCGCGATGATGTCATCTTCCGAGACGGTCTGCATATCGTCGACATATTTTCTGATCAGGGGAAAGGTGATCTGTCCGAGGCACGGCGTGCGGGTGCCGTCGGCGATGGTGGGCGGATTGTGCACGGTCTGCAGGGTCCCGGTCCTGAAAGAGCGCGTGGCGTCGTCGGCCAGCGCCGGTTCGATTCCGATCACGCGGCAGGCGGGGTTTACCCCCTTTGCCGCCACGGCCGAGCCGCTCAGCAACCCTCCCCCGCCGCAGGGCACCAGCAGGGCGTCGAGCGGGCTTTGACGCCGGATCATTTCCAGGGCCGCCGTTCCCTGCCCGGCGATGACATCCTCATGATCGAAGGGCGGTATCATTGTCAACCCATGTTCGGTTTCCAACCCGCGGGCGATTTCCTCGCGGCTGCCGGTCTGCGGGTCGTAATCGATCACGGTGGCGCCGTAGGCTTCGGTGGCGGCACGCTTGATGGCCGGTGCATCGGCGGGCATGACCACCGTGGTGGCCACTTTCAGCAGACGGCCCACCAGCGCCATGGCCTGGGCATGATTGCCCGAGGAAAACGTGACTACCCCGCGCGCCTTTTCTTCAGGCGACAGGCGGCTTACGGCGTTGTAGGCGCCGCGGAACTTGAAGGCGCCGACCCGCTGAAAATTCTCGCATTTTAGGAAAATGTCGGTGCCGGCCATCCGATTCAACGTGCGGGAGGTCTGCACGGGCGTGACGGCAGCCTGGCCGCGCAGCCGCCCGCCGGCGGCCTCGATCCGGCCGAACATGTCGAGTGAATTGCTGTTGACCATAATTCGATTCCCCATAGCCTGTAAAAATTCAAGTTCAGGCACGGTCGGCAAAAAACCTATTCTCCCCTCTTGCGTCTCTGCGTGACGGTTTCACCGGCGATTCCCCAGTTGTCGGTCTCCACCTCGTCGATAACAACAACGGTTGTCGCCGGATTTTTGCCCAGAACCTCTTGCAGCAGGCGGGTGGTGCCGCTGATCAGCCGGGCCTTCTGGTCCGCGGTAGCCCCCTCCTTGGTAATCCGGATGTTGACGTACGGCATCATCTATCTCCTTCACTATTTCGCGTCGGCCTGACGTGGACGGTTGCTCCTGGTTGAGTCGGTTTTTTGAGATTTATATTGAAGTCGCCAATAAAATCAAACTATAAATTGGCGCCTGATCGTCCATTGGGTTCGCTATCGGCCCGCGGCTCCGCAAAATGAATGCCAGGGACTATAGTCGGTAGTCCACCCGGCAACGACGAGACGCCCCATGAGCGGCATATCCGGACAGCCCCAAGCGTGACGCCGCCAGCCGGCTTGAAATGGGACCGATCATGCCCATTTTATGAATCAGACACTCAGAAGCGCCGAAAAAGATAGCGGATGGGCACCATAAGGCTAAGGGTGACCGTCAATCCCGGCTCCGATGGAGGAATAGACCATGACCTATTATTTCAGCAAGTTTTTGAACATCCCCTTTCAATCGGCCGTCACGCGCGTCTCCGAAGAGCTGAAAAAAGAGGGATTCGGCATCCTGAACGACATCGATGTCAAAGAGACGCTCCGCAAAAAACTCAATGTAAACGTCAAACGCTACAGGATTCTTGGCGCCTGCCACCCGGAGTATGCCTATCGGGCGCTGAAAATCGAAAACAAGATCGGCACCCTGCTCCCGTGCAATGTCATCGTCCGCGAAAACGAAGAGGGCCGCATCGAAGTGGCGGCCGTCGATCCGGTCGCATCGATGCAGGCCGTAAACAATGCGGCGTTAATTGACATCGCGGGTGAAATCCAAAGCAAATTAAAAGAGGTCATTTCCAGACTATGAAGGCAGCGACTCTGATGCGTGTTATCGCGGCCGGCCTGATGATAGCCGGATGTACGGGTGTTCCCACCGGGCTGCGGCCCGTCACCGATTTTAAACCGGAACGCTATCTTGGCAAGTGGTATGAAATCGCCCGGCTCGATCACCGGTTCGAAGAAAACCTCAGCAATGTGTCGGCCCGTTATTACCGGAAAGACGATGGCGGCATCGGGGTCGTCAACCGCGGTTACAACGAGAAATCCGGCCAATGGGAAGAGATCGAAGGCACGGCTTCCTTCATCAAAGACGACTCGGTCGGCAGCCTGAAAGTATCATTTTTCGGGCCATTTTACGGTGGCTACCATATTATCGCCTTAGACCGGCCATCTTACGGCTACGCCATGGTGGCGGGGCCGAACCGGTCCTACCTCTGGATTTTGTCGCGGGATAAAACTCTCGACCAGAAGGTTCTGGACGAACTGGTGGCCATGGCCGATGGATGGGATTTTGACACCGCCGGGTTGATCTACGTGGATCAGGATCGGCCCGACGCCTGAAACCGGATCTTCTAATCAAAAAATGGAACCAAGGGAGGTACGATGGCCACACGGGACGAGTTTGTCACAAAAATGAAGGCACGATTGGACGACTGGAATCAGGAATTCGACCGCTTTGAAAAAAAAGGTCGGAAATTCAAGGCGGACATGATGGCCAAATACGAAAACCAGATCGAAGAACTGCACCGCAAGCGTCGTGAAGGCGATCAAAAACTGGCGCAGATCCGAACGGCCGGAGAGGGCACCTGGGAGCATTTGAAAGCGGAAACCGAAAATGCCTGGGTCGCCATGAAAGAGGCGCTGGCAGCCTTCAAGGCCCACTACAAAAAAGAGCGCGGCGCCGCCGAAGATTCATCCGAAGACCGGCGATGAAGTTACCGGCCGCGAAAAGGCATGCGCTGATGTCCACCCAGGGGAAAAAAATGCCCGGCCGGCTGCGGCGAGCGACCCTGGTGGTGTTGATGGTGATGGTTGCCGCATGCGCCGGCATCCAGGTCAACCAAGACTATGATCCGGCGACCGATTTTGCGCGCTACCGCACCTTTGCCTGGGCGCCCGAACCGGTCCAAAAGAGCGGAGATGTTCTGATTGACAGCCCCTTGATGGACCGCCGCATCCGGTCCGCGATCGACTTGACGCTGGCGTCCAAAGGCTTCCAGGCAGCCGCGGGCGACCGGCCGGATTTCCGGGTCACCTATCAACTGATCGTCAGAAACCAGGTCGAGGTCACTCCCGCCGGGCCGGCATTCGGATGGGGTGCTTACCCTTACGGCTACTGGGGATACCCCTATCCTTTCTGGGGCGGCATCGACTATTCGAGCTATGTCAATCTCTACCAGGAGGGGACTCTGATCATCGATTTCACGGATTCTGAAACCCACAAATTATTCTGGCGCGGAATAGGCTCCCGGCGTGTTTCTCAGCAGTCAACACCCGAAAAAACCACCGCGGCGGTCAACCGGATCGTCGCGGAAATTCTGGCCCAATATCCACCGTCGCCGGGAAGGTGAGCGGCGGCAACCGTGAAGAGATCACCGACAATCAACCAACCCCTACCGAAGAGTTGTAATGGAGGACTTATGCGCATCGTCAAACTGGCCTTTTGTGCGGTCATCATCGTGGGTCTGGCGGGATGTGCCGGTGTGAAGGTCAACCAGGATTACGAACCCGGCACTGACTTCTCGGCCTACCAGGCGTTTGACTGGAAATCGACCGCCCAGCCGCCAACCGGAGACATCCGGGTCGATAATCCGCTGCTGGACAACCGCATCCGCAAGGCTGTCGACAGCACCCTGGAAACCAAAGGTTTTAACAAAACGGGGCGGGCCGGCGCCGATTTTCTGGTCAACTACAATCTGTCCATCCAGTCCAGGATCGATTCATCCCCGGTTAGTGTCGGCACCGGTTTCGGTATCGGCGGCGGGGGGTCCTTCGGCGGCATCGGCATCGGGACGGATACGATCGAAAGTTACGAAACGGGGCTGCTGGTCATTGATTTTTACGATGCCGGAACAGGGCAGATAATCTGGCGGGGCTCCGGAAGCAGGCGCCTGGGCCGGCAGTCGGACCCGGCCAGCAATACGGAAGAAATCAAGGCCTTGGTGGACAAGATCCTGGCCCAGTTTCCACCGGTGGCGAAAAGCTGACCTTAAGTCAAATATCCCATCTAAACGGGGGGCTTGATAAACTTTCTATAGGGGGGCGGTTCAGGTATTTATTTAGCTAAGACCGCTTATCTCAACAGGCGGTTCACGATGTTCCCAAAGACACTCAGACCAGGTTCGATCAGCTTTTCCGGGAAATCATAGTCCGGGTTGTGCAATGGCGCAGTCTGCTCACCGGCCCCCAGTGCGAACATCGCGCCGGGAATTTTCGCGCTGAACTGACCGAAGTCTTCCGACCAGCGAAACGGCTGCGTGAGCCACTCGATCTTCAGGCCGCTCTGAGCCGCGGCCCGGACAATGGCGTCAACGGCGCCGGTGTCGTTGATTCCGGCCGCAAAATACTCCTTCCACGCGACGGTCCATCCGAGACGCTCTGCCCGGGCGCAGGTGCCGGCGGTTTCGACGGCCCGCTCTTTCAGTCGCTCCAGATCCGCATGGGTCTCGGCGCGCAGCGTCGCCAGTATCCTGCCCTCTCCGGGAGCCGTGCCGGCGGCCTCTGCCCCTAAACAGGCGTGCACGAGGGTCACGAGGGCAAAGCCTTGCGCCGCGATGGTTTCGGGCAAGAGCGGAAGCCGGCGCATGATGTCGCACATGGCCGTGGCAGGACTGAGCCCCTGCTCCGGGTGCGAGGCATGCGCACTTTTACCGGACAAGCCGATGAGCATCCCCACTGACGCGCAGGTAAAGGTGCCCTCTTTCACCAGAATATCTCCGGCCCGGTGGCCGGGGACATTGTGCAGGGCGAATATCAGGTCCGGAAAGAGGCGCGTGAACTGGGGGTCATTGATGATCCCATCTGCCCCGGCACCGGTTTCCTCCGCCGGCTGGAAGAGCAGGACCGCCCGCCCGCGGCGCGGAGGCTTCCGGTGCAGCAGCACGCCCAGGCCGGCTAAAATCGCCATGTGCCCGTCATGCCCGCATTTGTGCGCGACGCCGGCCGTTCGTGAGTGATGTGGCAGGGCCGATGTTTCGAAAATCGGCAGTGCATCGAGTTCCGCGCGGAACATGACGGTCGGGCCCGCGGAGCGACCCGGATAGCAGAAGGCCAGGCCGCTGCCGCCCAGCCCGCTCACGGTCGCGGCGCAGGGGGCGTGGTGCCGGATGAACTCCCGGACCAGCGCCGCCGTGCCGCTTTCCCGCCCTGAAAGCTCGGCGTGCCGATGCAGGTCGCGGCGCAGCGTCGTCAACAAGTCCAGGAGTTCGCCGGAAATAGTGCTGGCCATGTGGGCTACCCAGAATCCAAAACGTATCGCGGATAGGTCTGCTGGGCCTGGTCGGCAATGCGCAAGGCGATGTCAAGGGTTACAAACGGTTTGGCGGCGGACGTCACGGCGAGTACACTGCCTTCCTGCGGTGGGTGCGGACATGACGGGACAAGGCATCCCGGTCGCCGGCCAACTGCCGCGCGTCGTTGCCGAGTTCGCAGACGGTAACTCATAACCGATATTTCCACTGCCGCCGGTCACAAGCTCACTGCCCGGTCGACAAACCGGTCGGCCGTTTCAAATGCTGTTATAGACTTTAGGATAAAGATTTTGGCTGTTTTATCGGTCGTCGGCGTATGACGATACAGCCTCCTTTCCCCTGGCCTTGTTACAACCTTAATCTTAAAGCCTAACGGCCGTGATCGTGCTGCTCGATCTCCTGAAGCATTTCTTCGGTCAGGGCCTGGATTTCCGGCATTATCCTCTCTATTTTCTGCTGACCGAGCTGCAGGGACTGCTGCATCAGCGCCGGCATTCTGGCGACCATCTTTTGCCCTGCCGGCGTACTGTAGAAGGCAATCAGCTGATGCAGTTCCTGTTCGGTGAATGCAGCGGTGTACAAACCGACGTAGTCCTCTTTTATGTTCTGCCAGCGCAATTCTCCGACCACCAGATCGTTGATCCGTTGCACGTATTTCTGCGCGGTCGCATAAGCTTCGGGTGACAGTGCCATCTGACGCAATTGCTGAAGCTGGACCTGCTGAAGCTGTTCGATCAGGGGTGCCAGCATCTTGTCGGCATTCGTCAGGGAGAGCACCTTCTCGGCGGCCTGCCGATGGGCGTCACCCTCGGCATATCCAAAGGAGGCGATGCAGATGGAGAGCAGAACAACAACACCGATTCGACGCATGCGGTAACAGCCTTTATTTCGAGGAATCGAGGCCTTCACTGCCGGTTCGACGGCAATCGGCGTTCAGGGTCCCGGGATCGGCGGCTTGAGGAGAGACAAATTTGGCATTGGCATCGCGGTGAAGGTGTCATGAATCTCCCTGCGGCGGGCGGCAGGGAGATTCACGCAAAGAAAATCGTTGATGTGACGGTTCACGAACAAGTCAGTTCGTCATTTAAGGTGTTGAGGCACCCGGCCGTCAAGAAGCGAACCCGCAGGATTGCCTTGATATTCCGGGTTTTTGCAACGCGGCCGGGACAGATGGATCGACGAGTGAGCCCCTAGTAGCGCCGGCCGCCGCCGCGTCCGCCCCCGCCGGCACCGCCGCCGCCGCGTTTTTCGGCGCGCGGTCGGGCTTCGTTGACATTCAGGGACCGGCCTTTCAGATCCTTGCCGTTCAATCCTTCAATGGCGGCTTGAGCCTCATCGCCCGAGGGCATCTCGACAAATCCAAACCCTTTGGACTGACCACTGTATTTGTCTTTGATAATTGTCGCCGTGTCCACTTTTCCGAAAGCTTCAAACGCCTGGCGCAGTTCATCCTCGGTGATCGTAAACGCTAAATTGCCCACATAAATGTTCATCCTGCTCTCCTTTTTCAAATGAAAGTCGTGAATCGCAACCATTTGACCAAACGGTTCGATCGTCCGCTCAAGGTCCCGCCTGTTTGAAGCCTTCCGATAGCCTGATGGCCTTCGGCAGGTCGATGGCGTGCCGATCATTACAGTTCCGTCACGGCTTGTCAACACCATCCGCAGCGGGTCAGCCGGCAGTAGCGAAAAAAAACAACGGACCGCCACCGGGAGATCCGCCCTGATGAATTCGCTACGGCTGAATCGGCCTTTTTTCTGCATTTCCGGCGTTGGCTCGACCGCTGCCGCCGGATTCACCCGAACAGAAATCGGCAAGCCACTATGGCAAAAACCACCCCGAAAAGGTCTGCCGTCAAGGCCGCTGCCAGGGTGTGCCGGATGCGCCGCACCTGCACGGCCCCGAAATACACGGCCATGACATAAAAGGTGGTCTCCGTCGAGCCTTGCAGCGTACTCACCAGGTAGCCGGTGTAGCTGTCGGGGCCGATGGCCGGATCGTTGATGATCGAGGCCAGAATGCCGTAGGCGCCCGAACCCGACAGGGGCCGCATGATCGCCATCGGCAGGGCCTCCGCCGGCAGGCCGACCGCGGCCGTCCACCCGCCGATCCAGCCGACCATGGCGCCGAGACCGCCACTGGCGCGAAACATGCCGACCGCCACCAGTATGGCCACCAGGTATGGAATGATGCGGATCGCCACCTGGAAGCCCTCCTTGGCGCCTTCCACGAAAACCTCGTATACCCGCACGCGGCGGATAATGCCGAAGACGAGAAAAAAGACCATCAGCGACGGCAGGATCCAGGGTGATATCGCCCGACCGAAGACGATCGCCAGTGGTATCGCGGCCGCCACCGCGCCCAATGCGGCGAGGCTGACCCACAGCGGGTATCCGGCGGCCGATGCTTCGACCGCCGCCGGCACATCGGCCGTCGGTGGGGCACCATCCGGCACGGCAGCGGCCGGCGCGCTCTTCAGCGGAAAGAAACGGCGATACACCACCGCCGCCGCAATCGCCACCGCGGTCGATCCCATTGTGGCAAAAAGGGTGGTGGGAAGAATGCCGGCCGGATTCAGGGAGCCGGCCGCGGCCCTCAGGGCAATGACGCCGGTGGGCAGTAGGGTCACGCTGGAGGTGTTGATCGCCAGAAAAAGGGCCATGGCATCGGTGGCCGTGCCCGGTCGGGGATTCAGTTTGTCGAGTTCCTGCATCGCCCGTATGCCGAAGGGCGTGGCGGCATTGCCCAGCCCCAGGGCGTTGGCGGACAAATTGAGAATCATGGCCCCCATGGCCGGATGGTCGGCGGGCACGTCGGGGAACAGCCGCACCATCAGGGGCCGGATCAGGCGCGCCAGGATCGTCAGCATGCCGCCGGCCTCGGCGATCTTGACCAGGCCCAGGAAAAGAGTCATCACGCCCACCAGCCCGATCGCCAGTTCGACCGCCCCGGCAGCGGAGTCCACCATCGCCCTGGAAACCGCTTCGATGGGTGGTGTCTGGCCCGCGACCGGGACCCAGGCGACCTGGTGCCAACCGGCGAATCCGAATGCGAGCAGGACGATGGCCAGAAAAATGATATTCATGCGCGTCCAGGCCGTTGACGGCCGCCACCACGATCAACCGACAATGTAGGTCCCGGTTCCGACCGCCACCAGCAGGCGTTCGTCGTTCTGCAGTTCCATGCGCGTCACGGCGACCTTCTTGCCGGCCCGCATGATGGAGCTAATCGCCCGGAACTCCTTGCCCCTGCCCGGCCGCAGGTAATCGACCCGCAGGTCGATGGTGCCGATGCGGGCCATCCTCTTCTCGATTTCCTTGACCGGTTCGCCCTGCAACCTTTCGAGCAGGCCGATCGAGACGCTCAGCCCGCCGGTGGCATCCAGCACGGAAGAAATCACCCCGCCGTGCAGCGTCTCTAAAACGTAGTTGCCGATCAGGTCGGGGCGCATCGCAAACCGCACCACGACCTTGTCGGCCTTGAGGGTTTCGACTTCGAAGCCCAGAATCTTGTTAAAGGGGATTTTCTGCTCATACATCTCCTTGAGATACTGCATCTGCATCTCGAATACGGCCGGGGTGTGGCTCATTGCTTGCGGCTCCTTCCTGAGCGCCAGTTTATTCTTCCCGCGCGCGAGGTGTCAATGGACTTTTGCCGCCGCCGGGTATCCGATAACCGCCAGCAGGAGTCCGATCTCGACCGCACCCACGCATGCGGACGCGGCATTTGTTGCCAACGCTTTCGCAAACTGCAGCACTACCCGAGAAGGGCCGGCCACCCGGCATGCCGGACGCTGCCGGTGGCCGGATCGAACCGGGTGATCGTTTGATCGTCGAACCAGCAGGGCACCGTATAGAGACATCGACCCTGCCGGTCGCAATGGCGGTAGGCGCGATGGAAATGCCCGACAAAGGCCATTCGGGCCCCTTCGGCAAATCGTGCTGTGGCAAAAGCCTCGAGTTGCCGCCGTGGCAGATGGCGCCGGAACAAAGGATTGGTGTGCTTCAACCGGATCTTGACCTGTTCGACGAATCCGGGCCCCAGCGGCAACAGGCGCAGGGCCGTCTGCGACAAATTGTTTTTCACGGTGCGTCTGAAGCCCAGATAATTTCGATCCCGGCGGTTGACCTGGTCACCGTGGCAGAAGATATGGCCGCCATCGTCCCTCCAGAAGGCGGCGGCGGTGCACCAGGAAAAAAAGCGGCCTTTTTCACGCGCCAGATAGTATTCGTGATTGCCTTCGATGAAGCCGATGCTGCGGCGGGTTTTCTGGGCGGCGCACCAGGAAAGAAACCGGTGGTGAATCGCGCGTTCGTAGCGCGGCAGGGCAATCCACAGATCGAAGATATCACCCAGAAAGACGATATCCTCGGCTGTTTTTTCGAGGGCCCCGAGCATCCTGAAAAATGCACCGTCGTTGCCCAGGGCCTCGTTGACATGCGCGTCGCTGATAATCAGCATGGCCGTTTTTACTTTTTCAGAAACAGATAGGCCGCCAGGCCGACCAGAACACAGGCGAAAATCTTCTTGAAGCTGGCGGTCGACACGTGTTCGACGAGCCGAGCGCCGATCTGGGCGCCGATGATGCCCCCGATGCCAAGCAGGATGCCCGCGCGGTAATCGATGTTGGCCAGCTTGTTGTGGGCGATCAAGGCCGAGATCGCGATCACGAGGATCGCCAGAAACGAGGTGCCAACGGCCTTTTGCGCCGTAAAGCCCATGAACAGCAGCAGCGGCACCATCAAGAAACCGCCGCCAAGCCCGGTAAAGGCGCCGCCGATGCCCACGCCCACACCGATCACGATCATCAAGAGCACGTTCCAGTTCAAAGCCGCCATATGATTACCTCCACCCCATCCTTCATTAAAATAACTTGGAACATTTGGACAATATTCGGCAATTTGTCAAACCAAAAAAACACGTTGACATATCCGGATGATCACCCTAAATATTATTTATAAATTATTATTTATTATAAATCAGCACCGCCGTCGGTTCGTATGAAAATAAAAAAAGCCACCCTGCACATTCAGATTGCCGACGCCCTGCGGGAGATGATCATGATTGGCGAGCTGAAAAACGGGGATAAGATCAACGAAAACGATCTGTGCACCGCCATGGGAATCAGCAAAACCCCCTTGCGGGAAGCACTGCGGGTTCTCAGCGCGGAGAACCTGATTTCGCTCGTCCCCAATCGCGGCGCCTACGTGACAAAGCCGAGCACCGCTGAAATCAAGGAAATGTTTGCCGTGATGAGCGTGCTCGAAGGCGTTTGCGCGCGGGCGGCGGTCGCAAAAATGACCCCGGCGGATTTCGTTCATCTGGAAGAGCTGCATGCCGAACTGGAAGAAAAATTCAACTGCCGCGATCAGGAAGAGTACATTCGCATCAACAACCGCTATCACTCCTTCGTACAGGAATTGGCCGGAAACCGGACGCTGAATCAAATCGTCACGGGTCTGCGCAAAAAAATTCTGCTCTATCGCTTTCAGTCCCTGAGTCTTCCCGGCCGATTCGAAGACTCCATCCAGGAACATCGCGAACTGCTGGAGGCTTTCCGGAACAGATCCGCGTCCAAAGCCGAAAAGATAATGAAAAACCATTTGCACAGACAATCACAGGCGATAGAGGCGCTTGCGAGACCAATCGAAAAGGAATAACCGTAGCCGTTCACGGGATCGCCCTGTCCGAGGCGCTTTGAACCGGATTGTAAACGTTTACAGGGTGGCAGATGCACGGCTCGGGCACGCCGACGTACTTGTGGACGTAAAATGCCTGACAACGACGCCGATGCAGTGCACTGTGAACGCTGACGAAAAATCAGCGTCCGCAAGGCATGGCAGTAATTTCGCCGACAACCCGGCAAATGGTGGACTGTTTTTTTAAGTGGAACGGTGTGTTATTCGGGCAGCAGTTGCAGGGGGGGTATAAGTAATTCCAACCTAAAAAAAGGAGGCCGAAATGAAATCACGAGGAACCGCAGTGCTGGCATTTTTTTGTGCTTTGATGGTGGGGGCCATACTTATCAGCCCGATACATGCCGCAGCCCGGTCGATGACCCTGAAAGTGTCGCATCAGTTTGCGGGGGGGGACATCAGGGACCAGATGGCCCACGTGTTCGGCGACATGGTCACCGAAAAAACAAAGGGGGAAATCGAGTTCCGCTACTATCCCGCCAATTCGCTCTTCAAGGCCAAAGAGCAGTGGGATGCCTTGAGAAAAGGAGCGCTGGACATCTCGGTGTTCCCTTTGGACTATGCCTCCGGCAAGGTCCCCGAACTATCGATCACCTTGATGCCGTGCGTTGTGACCAGCGTCAAGCAGGGCCTCACGTGGAGAAATAAACCAATCGGGAAAAAGGTCGAAAAATTACTGGAAGAAAACGACATCAAGAATATCATCTGGGCCTGGTATGATGGGGGCATCGGCAGCAATGTCCGACAGATCGTGCTGCCGGACGACGTGAAGGGAACCAAGCTCAGGGCGGCCGGCAAGAAATTCGAATATATGCTCAAAGAAGCCGGGGCATCGATTACCAGCATGCCCTCGTCCGAAACCTATCATGCCCTGTCAACCGGTGTCATCGATACGATGCTGACCTCCTCGGCATCTTTTGTTTCTTACCGTCTTTACGAAGTATTGAAGTATATCAATGTGCCACGCGACCACTCCATCTGGTTCATGGCCGAAAATCTGATTATTTCTAAAAAAACCTGGGATCGGTTGACCCCGGAGCAGCAAAAGATTTTCCAGGAAGTCGCCGAATGGATGCACACGAACTGGGTGTATCAAAATGCGAAACCGGAGGTGGACAAACTGATCGAGGAGTATACCAAGGCGGGCGTCGAGATCCACTACATGACGGCGGCCGAGTTCGATCAATGGCTCGAATTCGCAAAGAAAACAGCCTGGAAAGAATATGGCACCGCGGTCCCGGGCGGGCAGGAACTACTCAACCTGGCACTGGATGCCATGAAAAAGTAGACCATCCATAAAAGGTCTCTCGTGCCTCCACTGTACATGAAATTTATGGCTGCTGAAGCGGTTGTGTCAGTTAAGTCGGTTGAGTCAGTTTGGTCAGTTGTGTCAGTTGAAGGATTTTATCGATTTTACGATGAGGTCGCCAGATTGCTATGAGATAATGCACCGGAACCCGGATGAGCGGGTGGTTTCATCGGTTGGGGTGAGTGAAACGAACCCCAACCAGGATAATAAATCCTCCGCCGATGTTGGGCATCGCTCCGCTCACCCCAACCTACAATTCTGCGGTTCCCTATTGCGAGTTTCAAGTTTCAAACTGGTGATCGACAGAATTCCTTCAATCGCCATGGCAAATGGTCAATCGTCACTGCCTTTTAACAACAGTCCATCTCCATCGCCGGGGTAAACGCCATGCAGAAACTGGGCCGAGGCCTATCGCGTCTGATCGAAGCCTTGACGGTCTTAACCGGCTGGGCGTCTGCGCTGTGCCTCGTCGCGGCGGCATTTATCATTACCGAGGGCGTAATTGTCAGAAAAATCTTCGGGGTTTCAACCATCTGGCAGATAGAGGCATCGGTATTTTTACTGATCTTCACCGTTTTTGTCGGGGCGCCCTTTGTCCAGAAAAACGAGCATCATCTGAACGTCGACCTGCTGATCATCAATCTCACGCCCCGCACGCGCGAGTTGACGCTGATCATCGTATCGATCGTCTCCTGCCTCCTGGCCGGCGTTCTGGCGGTGTATGCCTGGCCCATGTGGTGGGAAGCCGTGGTCAACAACGAGCATTCCGAATCCCTCTGGAGCCCGCCGCTGTGGATTCCCTATTTATTTCTTCCATTGGGCATGACCCTGCTGTTTCTGCAGTATATCGTGCAAATACATGGAAAAGTGACGGCTTTTTTGCGCGGGGAATTCGAAGTGGACGCAGCACCAGAAGAAATAAAAAGGCTTATTCCAAAATGATGACAATCCATGTCATACGCTGCGGCAGACCGTCCGGCTGCCACGGCGGAAATGATGCGCAGCCAGGTAGGCCGGTGCTTTCGCCGCCTTGCCGACCGGCGTCTTCGCGTCCCGTTCCGACGCCTTATCCTTCTTGAGGACCCAAAAAGGGCCGACACCACGGCGGCGAAGGTCCATAGCAGCAACATCTCAATCACGAGAGGGGTCAATCCGGCATGAACGAATATGTCCTCGCTGTTCTTTTATTCGGTAGCGCCTTTGGTTTACTGATTTCCGGAATTCCCATCTGGGCCGGATTGGCAGCCACCTCGACTGTTTTCATTCTTATATTCTCTCCGCACCTTCTCACCACCTTGCCGTTTGTTTTTCACGGCAGCATGGACAACTTCGCATTGCTCGCCATCCCGCTGTTCATTTTGCTCAGCGCCCCGATCGCCGCTTCCCATGCGAGCCGGGATCTTTATGAAGCCCTTCACAAATGGCTCCACCGGGTCCCGGGTGGTCTGGGCATCGCCAACATGGTGGGCTGCGGCATTTTTGCCGCGTTGTGCGGTTCCAGCCCGGCCACGGCGGCGGCCATCGGGGGGATCGGCATACCGGAAATGCGCAAACGCGGTTATGCACCGGCACTGGCCGCCGGCTTGATCGCGCATGCCGGCACATTCGGTATTCTCATCCCGCCCAGCGTCACGATGATTTTATACGGCGTGGCCACCGAAACTTCTATCGGCAAGTGTTTTATCGCCGGCGTCATTCCGGGATTGCTGCTGGTATTGCTCAGCTGCGTATGGGTCGGGCTGATCTTTTTTTACCGCAAGCTGGTGCCGCCGAAACGAAAGAGTTTGTATTATATCAAGGACCGCGGAGCAGATGAACACTTTTCATGGCAGGAACGCTTCGTCTCTCTTGTCAAGGTCCTGCCCTTTGTCCTGATCGTTATCGGCATCATGGGCTCTCTCTACGGCGGGTGGGCGACCCCCAGCGAGGCCGCCGCGCTCGGAGCGGTCCTTTCCCTGTTATTCGTCATGGCCATCTACAAGATTTACAAACCCCGCCAGCTGTGGCCGATCTTCATCAAGGCGCTCAATGAAAGCAGCATGATTCTGATGATCATGGCCGCGGCGTTAATATTCGCATGGGTTTCCTCGGACCTGTACGCGACCCAGGCCCTGGGTGAGCTGATCCTCAAACTCCCGTTGGGCAAGTGGGGCATCATTTTCGTCGTCAACATCCTGCTTCTGCTCCTCGGTTGTTTCATTCCCCCGGCGGCCGTTATCCTGATGGTGGCGCCGTTGCTGCTGCCCATCATAAAGGGGTTGGGCTTCGATCCGGTGTGGTTTGCGGTCATCATGACCGTCAACCTTGAAATCGGGCTAGTCACGCCGCCGGTCGGTCTTAATCTTTACGTCGTCAAAAATATCGCACCCGACATCCCCATGGTCCAGGTCCTCTGGGGAGTCGCGCCTTTTGTGCTCATCGATTGCCTGGTGATCGTGATTTTGTGCATCTGGCCCGAGCTGGCGCTGTGGCTGCCGAACAAGATGATCGGGTAAAAGGAGGGGGCAATGGGGGAAGAAACGTTTAAAGACTTGCTTGAAACGGCGTTCCGGGAGCATCACCACCTGAACGCGATTTCCTTTCTGCGCGGTGGAAAGCCCGAAACCGTCCTGTCATACGGTGACTTGAAACGCGATACCGACCGTTGTGCCCATTTCTTCAGCGCGACCGGCGTTGAAAAAGGCGACCGGGTGGTGTTGTTCCTGGACAAGTCGCTGGTCTTTGTGGTGGCACACCTGGCGCTCCAGAAAATCGGGGCCATTTCCGTGCCGTTGAATCCGGGGTTTAAACAATCGGAAATGGACTATCTGCTGAAGGACGCGGATCCAAAACTCATCATCAGCGATCCGGAAAAAACCGACATGCTGTCGAGTATTGCGCCGAACACTCGACGACTGGCGGTCGATACCCGCCAGCCTTACCAGGAAATCGATTTTTTTCGGTCGGCCGCCGCCGCCGGCGGCGCGGTTGAGCTCAAGGCCGATGATCCGGGACTGATCATTTATACCTCCGGGACCACGGGAAATCCGAAAGGGGCCGTGCTCACCCAGCGCAACCTCGCCTGTGACGCCCGCAACATCATCGAAATTTGGGAGATCGCCGCTGCGGACGTGCTCTGCCATGCACTGCCGCTCTTTCACGTGCATGGCCTGTGTTTCGCATTGCACACCGCCCTGCTGGCCGGATCGGCCGTGGTGCTTTTGGATCGATTCACGCCTGACACCGTGCTGGACGTGTTGGCCCGCAAAGATCCCCCAAAAGCCTGCACCGTTTTTATGGCCGTTCCGGCCATGTATGCCAAACTGATGGATGACCCGAATGCAAGCCGGCACCCGTATGACCACATCCGATTGTGGACCTCGGGCTCGGCGCCCCTGCTGGTAAAAGATTTTGACCGGATAAGAAAAACCTTCGGCAAGGAACCCGTGGAGCGCGAGGGGATGTCGGAAACCGGCATGAATTTCTCGAATCCCCTGAACGGCAAGCGAAAGCCGGGATCCATCGGCCTTCCACTGCCGGGCCTGGCGGTTCGGATCGTTGATCCGGTCACTTTCCAGGACGTGCCGGCCGGTCAGGTGGGGGAACTCTGGCTCAAGAGTCCGGCCATAACGCCCGGCTACTGGCGCAAGCCCGCGGAAACCGCCGAGACATTCGCGGAAAACTGGTTTCGGACCGGCGATTTAGGCAGAATCGACCAAGACGGATATTATTACCTGACGGATCGGATAAAGCACATCATTATTACCGGGGGTGAAAACGTGTCGGCCAAAGAGGTCGAGTCGGTCATCAACCTCGTCGACGAGGTCATCGAGTCGTCGGTCGTGGGGCTGCCCGATGAAAAATGGGGCGAAAAGGTTGTCGCCGCCGTGGTCAAGAAGGCCGGCGTCGACCTGGACCCGAGCGACATCCAGGCTTTCTGCAAAGAGCGGCTGCACGACTGGAAATGTCCAAAAAAAATTGTATTTGCAGCGGAAATTCCGAAAAATACGATGGGAAAAGTGCTTAAGGAAGACGTCAAAAAATTTTTCCAAGGATAAATAGTCGATGGAACCAACCGAGATTATCAAAGGCAAACGGGTTTTAATCGTCGACGACGAACAGGACGTGCTCGATGCCCTGGTCGATCTGCTGGAGGCGTGTAAAACCGACACGGCCTCGAGCTTCGATGCCGCGCGGGAACGCCTTGCGCAGAACACCTATGACATCGTCATATTGGACATCATGGGCGTCAACGGATACGAGCTGCTCGAGATCGCCACCGAACAGGGAGTTCCGGCCCTGATGCTCACCGCGCATGCGTTTTCCGAGAAATCCCTCAAGAAATCCGCCGAAAAGGACGCCTGCTGTTATGTCCCGAAAGAAAAGATGAGCGAGATCGAGGTCTTTGTCGCGGACGTCATCGACGCGCTCGATAAGGGTAAAAACCCCTGGATAAAATGTTTCGAGCGGCTTGGCCGGTTTTATGACAAGAAATTCGGCGGAAAAGACTGGCGCGAAAAAGAAAAGAAATTCTGGGAAAAAAGAACCCGAAACTTCACTTAGACCTATCCCTCCGCAAGCCGGCGAAATCCCCCATTCCCCTGTATTTACAGTCCTGTCGAGAGCATGCACCATTTGACAAGCGGCCCTTTTTGACTCATTATTGACACAAAGCAAAAATAAGGCAAAAAAATCTTTCGGCCAGAGGAGGGAAAATGGAACTGCGACCGCTGGGATCCTCGGAAATTAGCATATCCCCTATCGTCATGGGCACGTGGCAGGCCGGCAAGGACATGTGGGTCGGCATCGACGACCACGAGACCATCGCGGCCCTTCGCGCCGCCTATGACGCCGGCATCACCACTTTCGACACGGCCGAGGCTTATGGCAACGGGCATTCGGAGAGAATCGTCGCCCGGGCGCTCGCCGACGTGCGGGACAAGGTTATCTACGCCACCAAGGTCTTTCCCAATCACCTGCGCTACGAAGAGGTTGTCAAGGCCTGCGACCGATCTCTGAAAAACCTCGCCACCGACCGCATCGACCTCTACCAGATCCACTGGCCCTCGGGTTCCTTCAAAACGCCGAAAGTGCCGATCGAAGAAACCCTGCGCGCCTTGAACGATTTGAAAACGCAGGGAAAGATCCGTGCCATCGGCGTGTCCAATTTTTCCCGCTCCCAACTCGCGGAAGCGGGCAAATACGGGCAGATCGTCAGCCTGCAGCCGCCTTATTCCCTCTTCTGGCGTCAACTCGAATCCGATGCCATGCCCTACTGCATCGAGAACAACATGACGATCCTGGCCTACTCTCCCATGGCCCAGGGCCTTTTGACCGGAAAGTTCGGCCCGGAACACCGGTTCGAGCCGGGCGACCACCGTGCGAAGAGTCGTCTCTTCGAGCCTGATAATTATCGGCGGGTGCAGGCCGCGCTGGAAAAATTGCGCCCCATCGCGGCCCGCCATGATTGCACGCTGGGCCAACTGGCTCTCGCCTGGGTTCTTTCGCAACCGAACGCCTGTGCGATCGCCGGTGCCCGCAACGCCGACCAAGCGGCACAGAATGCAGCCGCGGCGGCGGTGAAATTGTCGAGCGAGGATTTAGATCAGATGGATGCCATCGGCCGTTCGGTGACCGACCATCTGGACGACAATCCGGTCATGTGGAAGTTCTGATGTGAGCAAATCCCCCCGTCGGCGGAGAAGAACCGATCGGTTTTGAAAGAGGCGTAGGTCATGGCCGGACCCAATAGCCCCCAGCATCATAAGATGGAAGCCCTGATCGCCAGTGTTGACCAGTGCGGTGTATACGGGCGGAAATATAATGAATCGAAAACGCTTGAGGAGCTGTTCAAGTGGATCGGTGAAGCGGTATGCATCAGCGCCTTCAGGATCGTCCGGGCGATAAAACCGCATCGAGGTGAAAAACTGGCCCGGGCCTTCAAATGGGTCGCCGCTGCCAGATACGACGCGCTGGTGCAGATGCGGATCAATCTGTTTGCCGAATCCATTTTTTATGTGGCCGACAATCTGCGCGACGCCTTGGGGTCTTTGGCACTCGTGCCTTATCCGGAGCTGATCGCGGACCAATCAATCTTCAAGGGCGCGGAAACATTTTCGACCATCACCAATATGTCGGAAGAGGACAAGAAGAAATTTTTTTCTGCCATGTCCACCAAAATGATCTTACATCTGGATAATCCCCCCCGGGACGCGGCAGGCGCCGTAGCTCGAATTGTCGCCGAAATCGGCAAGGAATCCGATGACAAGCTGGTCGACACCCTCCTCGCCTCGTCCGTGATCTCCAACCCGCTCGATTTGATCGAACCCCACGGGTTTGCAAACCGGTTTCAAAAGCTGCTGTCCTGAAACCTCAGATTTGAGCGTATATGGCAAACAGGCATTGACAATCTCATGATGATCCCCTATAAAATGAATCCTATTCATAAGAAAGCCGGCACCACTCGCCCCTGCCGCCGGTAACCATCCGCCGGCAAAGCCGCCGCGATAGAAGCCGGAGTTGCAGCCGGCGCTGACAAACAAGGAGAAAAGATGGATTTCACCCTGTCGCCCGAACAGGAAATCTTGCGGGAGTCGGTCCGCGGCTTTGCCGAAAAGGAGATCAAGCCACTCGCGCAGAAGCTGGACAGCCAGGAGGAGTTTTCCTATGCGACCATGCACAAAATGGCCGAATTGGGGCTCTTCGGAATCTTTGTCCCGGAGAAGTATGGCGGCCAAGGGATGGATTACCTCTCCTATATCATCGCCACCGAGGAAATCGCCCGGATCGACGGGTCCCATGCGGCCACCGTCGCCGCCGAAAACTCCCTGGGCATCGGTCCGCTCTACTATTTCGGCAGCGAGGAACAGAAAAGACGGCATTTGCCCAAGCTTTGCAGCGGTGAAAATCTCTGGGGGTTCGGTCTGACCGAAGCCGGTGCCGGGTCGGACGCCGTGGCTTCCAAGACGACGGCCGTGCTGGACGGCGGCCAGTGGGTCATCAACGGCAGCAAGATCTTCATCACCAACGCCTCCACCACCATCAGTGCCGGCGTCACGGTCATGTGCCGCACCGGCACCCGGACGGACGGCAAACCCGAACTCTCCTGCATTCTGGTCGAGACCGGCACGCCCGGTTACAGCGCCCGGGAAATGCACGGCAAGATGATGTGGCGGGCCTCCAACACCAGCGAGCTTTATTTCGAAGACTGCCGGGTGCCCGCCGAAAATCTGCTCGGGCCGCGCGGAGAAGGCTTCAAGCAGATGATGAAAACCCTCGACGGCGGCCGCCTGTCGATCGGCGCCATGGGGTTGGGCGGGGCCCAGGGCTGTTTCGATCTGGCATTGAAGTACGGCCGGCAGCGGGAGCAGTTCGGCATGCCGATTTCCAAGTTCCAGGTCAACGCCTTCAAGCTGGCCGATATGGCCGTCGACATCGACGCCGCCCGCCTGATGCTCTACCGCGCCTGCTGGCTGCGCGACGAGGGCAAGCCTTTTTCCAGAGAAGCGGCCATGGCCAAGCTCTACTGCTCCGAGGCCATGTACCGCTGCGCCAATCACGCCGTCCAGCTCCACGGCGGCTACGGTTTGATGCAGGAGTACGATGTCGAGCGGTTCTACCGCGACCAGAAACTGCTCGAAATCGGCGAGGGGACCTCGGAAGTGCAGCGCCTGGTTATCGCCCGCCACATCGGTGCATTGTAAATTTGAATCGATATTCTTCAGGAGATGAAAAATGGCCCATCAGCCCACCAAACCCTACATCAACGTGGATTTTTTTGAAGACCTGACCGGTGTCATTCCGGAAACGCCCAAGGAAAATGTCGAAGAAGTCGGCCGCCGGATCAAAATACTGCGCGAAGAAAAAAAAATGAGCCTCGAAGAGCTGTCCAAGATGACCGGCTTCGAGGTCACGATGCTCGAGCGCATCGAAAAGGACGAAATTCAACCGCAGCTCGGCACGGTCATCAAACTCTCCAAGGCCCTGGATGCCGCCTTCGGAAGAATCGTGTCGGGCGTGGGCGACCGCCTCTACTCGGTGACGCGCCACAACGAACGCAAGATCGTTTCACGGTCGAGCTCGCATGAAGGCCGCCGCAGGGCCTACACCTACATGAGCTTGGCGCCGGAGGTCAAGGGCCGCCACATGGAGGCCCTGTTCGTGCAGCTCGAACAGGATCCGGAAGAAGAAATTTCGGTGCACGACGGCGAGGAGTTCATCTTCGTTCTGGACGGAACGGTCAAGATGAAAATCGGACAGGATGACTTCGACCTGCAACCCGGCGACAGCGTCTACTACCTCTCGACCACGCCGCACCACATCTCGGCCAAAAGCGACAAGGCCACGATCCTGGCCGTTCTTTACGAAGGATAAATCCCGCTGTAGCGGGATTCATGCCGCTAACTTTAATTAAAAAATTCCTTTAAAGGGCCCCCTTTGAAAAGGGGGATTTAGGGGGATTTAAACGGTCATAAGAAATCCCCCCTGTCCCCTCTTTTTCAAAAGAAGAGAGCCGCTTCGACCGACCTAACTGACTCAACCCCCATCACAGCGGCTGCTCGAAAGCGCGGGCGTAGCCGGTCAACTCCACATACCCCTTCCCTGTTACCGGCCGGCCGGCCATCTCGCCGCTGACCGACACACTGCCCTCCCAGTAAGTGACGCCGGTGCTGCCCGGCGTGCGCATCTCCTGATCCGCCAGGTTCGGCGCAATCGACAGGTTCAGCGCTGCCAGAGGCACCCTCACCCGCCAGGCGGCCGGGTAACGCCCCCCCGAGTGCGGACTCTGCCAGTATTCGGCAACCTCCAGTTTGACGTCACCGGCCTCAAGGTGCCTGATCGATTCGTCGGCGTAGACCAGCGTGCCGCTGGAAGCCTGGTGCGGCTGCCCGTCTGACTGCCGCAGCCGGTAGAGCATCAGCTCCGCCCCGTTGTCCAACTGAAGGCTGAACCAGTCCCAACCGACAGTGCCGGGTTGAAGGGCGGCCGAGCTGAACTCGTGGTCCATCCAGCTCGATCCGCTGACCGTCAATTCCTCATTGTCCAGCCTGATGGTCCCGTCGGTTTTCAAACGCGTCAACGAATAATAGCAGCTGGCCCGCTCGGCCGTGTCGCCTTTGCGGCTGTACCCTCGATCGCCGTGCGCCACCGGCGCTTTGAGCGCTGCCAACTTCAGATCGATGGCAAATTTTTCGGTCGCCGCACGCAGTCGCTGCCCGTCGGGGCCGATGTCGATTTTCCAGCTTTTCAAAAAAATAGTCGTGACGGCGCCGGTTTGAAGCACGCCGGCCAAGCCGAGCGCGCCGCGCGACATGTCTTCCGCCGCCAGGTGCCGCCGACCGGAAATGTCCGCCAGCGCGATGTGACCCAGGTACAGCTGCTCGCTGCGCCATGCGGAGGACGGGTCCGGCCAGTTTTCCCGTTCGCCGGTCGGGCCGATCCGGCGTCTGAAAATTGTCACCTGGAATCCGAACTCACGCCCCTCGGCCGTCGACAGGTTGCCAGTGTAATACCACCATTCGGTCCGATACCCTGGGTGCGCCCCATGATCGACCGGAAACTCCAGCCCGCACGGCCCGGTCACCGCCGCATAACCCTTCCCCTCCTCTGCCGCCGCATACGAAAAAAACGGCATCACCGCCGTCGCCAATCCCAAACAAAGAAAATAAATGGCGAGACTATATCCGAAAAACAAGTGGCTGATCCGCCAAAGCCCAATTCGCCGTATCATTTTTTATACCCCAGGAAAACTACCGCCATCAACCGCTACCAAAATTGGTATGTCCCGGCCCATCCATCGAGAGCACCAGTATGGCCCGCAGGGCCACAAATCCCCCAAAATGAATATTTTCCGGGCAGGCCACAAGCCCTTCCGGGGCCTGCCCCGCCGTCTCAAGCACAGGCTAAAGAAAGAAGTATTTCTCTCGTCTTTAAAATATAGCTGTTTCATCCGCCAAGGCCCGATTCGCCGCGTCGTTTTTTATTCCCCCAGGAAAACTGCCGCCATCGGCCGGTACCAAAATTGGTATGTCCCGGCCCATCCATCGACAGCACCAGTATGGCCCGCAGGGCCACAAATCCCCCAAAATGAATATTTTCCGGGCAGGCCACAAGCCTTTCCGGGGCCTGCCCCGCCGTCTCAAGCACAGGCTAAAGAAAGAAGTATTTCTATCGTCTTTAAAATATAGCTGTTTCATCCGCCAAGGCCCGATTCGCCGCGTCGTTTTTTATTCCCCCAGGAAAACTGCCGCCATCGGCCGGTACCAAAATTGGTATGTCCCGGCCCATCCATCGACAGCACCAGTATGGCCCGCAGGGCCACAAATCCCCCAAAATGAATATTTTCCGGGCAGGCCACAAGCCCTTCCGGGGCCTGGCCCGCCGTCTCAAGCACAGGCTAAAGAAAGAAGTATTTCTATCGTCTTTAAAATATAGCTGTTTCATCCGCCAAGGCCCGATTCGCCGCGTCGTTTTTTATTCCCCCAGGAAAACTGCCGCCATCGGCCGGTACCAAAATTGGTATGTCCCGGCCCATCCATCGACAGCACCAGTATGGCCCGAAGGGCCACAAATCCCCCAAAATGAATATTTTCCGGGCAGGCCACAAGCCCTTCCGGGGCCTGGCCCGCCGTCTCAAGCACAGGCTAAAGAAAGAAGTATTTCTATCGTCTTTAAAATATAGCTGTTTCATCCGCCAAGGCCCGATTCGCCGCGTCGTTTTTTATTCCCCCAGGAAAACTGCCGCCATCGGCCGGTACCAAAATTGGTATGTCCCGGCCCATCCATCGACAGCACCAGTATAGCCCGCAGGGCCACAAATCCCCCAAAATGAATATTTTCCGGGCAGGCCACAAGCCCTTCCGGGGCCTGCCCGGAAAATATCAGGGGTACCGCAGCAGCGTCGCCGGCGGCCGATTGAAGATCAACCGGATGGCCGGCAGGGCCGCCAGGATCGCGGTGGCGATGATCAGCGGCAGCGACAGCGCCAGCGCGTGCCAGTTGACCCGGTAGATGAAAGACCAGCCGAAGGACTGGACGTTGATGACATAAATCAGCACGTAGGAAAGGATGAAGCCGCAGAACAGCCCGGCGACCTCCCCGGCAACGATCAGCAGGGTCGCCTCCCAGAAGATCATGGCGCGGATCTGCCGGCGATCGGCCCCCACGGCCAGCAGGGTGTTCAACTGGCGCGAGCGCTCCAGCACCTGGACCGCCAGGGTGGTGGTGATGCCGAGCGCGGCGATTATCAGGGCGATCACGAGTAAAACGGTCGTGACGGCGAAGGTCTCGTCGAAGATGCGCAGCACCGCGCCGCGCAGTTCTTCTCCGCTGACCATGTCGATGTGATCGCCGCAGTGGCGCAGGATCTCCTCCTGCAGCCGGGCGACCGCGGCGGCCGGGTCCCGGGGCGGGTCCTTGAAAAAAAACCGGGCCCCGCTCCAACCCGGATCGAAATACCGCTGACGGAAGGCCGGCAGATGGTAGAACACCACGCCGCCGTTGGTGCGGTAATCGCGGATGACGCCCAGGATCGGCAGTTCGATGGCGGCGCTTTCGATGTGAGTCCGGTAGAGATCGCCCACCGTCAAACCGGTGCGATTCGAAAACACCTCCGATACGATCACCCCTTCTCCGGCGATCAATTGCGGCCGGATCCGCTCCGGGTCCCCCCTGAGCCACACAAACCGGCCGTGCCGCAGAAACGTAGCGATGTCCATCGCATCCAGTTCATAAACAAAGCCGGCGGCATGGGTCAGCACGAAGCGCCGGTTCGGCACCAGATCGACCGGAGCCTCCAGGTGCTTCAGCCCCGAGACGACCTCGGGCGGCAGGGGATCGCGGAAGCGGTTGATCGATCCCAGGCGGGTGGTCACGAACACATCGCCGCTCACGGTCTGGTGCACCCAGAGGTCGACTGTGCCGCGAAAGCTGCCGACCATGATGACCAGCGCCGCAAACAGAGCGACGGCTGTAATGAGGGCCCCGACGGAAATCGCGGTGCGGGTGCCGCTATCCTTCAGGTAGCGTCCGGCCAGCCAGGCGGGAATCCCCCCGAGCCTCCGCAACACGGGTGCCAGGGCGCCGCCGGTTTTTTGCAGGCCATAGGGCGCCAGCAGGGCGAAACCGGCGAAAAGACATAATACCGCCAGATAACCGCCCAGTGGAATGCCGCCGATACCCGGCAGGCGGGTCAGCGGCCAGGCCGCCAGCATCAGCACGATGCTGAGCCCCGCCAGGCGGCGGGCCGTCAACCGCTGGGTGACCTGTTGCCGGGAGTCGGTGAGCGCCTCCTTGGGCGCCACCCGCATGGCTTCGCGGGCCGGCTGATAGGCCGCCAGCAGCGAGATGAAAATCGTCACCCCCAGGGACAGCAGTATTTCCCACGCGTCGAGCCGCAGGGTGTCGATGTGCACGCGCACAAACAAGGTGGACACCGTGCGGCTGACCCCCTGCAGCAAGTAGCGGACCAGCACGATGCCCACGGGAAACGCGCAAAGCCAGCCGAGCAATCCCAGGAAGGCCCCTTCGGCGAGAAAAAGAAAGAAGAGCTGGGGCGGCGCGGCGCCGGTCGCGCGCAGCACCGCCAGCTCGTGGCGGCGCGTGGCCGCGTTCAGCGCCACGAGGCTGTACACCAGGAACATGCCCACGAAAAGGGAGGCAAAACTCAAAATGGAGAGATTGAGCTGGTAAGCGCCGATCATGGCCTGCCCGGTCTCTTTGTTTTCAGAGGGCGTGGCGATGCGGATTCCCGGCGGCAGAATCGAGGCCAGCTCCCGCTCGACCACTCCGCGGGGTTTTTGGGCCGCGGCCGGGGTCAGAACCAGGTCGATGCGGTCCACGACGCCGAAAAGCCGCGTGAATTCCTGGAAGCTGGCAATGTCGGTAACGGCCAGGGCGCCGCCCTCGGCCAGCGCCAGGCCCTGCCGGTCGAGGACACCCAGGATCTTGAAGGACGCGTCGCGCCGGGCGCTTACCAGGGTCAGCGCGTCACCGGCTTTCCAGCCGTTCTTGGCGGCCAGGGTGCCGCTGACAAAAAGCGTGGCCGGTTGCCTGATCAACGCCAACCCGCTTTCCGCGGCGGCCGTCTGGCCGCCGGCCAGCGACCACGGCCTGAATCTCCGGTCGAGAACCGGATCGAGACCCACCAGCAGAAAGGGGTCCCCGCCGCCGTCCTTGGTGTCGACATAGGCGGACATAAAAACGGTGGCCGCGGCCACATCGGGATGAGAGGCCACTCTGGCCATGATCTCTTCTGGCACCCGCCCCCCCGGCCGGAAGAGAACCAGGTCCGACCGACCCGAAATACGATCCATACTGCGCGAAAACGAATCGATGGTGGCGTGGACCGACAGGCGCACGCTGGTAAAAACCGCCGCCCCCAGGGCGATGCCCAGAACGACGATCAGGGCCCGGGCGGGGTGTCGCCGCATGTAGCGCAGGCTGAACCAGCCATAGAGCCGCAGGAAAAGAAGAAATGGCTTCATGTCCGCGCGGCGATTCTGCCGTCCTTGAGGTTGATCCGGCGAGTGGCATGCGGATCGGCGAGGCCGCTGTGGGTGGCGATGATGACGGTGCGCCGCCCCGAACGGTTCAATTCGGTCAGCAGCGCCATCACGGCCTCACCGTTGCGGCTGTCCAGATTGCCGGTCGGCTCGTCGGCCAGAATGATCGCCGGATCGTTGATCAGGGCCCGGGCAATGGCGGTGCGCTGCATCTCGCCACCGGAGAGTTGGGCCGGCAGGTGGGTCAGGCGGTGGTCGAGGTGCAGCCAGCCCAGCAATTCCTGCGCTTTGGGCGCCACCTCCGGCAGGGACCTTCCGGCCAGCAGCGCCGGCAGGCTGGCGTTTTCAAAAACGGTGAGGGTCGGCAGCAGGTTGAAGGATTGAAAAACCATGCCGATCGTCTGACGGCGAAAATGGGTCAGCCGCTTCTCGGAGATCCTGGTCAGGTCGTGGGCGGCCACGACCAGTTCGCCGGAGCTGGGGCGGTCCAACCCGGCCAAAAGCGAGAGCAGGGTGCTTTTGCCCGAACCGCTGTTACCTTTGAGAACGACCATCTCGCCGGTCGCAATCTCGATATCGACCCGATCGATGCCGATCACCCGGCCGGCGCCATGCCGATATACGCGGGTCAACTCCCGCGCGCGGATGACGCAGTCGGTGGGCATGGGGGCCAGGGTGTCGCGTTGGTCAACGGTTTCCATTCACATAGCGGATGACGGTTGGGTGGTCTTTTGAACAGTCGGCTTTCAGACGGCGGTCTCAATAGTCCAAGGCCAGGGCGCGCCAGTTCATCGGAAGGAGGCGCACTTTTAGTTCGCCGCAATGCCGATGACCGCCACGCGCCAAAGGATAGTGGATTGTTACGAAGCCGTCATGGCTTGAAGGGGATTCTGAGGGCCAGAATTGCGATGGTTCCCCACCCCAGCATGAGACACAAGCCGCCCGCCGGCGCCAGCATCTGAAACGTGCGGATGCCGGTCAGGGCCAGCAGGAAAAGGTTGCCCTGGAACATGATGCTTCCGGCAATGAAAAACCAGCCGGCATACTGAAAAGAAACCGCCGGATGGGTGTTTTTCAGCAAACCGACCGCCATCAACGCCAGCCCGTGGTAAAACATGTAGCGGGTGGCCAGATCGAAATTGGTGCTCCCGCCCGCAAGGGCCAGGGTGTCCTTGAGGGCGTGGGCACTCAAGGCCCCGGCAAAAACGGCCGCCAGACAAAATATCGCGCCCAGGCTGATGTAGAATTTCATGTTTTATATCCCTGCCTGTATCGGGGCTTTATGTTTGCCGTTCTCTTAACGGCAAACATAAACAAGTTCCCCCTGCATTCTTGGCGTCTGCGGTGAGATTTATTTCGACAAACCGGTCTCCGCCCTTGTTCGGCCAATGACAGCGACGGCGCGATCCATTTTATTTCTGATTTTTCTGGATTCTTGAGTGCAGCGCGTACCAATCGCTCAATTCGGCAATCGCCTGTGACTGCTGATACCGGCCGCCGGCAAAAACGCCGTAATCGCCGCCGCCGGCCATGGCCGAGGTGAAACGGATCGAATTGCCGTAGAACAGCCAGATCTGATGCCACTTCTTTTCGATCGCCTCGTCGAACGGGTTCCGGTCGTGCTCGAGCCCTTCGGCCAGACCGCTCCTCCAGATGTCGCGCATGAGACCGGTCGCCGTCAGGGTCTCGGCGTTCGAGGCGGCGATGGTGTGTTCGAATTTCTTCCAGTGCCCGGCCACCCAGCCGGCACTGTGGCAGTTCAGGCAGATCTTCTGCATGGCCGCCGTGCGCTTCTGCATTTCTTCGTCGTCGATCAGAAAGGCCGAGGCGAAACCGCCGCCCAGATCGGTGGGCAGGGGCTGATCGTCTTTGTTGCGGATGATGGTCGTGTCGGGGGATTTGGGATGCGGATGGGCGTAGATCAGGCCGTAAATGCGCCACGGCAGGCGGTTGCTCATCCGGTGGCTGCGCTCGGCGACGACCTCCCCGTCCGGGTTGACGAGCAGGCTGACGTGACAGGTGGCGCAGGTGGGCGCGGTAAAGTCTTTTCCGATGGTCCATGGCACGGCCTGAAAGTCCCAGCCATGGCCCATGGCCGACTGGATGTTGCCGTGCTTGCTGGCCTCGTAGACCGGAAAGGCCGGCACGTCCGGCCCCACGTGGCACTCCTTGCAGGTGTAGGGTTTGCGGGCCATCTGGATCGAAAAGCGGTGCCGGGTGTGGCAGGCCGCGCACGACCCGCGGCTGCCGTCCAGGTTGATGCGCCCGACCCCCTGGTTGGGCCAGCCGCCGATGATGGGAAATTCGAGTTCGCCGGCCAGTTCCGTGTTGCGGGTCTCCTGCCCCAGGACTTCCAGCCGGGTGCCGTGACAGTAGTAGCAGGCATCCGCAGCGGTCAGCGGGTCGGCCGGGCTGTAGGTAAGGGCACCGTCCTGGCTCTGCGTTTTGCCGATGATGCTGGTTTCGAGCTGCCGGTAAAGCGGGTTGCCTGCCAGGTTGCCGTAGGCATGTGACATGATATTTTCGGTATACTGTTCGGCTTCCTCGCGGTGGCAGGTGGCGCAGTCGTCCGGACTCACGACGATGTGCACCTGATACCCGTTGTGGTCGAACGTGTCGGCATGGCGGTCGGGACGCAGCGTGTGGCATTCGGCGCAGCCGACCACCGTATTTTTCAACGCCTCGGGCACCGATGTACTGGAAACCTTGCGGCCCAGGCCCTCGACGGCCAGGGCCTGGGCCGGAGTTGTCGCCGCATGCCGGCTGGCGTGCCAGTCCTTGGCGATGCCGGGATGAATAGAAGCATGGCAGCCAAGACACTCTTCGGTCGCCTGGCTGACGGTGGCCTCCGCACAAAGGCCGGCGCCATTGGCCATTCCGACCAAAGATAGACACAGGATTCCGATAGCCGATAATTTCATGAAAGGCTCCTTGAGTATCCGGTTGGGTGGCATTAACCCGCACACTACCGGCGGTGGCCCGGAAAGACAGTCCGTTTGACGATGCCGGCGCGAGCCGCCCGCCGCAACAGTTTTTTTATCGTTCGCCGCCAGCGAACTGGCGCTTCGATGCTACAGTCATAATGAATATTGAGCCGTACATCAACCGAAAAAAATTGCGGTGTCAACCAATGGTATGGCGGAATTTATTTTCCTATTATTATAACCTTTCTTCACATTCAGGAGGTTCCAGTCCCAGCTTATTTCTAACAACTACCTGTTTTTAGATTCAGAATGGCCTCGATGACGTTAAGGTAATACTTTGCATAATCTTTGCATACTCAATGTGAAACGACTGTTCTTCTGCTCCTTCTGCCCTCTTGCTCCTCCAGCTCCTTCTGCTCTCAGCTGAATCGCGACCGATGCTTGCGCTCCGTTAAACGGGCCCCAAACTGTTTTGCCTCTTCGTGTCGGATAATTGGACTATAGCCAAGTCAAATATTACAGCCATTTACCGATAATGCTTACGTGCGCACGACCGAAAGGCAGACGACAGGCGGCTGGAAAACCGTTGAGATCGAATTTGCCATCGTCGGTGATTCGCCCTTCAACCAGGGCCAGAAGTTCACTTTTTTTCTCTACCCCCAAATGGGCTTTATCGGTGATGACAAGCCGGATCCCATCGTGCTCAACATCGATTACGCCGGAAAAGATTATGAACGGTACAAGTTAGTCAAAAATGGAGATACTTTCCTGCTGGAGCGGGATCATTAGCGAGACAAACATGCGAAGACGATTATCAACCCTGGCTGCGGTCGTTATGATTCTTCTGGGTACTTCCGGTCGATCTTTTGCCGAATGGACGGCAACACGGGTTCTTCAAGAGACGATGGCCAGCGAACCGGCCGCTTTTTTTCCGAATGGGATCCAGGAGGCCCCGGTGCTCGTGGCGCAAAGCGGGCAATCGGATATCTGCAAGACACCCGTCATGGCTTGCAAGCTGCCCGAGTCCGGATCGATCGGTTCTGCCTGCTGGTGTGTCGGCCCCTCGGGGCCGGTCAAGGGGGTTATTGCGGCAAACTGATCTGCCAAAATGCCGAAGGTCTATTTTATGCCGGTGGGCAATCAATCTGTTGCCCACCGGCTCACGACAGCAACGGTCAATACCCGCCTGTTACCCAACGACGGCCTCTGCAAAAATAACGACCTGAACGGGCCGCAGAAAGAAATTGGGAGAGGCCATCACGCCCGCGACACTATTCTGATTCCACCAGAAACGGTTATCGACGTTGTGACTCAATTCCAGCGTATGCCAGTTGCCATTCGCATGCCGCACCGCAATTGAGATGGCGCGAATAGAGAATCCGTCCGGCGTGAAGCGCTCCAGTCCGTGCGGTGCCGAAAAGGCTCCGGTTGCATCGGTCTGGGCCTTTACCAGGAAAGTCTTCAGCGTAACCGGCCGTGGACCCGGCAGTACCTTGATATTTGTCTGGCTCCCGTCTCCGGCCACGTATGCGCCTTTCGCATCTAGTCCTCGCACGCGCACCCGCGCTCGTTCAGTCACCGCATTCGGGGTCCAGTCGTAATCATTCCATCCGGGAACACAGGGTGCCGCCTTGGCAATTGCCGTCCATGTATTGCCACCATCGGTCGAAACCAACACCTCCGCCGACTTGATCTGGTTACCCCAAATGTGCCAGCGAATCGTGGTGGCGACATTGGTCAGCAATGTCTCGCCGCCATCGGGTGACCATACCTCCAGATTCTGCCCTGTCGCACCGCCACCCGGAATGATGGCTGTCAAACCGGTGCCTTTGGTGTATGGCCATTCTTCCCGCTGTGCTGTCGAGCTATCGCCCCAGGTGGTATGGAGCACGACAAACTTACCGCTGGTGGCGATGCGGTAGCCAAACGCGCACGTCGCGTGGTCCGGCACACCCCAAACAAAGGGCCGGCCCGAATCGATTTCCGCCGTAATCTCCTTCCACGCCCAATCGTTCGCAGCCGTGGCGGCCACGTCATGAGTCGTAAAAGAATAGCCATAATTCTTCATGATAAAGTCTTGGAAGCCGCTGAAACCGGATCGCCAGGTCCCCGTTTTCGGATCGATCAGCTGGTCGATGAAATCAGGGACGTTGTGGCCCGATTTGGGATGATCGAACCAGTAACCGACCAGCCGACCATAGCCGGTGATACCCCCGACGGCCTTGTTGTAGTTGTCATAGTAGCAGGTGGCCATGGTAAAGGCGGTCGGCACGCACCACCAGGTCCAGTTGACCGCGGGTACGCAATCGGCCAGCGGAACCAGCTTAAACGACGTTGCCAGCGGGTTACCGCCTACTTCATTTGCGGCGGGAGTCGGTACAATCAGGTTTTTTACGACGTCTTCGAACGCCTTTTCATCAGCGCCGGCCCGTTTCGCCGGTATAGCCTCTGGCGCAGCCGGTTTCCAGTAATTGATGCGTTCGTCTCGCCCGGAAGAGACTTTGCCTTGCAATACGGACTCTGGCGACACCTGTTTCAAACTGCGGACATCCATCATAACGCGCTGGTCCCCGGCAGAAACCTCGAAGTACTCCTGATGAAAACCCACCCAGTATATCCTGTTTAGTTGGACATCGGCTGAAAGCATTGCCCGTCCATGCCTCTGCGCCTCCTCGCCTCGAACGAACAACGGATGCAGCGCGTGGACGACACGCAACACCGGATGCGCCGTTCGGCGCGCTGCAACATAAATCGAACCGTATCGCCCCGCTTGATCCGGCTGATAGATGTCAGGCGACACGCCAGTCGGGAACGTAGGTGCACCGAGCGCATAAGGAAAGACGAAAGCAAAGACGGAGTCAGTGGCATCAACGACGGGAAACGGCTCGTCCCGGGCCGCCTCTCCCCCCCAGACTTCAAAGGCATGTGCGTCGGCGATGGCAGCCAGCGTCTTCAAATCGACGCCGTCTTCCGGTGGCCGGTTCTCGTAAAGCAATGGGAATTGTCTCATTTTCTTTTCCTCCATTTGTTAAGAAACGTGGATCTGCTTGCCGACTATCCAAAGCAATTCAAATGCCAGATTGGGGTCGTGGGGTGGAAAAGCGGGTATGATTATAAGAGGCAGGAATTACGGTTAAAATTTTAACGGCAAATGTTACGTACCAATGACAAGCCGGCACAGTGGAAGCATAGACGCCTACATAGTTGACACTTATATGCCTACAATGTTTACAGCGACATGGCACATGGAACCGGAGCCATCGATAGGTTTTTTTCGTGACACAAGGGGGTCAACTGGCGGCAAGCCGTTAAGAATAGAGCATCGGGACGTCCGATCACACAGCCGCACGCGGGTGAATTCCGACAGCTGCTCCGCGGCGAGCCTGGCCTTCATCTCGTCGATACGACCCGGCTCCGGCATGGACAGGCGGGCATCGTCGCTGAACTGACCGGCCTTGATCGTGCCGTCCAGGTGCGAGGCTTCGGATTCGGCGTCACCCGGTACGAGATGCCCGCTGAGCGCCTCGCGGGGGGTGGTGGGCAGTTCCACTTCCTCTTCCTTGAGCCAGCGAAAAACGGCGGCGTAGATCGCAGGGATGAAACTGAGGGGGCGTTCGTGCGGAATGTGCAATATAACTTTAACCCGTCGCGCAATACGTGTCACACAGAAGCGGGTCACGATTATCCATCGGAAAACATCAGCGCCGGAAGTTTACGACTTCTCATTCATCACTCCAGGAATTGAAACTTCTATGCACTTTGTGCACGAAGTTCCCGGCCTGACTATTATATCAATACCCGCAAAGTACCCGCGGTCGACCATCGGTTCGCCTTCAGACGATGTCCAGCAGCCCGTTTGGCGCCAACTGGGCAGAAATCGTGTCTGCGTCGCTTGTCAGGCTCAAAAACATCTCTCCGGCCTGCAGGCCGATTAAATTCAACTCACCGTTGTAAACTCCCACCTCGAGGCACTGAAAGCCGAAGGGAAGTTTTTGCCTTCCTTTATAGGTAACCGTATTGACCGTGCCCCCCTTCGACCGCACACTCACATTCCCCCCGACGATTTCCTGCAGGGCCGGTACATCGACTTTGACGGCGGCCTCTTTATCACGGTCATAGGTAACGGTGATCGTATCCGACTTGATGGTCTTGGTGACGAGAAACAACTCGCCGTTTCCCAGCACGTATTCTTTCAAAATCAGGTTTCCGGCATCGACTTCGCAGGCGCGCAAGTAGTTTCCCACCTCGAGAGGAACCAACGAATCCGCCAGAACATCCTGGAAAACGAACCGGATGCCCTTGGCGTCGGTGTAGTCCACATTCACACCGAGGTTGCCGCCCATGGCACCTATGATATTGCCGAGAATAGTGGCGCCCAGTCCGAGTGATAAGCGGCTCGAACTGCGCCCGTTGATGTCTGCAGCGGCTTGGTTCCGGGTGATGGGGGGCAGCTCTCCCGGCGGGTTGGTGACCAGCAGGTTCAGAGGCCCCAGCACTGATACCATTTTTTTCTGACGGCCAATCAACTGCAAGGGCTCGATGCCCTGCTGGGGGACACGGATGACATTGTAGCCCAGACCCTTAAGGTAGGTAGTGGCTTCGTCTTTGCAGAGCCCCATGGTTTTCCTCCTTTCTGAGTTAAGAGCAACGCGGTAGTTCAGGAGCAAAATCCCCCAAAAGAGTAGCAGTGCACATTCACTTTCCCCACCACACCGAGCAACAGACCGCTTTTGTCAGGGGTCCGGCGGAAGATCGAAAAGCCCTTCATCCATTTCGCCGCCGAGCGCATCGAAAGCCGCTTGAGCGATGGGATGCCATTCGTTCCTTTTCCAATACGTCAGGTAGCGCTTAAACTGTCGCCGTGTGGAATACACATGAAACGAGTGTTCGCCTGCAAGCTGCATCATTTTGCCGCAGTGCCCGGTGACCTTTTCAGTTATGACTCCGGTGTCGAGATCCGAAAAAGATGCGGCCGAAAGCATTTCGAGTTCCGCCAGTGTCCCGTGCGCCCAGGCCTGATCTTTGATAAAGCGGCTTCTGCGGTCGCGCTCCGCACCCCAGCGGGCGACGACGAACCAATCCTCTTCAACCGGCAGATGATCGAGAACCAGGCCTAAGGAAATGCACTGCGTCGCCGTCCAATGGTTGGCAAAGTCGATGTCTAAGGCACGCCTGTAGTATCCAAGTGCCTTTTCCAACTTTGCCCTGCCCCTTTTCCGGTCGTCCTGTTTGAAATGCAGCAGCGCGATGCGTTTTTCGATCGCGCCCCTCATCCCGAAGTATTCCGACCAGAGCTTCCTGTTCTCGTTCGAATCCGCGGCGGGCAATTCGCGTTCCCAGTCGGCCGTGTGGCAGCACACTGTACCGATCGCCCGATCGAGTTCCGCCCTAACCGCGCCTTGGCGGTCACTGTCGGTGGATGAGCCATTATCTGCTCGCAACACCGCGATCTTTTCGGCCTTGTTAAAGGCGATGTCGATCGCCTTTCTACGCTGCCGGTCACGAAACTCGGCAAGCTTCAGGTCGAAATCATCCGGAACGGTACCGTAGGCCACCAAGCTCGCCCAGTCGTGGTTTTCTTCCGAGTTAGCCCGTAACATGCCGCGCAGCGCGGAGAGAATGCTGCGCGGGTCATCACCTCTGAAAATCGCTTTGTAAAATTCTCTGGTGATCATATTTGATCCGGAAATCGTGAGCGGAAACTGGGATGCAAGGACCCACGGAATTCCATAGGCGTGAAGCTCGTGGGCGATGCTGCCGCCCGGAATGAGCACCGATGCCTGGTTGCCGCCGTCGCAGGTCATCAGCGTGACCACCGTCGGATTGCAGCAGGCGCAGCCTTTTGAGGGGGAGGGCCGCAGAGCCTGGGCCAATCGTTCTCCGCTGACGATATCCATTTGGTTCGCATCGTTCTCTTGGCAGAGTGCCAGACCGTAGCGGTGCTCACCGGCCTTTTGGTAGTGACTGCCGTGGGCCAGGATGTGGACGTGCGTGTAGGGATCGGCGATGCACCTCTCCCGGATAAGCGCCAGGCTGGCATTTTCGACGACCGTCAGAAGTTCCGATTCGTGCGCCTGATGCTTTGCCGGATTTGCGTCCCAGCGGATCCACGGACCCAGCGCCTGGCGAATGGCTCTCCGGTGATCCTCGGTCGGCACGGAGGATACGCCAGGCGCCGCCGAAATGAAAAGAAGCCGCGGAGGGCGATTCCACTGCAGGTCGCGGGGCGGTTTCCGGCGCGCCTCGCGGGTTATGGTGATGGGCAGGTGTTTCTGAAGCACCAGCGGCAGCCCCTCTCCCGGCAGACCCAGGGGGGAGTTGGCCAGTTCGAAAGGGATGAGTGACAGCTCCGAGCCGGACAGTACCAAACGTAGATGAACCCCCTGTCCCTGTTCGAGCGCGCTCTGGCTGAGTTCGGACCCCAGTGTTTTGACGTGTGCGAGAAGATTACCCACAAACCGGCCGAGTTCCTCCATCTCCGCTTCGCGCGTTCGGTCGTCCAGGCGCACGGTCCTGTTGGTCTGGGGGTCAAGGTAGAAGTAGCGCAGTCTTTCGAGACGGTTGAGCAACTCCCGGTGTTCCATCGGGATGTGAAAGGTGACTGGCCCGCCATTGCCGCACAGGGCCAGGTACGGGGTTAGCGGCGACAACAACTGGTTGTGCAGCGGGCCGGCCCGCAGGAGTTCCAATTTGACCTCGCGCAGCTTTTCCATCACGACCTCCTCATGAACTCGGGTGTTCCCGGCAGGTTGGGGGTCCGCGACCATCGAACCCGGCGACAGCCAACACTATCCTACGAGTTTGCGGGCATCGAGACGAACGACGGTCGCGCCCCGGCTCTGTGCCCGCCGGATCATGTCCGCGGTGCCACCCGGCCCGTCGCCGACTGCGCCGTTCCAGAGGGCCACCAGTGTCAACTTACCGCCTGCGATTGCCAGGGCGCTGTCGAGCATCCACAGATTGGCGCGCTGCCAGACGCTGAAGTCCTTGTTGACGCGCGACCAACCCAGCGGCTCGCCCGCTTCGGACAACACTTCGGGCGCCTGTCGCCCGGACAGGCGGTTGAAACGCTCCACCCACCCGGGGCCGGCGTCGGCTACCGATGCCCGGATGTAATCGCTTTGCGGAAGCGCCAGATACATCCGCGTCGGGATATCCATTTCCGCGCAGACCTCGTGAAAGAGGATGTCCCCGCCGGATGCGCCGCCGGCGATACCGAGAAGCTCGCCAGTCAATTTTTCTTGCACCTCCGAGACGGCCGCCATGATCATGGCACGCGCCTGATCCTCTCTGTCAGGCGGAAAGCGCGGCTGTTGCCTGTCCGGACCATCGATCCGGTGCCCCGTAAACAGGATCACGCACGGCCGCACTTCCCGTGTCTTCTGTGCTTTTCTAAACTGCGGGATACTGCCCGGCTGGGCAAACTTGCCGGTTGGGCCGCCGGAAACGCTCCCCGCGGCAAGGGCATAGACCACCGTCGCTATATTTTTGAAGTCGTATCGGAAGACCGGTTTCAAAGCAATCGCACCCGCGAAAATTCGGACAACTGCTCGGCCGCGAGCCTGACTTGCAGCTCGGTGACACGCTCCGGTGCAAGGTCGGCAACGTCCCACAGGCCGGCATCGTCGCTGAACGGCTTGGCGGCTATCGTTCCGTCAAGGTGCGGCGCTTCCGAGGCGGCTTCGTCCGCCGCGAGATGATCGCTGAGCGCCGCGTGCGGAGTGCCGGGCAGTTCCAGGTCTTCCTGCTTGAACCAGTGAAACACTTCCTTGTAGACTGCGGGAATGTTCGGCAGCCCGCCGTGCACTCCCTTTACGTAGCGGATGGGGGTGCTGTAAAGCGTCGCCGAGGCCAGAGGGACGCGCCCGTCGCCGTCCCGGTGCAGGTCCGCGGGAATCCGCTCGGTCGTCTTCATCATTTTTTCCCAGAGACCGAAGAATCTCGGCTCATAAGCAAGACGGAAAAGCGTCTTATACCCCACGCCGGCGATCACCAGCATGCGGTCGCGGTAGGCCTGATCCAACGATCGGTGGGCCTCGTCCATCCGGCGGTGGAACTCAGCGGTGTGGTCTAAAATATTCTGGAGCGCCGCATCCTGGGACGGTGTCAAATCGAGGGCCCAGTTTTTTGTCTGATACAAGTCGAAATTAACGCACGGATGCTGATAAGCGTCCCCGGCACTGCCCGATGTCCAAGCCAGCGCGTCCTGCGGACGGGTTCCCGGATAAATTCCGCGCGGCGCCGGCAGCATGCTCATCGTGCCCCACATGGACCTAAATGTCTCGCGGCTCAAATACAGCCCGAGCAGGGCCATCAACTCAAAGCCCCACAGGTGGTTTTTTAAGTAGCCGGCGATTGCAGGCGAGCCGTAATGCGGCGTGCCGATAAAAACGACGCGGCCAATCTCGGGCCAGAGTTCCGGGCCGTAATCCAACAACGCGGCCCTGACCATCAGCCCGCCCATGCTGTGGGCCACCAGGTGCACCGGCCGGTTCCCGTTTTCGCCGTAAAGCCGGTGCACCAGATCTTTCAGGGCACCCGCGCTCAGGTGCAGCGCCTTGCGCCAGTCGTAGGCAAAGACCTCGTGGCCGAAGTCGTCGCGCGCCAAAACGGCGGTCAGAAACGGTTCGTAGCTCGGGTCGGTGGAAAAGGGGGCGATCTGGTTGGCCGGGTCGGCGTCCTGCCGGCCGTCGGGGGCCAGGGCCAGGTCGTTGATGTGCCCCCGCGTGCGCACATCGATCCACCACACACCGCCCTTGGTCTTGCTGAGCAGCAGGCTGCCCATGATGCCCGGCACAAAGATCAGGTTTTTAGGAGACTGGATGCCGAGATGGCCCATGTCCAACTTGGCCGCAATTCTGCGATACTCGTTATAGGCCGCCTGCCCCAGGTAGGCGGTCAGCGCCTCGGCGTTGGCGTCTTCACGGGCCATCTCGAGCCGTTTTACGGTCGCCGCGGACAAAAATTCTTCCATGAAATCTTTCGCCATCGGTCATCCTCCTCTCAGTTGCGCAATTGATCCAGATCGGCATCGCTGGCCATGAAAAGTTCGTACTGATTGACATAGGTGTAGAAAAGGCCTCCGATGTTGCGGTATTGGGTCCACAAAAAGAGCCGCGTCTGTGCGACGGCCTCACCGGCCGCCATCGGCTTCGGCGGATTCTCGCTGTCGAAATACCCGAATCTGCGCCAGAAAAAATGGAAGAACAGGTGGGCGAAGCGGCTGGCGAGCTTTATGGGGACCTTCGCTTCGGTGCCGAGATACGCCCGGCTGCCCCGGTTGAAAAAGCCCTTCTCCAGCTCGTTGGCGATATACGGGTCGCTGGTCGAAGTGGTGCAGGCGTTGGCAAAGACCAGGGGCTGGTCGGCGAGTTTGCGGGTGCCGAGTTCCGTCCGCCCGACCACCTCGGTGATTTGCGCGCTACTTCCGAACCGCAACACCGGATCGTTTCCGGCGCCGACCGCGCACTGGCAGAAGAAGTAAAGCAGCGACATGGGCATCGGCGTCGGATCGTCGAGGCAGGCGATCAATTCCTGTTTGCAGTTGGCGCCGGCCGTCGAAGACGGAATGAAAATCTGATTCTGCATGGTCGTCCACTCCCGCCGCTGCCAGCTCGCCTCCACACCGGTGGGATCCTGCGGCTGGTCTCCCCAGTACAGAAAATGCCCCACGTGCGTGTCCGCCAGCCGGCCCAGCGCCTTGGATCCGACCTGGACCTCGTGCGCCGTGTAGCCGAGGCGAAAGCGCAGGGCCAGGAAGCCCATCGGGTCCACCGGCGCGCCGTTGGTCGGAAGCTCGGGCAGATACATCAGCCCCCACGGAATGTGGGGCATCCAGCCGGGGTTGGCGGTAGGCGTCCAGGAGATGTCGAGACGATGGCCCGGCGTGAGCGAATCCAGCCACGCGCGCAAAGGTGAGGCGGGGGGGAAAAAAGATTGATACAGCTCGTGCCCGTCGTACGCGAAATTCCGCAGTTCCGGGCTGATGCTGGCCGCGTTCCAGGCATCTCGGTGCGGCTTGTCGGAAAAATCGCGCAGGGCGCTCCAGTCGCATTCGGGCGTCCAGTCGCTGATCCGTTGCGCGAGTTCGCCCGGATCGATGTCGTCCAGGTAAGCTTCCCACCTGGCGCGGAAATTTTCCGCCGCGGCGCGCACGTTTTTAATCGGACCCCCAACCTGGGCCTGCACGCCCGACCATGGGATCGTTTGCGGACCCAAGTGCCGCGAGCCGTCCTCGCCTGAAATGATGGCAAACTGCCCCAGGATAGCGACACTTGTCTGACCGGGCGGCGTCGCCCATTCGTGGGGTGCCTTCAAATTTGTCTGCGCGGCGGGCGTGTAAGTCAGATCACGCCGAACCGCCGCCAGCCCGGCCGCCCCGAGAAACCCCGCGCTGGAGGCCAAACCAGCCGAAACGGCCAGCTGCACCGCGAGGTGGCGATACAGCTCGGCGCCAACGTAGATGAGGATCTGTAGGTCAGCGTCTCCAACAACGCGCGGTGTGATGGAGAGCTGCGGAACCTCGCTGTCGCCATCTTCGGGAATAACCAACGAAAAAGCGGCCGTCCAGACTCTGGCACCCTCCGCGGTCGTTTCGGAAATGACCGTATCCGGCGAGACTGCCGCGAATTCCACGGCGCTGGAGGTGACCACCCACCGCGTTTGAAGACCGCCTGGTGGGATATCCGCGGCGGGGACCAGAGTTTCAGGGCCGCCAACAAGGCTGCGCCCGACAACCTGCCCGACCTTGAAATTCAATGTGTAGGTCTCATTTAAAAGCAGGGACTTCGGCGGTTCGAGGTCATCCGCACCCACCCACACGCTGATATGTCTCTCGGCGGCCGCGGGGTCGGGACGCCTGGCCACCATTGCAGGCGCGGGATTAATGGACAGGAACCCATCTGCTGCTTCCTCTCCATTTTCATGGGGCGCCGCCAAGTGCGATCGTATTGTTTTTGCCTGCGCCGATCGACCGAGAAAATGAACGATCTCCTCGAGACCGGTGTGGTAGTCCGCCGTCGACCGCATGTCGAAGATGCAGGCAACGTCCCCCAGCCACTTCGGAACTGTGCAGTCGGCAATGCGGACCATGATGACGGTGAGCCGCCGCCCGTCAACGCCGTCTTGCAGCACCAGACCCACCTCTTCCCGCACCCATCGGGAGGCGACCGAGGCCGGCGACAACAACACGATCAGGCAATCGACGGTGTCACCGACAACCCCGGGCTTTTCGAGGATCGAGCTTCCTGCTTCGATCGGCTGCGCTTCGAGGCGGCCGAACATGGCCCGGTTCCGGAAATACCGCACCAGGGGTTGCGCTAAACTCTGGTCCTCCGGATCGAAAATACATAGGGCGCTGCGTGTCATCATCGCCTCCCAGATCAGATATCGGTGATGCTCGGCCACAGCAGAAAGAGATAGACCGACCTATACTGCCCTAAGCGGGCTTCTTCTCGGAAAGCAATTCCGCGAAATTATCCGCGGCCAACTCGAGAAATTCCTGGTTAATCGGGAGAACCGCACTTAATAGCGAGTGGATTTCTTCGAGGTCCTTGTTTTCGATGGCGCTGTCCAGTTTGCCGGTTCCCTCGGGGTTCCTCAATTCTCTCCAACTGGCGAACATGTTGGTAAGACGCACGGTGTGTTCCGGCGGGAACAAGCCTATGATACACTCCTGCCCACCCATGCCTCGTGATTCCCAGTCCTTTGCGATTCGCCTGAGGGCGTTTTCCAGACGCGTGACATCCTCCTCTGTAATCGGCCCCGTGCCGAACTTTTCGAGCACCTCCCATCGAAATCGGAACACGAAGCGCAGTAGCGAGGCCAGCCCCGCGACCCGCTCCGGCATGGCAGTGCCGTCAATCGCGCTGACCTCTTCGGTGAAAGTGACATGATAGGTCGCGATGGGGCCATTCTCGCCGCCGAGTCTGTCAACGGCGCAAAGCACGGGGCGATAGATTTTACCCTCATTCGTTTGAAACACGGCCTGAATCGGATAAAATTTCCGCCCCCCGGCCAACCTTCGAATGACATGTAACAGCTCTTTACACCAGCGGCCATCTACCCGCGCTTTCGGCAAACCCGATCTGAGATCACCCAGTGTGTCCGGTTTTAATTCAAAGTCAAATAGATCCAGGGCCTTATCGTTCGATTTACTGATGAGTGCTTTATCGAGGTCGTCCTGGTCCTTCAGGTCCGCTGCGTTGACACACTTCAGCTCTATCCAGGGTTCGTAAGTCTGGCGAAAAATCTTGCATGGCGGAATTATCGCATCGACGATCTCTTGGGCGAGCCGCGGAATTTCCTTCTCGATCGACTTGTTCAAGGGTTTCATGCCCGGAATGGGATTCTCCTCCACAAAAATCATGCGGAGAAACTCTTCCACTTCGCCTGAATCGGCCTTCACCGCATGATAATCCTTTATGGGATCCGGAATGCTCGTCTCCGGGTGGTGCAAGCAAATCAGGCGATCGGCCGAGGTGCGCTGAGCCTCGAAGAGTCCGGTTTCAAACAAACACCAGTCCCAGTCTTCGGACGGGTCGGGCAGCAGCAAAACGAACCAGTTTGATTGACGGACATTGGTGTGAATCCAGGTTCGCCACTCCTGGCCGACGATATTTTTTGTAATATCGGCTTGATAAGCAATCCGCAGCTTTTCGGCGGAATTTTCGCGCAGCAGCTTGACAACGGCCTTCGCCGCGCACTCGTCTTTCTTTTTGTAGCTGAAGAAGACGGAAATTTCCTTTTCGGCGTGGGCGCGCTGTAGTTTTTTGACGGCCCTGACGGCGTCCGGTTTTTCTTGGAGCATCTCAGCGGCTTTTTCAACGGCCGCTTTGGCACCGTGGTAATGGCTCAGAAAATCGGCTATCTGCGGTTCTTTGAGAATGTCGTCTGTAGTTGGCATAATCGACCTCCCCATCCGTTGTGTTTAACACTGGCTTGTCTGATGACAAAGAACCCCATCATAACAGCCCCATGACCTTTTCACGTCTTAAGGCCAAAACCGTTATTTGTTCATGCAACGAGAAAAGCAAAGCCAAATTCAAAGAGCGGGGTCACTCAGAAGGCGCGCCTTCGAAAATGCAAACGAGATCCGGAGGAAAAACAAACCAAACTGCATCGGATAGTGTGGGAGGTGGTGTTCAACTGGCGACTTTCCTGAAATATATGTAACCTACTTAATAACCACTTAATTCTGTAAATTAACGCATGGTGATTGTCAATACAAAAACATGATAAATGTCAGACAATAAAACCTTTTATCATAGACTCGAAAGCCACGGTCGCAGCCGCCAATCAATTCTATAAAAGATGGCAAACGGCCTGCTAAGGATATACAGGATTGGCGCTGGATATGATAAATTCGAGTACCAAAATCGTGCCAAGGAAAGAGGAATGGGTCAAAATAAAACCTAAGTCACTGTTAAAACTGAAATACATTAAAACCGCCCGTGCCCCTGACGGTAAGCGGAACGGTAAATCTGTCAAGATCGTATAGACATCTCATGGCAAGAGTGTAAAATAGATTTACAAGCGCGGCCTTACGATCATCGGGTCATTTATGAACTGTCCCGGATATATATCTTGGGCGCACGAACCTGGCGTTTTTTCAGGTTTTCGATCCGCGGCGGCAAGACCCGCACCATATAGGCGCCGGAAAGAATATCGAGGTATCGCCGGGCCGTATTCTCGGCCGTGCCGAGAGATCGGGCGAATTCAGCTGCATTCCATACCTGGCCATGGTAGTGGGCCACCATGGTCCAGAATCGCCGCAAGGTTTCCGCCGCAATGGTGATACCGAGCTGAGGGATATCTCTTTCAAGAAAGGTTCGGATAAAACTTTCCCGCCATCGCATTTTAGAGCGCTTGTAAAGTAGCAGTGCTCCCTGATTGAAGAGTTCGCCGTTTTTTCAATACCCGCCCCATAAAGGGTTCGAGGAGGACACCATGAGTGACTCACAGAAAAAAAAGCCGGAAAGATCGGCCAGTTTCACCGTGAAAAGCGGTTTGGCGCAAATGCTGAAGGGGGGCGTCATCATGGACGTGGTCGCGCCCGAACAGGCCGTTATCGCGGAGGAAGCCGGGGCGGTGGCCGTGATGGCGCTCGAACGCGTCCCGGCCGATATCCGTGTTCAGGGCGGCGTTGCGCGGATGTCCGATCCGGGGCTGATCCGCGAGATCATGGCGGCTGTCAGCATCCCGGTCATGGCCAAATGCCGGATCGGGCACTTCGTCGAAGCCCAGATCCTGGAAGCCATCGGTGTGGACTTCGTCGATGAGAGCGAGGTGCTCACCCCGGCGGACGAGGCTCACCACATCGACAAGAACACCTTCGGTGTGCCGTTTGTCTGTGGGTGCCGGAACCTGGGGGAGGCGCTGCGTCGCATCGGGGAAGGCGCGGTCATGATCCGCACCAAGGGGGAGGCCGGGACCGGAGACGTGGTGGAAGCCGTGCGCCACGCGCGAACGGTGTTGGGAGAAATCCGGGCGCTGCAGGCCAAACCCGACGATGAACTGATGGCCTGCGCCAAAGAGATCGGCGCCCCCTTCGAACTGGTGAAGCAGACCAAGGCCCTGGGCCGCCTGCCGGTGGTCAACTTCGCCGCCGGCGGTCTGGCCACCCCGGCGGATGCCGCCCTGATGATGCAACTCGGCGTCGACGGCGTCTTCGTGGGTTCGGGGATATTCAAAAGCGGCGAGCCGGCCCGGCGTGCCAAAGCCATCGTTCAGGCGACAACTCATTTCCGGAATGCCGCCGTCCTGGCCGAATTGAGCACCAACCTCGGCCAGCCCATGGTCGGCATCAATGTATCGGCGCTCGATCAAAAAGACAGGCTGGCCGGCCGCGGCTGGTGAGCGCGAAGGATGCGGCCATGAAAATCGGGGTTCTGGCGCTGCAGGGGGCATTCGCCGAACACATCCGCAGGCTGGGAGAACTTGGTCTGGAGGCGGCCGAGGTCCGTCTGCCGGCCGAGGTCCCGGGCCTGAACGGGTTGATCATCCCAGGCGGTGAGAGCACGGCGATCGGAAAACTCATGCTAAGCTGCGGTTTGATGGATCCGGTGCGCCGCTTTGCGCAGGATCACGCGGTCTGGGGCACTTGCGCCGGAATGATCCTGATGGCCAGGGATGTCGGGCGGAATCAGTCCGGACTGGGTATAATGGACATTGCGGTCGAACGCAACGCGTTCGGTCGCCAGATCGACAGCTTCGAGGAGGACCTGGCCGTAGAGGTGTTGAGAGATGGATACCGACATCCGTTTCCCGGCATCTTTATTCGTGCCCCGCGGCTGGTTACGGTGCGCGGATCGGCCCGGGTCATCGCCTCTCTGGCGGATGGCACTCCCGTTGCCGCCCGCCAGGAAAGATGGCTCGCCACCGCGTTTCACCCGGAACTTTCCAACGATCTGCGCTTCCACCAATATTTCGCCGACATGGTCTGCTCTTGAATCATTCCCACATTTACAGACTAAACCCCAACGTTGCAACAGTCGGAGGGCTTCAGAACCAAGGCGTCAAGGGTGAAGCTGTAAATTCCTACCGCAATCCCTTGACAACACAGGATCTGAAGTCCTCCGGCTTTCCCTCCGGGTAAACAACATAGCAAAATCGACCCCATCCTTCGAATTCACCGGTGAAGATATCCTGAAATTAGTCGTATCTCTATGATATTTGATATAATTACAGGCCATTATCCATACGTAGCTATGTTGTTTATGCAACTATGGGGTAAATATGACCTGAGAATTATGAAGCGTAAAATTTGGGCTGACATCGAGCGGCGAATCATTCCGGTCAAAAAGTCTGAGGCATCAGCCGCGACCTGAACCAGCCAAATTCATACCAATATCTCAATACCCGTCCCGCAAGGGATTTATTTCTCCCATGGATTGCACAGGGCGACGCCACTGGGTTCCATGTCGGAAATGTTTCGGGTCACAATTGTCATTTTATGGAAAATAGCCTGAGAGGCCACCAGGCCGTCGATAGCAGGAATGGCTAACCCTTTTTTCTCGCAGGCGCCCAGAACCTGCCCCCATACGAGGGCCGTTCCAATAGTTATTTCAAGAATCCGACCCTTGAATCGCTCCTGCAGTTCACTGTCCAACCAGTCCTGTAACTGGCGTTTCTTCTTTCGGCCATCCGGCAATTTAGATATCCCTTTTTGGATTTCACCAATCGTGATCACGCTCAAAAAAAGGCTTCCGTCAGCCTGGTCGCGAACCCATTGGACCAGGTGAGAGTCCGGCTTTGTTTTTATCAGTTCTGAAAGCACACACGTATCCAGCAAGTAATTCACACCACCACCTCGCGGGCACCGTCTTTACTGCGCGTCAAATCCAGGTCTTGTCCCCGTAGGGGCGATTCTTGAAAGAAGTCGACGATATTTTTTTGGGGCCTCACCAGGCTCTGATACTGTTCAATCGACAGGATAACAACGGTTTTTTTACCATGGCGGGTCACCACCTGCGGTCCCTCCCGCAGCGCTTTGTTGACAATTTCACTGAAACGGTTTTTCGCGTCCTGCAGCTGCCAATTCTCCATCGTCATCTCCTCTCACAGCGTTTTTTCTGTCTAGTCTGTCCAGATAATAACGAACCGTCCCGGGTCCGTCAAGCGCAATGTTTTTCAATTCAACGCCCGAAAGCTGGCTGAATTTACAGCGCAATTATGACTTATGGCAAGTTGTACACCGAACACTCGCGTGGAAATCTGTTCGACCGATGCAGGATGCGGGTATCCGTTCGTGCCTTGCGTGGTCTGACACGCCAGCAGCCGTTAGAAAAAGACGTCAAGCCCGCTCAAGCTCACTGCGGCACTTGACAGGGCTATCATAATATGGCTATTATGGCCATGTGGATATGGTCGATTGTTCGACTTTCTGCCTGAAACCGGCCGCACTCGACAACAGACAGTGAACGTCAACAGGGAGCAATCATGATTCGGACCAACATTTCAAGTCTGAAGAACAGGTTGAGTCATTATTTGCGCCTGGTTCGAGCGGGTGAGGTCGTCGAGATCGTGGATCGAAAAACACCTTTGGCCCGCATCGAGGCCGTAGAAGCTTTCCCGAGCAGGAACAGAACCACGGGTTGGCTGCAGCGCCTGGTCGAACTGGGGATGATCGGGGCACCCTCAAAAAAGCTTTCCCTTTCTGAATTTGCCCGTCTGGATCGAGTGGTTTCGGAAAAAGGGGACTATACGGGTGCCTTGGACGCCTTGCGGAAGGAAAGGGAACAGGGTCGATGAGATTCTGGGATTCCTCGGCGATTATTCCCCTGCTCGTGTTGGAAAAAGAATCGGCTTATTGCATCGATGCCCTGCGGGCTGACGGCGACATCCTGATTTGGACCATGACTCATATCGAAGTGTTCAGCGCGCTTTGCCGACGGCTGCGCGAAGGCTCGCTCGGGCCGGAAGCATTTGATGCCGCCAAAAAGCGCACCCGCGACCTGCTCGAAAGCGCTTTTGAGGTCGTCACCATTGAAAAGGTCGAGCACAGAGCCCTGCGTCTGCTTCAGGTGCACCCCCTGAGGGCTGCCGACGCCCTCCAGTTGGCAGCGGTGCTCGTCGCCACCGAAGAAAACGTGTCCCGCCTGCCGATCATGTGTTTCGACGACCGCTTGATCACGGCCGCCCGATTGGAAGGCTTCGAGGTCAATCCACAATGAACCGAAAACAAACCCGCCACCGACCCGACAAGAAAAAACTTTCTTGATCCGATTTTTCCGGGTGAAATCCTGCGTGAGGATTTTGTGGAATCACTGGATATCAGCATTAATCAGCTGGCCCGTGATCTTGCTGTGCCCCCTAACAGAATAAGTGAAATCGTCAACGGGAAAAGGGCCATCACCGCCGATACCGCCTTGAGACTGCAGCGCTATTTTGGAGTCGAAGCCCAGTTCTGGCTGAATTTACAGACTGAATATGACCTGCGGATGATGAAGCGTAAGATTTGGGCGGACATCGAGCGGCAAATAATTCCGGTCCAAACGTCTGAGACATCAGCCGCGACCTGACCCCGCTAATTTTATACCAGTATATCAATACGAGGAACCATACTGGTAAATTTCTATACCAAATTGGATGGTTGCCCAGTCGCCGCGATAACGGATTTCCAGAAGATACCGTCCCTGGGGATTCTCTTTCTTCCCAGCACGACCAACTCCAAGGGAATCATTGCATATTCAGTGAGCCATTGGCTGATCATAAAATCTCTAAACCCAGCCATGGCACCGTCAACAGCTAGAGTGCCTAACCTTTCTCCAAAAATAATGTCTGAAGAACTCGGCGGTATGGACCTAATCAAGTGCCTCGGCTCATTTGTGAACACCCTGAAAGTTTTCCAATAGCTTTTCTTTTCGTCCTTAAGGGCTTTAATAAGAGTATTCCGGACAATTTTCAAACCAGCATTTCTGAGCTCGTCCGGAGTTTGTCCTGTGACGCGACAATCAGCACCGAAAAAGTCTTTAACCGACTGTATTTCAATCCACGTCAAATCGTCATCATCAGAATTTTTGTGTTTCTTGGCTTTCTTTGTTTTCTCAACCTTCAGGGCATATTCAATTGAGTCTATGGGAAGAGCGGTTTCAGCCAAAAGAATTATACCATAAGGGCTTTTACCGTCCTCGCCGGCAGAAAATCTTCCTTCAAGCCTATCTGTAATGTGATCTATGACCTTCTTTGTGCTGAACGGTTGTTCCGGTATCAGCACCATATCGCAAACGCCGCTTGCCAGAGCAGCATGAGTCACTACGAATCCCGAATCAGACCCAAACAACTGCATAATGCAGATTCTCGGGTTTGACCTGACCTCTGTGTAAATTTGTCGTATGGCTCCTTTGGCCCACTCTACCGCAGACAAGAAACCGAAAGATTGCCAAACCCACAAGATATCATTGTCCATTGTTTTAGGAACACCAACCACGGCAGCGTCGCTGCCACTTTGTTCAATACAATTCTGCAGCGCATGTGCCGCCTTCATACTTCCATCTCCGCCGATCACATAAAGGATATCGATTCGATCGACCCTAAGAGTTTCCATTATTTTCTCAAAATATTTTTTTCTATCCTCCTCACTTAGCAATTCATCGGCTCGTGAAGTAGGTAGAATTGATCCACCTTCTTCTGCTTTGGAATAAACTGTCATCTCAAGCATCTCTTTTTTCTCACCCGTTGTATATATTACCTTATATCTTGGACCTTCTTCTTTACCCAACAAAGCCTTGAAACCCTCCATATAACCATAAATTGTGGTTGGGCTTCTTCTTTTCTTGTCATAATCGACATGACGTTTCACTATTCCGGCAATTACCGAATTAATTCCTGGAGCGATCCCTCCTGAAACCACGATTCCTACATTAAGTGCACGGCTTTTTTTCGGATAATAGAGGAACTGCCGGGGGCCGGCTTCGGGGAAAGTCAAATCGAGATTGAAAAGACATTGATGATTATCCTTGAAATGATAATCTGACAACGCCGCCGGCATAACAAATTTATTGTCTCTGTTCTTACCGCGCCTTTCCTCTATAATGGTATTCGGTGTGTCTCCAAGCCTTCTGTCAACTTGTGGCCATTCGCTGGGGCAGCCTTCCCTGACCCTATCGGCTGAAAGTTTTCCTTTGCCCTTTATAAACTCGCCAATAATATCTTTTTCATATTGAAAGGGATATCCATCCGGTAAAAAATACTCCGGTATCCATTTGCGCATGTTTAATTTGTTAATGTATAATTCTTTTGCCACTTCTATCACAGACTTGTTGATTTTATTAAACTTTTCTTTTTCAATGACAATCGAACTCTTGTCATTCAATTTCGACAAAATCTCGTAATTTTTCTTTAAAAACCGTGCCTTTTTATAATTCGGAAGCAGGATTGGAATGATTTTCCGCCTTTGCTCCAATGCATAACCTACTTCTTGGATTTGGATATTTCCAAATTCGTTACCCCAGAAAAATATCATGTAATCGCAACGCGCTATCATTTTTCTGAGATCGGGTGGGAATTCCCCAGCTTTACCGTGGTATTTCCAAAAATCTATTTTCAACCCGCTCTGTTTCTTGAGAACAAAATACATTTTGTTCGCAAAGGTTTCCCCAACCGATTTAAACTTATAGGAAAAAAATAATTTCACCATGTTTTAGCCTCCTAAATCATATGTCGCATCTGCAAATTTTCCGGAATTGAGATTGGCAAAATTTTAAAAACCAGCGAACGATTTATAACGATTTGAAATCCGAGCAATCCTATCGGTTAGGTAGCTTCTGGATTTCGTAGAGTTTTCTGGCTCAAAAACAAATGGAACGTTGTTTCATTGTTTCATAACATTGTTCCCCCATTATTTTCTGGGCCGCACTCCTGTTGCAGACGGGCACTTCCAGCCAGTAGATGTCTTCCTGACAGAAAAATGATTTGTAGCGATTTTGGAACAGCTGACCGTATCGGTTATGCCGTCGATTAAAGCCGACTACATAGCCGGTCAGCAACCTGCGCATCAGGGTGGAAAGTGGAATGTCGCCGCTTCTGAAAAAAAAATGGGCGCGGTTGGTAATGAAAGCCCAAGCGTAGCAGGTGGTCCGGCACTCGGGCAAAAGAAACGATAGACGGCCGATCAGATCGTCGCGATCCTCATTGCGTCTGAATATTTTGCGCCTTTCAATCCCCCGCATGACCACATGATGCACAGCGACCGGGGCATCGAAGCGGGCCTGTCTATGCATGCCGTTTAAATGACAGAATACTACCCTTCTGTCAAGATATTTAGTTTTTTAAATACGTTATGCTCCAAAATCATACCAATATATCAATACCCGCATGAGCCAGATAAATCACTCAATGAGTTTTCGGGCATCGAGGTGCACGAAGGTTGCGCCGCGGCTTTGCGCGCGCCGGACCATGTCTTCGGTGCCGCCCGGGCCGTCGCCGGTGGCGCCGTTCCAGAGTGCTATCAGCGTCAGGTTGTCGTTTGATATTGCCAGGGCGCCGTGGAGCATCCACAGGTTGGAGCGCTGCCAGACGCTGTAGTCTTTTTTGGCGCGCAGCCAGCACGGCAGCTTGTCGTCATCGGACAGAATTTCAGGGGGATTCTGCGCGCACAGGCGCTTGAACCGCTCTACCCACCTGGGGCCGCCGTCGGCCACTGAAGCCGCGATGTACCGGTATTTGGAAAGCACGAGATACATCCGGCTCGGTATGCCCAGTTCCCCGCAAACTTCGTGGAAAAGAATGTCCCCGCCGGATGCACCGCCGGCGATGCCGAGGAGTTTACCCTCGGTTTTTTCTTTCACGTTCGATACGGCCTTCATGATCATGGTTCGGGCCTGGTCCTCGCGGTCGGGCGGGAAGCGGCGCTGCCGGCGGTCCGGGGCATCGACACGGTGGCCTGTAAACAGAATCACGTGTGGAGATTCTTCCGGTGTGTTGTCCCCTTGCAGTATTACCGGTATGCTGTCGAGAGCCGCCCGGGTATTTTCGACCAGTACGCCAAGGTGTTGATAGAGCAAGTGCTGTTTGCGCACCGAGCCGGCGGCAAAGTCGGGGGCACCGGCAAGGGCCTTCTTGTAAGCGCGGCCGACACGGCTGGATTTCACGGCGGAGAGCAGGTCCAGGTCGGCGGCACTGATCTCGGTCCAGATGTCGTTTTGTCCCTCGCGCGCCGCAACTGTTTGTCTGGATTCGATGGCCAGCCTGACCCCGGCGGCCAGATCGACGCATAGTTCCTTCAGCTGTTGAAGTTCCAGGGCCGCAGCGTCTTCGGTATCGAAATTGTTCGACCACGCGGCGGGCTGGGCCTTCGCCAGCTCGATCCTGATGGTTGCCATGGCCAGCGCATTCAGGCCTGAATAAAAATGATTGCGGTCTTCGGCAAAGCCTTGGCGGTACAAGTCAAGTGACCGCTCGAGATGGGGCGAATTGAAGGCTTCTTTCCGGACAGTGTCAGGTTTGTCCTCGCATCTCCAGTCCGCCTCCCAGAGCGTTTTGGCATTGCGCGCCATGAGCGCTTTGCATTCCGCCCTGTTCCAGCTCGACACGCATCTATTGGCAAGCGCCCGTTCCAGCGCCTGGTCGGACCTGACAAGATCGCCCAGCCGTTGATAAATGGTCCCAAGCAGTATGTTGGCTTCCACATCCATGTCATCGCATTTCCGCACCGCCTCCCAGGTTGCCTTGGCGCCCGGCCAGTCGCAAAGCCTGAACTGCGCATGCCCCACCGCGCGCAACCCCATGGTGGTCCAGGCAAAGCCATCGGCCTCCGCCGCCAACATCTGCAGATGGCCACGATTTTTCTCCTCCTCGGCTCGCCGCACCTCTTCCCGGAAACTGAGCGGGACCAGAATAAACTTGCCGGGCGCGGCCGCCTCCAGGCCCGGCAGAAGCTGAAAAACCGGGCTGTCCTGTTTGTGCGTCCTCAGGGTCGCGGCGAGGGCTTCGGTCAGCTCGGGGAGACACGCGGCCGGATTGCTGGCATCGTAATGCAGATACTGGTCGGTTTTCAGGTCAAAGGGAACCTGGTCACCCTCGGCCCTGACCAGGAAGGTGCGCTTGTCCCGCAAGGCGTGCCGGATCCCCAGTTCGTAAAAAACATTCGCGTTGTGAACCGAAATATCCGCCACCACCAGATCGGCGGTCAGCAGCTGCTCGAACATATCCGTGCGGATATTGCCCTGCTGGATGAACTCGCCGGTTGCACCTCCGGAAATATTCGGTGCGCCCAGGGCCGGGCGGATCAGATCCCGCTCGACCCGGTCGAAATCGATGCCGTTTTTGACGCCGAAAGGGCGCACGATGAATGCATGCATGGGCTTCTCCTCCTCAGGAAATGAAGGGACCGAAGTGCTCCAGCTTGATCTCTTCGGCCACCTTCCGGCCTACCCGGCGAAGGTCATCGATATGTTTGACGGAATCGAGCTTCTGGACGTGTTCGGGCCGGATGTCCGGCAGGCCCATTTCATCCAGGCCGTTGCGGCTCAGGTCGGCAGTGTAGCGGGCATATAGAAACTTGCGCCCGAGGTCACGGCCGAGCGGAATTTGGTTGCCGCCGGCATCGCGCGGGATCATGTCGCTGATTTCGCGGTCCAGGGCGGCGCCGTGCACGCAGCGGCCGACGAGGCGGCAGGTGGTGTCCTGATCGACCATGGCGGCGTACATGAGCGCCCCGGGCAGTGCGGCGACATTTTCGATGAGCCCGCGGTCCGGGCCCGCCGCGCTTTGTTCGGCCGCCGCCGCCGCTCCGGTCCCGACCGATACGATGAGCAGCTGTTGCTCGCCGTCGGCCCAGGTCAGACAATAGCCGGGTTGGGTCGCCATGCGGTAGAGCAGAAACGCCGGGTTGTTGTAGGGCGTGAGGCCGCCGTCGACGAACACGAATGTCTTGCGCGCGTGCTTCGGGTCGCACTGGATCACCTCGGGCGGAAAAAAGACCGGCGCCGCGGTGCTGGCGCGCACGATCTGCCACAGGGGGATGTTCATGTTGCAGTCCGTTCGGCAGGCGTCGTTGTATTTGGCCTGCGGGTTGCTGCTGAGCGGCCAGGGGGAGTCCGTCGTGCGGTTGCGCAGAACGGCCAGCAGCAGGCACTCCAGGTCCTCGGGCGTCAACCGCGTCTCGGCCCCGAAGGTCCGCTGCAGCTCTTTTTCCAGCGGCTCCGATTTGTACAGCGCGTACCAGCGCCTCAGGATGAACTGCTTGTCGAACATGGCCGGCCCGGTTTCCCGGTAGAAATCGATCAGCTCGGCGGCGCTCATGCCGCGCGCCAGCCCGGCGGCGATGATGGCCCCGGTGCTGGTGCCGCCCATGTAGTCGAAGAAATGGCACAGCCTGAAAGCCCTGCCCATTCCGGTGACCTGCGCCAGCATCTGCTCCATGCGGGCCAGCACCTCCAGGGTCAGGATGCCGCGGATACCGCCCCCGTCCGGGGCGAGCAGGCGGTGCTTTTCGTTTTACCGGCCTTCGTACCGGGCTGCCAGTTTCCCCCACACGCTCATGATTCAATCTCCTGTTGGTCAGGTGTCCCGCGCCTGCGGCAGGGCCGGCCAACTGCACACCAGTCGCCGCATTAACGGTCGCGTGTTTCCGATGCCCCTTTTACTCGTACACCTCGTACATCGATTCGAACTTACCAGCGCTGATGCAGTAATCGTCCGTTCCGTCTTCGTCGTTGTGGACAAGGTAGTCCCCGGCCCTGTAGGAAGATTCGCCCTCCTTGGTCACAATGCGGCCGGGCGATGCTGCGACCTCGGCCCAAACCGTGGCGGTCTTGATGTAGACATTCGGACCGGTCTTGCGGTAAGTTTTTTCAAAAACGGCACCGTCAACCGAGTAAATGTCTCCATCGTTGTCGACGAGCCAGTCGCCGCGTTTGCACCGCTGTTCGCTCCCCCCACTTTCGGTAGGTGAACCCATCTGTTTCCAGATCGAGCCGCACCGCGATGACGAACGGTCGGCTCTTTTTTTATAGCGTCGGCGCGTTCCCATATTTTTCAGACTGCTCCTGTTGAAATGGATCAATTTGATAAAAAATAACGCTGGTTTTCTGATCACTCGTGTTCGTCAACCAGAAGTGCCCGTAAAGGCACTTAGACGCATTTACCGTTGGCCGATCAGCGGCTCCACGAAATCGAGCAGCGGCTGCAGCGCCTCGAATTGGGCGTCTGCCCGCAGCCGCGCGAGTTCTGCAGCCAGGCGGGTGGCGGTCTCTTCGTTCGGGGGGCTGTCGCAGTTAAGAGCGTTCATGAACTATGCCTTTTCAAATACCGCGGACGGTCCGGCAGCGGACGAACGACCCGCATGCGAGAGCACGGAGGAGAGGAAATTACGGGTGATGTGCTGAAAAATCAGTCGGTTCGCAGGTCAATTCAGCTTTGCCAATAACAGATTCGAGCCGTGGATGTAAAGGGTCTTTTCCCCTCATCCCAGCCCTCTCCCGCGCGGGGAAGCGGAGTGTCGCGGGGAGCCTGCCGTGCGGGGAGAGAAATCTAATCGCCATATCCGGGCGGCAGACCCGCCTGGCCCAGGACTTGAATGGTGTCGGTGATAAGGGCTTCGGGAAATATGCGCAAATCTTCTTTCCTGAATTCAAGTTCCGGCATATAGTGAAGAATTAATTTGCATGTGGCCAGGGCTTGGGAACGATCCCGTTTCTTTTTTACGGCATCGCGATCTATTTGATTGCCGAGCCATAGTTTGTGTATGGCGAATGCGCGGGGATCCGGCACGACCATCGTGGCTGGGAAGCCATCCTGGCCGATAACGATCTGATTGAATTTCGGGGCTGAAATCAGCCACTGAAGATTCCTGATTTCGGCGGCCATGAGGTCATCGCCGCTGCCCATCTGGCGACGCTCGGTTATCAATACCGATTTGGGCTCGGGTTTTATCAGATCGACCATGTAACCAGCCTGATTCACAGCTCGAAAACTTTTCCTGCCAAGCAAATTGAATGAACGATCCGCTTTTCTCAAAATGTCGATGAGACCTTGGCGGTCTACATCGTCAATTGCGAAAAGTCGAAGTTTGGGTCGAATATCCCAGAGCATATCCAAATCCCGGGTCGCCAGCAGTCCCCGTTCCAGAAAAATACCGGCTCGGGCCTCGTAGGCATATAGGGCATTGGTGCCGACGATTTGCAGATGGCGGCCCAGAAGCTGCTGCTGTTCGAGGAGTCTCAAGATTGCCGCCAAAATGCGCGGCACGCGGGCGATGCGGGCCGCTTTGCAGAACCGCGCCTGTTCTTTGAGCTTTTCTTTTAAGTTCTTCAGGCGGGCGTCAATTTGTTTTTTTTTGTGGTGGAATTCACGATATGTCGACTCGGTTTCTTTTGAACGGGGACCAAGGCTTTTGCCGTAGCCGTATCGATTCACCGATCGAAACAGGTATTCCTTTTTCTTCGCTCTTTTCCAATGCATGCCACCGCGATAGGCACGGCTTTTGGTAAAGGCGTCCATGTACGCCTCATGCAACTGGACGGTGTCGATAAAGATACGTCTTTGATCATCATTCATTTCGTATGGCGGCATTTGGTTTTCCATCATTTTTGATTATTAGTATTATTGAAGGAAAACCAGAATAATGTCAACGCAATGTTGCGAAATAACCATCGCGGTTTTCAGGTCGAGTGCGAATTGCATCGATTGGATTTTCCCCCTCACCCCGACCCTCTCCCACGCGGGGCGAGGGAATAAGCCGGGGACAAGCCGCAGTGCGATGATGTGGAACGCCCTCTATGACTCGAGGGAACGCATGGGGGTGCAAAAAATTCGCTTGTAGGAAGGTTATGGGAAGGTGTATTTATTTTTTTATCATACACATCGGGAGTGGATATGCGAACCAGTATCAGCATCGATGACGACCTCATGGCCGAAGCCATGAAACTGAGCCGGCTGAAAACCAAAAAGGCGGCGGTGGAAAGCGGTCTGCGGCTCTTGATTCAGATCAAGAAACAGGAGCGCATCAGGAAATTGCGTGGCAAACTCGTCTGGGATGGCGACCTCGACAAAATGAGGTCCGATCAGTGATCCTTGTCGACTCATCGGTCTGGATCGGTTACTTTAACGGCAAGCATAGCTGGCAGACCGATTCACTCGATAGTCTGCTCTCAAAAGGACCTGTCATCATGGGGGACCTCATCCTCACGGAAGTTTTACGGGGTTTCAGGGCGGATCGTGATTTTAATGCCGCAAAATTGCACTTGGATGCTCTGCCTTTCAGGTCCATGGGCGGATACGAAGTCGCCTTGAAAAGCGCGCGGAATTACCGTCTCCTTCGCAAAAAAGGAGTTACGGTCCGAAAAACAATCGATGTCATCATCGCCACGTTTTGCATCATCGACAGGCTCACGCTGTTGCACGAGGACCGGGATTTCGATCCCATGGTAGTGCAGCTTTCCCTGCAGGTGCTGCGGCCCTCGGAATGAACAACGTTTAACTGCCCACAACGAGCGGCGTTTGTAGCCCCCTCAACCCTCTCCCACCCAGGGTAGTGGGAGTCCGCCGTGAAGAGTTGTGTGCAGCGGCCCTGCGGCGGCCGGCCAACAGGTGATCACGCTTGAACCTGCAGCCCATGAAAAACGCTACGGTAAAAGCCGCTTCCGCAAGCATCGTGCGTGAACTCGGCGGGGCCACCGCGGCGGCGATCATCTCCATTCCGATGGCCATCGGCTACGGCGTCACCGTGTTCGCGCCCCTGGGTCCCGCGTTCGTGCCCCAGGCGGCCCTGATCGGGTTGAACGCGGCGATCATCGGCGGCTTTTTCGCCGCTGTGCTGGGCGGGACGCCGGGCCAGGTCTCGGGCCCGCAGGCCTCGCTGACGATGGTGCTCACCACCGTCGTCGCGCAGGTGATGCTCGCCGCGTCACTGCCCCCGAACGGCGCGGACAGAAGTCTGCTCATCGTTTCCCTGGTCTCGTTTTGCGTGCTGATCGGCGGACTGGCCCAGGTGCTGCTCGGCCTTTTCAAGCTGGGCAACCTGATCAAGTACATCCCCCATCCCGTGCTGGCCGGTTTTTTAAACGGCATCGCCATCCTGCTGATCTGGAAGCAGCTGCCGCTCATGCTGGGCCTCGCCCGCGGCACGCGCCTGACCGGGGTGCTGTCCGATTTCTCGTTGATCAACACCGCCGCGCTGTCGATCGGTTTGGCAGCGCTTCTCGCGGTAGTGGCCGCCAGGGCGTTATTCACCCGCCTGCCGTCGATAGTGGTCGGCCTCCTGACCGGCATCGCCGTTTACGGCCTCCTGCGTATCTTTCCGGTTGACGCGCGGCCCGTGGCCGTGATCGGCGACCTGTCGTTCGGCCTGCCGACGATCGGCGTCATCGCGGAACTCACGCATCGATTGACAATCGATGTAAACCTGCCCCTTCTTTACGACCTGTGCGGTTACGGGATCGTTCTCGGGATGCTCGGTGCAATGGAGTCGCTCATGAGCTCGAGCGCCCTCGAGAACCTGAGCGACATCAGGGCCGACAGCAACCGGGAGCTGATCGGCCAGGGCGCCGGGAACATCGCCGCCGCGCTGGCGGGCTCGATCTCCTCGGCCGGATCGATCATCCGCTCGCACGCCAACGTCCGCGCCGGCGGCCGGAGCCGGCTGTCGGGCGCACTGTGCAGCCTGGTCATGCTACTGGGCGTCTGGGCCCTGGCGCCGGCGATCGGCAAAATCCCCCTGGCCGTTTTCGCCGGCGTCATCGCCTCGGTCGGCTTGACCTTGTTTGATCTCTCGGTACTGCGGTTCGTTAAATTTTACCGGCCGCTCCACGGCATTCAGAAAGACATCTTTATCGGTTTTGTCGTTCACCTGTGCGTTGTCGTCATCACCATCACCGTCAGCCTGATAACCGCCGTGCTGGTCGGCACCCTTCTGTCGGCGGCCTATTTCATCGCCAAGATGGGCATGAACAGCATTCGCGGCCGGTATTCCGGCGCTGACGTCACCTCCCGGAAAATCCGCAGCTATGCGCAGTACGACTGCCTGAAAGCCAAGGGCAAGCAGGTTCAGGTTTTCGAATTGCAGGGGCCGATCTTTTTCGGCTCGGCCGACAAACTCGCGCGCGCGATCGAGTCGGAAGCGCGCGAGGCCGCTTTCTGCATTCTGGATATGCATCGCGTCACGGAAATCGACGCCACCGGCGCCGTCATTTTACTTCGGCTTTATAAACGCTTCGTCCAAACCGGCCGGCACCTGCTGCTGACCCACTTAAAAAACGGCCGTGGCGTGCGGGACTTTCTGACAGTCACCGGCGTTCTCGGTGAAATCGACGCGCAGCACCTTTTTCACGACGCCGACGAGGCGCTCGAGTGGGCCGAAGACCGCGTCATCGCCAGGTGGTGTCACCAGACCGACCGCAAACGCTACCGCCTGCAGGACCTCGAGGTGTTCGCGGGCTTTACCGCCGCCGAACTCGATCTCTTCGAACGGTTTCTGGACTTCAGGACGTACAGGAAAGGCGCGGCGATAATAACCGAGGGACAAAACGAGCGCGACATGTTAATGATGGTCTATGGCCTGGTGAGCGTCAGCCTGCATTTGCCGAACAGCGACCGCCAGAAAAGGCTTTTTACATTCGGCGGCGGCGCGATTATCGGTGAAATGGCCCTGCTCGACGGCAGCCCGCGCTCCGCCGATGTGCGGGCCGACGAAGATTCTGAATTTTACCGGCTCACCTTCGAGGCCTTCAGCCGGCTGCGCGGCGACCACCCGCACATCGCCTTGAAGTTCGTTTCCAATATCGCGTTGGTCATCAGTCAGCGGCTGAGAATCAGGTCGCAGGAGATCAGGCTGCTCGCAGACGGATGACAAACATGGCTATTCGCCGCAGGGACGCAAGAAACGCAGAGGGTGATCTTTTGGTTGCCCCTTGACGGGAGGTGCTTATGAAATGCCCCGGATGCGCTCACCTGAATCCCTCCGAAGCAAAATTCTGCAGCCAGTGCGGGCAGATGATGGGCGCCGTCTGTGCGAGTTGCCAAACGGTCAACCTGCCGCAAAACAGATTCTGCAGCCAGTGCGGCAAGGGCCTGCCGCCGACCGGGACCGCGGGCGTCGTTGAAGACCTATTTATGCGGCGCCGCTCGGATGCCGCCGGGGCCGCCGCCCGGAAAACCGCGGGCGAGAGAAAGCACGTCACGGTCCTTTTTTCGGACATGAGCGGCTACACCACCCTGACGCAGCGGCTCGACCCGGAAGAGATCCGGGACATCCTGGCGCGGGTATTTCACGAAATCTCCACTGTCGTGGCCCGCTACGAAGGTTTCATCGAGAAATTCGCCGGCGATGCGGTAATGGCCGTCTTCGGCGCGACCAACGCCCACGAGGACGACGCCATCCGGGCCATCATCGCCGCCCGGGAAATCCACGAGCGCGTGGAGGCTTACAGCCGCGAGTACGAAAAGCAGACCGGCCAGTGCCTGGCGATGCACACCGGGATTACTACCGGCCTGGTCGTTACCGGAGAGGTGGACGCCGTCAAGGGCACCCACGGCATCGCCGGCGCGCCCCTGAACATCGCCGCTCGCCTGTGCGGATTGGCCGCGCCCGGAGAAATTCTGGTCGGCAACGAAACCTACCGCCTGTCGCGCGGTTATTTCAATTTTGCTTCCCTCGCGCCGGTTGCGGTCAAGGGTGTCGATTCGCCGCTGACGGTCTACAAGGTCTTTTCGCTGGTGGATCAGCCCAAGAAAATCCACCGCTTTCACGGCCTGCGGGCCGATCTTGTCGGACGCAATCCGGAGCTGGATCTTCTGACCGAGGCCCTTGGCCGCGTGCGGTCCGGCGAAGGCCGCCTGGTGTCGATCTGCGGCAACGCCGGCACCGGCAAAAGCCGTCTGCTCGAAGAATTCAAGATCATTTCCACCCGTGAAAAGGTCAACTGGCGCGAAGGGCAGTGCTACCCCTATTCGCGCAACTTCACCTATTTTCCGCTGATCGACCTGCTCAACCGCACGCTGGACATCAAGGAAAGCGATGCGCCGGAGCTTGTCAGGCAAAAGATCGAATCGGGACTTGACTTCATCGAACACAAACAGGACGTGGTGCCCTACGTGGGCAGCCTGTACAACTTCGACTACCCGGAACTCGCCCGGCTCAACCCCGAAACCTGGCGGCTGCGACTCCAGAAGGCCATTCTGGAAATCCTGAACGCGATGGCGCGCCGGGCGCCGACGATCATCTGCCTGGAAGACCTGCACTGGGCGGACCCGGCCTCGCTGGAATTGATCCGCTTTCTGCTCTCGGATTTCAGGTACCCGGCCCTGGTCATCTGCGTCTACCGTCCCACGCTGACCTTGTTTTCGCATCAGCAGACCGCCAATCTCGGCCAGGCTTATATCGACATCAGGCTCGAAGACCTGTCGCCGGCGGAAACCGAGACCATGGTCGGATCGCTGCTCAAAACCGACCGCCTGCCCCTGGCGTTGAAACGCTTCGTGCGCGAAAAGGCCGGCGGCAACCCGTTTTACCTGGAAGAAATCATGAACTCCCTGGTCGAGTCCCAGGCCCTGGTGCCCGAAAAAGACCACTGGGTGCTGCGAACGACGATCGAGGAATCGGAGATATCCACCACGATCCACGGCGTGATCGCCGCCCGCATCGACCGGCTGGAAGCCGAGATGAAGTGCATCCTGCAGGAGGCCGCAGTGATCGGGCGGTCCTTCTATCAGGAGATTCTGAGCCACATCACCGAGTTCAAGGACAACCTCTGGCACCACCTGAGCAGCCTGGAAACGCTGGACATCATCAAGGCGCGCAGCTACCGGCCGGCCGTGGAGTATATCTTCAAACACGCCCTCACCCAGGAAGTGGTCTATGGCGGCCTGGTCAAGGACAAGCGCCGGGAAATCCACGAGTGGGTCGGCCGCGTCATCGAACACCTGTTCGCGGACCGCCTTTCGGAATACTACGAAGCGCTGGCCTACCATTTTCAACGGGGGCGCTCGCTCGACAAGGCCGCCGACTACCTGGCCAGGGCGGGAGAAAAAAGCCTGGCGCGCTATGCGCTGGATGTGGCCCAGCAGTACTTCCAGGACGCCTATGCCTGCATCGAGGCGCGCGGCGGGCCGGAGGCCGACGGCCTGAAGATCGACCTGCTCAACAAGTGGTCGTTCGTGTACTACTACCGCGGGCGCTACAAGGAGTTGCTGGACTTGCTCGACCGCCATCGGGCCGCGGCCGACGGTCTCGCCCAAAAGGCAAGGCGCGCCATGTTCTATGCCTGGCTCGGCTGCGCGCTGTGGCATCGTGAAGGCTTCAAGGAGGCCCACCGGCATCTGACGGCGGCTCTGGTCCTGGCCGAAGAAATAGAGGATGTCACCGTTGCCGGTTATGCCTGCTGCTGGCTGACGTGGGTCAGCACGGAGCTGGGGTTGCTGGACGAGGCCATCGGCTATGCCGAAAAAGCCCAGGAAATATATGCCTCGGGACGCACGGATGACTACATCTACTTTAGTTCCATGGCCGGAATGGGGTATGCGTTATGGCACCAGGGCGAAAAGGACCGGACCCTTGAAGCCGGCCGCAAGCTGCGCGATTTCGGCCGCCGGCGCGGAGACTACCGGGCAACGGGCATGGGGTACTGCTGCATCGGGTGGGGTCATCTCGTGGCCGGCGACGTGACCGAGGCGACCCGGCTATTTGAGAAGGCCGTCCAGGTTTCGGTGGATCCCTGGTATTCCCTTTTTCCGAAACTGGCGCTGGCCTTCGGACTGCTTCTAAACGCCAGGGTCGCGGACGCGCGGCACACCATCGCCGAGATCGAGGATTTCTGCGACCAGTTCGGGGTGGAATTCGCCGGTAAGCCGGCCCATTTTTTCCAGGGCGTGGTTTTGGTCGGCGAAGGCCGGGTCGAGGAAGGCCTGACGATCCTTGAAAAAAGTTGCGGGCAGTGGCAGAAAAACGGCAGCCGGCTGAGATTTGCCGCCTGCGGCTCCATGCTGGCGGCCGTCTACTCCGACCTGACGCGCCATGCCCGGGCGGCCCGTCACGAAGAGCTGGCGCGGCAGTCCGACCGCAAGGCGGCGGCCTATTTTGAAAGTTCGATCGCCTCGGCCCGGCAGATCGGCGCCAAGGGCACCCTGGCCCAGGCGTACCGCAACTGGGGCAATTACTACAAGGACAAGGGTGAGATTGACAAGGCCAGGGAGTGTTTCACGGAAGCCGTCGGGTATTTGCGCCAGTGCGGGTCGGAGGACCTGCTGCGGCAGGTCGAGGGCGAGCAGAGGGCCATTGAGGATGACTGCCAAAGCAAAAAATAGAAACTTGAAACTCGGAACTCGAAAATCAGAACTCGCTGGCGCAGGTTCCTCCCCCCTGATACCCGATCGCGGAACTGCATGGGCACGGCGCGCCGTGCCCCTACAAAAGGTCGTGCTCCCGCACCGCAGGGCTGCCGCTGTTCTCTGCCTGTTTTTACCCTCTCCTTCTTGATATACCGACGGGCGCCCGGCCCGGGCCATCCCGCCCATTTGTCGCTGGCGTGGCGCGCCGGTTGGTGAGAAAGACGCCGCCCACGACCAGAAGCGTCCCCACGAAAAGAGAGGGGGTGATCGGCTCCCCCAGCATGAAAAAGGCCAGGGCCACCGCGCTGACCGGCACGAAATTGATGAACAGGCCGGCCTTGGTGGGACCGATTTTCTTTATCCCGTCGTAATACCACACGAAACCGGCCACCGTGCCGAAGAAGCCCAGGTAGAAGATGGCGAGCCAGTCGATGACCCGATAACGGCTGATATTCACCAACAGGCCTTCGCCGCAGGCCGGCAGCAACAGAGCCGCCGTGCCCACCAGCGACGCATAGAAAATGGCGGCCAGCGGCGATAATTCTTTGAGGACGCTCCGGCCCACCAGGGAAAACGTCACCCAACTCAGCACGCACCCGAAAATAAGCAGTTCGCCCAATCCGAAGCCGCCGGACAGTAGCTGCGCCGGCCGGCCGCGCGAAACCACGAAAACAGCTCCGGCGACCGACAGCAGGATGCCCGCGACCTGGACCCGGCTCAACCGCTCTTTGAACAGCAGGGCCGAGAACAGCGCAATGCCGATGGGATTGTTGGCGATGATCACGGCCGCCCGGCCGGCCTCGATCAGCTGCAGGCCCTTGAAAAAAAAGTAGTTGTAGGCAAAAACCCCGGTCATCCCCAGGACCAGGACCGGCGCCGCCTGTGCCTTGCGAAGGGCGGGAACGCGTCCCTCCGCTCTCAGCAGGAACAGAAGCAGAAAAACCGCTGCGACCGCAAAGCGCAGAAAGGCCGCCGAAAACGGCGCCACGTGCCCGGCCAGGGCCCGGCCGGCGATGAACGTGCCGCCCCAAAAAAAAGCGGTCAGTAACAGTTTGCCGTAGACCATCATGCGAATAAAGAGGCTCCTTGAACCCTCCCGGCTTGAACTCCGCAGCCGGTTCCGGTATAAATGAATATGAATCTGGAAACTGGAAACTCGAAACTGGAAACTCGCAACCCGCAACTCATCATATCAAGTAGAAACTTAAAATTCCCTGCCATTAACTTAATGGCTTAATCTACCCCCCTTTGAAAAAGGGAGATAAGGGATAATTTCTTATGACCACTTAAAATCCCCCTAAATCCCCCTTTTTCAAAGGGGGACTTTCAGAGGATTTTTTAAGTTAATGACATTGACTTAAAACCTAAAACTTAAACTTAAAAAAACCCCGCAACCGATGCGGCCGCAAGAATGTTAAGCCCGGATTTTAATGAATTACAACCTCCCAAACACCGGCATCGTCCCGCTTCAAACCAGACCCGGCGGGTGCCTGTCGTGCGGCACGACCCTGAAAATGGGCCTGCGGCGCTATTGTTCGATCGAGTGCCGGCAGGTCCTGCGCCGCACGCTGAACATCCGCACCGGCCTGCTCAAGGCCCTCAACACGCGCTTCGCGACATTTTATTTCACGCCGGACACGATCCTGCTGGATATGATGCCTTACGGGGCGGCGGAAATTTTCAGCTTCATTTACCCCCGTTCGCGCCGGCTGACACCGGCCGGGGATTTCTGCCGCATGGCCAATACACTCGGAAACGCCTGGTGGGCCGAGAAGCGCCGGACCAACCGGCATTACCTGGCATCGCGCCTGGTGCTCGAACAGGCCCGGCGCGACGCCGTCGACAGTGAAACGGTGAAGCCCCTGGAGATTAAAATTCCGAGCATCAGGGATGCCTCACTGATCCGCCTGCAACTCGGAAAGTCCGTCCTGAATTCCCCCGAACTCTTCAAGGTCATTAAAACCGCCTATCGCCGGCAGGCCCTCAAACACCATCCCGACCACGGCGGAGACGCCACCGTCTTCAGAAAAATACACCAGGCGTACGAGGAACTCCTCAACTGGGCCGAAAGCCCGTCCTTCGTCCGGCGCCGCGGCTTCCCCGACAAGTGGTTTTACGACAGCACGACCAACCGCTGGGTGCAACCGACTCCGCGCCGCCGCTGAAACAGCAGAACGCGACAAGGGCGATGGTGTGCAACCGATGCGGCTGCATTTCAGGATGAAGCCGCTCATCCTGGCGAGCGGCGCCTCTGAAGTAAATCAAGGTGCGGCTGATGGCGGCCGCCCCGTCTTTTGCACTGTCAGGGTACACCGAGAAACTTTCCCGCAGGATCACAATACGGTGGGGCCTTGGACGGGAGTCAACTGGTCAGCGGTTCGTTGCGGGTCAGGGACGCAATGATTTGAGGAATGTACTCCCCGGCCTTTGCGGCATGAAAGCGACAGGCACCGGCACCCGGATGGCCGCCGCCTTCGAACCGCGAGAGCAGCAGCCCGACGTTCACCCGGCAGGTGCGGTTGAAGATGCTGTGACCCACGTTGACCGCGACTTTACCGGGATCCTTGGCATCGTAGCGGATCCGGATGTGGGCAAATGCTTCGGGGAAAAGAGAGTAAACCAGGAACCGATTGCCGGTCGGCGCTTTTTCGAGCCCCCTGAAATCGGTGACCGCCACCTGCCCCTGCACGCGCGTGTTTTCCTCAAGCAGCCGGCGGTAGATCGCGTTCTCGACAATGAGCCTGTCACAACGCAACCGGACCGCAGGATCCGACAAAACCTGACGGACATTCGAATGCCGCAGCAACGCCACCAGGCGGTTCCAATAGTCTTCATCCGGTTCATCCTGGTTCGAGATGGTCATCGAGAGCATGACGAATTCGTATTTTTCCGGCCGCAGTACTTCGTCCATCGACAGGTCGGCCGAGTCGATCTTGTCGGCCGCGGCGACCAGTTCGCGACGGTTAGCGGGGAATCGGCCCGCATAGTAGCCGTAGATGATGCCGGCAGCCGAGGGCGCTTCGCGATAGTCGCCTGCAAACGGAGTTTGGACGCGATTGGTGAAGTGGTGGTCGAACCACATCGCGCAGCGATCGTCATGAGGCAGGTTGGCGATGATGTCGCCGGCCTGTATTTCCACCAGCCCCTTTTGCACGTCGCCGGGTTCGACCCACTTAATCGGCGCGGTAATATTTTCGACATCATGCAGCAGCACCGCGCAGACAACGCCGTCGAAATCGGGCCGGGTGACGATTCGCATGCCGCTCTCTCCGAAAAGTGAATAATCCAATACGCTTGAAACTATTACGAAATTGTGTATATATAGATAATTTGATTTTTTGGCAACCTTTTTAAGAGGAGTCATTTTTCATGGATTTCGAGTGCATCATTTATGAAAATAAAGATGAGATCGCCACTGTCAAGCTCAACCGCCCGCAGGTGCTCAACGCCATGAACAAGCAGTTGTGGCAAGACCTCCAGGCCGCACTGAACGCCGTCGCCAAGGACCCGCAGATGAAAGTGCTGATTATCACCGGCGAGGGCCGCGCCTTTTCGACCGGTGCGGACCTCAAGGAGTCCAAGACCCGCAGCCCGGAGGCCTACCGCGACTATCTCACCGAGCTTCAGGAAACATCGCGCCGGATCATCCGGTTCGAAAAACCGACCATCGCGGCCCTCAACGGCTATGCCCTGGGCAGCGGCTACGAACTGGCCCTGGCGTGCGACATCCGCATCGCCGCCGACGAGGCCCGGATCGGTTCACCGGAAGCCAAGGTGACCTCCTCTGTGACCGGCGGCGCCATGCGCCTGGTGCAGGATCTCATCGGTCCGGCCAAGGCCCGTGAACTGCTCTTCACCGGCGAATATATCGACGGCCGTGAAGCGGCCCGCATCGGGCTGGTCAACAAGTCCGTACCGCTGGAGCACCTGATGCCGGCCGCAGTGGAGATGGCGCAGAAGATAGCGGCCAATTCGGCTTTTTCCATGAAAATGATCAAAAAAGGGCTGCTCATGGCCAGCGGCGAGGTCAGCCTGGAAGCGCTTATGGACTTTGAAACCGAAGCGTGCCTGGCGTGCGTGTCGACCAAAGAACGCCAGACGTCCCTGAAAGATTTCGAGGACCGAAAGAGATAGGAGAGGCTCATGCCCCTTGACAGAATTCTGAACGCCCAGTCGGTTGCCGTCATCGGTGCTTCGAAAGTGGAGACCAAGCGCGGTTTTCAGACCATCCGCACCCTGCTCGAAGAGAAGTACGGCGGCAGGATCTACCCGGTCAATCCCAAGGAGAAAAGCATACTGGGGCTGAAATGCTATGGCAGCGTGGCCGAAATCGACGGGCCGGTCGACTTGGCCCTGGTGGCCACGCCGGCCGCCACCGTGCCGGCGGTTCTGGAAGAATGCGGCCAAAAAGGTGTCGCCGGGGCCGTCATCCTGGCCGGCGGCTTCGGTGAAACCGGCAGCGCCGGCCGCGAACTGGAAGCCCGGGTCCTGGCCGCGGCCCGCAAGCACGGCATCCGCCTGATCGGACCCAATACCTCCGGCATGATCAATCTCAAGGACAATTTGAATTTAGTGGGACTGCGGCACGCCCCCAAAGGCGACATCGCCCTGCTCAGCCAGAGCGGCAACATGGCTCTGACGCTGATCACCGAGGCGTCGGTCAAGAGCATGAAAGGGTTCAGCTATTATGTCGGCGTGGGCAACGAGGCCGACATCAAGTTTCACGAGTACCTGGAATTCTTCCGCCAGGACCCGCAGACCCGGGCCATCCTGATGTATGTCGAAGGCCTGCGCGAGGGCCGCGCGTTTTTAAAGCAGGCCTACAAGACCACGCTCGAAAAGCCGATCATCCTCCTGAAAAGCGGCCGTTCCACCACCGGCAAGAAATCGGCCGGCTCCCACACCGGGGCCCTGGCGGGCATTTCCGAGGTCGCGCGCGGCGCCTTCAACCGCGCCGGCATCATCCTCATCGAAAACTCCGACGAACTGTTCCCGGTCGCCGAAACGCTGTCGAGCCAGCCGCCGATCCGCAACAACAGCATTGCCATTCTGGCGGACGGCGGCGGCCACGCCACGATCGCGGCCGATATTCTGACCGATCTGGGCCTTCAGATCCCGGAGCTGTCCGAGGCCACCCGCGCCAAGCTGCGCCGCGTGCTGCCGCCGGCCGCCTCCCTCGTCAACCCGGTCGATGTGGCCGGCGGTACCGACAACGACCCGACCCTCTTCGCGGAGTGCGCCCGCATCATCCTCAATGACCAGCAGATCGGCGGGCTGCTGATCGTGGGACTCTTCGGCGGCTACGGCATCCGGTTCGCCGAGAGCCTGCGATTCATGGAGGAAGACGCCGCCCACCGCATGGGCAAGCTGGTGCGCAAGCGCCACAAGCCGATCGTGCTGCACAGCCTCTACTCGTCCACCAAGCCCCACTCCCTCGAACTGCTGCGCTACTACGGCATCCCGGTCTACGACTCGCTGGATATCGCCTGCAAGTGCACCGGCATGCTGGCGCACTACGGCAGTTTCCTCAAGAGCTATCACGGCAAAGCCGAATTCGACATGAACTGGGGCGCCAGAACCAAACCGGCCGCCAAGAAGATCATCGCGACGGCCCGCGGCGAAGGCCGTCATTTTCTGCTGGAGCCCGAGGCCAAAAAACTGCTCGAACTGCACGGCGCCCCGGTATCCGATGATCAGATGGCGCACAGCGCGGACGAGGCCGTCCAAATTGCGGAGAGCATCGGCGGCGCGGTCGTGCTGAAAGTCGTCTCACCCCAGATTCTGCACAAGAGCGATGCCGGCGGGGTGCGGGTCGGGCTCTATGGCCAGGAGCAGGTGCGTCATGCCTATGCCGATATCCTGGCTAACGCGCGCCAGTTCGACCCCGCGGCCGATATTCGCGGCGTGCTGGTCTCGCCCATGGCCCCCAAGGGCGTGGAGGTGATTATCGGCACCAAATACGATGACCAGTTCGGTCCCGTGATCATGTACGGACTGGGCGGCATCATGGTCGAGATCCTCAAAGACGTCTCCTTTAGGGTCCTGCCCTTGTCGCCGCCCTCCGCCCGCAAAATGCTCGAAGAAACCAAGTCCTTTCCGATCCTCGACGGGGTGCGCGGCACGCCGCCCAGCGACAAGAAGGCCATTCGTAAAATGCTGCTGCTGTGCTCGGAGGTAATCGAGTCTTACCCGGAAATCGCCGAGATGGACTTGAACCCGATTATCGTCTACAATACGGGGTTGAGGATCGTCGATGCGCGGATCATATTGAAGCCGTAAGCCGGAAGAACTCCGAGTGGAACCGTGAAACGAAAGGCGGTGAAGGACGTGAAAAGCAGCAGATGCCTCCTGTTTATTTTCCTGGGCGTGGCCCTGTCGTTATGGGTCGGCTGTACCCACCTCGGCGATATCCCTTCGGCCAGCATGGCCGAAAGCGGTCAAGTGACGCTGGTATGGAAAACCGTCGCCGGGGCGACCGGCTACGCGGTCTTCATGTCGACGTCGGCCGGCGTCAACCGGCTCAACGGATACCGGTTCGCCACCGACGGGAATTCGATCACCATCTCGGCGCTCTCACCCGGCCGGACCTATTACTTCATTGTCACGGCATTCGGGGCGGCGGGCGACATCGGGACATCGAAGGAGATGTCATACCAAGCCGTGGCCCAAGAAGTCGGACTGGTCGAATTCGGAAACATATCCGCAGGAAACCCGCCCGCGACGACCGCCGTAGAACCGGCCCGGCCGCCGGGACCGGCGAAACCGGTGACGGTGGCCTGGCAAAGCGTTCCCGGCGCGTCATCCTACAACCTTTACTGGCGCAATCAGTCCGGCGTCACCCGCAAAAACGGCCAGAAGATTGCCAATGTCAAAAATCCGCACACGATAACGGGCTGGAAATCGGGCCTCACCTACTATTTCGTCATCACGGCCGTCAATCAGGAGGGAGAGAGCCAGGAATCCGGCGAGATGTCGTACACGGTGCCCTAACCCGGACAGGCAGGAACCGTGAGCCTGTTTGCCCGTTAGGCCCGTTTAGCCTGTTGGCTGCGAGTCATCCTGTAAAGCTTAAAGAATCAATTTCAATTCCGGTGTTGAGGGAACAAGCACCCGTTTTCAAAGAAAGCGGCCGCCCGCAGACGTTTGGGGGCGGCCTTTTTTTATTGTCCCGCTCGGGAAATGGGAGACTTCGGTTTAACAGATGATATTGCCGCAAGGGTCCGAGGGGTCAAGGTTTCAAGGAAAGGCTCGAAGGGTCTTTTAGACTCGGCCCCTCGAATCCTTGAATCCTTGAGCCCCAAGCCTTCGGCTTTAGCCGAGGGCAGCTGACTTCTCATTTGTTCTCTTTGACCTTTCCGGTCAGCTCGGGAATGAATTCGAGGATGTCCTCGACGATGCCCACGTCGGCCACCTGAAAAATCGGGGCCTTGGGGTTTTTGTTGACGGCCACGATAAACGGCGAGCCCTTGATGCCCCCTAAATGCTGGAAGGACCCGCTGATGCCCAGGGCCAGGTAGACCTTGGGTTTGACCGTCTGACCGGAGGTGCCCACCTGGCGGGCCTTCTCCAGCCACTTGGCATCCACGATCGGCCGCGAGCAGGACACCACGGCCCCCATCGATTGGGCGAGTTCCTCGGCCAGTTCGATATTCTCCTGGTCTTCGATCCCCCGGCCGACGGAGACCAGCACATCGGACTTGGTGATATCGACGTCGCCCTTTTCGGCCGCCACCACCTGCAGGTAGCGGCGCTTGACCGCCAAATCGCCCGCATCCGCGGACTTGTCCATCACCTGGCCGGCGCCCGCGGCAGTGTCCGGCGGCTGAAACGATCCGGGCCGGCAGGTCAGAACGGCGCCCCGGGAAATGTCGCACGAGACGTGGGTGCTGACCATGCCGCTGTACTCCTGCCGGACCACTTTCAACCGGCCGCCGTCCACGCCCTCGAAGTCGATGGCATCGGCCACGTAGGCGCTGTCGAGTCTGATCGAGAGGCCGGGGCCGAGGTCCATTCCAAAGGTATCGTGCGGCAGCAAAACGATGGCATCGGCCGGCAGCACATTGACCAGCGCCTTGCGAATAATTTCAGCATTGGGATAGGCCAGCGCCGGGTTGTCGATCTTCCAGACCTCGGGATACGCAGCGCCCAGCGCGGTGCACACGCCTTCGAGTTCGGACCCTGTGCCGGTAACAATGGCCGTCACCGGCGCGGCGGCATCGATTTTGGCCGCGGCGGCCAGCAGTTCCAGGGCCGTGTCATCGGCCGCCCCATTTTTGTGAACGATATAGGCAAAAACCTGTCCGGCCATCACTTCAGCCCTCCTTTGGCTTTTAAGAGTTCAATCAGCTTGTCGATCTTCTCTTCCATGCTGCCTTCCAGAATTTCGGCCCCGGCACCGAGTTCGGGAACGAAGTAATCGCTGCGGCTGACCCGGGCGCCCAGGGCTTCGGCCGCCAGGCCGAGGTCGGCGGCGCCGTGAACCGGGATTTCGACCGAGGCCACCTTGCGGATGCCCCGGATGCCGACGTAGCGCGGCTCGTTGATGCCGGTCTGGATCGAGAGCACGCAGGGCAGATCGATCTCGTTGATTTCCTGATTGCCGCCCTCGATTTCACGGCCGACTTTTATTTTGCCGCCATCCTGGATTTCGATCGAATTGACAACCGACGCGTACGGCCAGTCCAAAAGGGCCGCCAGCATGCCGCCGACCTGTCCGGCACCGTCATCGGCCAGGGCCCCGGTCAGGACCAGATCGTATTTGCCTTTCTCCACCGCCGCCTTGAGAATCGCCGCAATGCCCCGGCCGTCGGCCGCCGCAAATGCCGCATCGGACAGTAGAAGGCCCTTGTCGGCGCCCATGGCCATCTCACGCCGGAGAATTTCTTCTGAATCCTCGTCGCCGACGGTGGCCACCGTGACGCTGCCGCCTTTGTCGTCGCGGATCCGGATCGCCTCCTCGACGGCATAGTTGTCCCACTCGTTGACCGAATAGACGAGATCGTCGCGTTCGATGTCCGAGCCGTCCCGATTCACCTCGATCTCGTTTTCGGCGGTGTCGGGAACCCTTTTCACGCAAACCAGAATTTCCATGTTAACCCTCCCCGTTTTGGTTCGTTGAGTCGGTTGAGTCCGTTAAGCCGGTTGTGTCAGTTGTGTCAGTTGAGTCAGTTGAGCCGGTTGAAGGATTCTATCGATATTAAGGTCTTTTCATGGGCCAAAAAATTTTCGCCCCTACCCGGATCTTGGGCCCGGATCCGAGGTTGATACGTTTAAAAACCACATCACGTAGGGGCACGGCGCGCCGTGCCCCTACCACCCGTCGGCGGCGAGTTCCAGTCGCGCTGCGCCTGCGCTCATCCGACCTCCGGTGCCCGCCGCTGCGGGTCCGGGGCTCCGGGTCACCAATTTGCGAGTTTTAAATTTCACGTTTCATTCACTATAGGCTTTAAGATGAAGATTTTGGCAAGGCCAGAGGGAGGCGGCTGTATACGTCATACGTCACCGACCGATAACACAGCCAAAATCTTTATCTTGAAGCCTATAGCTGGCGGCTGACCAGCTCACACAGATCGATTGCCTCCATCTGCCCTTCCAGACCGGCGACCTTGATGGCGTCTTCCATGTTCACCAGGCAAAAGGGGCAGGCGGTAACGATGACATCGGCGCCGGCTTCCTTGGCCATCTGCACCCGCAGCACGCCCATGCGCTGTTCTTCCTGCTCCGGTTCGTAGAAGAGCATCAGCCCCCCGCCGCCGCAGCAAAAGGAGCGGTCGCGGCTGCGCTGCATGTCGACGCGGCGCAGGCCCGGAACGGCATCCAGTATGGCGCGCGGCTCCTCGTAGAGGCCGTTGTGCCGGCCGAGATAACAGGGGTCGTGATAGGTATAGGTTTTGTGCCCGTTTTCGAGCGGTCGCAACGTGAGCGCACCGGCGCCGATCTTGCGGAACAACACCTGAACGATGTGCTCGACCGGCGGCATGTCCCGGTAATCCTTCTTGAGGGCATTGAAGGCATGCGGGTCGGAAGTCACGATGCGGGCGGCGCCGCTGTTGAGGACCATTTCGGTGTTGTGGGCCTTTAAGTCCTGAAAGAGCATCTCCTCGCCGAAGCGCCGGGCTTCATGGCCGCTGTCCTTTTCGTCTTTTCCCAGGATGCCGAAGTCGATGCCGGCCGCCGTCAGCAGCCGCGCCGTGGCGCGGGCGATCTCCTGCATGCGGTCATCGTAGGAGCTGATGCTGTCGACGAAATACAGCGTCTCGGCACTCTGCTTGCCGCCGAGTATTTTCACGGGGCACTCGTCTTTGAATCCGTCGGCCGCAATCCAGTCGGCGCGCTTCTTTTCCAGTTTGGCCCAGGGGTTGCCGCGCTTTTCGAGCGCCTGCAGCGGTTTTTGCAGCGACTGCGGCACAATGCCCTCGTCGACCATGGCCCGCCGGACATCGACGATCTTGTCGATGTATTCGATCATCACCGGGCACTCCTCCTCGCAGGCGCCGCAGGTCGTGCAGGACCAGATCTCGTCCTCCTGCAGCACACGGCCGATCAGTTGCGGATCCTTCACCTGACTTTTTCCCAGCAGCGGGTATTTGCGGTAGCCGTGGTCGCGGGATTTGATCGAGATGAACCGCGGCGACAGCGGCCGGCCGGCGGCGTTGGCCGGGCAGTTGTCGGAACAGCGGCCGCAATCGACGCAGGAATAAAAGTCGAGGATGTGTTTCCAGGTAAAGTCTTCGTAAACTTTGACGCCGAATGTTTCCAGGTCGTCGAGCTGCTCGTCGCCGACGCCCCAGCGCACCGGTTTTATGGTGCCCTTCTCCAGTTTCATGAAATAAACATTGAACAGCGATGTGATCACGTGGAAATGCTTGCCCAGCGGCAGGAAGCACAGGAAGAAAAAGAAGATCAGCTCGTGGACCATGAAGGACCACTGGTTGAGCTGCTGCAGGGTCGCCGCGGGCAGCGGTGAAAAAAGTTTCGCGGCCAGCCAGTGCCCGGTGCCGGGCACTATCGCCTCGGGCGCCAGGCCGCCGGCGCCCCGGGCGGCCGAAATACTGCCGTCGTAGATCATGTCGCAGATGACCAGCCCACAGATCAACCCCAGCACCAGGATGGCCTCGGCCGTGTGATCCTTGCCGTAGCGCACCGGAACCGCGTAGCGGGCCGGCTTGAAGATGCCGCGCCGGACCATCAGCGCCAACGCCGCCACGAGCACGTAAGTTGTTGCCAGATCCTTGATGGGGCCGTAAAGCTGGCCGAGTCCGCCGCCGAAGCCCGGCAGTACGAATCCCTCGACAAAGCCGGTGATGACCAGTGTCACTGAGCGCACCGAAAGGATCAAAAAGCCGGAGAAGAGCAGGATGTGCAAGATACCGGGCAAGAGGTAGCGCGGATGCTTGTACTGCCCCAGCCAGAATTTGAACACCCGGCCGATGCGCTCGCCCACGCGGTCGAAACGCGGGTCCGCCGAAGCCTTCAGCAGGGGCGTGATCCGCCGGATCATGATGTAAGTGAAAATGCCGATGCCGATCAAAGGGATCAGGATGAACCACACCTGACCGGAAAGACCGAAATACAGCGCTTGCGATGGTGGGATCAGGACCGATTCCATGGATGCGTGCGTCTCTCCCTTCTGGCCTTGCCAAAACCTTTATCTTAACGCCTATGCAAAAGGTAAATGTTTTGGCGGTGGTGTCGGTCGGCGGCGTATGACATTTACAGCCGCCTCCCTCTGGCTTTGCCAAATCTCTATCTTAACGTTTATGGTTTTCAACCGGGTTTCACAATGAATGAATGTTCATTCATTTTTACGGGCGAACGATACCGGTGTCAAGCGAAAAGCGATCCTCGCGCCGATCACACGGGGTTCCCCCTCGGTATGGTACGGCGACCGACAACCGGAACGGCCGTCGCGCTGCTGAATCGGCACGGCCGATCAAGACCTGTGGGGCAGCTTCTCATCGATTCGCGGTCCGGCAATTTCAACCAGTTGAAAATTATTTATTTTCAGTATAAAATCATATATTCCTGCCTACTAAACGCTATCCGGCGATGTCATAGACTGCTGCCGCACGGGGAGAAGTTTTTTAACATGGCCGCGGCGGTTTAACAACAAAAAAGGAGACTGCCGTGACAAAACCACCCGCGGGTCAGGCCAAACCCTGGCTGACCAGTTATGAAAACGGGGTTCCGGAATTCGCCGAATACGAGGACATTTGTTTGCCGGCTTTCCTGGACCGCTCGACCGAACGCTATCCGGATCGCTGCGCCCTTAACTTTCAAGGCTACCGGATCCGGTTTCGACAGCTCAAGGAGATGGTGGATCGATTTGCCAGCGCCTTGTCCGCTTTCGGCGTGGGCCCCGGCGACCGGGTGGCCCTGCTGCTGCCGAACACGATCCCGTGCGTCGCCGCTTACTATGCGGCGCTTAAAATCGGGGCTATTGCGGTGATGAACAACCCGCTTTACGCGGACCGCGAACTCGAACACCAGTTCAACGATTCGGGTGCCAAATTGCTGATCACGCTCGATTTGCTCGGCAACCGCATGATCGACCTGCGGCCCAAAACCCGCATCAAACACATCGTGATCACCTCGATTGGCGACTACCTGCCATTTCCCAAGAACTGGCTGTTTCCGCTGGTGGCCAAAAAGAAAAAACTGGCGGCGGATGTCAAGCCGGCCGACGAGGTTTTCAGATGGAAGGCGGTCCTGGCCGCTCACCCGCCCCAACCCCCTTTAGCATCGCTGAGTTTCGAAGATGTGGCCATGTATCAGTACACCGGCGGCACGACCGGGCAATCGAAAGGCGTGATGCTGACCCATGCCAACCTCAGTAAAAACGTGCAGCAGTGCCGCGCCTGGTTTCCGACCTTCGAAGCCGGCAAGGAAGTCATGCTCGGCGCCCTGCCCTTCTTCCACGTCTTCGGCCTGACCACGTCAATGAATTTCGCCATTTACATGGGCTGGGAAAATGTCCTGGTTCCAAAGCCGCAACCCGCACAACTGCTGGAAGCCATCGGCAAGTACAAGCCGACCTTCGCGCCGCTGGTCCCGACCATGTACATCGGCATCCTCCATCATCCCGACATCGCTCGGACCCCGCTGACCTCGATCAAGGGCTGCTTCTCCGGCAGCGCCCCACTGCCGGTCGAAGTCATCCACGAATTCGAAAAGCGCACCGGGGCGGTCATTGTCGAGGGCTACGGCCTGACGGAGAGTTCCCCGGTCACCCACGTCAACCCGTTTGCCGGCGGCAAGCGCAAGCCCGGCAGCATCGGCCTGCCGCTCCCCGACACCGACTGCCGGATCGTCGACCTCAACGACGGTCGCAGCATTCTGGCGGTCGGCGAAACGGGCGAACTGATGGTCAAGGGCCCCCAGGTCATGGCCGGTTACTGGAACAACCCCGGCGCCACGGCCGAAACCCTTATCGACGGGTGGCTCCACACCGGCGATATCGCGCAGATGGACGAGGAGGGGTATTTTTATATCGTCGACCGCAAGAAGGACATGATCATCTCCGGGGGCTACAATGTTTACCCGCGCGATATCGAAGAAGTGTATTTCGAACATCCCGACGTCAAGGAAGCCACGGCCATCGGCATTCCCCATCCGACGCGCGGCGAGGCGGTCAAGGTGTTCATCGTCCTCAAGGAGGGAAAAACCGCCACGCCGGAGGAGATAATCGCTTTTTGCCGCGAAAAACTGGCCAAATACAAATGGCCGACGGAGGTCGAATTCCGCACCGAACTGCCCAAGTCCAACGTGGGCAAGGTGTTGAAGAAGGAGCTGCGGCAGAAAGTCGGAAAGGCGTGAGGGGGGGTCCGATCGATTCGCGACGCCACCGATCAGCCCGTTTCTGGACGGCAGCTAACCGCCGAAGGCCTCATCGGATATCTCCACCGCCGCACCGTTGGTCTCGAGAATGGCTTTCATCTTCCCGTGGGTCATCGGTAAGATGGTGTGGACGAAAAATTCCGCGCTCTTGACCTGCCCTTCGTAAAAAGCCGCATCCTTTTTTTTGGCGCCTTTTTCCAGGGCCGCGACGGCCACCGTGGCGCGCCACAGGTGCATCCAGGCCAAAATGACGTCACCGCAGACATCCATGAACGGGTGCGCAAAGCAAAAGGCGTTCAGGACCTGGGGCGACATGGCGCTCTGGCCCAAATGCAGGGCCGTCTCGCCCAGCCGGTTGACGGCCTTTTCGATCATATCGGCCAGGCCCTTGAGACGCTCATCTTCCTTGCCGCGGGCCAGGGTCTTCTGAATCTCGCCCAGCAGGTCCATGATCGGCTGGCCCTTGTTCAATCCCAGCTTGCGGCCCAGCAGGTCCATGGCCTGAATCCCGTTGGTGCCCTCGTAGATCATCGTGATCCGGCAGTCGCGCAGCAGCTGTTCCATCGGGTATTCCCGAATGTACCCGTAGCCGCCGTAAACCTGAAGCCCCTGGCTGCACACCTCGAACGACCGGTCGGTCACATAGCCCTTGGCCACCGGAATCAGTAAATCGATCATGCCCTGCAAGCGCGCTTTCTCCTGCCCGCTGTCGGTGATTTCCTGGCGGTCGCCCAGATTACCGACGAAGTAAAGCAGGCTGCGCATGCCGTCGACATAAGTCTTCATGGTGAGCAGCTGCCGCCGGACATCCGGATGCTGGATGATGGGAACCGCGGGGGCACTGTCATCACGCATCTTGAGCAGGTGGCGGCCCTGAATCCGCTGGCGCGCATATTGAAGGGCATTCAGATAGGCGGAGCTGGCGCAGCAAAACCCCTGCATCCCGACCAGCAGCCGGGCCTCGTTCATCATCAGGAACATGGCCCGCATGCCCTTGTTCTCCTGCCCCAGGAGCGTGCCCCGGCACTGGCCCTTGCCGCCCAGGGCCATGGAGCATGTGGCGTTGCCGTGAATCCCCATTTTTTCTTCCACCCCGGTGCACACCACATCGTTGACGTCGCCCAGGCTCCCGTCGTCGTTGACCCATATCTTGGGCACGACAAACAGGGAAATGCCGCCGGTGCCCGCCGGGGCGCCTTCGATCCGGGCCAGCACCGGGTGAATGATGTTTTCGACCAGGTCGTGTTCACCGCCCGATATGAAGATCTTGTTGCCGGTAATGGAATACGTGCCGTCATCGTTTTTCCTGGCGGTCGTGGTCAGGGCGCCCACGTCGGAGCCGGCCTCGGGTTCGGTCAGCAGCATGGTGCCGCACCATTGGCCGGTGTAAAGCTTCTTGACAAAGAGTTTCTTCTGCTCGGGGGTGCCGAACGTCTCGATCAGCCGGCCGGCGCCGTGCGTCAGGCCCGGGTACATCATGAACGCCAGGTTCGCGCCGATAAAATATTCGCTGGCCGCCAGCGCCACCGTCTGTGGCATGCCCTGACCGCCCCACTCGATGCTCTCGGTCATCGCCACCCACTCGCCTTCGCGGTACATCTCGTAAATCTTCTTGAACTCCTCGGGCACCGTCACGGCCCCGTTTTCGAAGCAAACCCCCTGCCGGTCGCCGATGACCTGGGTCGGTAGAATTTCCTTGAGCGCCAGGTTGCGGGCTTCGGTAATGATCAAATCGATCGTCTTGCGGTTGAAATCCTCGAATTTTTCGTGCCGACTGACCTCCTCGACGCGCAGCACTTCATGAAGAAGGAAGTCGACATCCCGCCGATCCGCGATTTGTTGTGCCATGAACTGAATCTCCTTGTAGTTAGAGTGTTATCTCGCGTCCAACCATAAATGGTCTTTTTTCCGCTGGGCGGTGGGTCGGAGCGGGTTTACGGCGGCGGTCGGACCTAACGTACGCCTCGCCGCAAATCCTTGTGCGGCCTTGCCCAGCGATCAACTCCGCATTCATGAATCACTCAACAAAGCCTAAAAAAAGATCGCGGATGGGCACTATCGCGAGGCGTCCGATGACCTCAACGAGGCCTCACGTGACCATCCGGACAATTGGTGTCGGGACACCGGTCCAAAGGGGTTGCGGCCCGAAAGGTCACGTGATCCGTCAGCGCATCCTGAAATTTTCCCCGGTGCCGATGCCGTGAAAAAAAAGATCGACCAGCGGATTGGCCATCGACACCAGGTCGTATTGACCGTCGGAGTGCAGCCAGGTGCTGATCACCTCATCGACCGCACCGATGATAAACCGCTTCACCAGCCCCAGGTACAGGTCTTTGCGGATGCTGCCCTCGGCTTGGCCGTTCTCCACGATCTCGCTGATGATATCCAGATACATCTTCGACATCTCTTTGATCTGCGCTTCCGCCCGCCGGCCGAGACGGTGGGTTTCGGTCTGGTAGACGATGGCCAGGTCCCGGTCGCGCTGAAATTCCTCCAGATGCCGCCGGACGAGATTTTGCAATTTTGCGGCGGCGCTGCCCCCGCGGTCGACCTCTTCCCGGAAGCGTTCAAAAACCTGCTTGGTCTTGAACTTGAAGAACTGAACCAGGATGTCGTCCTTGTTCTTGAAGTAGAGATAAATCGTCCCATCGGCCACCCCGGCCTCTCTGGCAATTTTGGCCACGGTCGACTGGTGGTATCCGTAGCGGGCAAACACCCGAATGGCCGCCTCGAGGATCCGGTGGTATTTATCGTTTTTAGCGTGGGTGCTGATGTCCGGCCTCCTGCACGATCTTCGAATTATGAATGAATGTTCATTCAGTTTACAGAGCCCGTCAGGGCTTGTCAAGTGCAATTGGCAAAATGACATTTCGACTATTAACTTAATTATATCAGTAGGAAAAAACCTGGAATCGAAAGTGATAACCGCGATTGCGAATGGGATTTAGATGAAAAAAATCAACGCCGGAAGTGGATTAATTTTGAGGATTTATTCATTTTTATGTTTCGCCAGACGAATGGCGACCGCGGCGGCGTGGGCCGTCAGGCCCTCGGTGGTCGCCAGGCGCATGATGTCGCCGGCCTCTTTGGCGAAAGCGGCCTGTGAATAATGGATGATACTCGTCTTTTTGACGAAATGTCCGACCGAGAGGGCTGAAGCGAACCGGGCGGTTCCGGCCGTCGGCAGAACGTGGTTGGGACCGGCGACATAATCACCGACCGGCTCGGGCGTGTAGGCCCCCAGAAAAACGGCGCCGGCGTTGCGAATGCGACCGAGCCGGTCGAAGGGTTCCGCCAGGTGCAGTTCCAAATGTTCCGGTGCAATCCGATTGGACAGGTCGACGGCGGCATCCAGATCGGGAACCACCATGATCGCCCCGTAGCGGGCCAAAGAGGCTTCGGCGATTTCCCGCCGCGACAGGGCCGCTAACTGGGTCTTAAGGGCCGTGACGACCTCGGCGGCGATCCGGCGATCGTCGGTGATCAGGATGGCGGAAGCCAGCGCATCGTGCTCGGCCTGCGAGAGGAGATCGGCGGCAATGAAGCGCGGCTCGGAAAACCGGTCGGCAACAATGAGGATCTCACTGGGGCCGGCCACCATGTCGATACCCACCGTGCCGGCCACTATTTTTTTGGCCAGGGTGACATACAAGTTGCCGGGACCGACGATGATATCCACCTTCGAAATGGTTTCGGTCCCGTACGTGAGCGCGGCAATAGCCCAGGCGCTGCCGATTTTGTAGATTTCATCGACCCCCACCCGGCGGGCCGCCACGAGAAGATGCGGGTTGACACGGCCCTCACGGGTCGGCGGGGTTGCCATGACGAGCCGTTTGACGCCGGCAATCCGGGCCGGGATCGCACCCATCACGACCGAGGAGACCAGGGGTGTCGTCCCACCCCGCCCGCCAGGAACGTAAATCCCGGCGGCCTGCACCGGGTTGACCATCTGGCCGACCAGCGTCCCGGGCCGGTCGGCGTCGATCCAGGATTTCGGCTGCTGCAGCCGATGAAAGGAGTCAACCTGGGCGACCGCGCGGTTCAGCGCGCGCCGGAAGCCGGCGTCCACCTGCCGGGCCGCTTCCTTGAACTCCACTTCGGTTACCGCCAGCGCTTCGGCCTTCAGGTCGGGGGCGTCGAACCGGTTGACATAGCGGACCAGAGCGTGGTCCCCGTTGCGGCGGACATCTTCTAAAATGCGGCTCACGGCCGCGACATCTTTTTTTTTAAAGCTCAACCCGCGGTTGACAATCGCGGCCAGCCTCTTCTCGGCGGCCGCGGAAGGATAATCATAAATTTTCATAGCTTTTTTCTATTCACTCCCTCGGAATTTGTCAACGGCCGATCGGGGTCGCCGGTATTGCCGATGCCGCTTTTCTTCTCCATGGCCTTTAAGCTGGAAGTTTTGGACGGCATTGTCAGGCATGGGCGTCATACACGACAGCCTCCTCCCTCTCACCTTGCCAAAACCTTAATTTCAAATAATGTACACATAAACATGGAATTTTAGTCGACTATATAGTAATTATTTGTTTTTATGGTCACCTTCGAGTTCGCACGAATTATAGATGCCATCCATAATGCGAGAGAAATCATATGCATGATAAATATCTAACAACCGAACGATTGCGTGAATTGCTAGTGGATTTTAAAAAATACCACGGAGCTGACTATCACCTGCGCACCTTGGGTTATTTTGGCTCTTATGCACGCAACGCCGCCACACCGACAAGCGATATCGACATCGTATTCGATACCGATTACCCGAATCTATTTATGACCGCCATGATGAAACAAGATTTGGAAGAAATGTTAGGATGCTCCGTGGATGTGGTTCAGTTGCGCGGATTGACTAACCAGCGGCTGAAGGCGCGAATCGAAAAGGAGGCGGAGTATGTATGACCGGGAGGTGCTGGTCGAAAAGCTATATTCTCTCCTGGAAGCCTTGGAGCGGATTCCGCGAAGGTTTGCCGGCATCGCCGGTCCTGCCGATTTTTATGCCAGTGATGCGGGAATCGATCGTATGGATGCAATTTGCATGATCCTGATCGCGGCCGGGGAAGAATTAAAGAGTATTGATCGAAAAGACCGATGGCAAGCTGCTGAAAGGCTATCCCGGCGTCAAATGGCGCGGCGTAATGTCGGTACGAAATGTCTTAGCCCATGCTTACTTTCAGGTGAACGCCGAACAACTATTCGATATTTGCAAGAATGATATACCAGACCTGATTGAAACGATCAGAGCTATGATTGGAGACATAGAACACGGCAAATTTTAATGATTGATAGGCAAACTTTCAACACCACGGCTAAATTTGGAGGAGATGATGACTGCAAAAAGGATTTACAATTTCAATGCCGGGCCGGCCGCGCTGCCCTTGCCGGTGCTCGAGGAAATTCAGGCCGCGTTTCTGAATTACGATGGATCGGGAATGTCGATTACGGAAATCAGCCACCGGTCCAAGTGGTTCGACGGCATCATCAACGATGCGATCGCCAGAACCCGGCGGCTGCTGACCCTCACGGACGATTATCACGTGTTGTTTTTGCAGGGCGGCGCCAGCCTGCAGTTCTGCATGGTCCCGCTGAACTTTCTGGCCGACGGGCAGTCCGCCGATTACGTCGATACCGGCACCTGGTCCACCAAAGCCGTCAAGGAGGCCCAGATTCTTAAAAAAACCGTGCGAGTGGCCGCCTCGTCGGCCGATAAAAATTACGCCTATATCCCGCGGGACATTTCCTTCGACCCGCAGGCGGCTTACGTTCACATCACCTCCAACAACACCATCAAAGGGACCCAGTGGCAAAAATTCCCGGAAACCGGCACCGTGCCGTTGATCGCCGACATGTCCTCGGATATCATGAGCCGCCCGTTCGATGCCGGCCCCTTCGGCCTCGTCTATGCCGGGGCGCAGAAAAACATCGGCCCGGCCGGCGTGTGCCTGGTCATCATCCGCCAAGACCTGCTCGACCGGGTTCCGGAGAGTCTGCCGTCCATGCTAAGCTATGCCACCTATGCCTCGAAAAATTCGATGTACAACACGCCGCCCTGCTTTGCCGTGTACACCGTGCAACTGGTCCTCAAGTGGCTCGAGGACACCATCGGCGGACTCGATAAAATGGCGGCGATCAACCGTGAAAAGGCGGGCCGGCTGTATGCCTATCTCGACGCCAGCGGCTTTTACCGCCCCACGGCGGCGGCCGACAGCCGCTCGCTGATGAACGTCACTTTCCGGCTGACCCGTCAGGACCTCGAAAAACCGTTTGTCGAGGAGGCTATGAAAAACAATTTGGGCGGGCTCAAGGGTCATCGGTCGGTGGGCGGGTGCCGGGCCTCGCTCTACAACGCCACCACCCTGGCGGCGGTGGACGCCCTGATCGATTTTATGAAGGATTTCGAGTCCCGAAACGGGTAACCGGGCCTGACGGCGGCGAAAAACGGGCGGCGGCGATGCGTCATTTTGAGTTTTTCTTGACATGACTTATAAATACCCATAATGACAGGCATGGGGAGACAGCCGTCTTTTCCCACATGTGCGGACATCAGCATGCAATCGACCGCAAATTCGTTGACGCAAAGGAGGTTCCCGATGGACAAAATACTTCGCATCGACATGGGCGCGGCCGGCGGGCCGAAAGCCGGAACAGAACCGCTGGGGAATTACGCCGGCCTGGGTGGGCGCGCCCTGACATCGGCCATCGTCGCCCAAGAGGTGCCGCCGCTGTGCCATCCCCTGGGCGAGGATGCCAAGCTGGTCATCGCCCCGGGCTTGCTCAGCGGCACCACGGCCGCGATGTCGGGCCGGTTGTCGGTGGGTGCCAAGAGCCCGCTGACCGGCGGGATCAAGGAGTCCAACGCCGGTGGTCAGGCCGCGCAGGTGATTGCCCGGCTGGGCTATGCCGCGATCGTCCTCGAGGGCCGGCCTAAGGACGACACGTTCTATAAAATCCTGATCGACAAGGACGGGGTGAAGATCACGGCCGTCAATGGCCTGCGGATGCTGGGCAATTATGATCTGGTCGAGAAGATTAAAGCCGAACACGGCGATAAGGTTGCCTGCATTTCCATCGGCACGGCCGGCGAGATGAAAATGGCGGCCGCTTCGATCGCGGTTACCGACATGGAACAGCGGCCGACCCGGCATGCCGGCCGCGGCGGCATGGGGGCCGTGATGGGATCCAAAGGCGTCAAGGTGGTCGTGCTCGATGACGCCGGCATGAAGATGCGCGCGCCCAAGGACCCGGCGAAGTTCAAGGAGGCCAATCAGGCCTGGGTTTCCGGCCTGCGCAAGCACCCGGTCACCGGCGAAGGCCTGCCGGCCTACGGGACCAACGTGCTGACAAATGTCATCAACGAGGCCGGCGCCTACCCGACCAAGAATTTCATGTGGGGACGCTTCGACGGCTGCTCGAAGATCAGCGGCGAGACCCAGGCCGAAACCGAGAATACGCGCGGCGGCCAGGGCGCCGCCACGCATGGCTGCCACCGGGGCTGCGTGATCCGCTGCTCGGGAACCTACACCGACAAGGATGGCCACTTTCTGACCAAGCAGCCCGAATACGAAACCGTCTGGGCTCACGGGGGCAACTGCGGCATCGACGATCTGGACGCTATTGCCATGCTCGATCGCTTGGATGACGACTTCGGGGTGGACACCATCGAAATGGGCGCCGCCATCGCCGTGGCCATGGAAGCCGGGATCGCCAAATTCGGCGACGCCGAAGCGGCCATCGATCTGGTGAAGCAGGTCGGCCGGGGCACACCGCTGGGGCGGATCCTGGGCAGCGGTACCGAAGTGACCGGCAAGGTTTTCGGCATCGAGCGCATCCCCACCGTCAAGGGCCAGGCCATGCCGGCCTACGACCCGCGCGGGGTGCAGGGCATGGGAGTGACCTATGCCACCAGCACCATGGGCGCCGATCACACCGCCGGCTACGCGGTCACGGCCAACATCCTGGGAGTGGGCGGCAAGGTGGACCCGCTGACCCCCGAGGGCCAGGTGGAGCTTTCGCGCAACCTGCAGATCGCCACCGCGGCGGTCGATTCCACCGGCATGTGCCTGTTCATCGCCTTTGCGGTGCTTGATCAGCCCGAGACCTTTCAGGCCCTGATCGACATGATCAATGCCTTCTACGGAATGGAACTGACGGCCGACGGGGTGGCCGAACTGGGCAAGTCGGTGCTCAAGACCGAGCGCGACTTCAATACCCGGGCCGGATTCACCGCGCAGGAGGACCGGCTGCCGCAGTACTTTCTGAAAGAAGAACTGCCGCCGCACAACGTCACGTTCAAGGTCAAGGACGAGGACCTGGACCGGGTGTTCAACTGGTAATATATTGACGCGAATCGGCTAAATGGGGAACGCCGCTAACGGGTTCCCCTTTTTTTCGGTTGGACCTCGCGGCGGCCCTTGACCGTGAAACAGCAGGTGATAATGTACGCAACTGAACCACCATGGCCCTATGTGCCACCACGAGGCGTCACGTTCTAATCCAAGTTCAAACGGTTGTGTCAGTTAAATCAGTTTGGTCGGTTCGGTCGGTTGAAGGATTTCATCGGTTTTCATATTAAGCTGCCACAATACTGCAGGATGATGCTCCGGCGCCTCGATGGGCGGTTGCGCAGAGAGCGGCTGACTGCCTCGTAGGGACGAAAAATTTTTCGCCCCTACTGAAATCTTGGTCAGGACCCTGCATCGATTGCTCTTTGACGCAACTTCAGCAAGGCTTACTTATACCTAGCACCCATGAAAAACGACCCCCCCCAAATCATCCGATTGCAACTTGACCCGGCCATCATACCGCCCTGCTTCACCCCTTTGTTCTCGCGAGGGGTTCGCGTCGGCGCCTGCCTGGAGTGCAGCGTGAAGGAATTGGTCTGCGGGCAGCTCGGAGTGCCGGAAGACTATCTCGAAAACCGGGTCCAGACAATTTTTTTAAACGGCCATGCCGTCGATGACACCGGGCGGGCAACCGTCGGCGACGGTGCAACGATTGCCTTGTCGGCCGCCATGCCGGGTCTGGCCGGTGCCGTGTTGAGAAAGGGCGGCGTCCTGGCCGCTCTGCGCCCAGACATCACTTACCAAAACCAGGGCCCCGTCCAAGAAACCTGCCAGGGCCGCGTGATCCTCAAGCTCTTCAACATGACCAGCCGCGAAGTCGGCCCCCTGCTGCTGGCCGTCGGCATCTGGATCGATGGCGCCGGGTTGAGGGAAATCTTCGACCGCTGCGGGGAGTTGCTGCGTCAAGGATGCCGGCGGGTGCAGTGGGACGGCAGCTCGATCGGCTTCGATGAGTTGACAGCGCGCCTTGAAGACGATGACACGTTTTTACTTCAGGTCAACACCGCTTGACCTTTTTTTCCTGAGCGGCGGTAATTCCGGCGGCAGTGTCGGCGGGCTACCCGCCGCCGACCGGAGGAAAGACCCCTAGCCGGCTGCCGTCTCTCAGAATCGTTTCACGGCCGCCGTGCACCCCGTCGACAAAGATCAGCTTGATCTGTTCGGCCGGTACGTTCAAGTGCTGCAATATGTCTCCGACCGTGGCCCCGTCGGAGATGTCGACGGCGCTGCCGGCATTTTTATCCGCCGAAGGCAGATACCGCGCCAAGGTGGCGTAAAGGTTGATCTCGACTCTCATCTTTTTTTTTCGCTTTCCGGCACACGCGCCATCTCAGCTGACAACTGCCGGCGCGGTCCTTTCTCTTGTCACCATAAGTCTGTTTCGCGTTTGTTTCAAGGCTTGCCCCCCGGAGCGGATGCTCCCCCGGCACAGCGCTGTGCCGGGAGCCGTGGGGGTTATCCGCCGCACGCGCGAGTGCCCATCCGCGATTTTTTTTTGGCACTGTTGCGTGTCCAATTCATAAATGAGGAGTTGTTCGCTGGGCAAGGCCGCACAAGGGTTTGCGGCGAGGCGTACTTTAAATCCGACCGCAGCCGGAATCCCGCTACGACCGACTGCCCAGCGGAAAAAAGACCATTTATGGATGGACGCGCGCTAACGAGGTGAAACCGACACGGGTGCCGATGCGGCGCCCACAACCCCGAAGGGGCCCGAATATGGCACCCGATCCCCCGTTGCCGCTTTCGCAAGTGGTTCGAAACCAGTCCCGTCCCTATACGGACCCGGCCGGGCGCGAGCTGATAGTCATCGAGGAAGAACCGGCCTTGGAAATTGCGGCCCGCCGCGGCTGCGGCCTGGGGCACATCTATGTGGCCGCATTGTCTCAGGACATCTGGCCGGTTCGCTACGTGCGCCATCGCGACATTTTCTCACGGGCGGAGCAGTTGACGCTGGCAAATGCCAGGGTAGCCGTCATCGGAGCCGGCGGGTTGGGGGGAACGGTTCTTTTACTGCTGGCCCGCCTGGGCGTCGGGTTTCTGGTCGTCGCCGATGGAGACGTTTTCGATGAAACCAACTTGAACCGGCAGGCCCTGTCCGACACCGCGAATATCGGCCTGTCTAAAGCAGATGAAGCTGACAAAAAAGTTTGTCATATCAATCCGGCGGTTGAAGTGAGCGCTTTCCGGCAAAAAATCACCGCGACCAATGCCGACTCAATTTTATCGGAAGTGCACGCGGTGGTCGATGCGTTGGACAATATCCCCGATCGAATCACTATCGGAAGCGCTGCACAAAGACTCGGACTTCCCCTCGTCCATGGTGCCCTGGCCGGCTTCGACGGCCAAGTGATGACCATTTTTCCGCAGGATCCCGGCCTGGAGCGAATTTACGGTGACCCGCCGCCTGTCGATAGCCATCCCAACCGCCCGGAAGCCGTTCTGGGCGTACCCGCACCAACGGCTTCCATCGTCGCCACGATCCAGGCCATGGAGGTCGTCAAGATCCTGCTCGGCCGGGGACGGCTCATCCGCAACCGCCTGCTGCACATCGATCTCGAGGGAGGCCGGTTCGAGGGCTTCAGTTTCTAATTGCCGGTATTCAAAATCCGCAGAACAAGAAAAATCTCATGATATTGGTTTTTGATCTTCGCTGAGATTCGGTATTAATGAGTGACGGAACATTAGGCGCAGAGCGGACATTTCGAAGCGCAGCGGGGGCATAGCAGGTGCAGGTTATCACAGAAGTGAAGCGAGTAAGTGCCCTCGCCGCAGGCGCCGCAAACCAGGGGATCGAGAGATTTGGCAATGGGATTGTAATAGAGCGTGAGCGTTTTTTGTTGCCGGCCGATGGTAGCGTTACACAATAGTTTAATGGCCGGTGTTCGAATCAACAAGGCCCCGCTGAGTTCGAACTTGACCTTGATGCTGTACTTTTTGAACAGGTCGTGTTTCTTCTTTTCCATTTCATCCGGAATTAGGCTTATCTTTTCCCTTCTTTCGGATACCAATTGTTCGGACAGGCCCGGACGCTTCAGTTTTTCCATCATCTCCTGTTTCAAGTCGGTGTAGTAGGCCTCCAGGTTGGCAACATCCCGGGTGAACCGGCGGTTCATGCTGTCGCGAAATTCTTGAATCTGCGCCTCCACCGTCTTAACGGCACGGCACTGTACCCATTGAATGATGCGATGCATCTTTTCCGGTTCAAAATCGATACACGGGCCACCGGCCGCCGGTTTTTTTTCGGCGGAATCGAGCAGGGTGTCGATATGATCGACCGGAGCGCCGGTCTCGAGATTAAAGGCCAGGGGCAACAGACCCTCCTTTTGTTCGTCGCTTTGGGCCAGGTACCGGCAGGTCAGCAACAGGTACTCGGTTTGCACCGGGGCCGTCTTTTCAACTTTGAGGAGCGCGCCGCGAAAAGAAAACTGCTCCTGCAAAAGCCGGCCGAAGCCCTGGCTTTTAATATAGTGAAAAGAGAGCCGGACGATGGTAAACGGCACCTTATCGCAGGCCGCCTCCGCAATTTTTTCCAGCAGCGGCGAGCCGTAGTGGACGGCATACCCATCGGTTTCCACTGCGCCTATTTTTATTCTGCAAAGGTCCGGAATCCCGAGTTGACGGGCCAGATCCCGGGGCGACAAGATATCCAGACGTGAACCGGAAGCCTCGATTTCCGCTCCCCGGCTGGTAAAAAAGTTCGCCACAAACGCCTGCAGGCCGTGGCTGGAATCAGAGTTCATAGTTTTCTCCGAAAAGCTTTTCGTCCAGCACGCGGGTCTTCTCGTACTGGGTTTTGGAACGCTTTAGCTCCGTGGCCAGGCACGACCGCGAAAGGTTTTCAAGACCTTGCGGGCGGTCTCCTCCTGGTACCAGAATGAGCGTATGTTCCGCAGATTCGGCAGACAGATCAGGTTTTCAAAGGAATCACTGAAACGGATGCGCTGGGCCTCCAGGGCCACTTCGTATTGCTGGAATGTCGCGGCAGCCCCTGCGGACAAAGCGCGTTGAAAGGATTCTTGGTCGATGACAATGCCCACGGGTATTTTCGGAAGCGGCGGTTTGGACGCCTTTGGGCCGTGGGGCGGTGCGGGCGATGGTTCCGGGGCGGGTTTTTCTTTTTCGATCTTCTCACCCTTTACCCGACCGGAGGCGGGGCTTGTCGGCACTCTACCGGATCTTTGAGTCTCAAGGCGATAGCGACAATATTCCTGGATACGCTGCAGGTCGGCGCGCAGTCGGCGTTTGTTTGAAATTTTTGCCGTGGTCAGGCGGTCAAGAAGCGGTTCGGAGACTTCCAGGGCGAGCCGGAACTCTCCCTTCACACTTAGCAGATTGATATACCGCGGCAGATCCTGATCCTCCAGATGACCGCCTCGATACAGCCGGGAAGCGCCATCGAGTTCAATCGCCAGATCGTTCAAACGGTGGCCGAGTTCGGCCAGAAACTGCATGGCTTCGATGTTATTAGGATCCAGCTTCAAGGCCCTGCGCACCATCTGCAGCGCCTTGTCCCTTTTTCCCTGATCTTCGTGCCAGTGCGCTTCGTATAGGAAATATTCCCCTTTTTCCGATCGCAGGCCGGCTTGTTGCTTGTTGCGCCGCTCTTTAAGTTTGGCTTTGCGGTCGGCCTTTTTTTTCTTGGAATTATGGATGGCCATGGCGGTTGTGGCAGTGGAGCCGTGGTGGGCGGGCGGGAAGGATCACAAAACACCGGCCGGTACAGTGTGCCGCGCCGCCTGTAAATGGTTCCCGATTCCGGCGGTGTTCATGGCAGAACAATTATCACTGCTCGGGCTTTTGCGTCAATAAAAAGGGCAGCCCCTCCTCGCGAAGGCGCTGCCCTTTTTTTATCCCGAAAACGGGAAATTAAACTACGGTGACGTTGACGGCAGCCGGGCCTTTTTGCCCTTGCTCGATGTCGAAGCTGACGCGGTCGCCTTCACTGAGGGACTTAAAACCGGTGGCGTTAATTGCTGAGTGGTGCACAAACACATCCGGTCCGTCTTCCTGCTCGATGAACCCGAACCCTTTTTGGTCGCTAAACCATTTTACAGTTCCGTTGGTCATGGTGATATCCTCCTTTCGTATAATTTTCAACGTCTCAAACTGGAGGATATCTCTTTGACAACCGATTGTTCCTTCAGAACGAAACTATCCCACGGATGAGATGTGGGACTTCATTGATGAAGGTCAACATAACCGGTTATCTATCAAATAGCAAGGCCTATTTTCAATTATCTATTCGCAAAGCTCGAACAGGGCCGCCGCTCCCATGCCGCCGCCGACGCACATCGACTCGATACCGTATTTGACGCCGCGGGCCTGCATGTTGGCCAGCAGGGTGGCGCACAGCTTGGCGCCGGTGCACCCCAGCGGGTGTCCTAAAGCGATGGCACCGCCGTTGACGTTCACTTTTTCCTGGTCGAGGCCCAGTTCGCGGATGCAGTAAAGCGCCTGGCAGGCAAAGGCTTCGTTAATTTCAAAAAGCCCGATATCGGCGATATCCATTTGGGCCAGATCGAGCAGCTTCGGAATGGCGTAGCGCGGTCCGACACCCATTTCCTCGGGTTTGCATCCCACCGTCGTGTAGCACGTCAGTTTGGCGATAGGCTGCAGGCCGAACTCATTGACCTTCTCCGCGCTCATAATAACAGCCGCTGCGGCCCCGTCGGTCGTCTGGGAAGAATTGCCGGCCGTCACCGAGCCTCCGGCCGCAAAAACAGGGTGCAGCGAAGCCAATCCTTCACGGGTCGTGTTCTCCCGAATCCCGTCGTCGAAATCCTGGACAAACGATTCCTTCTTGGTGGTGCCGTCCGGCTGCCGCACGAATTTGGTGGCCGGTGTCGGTACCAGTTCGGTAAAAAGGCCGTTCTTTTTGGCGTTGGCGGCGCGCATCTGCGACTGGTACGCAAAGGCGTCCTGATCCTCGCGCGCGATCTTGTAGCGGCGGGCGACGTTTTCGGCCGTAATGCCCATCGACACGTACAGACCGGCATGCTCCCGGGTATACTCCGGGTGCGGGCGGGGCATATAACCGCCCATGGGGACATAGGTCATCGACTCAACCCCGCCGCCGATAACGACATCGGCCCAGCCGGCCTTGACTTTCAAGGCCGCGTTGGTAATCGCCTCCAGGCCCGAGGCGCAGAACCGGTTCACGGTGGCGCCGGTCACCTCGACCGGAAAGCCGGCAATCTGGCTCACGAGCCGGCCGATGTTCAAGCCCTGCTCGGCCTCTGGAAAACAACAGCCCACCATGATATCCTCGACGTTCTTTTTCTGAAGACCGGGCGTGCGGTCCACCGCGGCCGTCAAGATAAAGGACAGCAGGTCCTCGGGCCGGGTGTCGCTGAAAGCCCCCTTGAGGCGTTTGCAGCCCGGTGTTCGGATAGACGTGACGATATAGGCCTCTTTCATATCCTTAACCCCTTTCTAATACACTGCCGATGTCGGTATTTATCCTCAGCGCTCACGGTTATAATCTGCCGCCGGGACGCCCGTTGGCGGACGACGATCAATTCCGCAGCGGCTTGCCCGTTTTGAGCATGTGTTCGATCCGGGCAACGGTTTTTTCCTGCCGCAGCAGCTCCATGAATGTCCGGCGTTCGAGCGTCAGGATCGCGTCTTCGTCCAGTTCGCCGTTGGCGCGCACCTCGCCGCCGCTGATGACAAACGCGATTCGCCTGGCCAGCAGGGCGTCGTACTCGGAGATAAAGCCGCCTTTTTGCATGTTGTAGATTTCGGCCGCAATCATGCCCTGGGCCGACTCGCCGAATACCTTGATCTTGCGCTTGACGGGCGGCGCATACCCTTCGTCCACCATCTTCAGCACTTCCTTCTTGGCCTCGCCGACCAGGTAGTCGCGATTGAAGACAATCCGGTCGCGCGCGCCGAGAAAGCCGTTGGCGCGGGCATCGGCGGCCGAGGTGGAGACCTTGGCCATGGCGATGTTCATGAAAACCGGAACGAAGAACCGCCCCAGGTCCACCTCGGTGACCGCGGCGGGAATCGTCTGGATGTACCGGCGCCACAAATTCAGACAGCCCCCGCCGGCCGGCAGCAGTCCGACGCCGATTTCCACCAGGCCCATGTAGAGTTCGGCGTGTGCGACGATCCGGTCAACCGCCAGGCACACTTCGCAGCCCCCGCCGAGGGTCAGCCCGAAAGGCGCGGCCACGACCGGAAAAGGGGCGTACTTTGCCCGCTGCAGCACCATCTGCAGATCGTGCACCATCTTTTCGATATCCTCGAAACGGTTCTCCTTGACGGCCGCGAGAATCCCCTTCAGATCGGCGCCGGCGGAAAAGGCCCCCGGCATTCCGCCGGCCTGGTTGCCGATCACCAGCCCGGAGCCGTTGGCGTCGACAAAATCGAGCGCCTTGGCCATGAAATCCAGAATTTCGGCATTCAGGGCATTCATCTTGGTGTGAAACTCGAGGCAGGCCACGCCGTCGCCGATGTCGATCAGGGTTGCGGCGGGGCTGTCGCTGATGACATGGCCGGCCCCCTTGAGCGATTTGAGAGAAACGATGTTGGGGCTCAGCGTGAGTTCGCGGTAGCGATCGGTGGAAAAATCGAAGAAGGAGATCCGGCCGTTATCGGTCTTGTAGAACGCGGTGTGACCGGCCGCGATCATCGCGCGGATCTTTTCAGGTACCTCGAAACCATCGCGCTGCATTTTCTCGGTCGATTCTTTCAACCCGATCGCGTCCCAGGTTTCAAAAGGTCCCAGTTCGAAATTGAATCCCCACTTCATGGCATTGTCGATATCCACGATGGTATCGGATATTTCCGGGATGCGGTTGGCGGCGTAGATCAGGTTATTCGCGAGGGCTTTCCAGGCGAAGCGCGCCAGTTTATCGTCGCCGTACACCACGGCGCGCATTTTTTCCGCCAGGCTCCCGGCTTGCCTCGCATTTTCCAGGCAGGGATAGGACGGCGTCTCATACTGGCTGTAGGTCAAAGTATCCGGATCGATCACCTTGCGCACTTTTTGCCACTCGGGCGTCAGATCGGTTTTGTAGAATCCGCTCTGGCTTTTTTTTCCCAGCAGCTTTTTATCGATCATGGCCTGAACAAACTCGGGCATCACGTAACTGTCGCGGTCCTCGTCGTCCGGCACCAGCTCGTAGGTGTTGCGGGCCACGTGGGCCAGCACGTCCAGGCCCACCAGGTCGGCGGTTTTGAACATGGCGGTCTTGGGCCGTCCCATGACCGGGCCGAACACGGCATCGACGGCCGGAATCGACAACCCGTCTTCGCGCATCAGCTGCATGGCCTTGACGATGCCCTGAACGCCGATGCGATTGCCGACGAAGTTGGGCGTGTCCTTGGCCCACACGATCCCCTTGCCGAGGATCTTTTCACCATAGGCGGCGACAAACTCAAGCAGCTCGGGCGCGGTGTCCTCGCCGGGAATGAGTTCCAGTAACCGCATGTAGCGCACGGGATTGAAAAAATGGGCACCCAGAAAATGCTGCCGGAATTCCAGGCTCAACCCCTCGCTCATGGCCTTGAGCGGAATTCCGGAGGTGTTCGTCGTGACGATCGTGCCCGGCCGCCGGACCTTTTCGATTTTTTTCAACAGGTCCTGTTTGACCTTCAGGTTTTCCACGACGACTTCGATGATCCAGTCGCAATCGGCCAGCTTTTCGAAGTCATCCTCGATATTGCCGATTTTGATTCGTTCGGCGTCCTGCGGGTGCATGAGTAAGGCCGGACTGGCTTTGAGCAGATTGTCCAGCCCCTGCCTGACGATGCGATTGCGCGACTTCGGGTCATTTTTCATGTCATCGCTCAAGTCCGGAGGCACGATGTCCAGCATCAGCGTTTGCACGCCGGCACTGGCCAGCAGGCCGGCGATGCCGCCGCCCATGACACCGGAGCCGATCACCGCCGCCTTTCTGATCTTTTTCATGATGGGTGTCCTTCCGTCGATTAAAATGAATGAATACTCATTCATCTAACAAATCCCGGCCGCCTCTGTCAAGAAAAAAGCCAAAAAATCAAATGAACCACAACGCTTTATATTTACACTAAAAGCATTTCCATACCGGCACCGGCGATTCAAACGCCAACTCCTATTCAACCGGACTACGGTCTTTATATCACTATGAATTCTCATTCAAAAAGACAGCGAGAAGCCACCGGCAAATCCACCACAACGACGGCGTCGACCGCCCGCGTCATCCTCGCGGGCAGCGACCAAAGAGCGTTGGTCGACCCGGTCCCCCAACGATCATCGCGGGCCGCAATTTGACCCGAAAAGGCCAACAGTGGTAAAATAGTTTTTAAACCAACGGAAACAACCGGCCCCGGTCCAAAAAAAAACTTCAGAGCGCTGGAAAGACAGGAGGACGCCGTCGATGACTTACAGAATTAAACGGTATCTGGTCAGCGGCATGCTTATTTTTGTCGCCTACTTTATGGCGAGCCATCACATCGTTATCAACAACAAAGAATTCAAATTTTTGAAAAAACCCGAACTGACCTATGAATACACCTTTTACAACGTCACCAATCGGGAACCCGGCGACATTATCAAGATCGATATGCTGCGCGATGACGGCATCGGTGATGTACTGGTCGATTTCGGACTGCTGAACGAGGAAGAAAAAATCAGGCTCGAAAACTATTACAACACCATAGAAGAGTGACCGCGCCTCGTATTCGTCACCCGCTGTCCCGCCGAAAATATGGTGTCGGCTCCAAGGAAGTTCTTTGCCGTAACCCCATCAGACAACCGACCGCCGCAGTGAAGCCCGGAAACACCCGCTTCTTGCTGCCCACCTCGCCTTGGGGCCGCAGCAGCCCCTTAAAATCGTGAATTTGTTTAGTCCTGCAGGCCGGACGCTCGTTGCGGGTCGTCTTGCCGGCCCGCAAGTGTTGTGCGGATGGATAACCGGCGCCCGTCGGTGACGACCGCCACGGCGCCGTCGCGGTCCGTTCGCAACAGCCGCGTTTTGGCCTGCCGGTAGCGCTTCAGGACCGTGGCGTGGGGGAAGTGGTAGCGGTTTTGCCACCCCGCCGAAACGATGCCGATCCGGGGAGCGGCGGCGCTGACAAAATCGGCGCTGCTCGATGATTTACTGCCGTGATGGGGAACGAACAGAACCGTGGTTTTCAACCTGTCGCCGGCGGTCGAAACGAGTTCTTTTTCGGCACCGGCCGCGATGTCGCCGCACATAAGAAGGGATATCGCACCTTGGGTCAACCGAACGACCAAAGAGTTGTTGTTAAGATCGCGCCAGGGCTCGGCGGTGCGGCGCTCTATAAAATCAGCCGGCGGGTTGAGGATTTCGATGTTCACCCCGCCGATGTCCACCTGCCGATCGAGCCGGCCAAAGGCGGGGTGGGCGATGCCTTCTTTGTCAATGGCGGCCATCAGCCGCCGGTATCCGAGCGTATCCGCCGGCTCGCCGTTGGTCCAGATGGTCTGCACGTTGAAATTCTCGGCGATATAAATCAAGCCGTTGAGATGATCGCTGTTGGGGTGTGTCAGGACCAGGGTCTCGATGGTCCTGATCTTCTTGTGCCACAATAACGGGGCGACGATACGGGCGCCGACATCGAAGACGGCGTTGTCCGGATACCCGCCGCCGTCGACCAGCATGCAGTCTCCTCCGGGCAACTCGATCAAGGTCGCGCTGCCCTGCCCCACATCCAGGGCGGTCGCCCGCAGGTCCTGCCGCCCGAACCGCTGATATGCCCAGTAGCCCAGGTCGGCGGCCGTGGCGCACAGCACCAGCAGCAGGGCGATCCTGACCGGCCGTGTCCATCCGATATGGCTGACGGTGCCGACGGCTCCATCCGCGGCCGAATCGACTCCTCCCGCTGTCACTATCGCCGGAGACCCGCGCCGGGCGACAAGGCTCACGAGGAGGGCCGCCAGCACGTAATAGCCGGCGATCTCGAATAGCGACGGCGTGACGGTGCGAACGGCCGCAAAGGGCAGCTGCGCCGCCAGGGTCACCAGCTTGAGGCTCTGCGCCAGAACGGCGGCGGCCGGATGCAACACCGCTGCGGCCACACTCGGGCTGAAGGGCAGCAAAAAAGCCGCCAGCAATGCCGCCGGCACGACGAAAAAACCGATGAGGGGCACAAAGAGGCAGTTGGCCGGGATGCCGATCAGCGATACCTGGTTGAAATAAGTCATTGTCAGCGGCAGAGTCCCCAGCGTGGCCCAGACCGACACGAGGGCAAACAGCGTCGCCTTTCTGATAAGCCGCGCGGTCGGCGGCGCGGCCGCCGGCAGCGGTGCCGGCGACAACCGTGACACGCCGACGATGATGGCCGCGACGGCGGCAAAGGAGAGCTGAAAGGAGGCGGAGAAAAAGACCGGCGGAAAGGCCACGAGGATCGCCAGCGCCGCAACCGCCAGTGTGTTCGGAAGGTCCTGGTCCCGTCCCAGCAGAATGGTCGCCAGGAAAAATGCGACCATGGCCAGCGCCCTCTGGGTCGAGGGCGACATGCCGGCCAAAATGGCATAGGCCAGAACGGGGAAAAACGTCCCTAACGCCGCCCCTTTGCGGGTCGCGGCGTTCCAGAGAAACCAGGGAATACGGGCCAGGAGGCGGGTCAAGATAAAAAACGCCGTTGCTGCGACGATGCCGATGTGCAACCCGGATATGGCCAGGAGATGGCCGATGCCCACCCGCTGAAAGGCGGCGGTCGTTGCCGGCGCCAGTTGCCCCCTGTCCCCGAGAAGAAGCGCGGCCAGCACGCCGCGGTGCTCGCCGGCAGGGGTCGTGTCGATGAGATCGCGGATACGCGCGCGCATCCGGTCGATGTGATACGTCACGCCGCTGCGGGGGCCCTTGTCCACAAGGACCACGGCGTCGAGGTCACAAAAGCTCGTCGCCCAGACTTTCTGAAACGCCAAATAGCGCTCGTAATCGAAGCCGCCCGGATTGTGAAAGTTCCGCGGTTGGCGCAGTCGGCCTTCGAAGGAAATTCGGTCGCCGCGGTCAAACCCGGCGGTGGTTCCAAGGGCGGTGACGCGCAGCCGGCCGGTTGCCGGCCGCAAGTCACCGGCGGCCTCCAGGTGGTCGACCGCCATCAGGAAACTCTGGCGGTTGGCCCGCGGAATCGGTTGCGAGGTCACCGTCCCGGTGACGCGCCAGGTTTGTTGACCGGTAAAATGAACGATGTGCCGCGGCGGAAAGTCAGGGGCCGTCCAGGGTTGCAACGAGAGGTAGCCGAGAAAAAGGAACATCAGCAGCGGTGCCAGACGCGGGTTTTTGCGGCGCAGCAGGTCAAACCCCATAAACCCGCCAGCCGCCGCGAGACCGCAGAAAACCGCTGCTCCCAGGCCCGGCCGATAAAGCCCCGCGAAAATGCCGGCCATAAACGCCATCACCAGCGGCATCAGTGGCCGTGCATATACATCCAAAATGGCCACTACGCCGGCAGCCGTCTGACGGCGGCCCCGAGCGCGGCGAATTTTTTTTCGATGGCCTGGTAGCCGCGGTCCAGGTGGTATACCCGGCTGACCTCGGTCGAGCCCCGGGCCACCAGCCCGGCCAGGATCAGGGAGGCGCTGGCCCTCAGATCGGTGGCCATTACCGGCGCGGCCGACAGGTGCGACACCCCGCGCACGACCGCCGTGTTGCCGGTGACGCGGATATCGGCCCCCAGGCGCCGCAGTTCACTGACATGGATGAAGCGGTTTTCAAAAATGGTTTCCGAAATGACGCTCAAGCCATTGGCCACCGACATCAGCACCATGAACTGGGCCTGCATGTCGGTCGGAAAACCGGGATAGGGCTGGGTCCTGACGTCCACGCTGTTGAAGGCTTCGCCGCCGACAACCGTCAGGCTCTCGCCCTGGATGCTGATCCGGGCCCCGGCCAGCTTCAATTTGTCGATGCAGGCCTCGAGGTGCGAGGGGTCGCAGCCGCGCAGGGTGACCTGCCCGCGCGTCAGGGCCGCGGCCACCATGAAAGTGCCGGCTTCGATCCGGTCCGGGATGACGGTGAAGGTTGTCGGATTGAGGGCGTCGACCCCGCGGATGGTCACGACCGAGGTCCCGGCCCCCTCGATGCGGGCGCCCATCCCGGTCAGCAGCGCTGCCAGCGCCACGATTTCGGGCTCGCGCGCCGCATTGCGCAGAACCGTGGTGCCGTCGGCCAGAACGGCCGTCATCATGAGGTTTTCCGTGCCCGTGACCGTGGGCAGGTCAAAATAAATTTGGGCCCCCCTCAGGCGATCGGCCCGGGCCTCGACATACCCATGGTTCAGTTCGATGGCGGCCCCCAGGGCGGCCAGGCCCTTCAGGTGCAGGTTGATCGGCCGGGCCCCGATGGCGCACCCGCCCGGCAGCGATACCCGGGCGCGCTTCAGACGGGCCACCAGCGGTCCCAGAACCAGGATCGAGGCCCGCATCTTGCGCACGATATCATAGGGGGCCTCGGCATTGTTGAGCCCGCCGGCGTTGATCCGCACGGTGTCGTCCGACCGCTCGACCCTGGCACCGAGATGGGTCAGCAGTTGACCGGTACTGTCGATGTCTTTCAGGTCCGGCACGTTGGTGTACGTGTTCCAGCCGTCGGTCAGGAGAGCCGCCACGAGAACCGGCAGAGCGGCATTTTTGGCCCCGCTGATCCGGACCTCACCATTCAATGGTCTGCCGCCTTCAACGACGATTTTATCCATATAAATTTTTCCCCGAATAAATTTTTCTCCGAAAAATTTATGCCTCGAACTATTTTCGACCTAAATGAACAGTAAAAAAAAGCGCTTACCCCTTAACATCGTATTAAGGGCAAGCGCTTAAAAAAACAATTAATTTCACAATTTGAACATCAGTGATGGTGGCTGCCCTTTCCCTTGCCGGTGTCGATGGCGGCCTTGATGACGCAGTACGTCATGCCGAGTCCGATGATCGTCAGCGCATACCACAGGCCCCCGTGAAATACCATGTGCCCCATATCCCAAATCCATTCGAAACTAAACGGTAACATGACCTTTTCCTCCTGTGCCTCTCGATTTATGCCTATGCCGGCTGCAAGTCACCTTCCGGGGCCTTGGTCGCCAACGGGGCTTCGCTTTCGGGTGGGGCGATCACTCCCACCGGCGGCGCGATGGGGTTGAGTTCCGCTTCCTGAGGGAAAACCGGCAGGTAGCGGTAGGAGAGCGACGCCAGGATGATGCCGTAGGCCACCGGCAGGAGCGTGGTGGCGACTTCCTGCCAACTCGGGTAATACAGGACCCATTTGATGAAGGGCATTACCGGCACGGCCAGCACCTGAAGCACCATCACCCAGCGGTTGAGGCTGACGCCGATCACGGCCAGAATCACGGCCATCCAGAGAAGTTTGTTGTTTTCACGGGTTTTCCTGAAGACCAGCAGCACGGCCGGCAGCCAGCCGCAGATAACGACTTCGAGCACCAGGATCCAGTAACCGTACAGTCCGTTGTTGGTGTAAAAATCGCTCAGCACGAAGCCTTTGGCCGGTGCGGTAACGAGAGCCCAGTAAATGGTGTCGGCGGTTTTGGCGATGCAGTAGGTCAGCATCATCCAGCCCGATATCTTGGCCAGCAACCAGATCACGTTGTCCTTGACCAGTTTTTTACCGGTCACGGCCTCCGTAATCTTGGTGAGCATAATGGTGAATGCCGGTCCGTAAGCCGCCGCGGACCAGGTAAAGAGAAAAAAGGTGAACGGCCAGATGAGGATATGCTCCCTGAACCCGAACGGGCGCCCGAAAAGTACGCCGGCCACGCCGCCCAGCGATCCCTGGTGGAAAAAGGACAGGAAGGCGCCGGTGGCCGCAAAGATCGCCATGATCTCGTGCATGTTGTGGCTGAGATTGTGAAAGAAAGGGACCCGGTCGAGCTGACGATTTTCGAGCACCAGCGGAATGTATTCGATACTCAGAACGAAAAAGTAACAGGTCAGACAAAAGGCCACCTCGGTCAGCATCGAATGCACGTTGGCATGCCAGAATATGAACCAGCCCCGTAATGGCTGCCCGATATCGATGGCCAGAATCAACAGAGCCGAGCTGTAACAGATGAAGCCGATCAGGACCGCGAAGTTGATGATGTTCTTCAGTTCGTCCTTGCCGACGAGATATTTCAAAAACCCGCTGAAAAACGCGCCGCCGCCGAGAGCGATAACGGCCAGATCGGCCCAGATCCAGAGGGCGAAACCGTAAGCGTTGTTCATGTTGGTCTGATTGAGGCCCTTCAACCAGCAGAGCAACATGGCGTATACGCCCCACAACAGAACCAGGATGACCGGTGTCAGACCGGCCATGAATTTCCATATTGGACAGCGGGTTACTCCCTTCGGCATCAATGCAGTGTCCATAAGTCCCATGCTCCTCGGTGTCTTTTCGTTGAACCGTATTTTATTTCGGCCCGATTTTTGGGTGGCTTTTATAGGCTTTAGGATAAAGAATTTGACGGTGTTATCGGTCGTCGGCGTATGACAATACTGCCTCCTTCCTCGGGCCTTGCCAAAACCTTTATCTTAAAGCCAATAAAAACTACTTCGGCGATTTCGGGCCAACCGCGGAAAAATCCCGATCAGGCCTTGTCGTGTCCCGGCAAGTAATTGTCCCCCAGGCGCCGGACCCATTCCTTGCTGGAGTGGTAATAAACTTTCGGGTTGGTTCCCAGTTTCTCCAATAGTCGAAACACGTTTTTGGCCTGAGGTTTGCCCCCGTTGTGGTTGTCGGGCTGCGCCAGCTGATGAACCTTGTGATCCGGGTTGTTCAAATCGCCGAAGACAATGGCCTTGGCCGGGCAGGCCTGGGTACAGGCCGTCTGGTAGTCGTCCTCCGCCAGGTGCTCCTCGCCGTTGGCGGTGGCACGCATCTTGGCCTGCTGATAGCGGTGAAAACAGAAGCTGCATTTTTCGACCACCCCGCGCATGCGCACCGACACGTCCGGGTTCAGGGTTTTTTCCATTCCATCCGGCCATACCGGATCATACCAGTTGAACTGCCGGACGTGATACGGGCAGGCCGCCATGCAGTACCGGCAACCGAAACAGCGGGTGGGAATCTGGCTGACGATGCCGGTGTGGGCATCGTAGTCCGTGGCCGTCGCCGGGCAGACCGACACGCAGGGCGAGTGCCCGTGGTGGCCTTCGCAGTGCTGGCAGGGACGCGGCAAATAACTGCTTTCCGCTTCCGGAAAAGGTTTGTTGTTGCTCAGCTTGTAGACGCGCATCCACGTGATACTGATCAGTTTATCGGTTTCGTCTTCCCGGAACGGGACATTGTTTTCGGCCATGCAGGCGACCATGCAGGATCCGCATCCCGTGCACTTGTCCAGATCGATGACCATTCCGAATTTGTGGGCTTTTTCTACTTTCATCTAAACCTCATCGCCGGGGTGAAATGGTAAAATGCCGCTAAGTGGCACCGACCGGCGCCGGACGGCCCCTTTTAGGCTTTGTCGAGTTTGGCCATGATGCCCCAGGCGGCATCGTAACCGCTGGCGGCATCTTCAACGGACCCGATCAGGGCATTGACGTTGACGCCCTTGCCGGCCAGAAACTTGCTGTGCGCCGTGTGGCCCAGTCCCCTGGGTAACGCCACCACTCCCGGCATGATACCATCGAACAGATGCACCCGCACGCCGGCCGAGCCGTATGGGGTCGCCAGTCGGGCGGTCTGCCCTTCCCGCAGCCCCAATTTTTCGGCGGTGATCGGATTGACCTCGATGTAAACGTCGTTTCCGGTTAACACCGTGTCGGGAACGATCTTGATGACAAACGGCGGATCGCCGATATAGCCATTCCAGAGTTGCATCGTCTCGTACGGAACCAGTATCAAGGGCAGGGCCGCTTTATCGCCTTGCGGTGCGACGGGTGCAAAGGGGGCCAGTGCATCGATCTCGGCATTGGTGAATTCGAAGCGCGCGGATTTTGTTTCAAAGATCGGGGCAGGTCCGGCGGGGCCGGAGGCCTCCTCGGACCAGTAGCCCTTTTCGTCGAGAATGGCCCACATGTCGCCGAGGGTCTCTTTCAGGCAGGTCTGGTAGTCCTCCCACGGGAAGGCCGCGGCGACCGTTCCCCCCTGCAGCCGCGCCAGTTCGATCACGATATCCCCGATGGGCCGCGTGTTGAACAGCGGCTTGACCACGGGCCGGGTCAGGTTGACCAGCGGTCGGGAATAACCGGCGGCAATCGGCCGGTCTTCATATTGTTCGAGGTAACTGGGGCTCGGCAGAATGAAATCGGACATCTCGGCCGTCTCCCCACGGTAGGCCGAAAAACTCACGACCAGGGGGATCTTCTTGACGGCATCGATGAAAGCCTGGTTGTTCGGCTGTGAAAAACAGGGGTTGGCGTTGGCGACGAAAAGGACCTGTATCGGCGATTCGGTGCTCGAATTGACGGTTTCCGGCAGTCGATTGAGCAGATAACGGGCGTGCGGATAGGAGCGGCTGCCGGCTTGATCGATGCGCTCCTGCTGCATGCCGGCCGCGGCGACGGCATCCATTTCCGGTTCCGGCCAATCGATGTAGTCCGCCTCGGGGACCGCGCAAACCCCGCCCTGCCGGCCGATAGCACCGACCAGGGCATTGAGGGCATGGACGGCCATCACCTCCTGCAGGCTGCCGGGAATCTGCCCCTTGCCGCGCCCGCAGACGGCCACGGGACGACGGGCGCCGGCAAATTCCCTGGCCAGTTTGACGATGGTCGTCGGCTCGATCCCCGTGAGCTTCGCCGCGCTCTCGGGATCGTAGGCCGCGGTAACCCGCCGCCACGCATCGAATCCGCTCGACTGTGTTTTGACAAAATCGGCGTTGTAGAGGGATTCCTTGACGATCACGCCGGCCATACTCAGGGCCAGCACGCCTTCGCTGCCGGGGTTGACAGGGATCCAGGTGTCGGCTTTGGCCGCGGTGCGCGACTGGCGTGGTTCGATCTGGACAAGTTTGCCGCCGTTCTCGCACCAGCGGCTGCGGGCCTGAAAAATATGGACCGGTGTGCCCCAGCCGTCGAGCAGGCCGCTGCCGAAGCTCAGGACAAAGTCGGCGTTTTCCAGGTCGAATCCGGCCGTGGCGCGAACCCCCTGCATCAGATACAGCGCCAGTTCGTAGGTGTCCTGGATGGACGGCACGCGAAAAAACTGCGGCGATCCGTATACGGTTAAAAACCGGAGCAACAACTCCGGTACCGTGCCGCGATCGGCGTCGGCGATGCAGGCGACGCGGTGCGACTCTCCGCCTTGCCTGAGGTCCTTCAGACGGGCGGAGATCTCGCCCAGGGCTTCGTCCCACGAGACCTCGACGAAACGGCCGTCGACTTTTTTCATGGGGCCCTTGACCCGCTGCGGCCCGCAGAGCAGCTGGGCTCCGGCCAGACCCAAGGTGCACAGACCGCCGTCGTTGATCGGATGTCCTTTCAGGCCTTCGATCTTGACCACCCGATCCTCGACCTTGCGGACGCTGATGCCGCAACCACCCGGACACAGGGTGCACGCGGAGGTGACATGCGTGACCTCGCCCTTCTCGGGGACCGGCACCCAGGGCCACATCTGGGTCCATATGGCGACATCGTCGGTCAGTTTCCAGGGCAGCGGCGACAGTGCCGTCCCTGCCGCACCACCGATTAGAAACGACAAGAAACTTCTTCTGTCAATCTTCATCGATTCTTCCCCTTATGCCTGAGCAAGCTGCAAATTTTTCACCTGAACCAATCCTGCTGCCGCTGTCATGCGCGGCACCGGCGCGCCGTTTTATTTGTGGCACACGAAGCAGCCGCCCCGGTGGGTCTGAACGCTGCCCTGGCTGACGTTTTCGCGCACGTGGCACCGGGAGCAGTCGTCCATTTTCATGCGGTCCCAGCTGTTGCGTTTGATTCCGGCAATGTTGTGCCCCCATATATCGCGACTGTAGCGACTGATCCGGTTGGATTGATAGGGCTTCAATTCTTCGCTTTCGCCGATGTGACCGTGGCAGGTGACGCAGTCCATGCCGGCCTTCTTGACGTGGGCGGCATGCGAGAAAAAAACGCACGGCGGCTGTTTCGAGTAGATCAGCCAGGGAACCTCGCGACCTTTCTGAACAAACTCGGTGACGAAATATTTCTCGGCCTCGCTGTCGCCCTGCACCTCTTCGTGACACTCGCTGCACTGCGCCAGCTTCGGCGCCCCGGCGTAGCTGCCGTCCTCGCGGAAGAAATGACAGCTCTCGCAGCCCGCATCGACCAGTTCGTTGTGCAGCGCATGGTTGAAGGCGACCGGCTGCTCCTTCTGAGAGTAGAGGAGCTTGGGAAAGACCACCCACCCGACGACCAGGCTGGCGACGAGGCCGACAATAAAAAACAGGATGATCGAAGCACCGGATCCATCCTGTTTTTTGTCTCCACCACCCGAAGACGCCGCTGGCACGGCCTCGTCGGCTGCATTTTTCGATTCCGTCCTGTCAAGATCGTCTGCTGTACTCATGAAGACTCCGTCTATGAATGAGTGGAAGTGTCACGGCCTGACGGTGTAAAATGGCTGCCCGACGCACCCGGCAGTACTGATAACCGGGGGGCAAAATTTTGGGTTGTGTACCGTGCGAGTCCCCCTTTGTCAAGCGAAAATCATTGTCCCATGGCCCCGTAACTGTGCAATCCGGGAAGCAGATTGACGCCGAAATAGGTGAACAGCACGGCGGCAAATCCGATCAGCGAGAGATAGGCGATGCGTCGGCCGTGCCAGCCGCGCATCAGCTTGGCATGCAGCAGTGTGGCATAGATGAACCAGGTGATCAGCGACCAGGTCTCCTTGGGATCCCAGCCCCAGTAACGGCCCCAGGCGGAATTGGCCCACACGGCGCCCGAAATGATACCGACCGACAGGAAAAGGAATCCGAACACGATCATTTGGTGGGTCAAATCGTCGATCACCGCCGGTTTGGGGAAACGGTCGAACAGCGAATCCCTGCCCTCCGGTTGGCGTTGGCGCACGAGATACATGATGCTCAGGCCGAACGCGACGGCAAAGGCGGCGTAGCCGATAAAACAGGTGATCACATGCGCGATCAGCCAGTTGCTTTTCAGGGCCGGCAACAGAGGCTGGATGCGGTCGCTGACATTTGGGGACAGGGAGGCGTAGGCCATCGCCAGAAAGGCCAGCGGCATGGTGAAGGCCCCGATGACGCGGTTCCCGTAGCGGCGCTCGATGAACAGATAGAGCAGGGTGATCGTCCAGGCAAAAAAGACCAGCGATTCATAGAGGTTCGACAAGGGGGCATGTCCGAACCCCATCCGGTAGGACTCCGCCCAGCGCATGGCAATACCGGCCGTATTGCCGATCAGCCCCAGAAGGGCCACCCAGGTCGCCAGCACCCCCGGCGTTCGACGCTTGAATACCAGGGCCAGGATATACAGAAAAGCGGAAAAGCCGTACACGAAAGTGGTGATGGAAAGTGTCAGGGAGCTGTTCATTGGTCATCCTTTGCGGTGTTCCGGTCGGCCGCGGCCGCCGGGTGCCCGGGTCCGTCTCCGTTTTCGAGCAGGTGATCGAGAATGTCCACGACTTTCCGGCGCAGGCCGAGCTTGTTCTTGTTGGCGACCCCCGCGGCCGACACAAGGCTCTGCCGGCCGTCGCGCACCACCTCGATCCCCACCCTCTGGTGAGACATGAAAAAAGTGATGATGCACCCGATGATCATCAATACAAAGCCCGAGTAAACGACCCAGACCCCCGGATCCCTCGTGACCTGCAGTCCGGTGTAGTACCTTTTGGTTTGAGGCCCCGGCGAAACCGTCGTCTCATCGAGCGCTATCAGGACCGCATCGCTTCGCTGGGGATTGATCATGGCGCTCATGCGGTCGAAATTGGGGAATTTGAACGGCAGAATCACGTCGACCACCGCACCGTTTTTCTGGGTCAGCCGGCCGAAAAGAGTCGGACCGAGCTGCCGGCCGCGAAAGTCAAAGGCGGCCTTGAATTCCGTAATTTCGAATCGCCCGAGGTCCTCGGGAATGGCGACCGGCTCGCCGATATGCACCTTCTTATTATAGACCATGCCGGTTTCCTTGCTGGTGAAATTCAGTGCGATCTCCTCGGGTGCGGCGCTCATCTGAAGCTCAGGCGGCAATTCCCCGTAGCTGGACTGATAAAAATTGATCCCCTTGTAGCGCAGCGGATGGTTGACCAGGACATCTTTTTGCGCGACCATGCGGCCGTTTTCGACGATCGACAGCCGGCTGCGATATTCCTTGGGCATGCCGGAGGGATAGAAACTGACATCGAAATCCTCGCAGCGGATATCGAAGCCCAGGTCAACCGGCTTGCCCGTATTCCTGAGCAGAACCGTGCGGGTCGTCTCTCCCTCGGCGATGTTGACGAAGGCCTCGAAACCGAAAAGGGAACCGAGCAGCCCCCCGATCAGCAGTATGACAACGCTGGCGTGAACAATATAGACTCCGAGCCTGGTCCAGCGCCATTTCTCCGCAAAGCAAAAAAAACCGTCCGCCACCGTATCGCAGCGATGATATTTGAACTTCTTGGCCACGAAGCCTTCGATGACCGGCCTCAACTCCTCGACCGCCCGCGGGTCCTTGCGACTGATCCGGTGTTTATCTTGGCGGAAGCGCGAGAAATTGACCGGCGGCTGTTTGACGAATACAATTTTCCAGGTGGCGGAAAAACGGTGCAGCGAACACACGATGATGTTGACCGTCAGCAGCAGCAATAGCAGCTGGAACCACCAGGAATGGTACATGTCAAAAACGTCGAGGGTCTCGAACAAACGGTAAAAAAAATCGCCGAAGGCCCGACGGTAATTCTCCGGGCTTTCATTTTGAGGCACGAGGGTACCGATGATGGACGTGGCCGCCAACGTCATCAGCAGCACCACGGTCAGCTTTACGGAAGCAAAAAAACCCCAGAGTCCATGCGGTTTCGAAGCACCATCTGGAATCTCCCGGTTGTTCATCAGATTTCCTTTCCGCCAGAGGTCTTTTCAAACTCGAAACTGGCTTCATACAAAATTGCAGCGGTCATTGCAACGGGAAAGCGGGGCGACCGGGCGGATCGCGCCCGTCGAAAGTCCGGAAGGGGCCCGGCCGAGGGTCATTGATAAAAAACGGGATTAAATTAAGGCAGCCGGTCATTCGGGGGACTAAAACAAAAAAAGTCTTTAGTGCGCGCCGGCGGGGACCGGCGGCAAACCGAAGACTTTCGATACCACAATCTTCAAGATAAAGTTTTTGGCGGGGTTATCGGTCGGCGGTGTATGACCCTACAGCCACCTCCCGCTGGCCTTGCCAAAAACTTTATCTTTAAGCCTATATTTTCAGCGCCATTTGAGGTCGAATGGGCGCACCACCATCCCGGCCGAAAACCAAACACCCGTTTCCCGACCTTCAAGAAATACGCGATTGGCGCCAGAATAAATCAGGCTTTGGTGTATATTCCGCGGGACATCGACTTGATCGATCCCTTTTTGGTCAGCTTGTAGAGGGCATTGCTGAGCTGACGTGGGTTCAAATCCGTTTTTTCTTTCAGCTGAGCGATGGAAATTCCTTTTTTGCTCTTTTTGATGACGTCGAAAACCGACTTGAGAACTGTGGCGCCCTTGTCTTCACTGGCCGGTTTGGCCTTGCGGGCGGGGGCGGCTGCTTTAGGCGTGGCCTTGGATTTGGACTTGGGCAGGGATTTGGCTTTCGACTTCCTCACCGTGCTCTTCGCCGCTGTTTTATTTGCCGCGCGACCCTTGTCGACTTGTTTCGAAAGCTTTTCTACCTGTTTCGAGAGGGTGGCGAGGTGTTTGGCGATACTCTTCAGCTGGTTGCTTTCCTGGGTCATGTCTTCGTTCCTCCCTGTTGAAATAGTTTTTTTGGCAAAATCCCGGTTTTGCTTCACAGCAGTATATAGCGACTTGAGTAAATGTCAACAATTAAAAAGAAGCTTTCAACAATTATTTCAACGTAATAACGAATTACTGACAGCAATTCGCATCATTTTGCCGAAACCGGCGGCAAGCAAGAAGTTTTCGGCAAAGCGCCGGGGAACCCCGAAGCCCTCGTGCTGTACAATGCCCGTGGTCCGTGCTATTGAGAAATCCACTGGCCAGAAACCGGCTCACGCGCTGCTTTTTTTCCTGATTTGGGGTTGAATTCCGGGCGTTCGCCAGCCTGTCTCCGGGGCCGCCCGCAGATATAAGCTGCCGGCTTCAGGCCCATACTATAACATGATGCCGGCCGGCGGGGGGACCGCTTTGGGCCGCGCCGTACGGGGCCGCTTCAGTCCGGCCGGCCGTCTTAAGAGGAAGTTGATCGAACCCTATGACTCCACAACGAAATGTCATCGATTACCAAAAAGAACTCAACGCCGCCCAACTCGAGGCAGTGATGTTCGACGATGGACCGCTGCTGGTTATTGCCGGTGCCGGCAGCGGCAAGACCAGGACCCTGACCTACCGCGTCGCACGCCTGGTCGAAGCCGGTGTTCCGCCGCCGGCCATTCTTCTTCTGACCTTTACCCGCAAGGCCTCGGCCGAAATGCTCATGCGCGCCTGCCGGCTGCTCGACGACCGGTGTGAAAAGGTTTCCGGCGGCACCTTTCACTCATTCGCCAACGCCATCTTGCGCCGATATGCCGCTGCGTGCGGCTTCGACCCCGGGTTCTCCATCATGGACCGGGTGGACGCGGAAAGCCTGATCGGAATGCTCAGAAAAGACCTCGGCCTGGGCGGCAAGAAGCAGGCTTTTCCGCGCAATCAGACCCTCGCCAATATTTTTAGCCGGTCGGTCAACAAGAACCTGAGTATCGATGAGGTCGTGTTCAACGACTACTCCCACTTCAGCTCGGCCGCGGAGGACATAACGGGGCTTTTCACCCTGTACACCGAACGCAAGCGGCAGCTCAACTTCCTCGACTACGACGATCTTCTGGTCTATCTTTACCGCTTGCTGCGGGACCGGGCCGATATCCGCCAGAGTCTTTCTGCGGCCTACCGCTACATCATGGTCGACGAGTATCAGGATACCAATTACCTGCAGGCCGAGATTCTCTACCACCTCGCAAACCGCAATTGGAACGTGATGGCCGTGGGCGACGATTCCCAAAGCATTTATGCTTTCCGGGGTGCCAATTTCAAGAATATCATCGACTTTCCCCGGATCTTTTCAGGGGCCACCGTCATCGGTCTGGAAGAAAATTATCGCAGCGTCCAGCCGATCCTTTCCCTGACCAATGCCGTCATCGACCGTGCGGTCGAAAAGTACGAAAAAAAACTGTTCACCCGCCGCACGGGCGGCAGCCGGCCCCGGCTGGTAGACACGGTCAGCGAAAACAATCAGTCGCGCTATGTCATCGAAAGAATTTACGACATCGTCGCCACGGGCGTGGCCCTGAATCAAATTGCCGTTTTGTTCCGCGCCAGTTTTCACTCCTTCGATCTGGAGATCGAGCTGGCGCGCGCGCAGATGCCCTATGTCAAGGTCGGCGGGTTCAAGTTCATGGAATCGGCCCATATCAAAGACCTTCTGGCCCATATGCGCGTGGTCCACAATCCTTACGACAGAATCAGCTGGTACCGCCTGCTGCTGCTGCTGGAGAATATCGGGCCAAAATCCGCCCATGACATCTACGAAGCGCTGGCCGCCGAACGCGGCGGTACCATGGGGATCGCGGCCGCCGTCGCCGGGCGCAAGAAAACCGCGGGGCTCGAGCGTCTGGTGGAACTGTATGCGGCGATCGATGCCCGGCCACTGAGCGTGACCGAGTTGGGCGAAACGGTCCTGGCGTATTATCTTCCGGTGTTAAAGCGCAAATACGACGATCACCCCAAACGGGTAAAGGATCTGGAACAACTGCTGACCATCATGATCCGCTACGATGAGCTGGAGAATTTTTTGACCGACATGGCCCTGGAACCGCCCTCCGCCAGCGTCGAGGGGTTGTTGGCGCCCGAGGGCGGTGGCGACGAGCGCCTGGTTCTCTCGACGATTCACTCCGCCAAAGGCCTCGAGTGGCATACGGTTTTCATTATCTGGGCCGTGGACGGCCGTTTCCCGTCGGTGCGGGCGCTCGACAATCCGGCCGATCTCGAGGAAGAACTGAGGTTGATGTATGTCGCCGCCACGCGGGCCAGGGAGAATCTCTTCATCACCTACCCGAGCCAGGTGTTCGACCGCGGGGCCGGGCTCTATTTCGGCCGTCCATCGCGCTTCGTCGACGAGCTGCCGGACAAGATCATCGAACGCGCTTCTATTTCCCCATGGTAGACCGGACAGAGAGGCGGCCAGAAGTCAACTACCTTCGGCTAAAAGCCGCAAGACTTGGGGTTCAAGAATTCAAGGGTCCGAGGGGCCGAGTGAAGAAAACCCTTCAACGCCTTGCCTTGAATCCTTGGGCCCTGGACCCCTCGGATCCTGGTGGCAACATCAACCATCAAACTAAAGTCTTCGCCTAAAATCGAGGGTTTGTCTCGAATTTCCGGATTGGGACAATAAGGACAGCGGCCGGCGCCTTTGACGTCGAAGATCGGCAGGCAAAAAGCGGGCGATTGGAAGACTATTCGGAAAAATAGGCAGAGGTGTAAGTCTTTATGGTCAGGTCGCCGGATTTCCAGCAGTCTCTTTCCAGACCGGCTTTGAGACACAGGTGCTCTAAGAAAGGCTTTTTAGCGGGCAGTTGATCCCAGACTTGCGGCAAAAATGTCGCCGAATGCCAGGCCCTGGAAATGATGAGGCCGTGAACCCCCGGCTGAAGCTTATCCAGCAAGTCGTCGGCATCGGCATAGGCCAGCACGGTCGGCATGGACAGCACGCTGATTTCGATAACGACCGCCGCCAGTTCATCAATCGCCAGCGGTGGAAAACGCGGGTCGTCGAGGGCCGCGTGGCGCGCATTTTCCTCCACCGCCGACAGCAGCGACTGCCTGGCTTCGATGGTGCCGATGCAGCCGCGCAAGGCGGCGTTCTTGTGAAGGGTTACAAAGCAGCCGCACTTCTCTTTCAGGGCCGCCGAGACCTTTGCCGGTCGTTTCACCGCGGCGCCGTCGATCAGTTCGGCGGCGATGGCGCTGCGCGCCAGTATCAGCAAGGCGGCGCGATCGTCATCGGAGAGATTTAGCATCGTTGCACCGGCAACCGTTAAGGGTTCACGAAATAATGACTTCACAATCTTTGGCGTTGAGACGCCCGCCCGGCAAGGCGTGAAGATGCAGGAATATCTGGATATTTAAGAGTTTTCGCAACGCGGTCGGACGGGATGTATCGGCGTCTAAAATGTGATGTTGTTTTAGAGTGAGCCCTCCGTTTGCCTGCGGAGCGCAGTGGGTTGCGTTCACCGCAAAAAAGCCCACCAGATATAAACGCCCAGGGCCAGCAAGGCCAGAAACGCCGAGAGGTACGCCGACCAGTTCACCGTTCGCTTGGCCATGCCGTGGGAATCGACTTCTCCGAGCTTCGATTTGCACGAAGGGCATTGACTCACCCGCAGCGAGACATAGGCGTAGCATTCCGGACACCTTTTGGTCGCGAAAACCCGGCTCTTGTCTTTCGTTTCGGACGTCATGTCAAAAAAGCTCCTTTGCAACCGGCGGCGTTATGGTGAATCGGGCGGCATGAATAATATTCTACACGATTTCGGCCGGGTTAAAAACTAAAATCGTCTTGCGGCCGCACCCGCACCCCGGCTCCGCCACAGCACTCCCACTCACCCATAAATGGTCTAAATGGCCGCCACCCGAAACCTCGAATCGCTTTCATCCACCAACCCTGAACCGTTAACCCTAAACCTTGAACCCTTTCTATTCCCGCACCCCGGCTCCGTCCCCGCCTCAGCACGCCCGCTCACCGCGCTAGTTAATGTAGCTCTTGTCGATCGTGACCTGCCCGCTTGTTCTGAGTTCGGCCAGCCAATCCGTGATGGCGCGGTATTGTTTCTGCTCGCGCAGTTTCTGCTTCATGTCCGCTTTTTGCTTTTCGAACTCTGCGCTCGACGGTTCCTGGCGCTCCTCGAAGGCCACGACATAAAATCCGTCGCCCACCTCGAAGACCTGCTGCGGCCACCGGTTTTCGGGCGAGAGCTGAAAGGCTGCCTGCAGGAGTTCCTGGCTGTACCCGATTTGAGGCAGGGGCCCCTGACGCGGAAAATATCCGGTGGTCTCCACCGGCAATTTCAGGCGCGCGCTTTCATCGGCCAACGATTTGCCCTCTTTGAGCGCGGCCAGAAACGCTTCGGCTTGCGCGCGCGCGGCCGCCTTCTGTTTTTCCTTGATCACATCGGCCCGCACCCGCGGTTCCACGACTTCAAGCTCCGGTATTTGCGAGTCTTTTTTTTCGGTCACCTGCAGAATATAATAGCCGTCGCTCAACTCCAGCACCGGGCCGATATCCATGACGGCGAGATCAAAAGCGGCCGCCGCAAATTTTTCACCGTCGGAAATGCCGGCAACCGGTCCTTGCCGAGTGAAAAAACCGGTTTCCGCGATGTCTAATTTCTGCGCGGTCGCATTGCGAACCAGGTCCTCGCCCTGAAAGGAATTGTCGTAGATCGAGGCCGCAATTTCATTGGCCAGCGCCTTGGCACGTTCGTCAGTCAGCTTGCGGCGAATATCCTCATGGGCGGCATCGAAGGAGACCGTCCCCTCTTCGTTGACCTTCTCGACCTTGATGATGTGCCAACCGAATCGGGTCCGCACCGGCTCGCTGATTTCGCCGGCCGTCATCGCAAAGGCCTGGTCGGCAAAGGGCTTGACCATGGCGTCCTGGCGAAATGCGCCGAGATAGCCCCCGTTCTGGGCGCTGGGGCCTTCCGAATATTTTTTGGCCAGCTCCGCGAAATCTTGGCCCTCGCGGGCCAGTTCCAGCACTTGCAGGGCTTTTTGCCGGGTTTCCTCCACATTTTTTTCGTCGGCCTGCGGATCGACTTTGATCAGAATATGCCGGGCTTCCACCGTCTTGGGCGTGTGAAATTCATCCGGGGTGTTGTCGTAATAGGCCCGCAGGTCGTCATCTGTGAGCGCGACCCGCTGCGCGTAGTCTTTGGGATCGACGTGGACATAGCGGGCCTTTATTTCCGCCTCGGTTTTATAGGTTTCCTTATGCGCCGCGAAGTAGGCCCCGACCTCCTCGGCACTGGCATCGATGTTCTTGACGTGGTCGGCTGGAAACTTCACGTAGCGCAGATTCATCTGGGCGTTGTTCCACTTGTACCAGTCCAGGGCTTCGGCATCGGAAACCTTCACGTTGGTCGTCACGAACTGGCTGAGCTTGTCGACCAGAAGCGATTGCTTCTGGTCGGCTTCGAAGCCGTCCTGCGTCAGGTGCAGGCGGCTGAGCACATATTCGTAGCGTTTCGGATCGAATGCCCCGGCGGTTTGGAAGGCATCGATTTTAGAGATCGATTCGGCCAGTTCCTGATCACTGACGCTGATGCCGAGCTTTTCGGCCTCGGCCAGCATCAACTTCTGGTCAATCAGCTGATTCAGGGCCTGCTCCTTCAAACGCAAACCCTTGAGGGTCTCCTCGTTCAGTGATCCGCCGAAATTGCGGCGCACCTGTTCGACCAGATTGTTGTACTGGCGGGTGTACTCCTCCAAGCGGACCGGAGAACCGTTGACGGTCGCCACCTTGACATCCCGGCGGTCCTGGTAGATCCCGTAGCCAAATGGGATGAAGGCCAGGATCACCGCTCCGAGGATGAACTTGATAATCCAGCTTCCGGCACTTTTTCGCATGAGACTGAGCATTTTTTTCCTTTCTTCACGGCATGGCGGATGGATGGTGCCGACAGGCGCAGCCGTTCGCCCCCCTCTTTACGGGCGTACCCGGGATCTCGATGTCTGGCTATCCGGTGTCGTGGTTGTTTTGATCATCGGGAATTTATCGCGGGGCGCACGGATAAAAATCCTCACCGGCCCTGCGGGGGTCACATGACAATCCCGGGCGGGGGCCCGCTGCGATCGAGCTTCGTTCCGACCGAGGCCGAGCAGAAGGCGCACAGGTATTCATATTTATCGCCTTCGGGCAGAACCAGCAGCAGCCGCTTGCGGACCGGAACGGCACGCCGACAGTTGGCGCAGTAAAGCTCGGTGGCGTCGAACTCTTTGTAGGCGGCCTGGGAGCCCTGGGCCCGGGGCCTGTCAGCGGCATGGGGATATGGGGAATTCGGCTTCATCGATCCGGGAATTCGGGTTGAGGGTCAATAGATAAGGCGTGGATTTTTTTATCTCCGGCCGCTGGCCGGTAACTTTTCGATCCAAGTTTTAAAAATAATAATATTTTCAATCCTTGGTTTTGTCAACAGCCCAATCCCAAGGCAGCATCCGCCGGCGCGAAAACACCATCCTCCGGACACGCTAAATAAGTGTTGACACACTTTTGGCGTCTTGTTAATTTAGCGCCTGTTTGTTTTTCGGGGCTGTAGCTCAGCTGGGAGAGCGCATGACTGGCAGTCATGAGGTCAGGGGTTCGATCCCCCTCAGCTCCACCAGAAATCAATCGGCACGGCTGACCCCCTTGGTCGGCCGTTTTTTTATTAATCGTTTTGAGGTATGAAAATCGCGAAATCGATTCCAGCCCCGCGACTGTCGGTTGGCGCCCATGTCGAACACCGGCGGTGCGGTCGGTTATCGGTGGTGTGCTTTGTCGGCGCGCTCGTGTTGGCCCTCACATGGGGCGACGGCCGGTCAGCCGCACAGCCCGGCGAAGTTTCGGACCCGGCCGTTGCAGTCGCCGAACCGCCGTCAATCACGGTGGTTCACCTTTACTTTGCCGATCAAAACGGACGTTACCTGCAAGCCGAAGAACGGATCTTCGCCCCGCCTGAAAATGGAATCGAGCTGGGAAGATCGATTATGGAAGGCTTGATCAAGGGCCCGAAGTCCGGCCTGATGCGCACCCTGCCGCCCGGCACCCGCCTGCGCGGTTTTTACCTGGCCGCCGGAAACCGGGCCTATGTCGATGTCTCCGAAAGCATCGCGGAACAGCACCCGGGGGGGTGCCAATCCGAAATTCTGAGCCTGTATTCAATCGTCAATTCACTGGTATTGAACATGCCGGAAGTGTCGACGGTGACGGTCCTCGTCGGCGGCCGGGACGTTTCGACCCTGGCCGGCCACATCGATATCCGCCAGCCCTTCACGGCCGACATGTCGCTGATAAGATGAGTGAAAAAGATAAAATAAACCGCATCCGCAACATCGGCATCATCGCCCACATCGACGCCGGTAAAACTACGGTGACCGAACGGATCCTGTATTACACCGGCCGGTCGCACAAACTCGGCGAGGTCCATGACGGCGAGGCCATCATGGACTGGATGGTCGACGAGCAGGAGCGCGGCATCACCATCACCTCGGCCGTCACCACCTGCCGGTGGAAAGAGGCCGAAATCCAGGTGATCGACACGCCCGGTCATGTCGATTTCACCATCGAAGTCGAACGCTCCCTCAGGGTTCTCGACGGCGCCGTGGGGGTTTTTTGCGCCGTGGGCGGCGTCGAGCCGCAGTCGGAAACCGTCTGGCGCCAGGCGGATAAGTACAAGGTGCCCAAGATGGCTTTCGTCAACAAGCTCGACCGGATCGGCGCGGATTTTTTCGGCGCCGTCGCGATGATGAAATCCAAGCTGCTGGCCAATCCGCTCATCCTGCAGCTGCCGGTGGGCAGCGAGGACAATTTCAAGGGGGTCATCGACCTGATCGACATGACCACCATCGTCTGGGACGACGAAACGCTGGGAGCCCGCTATCAGCTCGAGGAAATCCCCGCGTCGATGGCCGCGCAGGTCCGCCAATACCGCGAGCGCCTGGTGGAGGCCGTGGCCGAACAGGACGACGCCGTCATGGAGGCCTATCTCTCCGATACCGAGATTTCAGCCGACGCCCTTCGAGCCGCCATTCGCCGGGCGACCTGCGCCCTGAAGCTGGTGCCGGTATTGTGCGGCTCGGCCCTGAAGAACAAGGGCATCCAACCCCTGCTGGACGCCATCGTCCGCTACCTGCCCAGCCCGGTGGATGTTCCGCCAATCAAGGGCGTCCACCCCGACACCGACGAGATCCTCACCTGCCGCAGCAGCGATGCGGCCCCTCTGGCCGCGTTGATCTTCAAGGTCGCGATGATGGAAGGCCGCAAACTGTGCTTCGTCCGTGTCTACAGCGGACGGTTGCAGGCCGGCGACGATATCTACAACCCGTCCCTGAAAAAAACGGAAAAGCTCTCGCGCATATTGCGCATGCACGCCAACAAGCGCGAGCGCATCGATGCGGCCGGGGCCGGCAGCATCGTCGGCGTGGTGGGGCTCAAGTTGTCTTCCACCGGTGAAACGCTGTGCTCGGCCAAACACCCGGTATTGCTGGAGCGCATCGAGTTTTACGAGCCGGTCATATCGATCGCCATCGAGCCGAAGACCCACGCCGATCAGGAAAAAATCACCCAGGTGCTGGAAAAATTTTTGGCCGAGGACCCGACCCTGCGCGTGCGCCAGGACGAGGATACCGGTCAGACGATCCTGTCCGGCATGGGTGAACTTCATCTCGAAATCATCATCAGCCGGATGCAGCGCGAGTTCAACACCAAGGTCAATGTCGGCAAGCCCCAGGTGGTGCACCGGGAGTCCGTCGAAGCGGCAGCGCAGGCCAGTGCGGTTTTCGACAAGGAGATCGCCGGCCAACGCCAGTTCGGCGAGGTGGCCGTGCGACTGACGCCGCTGCCACGGGGCACGGGCACCCGCTACGCATCGCGCATCGGCGCCGAAACGATACCGGAAAACTTCATGCCGGCCGTCGAAAAAGGGGTCCGGGAATCGTTTGAGAGCGGCATATTGATGGGCTATCCGGTGGTCGATGTCGCCGTGGAGGTCATCGGTGGTTCTTACCGCGAGTCGAACGGTACCGATCTGGCCTATACGGTCGCCGCATCGATCGCCTGCAAAAATGCCCTCAACGAAGCCAAGCCCTTTCTTCTCGACCCCATCATGACCGTGGAGGTCTTCGTGCCGGAGGCTTTCATGGGCGAGGTGATCGGAGACCTGAACGCCCGCGGCGGGAAAATAGAGGCCATCGCATCACAGGCCGGAATCCAGGTCATCAAGGCCATTGTGCCGCTGGCGCGGATGTTCGGCTATTCGACGGTGCTGCGGTCGGCGACCCAGGGCCGCGGGACTTTCACCATGCAATTCTCTCACTTCGACCGCACATAATGTTGTTATCATCCCTGAAGCGTCTTGACGGCCTTGAGCGAGGCAAGTGCGGGAAGAGAAGAGGTTCAGGGTCTAAGATTCAGGGTTCATGGTTCAAGGTTCGGCGTTGGCGGATGAAAGCGATTTGATGTTTCAGGTGGCGACCACTTGGACAATTTATGGTGACAAGACATTATCCTGCCTCGCCCTTGGACCCGGCATCACCGCACGGGGTGCCGGGCTTTAACTTTCTTTCAATGCCTTAAGAATCTTCTTGATCTCCTTGAGACGCTCCTCGAGGTCGCGCCGCTGGTCGGGATTCTCAACCTTTTCGAGGGCCTGCCTGAACTGGATCCGGGCGTTGGCATAGTCGTGCTTCAGGTAATAAAACTCCCCAAGGCTCACATAGGCTTCGGCCAGCATTCCCTGCTGCCCGTAAGCCTTGCCGAGAAAATAGTAGACCGGCCGGGAAACGAACTCCTGCCGGCGGAGCCGTTCAAACGCCGCCTGCGCCTCAGCCGGCTGGTCAAGCTCCAGGTGGGTGCGCCCCAGGTAAAACAGGGCCTCGGGCTGCTGCGGGTCGAGGCTGAGCGCGCTGGCAATAGCATTGAGCGCCTCGGGGTAGCGCTTGTCCAGAAAATAGACCCGGCCCAGGGCCGCCAGTACCGTGGGATTGAAGGCTTCGGTCTCCAGCGCTTTCTTGAGCGCGGCAACCGCCTGCTCCCGCTTACCGGCCCGGGCCAGCGCCAGCCCGTAGCCGTAATAGGTTATCGCATCCGCGTCATTGCTTTTGATCGCGGCCTCGAATTTTCCCAGGGCAACTTTTTCTTCGGCATAAAGGGCCAGGAGTCGCGCGTGCATCAGTCGGAAAGCTTCGGTGTTGACCGCCTGGACCGAACCGGAATCTTTTTTGCGGCCGGCCAGGTAGGTGTCGATGTAAGCCAGCCGGTCCTCAACGGCCGGGTGCGTCATCAGGTAAGTGGGGATCTGGTCGGAACCGTACCACTGCTTGGCGCGGATTTTATTCAGCACCGTCAACAGCCCTTGACCGGTGTAGCCCGCGTCGGTCAGATACCCCATACCGATCTGGTCGGCCTGAACCTCGTTCTCGCGACTGAAGGCCAGGGAAGCGGACTGGCCGGCGGCCATCGATCCCATCGTCAGGGCACCGGCCGCCTGGCCGCCGCCGGCGGCTCCCAGCAGCATCCCGGCGGCGACTCCGGCCAGGGTGGCGATGCTGATCAGCTTGGAGCGCTCGATTTTCTGGGAGATATGGCGGGCGGTGACATGCGAAATTTCGTGCGCCAGGATGCCGGCCAACTCATCTTCGTTGTCCATCGCCGCGATCAGCCCGCTATAGATGAACACATGACCGGCCGGCGTGGCGAAGGCGTTGTAGACTTCCTGATCGACCACGTAGAAATGGTAGGGAAACGGCTGGGGCGGCATCGTCGCCAGGATCTTTTTTCCGATCGAATTGACATACCCGAGGATCAGCGGATCATCGATGACCTCCATCTGCAAATTGACGTAGGTGAGAAATTCACGGCCCAGGTCTTCTTCTTCCTTGATGGTGATGCCCGCTGCCGGCGGCGTGCCGATCAGGCCCGACAAAACAGCCACCGCCATCAACCCGGCGATCATTTTTTTCAATGCGTGCATACGGCCTCGTTTCAATAGTGGCCCACCCTGCTCCCGGCGGCTTCAGCGGACAGTCAGCGTGCACAGGGCACCGCATCTGCTGTGTTGTCGGGCACTTGACGGACAATCGTACGCCAGCGCCGCCCGACGCCTTGCATCTGAGATACCCTGTAAACGCTGACTATCAGGTCAATAGAAGCGCATCGGACAGCGCCATCCCCCTGAACGGTTATCAGCGGATTCATACAACTGATGATCATGGCACACTTTTAAAACCTTTTCAAACCACGGGTGGTATGGTAGGTTCTCGGCCATGGCGCAGGTATTTTGCATAGCCAACCAGAAAGGCGGGGTCGGCAAGACGACAACCGCGGTCAACCTCGCGGCCGCCCTGGCGGCATCCGAAAAAAAGGTCCTGCTGGTGGATTGCGACCCGCAGGGCAATGCCACCTCGGGGGTCGGGTTGGACAAAAATCGCATCGCGAAAACCCTTTACCATGGTTTGCTCGGAACCGCTGCGGCGCGCGAGCTGATGATGGACTCTGACCTGGACACCCTGAAGATCATTCCGTCCAACGTGGAGCTGATCGGGTTCGAAGTGGAAATGATGTCCCACCCGAACCGCGAAACCGCCCTCAAACATCTGATCGCCGACGTCGCCGACGACTTCGACTATGTCATCCTGGACTGTCCGCCCTCCCTGAGCCTGTTGACGGTCAACGCGCTGACCGCCGCGGACGCCCTTCTGATACCGCTTCAGTGTGAATTCTATGCTCTGGAAGGCCTGGGGCAACTGTTGCAGACCGTCAAGCGCATCAGACAGCATTTGAACCCGCACCTGGCCATCGCGGGCATCCTGCTGACCATGTTCGACCGGCGCACCAACCTTTCCTATCAGGTGGCCGAGGATGCCGAGAAATATTTCAAGGAACTGGTCTATAAAACCTCTATCCCGCGCAACATCCGGTTGAGTGAGGCCCCCAGCTTCGGCAAGCCGATCCTTCTTTACGACGCCACCTCGACCGGGGCGCGCAGCTATTTCGACCTGGCCCGGGAGATCATGACCGCTCCCGCCGCCAAACCGGCTCGACCATAAATAAATCAATCAGGAATGGCAACCGGACATGCCCAGAGAAAACACGACCAGAAACGCCAGCGACCCCAAGAAACGCAAGAAGCTCGCCCTCGGCCGCGGCCTGGAGGCGCTGATTCCCGAGCCTGAGCCCGAACCCGATAAAGACGCGGCGCGGGAGTATTTTCTCTGCCACGTCGATCTGATCCGGCCCAACCGCTATCAGCCGCGCCAGAATTTTTCCGAAGACGATCTCGAAGAGCTCAGCAACTCGATCAAGGCCCAAGGCATCATCCAGCCGCTGCTGGTGCGCCGGCTCGACCACGGCTACGAACTGGTGGCCGGCGAACGGCGCCTGCGCGCCGCCCGCAAAGCGGGCCTGAGTGAAGTGCCGGTGGTTTACAAGGATGTCTCCGACGCCGAGCTGCTGGAAATTTCGATCGTCGAGAACATTCAGCGCCAAAACCTCAATCCGATCGAGGAGGCCGAGGCCTACCAGCGCCTGATAACGGAGTTTCACCTGACCCAGGACCAGGCGGCCGAAAGGGTCGGCAAGAGCCGCTCCGCGGTGGCGAACCTTTTGCGCCTCAGAAACCTGCCGCGGCAAATCAAGGACAGCATCGGCGACGGTTCGTTAAGCATGGGCCACGCGCGGGCTCTGCTGGGCGCGGACCCGAAGGCCGCCCAGATCGATATCTGGCGCAAGGTCATCGCGCGGGGGCTATCGGTGCGTGAAACCGAAAACCTCGTGCGGCAGCACCGGGCCGACCGGACGCCCCGCCGCGCGCCGCCCTCCTCCGAAGAGGTCTATTTCACCGATGTCACGGCCGATCTTTCCCGTCATTTCGGCACGAAGGTCAATATAAAACGCCGCGGCAAGGTCGGCAAGCTCGAAATCGAGTTCTACAGCGATGAGGACCTTGACCGGTTGCTGCATCAGCTCAAGCGATGACCAGCGGCAGCGCCGGGTTGAGCCTGGGCAATACCGGGCGGCAGGGGAAACCGGGACGCGTCAAAAGCCGATCGGCACGGGATTCGATCACATGTGGCCGGAAGCCCGGACCGGCTGACGGAAGCTGCCATGGCACTTCATATCATCATCGACGGCTATAACCTGATCCGCAACACGGCCGCCCTCAGCGCACTGGACCGCCAGGATATCCAGCTCGGCCGGGAAGCGCTCGTGGACATGCTGGCCGCTTACAAAAGGATCAAACATCACAAGATCACCGTGGTTTTCGACGGGACCAGCAGGCCGGATGATTCGCGTCCGCGCGACCGCCTCAAAGGCATCACGATGCGGTTCTCGCGGGCCGGAGAGACGGCCGACCAGGTGATCATGCGCATGGCGGCCCACGATCGGGAGCAGGCGCTGGTCGTCAGTTCCGATCGGGAAATCATCACGGCCGCCGCGGCCAGCCGGGCCGCCACGATCGGCGCGGCCGAATTCGAAGAGAAGCTTTACCTGGCGGCAACCGGCGGCAGCGGCGGGTCGCCGGAGGACGAGCTGATGGGGCCACCGAATTTTTCCACCCGCAAAAAAGGCCCCCGGCGGCGGGCGCCGAAAAACCGGCGCCGCAACCGCAGCCGGACCGCCAAGCTGTAGGACGAAACTTGAAACTCGGTTCCGGGACGAGCCCTTCATGTCCTTCAATCCCGCCCGTGGCGGGACTCACCGGGCACCACCGGTCCGATCTACCCGATTCGGGCCTCTCTACAGCCGCCCGGTGGCGGATGGGTTGTGACGGCAGGGCCGGGACGCGGAGCGCTGAATGAAAAAAATAGGCGTCATTGATGGCCAGGGCGGCGGCATCGGCAGCACGATTATCAGAAAATTGACCGAAGTCCACCGGGAGGCTGTGGACGTCGCCGCGCTCGGCACCAATGCGATCGCCACCGCCCAGATGCTTAAGGCCGGGGCCAATCGCGGCGCTTCCGGAGAAAACGCGATCGTGCAGACCGCCAGGAGCCTCGATGTCATTCTCGGGCCGATCGGCATCATCATCGCCCATGCCATGATGGGCGAGGTGACGCCCGCTATCGCCGAGGCGGTGGCCGCAAGCCCGGCCGCCAAATTCCTGTTGCCGCTGACCCAGGAAAACGTCACCATCGTCGGCGTCGCCCGCTTGCCCCTGCCGCACCTGATCGATGAACTCATCAACATGCACCTGCACGATTTTGCCTGTTGACCGGACATCAGCCACCCGATGAAGATCTTGATCGCCAAAACCGCCGGTTTTTGCATGGGAGTGCGCCGGGCCGTCGAGATGGTCATGGACACCGCCGGTGAACTCAAGGCCCCGATTTACACCTTCGGGCCGCTGATCCACAATGCCCAGGTCCTGGATCTGCTCGACGGCAAGGGCATCCGCGTATTGACCGATATTCCCGCCCGCGGCACCGGCACCGTCCTGATCCGGGCGCACGGGGTCCCGCCCAAAACCAAACTGCAATTGAAAAAAGCCGGTTTCACCGTCGTCGACGCCACGTGCCCCAGGGTGATCAAGGTCCAGAGCATCATCGGCCGGCACGCCAAAAAGGGATATGCATCGATCATCATCGGCGACGAGAACCATCCCGAGGTCACCGGTCTGCTCGGCTATGCCGGTCAAGACGGTCACGTGGCCGGCAGCTTGCAGGAACTCGACGCGCTGCCGCCGTTCGACCGGGCCATCGTCGTGGCCCAGACCACGCAAAACACCGAATTTTACGATGCCGTAAAAAAGTGGGTCCGCGAAAAGCACCCGACCTACAAGATATTCGACACGATCTGCGATTCGACCGAGCGCCGCCAGGCCGAAGTCAAGCGCCTGTCCACCGCCGTCGATGCAATCATCGTCGTCGGGGGTCGCAACAGCGGCAATACGCAACGGTTGGCTGACATCGCCGCTTCCTCGGGCAAACCCACCTACCATGTCGAGACCGAAGAAGATCTCGCGGCTTTGGACCTCAAGGAGCTGATGGCCCTGCCGCTGATCGGGATCACCGCCGGGGCCTCGACGCCCAACTGGATCATCAAACGGGTATACAAGGCCCTGGAATCCCTGCAATACAAACGGGCCCGCGGCTGGCGCCGGGTGCTGTTTGCCCTGCAACGCAGCTTGCTGCTCACCAATGTGTATGTGTCCGTCGGGGCGGGGTGCCTGTGCTATGCCTGCACCCGGCTGCTCGGAATCCGGCCCGTCTCGCCCTTTGTGGCCATCGCCGTTTTGTATGTGCAGTCCATGCACATCCTGAATCACTTGACCGGCCGGCAATCCGACCAGTACAACGATCCCGACCGGGCCTCTTTCTACATTCGCTACCGGGTGTCGCTGTCCATCCTGGCCCTGGCCTCCGGCGCCACCGGCCTGCTGCTGGCCTTCACCCTGGGGATGCAGCCGTTTCTGATCCTGCTGGTGATGAGCTTTTTAGGACTGACCTACAACCTGCAGGTCATACCGGGCCGCGCCCGCTACAGCCGTCTGCGGGATGTTCCCGGGTCCAAAACCCTGCTGATCGCCGCGGCCTGGGGCGTGGTGACCGCACTGCTGCCGTCCCTGTTCACTGCGGCGATGCCGAAACTCGAAATGGCGCTGGTCTTTGGGTGGGCGACCGGCCTGGTGTTCGTGCGGACCGCTTTTTTCGACACCCTGGACATGCAGGGCGACCGCATCGTGGGCAAGGAAACCATCCCGATCCTGCTGGGCGAAAAAAAAACCTTGAAACTGCTGAAGATAATTCTGCTGATGCTGCTGATTGTCCCGCCGGCCGTCGCCCTGGCCGGGCTCCTCCCCTCTCTGGCCTATGCGCTGTGCGCCTGCCCGCTTTTTATCGCCGGGGTGCTTCAAGCCTACGAGCGCAGCTTGATGATCCCCGGCATCCGGCTGGAATTTTTACTGGAAACCAATTTTCTCGTCGCCGGCGTCGTCACACTGCTCTGGGCCGGTTTGGTTGGATGAGTCCGTTGGCCCGTATGGGATCGCTATAGCGGGATGGAAAAACAGAAACTCGATACTTGAAACTTGAAACTCCGAACCCGGAGCCGGGGTGAGGATGCCTCACCAGCGATAAGGGGCTGCGAAAAGCGGCTGAAACTCTTCCGCGAATTGAAGTGGGTCAATAATTTTATCGGATTAAAGTTCTGAAAAGAACAGGGACGCTTCGGGTTAGGGTGCGTCAGTTACGGGTGACGCGTTGCGGCTGGCGGGTTTTCGAGTTTCTAATTTCAAGTTTCCGTCCTTTTCAGCGGCGGTTTTTTTTCTCGCTGACGGTCGGTTCGGTGCCGTTCAGCAGCCGGCGGATGTTTTCCTTGTGGCGCCAGACGATCAGGACGGCCATCACCAAAGCGCAGGCGAAAAAGACCGGCGACTCCAGGCGCCACGCCACCGCCACCGGCAGGACGGTGGCCGCGGCCAGGGAGCCGGCCGACACGCGCCGGGACCAGGCCGTGATCCCAAGAAAGGCGATCAGGGCCGCCAAAACCGACACCGGTGAAATGGCGAGGAAGCTGCCCGCGGCCGTGGCAACGCCCTTGCCGCCGCCCTCGAGCTTGAGGTAGAGCGGAAAAAGGTGCCCGGCGAAGGCCGCCAGGGCCACTATCGACACCAGATAGGCCCGCGCGGTCGGATCGAGTCCGTCGACCTGCATGGCCAGGTACACGGGAACGGCGCCCTTCAACACATCGCCGGCCAGGGTCAGAAGCCCCAGCGGCGTGCCGGCCAGGCGCCGCACGTTGGTCGCGCCGATATTCCCGCTGCCCTGCCGGCGGATGTCGACCGAGGTGAACAGCCGGGTCAGAACCAGCCCGCACGGAATCGATCCGAGCAGGTAAGCCGCCAACGGAAGCCCGATCAGCACTGTCGGCGATAAGTGACCCATAAGTCTTCGTTGGCGAGCGGCGCCGTCGATGCGGCGGCGATGATGCGAATTTCTCGAGCCAGGGTCAGCAGCCGGCGCTGTTGCCGGCGATCTTTTTCTATTTTCATCACTTCTTGCGCAGGTCCTTAAAGCGCCTGGCCTTGACATCATAGCGCGGCAGGCGGCCGTAATCGTAGAACTCGATCCGATATCCCAGGTTGGTTTTCAGGCGTAGCCGGTCCTTGAGGTCGATCTCGATTTCCCTGACGCGCTCCTCCTGGTGGAGCTTCAGCTCGACTTTGAGTTTAATGCGGTCGATGTCCCCGAGCTTGTCCACGATCACCTCGTATTCATCGCCCAGCCCCGGTGTGCTCCGAATGACCTCTTCGATGGCCGAGGGTGCCAGCAGCACGCCCTTGACCTTGGTGATGTCGTCGGCGCGGCCCGCCACCCCGCCCTTGATCAGCCGAAACGTGCGGCCGCAGGCGCAGCGTGCCGGATCCCATTCGATAATGTCTTTGGCATCGAACCGGACGCACGGCTGGGCGAAGCGGTCGAAAGCCGTGATGACCATCTTGCCCCGGCGGCCCGGCTCCTCGATAATCGCCCCGGTCTCGAGGTCTTCGATCTCCACCAGGAAAAATGCCTCGTTGACGTGCATCCCGCCCGGCTGGTGGTCGCATTCGAAAGACCAGGCCCCGATTTCGGTCGCCCCGGCGTGATCGTACACCCGTGCATTCCACGCGGCCTCCATGCGTTGCTTGGTGCCGGGGATGCTGGCGCCCGGCTCGCCCGCGCAGGTGATCCGACGGATGCCGAGGCCGGCCGGATCGATGCCCATTTTCGTTTTGGCCGTGTCCGCCATGCCCAATACATACGTGGGGGTGGCCATCATGGCCGTGGCCTTGAGTTCCTGGATCTTGAGAATCCGCGCCTGGGTGTCCAGCACCCCGCCGGGCACCACCTCGCAACCGATCTTCTCCGCGGCGTAATGCCCCGCCCAGAAGGCCACGAACACGTTGTAGCCAAAGGGGATGAACACCCGGTCGGAAGGGCGGTAGCCTTGCGCCCACAGGATGTACGCCCAACACTCGGACCACCATTCCCAGTCCTGCCAGGTGTCGGCCTGGTAAACGGGCTGGCCGGTGGTGCCGCTGGTCTGCCGGAACTCCGTGACCTCCTCCAGCGGCACGCACAGCGCATCGCCGTAAGGAAACGGGTCCTTGCGCTGCACATCGCGCATCAGCGATTTTTCCACCTTGGGGATGTGCCGCATGTCCTCGAATCTGCGGATGTCCTCCGGCCGGATGCCGGCCTTCTCGTAAAGGCCGCGGTGAAACCGCGAGTGGTCATAGGCCCACTTGAAAATGTGCTTGAACTTTTTGAACTGCAGCGCCCTAAGGCGTTCCGGGTCCGCCAGTTCCAGCAGGGGGTTCCAATAGGGTTGATCGTCGATCATGTGCCTCCATCGGTTTACCGGTGTCGTTTGGTGACAGGTCTGTAAAGTTGAGTTCTATCATTTTGAAGCTGGCGCGGATACGCTTCAGATTCCGATCGAGGGCCGGAATCGTCTGACCCAGTGATTCCAATCTGTTCAGCGAGGAGCCTATAATGTCAAGCTCCTCGTTGACCTTGCCTATGATGTTATCTCCGTGCATAAAGGAACTCCAGAGTGTGGATTAAAAATTTCAGCGGGCGGTGCCCGTCGGCCTTCGAACTTCGTTTAGAATGTTGCGGGAATTTTTTCCGACTCTAGTTTGCTGCTAAACGATTGTCAAGGCCGTTTGAAAGGGCAAAAAATGGCATCCGGCCTTTTTTCTCTGCGAAGGGGCATTTTTTTTATATCTGTCAAAGAAAATATGGAGGAACGGCGACAGTGGAGGGGCGCGGAAAAAACCGGCGCTGTATGAAAGGCTCTTTTTTTGAGGAAGGAGCTATTAGCATGTCGCGAGTCTGCAAAATGTACATTAACGGTGAATGGGTGATCGAGGTGAGCGGTGAAGACGAGGCCGTAGCTGTCGCCAACGACACGGCCTACGGCCTTACCGCCGCGGTCTTCACGCGGGATCTTTCCAAGGCGCTGGCCCTGGCGGAACAAATCGAATCCGGCATCGTGCACATCAACGATCAGACCGTGCACGACGAACCCCAGATCCCCTTCGGCGGCATGAAAGACAGTGGCTGGGGCCGGTTCGGCGGCCGCGCGGCCCTGGAAGGATTCACCGAACTCAGGTGGGTCAGCGCGCAGCTCACCCACGTCAGTACCCGTTCTAACCTCACCGCGTCTGCCAAGTTTTCTGCGCAGAGGCCCTGGCTGCCGGTTAGTAGATTTCCCGGCGCTTTGTTAAATTGGATTTAATGAATATCGTTTCGTAGGGGCACGGCGCGCCGTGCCCCTACGGCTGCATCAGGATGCTGTCCAAGCGGATAGGGCGAAAGATTTTTCGCCCCTGCGGGACACTCAACCTGCCTGCGCACCCGCTCATCCGGGAGCCGGCGCATGGGGTCCGGCACCGCGACAATCCCAGCGCCATGAGAGTTTATAATGGAAATCATAAAACTGCCGATCGAAGATGTTTTGGACCTGCACACGTTTTTGCCGCGCGAGGTGCCGGAGCTGCTGGATGACTACTTCGAGGAGTGTGTGAAAGCCGGCATCTTTTCGGTGCGGATCATCCACGGCAAGGGCAGTGGAACGCTGAAAAAAAGAGTGCGGGGGCTCTTGCAGCGTCATCCTCTGGTCGCAGCGCACGAAGATGCACCCGCCGATGCCGGCGGCTGGGGGGCCACATTGGTTGAGTTGAAGAAGGAACCGGCCTTATAAACAGCCGTACCGCGCGAACGCCTTGAGCACCAGCCAGGCCTTGGCGTCGAACTTCAGCTCGGGATCCGCACACAGCCGGGCCGCCTCCTCAGCCGAGGCCAAAATAACGTCGATCTTCTCAATGCCCTCGTTGCCGGCCGCGGATGGCTCGCCGTCGCACTCGACGGTCACCATGGCGACCGACTCGTCGGTCATGCCGGCCGAGGAGTAGACGGGCGGGCCGACTTCGAGAATCCGAGTGACCGTCAGGCCGGTTTCCTCGTGTAGTTCGCGCCGCGCCGCCGCCTCGGGCGTTTCGCCTTCGTCGACCAGCCCGGCCGGAAACCCGTACTCGTCACCGGCCAAAGCCACCCGGAATTCACGCGTGATCACAAGTTTTCCCTGCCCCGTGTGCCAGGCCACGATCACCACCGCATCCGGTCGGGCAAAGCGGCCCGTCACGCTTTTAGGCTCACGTTGGCGGGAAGCGATCTGCCAGTTGCGCCCGCTGCCCGTGGTGTCGACGAATTCGACTTTAAACAGGTTGATCCACTTCTCATCCGTCAATCTGACCGCATTTCCGATGCGCATCGATGGGCTCCGGTTATGTCAGTTGAGTCTGTTTCGTCGGTTGTGTCAGTTAATGGATAAAACCATTCCGTAACATCAGTCCAACCCATCCTTGTCGGCCGGGTAACTGCCGAGAATTTTCAAGGAAATGGTCAGCTCCTTCAGCTGCCTGAGAACCTCGGCCACTTTTTCATCGGCGTCCGAGCCGATGAAATCGAGGAAGAAACTGTAGTTGCCCGGATCGGAGCGCAGCGGCATCGAAGCGATGCGGGTCAGGTTGATCCGTGATTCGGCGAAGAGCCGCAGCACCGCATACAGCCGGCCGGCCTCGTGGGGGGTGGCAAAGATGACCGACGTCTTGTCGCCGCGACCGATTGCTTCGCGGGACAGCAGCAGGAACCGGGTCGTGTTGGCGGGAGCGTCCTCGATGCCCGCGTCGATAATCTCCAGGTCGTAGAGCTCGGCGCAAAGGGCGCTGGCGACGGCGGCCGCGGCCCGCGGATTTTCGCGGGCCAGCATTTTCGCCGCTCCGGCGGTATCGTAAAAGGGACGGGCTTCGAGTTTGTGGCGCATCAAAAAATTCCGGCACTGCGCCAGGGCCTGGGGATGGGAGTAAACCAGGCGGATCTGGCGCAGATCAATAACTTCGGTCGCCAAAAGACAATGCTTTACGTCAATCTTGGCCTCGCCGATCACTTTCAGGGTCGTGGACGTCAACAGGTCGTTGACCGGCGTCACGGCCCCTTCCAGGGAGTTTTCGACCGGCACGACCCCGAAATCCAGGTCTCCGGCTTCCACTCCCCGGAACACGTCATTGAACTCGAGGCAGGGAATGAAGGCCGCGCCGGGCACCAGCCGCCGGGCGGCAACCTCTCCATAAGCGCCATGCTCGCCCTGGAACGCCACCAGTTTGCGGTCCTCTTTCTGAAGCCGCTTGCTCTCTTCGATGATGGTTTTAAGCAGCTGTCGCGAGAAGGAGCGTTCGACGAGATCCAGATTCAGCCGTTCGGCGCGCGTCAAAACGTCGGCCTCCCGCTGCGGGTCGCTGATGGACTTCTTGAACTTTTTCGAGCGCAGCGCAAGCCCCATGCGCTCCTGCAGCAGGACCAGAAGCTCGCGGTCGATTTTGTCGATTTTGCGCCGGATCTCTTCCAGCTTCATACGGATCACCCCATGGCGTGTTTGAGTCGAACGGGTCGGGAATTTAACACGAAAAAAGAGTTACCGCCATCAATGAGGTCGGCGCTTCCGTCCGGATGAGCAGCGGGTAGGCACCGCCACTGAAATTCGCCGCCAACGGGCTCTAAGACCCCGGTTGGGCGAAAGATTTTTCGCCCCTACGAGGTGCGGCGAGGGTCAACCCCCGCTACAGCGGATTGCCGGCCGGTTTGCGCCAGTTCAGGTCGGCACCGAGGTCCCGCAGGACCGCGATCGCACGGTCGATATGCTCGCCGACCGAGTCGAGGCCGTGCGAATCATCGCCCGGCACCGCCGGTATGCCCAGTTCAACCGCCTGTTCGAGGATCGATCGCGTTGGATAGGGTTCGACAGCCCCCTTGACAATGGCGCGCACGTTCACGTCCATGATCGCGCCCAGCGCGTGCACGAGCTTCAGGTTGCGGCGCACGCGCCGCTGCACCGACGGCAAGGCGATGGTCGTGTGGTAGGACGGGTCGAAAATCCGGACCAGATCGAAATGCCCGACGACCTGCGGCCGCACGGCAGCCAGAAAATTATACTGCAGATCGAAATACCGGCCGTAAAAAGCTTCCAGGCTGCCGGCCGCCGCAACGGCCCGGCCATACTCGGCCGGGGACGTGTCGAATCCGATATCATCGACGTGATGCACCGAGCCGACGATGTAATCGGGCCTGAAAAGCCGTCCCAGCCGGCGGATAAAGTCGATCGAACCGCTCCAGGCTTCGGTTTCGAAGCCGACATAGATCTGAATGGCACGGGCGTATTTTTGCTGCAGCTGCCGGCCGGCGGCGATGTAGCACTCGAATCGGCGGTAGAGCCGACCGGCGCTCAACCCGGCCGCGATTTCCTCGGGGTAGCAAAACCGGTCTTCGACCGGCGGCATATGCTCGGTGAGGCCGACCCATTCGAATCCCCGTTCGATATAGGCGCGCACGATATCTTCCAGCGCGTCCGTGGCATGGCAGCAAAACTCACCGCTGTGGCCGCCGTGGACGGAAACCCGTTTCACAAGTGCCATTGCCTTACACTTTGTACTTACCGAAGTCTTCCGGTGACAGGTTCTCCAGGTAGTCGGCCCACTTCTTGCCTTCCTCGCTCTCGTCCAGGACTTCGACGTCCTCCTGGCTGATCTTGGACTTCTCCATCACCTTGTCGTCCACGTAGATCGGCGCATTGAACCGCAGCGCCAGGGCAATGGCGTCGCTCGGGCGGGCATCCATGTCAAACCCGCCGTCGGGTGATTCGAAGTAAATTCGGGCAAAAAAAGTGCTCTCGCGCAAGTCGCACACCTCCACCTTGGACACCGCAATCTGCAGGCGGTCGGTGAAGTTCTTGAAAAGGTCGTGGGTCATCGGGCGGTCGAACTTGACGTTTTGAAGCGCCGAGGCAATCGAGGTGGCTTCGAGCAGACCGATCCAGATCGGGACCGCCTGATCGTTTTCCACCGACTTCAGGATGATAATCGGCGTGTTGGATGTCGGGTCCATGGTCAGACCGGCTATGCTTACCTTATGCAGCATAACTCTTTTCTCCTTTCACGGCAGCCGGCGCAGAGGCGTCGTTCGCCAACACTCCCCAGAGGGAATGCGCCAACGCCTTTTCCACCCGCACTCGTACGAGCCTGCCCTCAAAGCTTTCGCCTAGCGGCGCGGGGAGCGTGGCCCGCTCGAAGTTAACGATTTTGTTGCCCGACGTCCGGCCGGTCCACTGCGATGCACCGCCCGTCGGCCCGCCATCCTTCTTACCGGAAGGCAAAGATCGGCCGTTGACGCCTTCGACCAAGACTTCCAGGACCGACCCTACCAATGACCGGTGCTTGGCCACAGTGATCCGATTCTGTTCCTCCAGGAGCACTTGCAGCCGTGCGGTTGACTCCGGCTCGGAAACCTTGCCGTCGAAGCGGCCGGCCGGCGCTTCGGGACGGTCCGAATATTTGAAGGCGAACAGGCTGTCGAAGCCGATCGTTCGGATCAAATCGAGGCTCTGCTCGAAATCCGCCGCTTCCTCACCGGGAAAACCCACGATAAAATCGGAAGAAATCGCGATGTGTGGACAGACTTCGCGCAGTTCGGCGACTTTCTCCAGGTAATTCTCGCGTGTATACCGGCGATTCATCCGTTTCAGGACCCGGTTGGAACCGGACTGTACCGGCAGGTGGATGTGCCGGCAGAGTTTCGGCAATTCCCCAAACGCCCGGCACAGGTCCCGCGACAGGTCCTTGGGGTGCGATGTCGTAAACCGGATGCGCAACAGACCATCGATCGCGTTGACACGGCCGAGCAGGTCGGCAAAATTGCATAGGCCTTCCTTGACGCCGTAACTGTTGACATTCTGACCCAGCAGGGTCACTTCGCGCACCCCCGCCGCCACGAGCCGCTCGATTTCCGCAATGATGTCCTCGGGCCGGCGGCTGGCTTCCCGGCCGCGAACATAAGGAACCACGCAGTAAGAACAGTAATTGTCACAGCCCTGCATGATGGTCACGAAACGGGTCACCTGACCGGTTTTCGCCAAGTGCGGCGGCGCATCGGTTTTTGCCAATTGTGGCGGCGCATCGAAAAGATCGACAGCGGCGGCCGGGCCGACATCCACCACCCGACCGGCATGCGTTTCACAGTTCTTGACGATGCCGGGCAGACGCGAAATCGCCTGCGTGCCGAACACAAAGTCGACACAGGGAACCCGCGCCAGAATTTTTTTCCCCTGCTGTTGAGCGACACAGCCTCCCACCCCGATCAGAAGCTCCGGCCGCTCGTTTTTAAGGCGGCTCAACCGTCCAAGGAAGCTGAACACTTTCTGCTCGGCCTTTTGGCGGATGGCGCAGGTGTTGACGATAATCAGGTCGGCCGCCTGGAGATCGGCGGTCTGGCAATAGCTCAAGGGCGCCAGGACCGAGACGATTTTCTCGGAGTCGTAGACATTCATCTGGCAGCCGATCGTATGAATGTAAAGTTTTTTAGGGGTCATGGTGTGACACACGCGCCGTTCGATGCGCCGTCTGACGCGTCGCAGGCATGTCCGCCTGGCAGGGCACCTGGTTTTCGAAGCGTTGTAAACGACGGCGGGTCCAAAAACAGCCAACCGTCTTCAGCCATGGTCTCGAGACGGTGCTGTCGAGCGGAGATTCAAGCAGGCCGCGCAGCGGGTTCGATTAAAATCGTCCGCTTCAGGTCCGAGACAATGCCATCCATAACCTCCTCGCAGCCGGGAGGAATGCGCAACACCACCAGGCCCGAGCGCGGATCAAGGGTCGAGAGCGTCCCCACGCCTTCGTAGGACTCGATGACAAACTTGATGTAGGCGATTTCGCGACGATCGACCCGGTAGTATTTCGTCAGGCACTCCATTGGCAATACCGGCGAAGAAAGCGACACGGCCGGAACCTACCGCCCGCAAGATCCGTTTCCAGACCACAGCCGGGCCGAATCTTCTTTTTTTGAGTATAACCACAACACCCCCGCATTGCAAACAAGAAATAGGGTGTTGTCTGCCCGCAGCGGATCGTCTAAGATGTTTTTCGGCCATGGCGGCCCCTTCCCACAATTTTCATCCGTACCGAACCCAGGTTGTCCAAGGTAACCATGCGAAAACGATGGCATGTCCTTAAACCCGATCCCGATTGTGTCAGAGAGCTGAGCCGCCGCTTGAAATGCTCCCCGGTTGTGGCCACCCTTCTGGTCAACCGCCGATGGCGATCTTGCGAAGACGCCGCGAAATTTCTCGAACCGGCCCTGGCGCACCTGCGGCCGCCTTTTGACTTGAAAGACATGCCGATCGCGGTGGACCGGGTGACACGCGCCATCGTTAAGCGCGAAAAAATCCTCGTCTTCGGTGATTACGATGTCGACGGCGTTACGGCCGCGGCCGTATTGTTCAATTTCCTGCGAAACGCGGGCGCCAGGGTCTCGTATTATATACCGCATCGCCTAACGGAAGGCTACGGGCTCAAACCCGAGCATATCGACCGGGTGGCGGTGCCGGAGGCCATCGATCTCATCCTTACCGCCGATTGCGGCTCCAGCAGCCACGCGGCCGTCGGGCGGGCCGCGGCCGCCGGGATCGACGTGATCGTCACCGACCATCACCGGGTACCCGACCCCCTGCCGCCGGCAGTGGCGGTGGTCAACCCCCAGCGGCCGGACTGCGCCGCCGGTTTCGAGCACCTGGCCGGCGTCGGCGTTGCCATGGCCCTGGTGATCTGCCTGCGCGCGCATCTGCGCGACAACGGCTTCTGGCAAGACCGGGCCGAGCCGAATCTCAAGGACCTCTGTGATCTGGTCGCCCTCGGCACGGTCGCCGATGCCGTGCCGCTGGTGCTTGAAAACCGGATCCTGGTCGCCGCCGGCATCGAGCTGATTCGTTCGGGCCAGGCCTGCGCCGGCGTCAGGGGCCTGCTTGAAAAGTGTCGCACATCCTGCCGGGATGTGACCGCCGAGGACCTCGCCTTCAAACTCGCTCCACGCCTGAACGCCGCCGGCCGGATGGACCACGCCCTCATGGCCGCCCGGTTGCTGCTGACCAAGACCCCTGCGACCGCCCGGCAGATCGCGGCGTCTCTCGACGAGTTGAACAATCGGCGCAAGGACACCGAACAGGCGCTGCTGCAAGAAATCGGGCAATTCCTGATAAATCATCCCCGGGAACTCGACCGGCGGGCTCTGGTGCTTGCGGCTGAAGGCTGGCACGAAGGCGTGCTCGGAATCGTGGCCGCGCGGCTGGTTGAACGGCACTGCCGCCCGGTGGTCCTGATCTCCACCCGCAACGGCATCGGCAAGGGCTCGGCCCGCAGCATCGCCGGCTTCAATCTGTATCAGGGCCTGGCGGCCTGCGCCGATCGGCTGGAAAACTTCGGCGGCCACAGCATGGCGGCCGGGCTGGGAATCAGGACCGACAACATCGCCGCTTTTAAAGCCGACTTCCAGCAGGCGGCCGCCGGCGCCGAGTGCCATCCGGAGCCGGAACTGGGCATTGACTGCGTGCTTGATTTTGAGCAGATCACCGACAAATTGATCGACGACATCGATGGCCTGCAGCCATTTGGCAACGGCAACAGCCAGCCGCTGTTCATGGCAGGCGATGTCCAGGTCAGTCAAAGCCAACTCGTCGGCGGCCGGCACCGGCGGATGCGTCTGCGCCAAACGGCGGCCGGCCGGTCTTTTCCCGCCATCCAATTCAACATCGATCCCGCCCGCGCCCTGCCGGATCGTCTGAGCCAAATCGCCTTCCACCTTCAGTGGAACCGATGGAACGGCAAAAAATCAGCCCAGGTGGTCATTCAGGAAATCCTGACGACGCCTCCCTGAACCAGTTGCCAATTTGTCGTCGGCCCATTTTGGATGGCGCGCTGAAACCCGCATGATTCCTGCCATTGGCCGGCGAAACGGAGGACATTCTTCGGTGCCGGCGTGCATATTTTGCTTGCATTTCAACGCCGCTGTCATTAATATAACCGAAATTCAATCGGGCTCCCCGCTGCAACAGGAGCCGTCATTCATAAAAGGTGGCAACATGTCGAAAGTTTTCCGGCCGAGCACCAGGGAGTCGTCCATCATTTCGAAAATCGAATCCTCCAAGGAACACGTCCGTCGCTTGGCCCTGCAAGGGATAAAAGATTGCCAGGAACCTCTTTCCAACGCCATCGCCATGAAGCTGGTGGAGGAGAAACTGGTCGAAACCAAAAGTAAAAACTCGCTGGAAGAGCAGATCGCGCTGTGCCTCGACAAATTGAGCCATGCCGAGGATTTCGACATTGATTTTGCCACGGCACCGATTCGTAATATCGTGCCGAATCCCCATGTCGTCAGTCTTTACGTGACGGCTTTCGTTCTGGAGAACCTGATCAACCACAAGGATGTCATCGACATCTACGGGTCCGACGAAGAAATCTACCTGTGCATCCATCAGCAGGTCAAGAAACATCTTCCCTGAAATGCGCCCGACATTTTGTCCCCGGCTGGTCAACGGTCCCTTCGACGACCCGGGACTCTTCATCCCGTTTCAGTTTCAACATCGTGCGCTTCTTTTCGACCTGGGTGACATCTCCTTGCTGTCGGCGCGCGATATCCTGAAGATAAGCCACGTCTGTGTCTCCCACACCCACATGGATCACTTCGCCGGTTTCGACCGGTTGCTGCGCCTGTTGATGGGTCGCGACAAAAGGCTTTCCCTCTATGGGCCGCGCGGCTTCCTGAAAAACGTGGAAGGCAAGCTGGCCGGCTACACGTGGAACCTGGTCGACAACTATACCGGCAGCCTGGTCCTGGAAGCCGCCGAAATCGATGACGGCACGGTTGTCCGCCGCCGGTATCCCTGCCGGAACCGGTTCGAGCCTGACGGCGCGGCAAAAACCGCCGCATTCGACGGTGCCCTGCTGCGGGAAACCGGTTTGACCATCGGCGCCGTTCAACTCGATCACGGAATTCCCTGCCTGGCTTTCACGCTTCAGGAAAACTTCCATGTCAATATCCGTTCGGACGCGTTAGCGGACCTGGCGCTGCGCCCCGGCCCCTGGCTCCAGGATATGAAAACGGCGCTTTATGAAAACCGCCCTCCCGACACCGACATTGCCGCCGAAACCGCCGGCACGGGGCGGCCGAAACATTTCCGACTGGCGGACCTGACGGCCAGAATCGCCATCATCAGCCCCGGCCAGAAGGTCAGTTATGTGGCCGATGCGGGCTATACCGAAAAAAACGCCGAACTCATTCTGGCCCATGCCCACCGGGCGGACCACTTGTTCATTGAATCGGCGTTCATGGAGGAGCACCGCGACATCGCGCGACTGAAGCACCATCTCACCGCGCGCCAGGCTGGTACACTGGCGGCCCTGGCCGGCGTCAAAAACTTCACTCCTTTTCATTTTTCACCGCGCTACACCGATCGGGGACATCTGCTGGAAGCCGAAGCCCGGGCGGCGTATGCGGCGGCGCTGACGCCGGTGGTGCACTGAAAAATGTCAGAGCGCCATACAAGCCGAACTTGCCAAACCGGTTAAATGAGCATAAGGGTAAACCGAAACGGGAAACGTAAAATTGGAGGGTAATATGGGTAAACGCACCGTGATTCTGATCATCGGGCTGGTGTTGCTTTGGGGATGCGCGGGGTCTGCCAAAAAGATGAACAATCTGCAGGTCGGCATGACACGGGCGGACGTCATCGAAGCCCTGGGCCCGCCCGACAGCACGAGCGCCAACCTGTATGTCGAATACCTGAAATACGGCTTTTGTTCCGAGGGGCTCATTTCCGCACCTTACTACGTCAAACTCCAGGACGGCATCGTGACCGCCTACGGTCGCTATGGCGATTTCGGGCTCGGATACTGACTGGTTGGCCGGTCGGCCTGTCAAGGTTGCAGCGAGGGACTCCTTGTCCTTCCGGGCGATATGAATCGTCTTAAAGCCCATTGATGTTCGGATCGATCGTCAACCGGCCGGCCGGTTCATCGCTCACCGCCGGAATATAGGCTTTAAGATAAAGGTTTTGGCAAGGCCGAGGGAGGTGGCTGTATACGTCATACGCCGCCGACCGATAACACCGCCAAAACCTTTATCTTAAAGCCTATAGAATCTCCTGATGGTGTCGACCACATAGTCCAACTGGTCCTCGGTCAACTCCGGGTAGATCGGCAGGGCCAGGGTGTGGTCGGCCGCCGCTTCGGACGCCGGAAAGTCTCCCCGGCGATAGCCCAGGTCGGCGAAACATTCCTGCAGGTGCAGCGGCACGGGGTAATAGACCTCGGAGCCGATGCCGTTTTCCTGCAGATGCCGCCGCAGGTCTTCGCGCCTTTCAGGCACCCGGATGACAAACTGGTTGAAAACGTGCCGCCCCTGCCTTTCGACCGGCAGCTGGATGTGGTCCAGGCCCGCGGCGGCAAAAAGGCGCCGGTAGGTGCGGGCGTTTTTGCCGCGCCGGGCGCTCCACCGATCCAGGTGCGCCAGCTTCACGGAGACAATGGCGGCCTGGAGGGCGTCGAGCCTGAAGTTTCCGCCGATGAGCCGGTGATGATACTTGGGCTGCGAGCCGTGAGCCCTGAGGACTTTCAGCTTTTCGAACAGCGCTGCCGATCCGGTCGTGACGATGCCGCCATCGCCGAAAGCGCCCAGGTTCTTGGACGGGAAAAATGAAAAGCAGCCGAACTCACCGAACGAGCCGGCCCGCCGGCCTTGGACTTCGGCACCGATGGCCTGGGCCGCATCCTCGATGATCACGAGATGGCGGGCCGCGGCGATCTTTCTGATCGGCTCCATGTCGGCACATTGACCGTAGAGGTGCACGGGCATAACCGCCTTGACCCGTTGCGCCGCGTCCGCCGGCAGGGCATCGAGGACGCGCTCCAGCGCCGCGGCGGACAAATTGTAGGTGTCGGGGTCGATGTCGGCGAACACCGGCCGGGCGCCGGTGCGGGCGATCGAACCGGCGGTGGCGAAAAAGGTGTAGGGGCTCGTGATGACCGCATCGCCAAACCCGATGCCGGCGGCCATCAGCGAAATCAGCAGCGCATCGGTTCCGGAGGAGACGCCCAGTGCATATGGGGTGGCGCAGTAGGCTGCGATCTGTTTTTCGAGATCTTCGACCCGTGACCCCAAAATGAACTGCTGGCTGTCGTAAACCTCCTGCGTGACCTTGAGGATTTCCTCGCGAATGCCGGCATATTGCGCCTTCAGGTCGAGCAGCGGGACCTTCATTGCCACCTTTTCACCTCTTTTCGGCCGCTGAGAGCGTCACCTGAATGACAACCAGCGGTTCTTTTCCGCAGTTCTCGATAGACAGCCGCGCTCCGGCAGTCGCGCCGACCATGTGGCCGCGCTCCATCACCTTCCCGCCGATGCGTCCCGTGCCCGCCACCACCGTCAGGCTGGATGCCGGAGAGGCCGCCGGCGGACAGGTGTTATCGGGATCGATGTTCAGGCGGGTGACATCGGCGCCTTCCCGTCTTTCCAGCAGCGTCTTGCTGCCCCAGGGGTAAAACACCGTTTTGTGGCGGATGGTCTCTGCGCGTTTTTTCTCTTTCAGCTGCGCCACGATCGATTTGACCTCGCGGCTGTTTTCCATGTCGGAGACAAAGATCGCATCCGGCGTCTCGACGATGACCAGGCCATCGAGCCGGTTGGCGGCAATCAGGCGCTCATGCGCCTTGATAAAGCAATGGCGCGTTTGCTGGACGATCACATCCCCGTCGATGACGTTGTCGTCCTGGTCCTTGGGCAAAAAATCGTAGAGCGATTTCCAGGAGCCGATGTCGCTCCAGCCGAAGTCGGACGGCAGCACGACGCCCTTGCCGGTGCGCTCCATGATGGCGACATCGATCGATATGTCGGGCAGCCGCAGGTAATCGGCCGCCTCGAGCCGGTCGCCGTAAAGGTCGAGCCCCGTCATCGTCCCCAGCAGTTCGGGTTGATACTGCTCGAATTCTTCCAGGACGACCGAGGCCCTGAAGGCGAACATGCCGCTGTTCCAGAAAAAATTGCCCGCGGCGAGATATTGCCGCGCGGTCGCCAGATCCGGTTTTTCCACGAAGCGCCTGGTTTTCAGCGCCCCGCCGGCCATCTTGTCACCGCCTTCGATATAGCCGTAGCCGGTTTCCGGGTAATGCGGCGCAATGCCGAAGGTCACCACGCCGCCGCTGTCGGCCAGGGTGATCGCCGAGCGCAGCCGGTCGTGAAAGGCCGCCGTGTCCTTGATCACGTGATCGGCCGGAAAAACGCACACGATCGCATCTTCTTCCTGTTGCAGGATTTTGAGGACCGCCAGCAAAATAGCCGGGGCGGTGTTGCGGCCGCAGGGCTCGCAGATGATCTTGTCGCCGGCCGCAATGCCCATTTCCTTGAGATGGCGGGCGACATCGTGACGATGTTCGGCGCCGCAGACGATCCGGATGGCGTCCGCGGCCACTGCCGGCAGCAGCCGCCTGACCGTTGCCTGGACCAGGGAATCCCGACCGATGAACTTGACCAACTGCTTGGGGCTCAATTGCCGTGACACCGGCCAGAGACGGGTACCGATGCCGCCGGCCAGCAAAACGGCATAGACGGGCGTTTCAATTTCGGCCATTGGGTCTGTATCCTTTGTGACCGTTGCGATAGGGCGCGCGACTCGGCGCCGCGGAGACCATCGCACTGCAGATGGTCTCGACCGCGCTGTAGCCGAGCAGCCGGTTGACCTGGCGGGTCAGCAGCGCGCCCGCCCGCAGTTTAATCCGCTCGGGCAGGCCGATCAGCGTGTCGGTGCCCCGCGGGTCGCGCAGATGAAGGTAGGCCTGGCACGAGCCCGGGTGCTGCAGGAATGTTTCCTGGAGCCGGATGAGCGCCTGGCGGTCGGTGCGCGCCGTGTCCAGATGAAAATGAATGCTGGCCGTCCAGGTTTCCTCGGCCTTGTCCATGGGAATGATGGTGTCGGCCATCACCTTGACCGACTGCTCATCCTTTTGCAGGCGTCCCTGAACCAGCACCGCGGTGTCCTCGCGCAGAATATCGCCGGTTGCGGCATACAGCGCGGAAAAAACGACGGTCTCGACCGCGCCGTGCATGTCCTCGATGGTCACGAAGGCCATCGTGTCGCCCTTCTTGGTCTTGATGGTCTTGACCGCGGCGATGATGCCCCCGATTCTGACCACCCCGCCGTCGGACCCCTCCTTGATGCTTAGCGCATTGACGTTGGTGAACTTTTCCAGCACGGCTTCGTAGTCTTTCAGGGGGTGGCCGGAGATATAAAAGCCCAGGGCCTCCTTTTCGAAGACCAGACGCTGCCGTTCGTCCCATTCCTGAATCTGGGGCAGCTCCGGCATGTTGATCGCCGGTTTGTGCTCACCCAGGTCGAAAAGACCCAGTTGCGGATCGTTTTTTTGCTTCTGAACGCGCTGCCCGTATTCCAGGGCCTCCTCGAGCCCCGCGGTCATCTGGGCGCGCCGGGCGCCGGTGGCGTCGAAAGCCCCGCATTTGATCAGGCTTTCGATCACGCGCTTGTTCACCTTTTTCAAGTCGACGTGCTCGCAGAAATCGAACAGCGACGAAAACCGGCCGGCAGTGCGGGCCGCGATGATGGCCTCGATGGCGCCCTCGCCGACATTTTTGACTGCCACCAGGCCGAAACGAATCGCATCGCCCGTGACGATGAACTCCTTGTCGCTCTCGTTGATGTCGGGCGGCAGCACCGGTATGGCATGGCTGCGGCACTCGGCGATAAATTTAACGACGCCGTCGGTGGCGTGCATTTCACTGGTCAGCAGCGAAGCCATGAACTCGACCGTGAAGTGCGCCTTGAGATAGGCCGTCTGGAAGGCGATCAGCGCATAGGCCGCGCTGTGGGACTTGTTGAAACCGTATCCGCCGAACTTATCGATCAACTCGAAAATCCGGATCGCCTTGTCCTCGGCGATGCCGTTGGCCACCGCGCCCCTAACGAACCGTTCGCGGTGCTGGGCCAGCAATTCCTTGATCTTCTTGCCCATGGCCTTACGCAGGTCATCGGCCTCGGCCATGCTGTAGCTGGCCAGCGCCGCCGCGATCTTCATCACCTGTTCCTGATAAACGATGACCCCGTAAGTCTCCGCGAGAATCGGCTCCAGCTGCGGCAGCAAATATTTTACTTCCTTGCGGCCGTGTTTGCAGTCGACATAGTCTTCGATCATGCCGCTGTCCATCGGACCCGGCCGATAAAGGGCCACCAGCGCCACGATATCGTTGAAGCATTCGGGCTTCAAACGCACCAGCAGGTCCTTCATGCCCGAGCTTTCGAGCTGAAAAACCCCGGTCGTGTCACCGGCGCACAGCAGCCGGTAGGTGTCCGGGTCGGCCAGATCGAGGGCCTCTATATCCGGCGGGACCCGGCCTTGCCGTTTGATCAGCGCCAGCGTGTTTTCGATGACCGTCAAATTGCGCAGCCCCAGAAAATCGAATTTCACCAGTCCGATCTTCTCGACGATCTTCATGTCGTACTGGGTGATCACCTCGCCTTTTTTCCCGCGATACAGCGGCAGATAATCCACCAGGGGCCTATCGGAAATCACCACGCCGGCCGCATGCGTGGAGGCATGCCGCGGCAGGCCTTCCAGGACCCGGCAGACCTCGATCAGATCGGCCACGTCGGCTCTTTCCGCCACCATCGCCGCCAGCCGCGGCTCTTCGGTCAGCGCGGCATCCAGGCTGATCCCGAGCCGGTCGGGCACCATCTTGGCGATCGCATCGACCTCCCGCAGCGGAATGTTCAAGGCCCGGCCCACGTCGCGGATCACCGCGCGGGTCTTGAGTTTTCCGTAGGTGATGATCTGGGCCACGAAATCGCCGCCGCCGTACTTCTCGACCACGTACTTGAAGACATCCTCGCGGCCGTTGATGCAGAAATCGACGTCGATATCCGGCATGCTCTTGCGGGCCGGGTTGAGGAAGCGCTCGAAGATCAACCCGTATTCGAGCGGATCGAGCCCGGTGATCCCCAGCGCGTAAGCGACCAGGCTGCCGGCCGCCGACCCGCGCCCCGGACCGACCGGAATCCGGTTTTCCCGGGCGTAGCGGATGAAATCGGCCACGATCAGAAAATATCCGGGAAACCCCATCTCCTTGATGACGCCGATTTCGTATTCGAGCCGATCCTGGTAGTCCTTGAGGTTCACATCCGAATTGCGGTGCTTGATCTGCCGCATCACATCATCGAAACCCTGGCGCACCCGCTCCTCGAAGTGCTCGGCCTCGCCCTGTTTTTCGGGCGCCTCGAATTTCGGGAAATGATAGGTGTTGAAATCGAAATCCAGCTCGCAGCGCTGGGCGATGAGGGCCGTATTCTCCAGGGCGCCGGGGTAATCGGCGAAAAATTCGTCCATCTCCAGCGGCGATTTGAAATAGAGCTGGTCGGTTCGAAACTTGAGCCGTTCGGTGTCGTTGACCGTTTTGCCGGTCTGGATGCAGAGCAGCACGTCGTGGGCGCGCACATGCTTCTTATCGAGATAGTGGCAGTCATTGCTCGCCACCAGTGGAATCGACAGCCGCCGGCTCATGTCGCGCAGGCCCTGGTTGACCGTCTCCTGGATATCGATCCCGTTGTTCTGGACTTCCAGGAAAAAATTGCCCTCGCCGAAGAGCTTCAAGTATTGCTGCGCGGCCGTATCGGCTTCCGCGAGGCGGTTTCTGCGGATCAGGATCGGTATTTCGCCATGCAGGCAGGCGCTCATGGCGATCAGGCCTTCGTGATGGGTCGCAAGGATCTGTTTGTCGATCCGCGGCTTGTAGTAAAAGCCCTCCAACTGCGCCGCCGTCACCATCCGGCACAGGTTGCGGTAGCCTTCCATGTTCTCGGCCAGCAGTATGAGGTGGGTGAGGCCCTTGTGATCCTGGGGCGTCTTGTCGGTCAGCCGGCGCGGGGCGACGTAACATTCGCAGCCGATGATCGGCTTGATGCCGGCCTTGCGGGCTTTTTCGTAAAATTCGACGGTGCCGAACATGGTGCCATGATCGGTCAGGGCCACCGCTGTCATGCCGAACTCGGTGACCCGCCGCAACAGGTCGGGAATCCGGATGGCGCCGTCGAGCAGGCTGTACTGGGAGTGAACGTGGAGGTGGACGAAATCAGACGGATTGATGGTGGTCATCGGGTGCTCGCGGTTCTTGAGGCGTTAACAGAAGTCTGCCGAAGGCGGCAAGTGGTCTGCGGGATGATGCGTTAGCCGATCGGTCTGTCAACCGACCGGCCTGGCAAAGGACAAAATCAGGGAAACCATACCATATTCGACCCGTGCGGATCAATAGGCCATCGCGGAGACAGAAAAAATATTGCGCACGAGCCCGCGAACGGAAACTTAATACTGGAAACTGGAAACTTACCAATAAGCTCCGAGACCAACCCGAAATTATAATTGAACCTCAGATCCTTGAACTTCCCCTCATTCAAGGCGGTAATTGGGGGCTTCCTTGGTGATGATCACGTCGTGGACGTGACTTTCGCGCATCCCGGCGGCGCTGATCTTGACAAAACGCGCCTTCTCCCGCAACTCCTCGATGGTGCGGCAGCCGCAGTACCCCATGCCGGCCTTCACCCCGCCGATCAACTGGTGGATATTGGCCGAAAGACTGCCGCGATAGGGCACCCGCCCGACGATGCCTTCCGGGACCAGTTTGTCGTCTTCGGCCTGCTCGGTCTGATAATAGCGGTCCTTGCTGCCCTTTTTCATCGCCTCGATCGAGCCCATGCCCCGGTAGACCTTGTAGCTGCGGCCCTGATAGAAGATCTGCTCCCCCGGGCTCTCCTCGGTACCGGCAAAGAGGCCGCCGATCATCACCACGTGGGCGCCCGCGCCGAGCGCCTTGGCGATGTCGCCGGAAAAGCGGATGCCGCCGTCCGCGATCAGGGGCACGCCGGTCTTGTTCGACACCGATCGGCAGTTCATGATCGCCGTTATCTGCGGCATGCCGATGCCGGCCACGATGCGCGTGGTGCAGATGGAGCCGGGGCCGATACCGATCTTTACCCCGTCGACGCCGGCGGTGATCAGGTCCTCGGCGCCCTTTTCGGTCCCCACGTTGCCGGCGATCAATTCGATATCCTTGTGATCGCCCTTGAGCCGAGCCACGGCATCGATCACGTTTTTGGAATGACCGTGGGAGGTGTCGATCAGGATCACGTCCGCGCCAGCCTTCAGCAGCGCCTCGGCCCGCTCGCTCATGTCCGGGCCGACGCCGATGGCCGCACCCACCCGCAGGCGTCCCATGGTGTCCTTGCAGGCGTCGGGATATTTTTTGATCTTCTCGATATCCTTGATGGTGATCATCCCCTTGAGCCGGCCTTGCTGATCCACCACCAGAAGCTTTTCGATCCGGTGCCGGTGAAGCAGTTTCTTCGAATCCTCCAGGTTGATGCCCTCGGTGACGGTGATCAGGTTTTCCTTGGTCATCACCTCGGCGACCGGCTTTTCGAGTTCGGTTTCAAACCGCAGGTCGCGATTGGTGACGATACCCACCAGTTGGTCCTGGCGCGTCACCGGAACCCCCGAAATCCGGAATTTTTCCATCAGGGCCAGCACCTCGGACACCTTCTGCTCGGGCCGGATCGTCACCGGATCGACGATCATGCCGCTTTCGGACTTCTTGACCTTGTCGACCTCCATGGCCTGGCTGTCGATGCTCATGTTACGGTGAATGAAGCCGATACCACCTTCACGGGCCATGCTGATGGCCGTTTCGCCTTCGCTGACGGTGTCCATGGCGGCGCTGACGATCGGGATGTTGAGCGACAGGTTGCGGGTCAGGCGCGTGCGGACGTTGACATCCTTGGGCAGCACATCGGAATAGTTGGGAATCAAGAGAACGTCATCGAAAGAATAGGCTTCTTCCGGCGGTATTTTGATCATCGCAGAGGGTCCTTTTGTAAAGATTATCTGAGGCGTGAAATTATCAAAAGCCGGGTTTTTTCGCAATCATATTCTGTGCGCCGGGTTGACATCCGCCGGCCCGGGTAATAAATAATCCGATCTTCTTTAGTCATTGACGGCCATGGCCCCGCGGGCCGCCGTGAAACCTGTAATTCTGTTTGATGAAGCGGTTGAGTCAGTTATGTCAGTTGAGTCAGTTTAGTCGGTTTGGTCGGTTTAGTCAGTTGGGTCAGTTACGTCGGTTGAATCAGTTTGGTCGGTGGCGTCAGCTTGGTCATCTTCAGGGAAACCCTCAACGGGCGTGCGGCGCGCCGCACGCAGGTCGCAACATGTTGATCGACATAAATCCCATCAACCCGCAGCCGCGACTCATCCGCAAGGTGGTCGAGGTGCTGCTGAAAGGCGGCATCGTCGCCTACCCGACCGACACGGTCTACGGCATCGGCTGCGACATCCTGAACAAGAAGGCCATCGAAAAGATCTACCTGATCAAACAGCGCCAGAAATTCCAACCCTTCAGCTTCATCTGTTCCGGGCTGACCAACATCAGCCAGTATGCCAAAGTCTCCAACTACGCCTACAAGACCATGAAACGCCTCCTTCCGGGACCCTACACCTTTATTCTGGAGGGCTCGCGCGCGGTCCCTAAAATGATGCTGACCAAACGCAAGACCGCCGGCATCCGCGTGCCGGACAACCCCATCTGCCTGGCCCTGGTGACCGAACTCGGCAATCCGGTCATCTCGACCAGCGCCACCCGGCCCGACGGCACCATCATGAACGATGCCTCGATCATCCACGACTTTTACGGCACGCGCCTGGATGCCGTGATCGACGGCGGACCGGTCCCCGGCTACCCCTCGAGTGTGATCTCCCTGATCGACGATACGCCGGAGGTCATCCGCGCCGGCCAGGGCGACGTAGACCTCTTCGAATAAAAAGCGGCGCTGCCAAAAAAGCGTCCCCTCAGAGGGCTCATAGTCCGAAGCGCTTCAAACCACCTGATTGTAAGCGTTCACAGGGTGCCGCAGATGCAAGGCGTCAGGCACGCCGACGGACGGTTGGACGTAAAGTGCCCGACAACGACGCCGATGCGGTACCCTGTAAACGCTTAAAAAAATGGCGGGGCCGGCACCCATCGGCTGCCGGCCCCGCGATCATTTTTGCTCGAAAAACGACGGCTACTCTTCGTTCAGCTTCTCCTGCAGGTTTTCACGCAGTATTTCGCCGAAGGTCGATGTCGCCGGCCGCATGTTGCTGACGTAGTCACTCAACATGCCCTGCTCGTCTTCCATTTCGAGGCGTTTGATGGACAGGCCGATGCGTCTTTCATCGGTGTTGATGTTCATCACCTTGGCCGTGATCACATCGCCCACGTTGAACTTGCCGACGGGCGTCTTGATCTTTTCCTTGCTGATCTCCGAGACATGCACCAGGCCCTCGATGCCTTCCTCCAGTTCGACGAAAATGCCGAAATCGGTCAGGTTGGTAATGGTGCCGGTGATCTCCTTGCCCACTTCGTAGCGCTCGGAAACGGTGTCCCAGGGATCGGATTGCAGCTGCTTGACGCCCAGTGAAAAACGCTCGTTGTCCTTGTCGATGTCCAGGACGATGGCCTGAACCAGGTCGCCCTTCTTGTAGATTTCAGAGGGGTGCTTGATCCGCTTGGTCCAGGAAATGTCCGAAATGTGGACCAGGCCGTCGATGCCCTCGTCGATGCCGATGAACAGGCCGAAATCGGTGATGTTCTTGATTTTGCCCTCGATGGTCGTTCCAATCGGGTATTTTTCGCTGACCAGGTCCCAGGGATTGGGGGCGACCTGCTTCATGCCGAGCGAGATCCGGCGGTTGTCCGGCTTGATGTCGAGCACGATGGCATCGACCTGTTCCCCGACCGACACCACCTTGGAGGGATGGCGAATCTTGCGCGTCCACGACATTTCCGAGACATGGATCAGCCCCTCGATCCCCTCTTGAAGCTCGACGAAGGCGCCGTAGTCGGTCAGGCTGACCACCTTGCCGTTGACGCGCGAGCCGACCGGGTATTTCGAGGCAGCCAGGGTCCAGGGATCCGGCGTCAATTGTTTCATGCCCAGCGACACCCGCTCCTTTTCAATGTCGAAGTTCAGGACCTTGACCTTGATTTCGTCGCCGATCGAAAACAATTCCGAGGGGTGTTTCACGCGGCCCCAGGAAATATCGGTGATGTGGAGCAATCCGTCCACGCCGCCCAGATCGACAAAGACGCCGTATTCGGTGATGTTTTTAACCACCCCGTCCAGGATTTTGCCCTCTTCGATGATCGCCAGCGTGGCGGTGCGTTTCTTTTCGCGTTCTTCCTCCAGAATGGCGCGGCGCGACAAGACAATGTTGCTGCGCTTGCGATTGTATTTCAGGATCTTGAACTTGTATTTCTTGCCGACCAGATCGTCGAGGTTCCGAATCGGGCGCAGATCGGCCTGCGAGCCCGGCAGAAAGGCCGGCACGCCGATGTCGACCGAAAAACCGCCCTTGACCCGGCTGGTGATGACGCCCTCGATGATGCCCTCGTCGTCGTAGGATTTTTTGATCTCCTCCCAGACCTTGACGTTCTGAGCCTTCTCCTTGGACAGAACGACGCGCTCCTCCTCGTCATCCCACCATTCCACCATCACTTCGACCTTGTCGCCGATCTCGGCCTTGATGTTGCCCTTCTCGTCCCTGAACTCGTGGATGCGGATCTGGCCTTCGGACTTGTACCCGATGTCCACCAGCACGTGATCCTTGTCCACCGAAATGATGCGGCCAGTGACCACCTCGCCCTCGGCGAAACGTTTGAAGCTCTCCTCGTACATGTCCATCAGGCTTTCCATGGAGTCGCCCGATTTCTGTCCATCCTGCTCCGGCTCCGGCTGTTCTTCGGCGCTCTCCACCGGCGCCGCCGCCACCGCGTCTGCCGCCCCGGTCGGCGTCGCTTCCGCCTCCCGGAGACCGGCCGCATCGGCCGGTTCGTTGTCTGACATCGTTTCTTGACTGAGTTGACCGGATTCCTCGTTTTTGCCCAAATCTTCCATGAAAAAAAATACCCCCTTAGCCTATTTTTAAACCCCGCCCCCGTTTAACGGTTGCATAACCTATGATTGCTACCAGAGACCGCGACAAAACACAATGATTATTTAACCCCGGCATCCATCGGCGGCGCACAATCTTTTGATGTGCGCCAGCATCACCACGACCACCTTCTCCACCGGCAGATCGGCCGAATCGATGCGGATGGCGTCCGCCGCCGGTTTGAGGGGCGCTGCGGCGCGGGTGCTGTCGTTGCGGTCGCGTCGCAGAAGGTCCCGCTCGACCTGATCGAGACTCAGCCCCGGATCGGATTTCAGCTCCAAATAGCGCCGCAGGGCGCGGATTTTTTCCGGGGCATCGAGATAGAATTTGACCTCGGCCTCCGGAAAGACCACGGTGCCCATGTCGCGGCCTTCGAAGACGCCCCCCTGCTCGCGGCCGATCGCCCGCTGCACGTCGAGCAAAAAGCGCCTGACAACGGGCCGGGCGGACACCGCCGAGGCCAGCATGGTGATCTCAGGCGTTCGCAGCCGACCGGTCACATCGCTTCCGTTTGACAGCAGTCGCGGCCCGCTGGCGGTCTGTTCGTAGCGCAGGGTGAGACCGGCGCACAATCCTGCCAGCGCGGCGTCGTCCCGCGGATCGACCCCCTTATCATGCGCCGCCAGGGCGATGGCCCGGTAAAGGGCCCCGGTATCGATGTAGCGGCAGCCCAGGCGCTCGGCCAGCAGACGGCTGGCGGTCGTCTTTCCGGCCCCGGCCGGGCCGTCGATCGTGACAACGATATTATTCATGTCGCCTTCAGCACGCGCCCGAGCGCGGTGACAAACCGATCGTTTTCGGCCGGCAATCCCGCGTTGACGCGGATGTAGTGCGGATAACCATAGGAGCGCATCGAGCGCACGATGACCCCTTCGGCCAGCAGTCGATCGAAAACGGCATCGGCGTCTGTGCGAACGTCGATCAAAAAAAAGTTGGCCTGGGTCGGGAAATACCGCACGCCGATAGCGTCCAGCCGGGCGAACAGGTCGTCCAGTCCCGAGTGAACCAGGCGGATCGTCTGCTGCAGGAAAGCCTCGTCATCGAGCGCCGCCGCCGCACCGGCTTGAGCCAGGGAGCCGGCGTTGAAGGGCTGCCGGACCCGGTGCAGGATGGCGGCCAGCGCGGGCGGCATGATGCCGTAGCCGATACGAAGCCCCGCCAACCCGTAGGCCTTTGAAAATGTCCGCAGGGTCACCACCGGACGGCCACGGTCGAGAAAATTGAGCCCCGCGGCGCAGTTCGGCGCCCGCACGAATTCGATATAGGCCTCGTCGAGCACGACGGTGATCTCCGGCGGCAGGCCCTGCAGGAAGGCATCCAGCGCATCGGCGCTGATGACGGTTCCGGTCGGGTTGTTGGGGTTGCACAGGAAAACCAGCCGGGTGCGCGGCGTCACGCGTTGCCGCATGGCCTCCAGATCGATAGCCAGCGCATCGTTCAAAGGAACGAAAACGGGCCGGGCGCCAACACTTTGCACCGAAATGGCATACATTAAAAAGGAGGGACGCGGCATCAGAGCTTCGTCACCGGGACGCAGCAGGGCCCGGCTCAGCATGACGATGACATCGTCGGAGCCGTTGCCCAGCACGATCGCGCTCGCCGCGATCCCATATTTGGCGGCCAGCTTGGCCGTCAGGGCGAAACCGCCGCCGTCCGGATAACGGTGCAAGGTTGCGAGATGCTCGCCGATGGCCGCGAGCGCCTTCGGCGAGGGCCCCAGCGGGTTCTCGTTGGAGGCCAGCTTGACCGAATCGCCGATACCATGCTCGCGCTCGAGCTCCTCGATGGGCTTACCCGGTTTGTAGGGCTCGATGGCCAGGATGTAATCGGGGATGGAAAGCGTCATGTCTTAGACCACTGGCGTTTAACATGAAGATAAAACTCGGCTCCAGGTTCAGCCCGGCCGCTGGCCGGCGGGGAGCCCAATTTAATCAAAGAGGAAACATTTATCGGAACGGCGGGGGCGAAAGATTTTTCGCCCCTACGAGACAGTCAACCCTCTGCTCACCCGGGCTTCGGAGTGTCATCCTATGCCGTGTGGCAGCCTCGATGCCAAATCGATGACACCCTTTAACCGCCTCAACCGACCTAACCGACTCAACCGACCTAACAGACTCGACCTAACTGACCTAACCGACTCAACTGACTCAACTGACCTAACTGACTCAACTGACCTAACTGACTTAACTGACAAAACCATTAAAAACCGAATACTTAAAACCTAAAACCTAAAACTTAAAACTTTATTTCAAGCCGCCGCCTTGCAACCTTCGTCCACGGCCGCCATGTTCAGGGGGATCAGCTTTTTCTTTTTTGAAAATTCGGTTTCGACACAGGCGCGCAGCGTGTCGTTGCCGACAATCTTGCTGCGCGCCACAAAAGCCGCCAGAGCGATGATGTTGGCCGAGCGCACGCTGCCGAGCTTGACGGCGATGTCATTGACCGGCACCCTCAGTTCATCGACGTCGCTGCGGCCCGCGCCGATGTCGATCAGGGAGCTGTTGATCAGGATGACGCCGCCCGGTTTGACCTGCGCGGCAAACTTTTCGAGCGACGGGCGGTTCATGGCCACCAGATGCATCGGGTTGCGGATGATCGGCGAACCGATCAGCCGGTCGCTGACCACCACGGTGCAATACGCGGTCCCGCCCCGCATCTCGGGGCCGTAGGATGGCACCCAGGCAACCTCGCGCCCCTCTTCCATGGCGGCATGGGCTAGGATCTTGGCACTCAGCAGAATGCCCTGGCCGCCGAAACCGGCAAACATCACTTCACTTTGCATGACGTCTCCACCTCTTTTTGCTGGATCGTATCGGATCCTGGCCCCCGCGGTTTCCGCCGGCTTGGGGATACGCTCGCTAAAGCCCCCAAGCCGCCGCGGTAATTTCCCCCGCGCGGCCGGCCTTCCAAAAAACCCCGCCGACTGGCCTGTCGCAGTAAATCCGCCGAAAGGCTCATCTCTTCCGATTCAATCGATGCACTGATTCAATCCGGCGTCTTCAACTCTCCCAACGGGTAGTAGGGCAGCATGGTTTCCTCGGCCCACCGGAGGGCTTCGACCGGCGTGAGCCCCCAGTTGGTGGGGCAGGTGCTCACCACCTCGACAAAACTGAAACAGGTTTCCGCCAATTGATATTCGAAGGCCTTTTTAATCGACTTTTTGGCCTTGCCAACGAATTTGGGCTTGATGACCGTCTGCCGGGCGATGTAGGCGGGCGTCTGCAGGGCGGCCAAGAGTTCGCACATCTTGATCGGCATGCCGACGTCCTCCACCCGGCGCCCGAAGGGCGAGGTGGTGGTCCGCTGATTCGGCATCGTGGTCGGCGCCATCTGGCCGCCGGTCATACCGTAAACGGCGTTGTTGACGAAAATAACCGTTATTTTCTCGCCGCGGTTGGCGGCGTGAATGATCTCTCCCATGCCAATGCTCGCCAGGTCACCGTCACCCTGGTAGGTGAACACGATCAGGTCGGGCCGCACCCGCTTCATGCCGGTCGCCTGAGCCGGCGCCCGCCCGTGGGCGGCTTCCAGGAAATCGAAGGTAAAGTAGTTGTACATCAGCACCGCACACCCCACCGGTGCAATGCCCACTGTACGGTCGCGAATGCCCAACTCGTCGATGACCTCGGCCACCAGCCGGTGGATGACGCCGTGGGTGCAGCCCGGGCAATAGTGGGTCGCCTGATCGGACAGCGCCAGCGGTTTCTGAAAAGTCTTGCCCATTTGAATTGCTCCAATGTTTCGATTGGGTTGCGAGAGCAGCGCCTGGTTCTCGGCAACGGTGAGAAATATCGATCAGCTTGCCAGTGATTTAACGAACGCCATCACCTCTTCGGGCGTCGGCACGTCTCCGCCGCATTTCCCGTACCAGTGAACCGGCCGCCGGCCTTTCACCGCGCGCTCGACATCTTCCACCATCTGGCCCATGCTCATTTCAATGCTGGCCACCACCCGGCAGCTTTTTTTAGCCGCGGCCTCTTCGATGGCCGCTTCGGGAAAGGGGAATACCGTCTGGGGGCGGATCATCGCCACTTCGAGGCCGCCGTCCTTCAGCTGATCGATGGCCGTACGGCACACGCGGCTCATGGTGCCGTAAGCGACGATCAAGACGCGGTAATCGCCGTCGGTGTTGTAGGCTTCGAAGCGGATCTCCTCTTTTTTCATCCGGTCGTACTTGGCTTTCAGCCTTAAGTTGTTCTCGTTTAACTTTTCGGGATCCAGGTAGAGGGACCGGATGAGGTTGCGCTGTCCGCTATTGCGGGTTTTCATGCTGTTGACGGCCCAATCGTTTTTGTATGACGGCGCCGTTTTCAGGTGGTCGGGGAATTCGACCGGTTCCATCATCTGGCCGATCAGACCGTCGCCGAGGATCATGACCGGATTCCGGTATTTCTCCGCCAGCGGAAAGGCCATCATCACCATCTCCACGGCCTCCTGGACGCTGGCCGGCGCCAGCACCAGCAACCGGCAGTCGCCGTGGCCGATCCCCTTGGTGGCCTGCAGGTAATCGGCCTGGGAAGGCAGGATGCCGCCGAGGCCCGGGCCGCCGCGCATGATGTTCACGAACACGGCCGGGCACTGGGCGCCCACCATGTAGCTGATGCCTTCGCTCATCAGGCTGATGCCCGGACTTGAAGAGGTCGTAAAAACCCGCTCACCGGCCGCCGCGGCACCGAAAATCATGTAAGAGACCGCCACTTCGCTTTCACCCTGCAGGAAAACGCCGCCCATCTCCGGCAACCGCCGCGACAGGTATTCGGCCACTTCGGACTGCGGGGTGATCGGATAGGCGAAATAGTTCAGGCACCCGGCCCGGATCGCCGCTTCGCCGATCGCCTCGTTGCCTTTCATCAACACCTTGCTCATCGGTTCACTCCATTCATTTGGTCTCGGCCGGCGCATCGGCCTCTTCGCTGATGGTAATGGCCACATCCGGACACATCGTGCAGCACATGGCGCAGTAGATGCAATCTTCCGGTCGGGCGCGATAGGCGGGAAAATACCCCTTGGTGTTGACCTGATCGCTTATTTCCAGCACGTTTTTCGGGCACACCGTGACGCACAGCCCGCAGCCTTTGCACCGGTCCTGGTCGATGACGTGAATATAGGTCATGGTCGCAATTCTCCTTAGGATATCGCCGCCGCATTTTTCCAGGGCGGCACGAGCTGCCGCGCGATGGTCAGCACCGGGCATTCCAAGCGCTTCCAGTCGATGTGCGGCTGCAGATCGACCGCGGCGGTGATAAAGGTCAGCGGCAATTCGCTCTCGGCCGCCAACTGCCGCATGAACTCGTAGCCCCGCAGAATGTCCTGCGGGGTGGTCTCGTCGATCAGGTTGGCGTTGCCGATCCAGCCGGTTACCCGCAGGCGGGCGGCCACTTCGATTTCCCGCCGCAGCTTGAGGCAGCCGGAAACACTGCTCGTCTCGGGTCGCAACGGGTTGACCACCTGCAGCATGCGGTAGGGGATTTTGTCGAAAGCGGCCGCCAGCGTCGACAGGGCCCGGGCGCCGACCGGATCACCTCCGGCATCGATCAGGTCGAGTTGGCCGGGACGGCGGATCATGCCGGCGATCGACGGGCTGAGAATCGGCAAATCCGCGTACAGGTATTCTGCCGGCGGCAAAAGGACCTCGATACCGATCCGGCGCAGGGCCTGGCGGGCGTCCCGGGTGCGGAAATAGGGGTTGACCAGATCCAAGTCCGCCAGCCGCACCTCCAGGCCGCGGCGGCGACGCTCGACGGCCAGATTCACGGCAATTTCGGTTTTCCCGCTGCCGTAATTGCCGACAATGACAACCAGGCCCTCCAGATCGATTTCCATTGTCCACTTTAACGTTGCGGCCACCCCGCCGGACAACTTGTCCACCGGTAGAGCCTCAAAAAGACACAAATTTATTGTGTATTTTTATTTCAAATCTTTGTCAAGGTGTAGGCCGAAATTTCTCTGTACCTGCCCGTGTCTGCTTGACTCGGGGCCAAAACGTGGTATGCTCAGCCTCCATGCAACGCGTCATAACCGGACTTGAAAATCTTAGCCGGAACCCACCCGCCTGGCTCGGGGGGCGGCGGCTCGGCCTGCTCAGCAATCCGGCATCGGTCGACCCGCAGTTGCGCCATGCCCGCGATATAATCGCACGCCGGTTCCCTGATCGGCTGACCGCGCTCTACGCGCCCCAGCATGGTTTCCAGGCCGAAAAACAGGACAACATGATCGAATCGGCCGACGGCGTCGATCCGGTCCTGAACATCCCCATCTTCAGCCTCTACGGCACCACCCGGATTCCGACCCGCGACATGTTCGACCCGATCGATGTCCTGCTCGTCGACCTTCAGGACGCCGGCACGCGCGTCTACACTTTCATCTACACCCTTTCCTATTGCATGGAAGCCGCGCGGACCTATTCCAAAAAGGTGGTGGTCCTCGATCGGCCCAACCCGGTCAACGGGCAAATCGTCGAGGGCAACTGCGTCGCCGCCGACTGCACCTCCTTTGTCGGGCGCTATCCGATACCCATGCGTCACGGGCTGACGATCGGGGAGATGGCGCTGCTGTTCAACCGGCACTTCGGTATCGGCTGCGAGCTGGAAGTGATCCCGATGAAAAACTGGCGCCGGGCGATGCACTACGCGCAGACCGGACTGCCCTGGGTGCCGCCCTCGCCCAACCTCCCGACGCCGACATCGGCGATGGTCTATCCCGGCCAGGTGCTCTGGGAAGGAACCAATGTTTCCGAGGGGCGCGGCACCACCCAGCCCTTCGAACTTTTCGGCGCCCCTTTTATCGAGCCCCACAAGATTTCGGTCGCCGCAACCACCGCCAAACTGCCCGGAATCATCCTGCGGCCGGTCACATTCGAACCCACCGCCCACAAGTGGCGCGGGCGCCCCTGCCACGGGTTTCAACTGCACGTCACCGATCCGCAGCGCTACCGCCCGTATGCCGCGTCGCTGGAACTCCTGCAGGCCGTCATCCGACATCACCGGCGGGAATTCGCCTGGAAGCCGCCGCCCTATGAATACGAATACGAACAACTGCCGATCGACCTGATCATCGGTGACCGCGCGGTCCGCGAGCGGATCGAAAGCCTGGAACCCATCGCAGACATCGCCCTGTCCTGGCGCGAGGCACTGGCCGCGTTTGTCACCCTGAGCCGCTCCCTCCATCTCTACGATTGAGCCGATGAAAAGCCCCGAATCCGACCAGCTTAAATGGCGCCGCATGCGCTTTAAAAACAACAAGGTCTGGCAGGCCACGGACCCCGACGGCCGACCCCTGCAAAAAAACGGCAAGGTCCTGATCAAGTATCAGCTGGAACAGGACTACCAGTACTGGGTAAACCCCGCCAACCTGGCGCCGCTCGACGCCCCGGCCGAACCACAGCCAGCCCCTGCCCGCCGGCCGTCGCCGGTGAGGCAGAAAATCACGGCAGCCTTGCCGGAGGCGGCTCCGAACACCGTTCACATCTACACCGACGGTGCCTCTTCGGGCAATCCCGGCCCGTCGGGGATCGGGATCGTCATGACATACGCGGATAGATCGAAGGAAATATCGAAATTCATCGGCAACACCACCAACAACGTCGCCGAACTCGAAGCGATTCGCGTCGCCCTGGCGGAACTGAGGAGCAAAAACCTGCCGGTCAGGATCTACACGGACAGCAGTTACGCGCTGGGCGTGCTGTCGCTGGGCTGGAAGGCCCAGAAAAACCAAGACCTCGTCGCAACGATCCGCACGATGTTGACGGCGCTAAAAGACGTGGCCCTCATCAAGGTTCGCGGCCATGCGGGGCAGGCGCAGAACGAACGCGCGGATCAGCTGGCCCGGGCCGCCGTTACCGCCGGCGGCCGGCGGTAAATCCGTTAAAAAAGGCAAGCGTTCACAGGGTGCCGCAAGTGCAAGGCGTCGGGCGCGCCGGCGTACATTTCGTACGTCAAGTGCCCGACAACGCCGCAGGTGCGGTGCCGTATTGTGTCAGCGTTCACAGGGTGCCGCAAGTGCAAGGCGTCGGGCGCGCCGGCGTACATTTCGTACGTCAAGTGCCCGACAACGCCGCAGGTGCGGTGCCGTATTGTGTCAGCGTTCACAGGGTGCCGCAAGTGCAAGGCGTCGGGCGCGCCGGCGTACATTTCGTACGTCAAGTGCCCGACAACGCCGCAGGTGCGGTGCCGTATTGTGTCAGCGTTCACAGGGTGCCGCAAGTGCAAGGCGTCGGGCGCGCCGGCGTACATTTCGTACGTCAAGTGCCCGACAACGCCGCAGGTGCGGTGCCCTGTGAACGCTGACAAAAAAAGAGCCCCACCATGGCGGCAGAGCTCTGTAAGTCACATGTGGCGGTTAGGCTTTTTTCAGGCCTTTGATTTCATCTTTGAGTTCGTCGATTTCTTTCTTGTATTGCTCGACTTCCGCCTCTTTTACCGATGAGGACTCGAAGGCCGGCTCGTCTTTTTTCCAATTGTCCTTGAGTTCATCAAATCCGAGATAAACCGCCAGCCCGCCGCCAAGCAGAAGCATGATGGGAATGATGCCGGCCAGAACCATCAAGAATTCGGTCCACCAAACGCCCAGTCCGATCAGTCCCAGTGCCGCCGCAATCGCCCCACCGATCAACGTTTTCATAAAAACCCTCCTCATTTTTGGTGTTCACGCCAGATATGGTTACTATTTTTGAGCCGCCACTCTAATACCGCTGACACCGCAGGTCAAATAAAAACTTTCGGCGGAAAGCGTTTCTTCCCGCCAATCGAAGATAACACTCCGTAAATTAAAGAAAAGATTCTCCAGTCAGCCGCTGCGAACGCCAAGACTGAAGCGGTTCCTAACACAGTTTGAAAGCCAAGACAAGTCCCTTTGAAAAGTCACCGCCGCCCCCGGCTGTTTTTTCTATCGAGGAGAGCCCGCACGCAGCGGCCGGCCGCGGTTCCCCAAATAAAATATTGCAAATCAGCGTTCATTTTGCTAAACATTTTTATTTTTAATTGTAGGTAGTTAACTGTATGACCAAACCGAAATCAGCGCCCCCCCGCCGCACACTCCGCGCCTCTTCCAGCCGGCCTATGGGCGGCACAACGGATCACTTCAGCTGTTTTCTGCCCCGTAAACTCGGCCGGCTGCGCGCGCTGCTGCTGAAGATGTTTTACTCCGGCATTGCGCTCAGCGCGGATCTGACCGCCGTAATCGACCAGATCCCCCAAAACGCCATCATTGTCTACATCAACAAGAACAAGAGCCGGTTCGAATACCTTTACTACCACACGGCCTTCGCCCGCCGCGGCTATCCGGTTCCGGAAATCGGTTTCGACTACCGCCCGGTGTTGTGGCAGCCCGTCGGCCGTCTTTTCAAGATCTTTTGGTCCCAACTCTTTCATTTCCTGGGCAGCCTGTCCTTCCAGGATCCTTACAAAAGCGGTTACGTTCAAGACGAACTGCTCCACGGCAAGGCCGGGTTTCTGTCGCTGGTGGACAAGGGCGAATTTTACCGACGCTTTCTACGGTCCAAGATCGACCCGCTCGAATACCTCGTGGAGTTTCAGAAAAGGACCGACCGGCCGATTTATCTCGTGCCGCTGCTGATGTTTTTCAGCAAAAATCCTTATCGCTCCAATCCGACCCTGATCGACATGATGTTCGGCCCGGAGGGCAAACCGGGCACCATCCGCCGTCTGGTGACCCTCTTCAGGAACCCGGGCCGGGTTTTCACGGAAATAGCGACGCCCGTCAACCTGATGGCGTTTCTTTACCGGGCCGAAATTTACGAAAAACCCACCGTATACCAGTCGCTGTACCTGCGGCGTTTTCTGCTGCGCCAGATCAACCGGCATCGCCAGACCATCACCGGTCCGGTTCTCAAGAGTCCGGAAGAACTCAAAGAAAATATTTTGACCGCGGAACGGTTCCAGGAATTCTTGACCAAGCTCGCCGAATCGCGCAGTACCCCGATATACAAGCTGCGCAAGGAGGCGGCCGCCAATCTGAGCGAAATCGCCGCCAAATACAGCACCAACATGATTAAAATCGCCTCGGTGGTCGTCGGCTATATCGTCGACACCATGTTCGAGGGGGTTTCCTTCAACGGCGACGGCCTCAAGTACGTTAAATCGGCCTCTCAAAACGGCCCGCTGGTTCTGATCCCCTGCCACAAGAGCCATATCGACTATCTGATTCTCTCCTATATTCTATATAATAACAACATGCCCTGTCCGCATGTCGCGGCCGGCAAAAACCTGTCGTTCTGGCCGATCGGGCCGCTGTTCCGCAGGGGTGGGGCTTTTTTCATCCGGCGCAGTTTCCGGGGTGCCGTTCTGTATGCGCGGGTTTTTGCGGAATACCTCTACAAACTGCTCGAAGAGGGGTTCAACGTCGAGTTCTTCATCGAAGGCACGCGCAGCCGGACCGGCAAGATGATCCTGCCGAAGCTGGGATTTCTGTCCATGCTGTTCGAAGCCTTCCGCAACGGCGCCTGCGAAGAAATGATCTTCGTTCCGGTCTACATCGGCTATGACCGCGTGCTGGAGGAAAGCTCTTACATCAACGAACTCAGCGGCGGGCAGAAGGAGCCGGAAAATTTTCGCCAGGTCATCAATGCCCGCCGGTTCCTGAAGAAGCGCTACGGAAAAATATACCTGCGTTTCCATGAACCGCTGTCCCTCACCCAGTTGCTGGGCGACCAGAGTCTTAACATCCATGACATCACCCCCAAGGAGAAAAACACCTTCTGCCGCAACCTGGGTTTCCGCATCGTCAACGCCATCAACAAGCAGACCGTCATCACCGCCCACAGTCTGTGCGCGTGTGCCATTCTCAACATTCCCCGCCCCCGGTTTACGCGGACGCATCTCACGCCGATCATCGACCTGTACCTGCGCTATCTCGGCACCCAAGGGGCTCAGTTGGCCGATACCCTTCTGATCGATCAGGAGTATGCCATCGACAACGCGCTGACTTCTTATGGTCAGCGTAAATTCATCGAAGCGGTCGCCAAATCGAAAGAGGACGTGGCGGCCGAAGCCGAATATACGGTCAACGAAAGCCAGCGCACAACCCTGGAGTACTACAAGAACAACTGCGTCGCCTTTTTCATTCCGGCGGCCTTCACCGCTCTGGAGATCCTGCACCTGGACGCCTTTCAATTCGCCGCGGCCGACATCCACAGCGGCTACCGCTACCTGCAGCACCTTTTCAAGAATGAATTCGCCTACGACATCGACCTGAACCCGGAATATATCGTCCGTAAAACGCTCAAGATTTTTATCGATGACGCGATCTTCATTCCCCACCAGACGCTGCCGGATACTTACAACATCACCTCGGCCGGTTTCCGGAAACTGAAGCTCTTCGCCGCTTTCCTGACAACCTATTTCGAAACCTATTTGATCGTCCTGAATCACTTCCTGTGGGCACCGCCGGACGGTTTGAACCCCAAGGAGCGGTTGAAAAAAATAGAGGCCCGCGGCCGGCGGATGTACAAACGCAAGGAAATCGGACGCCGCGAATCACTGTCGCGCGTGACCTATGAAAATGCCGCTGATTTTTTCAACAGCCAGGGCATCAAAAGCTCGGAGGATATCGAGAAAACCGAGCCCTTCGCCGTCGCCATCAACCGCTATCTCAGCCGTTTGCACTAAGGGCAATAACGTCGCATTTCAGATGTCGTTCCATCCCAACCGGCGGCGTTACGAAAACTTTTTAATATCCAGATAATCCTCGTGTTTTCGCGTCTTGCCGGCCGGGCGCCTCAACACCTGAAATTGCGATTTAATATTTCGTGAACCCTAACCGCCGGCGTGCAACCGGCCAAAAAGGCGGCTTCGATCCGGTGGGCCGATGGGTTGAGTGAATCCGTTATGAAAGCCATGATTCTGGCCGCCGGTTTCGGCACCCGGCTGCGGCCCTATTCGGGTGTCAGACCGAAAGCCTTGTTCACGATCGCCGATCAACCGGTCCTTGACCGGATGATTCGGCAGCTCATCACCGCCGGCTGCCGCGCCATCGTCGTCAACACCCACCATCTGCACGATCAGATCGACGCGTTCGTAAGCAGTGCGAAATACCCGGTTCCGGTCCATACCCGTTTCGAGGCGGTAATCCGCGGCACCGGCGGCGCGATAAAAAACGTGGCGGACTTCTGGGACGATCGGCCGTTTATGGTCGTCAACAGCGACATCGTGACCGACATCGATCTGGCGGCGGTGTACCGGTTCCACCGACAGCATTCGCACCCGGTGACCTTGGTCCTGCACGACGCACCGGCCTTCAATACCGTGACGCTCGGCCCGGGCGACCTGGTCGCCGGCTTCGGCGGCTCTGGCCCGGGCGGCGCCCCTGTCGCCGGCGGGCGGCTGCTGGCCTTCACGGGCATCCAGGTCCTCGATCGCGCTGTTCTCGATCGGATCCCGCCGGACCTCTTTTACAGCAGCATCGACACCTACCGGAACCTGATCGCCGACGGACGGGGGGTCAAGGCCTTTATCGCCGCCGGACACGACTGGGCCGACATCGGTACGCCCGAACGCTACCGTCAGGCGGCTGACGACCAGATGACACCATTGGCCTTTGCGCGGGCCTTCCCCGATCACGGCCGGCGGCCGATCGCGCGTGAACCCTTGGCCGGCGACGGTTCCGACCGGCTTTGGTACCGCCTGCGGGCCGGGAGTTCTTCCCTTATCCTGGCCGATCACGGTCTGCGCGCCGACAGCCGCACCGCGGAGGTCGACGCCTTCATCGCCATCGGCCGCCACCTGCGGGCCGCCGGCATCGCGGTCCCACGGATTTTTCTTTTCGACCGCTGGGCCGGCCTGGTCTACCTGGAGGACATCGGCGACGAGCACCTGCAGGCGAGGGTGCGCCGCGCCGCGGGCATCGAGGCGCTCGTGGCCTGTTACCGGCCCGTCATTCGGCAGTTGATCGATATGGGGGTTTGCGGCGCCGAGAATTTCGATCCGACCTGGACCTGGCAGACGGCGACCTACAGCCGCGAGGTCATTCTCGAAAGGGAGTGCCGCTATTTTGTTGACGCATTTCTGAGGACCTATATGGGCCGCGAGGAGACCTATGACGATCTGGCGGCGGAATTCGCCCGGCTCGCCGACCGTGTGGCTGAATTTGCCGTCACCGGGTTCATGCACCGTGACTTTCAATCCCGCAACATCATGGTCAGAAACAACTCGGCGGTCATCATCGATTTTCAGGGTGGCCGCCTGGGGCCGCTCCAGTACGATCTGGCATCGCTGTTGATCGACCCCTACGTCGATTTGCCGCCCGGCGTTCAGGACCGACTGCTGACCTACGCGCTGCAGCAGCTCGCCGCGCAAAAAGCCGTCGATCGCAAGCGGTTCCGCGCCGGCTACCATTACTGCTGCCTGACCCGTAACCTGCAAATCCTGGGCGCGTTCGGCCACCTCTGCAAGGTCAAGGGCAAAACCTGGTTCGAGGCCTTTATTCCGGCGGCCGTTAGCGGCCTGCACCGGCACCTGAATGGCGGCGGCGACAACGAGTTCCCGCGCCTGGGCGCGGTTGCGGCCGCGCTGCGCGAAGACTTCCGTCAACGAAATTTAAAGCCTATAGCCATACCCTCGAAAAGGAGTGTCCCCTGATGGAATCGATCAAGGTAATGGTCAACGGCCTTCCGGGCCAAATGGCTAAGACCGTGGCGCGGCATGTGGCGCGCGACAACCGTTTCGACCTGGTGCCCTTTTCGCTCACCGGACCCGAAATCACCGCTGAGCGGCTGCGCGTGGAAGATGCCGACGTCAGCCTGGTCCGGCCGCAGGACCGTGAGGCCGCGCTGCCAAAGCTAAATGCGCTGTCCCCGGAATTCATCAGCGTCGATTTCTCCCACCCGTCGGCCGTCAATCAAAACGGCGAGTTTTACTGCCATAACGCGCTGCCCTTTGTCATGGGCACCACCGGCGGCGATCGCGACCGCCTGACGGCGGCGGTGCGATCGTCATCGACCGCGGCGGTCATCGCCCCCAACATGGCCAAACAGATCGTCGGCTTTCAGGCGATGATGGCCGCGGCCGCGCGCCGGTTTCCCGGCCTCTTTGCCGGCTACCGCCTCACGATCCGGGAGAGCCACCAAAAGGGCAAGGCCGATACGAGCGGGACGGCCAAAGCCATGGTCGAGGTCTTCAACGAGCTGGGCGTCCCGTTTAAGGAAGCCGACATCGTCAAGGAAAGGGACCCGCAGCGGCAAAAAGACCTCTGGGGCATTCCGGAGAAATTTTTGGCCGGGCACGGCTGGCACACCTACAGCCTGACATCGGCCGACGAAAGCGTGCGGTTTGACTTCACCCACAACGTCAACGGCCGCGAAATATATGCCCGCGGGACGATCGATGCCATCGTCTACCTGCATGCGAAACTGCAGCAGGGGGCAAGCGGCAAGGTCTTCTCGATGATCGACGTCCTGCAGAAAACGTGAGGTGTCGTGAAGGATGAAAACGTCAATCTGTATCCTGCTCAGATGTGGATAAATTCCACATTTCGGCCATCATCCACCTTTAAATTACCTGTGGATTTTCGCCATAGAGTTGGCGCCCCCAACGCGACGCCAAAGAGAGGAATTCCGGGCACCACGGGACGTCTCGACCGGCAGGCTGACGACCTCTGGTTATTGGCCACCGGTGCCGGTGCGCTCTTGCGTCGGATCTTTCGGCCGCATGAGATGCTCCAGATGCTCGCGGGCACCTTCATACTGCGGATCGTGTTCGAGCATCTTCCTGAACTGCTCGGCCGCCTCGTTTGGCCGGCCGGTTTCTTCGTAGTAAAGGCCCAGGTATTCCCTGAACTCCGGCACATCCGGCGCTAGCCGCACCGCGGTTTCAAATTCGCATAAGGCCGCAGCGTCTTCTGCTATTTTCTGATACGCCAGCCCGAGGCCGAAGTGATTGTCGGCGTTTTGCGGGTTGACCGCCACGCCGGCTTTAAAGGCCGCAATGGCATCTTCCGGTCGGTTGATCGCCATACAGGCTTGGCCCAGGTTGTGAAAAATCTCATCGTTCCGGTAACCGGCCCGGACGGCCTCGCGGTAATAGGCGACCTCGCTCTCGATTTCCCCCAGTTGACCGTAGGCGTAGCCGAGCATGTAAAGCGCCCGGGAATTTCCCGGCTCTGCACGAAGCACCTGTTCGTAGAGGCGGATGCCGGTGAGGTAGTCACCGGCTTCCAGGGCCGCATAGGCCCGCTGCGCCACGGTATCTTCAACAGCCGGCGCTGTGGCGGCCGGCGCCGGCTGCCAGGCGCGCGGGGTGCAGCCGGTGACCAACTGCCCGAGGACCCAGCAGGCCATGGCCATGCCGGCGGCGGCAACCAAAGGGCGGCGGCGAACCCGTTTTACTTCCGCAACGGCTTGCAGCATGTACTTACAGCTCCTCGAACCCCCAGTGCGGAAATGCCAGCCGGTAGCTCGCAATCTTGCCCGGACTGTTTTCGCGGCTGGCCACCAGCCACAGCGAACTCACCCGCTCCTTGGAGGAAATCGGATCAATAGGGTTCCAGTCGGGCAGCAGGATCATGGCGTTGTCGGCGCTGTATTCGATGTCACCCGATTCCTTGAAGGCCCCCAAGTCCGGTGTGCGGGCATATTGCCCGCCTTCTGCGCGCGAGAGTTCGGAAATCACGAAGAAGGAGACGTTCTGCTCGTCGCGGATGGCTTCCATGTGGCGCAGCCACGAGTCGATGCCCGTGCGCCGGTCGGAGAGGTCCTTGAAGGGCAGTTTGTGAAGGCTGTCGATGACCACGACCGTGCTGTCCCTGCGGGTCTCGTGCTGCAGGAAGTCAACCTGGCGGCGCATGATGTCCGGATTCAGCTTGCGATCGGTCACGACCTTGAAGTACTGCAGGAGCTGGGCGAATTCGCGACGGATGTCCGCGATCCGCCGGCGCGCTGCGTCATCGGGCTGTTGCCGGATCTCTGCGGCGGTCAGTCGAACCAGTCGGCTGAATGTCCGAGAGTAGATTTTCCGGCGGCCGTTCTCGAAGTCGTAGTAAATCACGGGTGTCCGGCGACGAGCCATTTCGGTCGACACCTGCATGTAAAAACAGGACTTGCCGGCCTTGGGCGGCCCGCCCATGATGTTGATGCCCTGACTGCCGCCCAGGGCGCGATCGAGTTTGTCGAAACCGGACCTGAACCCCTCGGCGAGGTCGTCGCCCGTCGAATCGAATTGCTCGAAAAATTTGCGGTGTTCCTTTGCAGGTGACGGGAAGGGCGAAAAAGCCTCCGCCGACCGGATCAGCTCCGCCACCGCCGACCTGAATGTCGGCCCTTTGTCGCGCGCCAGGTCGCAAAGGGTATAGCCGCGCCTGACATGGGCCGGCCACTTGAGGAGTCTGACCTTGAAACCGATGCGGGTCGCGGCTTCACGGGCTGCCAGCTGCGCTTCGGGCGCGTTGGCGACCGCGATGAACACCTGCCTGATATCGGCCAGATGGACGGCGCCGACATGCTCGAGATCGGCCGCGGCCGGCACGGCGATACCCGGATAGCCGAGTTCCTTGAGGGCCAACAGGTTGTCTTCGCCCTCCACGATGAACAGCGCTCCACCCCGGCAGCGTTCGATCTCGGGGGTGTCGAAAATCTGAAAATCACCCGTGAAGAAGTTACTGTCGCCGTACCAGAAGTTGTCTTCCGGCCGGCCGGGTAAAATGCAGCGGGCCGCGTAGCAGTTGCCGTCCTCCAGCCGATAGGGATAAACCAGATAACGCCCGTTGAAGCCGATAGTCATCTCGTTCAGCACGGCCGGCGACACGCCGAAATCCTCGAAGTGGGCGTATTCGCCGGCGGTCATCAGCGCCGTGAATTTGACGATGTCCGCTTTAAGATTTTTGATCGGGTAGGCGATATCGCGCACGAAGGGGTCGTGGTCCGGATTGAACCCCGGAACTTCCTGCGGATCGATCCCCATCAAGCGGGCGTAGTAGAGGGGAAATCCGCCCGGACGGCAGCGGTTCAAGCACCTGAAGTAGCCGGTGAAATAACTGTCCGGGTTCAGGTAAACCACCAGAGTGCCTTTCCCGCCGTTTGCATCGGGCTTGCAAAATGGGCAGGGCGCCTTGAGATAAGAGTTGTCCAGCACGGCACCGGGTACATGGTCGCCGTAGAATTTTTTGATCTGACCCGCCATATCCATGGATCGAATCCCGCTGAAAGGATGAGCCCGGCCCATGCCAGAAACCCAGGTTCCCACCAAAAAATAAAGCTTTTTCAGGTAATTATAGAAGACAACCAACGGAAGTGTCAAGTCGGGGGAAAAAAACGGAAGTCAATCGGGCAGGAGCCATCGGTCCAGTTGCCGCCGCATCCTCAAACGCGCGCGGTCTTGCCGGCGCCGGTGGTCACCATCCGGCCGGGATTATGGATGGACGCTATGCGCGCTGAACGAGGTCGTATGTCTTCTCGAGGGCCTGGTCGAGGTTTTCGGGTTGCGTGCCGCCGGCCTGGGCCATGTCCGGCCGGCCGCCGCCGCTGCCGCCCACCATGGCCGCCAGTTCTTTGACGATATGGCCGGCATGGTACCGCCGATTAAGGTCCTTGCTCACCAGGGCGAGCAAAAAGGCTTTGCCGGCGGCGGCGGACCCCAGGACAACCACCCCGGAAGATATTTTTTCCTTGAACCGGTCGGCCACCTCCCGCAGGGCCGCCGGACTGTCGGCCGCCACCCTCTTGGCCAGCACCTGAACGCCGTTGACGGTCCGCACGTCGTCTTCGGCGCCGGCCGCCGACAGGCGCGTGAGTTTGGATTTGAGCGCTTCGATTTCCTTTTCAAGCGTTTTGTGCTCGGCCATCAACCGGGCCACCCTCTGGGGCAGGGCTTCGGGCGCATCCTTCAGCAGTCGGGCCGTCTCGTGCAGCACACGGTCGTTTTGCCGGCTGTGCGCCAGGGCCGCCTTGCCGGTCAGGGCCTCGATGCGCCGCACGCCCGAGGCCACACTCGACTCGCCGATGATCTTGAACAAGCCGATGTCGCCCGTGCTCGTCACATGCGTGCCTCCGCACAATTCCTTGCTGAAACCCGCCAGCGACACCACCCGCACCCGATCGCCGTATTTTTCTTCGAAAAGGGCCATGGCGCCCGACTTGAAGGCCTCCTCGGCCGCCATCTCCACGGTTTGGGCCGGAACGTTCTCGAGAATGTGGTCATTGACCAGTTCCTCGATGTGGCTCAGGGTGTCCGGATCGATCGGTGAGAAATGGCTGAAGTCAAACCGCAACCGATCCGGGGCCACGAGCGAGCCGGCCTGTTTGACGTGTTCGCCCAGAACGCGGCGCAGCACGGCGTGAAGGATGTGGGTGGCCGTGTGGTTGCGCTGAGTGGCGCGCCGTTTTTCGCTGTCGACGGTCAAGGTCACGACCTGGCCGGTGTTGATCCGACCCGCCACGATGCGTCCCTTGTGAATGATCAGGCCGGTGGGGTCTTTGAGGGTGGCGCTCACTTCGATTTCGAGGTCCGGGCCGCTGATCCGGCCGCTGTCACCGACCTGCCCGCCGGCTTCGCCGTAAAAGGGCGTCTCTGCCGTGACGATATCGATATCGCTGCCCGCCCCGGCCACATCGACGGCCTCACCGTCCTGGACCAGCAGGATGACCTTGGAAGCGGCCGTCGCCCGGGTGTGGCCGACAAATTCCACCCCGACGCCCCGCGAGGTCAGTTTTTTGTAAGCATCGCCGATTTTGGCGAAGGTGGCCTTCGACCGCGACTGGGCCCGCTGACCGGCCATCGCCGCCTCGAAACCGTCCAAATCGAGGCGGATGTCCTTTTCCCGAACGACGTCGCGCACGATGTCGACCGGAAACCCATAGGTGTCGTAGAGCTTGAAAATGACCTTCCCGGGAATTTCCTTTCTCCCGGCGGCCGCCAGGTCGGCCAGGGTGTCGTTGAGCAGTCTCAGGCCGGTATCGAGCGTCTCGATAAAGCGCAGCTCCTCGTTTTTGATCACGTTGGTGATGAACGCGCGCGCTTCCATCAGTTCCGGATAGGCGGCCTGCATGACGTCGAACACCACGCCGGCGGTCTGGTGCAGGAAGGGCCGGTTAAGGCCGATGGTGCGGCCGTAGCGGATGGCCCGGCGCATGATGCGCCGCAGCACGTACCCACGCCCCTCGTTGGAGGGGAAAACGCCGTCGCCGATTAAAAATGCGGCCGCCCGGCTGTGATCGGCAATGACCTTCAGGGCCACATCGGTCGCCTTGTTTTGACCGAACGCCTGTTCGCAGAGGGCCGCCGCCTTTTGTATGATCGGAAAAATGAGGTCTATTTCGAAATTCGTGGTCGTCTCTTGCAGGATCGACACCATCCGCTCCAGGCCCAGGCCGGTATCGATGCTCGGCCGGGGCAGCGGCGTCAGGGTGCCGGAGGCGTCGCGGTTGAACTGCATGAACACCAGGTTCCAGATCTCAAGGAACCGGTCGCATTCACAGCCCAGGGTACACTCCGGCCGACCGCAACCATGGGCATCGCCCCGGTCCAGGTGGATCTCGCTGCAGGGGCCGCAGGGACCGGTGTCGCCCATGGCCCAGAAATTGTCTTTTTCGCCGAAGCGCTTGATCCGCTCTTCCGGGACGCCGATCTGCCGGTGCCAGATATCGTGCGCCTGGTCATCGTCGAGGTAAATCGACACCCACAGTTTGTCGGCGGGCAAGCCGTAGCCGTTGGTGAGCAGGTCCCAGCCGAAATCGATCGCCTTTTCCTTGAAATAATCGCCAAAAGAAAAGTTGCCCAGCATTTCGAAAAACGTGTGATGACGGGCGGTATAGCCCACGTTTTCCAGATCGTTGTGCTTTCCGCCGGCGCGCACGCACTTCTGGGCGGTCGTCGCCCGGTTGTAGCCCCTTTTCTCCTCACCCAGAAAAGCCCGCTTGAACTGGACCATGCCGGCATTGGTGAACAGCAGCGTCGGGTCGTCCTGGGGCACGAGCGATGAACTCCTGACCGCCTCGTGACCGTGCTTTTTGAAGTACTCCAAGAATTTATTGCGCGCCTCGTTGCCGGTCATTTGTCGCTCTCCGTTTTCGGCTTGCCGTCCTTCGGTTTTTCTTCGGCCGGTTTTTCGGCCAGCCCGACAGCCTCCCTGACTTTCTGAAGGGCCGTGGCATGGATGTCGGGATTTTCCGTCAAAAATCTTTTGACGTTTTCACGGCCCTGGCCGATCCGCTCGCCCTCGAAGGAGTACCACGAACCGCTTTTTTCGATAACGTTGACCTGCACCCCAAGATCGAGCAGGTCGCCGGTTTTCGAGATGCCTTCGCCGTAGGTAATGTCGAACTCGGCCTCCTTGAAGGGCGGCGCCATCTTGTTCTTGACCACCCGCACGCGCGTGCGGTTGCCGGTGGTTTCCTGGCCCTCCTTGATCGCCCCGATCCGGCGGATGTCCAGGCGCACGGAAGCGTAAAATTTGAGAGCGTTGCCGCCGGTGGTCGTTTCCGGGTTGCCGAACACGATCCCGATTTTCATGCGGATCTGGTTAATGAAGATCACGCAGGTGCGGGTTTTGCCGATCGTGGCGGTCAGCTTGCGCAACGCCTGCGACATCAACCGGGCCTGGAGGCCCATGTGCGAATCACCCATCTCGCCTTCGATTTCGGCGCGGGGCACCAGCGCCGCCACGGAATCGATCACCAGCACATCGATGGCGCCGCTGCGCACGAGCATGTCGGTAATCTCCAGCGCCTGCTCGCCGGTGTCCGGCTGGGAGACCAGCAGGTCGTCGCAGTTGACACCCAGTTTGCGGGCGTAAATGGTGTCCAGGGCGTGTTCGGCATCGATGAAGGCGGCGATGCCGCCCAGCTTCTGGGCCTCGGCCACGGCGTGCAGTGCAAGGGTCGTCTTGCCCGAGGATTCCGGCCCGAAAATCTCGACCACCCGGCCGCGCGGCAGACCGCCGACGCCCAGCGCGAGATCCAGGGTCAGGGAACCGGACGGAATGACGGGAACCTTGACGACCGGACTGTCACCGAGCTTCATGATCGATCCCTTGCCGAACTGCCGTTCGATCTGAATGATGGCGGATTCCACCGCCTTGGCCTTTTCCGTAACGTTGCTCATCATTTCCTCCTCGAAAATGAAACCGGCGGCCGTGTGGCCGATTCGAAAAACGTTTAGCCCGTTGTGCCGTTTGGCCCGTTGGATCTGATTACCGGCTCAACGGGCTAAACCGGCTCAACCTGCCCTGCCACCACCCGAAACCTCAAATCGCTTTCATCCGCCAACCCCGAACCGTGAACCGTGAACCTTTCCTAAACCCGCACTTGCCTCGCCCGAAGCCATTGAGACACTTCAAAAGTGACACGACACTATGCTCGCGGCTCCCGGCTTTCTGGCGCCACCGGGCCGGACAGCGGCGCCTGATGCAGTTCGGTATAAACCGCTCCGGTCGGCCGCAGGTCGCTTTTGATCAAGACCACCCGGTCGACCATAAAAGCGTCCGATGAGAAATCGCGTCCGGCATCCAGCGCCGCCCGCAGGCGGGACGGCGCTATTTTTTTCTTCACGCGCCCGAGCGTCAGATGGCCTGCAAAAGGGCGGCCTTCACGCGGAAACCCGATCGCCGCCAGCCGCTTTGCCACCAAGTCTTGCAGCGCCGTGAGCCGGGCCAGGTGACCGGCCACGCCGACCCAGATGATGCGGGCGCGCTCGGGGCTCGGGAAAACACCGACGCCTTGGGCGGCCAGCTGAAACGACGAAAACCCGCGTGAGGCCTCGGCCAGGACGACGGCGATGTCCTTAACCCGGCTCTCGTCGATGCGGCCCAGAAATTTCAACGTCAGGTGAATGTTGCCGGCCGCCGTCCAGCGAACGCCAAGGTCGCAGTCCGCCCATTGCTGTTGCAGGCCGCTTATGGCCAACTGGACGGCCTGCGGGAGCTTTATGGCAATGAAGGATCGGATCGGGGTCATTTATCAGAGCACCGTCAGAATCGCTGTGGCCGCGTGACGGCAGATCACCGCGGCAGCGTGAAGACCGGCTCGGTCAGAAAAAACCGGCCCTGCATAATCTTTTTTTTCAGTAACTCCGCGATTTCGCGCGCGCGCACGAGGCTCGAAAGGGGCACGGTCGGCACGTCGCGGCCGTCGAGCCGGAGGGTGCCGCTTTTCAGCTCGGCATAGCTGACCTGCCCGAGGCTCCTGGAAACCCCTGCCGGATAGTCGGTCCCATAGTCGATGATCTGTGTGAAGATGTCCTCGTCCGATATGGCCGTATAGCGCGCCATCTCTTCGTTTAAAATCGGGATCGGGACTCCCAGGCCGACCGCCAGCGAGCAGCCGTAACCCTGGATGCTCACGCCCTTTAACCACTTGGCGTTCATCTTCTTCAAATCGCCCATGACCATCAGGGTCCCGGCCGGCGACACCGGGATTCCCTTCGGGGTCCGGGTGACCGCGGGTTTGTGCTGGGTGCCGTGCCACGCCACGTAGCCTTCCCCTCCGCCGAGAAACACGCGCGTGCCCATGCCGATGGTCTTATAATAAGGATCGTTGAAGAGCGGACTCAACTGCCCGGCCGAGCAGTAATTGGCGTTGCCGGCCCGCGGCTTGAGGGTCCCCATGTAGGTGTAAACGGTTTTATTCGACAGGTTGACCGCGCAGTTGTAATTCTGGTAGCCGTTGCGCGGATTGCACAAGGTGGCCTGGGGCAGGGTCTTGAGGGATATTTCTTTTTCGACCACCCGGCCGGGATAGCAATCGGTCCCGTAAGCCGTCGCCTTGAGAAAAACGGTCTTGCGCTCCAGAAGGTCCTGGATGACATGCCCCCCGCCATAGGCGAACTCGCCCGGGTGCACCTTGTTCAGCGGATCGTCCTCACAGGGTTCGGTGGCGCCGATGTAACAGTCCACGGCCGCCAGGCCGGCGTAAGCCGGAACGTTGTTCATCCAGACCCGGGAGGCCTTGAGGCCGGGAGCCGAGTGGCCGAAATTGATGAAGGCGCCTGACGAACACATCGGGGCGAACGTTCCGGTGGTCACCACATCGACCCGCCGGGCCGCTTCCAGCGGGCCGTCGTTTTTGACGATGTCGATGATCTCATCGGCCGTTGCGACCACCACCTCACCGGCCTTGATCCTGGCATTGATTTCCCGGATTGACTTGCTGACCTTGTAGCGGCTCTTTTTCGACTGACCGGCCATGCTCACCCGCTTCGTTTGCGCGCCAAACAGGGCTCGGATGACGCCGGGCGCCGCCGGCCTCCGTTCGGCGATTCCATTGATTTTCGTTGACTTTCAGAAAGTTATCCTACTTGTGGGGCGTCGTCGCGAAAGATTGGTTAAATAACAGGTAAAAACCTGATAATCAAGGCAAAGTTTTTCGCACCTTGACTTTTGAGCGGTCGCGCGGTACTATTTTTACCTAAAATTTAACCAGTTTAACAATTAGTGAACGGATTTTGCATATCGTGTCGAAAAAGAAAACCCGGACGTTGAAAATTGTTTTTGCGCTCTTCATTGTCTCCACCATCGCGGTGCTGGCGGTCGTCTATGTCAACTACCGCCGCATCCTCGACCAACCGGAAAAGTTCATTGCCGCCATTCAGCCGGGGGTGGACATGGCGATCGATGATGTCCACCAGACGGCCACCCGCGACGGCAAAAAAGAGTGGCAACTGGATGCGGCCACGGCCCACTACCTCGAAGCCGAAAAAAAAATCCGTCTCGATTCCCTGACGATGACATTTTTCCTTGACGGCCAGCCGCCCATCCACCTGACGGCCGAAAACGGCGTGCTGGAAACCGAGACCCGCAACGTTCTGGTCACCGGACATGTCGTGTTGAAGAACGACGATTCACGGCTCCTGGCGGATGCGCTCGACTACCACCATGAAAAACAATTCCTCTCCGCCCAGACACCGGTCGAAATCATCGGCGACGGTTACCGCCTGGACGCCGACAGCATGTCCCTTGAACTGGGCAAGAAAAGGGCCGTTTTCAAAGGCAACGTAAAAGGCACCTTTAGTGAGGATCTCTCTTTGTAATTGTTTTGCCGGCCGTATCCTCACGTATATATTCCTGTTTTGGGTCGGCGGCTGGAGTTGGGCGGCGCCGCCGGTGGACAATTCTTCAACGCCGTCGCCGTCGATCACCATTACGGCCGACCAATTGGTAAGCGACGACGCATCGAAAACGGCCGAGTTCAGCGGCAACGTCAAGGTCGTCCGGGGCGCATACACCCTGACGACCGACCGGCTCGTCGTGAGCTACCAGGGCGGCGAGCGCGCCGCCACCGCAAATTCAGTGGGCCGCGCCAATATTCGCGAAGTCGTCGCCGAGGGTAACGTGCGCATTTTTTCGACCGACCTGACGGCCGCCGCACAGCGGGCGGTTTATGATGCCGGCCAGCGCACTCTCGTGTTGTCCGGTGAGGCGTCGACGGTGACCAGCGGTGCCGCTTCGGTCAGCGGCACCCGGATAACCCTTTTCCTCGACACGGCCCGATTCGAAGTCTCCGGCAGCCCGGCGGAAAGGGTCAAGGGCGTGTTCGAAAGGCCCGTCACCAAATAGGCAGAAACTTGAAACTCGGAATTTATAAAATGGCGATCATCCTTCCCGCCCGCAATAAGTCAAGCGGCCGGAGGATGACCGACGGCTAACCGGCAGTCGAAACCCCAATGACCGTATTGTCGCTTCAAAATCTCGGCAAGATCTACAACGGCCGGACCGTGGTCGACTCCGTGAGCCTGGATGTTGGCAGTCGTACGGTCGTCGGTCTTCTCGGGCCGAACGGCGCCGGAAAGACGACAACCTTCTACATGACCGTCGGCATGATCAAACCCGACGCCGGCCAAGTTCTTTTAAACGATGAAGACCTGACCGATTATCCGATGCACCTGCGGGCCCGCAAGGGTGTCGGTTATTTGCCGCAGGAACCCTCGATCTTCAGAAAACTGACTGTCAGGCAAAACATCCTGGCCATTCTCGAAACCCTCGCCCTGCCGAAGGCCGAGCAGGCCGAACGCGCGGAGTTGCTGCTCGGCGAACTCGGCATCCGGCACCTGGCGGATCAAAAAGCCGCCGTGCTGTCGGGCGGTGAAAAACGGCGGCTCGAAATATCGCGGTCACTGGCCACCAACCCGAAGTTCATGCTTCTGGACGAGCCGTTCGCCGGCGTCGATCCGCTGGCGGTCATTGACATCAAGAAGATTATCGGGCATCTTAAAAACCGCGGGATCGGCATTCTGATTTCCGACCACAACGTGCGCGACACGCTGCAATCCTGTGATACCGCCTATATCCTCAGTGACGGCAAGGTGGTCGTGGCCGGGACCCCGCAGGACATCACCTCCAGTGCAATTGCCCGGAAAATTTACCTTGGAGACGAATTCAAACTTTAGGAAATATGGCACTCGAACTCAGACAACAACTTAAACTGACCCAGCAGTTGATCATGACCCCTCAGCTGCAGATGGCCATCAAGCTTCTGCAGCTCTCGCGCCTTGAACTGATGGACACCATCCGCCAGGAACTGGAGGAAAACCCGGCGCTCGAGGAGCTTCAGGATGCGCCCGGCGATGATCGTCTGCTGGAGCCGGCCGAACCGGTTGTCGAGGACCCCGCCACCACCAAAGAAGTCACGATCGAGGAAAAGATCCACGACGATATCGACTGGAGTAATTATCTGGATGAATACAACACGCCGGGTCGCGTCAATTACGAAGGCGAGAGCCGGGAAGCCCCGAAGTACGATGCCTTCATCGCCCGCAAGGAGACGCTCAACGACCACCTGCTATGGCAGTTGCTGATGACCTCGCCAACCGAGGAAGAGGAGAACATCGGCAGCCTGATCGTGGGCAACCTGAACCAGGATGGTTACCTTGACGTCTCCACGGAAGAAATTGCCCGCATCGCGCGGGCCGAAATGGCCAAGGTCGAAGAGGTCCTGGCGCTCATCCAGACCTTCGATCCGATCGGGGTGGCCGCCCGTGACCTCAGCGAATGCCTGATGATCCAGGCCCGGCACCTCAAGATCGATGATGCGCTGGTCACCGAAATCATCCGCCATCACCTCGGCAATCTCGAAAAGAGAAATTACAAGGCCATCAGCCGCGCCCTGAAAGTCGGCATGGACGACATCGTTGCGGCCCTCAACATCGTCAAGAGCCTCGAACCGCGACCGGGGCGCGAATATTCCGACGACACGCCTCAATACATCACCCCGGACATCTACGTTTACAAAATGGACAACGACCTTGTCATCGTGCTCAACGACGACGGCATGCCCAAACTGCGGGTCAACCCCTTTTACAAGAAATCGATCGGCACGAAGGAAAGGGTCTCCGGTGAGGCGGAAAGTTACATTCAAGACAAGCTGCGATCGGCCGCCTGGTTGATAAAGAGTATCCACCAGCGCCAGAAGACGATCTACAAGGTCATGGAGAGCATTCTGCAATATCAGAGAGAATTCTTCGAAAAGGGCATTGCCCATCTGAAGCCAATGGTCCTGCGGGACGTCGCCCAGGACATCGGGATGCACGAATCGACCATCAGCCGGGTGACAACCAACAAGTACGCCTATACCCCGCAGGGAATTTTTGAGTTGAAATATTTCTTCAACAGTTCTATTAAGCGCGACCACGGTGGCGCGATCGCCTCGGTCAGCGTCCAGGAAAAAATAAAACAGATCATCGCCGGCGAGGACCCTCACAAGCCCTACAGCGACGACAAGATCGCCAAACTGTTGAAGGAATCTCACATCGACATCGCCCGCCGCACCGTTGCAAAGTATCGTGAGATGTTGAATCTACTGCCGTCGAGCAGGCGCAAACAGATTTAAGGAGTTTTGGCATGCAAGTCTCGGTGACATTCAAGAACCTGCCGCCTTCGGAGCATTTGAAAACCTACGTCAGAGACAAATTGGATCGGTTCGATCGTCTGCTCGACAATCCGGCCGAGGCCAGCGTGGTGCTTTCGGTCGAAAAATTCCGTCACATCGCCGAAATCAATATCACGGCCGACCGTCTCAACCTCATCGGCAAGGAAGAGATCAATGACATGTATTCGGCGATCGACATGGTGCTCGACAAGTTGGAAAAGCAGTTGAAAAAAGGCAAGCAGAAGACCCGCGAGCGACGCAGCGGCGGCAAGACCAGTATCAAGGACATTCCGGCGGACTTCACTGTCAGTCCGGGCGATGACGATCACCACCCCCAGATCAAAATCACGAATATCGACTACAAACCAATGGATGTCGAAGAAGCCGTGATGCAGATGGATCTGTTGGATGACAATTTTTTGGTTTTCACCAATGCCCGGACCGACCGGGTGAACGTTCTGTACCGTCGCAAGGATGGCCACTTCGGCTTGATTCAACCCAGCAATTAACCAGACCCCAAAGGATCTACTCTCGAAATGAACGGTGCGCCGTGCCATTGTCTCTCCTATTGCGCGGCCTGGCGCGAATTCTCAAGCGATTGGTAAATATCATATGAAAATCCTGGATGTACTGCCCAAGGACGCGATTTTGGCCGATCTGAAGGCGCAGGATAAAAAAGGGATTCTGGAAGAACTCGTCGAACCCATCTCGCAGCTGAAGGACGTCAACCGCGAGGAACTCGTGCGGGTGCTGATGGAAAGGGAACGGCTGGGCAGCACCGGGATCGGCAGCGGTATCGGCATTCCCCACGGCAAGTTGAAGGACCTGGACGAATTGGTCCTTGGCTTCGGACTCAGCCGCAAAGGGGTCGATTTCGAATCGATGGACAATCGCCCCACCCATATCTTTTTCCTGCTGGTAACACCGGAAAACTCGACCGGGCTGCACCTGAAACTGCTGGCCAGAATCTCGAAGATCCTCAAGCACGACCCGTTTAGAGAGAGACTGATGACGGCCACCGATCGCGACGAAATTTACGCGATTATCAAGGAGGAAGATACGGATTTCTAGATATAGGCCATAAGATAAAGATTTTTGCTGTGTTATCGGTCGTCGGCGTATGACGCGTACAGCCTCTTCCCTCTGGCCATGCCAAAATCTTTATCTTAAGACCTATAGACCATCTGTAAATGGTCTTTTTTTACTGGAGTGGCCAGTCATAACGGGCTTCCGGAGGCGGCGTACATAAAGTACACTTCGCCGCAAACCAGGCAGTGACCTTAAGCAGTTCCGAAATAAAAGCCTTAGTCTGCATATGCACTATATTTTTTCCCGTCATTTCCAGTGGTTCGGAGCCGTCCGGGCACCGGTAACCCTCTTTTGACCAACCCATGAAAATACCGAAAATCATCATCGTCACCGGCTTGTCCGGCTCAGGGAAAAGTACCGCTTTAGCCGCTCTGGAAGATGCCGGCTTTTATTGTGTCGACAATATGCCGGTCTTGCTGCTGCCGGATTTCCTGGAGTTGCCGAATGTCCGCGATCCCGATACGGTGGGCTTTGCTTTCGGAATGGATTTGCGCGAAAAGAGTTTTCTGAGTGGCCATCGCGACGTTTTCAACGACACGGCGGCCCGCGGCTTCGACCTCAAAATCATTTTTCTCGAAGCGGATGAAGAAACCCTCTTGCGGCGCTACAGCCAAACCCGGCGGCATCATCCGGTCGCGCGGGGCGAAGGGTTGCTGGACGGCATCCGGGCTGAACAACGCCGGATGTTATCGTTGAAAGAATCGGCCGAATACGTTTTGAACACCTCACGTTTCAACGTGCATGAACTGAAAGCGGCCATTAAAAATATCGCCAAGAACCTCATTACATTGGCGCCGATGCGCATCCAGGTCATTTCCTTCGGATACAAGCACGGCATCCCGGGTGACGCGGACCTTGTCATCGATGTCCGGTTTCTCGCCAATCCTTATTTTGTGCCGGATTTAAAGGATCTCGATGGAAAAGCGGAGGCCGTCAAACAATTCGTGCTGCAAAATGAGGATGCACGCTTATTTTTAATTAAATATTTTGATTTACTTGACTATCTCATCCCATTGTACGAAAAGGAAGGCAAAGCTTACTTGTCTATTGCGGTCGGGTGCACCGGCGGCCGGCACCGTTCGGTCGCCATCGCCGGAAGCCTGTATGATCACATTCAAACCGCGGGCAGGGACGTCGCCATTGCCCATCGCGATATTGAGCAGCCCTGAGAACCTGTGACATTCAAGCATCTTGTTCGGCCGCGTTTCAAGATACCGGGATATCGCGGGATATCGAGAAATTCCTGCGATTTTGCGCCTTGTGGGGCGGGCGCCCCATCGCTCAAAAACACCTAATTTTTCTGCGTTATCGCGCGCTGCCTGTCTGAGGTCTTGATGCACACTTCGCAGAGTCCATTTATGGAAATATTTTGGCGTTTCTTGCCACTTGCAGGCCAAACCACCGGATCTATGTTAACGACGCCGGAAACGGGAAAAAAATGATCGGAATCTTAATCGTAACGCACTGCGAACTCGGCCGCGCCTTGATCGAGGCCGCGGAATTCATCATCGGATCAGCACCTGAGGAGACACTATCTGTCAGCATCGATCTAAACGAAGATGCTGAAAAATTGAGAAAAAAAATATCGGACGGTGTCAAAAAAGTTGATCATAATGAAGGGGTGCTGATCCTGACCGACATGTTCGGCGGCACACCGTCCAACCTGAGCTATACCTTTCTCGAAGAAGGCCGGATCGAGGTGCTATCGGGGGTCAATCTGCCGATGCTGGTCAAGGCCTTGAACTCGCGCGGTACTCAGGAACTCGCCGCGCTGGCCGTAACTGTCGAGGCTTTCGGCCGCAAGAGCATTTCGCTGGCCAGCGGCATTTTAAAAGGAAATAAACGGGGGTGAGCACGCCGGGTTTGTCGTTCGCGGCCCTGGCCGAAGGCCATATCGATGAAATCATCACCATCGAAATGGCATCGTTCGAGCAGCCATGGCTGCCAATGTCCTTTTATGATGAATTGTCCAGCCGGGACGCATTGGATGTCGTCGCCCTGCATCCGCGTAGCGGACAGATCCTCGGCTATGCCTGTATGCGTCTGGTTCTGGATGAAATCAACCTGCTCAAAATTGCCGTCGCGCCCTATTGGCGACGACAAAACGTCGGCACCCGGCTGCTGGATAGTTGCCTGCGGTTGGCGCATCAAAAGGGCGCGCAGACAGCGTACCTCGAGGTTCGTCGATCCAATTGGACGGCCCGAAATTTTTACTGGAAGCTCGGTTTCAGGATCACCGGCACCCGGCCCGCATACTACCTGGACACCGGCGAAGACGCCCTATCAATGATGAAAACACTGGAGGAGGCAAAATGAGCGTAAAGTTGGGAATCAACGGTTTCGGAAGAATCGGACGCATGGTATTCAGGGCCTCGCTGAATCATCCGGATGTCGAGGTGGTCGCGGTCAACGATCTTACCGACTCGGCCACAATGGCCCACCTGCTGAAATACGACTCCGTGCACGGCACGCTCGACCGGCAGGTCGTCGCCAAAGACGATGCCATCGAGGTCGACGGAAAGGCCTTTGCGATCACATCGATCAAGGACCCGGCCATGCTGCGGTGGAAAGAATTCGGCGTGGACGTTGTCGCCGAGTGCACCGGTTTGTTCAGGGACCGCGAAAACGCCGAAAAACACCTGGCCGCCGGCGCCCGCAAAGTAATTATCTCGGCCCCGGCCAAGGACCCCGATATCACCATCGTCATGGGTGTCAACTCGAACCGCTACGATCCGAGACAGCATCATGTCATCTCTAACGCCTCCTGTACGACCAACTGCCTGGCCCCGGTGGCCAAGGTGCTGCTCGAAAACTTCGGGATCCGCAGCGGCCTGATGACCACCATTCACAGCTACACCGGCGACCAGCGCCTGCTCGACTTCCCGCACAAGGACCTGCGCCGGGCGCGCGCGGCGGCCCTCTCCATGATCCCGACCACCACCGGCGCCGCGCGCGCGGTGGCCCTGGTGCTGCCGGACCTGGCCGGCCGGTTGAACGGCCTGGCGATCCGAGTCCCCACCCCAAACGTTTCGATCGTCGATTTGGTGGCAACAGTCGAGAAAACGGGACTCACCGTATCGGATGTCAACGACGCCCTAAAAAAGGCGGCCCAAGAGTCGTTGCGGGGCATTCTGGACTACAGTGACCTGCCGCTGGTGTCCTCCGATTACAATGGCTCGCGGTTTTCATCGATCGTCGATGCCCCCACCACCTACGTGGTCGACAACATGGTGAAGGTCCTGGCCTGGTACGATAACGAAACGGGGTATTCGACCCGCATGGCCGACTTGGCGGCGCTGATCGGATCGCAATTGTAAAGAAAGCCAAGCCATTGATCCGCCATAAAAATCAGGCCCCACCCGGCAAATCCGGCGTCAAACGCTCCATGTCCCCACCGCCTCCGGTCCCTTTCGTCTTTTTTCCGAGGTGGCGGATGAATCGCGGATTTCCGTGGCCGGTATGGGCTGCGGGCTGGCTGGCGATTTTCAAGGCACTTCTATGGCTGGCCACCGATCCGATGGTCCCCAGCCCGTTGGCAGAAATAATGACCGGCAAATTTATACTCCTGCTGGTTCCTTTTCTGCTCGCGGGCATCGGGGTCTGGAACCTGCGCAAATGGGCGGTGTGGGGCCTTTTGGCCGCCAGTGTGCTCGACCTGCTTTTTTTCATTGTCTTTCCGGATGCCGCCCGCATCATCGCCGGCAACAGCTTCATCGGGCTGGCCATCGTTCTGCTGATCGGGGTCGGACCGCTAGGAGATGTTCTGATTCTCGCCGCAACCCCCTCGATGTTTAAGCATGCCGGACAAATCGGTCGCTTCCGCCCGCTTGCGACGTCCAAAAGCGGTTAGGAACGGTAGGTAAATAACGGTTTGTACTTGAAACCCATAGGAGAAGGCCATGACCGCACGCACCCCCTTGATTGCCGGGAACTGGAAAATGTACAAGACCGTCTCCGAATCGATTCGGACCGCGGAACGTTTGAAAGAGCTGACCCATAACGTTGCCGATGTCGAGATCATGGTGGCCCCGACATTCACGTCGCTTTTGCCGGTGGTACAGGCTCTCAAGGGAAGCCGGGTCGCGGTCGGTGCGCAAAACGTTCACTGGGAAAAGGACGGCGCCTATACCGGCGAGATTTCAACCGGCATGCTCGTGTCGGCCGGATGTCGCTATTGTATCATCGGTCATTCCGAGCGGCGCGAATACTTCGGGGAATCAGACGAAACGGTCAATAAAAAAATCGCCGCGGTCCTGGAGGTCGGACTGGTTCCGGTCATGTGCATCGGTGAATCCGAAAAACAGCGCGAGGCGGATCAAACTTTTTCCGTGCTTGACAAACAGTTAAAAACTGGGTTAAAAGGCTTTTTCGCCGACGCCCTGCGGTCTTTGGTGATCGCTTACGAGCCGATCTGGGCCATTGGAACCGGAAAAACGGCGACGAGCGCGCAAGCGCAGGAAGTCCACCGATTCTTGCGGTCGACACTCTCCGAATTGCAGGGTGATGCCCTGGCACAAGAAACTCGGATTCTTTACGGCGGCAGCGTCAAGCCCGGCAATATCGCCGAATTGATGGGCATGCCGGACATCGATGGCGCGCTGGTCGGCGGCGCCAGCCTGGATGCCGAGACCTTCAGCAAGATCGTTCACTTTCAATCGACATAACACCGTTTTCACGAAAGAAGTCATGTCAAACGTATTGATCATTATACACGTCGTGGTCAGCATCGCCCTGATCATGATCGTGCTTCTTCAGACCGGCAAGGGCGCCGACATGGGTGCGGCATTCGGCGGTGGTTCCAGTCAGACCCTTTTCGGCAGTTCCGGCGCCTCCACCTTTCTGGGCAAACTGACAACGATCGCCGCCATCGTTTTTATGCTCACCTCTCTGGCCCTGGCGTACTATTCGAGCAACCGCGCCCGAAGCTCCATTATGATGGAAAGCCCACCGCCAGCCGCCCAGCCGGCGGTACCCCTGCCAGGGACGACCGCCCCGGTTGAAGGACAGGCCCCTGCCGCCGAGACGGTGACGCCGGCCCCGGCGGCACCGGCAACCACGGAACAGGCACCGGCCGAACCGGCGGCGCCGCAGAAACCGGCCGCCACCAACAAGGCTCCGGAGGCAGACAAAAAATCCCCATAGCACCGTGCAGAGGACCCATCGTGCCGAAGTGGTGGAACTTGGTAGACACGCTATCTTGAGGGGGTAGTGGCCAAAAGCCGTGCCGGTTCAAGTCCGGCCTTCGGCACCAAAACCTATCTTTATACAAGGGATTCGGCAGGTTACCGAATCCCTTTTTTTTCATATGCGATTATATGCGGTTTTCGTACACGGTTTGGTACATCTTTTTGTCCGGAAAGCGCCTCCTCCAGGCCGCCCCTGCCCTGCCCCGGAATCCAGTGACAATAAATGTCCATGGTGATCGAGATCGAGCTGTGACCGAGCTGGCGCTGCACGTAACCGGGCGATTGATGCGCCATCAGAAGCAGGCTTGCGTAGGTGTGCCTGAGGTCATGGGGATTTCTCGGGCGAAGATGGGCCATACGGCAAATCTTTTCCACGATATATTGGATCTTGCGCTGGCTGTAAGGCCAGCAACCTGATGTTGCCGGGTCGATGAACAAAAGATCGATCCGGCCCCCCTCTCCCCTTTCCAGGCTGTCCCGCCGCATCCGGTTGATATACCGGCTCAGATCTTCCACCAGAAAATCGGGCAGATCCACCAAACGGGATTTGCCCGCTTTGGGTCTGCCGAAGGTTTTGGCCCGGTAGCTTTGGGCGACGAAATAGGTGCGCCGGGACGGGTCAAAATACTCGGCCCGCATGGATAGCGCCTCTCCCAGGCGAAGCCCTGCATAGGCCATGACTTTCAGCACCATTGGCTTGGCTGGGCTGGCAATATTTTGGGCGTGATCCAAAAAGAGCCCCAGCTCTTTTTGGGTAAACGGATCAGGCGGCTTTAAATCCCGCTGGTTCTTTGCCGGTAAAATGGACTTTAAGATCCCGGCTGCGGGATTGGCATTGATCAGCTCCTCGTCCACGGCCTCGTTGAACACCGCGCTGATCACCCCGTGCAGGGTCTCCACCGTGGCCGGGCTGCGCCTGCGGGCAAGACCACGCAAAAATCGCTTTAAATCCTGCCGCCTGAACTGATCCAGCGGCTTTCTGAACAGCGGGTCCGGCTCGATGTAGAGGCTTAACACCGACTCGTAGCGCTGGATCGTAAATTCCGCCCACCGCGAGCGGCCCGCCTTAAACCACAACTGACTAAAACTGGAAAAATCAGGCGCAGCATGAGGCTCCGATTCTGGTTCATTTAGCAGGCCACCGAGCAGCGGGCGTTTTGAAACGGCCTCTTCGCCAGCCTTGATCGCGGCCACAAGAGCGCTGCGGTCTTTTCCAAAGGTCTGATTTGTTCGTACAGACTGGTTTTCAAAGAACAAGGTCCAAAACCCACGGACATCTTTTCGAACGTTGACGCCTCGGGCAATGGGGTATATCGGGCCGAATTTTCCGGCCCGTGTAGAGTATTTTCGCCAGGGCATAATGAATCCTTCCCCCGCCCCGGCTGCATATCGCCCAAATAAAATAACAGGCCCTTTAACGTTAATCAACCGAAACGCTAAAGGGCCCATAAAAAGATCATAACCGCTTACTGAATATGTCGCGATGCTCCGGAGTCAGTATCGCCGGGGTGCCCACCTGAGTCAAAAGGAAAAAAGGTGTTAAAAATATCCGGCACCAGCGCAGGTGTCCCTTTTTCACTCTGGCCATCAAGACGAGCGATATTGGAGATCTGCGGCGGAACCGTCCCTGTGGGGGTACCCATCAAGGCTTCTTCCAACTTGAACCGGCCCCCGGCGGGAATCCACTGGCAGTAAATGTCCTTGGTCATCTGAATAGACGTGTGCCCCAATTGCTCCTGCACAAACTGAATGCTCTGGTGAACCATCAGCAAGAGCGTTGCGTAGGTATGGCGTAGGTCGTGGGGATGTATCTTTTTGAGTCCCGCTTTCTTGCAGATGACCTCGACGATATACTGTATTTTTCTTTGGGAAAAGGGCTGTTTATTTTTGAGATTTGGGTCCTGAAACAACAGGTCATTTAACAAAAGTCCTTTGTGCTCGATGTACGCCTTGAGGCTGTCCATCAAAAAAATTGGCAAGTGGACGGTCCGCACGCTATTGTATTTGGGCTTTTTGAATTTCCCCTTCCTAAAGCTTTTCTCGATAAAAACTGTCAAATTATCGAAATTAAGATTACGAACCCTTATCGCCAGGGCTTCCCCCAAACGCAATCCGCCAAATACCATGACCTGGATGATCATCAGCTTGGCCAAACAGCAGATCTTTTTAGCGGTTTTAAGAAAAAGATCGCGCTCTTCGATGATCAGCGGATTTGCCTTGTACCTTGTTTTCCGGTTCTTTCTCTTTCTGTCTTTAAAAACACTGCGGTGAAGACCCTGCGCCGGATTTGCCGTGATGATTTCATCCTCGACCGCCTCACCGAACACCCTGCAGAATATTACATGGGCTTTTTCCGCGATGCCCTCAGAGGTGTCCTTACTGAGTTGGCGCAAAAAAAATTTGAGTTGCTTGCGGCTTATTTTTTTTAAATCACCGTGAAAAAGAGGGTCTATAATGATATGCGTCTCCAACACTTGGCGGTAGTTTTCCCTACTTTCTTCCTCAAGTGATGGGTATTCATCGATCACCTTCCTGCTGTAAGGACGAAATGGAACGCCAATGTCCTCAGGTAAGGTCGTGCCGTTATTGTTTTTATACTTTTCTTTCACTGCCATAACCTCTTTGGCCTTGGCAAACGCCTGCTCCAATGCACCATCACCAGAAAAGGTTTTTGATTTGGCGCTTCCATCCGACAGTTTGAATTCGAACACAATTTTTCCACGATAATCGGTTCGAATCCGGTCCGTTTTATTAAGTATGTAATTATACCCGTACTTACCTTCTCTTACTTCCACATTTTCGATGTTCATAATCATTTCCTTGTTATTATTTTCCTCTTAAAATATTTTCAATTTCTGCATTTTCATTCATCAACGATTTTGATTCGATCTGATTATCACCCCCTATTCTTTTATTTTGTTTCAACCACCTATCGGCATCATCAGGATCAACGGTAATTTTGGTCACATCGGAGTAATGAGGCATTCCTTCCTTGCAATAGCTTAAAAAAGTTTTTTTACGATGACACCTTAATTTCGCGTAGTCATCGATTTTTATCCAAGCCTCAGTAGTCACTTCACACTTCCCTGACGTTTAAACCAATTGCGATCTGTGGTTAGATCAACAGTTGTATCACCTTTCTCATAAAATCCGACGCGTCGGATTTTTTGTAATTTGTATTTTTAAGCGCACGATGCAGGGCTTTAAGAGATTCTCGTATGTTTGCCCATTCAATAGGATCGTTTATTTTGATTTCAGCGCTTATGATCGTATCCGCGATATTTTCGATTGATAGAGCGATAAACTTTGTCTCATACTTGTCGTTCATGCCAGGCACGATCTTTAATATAAGTGAGTTCAAATCGATCAGCGCACTATCGCACTCGTCTTTTTCTTTCTCATCAATAATATCGCGGTAGCTTTTAATTATTTCTGCACCGAGTCCTTTAGTTTTGCCAATTAGCACATCTGCTTTGCGTTTTTGTGGTCGATTCGGTTCTCTCGGTTTTTTCTTGCTTTCGCTGTCAGCTCGATCCATTTTAATTTCGTAATAGCGCGAGATTTGATCTTGTGTATCTTTAATCCTTGCCAGATGATACAATTCCCGATCAGGCAATGCTGGATTATTTCTTTCCGTATCCTTAATCTTTTCATCCAACCTGCAAAGACTCATCCACTCAGATAACCGTTTCTCGTTAATGCCAAGCCTCTCGGCAAAATCCCTTTGTGTTCCCCCAAAATCCTCGAAGTGCATCTTTAACGCTTCGGCCTTGTCTATTGGATGCATTTTTTCGTGATATTGATTTTCAATAAAACCGGCGAACTGTGATTTTTCGCCGGTTATTACCAGACAAGGCACTTTATCTAGCTTTGCTATACATGCGGCATCTATACGCCTGAATCCTGCAACAAGGTAATATATCCCTTTTTCATGAGTTACGAGAACCGGCTGAACAACTCCGTTGGTTTGGACCGATTGGATTAATTCCTGAGCGCTTTCTATATTCACTGCTTTTCTTATCTGATATTTTGAGGTGTTAATTTCGGACAACGATAAGAAAATCAAGTTCAATATTTTAAATGTTGTCTCCATAAATTTTACTTTCTATTTTTCAGCTAATGCTATCTGATAGCTAAAATCCCAACTATGTCAAGCGTTCAAAGCGATTTATTTTTTTAAATTAATTCTTTGTCTTGATTTTATAGTTATTTACATCTTTTTCAATAATCGTCCTTGTTAAAATTCTACTGTAACTGTTTATGCTGCGATATATGTACTCAACTACGTAATTTTTACGCGATAGTCTGGTAATTTTTTAGAGTTCTTTATATAGGGCATTTTACCGCGACGGTTTTTATCATCCTTAAAGTCTATCTCTTCGTTTAATTTATTTTGTGCATGAAATTTAAAGAGATTTATCGTAAAGCCATTATATAATAAGGTGTGTTTTTCTATTGAAGGGCTTGACAAAAAGGATTTTTTTCACAAGGGCTCATTTTTACCTAAAAGTAAGAGCCCCATTTCATAACTGCATCCGGCGGCGATTGCGAGGAACGAATATGCTGTAGCTTGTCAAAAATAAGAGGTCAAATATAATACTCGGTTGGCGACGTTGGCTGTACTGTGACCTATTTGCTCCGGCTGATCATCCCTCTACTCGTCGGATATCAGCAGACCTGAAATACAGTAAAAAATAACCTGATAAGTTGTCCGGCTACTTGAATTTACAAAATGAGTGTTCTTCATTGTGGCCGTAATATGGCCACAAATTGGGGCCTTTGGTCAGTAAAAACCCAAAACCTGAGTTTCTTTGCCCATGAGCTGCCCAGAAAGTGAACAAAAAGTGTCCATTGCGTCCAAACACCACCCGAAAAGTTAAGATTTTGGGTAATGAATGACCAATTGAATATCACCCATCAATTAGTGAAAATGACGACTTCATGGTATAGGCAATTGCGTAACCTTCAGTAATCATGGGGTTTATTTAAGCTTGAAGACGAAGGGAGGAATTAGAAAACGGGTGTGTCCGAAAAAACTTTTCGGTTAATAATGAAATAAATTCAATTGGTTATTATATATTTGCGTTTAATGACACTGTTCATTTTCTTAATTAAAAAAAAGCAGGTGTCGGAAAAACTATATATAATTTATTATCTGTTCCAGACAATGTCCGGTTCTTTTTAACGAAGAAGAAAAATTGATATCAACTGTGGACCCCATCGTCAGATACTCCTCATTTGTGGTCTGACTCATAGCTTAACACATTGTCCAGTTTTTGGGGTCCGCCGCCATGTGAAAATGGCCACAATATATTTTTGCACTGGTTTTAAATATAGAGTTCAAGTACGTGTTTGCCTAAAACAAAATGATCAACAACTATTATAATGAAGTGCAGCAAGATAACAATTGCAGAGGTTATGATTTCGTTTCTTCTCATTAGAACAATTCCTTTCTTCATTGCTGTTTTTTTATAATTGTAACATGTGGGAAATAAATTATTCAATAGTATTTTAAATCTTGTTTGGCTCTTATTCTCCGTGCCTGGCTACGATAGAACTCATTGATATAATCCTGAGGTAAATACCCTTTTTCTTGTGGCGGGGATGGCTTATTTTTTCATTTCAAAATAATACTATTTACAGCCCAATTATTACTTTAACACTGGAAAGGATAATCATTCAATCAGGAAAATTTATATGGATGAACAAAAAAAACTGAAGAAAATACCCAAAAGGATTTAAGCTGAACGCAATCAAGTTAGTCGATGAAGATAATCTAACCTATGAAGACGCGGGAAGACAACTAAATACAAGTCCAAATAATATCGCCAGGTGGCATCAACTTCATCACAACAGGAAAAAGAATCCTTTGCTTGGCGAATTTACTAATCAGGATTTAAAAAAGGTGATTGAAGACCTTCAGATAAAAAATTCCCAGCTTAGAAATGAACACACTATTCTTTTTAAATGTCTTATATTTCTAGCAAAAAAATACAATGACAATTTATTATAGCTATCTCAAACAGCCTGATTATATACGTTGACTCTTCAAAAACCATATTCGTAAATTGAGAGCTTATCTATCAGAAAGCCTTTTGTATGATTCCGAACCTGAATGCATATGCTCAAGAACCAGACCAAGATAACCAAGCCAATCTGGGAACTTGAAGACTTCTGCTAAGTTGTGTGACTAGGTTTAAGTCTCACTGGTTCTCTATCACCGATTCCGGAGGATACCCCTACCCTTCAAGTCCTTGTACCATTGGTTGTCTGGATTGTGGCATTTGTTTTTCACGTATACCAGTCTGCGGTATAAGCTTTCCGGGGTCTGACTCCAGTGCTTTCAGCGGGTTATTTAATGTTGAGAGCAGTTACAGGATTAATTATTGATGGCATCTGCCAACACTCTTCCAACTTTTCGTTTGCAATACGAACTATAGAACTGGCCCCACCGCCTTCTGCAGTCCGCCGTACCATTCCGAAAAATCTGGGTTGCTCAGTTAAATTTTGCGCTTATTTTAAAAAGATAAATATATATTGTCCTCAATTTGCCGACTGAACCTTTTAAAGCTCGATCTATCCCAGGCTCAACAGTACCAATGCAAAGCTGAAGCTGAACCCGCCGCATCGCCTTCACCGTACAGTCGCCAAAGAATCAGGGGCTGTCATGACCGAAGATCTAGCCAAACGAAAACTCAGCGCTATCCTCAGTGCCGATTTTAAAGGTTACAGTCGCCTCATGCGATCGGATGAGGAGGTCACGGTCCGCACTCTCACTGAGTACCGTTTGGTGATAGCAGGGCTCGTCTCGAAATATCAGGGCCGCGTTGTCGATTCTCCGGGCGACAACATTCTCGCCGAGTTCGCCAGTGTGGTTCATGCCGTCCAATGCGGCTTCGACATCCAGGCGTCACTGCAAACCGAAAATGCCAAACTGCCCGAAGACCGTCGAATGAAATTCAGAACCGGCATCAACCTCGGCGATGTCATCTAGGACGGGAACCGGATCTATGGCGACGGCGTCAATGTGGCCGCACGGATGGAATCTCTGGCCGAGGCCGGGGGCATATGCGTCTCGGGAAGTGCCTACGATCAGATTGAACATAAATTTGCGTTCGGCTGTGAATATCTCGGTGAGCAGACCGTCAAAAACATTTCCACCCCGATTCGGGCATACCGGCTTACGCGAGATGAGAACGGCAATGGTTGCACAGTTAGAACACAGGTTCGAAAATCATCTAATCGCCCCCTCTTTGCGGTTGTGCTTGGACTGTTGATTCTCTCTGCCGGGGGTTTCTTTACGTGGACCTTTTACCAGCATCAAATAACCGCATCAATAGAAGCCGCCTCTGTGGATATGATGGTCCTGCCGCTGCCGGACAAGCCGTCCATCGCCGTGCTCCCCTTTAAAAATATCAGCGGCGATGAAAAAGACGGTTTGATTGCCAAAGGCCTGACCGAGGACATCATTAATGCCTTGTCCAGAGTTAAGGAACTCTTCGTGATCGCCAGTGCCTCCAGCTCTGCCTATGAAGGCAAACAGGTGAAAATCAGCCAGGTGTCCGAGGAACTCGGGGTCCGTTATGTCCTGGATGGAAGTCTCCAACGCTCTAAGGATAGCCTGCGGTGCAACATCCAGCTCGTGGATGCGATTGCCGGAAACCAAATCTGGGCGGATCGGTTCGATCGCCCGATCGGAGACCTTTTTGCTCTGCAGGACGAGCTTGTGCGCCGCATCCTTGTCGAGTTGCAGGTGAAACTGACCGCTGGAGAGTTCGCAAGAATCGCCAGTCGAAAGACCCAGAATCTGGATGCCTGGATTCTGTTCGGACAAGGGTTTCACGAGGGTTTTAAATATACGCGTGAAAGCATGGTCCGCGCCCGCGAACTTTTCGAATCGGCTCACAAAAAAGATCCTGATTGGGCGCGTCCGCTTGTAGGCCTCTCTTGGGTCTATTGGAACGAGGCGAGATACAGGTGGACCGACGATCCCGATGAATGGATGGGTAAGGGCCTCGAACTCGCTGAAAAGGCGGTAGAATTGGAGCCCGAAGAGCCGGGGGGATACCAGATGCTCGGCGTGCTGAATTTGTCCAAAGGGGACTATGGAAGTGCGATCGCGTTTCGGGAGAAAGCACTAAAATTGGCTCCCAGTGATTTTGTGGTCGTTTGGGGGCTTGGCTATATTCTTTATAAAGCTGGCGAGGCACAGCGAGGCGTAGACTTCCTTAAAAAGGCGGAACGAATGAGTCCTCACCCTCCGTTTTTGATGCTGTGGTCGATTTCGGAAGCCCAGTTGTTGGCCGGTCAATACGAAAATGCCATCGAGACATCCAAACGAGCCGTTGCTCTGAAGAATGACCGAGTTTTTTCCCATATTATTCTGACAGCAGCCAATAGTGCCCTTGGCCGCCCTGAAGAAGCCCAAAACGAGATATTATGGAAGGCCGTCCATCGGAGTTGAGCGAACAGGTTGGTGCGGTTGTAAGGTTTGGGGAGAAAGGCGGCATTCAAACACCGGTTAACCGAATGATTTACCACAGCCTTCTTCCACTTGAACGCAAGGCCAGAGGAGAGATCTCCTTCTAAATGTTGCTGGAAAATTGATTATTCGAGTCCTCAATCCTTGCAGAATTAGTTTTCTATAATGTCGCAATACTGAGAGCTTAAATTTCGCACTTATTCCGATTGACCTATCACCTATAATCCCTTTTTTACCTTGAGAAACAAATAAACCATGTCGCAATACGCTCCTATCGGACGATTTCGGCACTCATGATCGCAGTGATTATTCTTATAAACCCTTCATCACCCAAGGTGAACTTCCGAAAGGTTTCGCTTAATTGTTGATAAGATTGCAGTGGTTGAGATATGGAAGCTGATGCCGACATGCACCGATTTCTTCAGCAGGGCAGCGACGGTTAACCTTGGCTGACTTTGAGGCAACATAATTACATCAATGAGGGGAAATGGGATGAAAACAAATATTTACCAACGGATTCTGCTGTACACAACGCTATGTGCATCGATCATCATGGCACCAATGCAATCCACACTGGCCTGCACCCGTATCTTGTGGAACGACAACAAGCTAGCTGTGGTTGTGGGCCGAACAATGGACTGGCCTGAGTCAACCCAGCCAGTGATAACCGTGTTTCCCAAGGGCATGCAACGTGACGGCGGCCAGCTCGGGCCACAAACAGTCGTCGCTGAAAACCCGGCACGCTGGACATCCAGGTATGGCAGCATGGTTACGACTATTTATGGTGTCGGCACTGCAGACGGCCTTAACGAGAAGGGTTTCGCAATGCACATGCTTTATCTAATCGCAACCGATTTTGGTCCACGCGACGAGAGTAAGCAGGGGGTGCATGCTGGCCTGTGGGGGCAGTATTTCCTCGACAATGCCGCGACCGTTGCCGAAGCTTTGGAACTAATGAAGGGTATACAGCCGGTGATGGTTTCGGTAGACGGTATGAAGGCCACCGTCCATCTCGCCATTGAGGATGCAACGGGTGACTCGGCCATCATTGAATACATCGGCGGAAAACCTGTGGTGCATCATGGCCGCCAGTATCGTGTGATGACAAACGATCCTGCATATGACGAACAATTGGCTAATCTTGCCCGCTATGACTTTACAAATGCAACGCGTCAAACACCATTGCCAGGCAATGTCGATCCGCGAGATCGTTTCGTACGCTCGTCCTATTATCTGCAAATGTTGCCTGAGCCTAAAACGGAGCGAGAGGCCATCGCGGGCATTCTTGCCATCGCACGCAATGCTTCAGTACCGTTCGGTGCTCCCAACAATGCACCGGGCACCCTTTACAACACTGAGTATCGCACGGCGATCGACCTCACCAACCGTCGCTATTTCTTTGAGCTGACAACGACCCCCAACGTGATCTGGATGGACTTGTCCAAGTTCAACCTCAAGGCTGGGGCATCGGTGATGATTCTCAATCCGGATAATATCCAACTTGCCGGAGACGTGTCAGCGAAGTTCCAGATTGCCGAGAAAACACCGTTTTGATCTTCGGACTTATGGGCCGAGGTTGATATAGAAAGTGAAATTGATCCTGAACCGACCACAATCCCATTTATTGTGGTCGGTCGAAAAAGCCGCTGATGTAAAGGGTACATAGCATCTTAACGTATCTGTAATTTTACCAAAACTGCGATACTCTCAATAAATCTGTAAATCAGCCAAAATGAAATGTCATAAAAGTATCACCAACCACCAGCTCACACCTGATTCGAGGATATCACCACCTTTTTGTCTTGCTGGAAAACGTAATTTCAGGTAAGGATTCCGAACGATATTGAGGCGATATGTTCTCAATATACGTTCAAAAAGTTCCATTATGGACTTCAGAGTGGTTTGCTGAGCCTCGTAGTGCTTATAGTCCCTTACAACGAGTATGAGTTTTTTCCAACTCGTCATGAAAGCGTTCGGAATATAGCCAACTTTGAGCTCGCACTCAGGTATTTCAAGGTTTTGCCTATCTTTGTGCCTACGGTCATATATGGCTTGTTAGCTGATAATGAAGAAACCTCTAGCCAATCGCTGCAGGGGGACGTTGTAAAGAGCACCCCAGAGCACCACGTTAGTCTTATTCAAGGTCATGCAACTTAAAACAGGTAAATGCAGTAAGCTCAAATCAATTTTTGCTAGTTTCATGAGAATTCTATCGAAAGAGACTGACGATAGAGTCCAGATCATTAGAAATACCTATATCAAAAAGCCTACGGAGGAGTTATTAAATATTTGGTGTGAAAATGATCGCGACATCCTAATAGATGAAACATTCGATATAATTAAAAAAATATTAAAAGAACGTGGTAAGCAACCACCGCCGCAAGTAAGATGGGAAAATGTAAAATCTTTGAAAGTCGAATACAAAAAATTTCTCAAAAGGAATAGAAAACCAAGAATCCCTATGAAGGAGCTTAATGTCAAAATAATTTTAAGAATGTTAGCACAAATTTTTATCGCTTCCTTAAAGTTAGTAATTGTTATTCTTTTCCTGGGCATTCTGGGTGCAGGGATATGGGTATGGGTTGCTGCCCTTGGTTATTTGTATTTAAAATCTAGATTCAAAATAAAACAACAATTGGCTATTGAGGTTAACCAATTAAGGGCTAAAGACAACAGAACTCCAATTTTGCTTCTAAGGTCTTTTGAAGAAGATTTTGGTACTGTGGAGAAAAAACCTTACTTTAAGATCTCCCGTATAATAATCGATTTTTGGCCTCAACCAATATTTGAGCATGTTTTAATAGAAGAACTTTGGCGTTACGGACCGCCAGTTGCACTTGGCCGTCCTGGAGAAAAACTACCACCTCTTGGGGCAGCACGTGAATATGTAGTCAATGAGGATTGGTGTCAAAGAATTACAAACCTCATCGAAGAATCAAAACTAATCTTATTGATTATCGGAAATACAGAAAGCGTAATGTGGGAAATAAACAAAATATTCGAAATGGAGGCGCTAAATAAATTGATCATAGTGTTTCCACCATGCACTGGACAATTTATTACAGATCGATTTTATGTCTCAGTTAAAAATAAAAGAGGTATAAAAAGAAGTCCTATAGCAGATGTTTATGAAATAGCTCAGGTTTGGAAAAACTTTAGCAATTCAGTTAATCTAAGCACGCTTAATCTGCCGCCTAGTCTTCCAGCAAGAAATACTCTAATGATAGTATGTAATGAATGGGATAAACCACATATCATTACTGCAGATTATCATACAACTGAAAATTATAGAATTGCAATTTGGCGCGCCATTCAAATTAAAATAGAAAATGAACACATAGAAAATTTAGAGTATGAAATAAAGTAAAAACACGCTAATGAAGTGTCGACAACTTCTATTCCAAATAATCTCAATATAGTTTGTTACCTAACATCACAGCGCTTCAGCAGACAGCCAGGGCTGAGACAATTTTGACATGACAAAGTATTTTAAAATCAATCATATTTTTCAAATTCAGTAGCAGCTTTGGCTGCTGCTGAGCGCGACGTTGTCAATCACTGATACGTCTAACTTATTTTTACGAGGCTATTTATCCAAACAGGATGAAAATTGGGGGAAAAGCGATGTTGTGATATCATCGTTCCAGGAAATTGAGTCGGAGTGGGGATATTTCATGGTCATCTTTATTTTTTGATGCCCTTTAGAATCTTGTATGACTCCAACATATCGGCAGACTAAGACCTCAGAAATAACTTGTGATATCCAATTTTTCTGAGCATTGGCGTTCAACCATTATTATCCTATTTGTGAAATTTGGTGACCATGGTCAAATAATCAATACCAACACTAAGCGCAAACAGGGCGACAAGATGTGGTAGTGGGCAGATTCATGTCAGTTCGTAGGATAGCTCCAATCAATCAATGGCGTAAAAGGCCTCAAAAAACCTGTAATAACCTTCTGTCAATCTCTGTCCTCAGTCCTAACACGCTGGTCAATATTTATTTATGTCGCAACATATTGATGTTGCGACATGTTACGATACATTAACATAACAAATCGACCTACTCTGATTGAAACAGCGCATTGGGGCTTGCTATAACCGAGTAGGAATTTTTACGCATGCCAGATTAATCTGCGCTTTGAACCAAAACTGGCCGGACACAACATATTGTTTCCGGCCAGTTTTTATTGCGGAGCTGTCCGATTCACAATCTTACCCTTTACCCCGTCCTTTTTTATCAGCCTTGATTTTCAAAGCTACAGCTTTCCAGCGTTCCTTTTCGACTCGTTCGGAGGTCTTATGCTGCCGATCAGAAAGATACATCATTTCACGTTTCATTTTATGGTAGCTTTCAATTCTTTCATTCGTAATTTCCCCTCCGATTACCGCCTGATTGACCCGGCAGCCAGGTTCGTGCATGTGGCTACAATCCGAAAAACGGCATTCTAAAGCAAACCGTTCAATTTCTGGAAAGGCAATTTCGATACCTCCATCACCTTCCCAAAAAGCGATCTCCCGGATACCGGGATTGTCGATCACCATTCCTCCTTGGGGCATAATTATCAGGTCCCGGCTGGTGGTGGTATGCTTTCCTTTACCCACCATTTCGCTTACTGAACTTGTCGCCTGGACAGCCTCGCCGTATAGACGATTCACTAAGGTGGATTTACCGGCACCGGATGATCCAATCATAGTAATCGTCTGGCCTGGGGAAAGATATTTTTCCAGTTGAGCCAACCCAAGGGAATCCTTGGCTGAAACCAAGTGTACCGGAACCCCGAAAGCAACTGTTTCAACCTCACTGGTGAACTTTTCCGGATATATATGCAGATCTGCTTTGGTCAGAATGATGGCAGGACTCAGACCGCAGTTATAGATAAGAGTCAAGCACCTTTCAATGCGCCGTAGGTTAAAATCACGGTCCAGACCGCAAACGACAAACACGGTGTCGAGGTTTGCTGCGATAACCTGTCCCCGCGTTGGTAGCGCTTTCTGTTTTCCATGCTTGCCTGCAGCGCCCCTGGAAAGAGCGTTTTTTCTTGGCAGAACATTAGAAATCACATTATCGGTCATAATCACCCAATCCCCTGCGACGGGATACAGGCAATCAATTTGATTGTTGAGCCTTCCTGCTACCGTAGCGATGCACTCTCCTTTTCCTTGGCTGACATAGAAACTATTTTTCCTCACACCGACCACTCTGGCCGGTTCAAGTTTACCCTCGTATAAGTTGTCCAGATGCGTCTGGAAAAAAGGGGACCATCCCAACTTTGAAAGAGACTGGACGAGGTCCATTTTAAATGCGGTTTCTGAATGTTTCATTGTGCTCATTATTGATCTCCACTGTGTTGCCTTTAATTATTATCAATAACAATAGGTGCATGGCTTCAAGACCAGTGTAGGCAAGGCACCTGAATTATAAGGGAATCTATTGATATTTTGTTTTATAATTCGTTACTGACGAAGAGAACAACTATTGCGGTGGGCTTTCGGATGAAACCTGCAGTGAAATAGATCCGGAGAAACAGAACTCGTTTAAAGAAACCGCTTTGGTTTATTGAGTTCTGGTCAATCAGCCGCCGTTGTATTAGTCCTCTTGTCGGCAACGATTGACACAATATCCATTAACGTCTTGAACATAAAAACTCCTTTCATTCAAATTTAAGGGAGAACTACCTTTGCCTCAAATGTCATTGTCAAGCTAAAATTTATATATGAAACCTTGTCGTCGGTCAATAGGCACCTATGATTGTGCTTGCAAACCATAATCTTAACTAACCGAAATAATATGGATTTATAGGATACGGCTTGATCTTCGATTTTTCAAAAGTTCCTCAATCTGGTCGATGTGCATCTTGCGGTGGATAGATCGATAAGCCCTATTCTTTTCACCAATGCCCTCAATTTTGGAAATCATATCTGAGGTCGTATCTTCCAATTCTCGATCCACTTCTTCAGCAGATGAAACCGCAAGGTTGGCGGCAACCCGTGGTTCTAAAGCACGCCACAGAAAAAGCAGCGAGTCGTTTGTGACTTCGGTATCAATGGGTGAAAATTCGACGCTTCCACTCTTTTTCCATTTTCTAATAAGAAATAAAGACCGTTGATCCCAAAATGCCAGATGCGCCAGAGCAATCGCGATCGTCCAGTCATTACCCAATGTTAAATTTAGCTCTTCGTCTGTTAAGCAATCAACAAGGGAAATCAGTCTTTTACGCTCTCTGGTATTTTCATTGACAAAGGGTCTATCCATGTATGCTCCTTTATCGTTTTTATAATTAAGATGTGAATGGGATTTTGGACCGAATTTTCACTATATAATGTCATGTTATCGCAGACACCATGAGAAAAGTTTGGTTTTCAAGATATTTTTGGATTCAGTACCTGCAGAATCACATTGATACAGTGCCTTGCGTCCTCTTTACGATAAAATGCCGAAGAATCTACACTGCCCGCCGTGTTGGACCGCAGCTAATGATTGGTCACTTATGTATTCTTCGGATTTTTTACAAAAACATACCACCTGAAGCTTCGATTCTTTGGCCATTGACCCACCGATTTTCCCCGGTTAGAAATGATGCAATCATACCACCGATGTCGTCAGGCTTACCCACGCGACCCAAGGCGGTTTGAGATGCTATAAAATTATTGAGTTGCTTATCGTCACGCACCCTACCACCGCCAAAATCTGTTTCGATTGCGCCTGGCGCTACCGCATTGACGGTAATCTTGCGAGACCCCAACTCTTTTGCCATATATCTTGTCAGCACTTCCACAGCGCCTTTCATGGCCGCATAAGCCGAAAAACCTGGCAGGGTGAAGCGAGCCAACCCAGAAGACAAGTTCACTATCCGACCTCCATCGGCTATTATCGGTAAAAGTGTTTGAGTCAAAAAAAACACTCCCTTAAAGTGAATATTCATCAGTTGGTCGAATTGTTCCTCTGTAGTTTCGGCAAAAAGGACATCGACGCCAATTCCAGCATTATTTACCAAAAAATCAAAGGAGTCGCGCTGCCAGTGCTGTTCTAATTCATTTTTCGCCCTCTTAGAAAAATCCTTAAAACTTTTAATATCACCAGTATCCAATTGCAGGGCCACACCCACCTGTCCGGTTTGTTGAATTTCTGCAATAACCCGTTCAGCTTCCGCCCGTTTGCTTAAATAGGTGATAATACAATGAACACCCTTTCCCGCCAGTTTAATGGCGGTGCTCTTTCCAAGGCCACGGCTTCCGCCGGTAATGAGCGCAATTTTATTATTCATAGCATCTCCTAAATGGGTCATGCGTGATTTGATTAAAATTTGTATTTGTACTAGCTTTATAAAATAAATATCCAAGGGTGATGTTGAAAACGCATCTTTTGACAATCAGTT
>CAWAAN010000010.1:0-151239 GCA_963779885.1 uncultured delta proteobacterium | reverse complement strand
TTCCGCTTTAATCCGTCCATCTTTTTCTGATTAATCCGGCAGTTTGAACAATTTTCAAATTGTTCCGGAGTGCGCCGCCGTAGCGGCGCAGCAGATGAGCGGCATATTTGGTTAAAAAGGGATGTCATCGCGCAGGGGGCAATCGGATTTATAACAAATCACCTGTGGCAACTGCTTGCGTTTTTCAGAGATTCTATACAATACAGACAGTACCGTATCCAGGGCAAGATCTTCTATCATCGTTTCGATCCGTTCAAGCTTTTGTTCGCTGAAGTCTTCGGTATCTGAGAATCGCATCGATTTACTCCTTTCTCTTATTGCTTATCAGAGCAGTTCGGTGGCCGCCAGCCGCACGTGTTCGGCGCTGACCGTCATTGTTTTCTGGTTGGCGGCAACAATCAGTGCCCCTCGGGCCAGGTGATTGGCCTTTCTGAACAGACCACCGGCGCCCTGGTGGATGGCGGTGATGGCGGCATCGTCAAACAGATCGCGGGTCACACCGGCGATTGCCAGATGGTGAGCGATATAGGCTTGCATCTGGCCTCGGCCGACGCCCTCCAGGTGGCTGCGGGCCACCACACGGGAGGCCAGTGGAGCGGCCGGCCGGTAGGCCAGGCTGTCAAGCAGGTTGTTCTGACCGGCCAAAACCAGAGGCAGATAGGGTTTGGCGTCTTTTTCGAACTGCAAAAGGGTGTGCAGTTCGGAGAGGACCTCCATGCGCAGCAGCGAGGCCTCGTCAATAATCAGCAGCAGTTTGAGTTTTTTGGAGCAGGACAGCTCGGTGACCAGACCGCGGATGGTTTTAAGCATCACGGCCCGTGAGATGCCGCGATTGCCGGCGCCAAGGGCGGAGGCGATCTGGCGGTAGAGTTCCAGGATCGAGCCGGTGGTGGCCGTCACATACAGGCTATGGTGCTCGGCCGGGTGCAGCGACTCTGCGATATAGCGCAGAGCCGTGGACTTGCCGCTGCCGATCTCTCCGGTGACAAGGGCCACCGCCCCGGTGCGCATGGCGTAATGAACGCGCTGCGCAAGGGCTTTCAAGCCCTCGGTGACAAGGATGTGTTCAAGGGCGATATCGGCGCCAAAGGGCTCGCTCTGCAGCTCGAAGAACAGGCGGTATTGGGGCGTCATGGTGTAAAGGCTCCTTTTGCCGGTTACCAGATTTTGCCACCCTTGGGCGCCGGCGGACAGCCGGGTTCGATCTGCGTGTTGCGGTTGCGGTCGCGCTTGACGCGGCAGTTGACGGCCAGATCCACAGGGCGCAAGAACCCGTAGCTTTGATTGTTCAAGCGGGCCTCCACGCGCTTAACGTTGCTGTTGTGGTAGAGCAGCTCGATGCGTTTTCCGATCAGGCTAACCGGGGCTTCGTAAAGGCGGCCCTCCAGAGTAACGCTGCGATCTTTGGCCACGGTGCGCCGGGCGACAATCCGAAAATAGTCGGTGAGGTTCTCCGGGGCCGTGCGCAGACACTGCATGTGCTCGGCAAAGCGCTGCCAGGGCGAGCAGCCGGTGGCCGAATGGCGGCGCTGGTGGTAGGTGGTCAGCCACAACTGCCAGGAAGCATTGAGAGCATCTAGGCTCATCTCGGCAGGCAGCGTTGGCAGGAACTGCATGCGGACGGTGCGAAAAAATCTTTCTATTTTTCCTTTTCCCTGCGGCTGATAAGCCCTGGCATGGATCAAGGCGATGGAGAGCTGAGCGCAGGTGTGCTCGAGCTGGCGGCTGCGATAGGCCGAGCCGTTATCGACATAGAGTTTGCGAGGCAGGCCGCGTTTGAGCAGGGCCTGCTCGAAGGCACTTAAAAAAGCCTCCAGGTTTTCCGACAGATAGAAGGCGGCCTGCGGGATCAGGCGGCTGTGGTCGTCGATAAAGGCGATCAGATAGGCTTTGCGACGCCGGCCCTCTATCATCACCAGCGGCCCGTGCATCACATCTGACTGCCAGATGTCGTTGGGCAGCTCGGCCTCGAACTTTCGCCGGTCAACCGCCGGCGGCGCGGCCGAAGACATCAGGCAGTGGCGCGTAAAAAAGCGCCACACACTGCTTGGCGCCAGCCGGATGCCGGGGCTGACCAGTTGGCGCTTCTGCATGACCTCGATGATCGATGCGACGGTGGCCTTCGGCATCTCTTTTCGCAGCTGCACCAGGTTGGCGGAGGTCTCAGAATCGATGCTGCGCGATTTGCCGCTGTCGTTTCTGTCCCCCGGATAAAGGGCCTCGAGTTTTTGCCCGCCGGCACGGTAGCGGGCAATCTAAGTCGCGCAGCGTGCTTTTGCCGATGCGGGTGCGATGTGAATAAGGAATGGTCCATTTTCGGGCGCACTTCTGCGCAAGCAATCGGCACCTGTTCTCTCGCGGCAGCCTGGCACCGGTCACAAAATCGGCAATGACCCCGAAACGGAAGACCGCAACCTGTTTTTTTTGCTCTTCGTCCATGGCAAAGCTCCTTTTGATAGGGTTTGCCCTGTCATAGACCAAGGGATTGAAGCTGTCGCAGGCACTGTTCGGTGGGGTGGTTGCCGGCCAGCCCCGACGACACATTAAACCGTCCGGCTGACCGGCACCCGGCCCATACCCACCAGCCGGTCAAAGGCGGCGATCAGGTCGGTGCCGGCCGGCACGCCGAAAACAGCCAGCGCCTGGTCCGTTAATGCCCGCAGCCAGTTGCGGGCACGGCTGGCCTTGCATCCCCGGGGCCAAAAGCCTGTTTCGAGACGTTCGGCCAGGGTGTTGCGGATGGTGGCCGCAGCGCTCTGATGCCTTTTGAAGTAGCCCCTTGGCCGCAGGCGGATGATGCAGCCGCAGGCCGGGCACCGATAACGACGCAGCCGCAGCGCCTTGGCAAAGCCTTCAAAAATCGTAAGCACCAGCCCGTGGCCCCAAACCTTGGGATGACCGCACCGGCCACAGCACGGAGGTCTCGGCCAAGTGCACTTAGAGGCATCTTGCGCAATTCGCTTGAGATCCAGATCAAAAAAAGCTATCATCGCTTCACCGTTTGGTCAGAGGCAAACCAGCCTCTGCGTTTTGGGGAGCGGTGGGTGTGGCTTCACTCACCGCTTCCGGTTTCTCCAAATAAAAATGGCCCCTTTTACAAGAGACCATTTAATCTGCAATCCGCACCCTGTCTATCAATTCATTGTGAAAAATTCACCCCTTTTCCGACCGCTTTAACGTGGGATTCTACACTCGCTATACTAAACCAATTTTTCAGAATCACCCTTGTTTAAACAATGGTGGGCCAGTTATTTCCATCCTATGTGCGTGAAATAGGCGTTTTAATTCTGCTTTATTAGGCTCCCCTTTAATTTTTGCCAATTCTTGGAAAAAGGATTCCATTAGACCAGCTGGCTGGAATGCGATTAGGAGTCTTCCGTGATCCTTTCCCTTAAATGCCCAGGCATGGGGTACATTTCTCGGAGCTAGGATGGAATCGCCTGGACCCAAATCGAATCGCTCTTCACCAATCTCCAAAAGATACTCACCTTCGATGGCATAAAACCACTCTTCCTGCTCATAGTGGAGGTGACGCGGAGGACCGCCCTTTTTTTCATTAAGATTCTCTATGATGAAAAGACCACCGTCGGTGTCTTGCGTTGCAACCTTTGAATCAATTGGAAAACCCCCGAGCACAATCTTTCTGCGCATATATCGATCTTGGTCTGCCTTGACAAGAATTCCCGTTTTCATTCTTTTTGAATCGGAAGTCTGTCCGTTGGTAAAAGTTGGTGTAACTACTGCTGCAGCGGCCATTATGAATGTTCTACGATTAATAGGTGTCATTTCAGTAATCCTCAATGGGTTCCAGAGCCAAAAAAAATAGACGGTCGATCTATTTTAACGAAAATAGAGAAATTCACTAAAATGCAGGATGATAGCTCGGCACCATCTATCACCCGGACAGTATGCATGATTGCAATTTCAGCAACATGCAGCGAATAAATTTACATCTATAGAGTTGGAAGGTCACTTGTGCACGAAAGGCCAGGTAGTCATTAAAATACCTGCTGAGAAGCGGGTAAAGGCGGGTTTGATTTGATATGAAATGGAACCGCAACAATCGAAACGGCGATCCAATATGTTATGTCCAACCGATTTTGGTTCCGGGATGAAGATTACATACCCGTTTTTGTGGTTATCAAATTACTTTTGCATGTTGAGATTTATTCAGAGTATCCCGCAAGAACCAAGCGCTTCGAAACGTGCGCCTGCTTGCCAAAGGTCAAACTATACGAATTAAATACAATTATAAAGATACCGTCCGGATATATTCAGGAAATCCGCCGGTTGATAGATTCGGGACCATAGCAGAAGGCGGGAGTCGGTCAGCCCTTATGTTATGTTGAAGATATAGACACAATCAAGCAGATTAAAGCGACGTAATCCTGATGAATAAACAAACGCTCCAAATTGGGGCTCACACAATCCGATTTACCGTGATTTCAATTTATCACCACTGCCAACAATTGTAAGTCATTTACGTATACTGGGAGGAAAATCCAATTTTCATCTTACCAAGAAGGTCATACACTTTTAATCCAATCGCTAATTGCTCTCCGTTTTTCAACTGGAAAATTACTGTGTACCTGTTCATACAACCACCGTAGAGATTTGGATTTTAACCTGTCCCGAAACAAATTCTCTGCCTCTTGTATAACCACTTTTATCAAACAAGGACATTCGTCTGTAAACACGGATGGATCGTCTACAAAAATATTTTTTTTACGAATCTCAGCACATTGGAAAAAATAGGATGGTCCTTCAACTGCTTCGATAATGTCCCAAAAGGATACATTTTCGGGTTGTCTGGCAAATTCGTACCCCCCTTTAACGCCAGAAACAGATCGCACAATCCCCGCCTTTCGCAGCTTCGTGAAGATTTTTGACAAATAACTACCTGTAATACCATGTAATTCAGCTATTTTCTTGATGCCAATCGTCTTACCTTCAGGGAGGCCCACCATGTAAAACAGCGAATGAAATGCGTTTTCTACCCCAATACTGAATTGCATTTTTAGTCCCCTTTCGCAGCTATTCGACTTAATAATTACCTCATTGATGAAATTTTGTCTTGACTTTTCCTTTACGCTGGCCCTATTGTGTCTATTATAGATACATTATGTCCACAATTAAATACGATTTAGGAGGAAAACATGTTTGACGACAGGTTTCGTGAAGTTATCAGTAAAGAGGGTATCGTTGCCATAGTGTCGTGTTCTGATGGTGAAGCCCATGTGGTGAACACCTGGAATAGCTATCTCGTGACACCCGATGACAAAAGACTCTTCATTCCCGCATGGAAAATGAGAAAAACTGAAAAGAAAACGTTGGTGAATAACAAAGTGATACTCACTATCGGAACCAAGGAAGTCGATGGTCGCATGGGCCCCGGTACAGGCTACCTTCTGGAAGGCACAGCAAGATTCATAAAATCGGGGCCTGAATTTGATATGATGAAAGAGAAATTTTCCTTTTTGACCCGAGTGCTCGAAGTCACCGTCACCTCCATGAAACAGACGCTGTAAAGTGGTGGTCAATCCCTTGTAAACAGGTAATTCTATAGCAGGCAGCGAAATGTTTAACTGATCATCTGCCGCTGCAATGTTCAAGGTTTAGCCCTGGCACCCTGCCCCACTAAAACGATTCCTTGTTGTAGATCACAGGCATCTGCCCCTTCCACCTGTTCCATGTGTCATCATTAGTGATCAGATTAGCCATGAAATGACCAACGTTGATGCGGCTGGTCGAGCCCGCATTGAAGATCGCGCTTCTGGTAGGTGAAGGGTACACCTCATATTCGGTGACATGGTCCTCATTGATCAAACTGTCCGGCCGAACCGCAGCCCACTCGATCGCCTTGTCTTTTTGGCCGATATTGATCCGCAGATAGTCCGCAGCCATCTCGTCGTCGCTGAGTCCCAGGATGCTTGCCTGGATCACGGACAAATGATCGTGATCCTTGAGGACTTCGGGCAGCTTGTCCGGCGATCGCACAACAACCTTGACGTTTTGTCCGCGATTGAGCAGCTGCTCCGCCAGCAACCGTCCGGTCGCCCCGCTTGCTCCAACCACAAGAGTCGTCATCTTCTTACCCTGTCTCTTTATTCCGACATTGATATTCGATGGACATTGGCCGAGGGATTTAAGGTAATCGGTCAGGTGGCTGACGGCATAGAAGGAGCCGGTGTTGTCAACCAGCCAGTGGGCCAGTTCGATCACCGCCCGAGGGTGGGAAATGTTGTGATGCCCGATGATGCTGGCGATAATCGCGTTCCAGTTGACCTGATGGGCCGCGATGCGTTGCAGTTGGTCGAGTCGGTTGACGCCGGGGAAGCCGCCAATTTCCCAATAATCCTCGAACGCCTTCTGGATGGTCAGCCGCTGCCTGGTGGATAAGGGGCCATTGCTCTCAATGCCCTTGCCGTCGAGAAACTCCCGGAACGAAAGCGGGAAGATCTCCCAGGAGACGATCCGGCCGGTCAGAGGGCTGGCGGTTTCCTCCTCCGGTGAGGGCAGCAAGGAACCGGCGACGGTGATCTCACATTTTTCGCTGCGCGTCAGGCGGTTGATGAAGAGCTGCCAGTGCGGGAGTGCCTGAATCTCGTCGAAAAAGCAGTGAACCATCTCACTGCCGCGCTTCTGCGGATGGAGCTCGAAATAGGCCTCCAGGATGATGTCCGGGTTTTCGTGCCGCAGCCAGTAAAGCCGGTCGTCGGCCAGATCGAGAGAGAGGATGTCCTCAACGGGAACACCGCTCTCGACCAGCTGTCGGATGCGCTGGCGCAGTAAGCTAGTCTTGCCGCTCCCCCTGACGCCGTTGACCACCGAGACCTTGCCTGGCAGGCTGCCGATGGCGACACGCCGGGGCAACAGTCCACCCGGCAGCTCAAGGTTCTGGTATTCGCGGATGATTCGTTTCAGGCAATCGATCATGACATGGCCCGGTGCTCCCTGTTCGTTTTGGCAACCGGTGTCATTCATGCTTGGCGTGTTACCCTCATCCGGTGCAGGGAAATCAGGGGAGAAAAACACTTCCTTTGACATGAGCCGCCGCAGGATGTCGGAGAGCATTATTTCTCATTTCACATCAATGGGTTACAGGGCAAGTCGAGGGTGGAGACTGTTTTGCGCCAGGTCGACGCACCCTCCACCATTTGAAAAAAGACAAACCCATACACAACCGCGTCCGGCTGTGCGACATGTTTTCGTTTTATTTTATTATCAGCGGCTTACGTCGCTTTTAGAGTATCTGGTCTTTCGGACCGATCACTCCCTTTTTGGAAAATTCTGCATACTCTGCGTCCCTCTCGACCCAAAATTCTCCGAATTCTTACCTCCATTCTCCGGACCTCCTCCGGTTTCCTGCAACCGCTGTTCGGCGATCTCGTCGACAAACTGGTTGTACTCTAAATGGTTCCGTCAAACAGGTTGTTGATGTCCATGGCCGGTCGCTGCTGGATGAGGGTATGACCTGTCTGCACCACCTTCTCATGAGCCGGGTTTCACTTTTTTCTGCAGGGATATCGTGACTGAGGTTGTCAGCATGCGCCTATAGCTACCGGTAATCAGTGACATTTTCTGTTTTCCCGGTGGTTTAAAAAATTCGAGCGAAACTTTTAAATGATATTGTAAATTCCAATAAACTAAAATTTTTTATCGGAATTTTCTATTTGACGTATCGATGTTTACTATTGTATCTGGATATGTCTCTATTTAACCGCTATGAGGTCTTCCATGATTCATGATTTTGGCTTTACTTGAGGGTTCTTATCCTTCTAACCGGGTTTGTTAGACGAAGCCGTGTGCCAAAGTCATTTCCAACCTGACATCGCCTAATTGCCCTTGGGCCATCCGTTATTTTTGCATCCGCAATAGCCCATACGAACACTCCCGGACAAAATACACCTTGGGAAAAGGCATCATCTCGGTTCGTGTACCGAAAATGAACACAGGCATTAATATTGAAAGGAACGGAAAATGAGTGAAGATTACCGATCCATGTGGGCCGACTTGGGGCTCGATCTGGCAGCGCACGACGCGCTATTGGGCGTTCTGGGTCAGGCTTATCAAGACATTTATCTATCACAGAAATACCGCCCGGAGGGAATGGGATATTTCGATTTTGTCATGAGCGAAGTCCATGGGCTGCGTATCAGGGAATTGCTGGATGAAAAAGCGGCTGGTCGCAAAATCATCGGGTCCTATTGTGTGTTTGTACCCGAAGAGATCGTTCTGGCGGCCAACGCCTCGTTAGTCGGCCTTTGTTCAGGGGCCGATTTCGCAACGGAGGATGTGGAGAAACTGCTGCCGCGTAACACCTGCGCCCTAATTAAATCCTCGTTCGGGTTCAAGATCGGTAAAGTGTGCCCCTACCTGGAAAGCGCTGACATGATCGTGGGCGAAAACACCTGTGACGGCAAAAAGAAGGCTTATGAGTCCTTAAATCAACTTGTTGAAAATCTCTATGTCATGGATTTGCCCCAGGTAAAATCGGAAAATAGCAAATCACTTCTCAGATCCGAATACAAGCGTTTCAAAGAGGCACTCGAAAATCTCACCGGCGTCTCGATTACCGCCGTATCGCTGAAAGAGGCGATTCATACGGTCAACGCCAAGCGGGCCGCCATTCACCGGCTTTCGTCCTTACGAAAAGCAGATCCGGCACCGATCTCGGGGCTGGATGCCCTGCTGGCCAACCAGGTTTTCTTTTACGACAACCCTGCCAGATTTACGGAATCTGTGAACAAAATATGTGATGAACTGGAAAAGCGGATTGAAAATAAGGATGGCGTCTTCCCAAAAAACACCCCCCGAATTCTCGTGTCCGGGTGCCCCCAGGCAGTGCCAAATTGGAAACTGCCCATGATTGTGGAAACCGCCGGTGCGGTAATTGTGGGCGAAGAATCCTGCGTTGGCGAACGTGGTACCCGCAACCTGACCGATGACTCGGGTGAAACGGTGGATGAAATGTTGGACGCCATCGTTGACCGCTATTTCCAGGTGGACTGCGCCATTTTTACGCCCAATCCCGACCGCCTGGATCATATCCAGGAAATGGTCGCCGCCTACAAGGCTGACGGCGTCATCCATTACGGTCTGCAGTTTTGCCAGCCCTATCTGATGGAGGCCATGCCGGTTGAAAGGGCCCTGGAAGAGAAAAACATCCCGTGCCTGCGCATCGAAACCGACTACAGCATGGAGGATGTCGGCCAGCTGAAGACACGCGTCGAAGCGTTTGTCGAACAGCTTCGCTAAGGCAAAGGAGCGCAGATGAAGATGCGTTTTGCTGGAATAGACATCGGCTCTCGCACCATTGAACTGGTGGTGGTGGATGGAGCAGGTGAAATAAAAGCCAGTCTTCAGGTGGACACCGGCTTTGATCCCATGACCGAAGCCACAAAGTTGGCGAACGGGGTCAGCTTCGACCGAATTATGGCCACTGGCTACGGTCGCAACCTGTTCGAGATCTCTTTTGACGCTCCAACGGTCACCGAAATCAAAGCCCATGCCAGGGGAGCCCGGACGTTTTTTCCCGACACCCGAACGGTTCTGGATATCGGTGGGCAGGACAGCAAGGCTATCTCCCTATATGAAAACGGGAAAGTAAAAAAGTTCGAAATGAACGACCGGTGCGCCGCTGGCACCGGTAAATTCCTGGAGATTATGGCAAAAACCCTGGGATATAACATCGAAGAATTTGGTCGGGAAGCGCAGCTTGCCGAAAATGATCTCAATATTTCCAGCATGTGCACCGTATTCGCCGAATCCGAGGTTACCTCCCTGATCGCCAAGGGGAATAACCGACGGGAAATCGCGCGGGGGTTGCATGCCAGCGTGATCCGCCGAGCCGCCGCGATGATCAATCGGGTCTCTTCGGAAGGAGATATCGTTTTCACCGGCGGTGTGGCCAAAAACCCCTGCATGGTTGCGTTTCTGGCTGAAAAACTGGGCCGCCAAGTGTTGATACCCGAAAACCCGCAATTCATTGGCGCGCTTGGGGCTGCGCTGTTGGCGGCAGATTTGAATTGATCCTTTTGCTATGAAATTATTATTCGTCAGCTCGAAAGTCGAAAGCCGCATTGCGGCCCTCGAAAAAGCCGGTAAGTCGGGGAAGACTCTATCCCAAAAAGCGGCCGGTATCATTGACAGCCTGGCATCCGGAGATGTTCGGAACCACATGGACACGGTCGAAAGTTACACCAAATATGGTGAGAAACGTATTAAGAATTGCCGCAAATACGATCTGGGCTGTGGCTATCGACTGGTCACGCTGCAGCGTGGAAAGACTGTTTTCATCCCTTTTCTTGGAAGCCACGATGAGTGTCAACGCTGGTTGGAAAACCACAGCCGACTCAAAGCATTCCATGTCGATAAAGGCAACACTATTCATATTGAAGACAGAAAATCGTCTCCTACAAATTTCATAGACGTAGAAAATATGGACATGGATGAAGATGTTGAGGGATTTCTGCAGAACCTGACCGACAAGGACCTGCGTTCAGTGTTCAAGGGACTGGTTAATGGAGGAGAAAGAGGCTGAAAAAAAAGTTGGATCTGCCACTATGCCGAATTTGACGGGCTGTAACATCGCCGGGACACCGAAAACCGTCATGAACCTGGTCACTTTTCCGGCCGAGACAATGGATTTGAGCATCCTGCGGCAAATCATCCAGGGCGGTGTCGACAAGCTCAAGGAGGCCTAAGTGGTCCTTATTGGCGGGCGCAGCTTTGAGGACAAGGAAATTAAATACGGACTGTCTCCTTTTGGATAGCAAACAGGTTGGTGAGACGACCAACATGCTGGATACAGTCTCAGCCATGCAGCTATCCGATAAAGTAATCAACTTTTAACTCTTTTTTTCACATTGAGGAGGTAAGCCAATGAAATACGGTGCACGCAATCGAATCCGAGCAAAAGTGAAAAGTGTCAAAAAGGGCGATGTAATGTCGCTGGTAAAATTCGACGTCACTATTCCGCATGAAATGTCTTCAGTTCTCACCACGGAATCCGTCGAGGACCTCCAAATTACACCGGGAGACGACATTGAACTTGTGATTAAGGCCATCCACGTGCTTCCGGTGAAGAGTTAGGACATATTTGTACCGGATCTCGTCCGGTTTGTGGTCAGCTGTGCAGCGGCATCCCTGCGGGACCCTCCTGCGGCTTGCGCTCCGTTTATTCGCTGCGCTCTCAAGCCGTTGCCCTGCATCTTTCCTGCAGCCGTTGCTCGGCGATTTCGGCGGTAAACATGTATGATATCTTTCATAATTCCGTCAGGCTTGTTGTTGATGTCCATGGCCGGTCGCTCCTCCTTATTGGGTTAGGCCCTCACTTTCCAGAGAGACGGAGAAAGGGTCGGGTGGTGGCTGAAATTTTTTCGTGGTGGCCCGCATGGGGCTTACATACCGGCTCGGTTTGGAAGTTGTCAGAAGCTGCAACATTTTAAGTTGTACGCCGCATAGCAGATGTTACATTCAATCTGCGGGAGATGTCCAATGGCCATGATCCGCTAACCCAAAAACTTTCCGGAAACAGTCAAAGAGTCAAAGAGGTCCGGCGGCAGCTGGCGCTCTCCCAGGAAAACTGGCCCACGCCCTCGGTGTGAGCTTCGCCACCGCCAATCGCTGGGAGAACGGCAAGACGGTGCCGTCGAAGCTGGCGCAGCGGCAGTTCAAGCAGTTTTGTGCGCAGAAAAAAACAGGGGGAGCTGAACATGGTGATCATAAAGATGCCGCAACGCATCAAGCCTTCTTTCAACCGTTACTTCGGCATCGACTACTCCGGCGCGCAAACGCCGGGAGCCAGCCTCAAGGGGCTGCGGGTTTACGAAGCCAGTCGTGAGGACTTGCCCAGCGAGGTGCCGCCGCCGCCCAGCCCGCGCAAGTACTGGACCCGACGCGGCCTGGCCGAATGGATGGCTGAACGCTTATCTGAAGATATACCGACTCTCGTCGGCATCGATCACGGCTTTTCCTTCCCCCTGCGCTATTTCGAGGTCCATCACCTGCAACCGGACTGGCCGACCTTTCTCGACGATTTTCAAAAGCACTGGCCGACTGACGCCGAACACACCTATGTCGATTTTGTACGCGATGGGTCGTGCGGCGATGGCGAGGCACGTTCCGGCATCGCCCGCTGGCGGCGGATCACCGAGGAGCGGGCCGGGGCCAAATCGGTCTTTCATTTCGACGTGCCCGGTTCGGTGGCCAAATCAACCCATGCCGGGCTTCCCTGGCTGCGCTTTCTGCGGCAGCGACTGGGAGACCGCGTTCATTTCTGGCCCTTCGACGGCTGGGAGGTCCCGGCGGGTAAGTCCGCCCTGGCCGAGGTCTATCCCTCGCTGTGGAGCAAGAGTTATCCACGGCAAGGCCGCACGCCCGACCAGCACGACGCCTATGTGGCGGCCGCCTGGCTGCGGCAAACAGACCTGAATGGCAACCTGGGAAAATTCCTCAAGCCCCATATGCTGCCGGGCGAATATCTCGTCACCCGGGTCGAGGGGTGGATTCTCGGTGTTATGTGATCATGCCAGCCATTGTTTCAATTCGGGGATCGTGTTTTTGGGGCTGATGTTATAGCCCGTGGCAGCGATCCGGCCGGATTCATCGATCAAAAACGCCGAGCGCACGATGCCCATAAAGGTCTTGCCGTACATCTTCTTCTCGCCCCATACGCCATAGGCTTCAGCGATGCGGTGGTCCTCGTCGCTGAGAAGTGGAAACCTCAAGCCGTTTTTATCGTCGAATTTCTTCTGCTGGGCCATCTTATCCGGGCTGATGCCGATCACGGCCACGCCGGCAGCCGTCAGTTCGGGCAGTGCGTCCCGCACCGCCTGCGCCTGGGTGGCTCAGCCGGAAGTGTTGGCCTTGGGATAGAAGAAGACAAATAACTTACGGCCTTTGAAATCGCCCAGGCTGACGGTCTGGCCGTTCTGGTCGGTGGCTTTGAAGGCCGGTGCCGGTTTTCCTGCTTGAAGTGAAGTCATGACCTGTTTCTCCTTTGCGTGTGACTTTTGTGTGACTCAACATAACGCGCCTGCCCTTCTGTTACGCCAGAAATTGGCGTTTACATTCGAAGCCGAAGACAGGCCTGACGAATGACCTGGCAGCCGGTTTTGTGGCGATTCTCGTCCCACGGAAAATCCAGGCGGCCGAGTGACGGCCATCCGGGCCAGGTAGTGTCCGACCATCTCACGAGCTGTTTTTGTAGGCGCCCGCCGGAGATGCGGATACAGTCGTTGACAATCCGCAAGTGACAGGCGGGCGGTGATTTTCTCCACGGCGATTTCATCGCGGGTGTGGGGATAGGAGGTGCCGGTTCCGTCCATTTCCTGCTTGAGGATCAGCTTGCTGTAGATCAGTGCCCGCGCCGCGAGAAGATCTTCCCGGGAAAAGCGTCGGCGGGGATGAAAGCGGTAAAGCAGTGTCAGCAGATCGCCGGGACCGAACAAATGGCCGTTATCACCCATGGATCGAACGACCTCGGACATAAGAAAGTGAACCTTCAACGGATAGCCGGCCGGCAACCGCTGCCGCAGATCCCGCCACAGGGGATAGTGAATCTGCCCCGCTTCGATGTACGTTCTTTTGCAGTGCGTGAGCACGTCCGCTATGGCCTGTGCCCGCAGGCGATCCCGCAGGACGAAGCGCTCGGCATCGGCGCGGGCGAAACGTTTGACTGCCGCCACGGTGTCATCCAGGGAACCTTTGATCGATACCTCGTAAAAATCGATCAGGGCCGCGGTGGCCGACCGTTCGGCCCGGTAGACGCGTTCGAGATCGGTTCCCGCCGGCAGATCCGACGGTCGCTGGCCATCGGCAAAGCGCTTGTGGATATCGATCAGATGGCCGATGAACGGCTCGACCTGGTACATGTGGATGCCGGACCGGTAAAGGCCACGCAATCCTTCGGCCATGCGGCGGCTGAATTCCGGGTATTCCAGGTCTTGGTCCTCGAGATAAACATCGATCGCCAGGTGACCCGAAAGCATGGACAGAAACCGCGGATCGGGCGGCTCCTCGAGAATGATCGCATCGTGGCGGGCCATCAGCTGCATGGCCGGGGAAACCGTCTCGGGGCGGTGATTGGCAAGCACCAGGGTGGCTCGAGAGGTCATCGTGGAGTCACTTCAAGATTCAATTTTCCGCCGGGTGCTCTGCCCATACCGCCGCGGTTTCCAGCGAATATACCAGTGCTTGATGTTACGCCATTTTCCCGGGACGCCATAATCACACCCCATCATCCTTGAGTGCGGCGCCAGCCATCGAGCGGTCGGCCATCCAGACCCAACCGCCGGGTTGCCCGCCATGAAGTCAATCTTTTGCGTCGACGATTTTCAGTTGCCCCGCATAGCGGCCGACCACGTCGCCTTCAAAACAATTCGCCAATTCGGACTCGCTGACACTTTTTGTATGTCTCAGTTCATTTAGAGGGCAGATAAATTCGTTGCCGGCCATGTCTTTTACTTTGACGTACGTATCTTCTTTTTTTTCTGAGGTCATCGATGGTTCTCCTATCCATTTTGACGAATCCATGCAAAAAGTTAATCTATAATGGGAAAAAATACACATGAATGCGCTTTCGGCAAGTCGTCCTGAAACGACGGCCGTTTGACGCCTGGGCCCCTCTATTTTTAACATATTGAATCAACTAATCTTTTAATAGGCCTGCGCAGAAGGCGATAAGTTTATCCTACCACTTTTCCCCTAAAGAACGCGTGGACGTTTTTCTGGCCTCCATCGGGTCAGATAGTCGACGCGGTCTTGTAAAGATCATCCTGATTCGATATCAATAATAGACGTGGGCCATCGCTAGGTTGTCAGCCCGCTGGACATGGGAGGTTCCACTTTGAAGAGACCAGCACGCCATCGCAACATCACGGTCAGACGATTGCTTCTGGACGCTTACCAGTTTGTCCGGGCGCAGTCATTTGTCGCCAACCGTTGCGGCAGACAGTTTCTACCGAGCCGGGATTTTGTGGAGATCGACATCACCTACAAATGCAACCTGAAGTGCCTCAACTGCAACCGATCATGCGCGCAGGCGCCGAGCGACCTGGAAATGCCGGTCGCCGATGTCGCGGCGTTCATTAGTCAAAGCATTGAAAAACAAATCGCATGGAAACGGATTCGAATACTAGGCGGGGAACCCACCCTGCACAGCCGGATTTTTGATATCATCGACCTATTCATAGCGTACAAGCGAAAGCATAATCCTTCGGCAAGGCTGGTGCTGGGCACAAATTTTTATGGCAACCGGGTTCATCGGGTGCTGGAGAAACTGCCTGAGGCAATCGCCGTGAAAAGTACGCTCAAGTCTTCACGGGTAACTCTTTTCAGACCGTTCAATGTCGCGCCCGTGGATGGGGTAACCAACCGATTTTCAGACTACGCCTGCGGTTGCCGCATCATAGAGCAGTGCGGTCTTGGGTTAACGCCTTCGGGCTATTATATGTGTGCCGTCGCCGGTGGGATTGACCGGATCTTTGGTTATCATCTGGGCCGGCGGACGCTGCCGAATGAAACCGATACACTGGCGGACCAAATGACCGCTTTTTGCGGATTATGCGGCCATTTCGGCTTCCAGTGGCCGACACGACGAACCAGGCAATCGAAAACGTGGCGGTTAGCGTATGAGCGTCTTAAAGGTACGCCAACCGGCCATGCGGACCCAAAGTCTCACCAATGGTAATCGTTCAAAGGGTTTCACGGTCCAATGCGCTTCAAACCACCTGATGGCCGGCATTTACAGGATGCCGCAGATGCCGGGCGTCGGGTGCGCCGACGACCTATGGTCTTCAAGTGCCAGACAACACACCGCTTAAAATACTGCACGTTCTCGGGCAAAGACCGGAGATGACCGGAAGTGGAATCTATGTTGAGGCCATGATGAGAGAATCCGAAAAATTCGGCTTTTCAACGCATCTGGTCGCCGGCGTCCCTCTGGTCGCGAGGGGTTCCGCGGAGAAGCGGCCGCGAGACACAGGCGCCTATGTCTATTTTGAATCGGAGGCGCTCGATTTCCCCGTTCCGGGCATGTCGGATGTGATGCCGTATCGAAGCTCTCTTTTCAAAGACCTTAAAGGCCGGCGCCTGACGGCCTATAAGGCGGCTTTCACCGACGTGCTCGCCGCGGCCGTCAGCCGGTTTGATCCGGATCTCATTCACACGAATCACCTTTTTCTGGTGTCGGCCCTGGTCCGGAAACGGTTTCCGCATCTGCCCGTCGTGGCCACCTGCCATGGCACGGAGCTGAGACAATACCAGAATTGTCCCCATTTGAGCCCTTTTGTCGGACGCCATTGCCGGCACGTCGACAGGATCATCGCCCTGACAGAAGACCAGAAAAGAGATATCAGCCGGGTATTCGGTATTCGGCCTGATAAAATCGTCGTTGTCGGTGGTGGGTATGATCAGAAGGTGTTTACCCGGGCCCCAAAATCCGTTGCCGGGACCATTCATCTTCTCTACGCGGGCAAAATCAACCGCAGCAAGGGGGTCCTCTGGCTGTTGCGGTCGCTCTTGAAAATCAGGCATCATGACTGGCACCTGCATATGGCGGGTGGCGGCAGCGGACCGGAATTCGACGCCTGCCTGGACCTCGCCGCCAAATTGGGTCCAAAGATAACCAATCACGGTTTCGTAAGCCACCCCCGGTTGTCGGAACTCATGCAAAAAGCCCATGTCCAGGTGCTGCCGTCATTCTTCGAAGGTCTTCCCCTGGCGCTTTTCGAGGGGTTGGCCTCCGGATGCCGCATCATCGCCACCAATTTGCCCGGCTTCGATGAAATATTCGGTGGAGCAGACAAGGACACGGTCCACCTGATTCCATTGCCGCCCTTAGAGACCATTGACCGGCCTTACCAGATAGATGAAGCCGGCCTGGAAGATGCCTTGGGCAAAAGCATCCTGCGCATGATGGCGGCCGTAAAAAAATCGCCGGACGTGGACGATCCCCAAGCCGAAAAGATCGCCTCTGCCTACACCTGGCCCCGTGTCTTCGACCGCACGCGATCGGTCTACCAACAGGTTGTCGGTTACACTACAGGAAGGTAGCGCTGATCAGCTGCGATGACCCCCGCTATCAGATGGAATTGACCTTTAGCAAAAAATTCGGCCAAACAAATCGATCAGATCGGCCTTCTCTTCGAAACCGATGCCGGGCGATGAGGTCGGCTTTATAAAACCGTCCTGCACCGGGGTGCTGTCCGCAAACCCGCCAAAGGGGGCGAAGACGAGGGGGTAGGATTCGTTGCCGCCCAGACCGAGGCCGGCGGCGATATGAAGTGCGAACTGGTGGCCGCCGTGAGGAACGCAGCGGCTGGAAGACCAGCCGTGTCTTTTGAGAACCTCCAGCATGCGCAGGTATTCTACCAGGCCATAAGAGAGTACCGGATCCATTTGCAAATAGTCCCTGTCCGGCCGCATGCCGCCGTAGCGCAGCAGGTTGGTCACTTCCTGGCTGGAAAACAGATTTTCGCCGGTTGCCATGGGCGGCGGATAATGTTCTCCGAGGAGGGCCTGCAAAGCAAAATCCAGGGGATCGCCGGCCTCTTCGAACCAGAACAGCCCAAGAGGTTCGAGCGTGCGGGCATATGTCAGGGCCGCGGTCAGGCCCAGACGGCCGTTGGCATCCACCGCCAATCGGCTGCCGGGCGATTCGCCAATCGAGCGGCCGCTTTGAGCGATCAAATCGATGACGGCCTGGATCCGGTCGAGGTCCTGCTCGAGAGGCGCCCCGCCGATCTTCATCTTCACGACGGTGTATCCGCTTTCCAAGTAACCGTCGATTTCACGACGCAGGTCGTCGATTCCTTGACCGTCATAATAGTACCCACCGGCCGCATAGACGAAAACCCGCTCGTCGGCCAGTTGACCGCGGTAGCGTTCCGCCAGCAACCGGCACAGGGGTTTGCCGGCTATTTTGGAGACCAGGTCCCATACGGCCATGTCTATCACGCCTACCGCCACCGAACGTTCACCGTGACCGCCGGGCTTCTCATTTTTCATCACGGTCTGCCAGACCTTGAAAGGATCCAGGTTTTCGCCGGAATCCTCCAAGAGGCTGCCGGGTTCGGCTTCCATCAGGCGGGGCAGAAAACGGTCGCGCAGCAGCCCGCCTTGGGCATAGCGACCGTTGGAATTGAAGCCATATCCGACGATCGGTTTTCCGTCTCTGATCACATCGGAATTCAGGGCCAGCACCGATACGGTCATCTTGCTGAAATCGATAAAAGCGTTCTTGATCCCGGAGGCGATGGAAACGCTTTTCTCTTTGGCCGCCACAATTCGCATGGTACTTCTCTCCCAAGATGACCGCAGATCTCGTATCAACCACCGGGGGCGCTGCTGACCGGCGTGGAAAACGGCGGCCCTCGCAATGGGCCATCAGCGTTTGATCTCCGCCAGCACATGGTCCGTGAAGGTCGTCGTGCCCACCGTGCCTCCCAAATCGCGCGTCAGCAAACCCTTGCCCGTGACAGTTTCGATGGCCTGCATCAATTCCGTGGCCGACTGCGTTTCTCCTAAAAAATCCAGCATCATCTGCACCGACCAGAGCGTGGCGATTGGATTGGCAATTCCCTTGCCGGCGATGTCGGGGGCCGAGCCGTGCACCGGTTCGAACATGGATGGAAAATCACGCTCTACATTGAGGTTGGCCGACGGCGCGATGCCTATGCCGCCGGCGACGGCCGGCCCGAGGTCGGACAGGATGTCACCGAAAAGATTGCTTCCAACCACCACGTCGAACCAGTCCGGATGCTGCACGAAGTGCGCCGTCAGAATGTCGATGTGGTACTGATCGCAGCGGATTTCCGGATAGTCTTTCGCGACGGCGGCACAGCGCTCATCCCAGAACGGCATGGTGTACTTGATTCCGTTGGATTTGGTCGCCGAGGTCACATGCTTGTCCGGCCGGCTGCGCGCCAGTTCGAACGCATAGCGCAGAACACGATCGACGCCTCTTCTGGAAAAAAGCGTTTCCTGTACGACCACTTCGCGGTCGGTTCCGGCAAACAGCCGGCCTCCGATTTCGGAATATTCCCCCTCGGTGTTCTCGCGCACCACCATGAAATCGATTTCCGCTGCGCTGCGGCGGGCCAGGGGGCTGCTGATGCCGGGCAAAAGCCGCACCGGCCTGAGATTGACATACTGGTCAAAGGTGCGCCGGATAGGTAGCAGCAATCCCCACAAGGACACATGGTCCTGAACCCCGGGCGCCCCCACCGCTCCCAGTAAAATCGCGTCGAAGGGTTTCAGACGGTCCAGTCCATCGGGCGGCATCATCATCCCGTTTTCAAGGTAGTATTTGCAGGAGTATGGAAAGTGTTCGAAGGAGACATCGAAGCTGTTTTTCCCCGCCAGCGCTTCGATGACGCGAACTCCCTCGGGGATGACCTCTTTACCGATCCCGTCTCCAGGTATCAGGGCGATTCTATGAGTCATTTGCTGCTCCTTTGGTGCGTCACGCGGTGCCGTGGCCGGCGTCTGGCGGCTAAAAAAACCAGCCTTTCGGCAGCGGGACGTGCAGAATGCGCGTGAAGATCAGGTAAAAAAAAGTCACCACCGCCAGAGCGATCACCGTCCATGACCCGATCTGCGGCAGCCCCACCCGCCGCCGCGCGGATGCCAGGTACAGGGCCATACCGGCGATGGCCAGCACGCTGGAAACAAAGAAACCGAGATAGCTGATGGCGATGGCCCAGGCGAAAAACAGGCCGCCCGTCACGACGACGCGCAGATTGCCGCCCACGCTGAAGATGTCCGCATGTTCGGCCGCCTTGGTAAACCCGCGGATGACCAGCCCCGCCGAGATGAGTCCCATGATCGCGATCATGGCCTTGGGGAACATGATGCTCAGGCGCATGATCTCCGGATCGATGCTGTACCAGAACACGCCGGTCAGCACCAGGCCCAGGAGCCCGGCCACCAAATCCGTGTTGACGTCACGAATCATTCTTCCTCCTCGCCTCGAGGGTCCCGTGGACGTATGCGGCGGTAAAGGTTCGTCAGAAACGGCCAAACCGAGGAAAAAATCACCATGGCAATAAGCAGCCAGGAGAGCGGGTTTTCAAACAGGCGCCGCACAGGATAGCTATAAGCCGCGCCACCCAGCATGGTCTGCACATATCCGACCTCCGCTATGCCGCCCAGAATCAATCCGAGCACCACCGGTGCGGGCATGATGCCAATCTGCTTGAGCAGGTAACCGGTCGTTCCAAGAATCAGCATGATGATCACGTCCGAGATGCTGTTTCTCAGCGCAAATGTCCCCAATATCGTCGCCAATCCGATGGTGGGCACCAGAAAATAATACGGGGTTTTGAAAATGATGCGATAGATCAAGCGGCCACCCAGCAGCCCCACCGGCACCATGGCGATTGCGGCCAGTCCCATGGAGATCATGAAAGCATAAGTGAGCACGCCGCTGGTGGTAAACAGTTCGATGCCCGGTCTCAGTCCGTGAAGCAGCAGCACGCCCAGAATGACGGCGTCCGGCGGTGCTCCGGGAATTCCCAAGGTCAGCAGCGGCACCATACTGCCGGCCACGGTGACATTGTTGCTGGATTCCGTCGCCACCAAGCCCTCGATGACACCGGTACCGAAGCGTTCGGGGTGGCGTGAGGCGCGTTTGGCTTCATTGTAGGCGACGAGATTGGCGATATTGCCGCCCGCGCCGGGGATAATGGCCACGATCTCCCCGATCACGCAGGATCGGATCAGATTACCGGGCATCGAGAACACCTTGACGCAGACGCGCCAGAAAGAGGCATTTTCCTTGGAGGACACCGAAACCTCACCGAGCGAGGCACGGCCCAGGGCCGCCATGGTGTAAAGCTCGGGCAAGACGAAAAGCCCGATAAGGGCCACGATCATTTCCACGCCGCCCTGCATGACCGGCATCCCGAAGGTAAAACGGGTTTCGCCGCCGATCGGCGCCACGCCGATGGTTCCAAGTATCATGCCAATGGCACCTCCCAGCAGTCCTTTGAGGATGGAACCCTCGGAAAGACTGGCAATCAGCGTCAGCCCGAGCATGGCGACCCAGAAATATTCAGCCGGTCCGAAACGCAGCGAGAGCCGGGCCAGAGGCGGTGCCAAACAAATTAAAAACAGGACGCCGGCAATCCCGCCCACGGCTGAGGCGATGGTGGCCACGCTGATGGCTTCAAGAGCCCGGCCTTGCTTTGACAGCGGATACCCTTCAAAAGCCGTCGCGATCGAGGACGGGGTTCCCGGGGTATTGACGAGAATGGCGGCAAAGGAACCGCCGTAAATGGCGCCCATGTAAACGGCTCCCAGGGCGACCAGTCCGTGCAGGGGGGGCAAGGTGAACGTGAACGGCAACAAGACGGCCAATGCCATCGTGGCAGTCAAACCGGGCATCGCCCCTACGAAGAGTCCCGCGGTAACACCAGCGAAGATGATCACGATGACCAGTGGATCGGATAACTGCACAAGCGCCAGGAAAAATTTTTCCATCGAGATGTTCTCTGCGTATGTATTAGACGGTGATGGCCCTTCGGGCCGCCATGGTGCGATAATACTAATCGAAGATAAAGCGGTTATGTCAGTTAGGTCGGTTTTGTCAGTTGAAGGTTTTCATCGATTTAACAGTAAGGCTGCCACAATACCATAAGGTGACGCGCTGGTGACCGGAAGGGCGGGGGCGGTCCCGGTAGGGGCGAAAAATCTTTCGCCCCTACCGGGATCTTGGACCGGACCCTATGCCGATACCGCTCTTACACAACAGTCGCAAGGCTTATTTCCGGAACATTTATTTAAGGACGGGCCGATTTTTTTTAAGCGGTGCTGGTGCCGCGAGGTCACTGTTTTTTCTTCTGGGCCGCAATGTCCTCGAGGATGCCCTCGTAATTGGCCTTCATGCGGCTCACCAGTTTTTCCGCTTCCGCACCCGTGGCATAGGTCATTACAAACCCGAGTTTGCGCTGTTTGTCTGCGATGATTTTGTTGGCTTCGACAAATGCCTTGGCCAGTTTGTCGATCCTGTCCTGCGGGGTTCCCTTGGGAGCGGCCACGCCCCGGTATGCCCCGCCGACGATGTCATAACCCAGCTCCTTGAAGGTCGGCGCGTCCGGGAGAGTCTCCACCCGCTCTTCCGCAGCCACCGCCAGCACCCGCACCTGTTCGCTGTATTGGACACCCATCATGCTGTATCCCATGGCGGCTGTCAGATGCCCTCCCAGAACGGCCGGAATGACCGGGCCGGTGCCGGTATGGGGCACATACGTCACCTGGATGAAATCCAATATAAAGACACCATCTACTTACATTTCGCATTTTTCGGCCCCCAAAAGGGCGATAACGGCCTTAAAAAACCTTGAGTTAGAACTCATATTCTATATATGCCAAAAAGCTAAAATGCCATTTACAAGGGACGTTCTATGGCCCAAATGAACACTGTAAACACGGAGGTGCTTGACCACCGGTGCCTTTCAGAGTATGTTTTGGATTAAACTCAAGGTGTTAACTATTCCACATGGCCCTCGATTACCCCACCCTCGATCTGCTCCGCCGGAACCACCCGGCCTGGCGGTTGCTGCGGTCCGATCATGCGCCGCTGGTGGCGGGGTTTCTGCACCGGGTGTTTATTGCTTCCAATGTTCGGACCCTGGCCCAGGCCGACCTGGTCGAGGCGCTGGAGGACGAGTTGTTTGTCCTGCGCGACCAGCAAGGTGCGGCGGCTTTTCCCCGTTCCGCCCAGGACTACCTCAACGAGTGGGCCGACAATGACAAGGGCTGGCTGCGCAAGTTTTATCCGAGCGGCGTGGATGAACCCCATTTTGATCTGACACCGGCGACCGAAAAGGCCATTTCGTGGCTGGCGGGTCTGACCGAGCGCGCTTTCGTCGGCACCGAGTCGCGGTTGCTGACCTTGTTCGAACTGCTGCGACAGATGAGTGAAGGCAGCCAGAGCGACCCCGAGGTGCGGATCGCCGAACTCGACAAGCGTCGCCGTGAGATCGAATATGAAATGACCCGGATCCGTGACGGTGACGTCCCTTTGCTGGATGACACGGCGGTCAAGGATCGTTTTCTGCAATTCCTTCAGCTGGCGCGCGAATTGCTGGCCGACTTTCGCGAAGTGGAGCATAATTTTCGCACTCTCGACCGGCGCGTGCGGGAGCGCATTGCACTCTGGGAGGGGGCCAAGGGGGCGCTGCTGGAAGACATCATGGGCGAACGCGACGCTATCGCGGATTCCGACCAGGGCAAAAGTTTTCGCGCCTTCTGGGATTTTCTCATGTCGCAGAACCGCCAGGAGGAACTGACCCGCATGCTGGAACAGGTCCTGGCCCTGCCACCGGTACTCGACCTGCAACCCGACCCCGGCTTGCGCCGCGTGCACTACGAGTGGCTCAAGGCCGGCGAAGACACCCAGCGCACGGTGGCCCGACTGTCGCAGCAACTACGGCGGTTTCTCGATGACCGCGCCTGGCTGGAAAACCGCCGCATCATGGACATCCTGCACGGCATCGAGGCCAAGGCCCTGGCCGTGCGCGAGACGCCGCCGGCCGCAAGTTTCATGCCCCTGGCCGCAAGCGCCGCCGACATCGAGTTGCCTATGGAACGGCCCCTTTACAGGCCTCCGGTCAGGCCGCGCATCGTCGATATCGACCCGGCACAGGGCGAGGCCGAGCTGGATGCCGCGGCGCTGTACGCCCAGGTGGTGATCGACCGCGCGGAACTTTCGCGTCACATCCGCCAGGCCCTGCAGGCCCGGTCGCAAATCAGCCTGGTGGACCTGCTCGCCGCTCATCCGCTGCGCCTGGGATTGGCCGAGCTGGTGGCCTACCTGCAAATGGCCAGCGACCGGCCGCTCACCGTGGTGGATGAGGAGACGATCGACACGGTCGCCTGGCAAACTCCGGCTGGAACCGTTCGGCGCGCCCGACTGGCGCGCATCATCTTCGTCAGGAAATAGCGCGTGACGTCTCTCGACAAGCATTCGGCGGTTCCCGTGGAGACAAGCCCGGCCCTTTCCGAGGTCGTTGTGCCGCTGCTTAAAGGCGTGGTGTATCTGGAAGAGAACCCGGCCCTGTGGAACGCCTTGCTGGCCCTGCAGATGCGGGTGCGCGATTACGTGGCCGTGCTCGGCCTGGAGCTGGTCCTGGACGAGTCCGAGGGATATGCTTTCCTGAAATCGCAGCCGGAAGGCAAAGATCCGGATGCGCCCCGGTTGCCACGCCTGGTCGCGCGCCGGCAGCTCTCGTTTCCGGTCAGCCTGCTGCTGACGCTGTTGCGCAAAAAGCTGGCGGAGCTTGACGCCGGCGGCGGCGAGACACGTCTGATTCTCTCCTTCGAGGAGGTGGTCGAGCTGATCCGCGTTTTTTTACCCGCGGGCAGCAACGAGACCCGATTGGTCGATCAGATTGACAGCCACCTGAAAAAGGTCGTGGAACTCGGCTTTGTCCGCCGCCTGCGCGGGCAGCCGCAGATGATTGAAGTCCGGCGCATCCTCAAGGCGTTTGTGGATGCCCAGTGGCTGGCGGATTTCGATCAGCACCTGGCGGCTTACCAGGAACAACTGGCGCCGCGGGGAGACCCAAGCGATGGCTGAAGCCTTGGAACTCGACTTCATCGGCGACGACCGCCTGGCCGGCTTTCGCCTGCAACGGCTGGAGGTGCTCAACTGGGGCACCTTTGACGGCCGGGTGTGGGTCTTGAATCTCGATGGTCAGAATGCCCTGCTCACCGGCGACATCGGTTCGGGCAAATCGACCCTGGTGGATGCCCTCACCACGCTGCTGGTGCCGCCGCAGCGCGTCGCCTACAACAAAGCCGCCGGCGCGGACGCCCGCGAACGCACCCTGCGCTCCTACGTGCTGGGCCACTACAAGTCCGAGCGCAACGAGATCGGCGGAAGCGCCAAGCCGGTGGCCCTGCGCGACCACAACACCTATGCGGTCATTCTGGCGGTGTTCCACAACTCCGGATTCCTCAAGACCGTTACCCTGGCCCAGGTGTTCTGGATCAAGGAAGCCCAGGGGCCGCCGGCGCGTCTGTATGCCGCCAGCGAATGGGAATTGTCCATTGCCGCCGATTTCGCCCGCTTCGGCAGCGAGATCGGCAACCTGCGCAAGCGGCTGCGCGCCGACGGCATAAATTTGTTCGACAGCTTTCCGCCTTACGGAGCCTGGTTCCGGCGGCGTTTTGGCCTCGAAAACGAACAGGCCCTGGAACTCTTTCACCAGACCGTCTCGCTCAAATCGGTGGGGAATTTGACCGATTTTGTGCGCACCCACATGCTCGAGCCCTTTGACGTCGCTCCGCGCATTTCAGCGTTGATCGGCCATTTCGACGATCTGACCCGGGCCCACGCGGCCGTCCTGAAGGCCAAACAGCAGGTGACCCTGCTCGAGCCCCTGGTGACCGACAGTGACCGGCACGCGGAACTGGTGGCGGCGACCGGGGAACTGCGCGCCTGCCGCGAAGCCCTTCGGCCCTGGTTCGCCGGCCTTAAATTGGCGCTGTTGCAAAAGCGCCTTGACGCTCTGAGCGATGAACTCGCGCGCCACGACGTCCGGGTCGGGCGCCTGGATGAGCAGCGCGGCTCGTTGCAGGGACGCGAGCGCGAACTGCGCCGCGCTATCGCGGAAAACGGCGGCGACCGCATCGCGCGCATCGGCGAGGAGATCCGCACCGGCAAAGAAGAACAGCACCGCCGGCGGCACAAGGCCGATCGCTACACCGCGCTGGCGCAAGCCCTGGATCTTCATCCGGTCGAGGACGAAGAGGCCTTTCTCCGACAGAACCGGCAGTGCGTCGCTTTGCGCGCTGAAACCGAACAGCACGAGGCCCGAATCCAGAATGAGCTCAACGAAGCCGGGGTGGCCTTGGCACAGGGGCGACGCGAATACGAGCAATTGAGCGCCGAAATCACTGGCCTGAAGGCCCGGCGCAGCAATATCGACGAACGGCAGGTCGCCATGCGCCGCGGCTTGTGCGGCGCCCTGAGCCTGCCGGAAGAGGAGATGCCCTTTGCCGGCGAGCTGATCCAGGTTCAGGAGCAGGAACGTGACTGGGAAGGCGCCATAGAGCGGTTGCTGCGCAATTTCGCGCTGTCGCTGTTGGTGCCGGACCGGCACTACGTCCGGGTGGCCGAATGGGTGGATGCCACCCACCTCAAGGGGCGGCTGGTTTACTTCCGGGTGCGGCCGGCCGTCCGCATCGAACCGCCTTCGCTCCACGCCGATTCGCTGGCACGCAAGCTGGCCGTCAAAACCGATTCGCCCTTCTACGACTGGATAGAGCGCGAGATCGCCCGCCGCTTCGACGTCGCCTGCTGTGCCACGCAAGAGCAGTTCCGGCGCGAGGCGCGGGCCATCACACGCGCCGGTCAGATCAAGGCGCCCGGTGAGCGCCACGAGAAGGACGACCGCCACCGCCTGGACGACCGCAGTCGCTACGTACTGGGCTGGAACAACGCGGCCAAGATCGCCGCGTTGGAAGAAAAGGCCGGGCACCTGGAGAAAGAATTAGGGGAGATCGCCGCCGGCATCGCCGCGTCGCAAAAAGCGCAGAAAACAATCAAGACGCACCTGGAGACTCTCTTCAAACTCGGGGAATACCGCGATTTCCGCGAGCTGGACTGGCGCCCCCTGGTCGTTGCGATCGCCGCTTTGGAGGATGAAAAAGGCCGACTCGAAGCCGCGTCGGACATCTTGAAGACCCTCGCCGGGCAGCTCGGTCAGGTGGAGGAGGAGCTGATCCGAACCGAGCGTCAGCTGGAAGACCGCAAGGACCAACGCTCCAAGGCCGCGCAGAAGAAAAGCGACGCCGAGGCCCTGCAACAGCAGACCCGGGCGCTGGTGGATGATGTCGCATCCATGAACGCCTGTTTTGCGCGCCTCGCGGCGCTGCGCGCGGAAGCCCTCGGCGAGCAGCAGCTCACGGTCGAGTCCTGCGACAACCGCGAGCGAGAGATGCGCGACTGGCTCCAGGCCGGTATCGACGCCGAGGACAAAAAGATCGCCCGCCTGCGCGACAAGATTATCGATGCGATGCGTTCCTTCAGCATCGACTACCCGCTGGAAACCCGCGAAGTGGACGTGTCGGTGGCGGCCGCCGGCGATTATCGCGCCATGCTGGAGCAGCTGCGCACCGACGATCTGCCGCGTTTTGAAGCCCGCTTCAAGGAACTGCTCAACGAAAACACGATTCGCGAAGTCGCCAACTTCCAATCGCAGCTGGCGCGCGAGCGCGAGACGATAAAGGAGCGCATCGCGCGCATCAACGAATCACTCACCCAGATCGACTACAACCCCGGACGCTATATCGTTCTGGAGGCGCAGGCGGCCGCGGATGCCGACATCCGGGATTTTCACGCCGAACTGCGCGCCTGCACCGAAGGGGCGCTCACCGGCTCGGACGATGCCCAGTATTCCGAGGCCAAATTCCTGCAGGTGCGCCGGATCATCGAGCGCTTCCGCGGCCGCGAAGGCCAATCCGAGCTGGATCGCCGCTGGACAGCCAAGGTCACCGACGTGCGCAACTGGTTTGTCTTCGCCGCCAGCGAGCGCTGGCGCGAGGATGACGGCGAGTACGAGCACTACGCCGACTCGGGCGGCAAATCCGGCGGGCAGAAGGAAAAGCTGGCCTATACGGTTCTGGCGGCCAGCCTGGCCTATCAGTTCGGCCTGAATTGGGGCGAAGTTCGCTCGCGTTCCTTTCGTTTCGTGGTGATCGATGAGGCTTTCGGCCGTGGCTCGGATGAATCGGCCCAATACGGACTGCGGCTCTTCGCCCAATTGAACCTCCAGCTTCTGATCGTCACCCCCTTGCAGAAAATTCACATCATCGAACCGTTTGTGGCCTGGGTCGGCTTCGTCCACAACGAGGATGGTCGCGCCTCCCTTTTGCGTAACCTGTCGATTGAGGAATACCACGCCGAGAAACAACGGCAGTCGTCATGAACTGGACAAGGCCGGTCGACCTGCGCGCCCAGGTCCAAAAATTGTGGGACAAGGGCCTGCTGCTAACCGGTCTGGTCGGAACCGAACCGCTATTTCCCCGGCGACTGACGCTCAAGGGGCCGACCTCGGTGGAACTGGCGGAAAATTTCGCCGAGGTTCGCCGCTGGATTGCCCGGCTGAACCGCGACGCCAAATGCTACCGCCTGGTGTGGCGCACAGTCAATCACCGCATCCTGGGGGTAAACGATGTCCCGGCGGAGGTCTGGCTCGATACGCTGGAAGATGCCTTGGGGTTGATCGGCAAGCGCCGCGAGGCCGAACGCTTTGCCGCACAGGTGGCCTTGACCGAAAACCGCCGGCCGGAATTGATCCCGTGGCTGAAAAGGCGGCCGCTGCGCGCCCTGGCCCTGGCCGACGACTGGCCGCGCCTGCTGGACATCGTCTCCTGGCTGCACCGTCACCCGAGACCCGGTGTCTATCTGCGCCAGGTGGACATTGCCGGCGTACACAGCAAGTTTATCGAAGGACACCGCACCGTGCTGGCGGAACTCTTCGACCTGGCGCTGCCGCCGGAAACGATCGAGAAGGCCGCGAGCGGCGCGGCCGGTTTCTGCCGGCGCTACGGGTTGCGCAACAAACCCCGGCGGTTGCGCTTCCGCATCCTGGATCCACGCCTGGCGCTCTTTACCACCGACACCGAACAGGACATCACCGTCGGCCACGACACCTTCGCCCGGCTCGATTTGCCGGTGAGCCGGGTTTTCATCACCGAAAACGAGATCAACTTTCTCGCCTTTCCCGGTCTCTCGCGCAGCATGGTCATTTTCGGCGCGGGCTATGGTTTCGACCAGCTGGCCGAAGCCGCCTGGCTGCAGGACCGCGACATTTACTATTGGGGTGATATCGACACGCACGGGTTTGCCATTCTTAACCAGCTGCGGGTTTACTTCCCGAGGACCGCATCTTTCCTGATGGACCGTGACACCTGGCTCGCCCATCAGCTTCATTGGGGCGAGGAACCGCAGCCCGAAACGCGCGATCTGCCCCACTTGACGGACACCGAAAGCGCCCTGTTCGACGATTTGCGCTACAACCGCCTGGGCCGGCGGGTGCGGCTCGAACAGGAACGGATCGGGTTCAAGTGGGTCGAAAAGGCCCTGGAGACACTATAAACGCCCGACAACAAAGCAGATGCGGTTCCCTGTGAACGCTTACTGGTTGTGGGGTGCAGCCTGAATGCTGTGCCGCCCTTGTCAGATAAACCACTTGCATTGGAAAACACCCATGGAAAAATTGATTATCACCGTGGCGCCCACCGGCTCCCTGCCCAAAAAAAAGCACAACCCCAGAGTTCCGATCACCCCGCGCGAGATTGTCGACACCGCCGTGCGCTGCGAGGCGGCCGGCGCCGCCATTATCCACGTTCACATCCGCAATCCGCAGGACGAGTCCCCTTCCACCGACTTTTCCCTTTTCGAGGAAGTGGTTGCGGGACTGCGGGACGAAACCGATCTGATCATCCAGATCTCGACCGGCGGCCGGGCCGGAATGGGCTACGAGGAGCGCTGCGAGCGCTTGCGGCTGGCCCCGGAGATGGCCAGCCTGACCACCGGGTCGGTCAACTTCCCGACCAGCGTCTACGCCAACAGCCCGGAGTTGATCGAAAAACTGGCGACGGACATGCAGCGTTACGGCATCAAGCCGGAAATGGAGATTTTCGATTTGAGCATGATCCAAAATGCGCTGGATCTGGTGGAAAAAAACCTGGTCCAGCCGCCGCTGCACTTCGACTTCGTCATGGGCCTCAAAGGCGCCGTTCCCGCCACGACCGAAAATCTGGTTTACATGAAAAGCACCCTGCCGCCGGACTCAACCTGGTCGGCGGCCGGCATTGGCCCGGCGCAGCTGCCCATCAACGCCCTGGCAATTCTCATGGGCGGCCACAGCCGGGTGGGGCTCGAGGACAATATTTACTATCGCAAGGGGGAACTGGCCACCAACGAGCAACTGGTGGAGCGCATGGTGCGCCTGGCCCGTGAATTCGGGCGGGATACGGCGGGACCCGAAGAGGCCCGTCGTATTTTGAGCTTGCCGTAACCGTCCGGCAGCGGATTGCCTCCCGGCATTTTCCCCCCACTGTCACCGTTTATGATAATTCACTTCACCCAATGGGGCTGGAAATCAGACAAAATGGGGTTTTCACCATATTTCCCTCTCGATTCCATCGCTTTATTTTGAATCATCCTTAGGAGCGAATGGATTCCTGAAACCGGCCTGATCAAATTTTGTTGGGAAGATTCAAGGAAAACACCCCATGCTTTACTATCCCTTATCCTTTTTTATTGTTGCCCTGGTCGCGGCCGTTTTCGGATATAGCGGCATCGTCGGTGCTGCCGCGGGGGTGGCCAAAATAATATTCTTCGTTTTTTTATCGCTTTCGGTTTTATCCCTGGTGGTCGTCGTCAGCAATCGCCGGCGCATTTGAGGCAAGTCGTTGGCCCCGTTCTTGGTTGCCACATAAAAAAATCGGCCGCCAGCCGACAAACACCCTAACAATTGGGGGTTATTATGGCGTTTGACATTTCGTTGCAACCGATTCTGGCCCTCGTAGCCGGCATTTTAATCCTTATCATTCCGCGCCTGCTGAACTATATCGTGGCCATATTTTTGATCCTGTTCGGGATACTGGGCCTGGTTCACTGACGGGTTATACAGCTTTGAGCGGTTGCGGCATTTCTTGATTGGGGTCCGTGATGTCATCATCGGTGTTGACCGCGGGCCAGAGAATTTCGAACACCGTTCCTTGGCCCACCTTGGTTCTTACCGATATAATGCCGTCGTAGCCGGTGACGATACCGTGAATGATGGCCAGTCCCATTCCCGTGCCGCCCTCACGTTTACGGGTGGTAAAGAAGGGGTCGTAGATCTTGTCCAGATGCTCGGCCGCGATTCCCTTACCCGTGTCCGCCACCGTCAGTTTCGCAAAAGCGCCGGCTCTCAAGCAGGGATCACGCCGGGCCATCTCTTCGGTCAGCTCGGTGGTCGTCAGCCCGACAGTCATCGTACCGCCGGCGTCACCCATGGCATGCACGGCATTCATGCACAGGTTCGACACCACCTGGCCGATCGGTGCTTCGTTCGCCATGATCCGGGCTTTCGAGTCGATCGCAACGCGCAGGTCGATGCCATCGCCCGCGATGGTTTTGATCGAGGCCAAAGCCTTTTGAACAACCGCCGTTAAGTGTATCGGCTTGGGCTTTAAAAGGTTCTGGCGACTAAAAACTTTTATCTGGTCGATCAGATCCCTGGCCCTGAAAACGGTTTCCTGGATGCCGTCCAGATGACGCCGGATGGGGGACGCCGTCGTCATTTCAAACTTAGCCGTCTCCGTAAAGACCAGGATCGCTTGCAGAAAATTGGTAAAGTCGTGCGCGATCGCGCCGGCCAGCCGCCCCATGGCTTCGAGGCGCTGCGCTTGAGCGAGACGCTTTTCCAGATTTTTGCGTTCGCTCAGATCCTGCCAGGTTTCGATGATGCCGATCGGCTGACCCTGCTCGTCACTGAACCGAACGATTGTCCCGTTGAGGCAGCAGCTGGCGCCACCCGCCTGCGGGATGTCCACCTCTACTTCGGTGGTACCCGCAGCGGTTTTAAGCATCTGCGGCCGGACCGGCATCCGGCTCCCCCCTTCCGGACCGGTCGGGAACTTTTCCAGCATGAGCTGCATCAGGAACGGGTCGGTCATCTCACCGTCAGCCGAGATATTCTGCGACCGCTGCGAGGCATCGCCGGCGGATATTCCGGTCAGCTCTTCGCAGGCCCGGTTCCACAGCAATACTTTTCCTTTGCGGTCCATAACCACCGTCGGAAGGGGGGTTCCCTGCACGATGCGGTTCAGCAGGACCTGGTTTTCTTTGAGCGCCTGCGTTCGGCGCGCAACCAGATGCTTCAGCGACCGTATCCACAAGCCGGCCAGCAAAAGAATGGCGACCAGCGGCAGAACGGCCAGTTTCACTATTCTCAACAGCCGGTCCTGAAAACGTTTCTGCTCGTAAACCGAAAACCATTTGCGGTAGATCCGGTCATATTCTCCGCTGGCCTGCACGTTAAATAGGCCCTCGTTGATCTTGGCCAGCAGATCGGCATTGCCGGCTTTTACCGCAAACCCCATTTTCTGGGTCAACACCGGGGACCCGAGGGTCTTGAGATTGTGGATATCCAGCGACCGGAGCAGATCAAGGCCGTGCAGCCGGGGAAGCACGGCACAGTCGTGGCTTCCCTGTGAAAGGAGCTTCAGCGCTTCTTCGGGCCGCGCCACCGTGACAATGTGGTAGGTGAAATCATTCAGCGCCAGCCAATCATGGGCATAGACATTTTCCACCACGAGGACTTCCTTGCCCATGAGATCAGAGGGATTCTTGACAACAGAATCGTTGCGCACAAATATGGCATAGGAGACCACGACGTTTGGGGTGGAAAAATCGAAGATCTTGTCTCGCTCCTCCGAGTAGAGCACGCCGGTCAGGGCATCGATTGCGCCGGTCTCGAGTTCCCGCCTAGCCCTGGACCATTGCGCCGGTCTGAGATCAACCGTCAACCCCATTTGTCGCGCAACCGCACGCATCAGATCGACATTGTAGCCAGCCGGTTCACCCTTTTCGTTGATGAATTCATACGGCGAAAAATCGTTGTTGCTCCGAATCTGGAGGATCTCCGGCGGGGCGCCGGACCTGGCTGAAGCCGCGCCGGGCGAAACGATCAGCCGCAGAAGAAGAGCGATCAGCGCGAGGGTGACCGGGCGCCGTATCGTTAAATAAATATCTGGGTGCATGCGGGCTCTTTGACTTGTTCCGACCGGGCGCGAATATGTTCCAAGACCGGTTGAAGGTCCGACACGATGGCTGCTTCCGGACAGAGCCGGACACAGTTGAAGCAGTGGATGCAAGCCGTATCGATCTCCGGCGCTTCGACCAGGCGGATCGCCATCACCGGACAATTTTCGACACAGATGCCGCACAGCGTGCAGCGCTCTTTCAGCACCTTTTTCTGGGGGAAACGCGCCTTGGCCTGTTCGAAACTCACCTGTGCCATTTGCTCCCGCAAAAATTTTTCCTGGTAATCCAGAACCGAGGGTGCCAAAATTGGTGGATCGGCTTTTTTCAATTTGTCGGTCACCGCTTCCAGCAGCGTGTCGATCTGCCGGTCGTCTTCGGCATCCGGGTGATCGGCTCCCAGCGGCGCGTCCACGGACCACATCATCGAATGCCGGGCGACAACCTTGGCGGCACCCAGGACCCGGTAGCCCTTCTGAGTGAGCGCGTCTCCCATTTCGTAGAGGGCGATACCGCTGGTCACGGCCCCCCAGGTGACAAACGGCACGCTGTACCCGTTCTCAGCCTCGGGCATACGAGCGACGAAATCCATGATGGGGGGAATGGGATGCGCCGCATAGACCGGTGAACCGATGTAAAGGCAGATGTTGTCCTTGGCATCGAAGAGCTGGGGAATAATGAAATCGATATCGGGATCATCGCCCAGGTCGATCATCGTGACGGGGGTTTTCAGAGCGACGATTTTTTGCCGCATGACGCGGGCGACATGGGCCGTGCTCCCGGCCGGAGAACAATAAACGAGCAGGGCCTTGCGGATATGAAGCGGCATGGGCGGGAATCTCCTGGCTGTGACCGTTCATAAATGGCTTTTTTTCCGGTTTGCATGATAAAGGTTCAGGGGTCAAGGTACAAAGGTTCGGGAACACGATGGATTTCACCCGATGACGGACGCTTTAATCCTTGCCCCTTGCCCCTTGCCCCTGGCACTCTTTCACCTTATCCTGATCCTATAATACAAACCGGTCCAAACGTGAAGAAAATTCGGCTTTAAACTGTACCCCATCGTTATCTATAGGAGGCTCTATGGATTCGCTCGGAATCGTCAATGCGCTTTACCCGATGCCGACCACCCTGGTCGGCGCCATGGTCAACGGTCGGCCGAACATCATCACGATCGCCCACGTGGGCATCATGAACCATGGCCAGCCCCAATACATTTCGATCGGTATGGCCAAAGCGCACTTCACCAACGCCGGAATCAGAGAAAACAACAGCTTCAGTGTCTGCATTTCCTCCCAGGATCTCATGATGGAAACCGACTACTGCGGCATTGTCAGCGGGAAAAAAACGGATAAGGGGGGCCTATTCGACCTTTTTTACGGCAAACTGAAAACCGCTCCGATGATAAGGCAGTGCCCGGTGTGCATGGAGTGCCGCCTGGAGCGCACCGTTGATTTTCCGGCCCACGATGTCTTTGTGGGGGAAATCGTCGCGACTTACGCTAAAAAAGAAGTGCTCGATGAGAACGGAAACATCGACATCGCCAAAGTCAAACCGCTGTTATTCGACATGCACAGCAAAAAGTACTGGTCTCTGGGCCCAGCAGTCGGAGACTGTTGGAATGCCGGCAAGCAACTGAAGGCCGGCGGCAAGCAAGAACGCTGATTGATGGGTCGAACGGCCTGCTTTTCGACAAGTTTACACAGGTGACGGAGATGCAAGGCGTCCGGGCACGCAAACGAATATCATACTTCAAGAGCCCGACACATAGCAGATGCGGTGCCTTGTGAACACTTATGCTCGCGGACACGTCCCACTAATAAAAGGGAATGACATGAAGCGCCTTTGGCTCTCGAAAATTTTCTGGACGATCGCCGGCGCGGTTCTGTTCACCGGTTCAGCGTTAGGGGACGGCAGTCTTTCAGACACCCAAAAAAAAGAGACAGTCTATGCCATGTATGCCGATTACAAGAAAGACTTTCCGGCGGTGACGGACATTTCGCCGCAGCAGGCCATGGCGCTGCTGAAAAATGATGACATCGTTTTCGTCGACACCCGCAAACCGGCGGAGATGACGGTGTCGATGCTGCCGCATGCCCTTTCCCGGAACGAGTTTTTGGACCACCCTGAAAAATATGGTGGGAAAACCGTGGTGGGCTATTGCACCATCAGCTACCGCAGCGGGCTGTTTGCCCGTGAGATGGCGCAAAAGGGCATCACCGTCCGCAACCTCAAGGGCGGAATCCTGGCCTGGACTCTCGAAGGCGGAACGGTGTATGACCAAAACGGTGCGACAACCAAACGCCTCCATGTTTACGGTAAAAAGTGGGATTTCGCGCCCGCCGGCTATGAAACCGTGATGTTCGGCCTCTGGGAGCAACTGTTTTAGGGTCACCGCCGGGGCGCGAAGGCCGCCGAGATTTTATCAGCGTTCACGGGACACCGTACCTGCCGTGTTGTCGGACACTTTACGTCCAAAAGATCGTCTGTGCGCCCAACGCCTTACATCTGCGGCACCCTGTAAACGCTTATAATCAGGTGGTTTGACGCGCAACGGACTGTGCACTCCGTGAACGGTGACGAGATTTTCAGACAGGTGGGCCTTGGCCCATGCGAGCAGCGGCAAAAAACGACAACGACCCTCAGCGGTCTTCGCGCCTCCGCGGTCAATATCATTAAGGAAGAGATTCATGATCAAACCGATATATTTGGATTACAACGGCACGACGCCGCATGACCCCAAAGTCATCGCCGCCATGCGGCCGTTTCTGGAAGTCGAGTTCGGCAACCCGTCCAGCGGGCACTGGTACGGCATCGCCCCGAAACAAGCGCTGGAAGCCGCGCGCCGGCAAGTAGCCGGGATCCTCAACTGCCAGCCGCAGGAAATCTTCTTCACCAGCGGCGGCACCGAGTCGAACAACCATGCCATCATCGGCACGGCGCGTGCGCTGCGGGCCAAAGGAAACCACATCATCACCAGTGACTTCGAACACCCGGCGGTGCTGGAAGTCTGCCGCTTCCTGGGAGGGGACGGTTTCGAGACGACTTATCTGCCGGTCTCCGCCGATGGCCTTGTGGACCCGGCCGCGGTTAAAAAAGCGATCCGCCCCACCACCATCCTGATCACCGTCATGCACGCCAACAACGAGGTGGGCACGATCCAGCCGATGGCCGAGATAGCGAAAATCGCCAGGCAGCGCGGCATCGTCATGCACACCGACGCCGCCCAGTCGGTGGGCAAAATTCCGACCGATGTTCAGGAACTCGGCGTGGATCTCTTGTCGGTGGCCGGACACAAGGTCTACGCCCCCAAGGGCATCGGGGCCCTCTACGTGCGTCCACCTTTCAGGCCGGAGAATTTCTGCCATGGCGCCGGGCAGGAAAGCGGCCGGCGCGCCGGTACCGAGAACCTCCTCGAGATTGTCGGCCTGGGAATGGCCTGCGAAATCGCCGCCCGGGATCTGCAACCGAACATGGCCCACATGCGGCAATTGCGGGATCGGCTGCAGCACGGGCTGACGGGCGCGCTGCCCGACGTGCACCTGAATGGACATCCGGAAAAACGCCTGCCGAACACCCTGAACCTGTCCTTCGAAGGCGTGGAAGCCAACCGCATCCTGGAAGAAATTGGATTGGAGGTGGCCGCATCAGCCGGCGCCGCCTGCCATTCGGACACGGTCGAGATCTCCCACGTCCTGAAGGCCTTGCGCGTGCCCATGGAGTGGGCCAAGGGCACCCTGCGCTTCAGCGTCGGGCGCATGACCACCGTGGCAGAAATCGACCGGGCCATTGACATAGTGACCGGTGCGGTAACGAAGTTGAGAAAAGGTAAGCGTTCACAGGGCACCGCATCTGCGGCGTTGTCGGGCGCTTGACGTACAAAAGTACGCCGGCGCACCCGACGCCTTGAATCTGCAGCACCCTGTGAACGCTTACAGTCTGGTGGTTCGGGGCGCATTGGATTTTGCAACCCCGTGAACGGTTACGAGAAAAGAGACCCGCTGATTATAGCCATCAGATATTGATGACCTTGTCCGCCAATTGCATGGCCGTGACGATATCGAGCATGTTGGTCGTTTCGCCGACTTGTTTTCTTTCCAGCAGCCTGAAGTGATCAAGACACGTGCCGCAGACAAGGATGCTGACCCCGTGTTGTTCGAATGCCTTCAGGTCGGCCAGGACCTCGGACCCGTCGATGGTGAGCTTGACGGCGTTGTTGACCAGCACCAGCCGCCACAACTCCGGGCCCATTTCCTTGAGCGTTCTGATGAAGTTGATCATGAGCTTGAGCCCCAGGGCATCGTCTCCGAATCCGATGCGGTCGGTGGCGCACATGACCATGATCTTCCGCGGATCGGGCTCGCCTTCAGGCCGCTGGTGGGGAATCTCCCGCCTCTTCGGCGCCGCGGCGCACGTCGCGACGACAATAAAGTCAGTGCTGTTTTTTTCCAAAACGGTTTCAAATCCTTGTGATTCCAGAAACCGTTTAACATTCTGCTGGGATGCGGCGTTGTCGATAACGACCCGAACCGCGTCCGCATTTTCCTGCTCCACCGCGGCCTTGACCTGCAACACCGGTGCGGGGCACGACAGCCCCCGGGCATCGATCTCCTTCATATATCCCTCACTAGGTCAGAATTATTTTTTCCCGTGGTCCAGCGACAACCTCTCCAATAATCTTCGATTCAGTGACCCCTTTCGCCACCAGTTCTTCGAGCAACGGCACCGCACTTTCTTCAGCGACGCCGATCAGCAAGCCCCCCGAGGTCTGGGGATCGAAGAGAAGATCCAGGACCAGCGGGTCGACACCCGGCAGACACTCCACCAGTGACGCCCGGTATTCCTGGTTTTTGAACGCACCGGCCGGCAGCAGACCGAATCCGGCGTATTCGACCGCCCCGGGCAAAAAAGGAATATCCGCCACCCGCAGGACAATCGCGTGCCCGGTCCCGACGACCATTTCCGCCATATGCCCCAGCAGGCCGAAGCCGGTCACATCGGTGCAGGCACGGACCGGAAAACAGGCCATGACGGTAGCGGCATCGCGGTTCAACGTGGCCATCAGCCGGGTCACCTTCTGGATCACATCCGTTGCCGCCATGCCGGCCTTGATGGCCGTGTTGATCACGCCGGTGCCCAGTGGTTTGGTGAGAACCAGGCGGTCGCCCGGCTTCAGGCCGCCCTTGGTCACCACTTTTTTCGGATGGACGAATCCGGTCACCGACAGGCCGTATTTGAGTTCACTGTCTTCGATGCTGTGACCACCGACCAGCGCCACGCCGGCTTCTTTCATTTTATCGAGGCCGCCGGCGAGGATTCGCCGCAGGATGGAGAGGTCCATCTGCTTGAGCGGGAAGGCAACCAGGTTCATGGCGGTTTTCGGATCGCCCCCCATGGCGTAGATGTCGCTCAGCGCGTTGGCGGCGGCGATCTGGCCGAACATGTAAGGGTCGTCGACGATCGGCGTGAAAAAATCGACGGTCTGGATCAACGCGAGGTCTTCTGAAATTTTATAGACCCCGGCATCGTCCGCCCGCTCCAAGCCGACGATCACGTTGGGATCGGTCGGGATCTCAAGCCCGCAAAGTGCCTGCGCCAAGTCCCCCGGCGGCAGCTTGGACGCTCAGCCGGCGCCTTTCACGGTTTGGGTCAGATTCAGCTTCTTCGTTTCGTTCATTATCGATCATCCCTTACTCGGCCGTTATCCCATTGTTACAGGGCCATAATTGGTGGTTCGGTTCTGGTGATTGGTGTTTTGTATTAATGCGGGTATGTTGTTGATAATCGGCCCGATAGTGTACTTCGTCCTAAACACCAAATACAAAATACCAAACACTATCTCTTTGATATTTCCGCCACCCGGCATCCCAGCGCCCTGACAATATCCTCCGGGGTCATCTTCAGCATGACGCCGCGCTGGCCGGCGTTGATGAGTACTTCCGGGTGTTCCCGGACCCGCTTTTCCATCACGACCGGCAGCGATTGTTTGGTTCCGAACGGGCTGATACCGCCGATCAGGTAACCGGTCAGACGCTCGGCCGTGGCGGTATCGGCCATGGCCGCCCGTTTTACCGCAAACGCGCGGGCCAGCCGTTTCAAATCCAGCTGCCGGTTCCCGGGCACCAGCGCCAGGCAGTAAGTAGTTCCTTCCAGACCGGCCACCAGGGTCTTGACGGTCCGCGCGAGGTCAAAGCCGGTGGCGCGCGCCGCGAACTCGGCCCCTTTTTCTTCGTGCTCGTAGGTGACCACCTCGAAGGTGACGTCTTTCCGGTTCAGGTACTGTATGGCCCGGGTGGACATGACTCCATCACCTCGTCTATTCAAAAAGGACAGGGCAGTTCGGCCGCCTGATAAACATGTCGCCGACCGCACAGCGGGCAAGGCGCCGTGAGGGTCACCTTCGCATCCAGGACCTTGTTGCCGGCATTATCGGTGATAACGCCCCTGTTGTCGACGATTCTGAAATCGGCACTCTCGAACACCTGATTATCCCGCGGACAAACAAACAAGAATTTCATCGCCGAATACTGCGTGAAAAAAATCGAAACGACCGCGACCAGACGCCGCCGATGTTTGAACCACACCGGAATAGAGATCCGTTGGCGGCCCGATCGGCAAGTTCGGGCCGGCGGCGCAAAATCAACCTCGCCGCCATTTCGGCGGCTCCCGCCGTTAAATCGGCACACTGGTGAAAATGGGCCCTGCGGTCATGCTTGACGTTGCGGGAGAGAATCCTGCAGCAGGTCGCCCCGTTCGCTTCTTTGAAGGTGTCGTGCAGTTGTCGGGCACCCTCGCGCATCTGTTGGCGATGGCGATATGGACGATCATTTCCTAAAAAAAGGCCCGCGGCCATCACCGCACCGCTCAAGGCGCCGCAAATACAGCCGCTCTCACCCATAGCGATACTGAAAGGGGCGGCCATGGAGATGGCTTGAACTTCACTCAGCCCGCCTTTCAGGGCGTTGTTCAACGCCGCCACAACCGCTTCGGTACACAGCATCCGGCGGTTCAGATAAAGACTTCGGGCGCATTCCCTGATCTGCGCGATCACCGCTTCGGCATCGGGCTTGAGGTGGCCCTTCAACTCCGCAGCGGAAGTCGATTTGAACGCTCTCATTGTCATTCGGCCTTGGCCACCGTATAATCCGCTCCCTTCCAGGCAAAGATTCCGCCCGGGTAGCGATAGACGTTATTGTAACCGAGCTTGACAGCCCAGGCGGCACCGTTGTGGCTGCGGGTGCATTTGACGAACCCGCAGTAAATGACGATCGGCTTATTCTTGTCGTCACCCAGCAGCTTGACGAATTCCTCCTTGGTTTTGCCGTCGGTTTCCTTCATGTCCCATTCATTCATATCTGGAATGGGGAACAGGAACTGAACCGCCCCCGGCACATGCTGTTTCTTGTAGCTGTCCGTATAGGGCATGGTATCCACGATAACCATATCTTTGCCGCCATCGATCCATTGTTTGAATTCTGCGGTGGTGACTAGATCGTAGCCGCCGCGCTGCACTTCGCGCACGAGTTTAACCGCTTCGGTTTCCTTTCCCAATTCCTGCTCGAACTTGTCGGCGGCAAAAGCCGGTTGAATACCGGCCATGCCGGACACCAGAAAGATAATGATCGTCAGCTTCAGAATCGATTGACCTCTAAGCATCTTCCATCCTCCTTTTTTTTCAAATATTTTTTTCAATAATTGCCGTATGCCGACCGGCGCGATGGCACGGCATCGACGCCATCCATATATGAATAGGACGCCTGCCACCATGGCCAGATCACGGTAGAGAGAGGATTTGATGCCGTGAAATGCCTCGGCTTCCGGATCTTCCGGTCCAAAGCACCCGCAATCCACATCCAACCCCATAAAAATGCCGTAGCATAAAATGCCGATAAAAAGTCCCAGTAATCCGGCAATTACCGCCAGGCTGCCTTCGATATCGAAGAGCAGCCCAATGCCCGCCGCCACCTCCAAAGCCGGCAGGCCGATGGATACCGCCATAAGCAAATGTTCGGGGACAATGCCAAAGGCGGCTATCAGGACGGCAAAGGTTTGAGGCTCCAGCAGTTTTACTACGCCGGCATGTATGAAGAGGCCCCCCAGGACCCAGCGCAACAAGCGGTACATCCGATCGAATACCATCATGGTTGGAAGAGTTTTATAATTTAAAGACCGCGTTTAAGTACGGTGTTCTTTCGGCCATGTCAATTCGATAATATTTATAGATACTATTATATAAATAGATATTTTCTATTACGCAACGCCATTAAGCCGCCTCGACTATGTTAATCGATGTTTCAAATGGGACCGTGAGACCTTTAAGCGTGCTTGTCGAAAACGGCGATGCGCTCGGCGGCAACCTCACCCCGACCCAGCCGGCAGGCCGTATAAGGATACCGTCGAGTGTCCGATGAGATGAAAGGAAAACGCGGACTTATTGATTGAAAAACCGGGCAAAATGATGGTATCAGGTAATTTTTTTTTTAACCCAATCGAGGTTTGGAAGAAACGGGCATGGGAAAAGATTTTTTGATCGTGAGCGATGATCGCAAGGAGCGAGAGTCGATTGCGGCCGGTATCCGGAGCGAAAATGGCGAAACGGTTTTCGCCGAAAGCGCGCTTGAAGGCGTGGACCGTTTCAGGGACCTGCGACCCTCCATTGCCCTTGTGAACTTCGATATGCCCGGAGGCCGGCAACTGATCGATGGCATCATGATCGAAAATCCGGCCGCGCGGATCATCGTCCTGTGCGCTCCACGAAGCCTGGATCGGGCCATGGAGGGATTGAAAACCTCTGGTGCGGACTTTCTTTCCCGGCCGGTTCAACCGGTCGCCTTGGACATCGCTCTGCGGCGGGCGGAAAATGTGCTCATGCTTCAAGCCCGTCTCGAGCAGATGCACTCCCGCCTGGAGACGCAGTCCGAACAAAGGGCGGCCGAAATGGTGGAGACGGAGCGGTTTCTGGCCATCCGCCAGATCGTCGATCGCATGTCGGCCTTCATCGCCCAGGTCGCCAACGATGTACACGGCGGCGTCAAATACTTCAACGAACTGCCGTATTTCGTATCGATCCACGATCCGGATTGCAAAGTCCTGGCGGCCAACCCCACCTATATCCGCCATCTCGGATACCGCATTCACGGCCACAGTTGGGAAATTTACAGCGGTAAACGGGCCACCCGCGAAAACTGTCCGGTGGCGCGCACCCTGCGGGATGAGGACATCATGGAAACGCGGGCCTTGGTGCGGTATAAAAACGGGGCCAAGGTCCCGGTAATCGTTCACACGGCCCCGATTTTCAACGATGACGGGGAAGTGGTCCTTGTGCTGGAAATTTTTGCCGGCAGCCAGGAGATCGATCGTCTGGCCGAAGAGGTGCGCACGACCCAGCAGCGATACCAGCAGCTCTTCGATCTGGTCCCCATACCGATCGTCGTGGTGGATCGGCACCTGCGCATCACGGCCATCAATCGGAGCTTCAAGGAAGATTTCGGTCAACCGGTCGGACAGAATCTCTTCACTGTACTGAGGCCCGGCAAATTCCCGGCCTTCAGAGACCCCATCTCCCAGACGCTGAAAGACGGGCGGCCGCGACAAGGCGAATTGGTTTTGACCGACCGCAATGGCGTGCAGTTCACCATGATGGCCGGCACGGCTCCGATAAAAACACTGGCCGGCAAGCTCGTCCAGGTGCTGATCACCTTCACCGACGTGACCCGGCTGCGGCAACTGCAGGACAACCTGTCATCTCTCGGCATGATGATCGGCACCATTTCTCACGATCTAAAAGGCTGCCTCACCGGACTGGATGCCGGCCTCTACCTGGTCGATACCGGTTTCTACCGCGACAAGCCCGGCCGGATCGAAGAAGGGTTGGAGGTTTCCAAGCTGATGGTGGAGCGCATCCGCAAGCAGGTCCAGAACATTCTTTTTTATGCGAAGGAAAGAAAGCTCGACCTCCAGCCGACCGACGTCGAACGGTTCGCCACCGAGGTGGCCGCCAACGTGGATCAGCGGATTCGCGGCGCCGACATCATCTTTACCTGTGTCTTCGAACCCGACCTGGGCGAGATCGAAATCGATCCGGACCTGGTGCGTTCGACCCTGATCAACATTCTCGAAAACGCCATGGAGGCCTGCATCGAAGACCGATCCGGCAAATCCTTTCACATCACCTTCCGGGTCTTTCGCCAGCAGAACGAGGTTCAATTCGACATTACCGACAACGGCAGCGGCATGAATGAGAGCCAGCTAAAAAATATGTTCACCATGTTCTATACCACCAAAGGCAGCAAGGGCACCGGTCTGGGACTTTTTATCGCCAACAAGACCGTCACGAGACATGGCGGGCGCATCACGGTCGATTCGGTGGCCGGAAGCGGCACGACCTTCAGCATTTGTCTGCCCCGACGGGTCCCGATTTCCGATTGACAAATTTAATAAACGGTTTGCCTCTATCTGGCCCACCAAAAGGCATTTTAACCGTTTTTCTTCTCATAGAACCTTATTCAGAGGGCATTTAGATGTTGACTTTGCTCATAAATTAGAGTAAATTCCTCGAAACATTGGGTTTAAAGGGCGTAAACCCGAAATCAAAAAAGGGGGAAACAGATGACAAAGGCAGAATTGATCGAGAAAATGGCAACGGAAGCCGACATTTCCAAAGTGGCGGCGGGCAAGGCGCTCGACTCCTTCGTGGACGGGGTCACCAAAACGCTGAAGAAAAAAGACGGCAAGGTCACCCTGGTTGGATTCGGGACCTTTCAAAAATCGCGCCGCAAAGCCCGTAAAGGCCGCAACCCGCAAACCGGGGAAATGCTCAAAATCAAAGCCCGCAACGTCGTCAAATTCAAGCCTGGCAAGAAACTAAGAGACGCGGTTTAAAAGACGCCCCAAAATTCGACACCGGCAAAAAAAGGCAGCCACTTCCCAATCCAACTGGATGTGCTGCCTTTTTTTATAGGCCTTGAGGTAAAGGTTTTGGCGGTGTTATCGGTCGGCGGCGAATGACTTATACAGCCGGCCTCCCGCTGGCCTTGCCATATCCTTTATCTTAAAGCCTATAGGGTATCGATGATATCGCGCCAAGCCGAAACGGGGATGTCGATCAGCAGCATGACGGTTCGTCCTTACCCGGCTCACGCCTGCCGAAGGTATTTAATCGGGCCTCACAATCCCGGGGCTCTATGGGGCGGATTCTGGCTCGTAGGGTTTTCCGCAGGCGGTGCAGCGCCCATCCGGACCGATCACGCCGATGCAGTTGCCGTCGCTGCACAGGACGCGCCGGTCCCAGCCCTCGTCGTCATCGACGCTCTCACCCTCGGCGGTAGACGCGGCTGGCGTCTCGTTGACCCCCATCGCTCCGGCCTTTTCCTCCGGAGGATCGGCCGGCGGTGGCGCGTCCGCCGTGTCCGGGTCGCGGGCACCGCTTTCGGCAAGCTCGCCATCATAGGGTTTTCCGCACTCCTTGCAGCGCCCGTCGTGACCGATCACGCCGATACAGTTGCCGTCGCTGCACAGGATGCGCCGGTCCCAGTCGTCGCCGGCCGACGCCCCGTCTTCACCAGACGGCAACCGTCTTTCATCACTCATGATTCTTTCTCCGGATCAGTTCATGGTTTCCGCCTGAAAAGGCTTCCTGGCTTCGATTCCCGCCGGCTTGCGGACAAAACGGCTGTAACCGCCGATATCGCCGGAGCGCAACCCGCCGGCGCAGCCGGCGTCTTCGATCCTGGCGACTGAATTAAAGCTTGCGGAAATGGATATTTTTCAGAATTGGAAACAATTTAACATTTAGGATAATCAAACTCAACAGCATATTCACGGCGCCTGAGCGCGCGGCGAGAAAAAAGTCGGCGACGGTGCGGCGGTTGAAAAAAATAAAAACGCCATTAGAATACAAGCCATAGGTTTTTTGTCAGTGTGAGGAGTTTCATGACCAATAAAATCATCAGCCTCGAAGACCAGGACGGTCCTTTTCAAACCATGCTCCAAAGGGTCATCCGCATGGTTCCCGATAAGGATAAATCGGATGAGAAACTGCGGCGGCTGCTGGCGTTTCGTTTGAAAATCGACGGTGAAGCCGCCACCAGTGAGTACATCATCCGCAAGGTCAGGGAAATTCTCCATTGCTCCTATACGGGGAATTTCTATGACTTCATCAAAAACGACGCCGCCAAGAGAACGTGCGGCTGACAACTGAAGGTATTTTTGGAGGAAAGAGGCATCGATGCATTACGAAGGCAATATCATCCGGCCGCCGAGCGAGGCCAACAGTATTTTGCTCCAGGTCACCGTCGGTTGCTCGCGCAACAAATGCACTTTCTGCGGCACCTATCGCGGAGAGCGGTTTCGCATCAAGTCCGATGATGTCATCATGGGCGATATCGCCTTTGCGGCGCAGTACTGCCGGCAGCAGCGCCGGGTGTTCCTGTGTGACGGCGACGCCCTGATCATTCCCCAGCGCCGGCTCCTCGCTATCCTGACCGCCATCCGACAGCAGCTTCCCTGGGTGACGCGGGTGGGCACCTACGCCAACGCCAAAAGCCTGAAGATGAAAAGCAACGCCGAACTGGAAGAACTCAATTCCCACGGCCTCGGAATCGCCTATATGGGACTTGAAACCGGCGATGACGTCACCCTTAAAAATATCGATAAGGGTGCCACGGCAGCGGAGATGATCGATATGGGCCGCAAGGCGCGGGCCGCCGGCTTGAAGCTGTCCGTTACGGTCTTGCTGGGCATCGCCGGCCGCGACCGCTCAGCGATCCACGCCCGGGAAACCGGACGGGTGCTCTCGGCCATCGATCCGGAATACGTCGGCGCTCTGAGCCTCATGCTGATACCCGGCACGCCGCTGTGCCATGATTTCGACGCCGGCCGTTTCGAACTGCTCGCGCCGGTCGAAACGCTGCAGGAGCTGCGGACCATGATCGAACACACCCACCTGAGTCGCGGCCTGTTTCATGCCAATCATGCCTCCAACTATCTTCCGATCCGGGCCCGGCTGCCGCGCGACCGCGAGACCACACTCGACCTGATCGACGACGCCCTCGCCGGCCGGATAGATCTGAAGCCGGAGTATCTGAGAGCGCTTTAGACCCACCGGTCAGGGTTCACTGAGCACCGCATCGGCAAAGTAATCGGGCTCTTTACGTCCAGAAGTACGCCTGCGCACCCGATGCCTTGCATCTGCGGCACCCTGCAAACGCTGGGGTGGACAACTAATTTGCTTGCCTTGCTGGTCGGTAGAATGCTAAAAGCCAAGGCCTATAATCGCCGCTAAAGGAGGAACTCTCGAAGATGGATGACGCTTTGAAACCGCGCCGGCAGGATATCGATACGATGTGCGTCAACACCGTGCGGACCCTTGCGATCGATGCGATCCAAAAGGCCAATTCAGGACATCCCGGCGCACCGATGGGGCTCGCCCCGGCCGCTTATGTGCTGTTTACCCGCATCATGAAACACAACCCCGAAAACCCCGACTGGCTGGACCGGGATCGCTTCGTCCTTTCGGGCGGTCACGCCTCGATGCTCCTTTACAGCCTGCTATACCTGACCGGCTACGATCTGAACTTGGAGGATATCAAATCTTTTCGCCAGATGGGCAGCAAGACGCCCGGACATCCCGAATTCGGGATCACGCCCGGCGTCGAAACAACCACCGGCCCGCTGGGTCAGGGGTTTGCGAATGCCGTCGGCATGGCGATCGCCGAACGCCACCTGGCGGCCGTTTTCAATCGCAAGGATGCCCAACTCGTCGACCACCACATCTATGTCATGTGTGGTGACGGAGACATGATGGAAGGCATCACCTCCGAGGCCGCCTCCCTGGCGGGTCACCTCGGCCTGGCAAGATTGATCTGCATCTACGACGACAACCGCATCTCGATCGAGGGCAGCACGGCGATCACCTTCACCGAAAATGTGGCCCGGCGCTTCGAAGCCTATAACTGGCAGGTGCTCACCGTCGGCGACGGTAATGACCTGGCCGCCATCGAAGCGGCGCTGCGGGAAGCCAAGGCCGACACCAGCAAGCCCTCCCTGATCGTTCTGCGCACCGAAATCGCCTTTGGCAGTCCGAACAAGCAGGGGTCCGCCGACGCTCATGGCGCCCCGTTGGGCGGCGCCGAGGTCTGCCTGACCAAGGAATGTCTGGGATGTCCCAAAGATGAGGAGTTCTGCGTGCCCGGCAAAGTTCTCGAAAAATTCCGGGCCTGTGCTGCCGCTGGAAAACAGGCCGAGGCCGCGTGGCGAAAAAAATTCAAGGACTACACCAAAACCTATCCCGACCTGGCCAACCGGTGGGTGAACGCCTTCAGCGGTTTTCTGCCGGAGGGATGGGATGCCGGGCTTCCGGAGTTTTTACCGTCCGACGGCCCCCTGGCCACGCGGGCGGCCTCCGGCCGGGTATTGAACGCTGTCGCCGCGGCCTTGCCGACCCTTATCGGCGGCTCGGCCGACCTGGCCCCCTCGAACAAAACGTTTATCGACGGCGCACCGGAGCTTCAAAAAAATGCCGGCGAGGGGCGTAATATCCGCTTCGGCGTGCGGGAACACGCCATGGGGGGCATACTGAACGGCATGTTCCTCCACAATGGCGTCCGGCCGTATGGCGGAACTTTTCTGGTCTTCGCCGACTACATGCGGCCGGCCATTCGGCTGGCGAGTTTGATGAAACTGTCGGTGATCTACGTTTTCACCCACGACAGCGTGGCCGTCGGCGAAGACGGCCCGACCCACCAGCCGGTTGAACACCTGGCGGCCCTGCGGATCATTCCGCGGCTGACCGTCATCCGGCCGGCCGATGCCTCTGAAACAGCCTATGCCTGGCGCCAGGCCATCTTAACGACCGGCCCCGTCGCGCTGATCCTCAGCCGGCAGAAACTTCCGGTGTTGGACCGCGCCCGCTACGCGGCGGCCAGCGGCCTTAAAAACGGCGCCTATGTCCTTTCCGATGCCCCCAAAGTCCCCGACCTGATTCTGATCGCCTCGGGATCTGAAGTTCACTTGGCGCTGGCGGCGCAGGAGGCCCTGGCGACGGAGAACATTGCCGTCCGGGTCGTCAGCATGCCGAGTTGGGAGCTGTTTGAGAAAATGCCGCCGAGTTATAAAGACCGTGTCCTGCCGCCTGAAGTCAACCGGCGCATTGCCATCGAGGCCGGGCACCCTTTCGGCTGGGAACGGTACACGGGCAGCGGCGGTAAAGTGGTCGGCATCACCTCTTTCGGCACATCGGCTCCGGGCGCGGCGGTCATGGAAAAGTTCGGGTTGACCGTCGAGAACATCGTTCAGAAAGCCAGACGACTGATGTCGACCTAATCAGGAGAAATTTCCGATGGACTATAAAATCATGGTAATGACCTTCGGCATGGTATTTCTGGCCGAACTGGGAGACAAAACCCAGCTGGCCACCTTCTGCCTTTCCGCGAACTGTGACCCCAAGTTTTCGGTTTTCATCGGCTCGGCTGCCGCTCTGGTCCTCAGCGCATCGCTGGCGGTATTTTTCGGCGGTGCCATCAGCCGCTTGATTCCGGCGCACTATATAAAAATCGGCGCCGGTGTCTTTTTCCTGGTTGCCGGCGTGTTGACCCTGGTTTCCGCAGTGCGCGGAATGGCCGCGTGAGTTTTGGCGGATGTTGATAATGGCACCCCAATGCCATTTCCTTTGAAAATTCCTTGAAAGTCCCCCTTTGGAAAAGGGGTATTCAGGGGGATTTTACATTGATCATGAAGAATGCCCCTTGGCCTCCGTTCTTCAAAGTGGGGAGGATGGGGCCTTGAGGTCATGACATTGAGTGGAACCTCGCAACGTGGATACCGGCCAACCGTCTTGCCCCTGAAATCGAACCGTATGTTGCCAAAGACCGTATCTTTGCTTCTCATCGCCGCCTTTATATTCGTGACCGCGGTCAACCGGACGGCCGGTGGCGAAAACGCCGAGTATAAAGAGGGGCCTCCTGCCCTGATCGAGAGCATCCGGTTCAAGGAGCCGCTGGATTTTTGCGGCGAAGCGATTCCCCTCGAAAACCCGGAGGTTCGCGAACGCCTCGAAAAGGAGATGCTCCTCACGCTGGCTGATCGACCCCAGGTTATCCTCTGGTTGAAACGATCCCATCGGTTCATGCCGCTGATCGAAAAAGAGCTGGCGGCCAATGGCCTGCCGTTGGACCTGAAATACGTCGCCATCGCCGAGAGCGCCCTTAGGCCGCATGCCGGCTCGACCGCCGGGGCCGTCGGGTTCTGGCAATTCATGCCGAGCACCGGCCGCAATTACGGTTTGTCCGTCAACACCGATATCGACGAGCGCCGCAGCATCCACAAATCGACCCGGGCCGCCAGCGCCTATTTCAAGTTTCTTTTCGAAGAGTTTCAGTCGTGGACACTATCCGCCGCCGCTTACAACATGGGCGAAGAGGGCCTCAAATCCGAAATGCTGCTGCAGGAGGTCACCGACTACTACCGCCTGTATCTGCCCCTTGAAACCCAGCGCTACCTGCCCCGCATCATTTCCGCCAAACTCATTTTATCGAATCCTGAAAAATATGGATTCAACCTGACCGCAGACGATTATTACCCGCCCTACGAATTCGATGAGGTCGTGGTGTTCTGTGAACAGCGGACGCCGATTCGGCTCATCGCCCAGGCAACGGGCACCTATTTCAAGCTGATAAAAGACTTGAATCCGGATGTTCGCGGTCACTACCTGCCGGCCGGCACCCACGCGCTGCTCGTCCCGAAGGGGTCGGGCAGCGGATTCGAAAAGCGTTTCGCGGCGGTGGTTGCCGAGTGGAAGAAAAATCCCGACAAGCACATCTACACCGTCAAGGCCGGGGACAACCTTTCGAGTATCGCCGAGCGCTTTCAGGTTCCCTTGCGGGCCCTCAACGTCTGGAACGATTTAAAAAACAGCGGGCGCATTCATCCCGGCGACCGGTTGGTCATCTACAAGGTCGTGGAAGCGCCTCCGGAAACCAATCTCGATTAGCGAAAGAAAAACCTATGAACCACTCCTTGAGCTGCGGCTGCCACGATGCATGAAAACGATGCGCCGAAGCCCGGATGGTCGTAGGTTGGGGTGAGCGAAACGAACCCCAACAAAGAAAATGCGTGATGGCACGATGGAATGTTGGAATCCATTTTCCGAAAACTTCATCACTCCATCGGGCTTCAATGATTGCTTGCCGAGGTCGTGTTTTTCTCAAGCCAATCTCGTGTCAGAAGAACGTCGAACATCGAACTTTGAATTTGGCGTGCGATCGCTTTTTTTAACTCGCCTGGCGCGACGACGTTCAGCGTTCGATGTTCACTGTTCGACGGTAATGAGGTGTTCTATTTTCGTGTTAATTTCGGGAAAGGGACGGTCGAGGCCGATCAGGGCCTGGTTGGCAGGACAATCCGGTTCTGACCATTTTCGGGATGGGGCCGGAAAAAAATGGCAGTGTGGCCGATAGAGCCGACAAGCTCGGCCGCTGTCCGCCGGCCGAAAGCGGCGATGAGGTCACTTTTCTGGTTTTTTTCTTTGAACGCGATGAACTTCACTTTGACCAACTCGTGTTTTTTTAACGCGGCATCCGCATTTTCAATGACCGCATCGGTCAGCCCGGCTTGTCCGATAAACACGACTGGTTTAAGGCCGTGGGCCAGGCCTTTGAGATACTTTTTCTGAAATCCGCTCAGCATGATCGTCGTTATCCCTCCTGTTCTGACCGATTTTCGCCTATGATAATGGATCCAGCCGGATCGTCAAGCCCCTCTGTCGCCAACGACCGGTATCCGATGTTTGCGCCCGCGCAGCTCCCCCCGAAAAAATCAACCCGCCAACCCTGAACCCTTTCTGTGCCTGACTTGCTTCGCCAGAGTCTATCGACACCTCAAAAGTGACAGGTAATTATTATAATATACTGATATATTTAAGTAATAATGATTTTGATGCGAGGCCAAAAAAAACAGTTCGGTTGCGCCGCTGGGTGGTAGTCAGGAGCGCAACCGAACTGGTGGGGAGGAGGACGAGTGAGAGCTTTTTTTATCTGTCCGTGTTAAAAATTTGGGCCTCCGGAATGCCGTTGTTCTCAAACGCTGCATAGCTGGGGTTGCTTTAAATGCCCGCCGGGAAGATGCACGCACATTCGAGAAGCCGCAAACATTTATTTTTAAAGAGCGTCAAGCCGGTGTGGGTCCTGTTGGCTTTGCACCATCTTTATACAACAAACATGCCAAGTAATACATTTTTTATTAAAATGAATTAAATTAATTGGTTAGTTAAAATACAAGACATGTGGCCGGGCTGCAGGCGGGAAGAATTGACAAAAAGCGTCAAGATTTCTGCCAAAAAACGTCAATTAATTGAATTGGAGCGATTTGAGATCGTGTCGTGTCATCTGTGACGTGTCGCAACGCCCTTGAACGAAGCACGTGCGGGCACAGAAAAGGTAGGTTCAGGGTTCACGATTCAGAGTTGGCGGATGACAGCGATGCGAGGTTTCGGGTGGCTGGCCATTGAGACAACTTATGCGTGACAAGGCACTACGGTTGAGCTGCGGCAACTGCCCCCTATTTTTCTGATTTTACGAAGAGACATCGTTTCAGCCGGCTACCTTTTTGGACTTGGGGGACCAGTACCGTACTGGCCCCACGTCGACATGCACGAAGTTATCCCGCGGGTAATACCCGACACCGCCGCCTTTGATGACCTTGGCGACTTTGAGCAGCGATGCGAGATGGACGTCCGGCAGACGGATATCGGCCGCCTGGCCCTTGAGGTGATAACTGTTGCGGGCCGCTTTCCGGCCGCTTTGGCGCAAAAGGTCGTTTGATTTTCGGCAGCGATACCCTGAAACGACATGAAAAGGTTCGTCCAGGTTGAGGTGGGTTTTAATGGTGTGCAACAAATTGACGAGGCCCAGATCGATCGACTTCACTTCTCCGGTGCGATGGTCCCGCATGATGAAATCGATTTTTTCAAGGGCCTTGGGGATGTATTGTCCATTAAACCAGTAGGTCGTGGATACCGTTTCATTGGTGACGGGGTTGAAGAGCGCGAGCGATCGGTCCTGCGGGGCAATGGCCGGTATGGCGGCCACTGCAGGGAAGGGAACAAAAACGGCGAGCCCCGAAAAAAGTGTCATTTTGATGAAGCGTCGCCGGACCGGATCGAACTCTTTGATTTTCTTAGCTGGTGGACTCGTCATCAGCGGTGCTCCTGCAGGATTGAGCGTTGAACATGACAGGGATGCGAACTTGGGCGCCGAAATCAACTCGATAACGATTAAGTTGCGGCGATTTCACACTTCTGAAGCCAAACGCAATCAGGGTCGATGAAGCCGCGGCAGAACGCTATCTGACAAATCGTTGGATTCTATTCGAACCAGGAAATCAAACAGGAAAACCCATAAAGCTGATACGGCTATATCTAAAAGATTTGGCAAGCATGTCAAGTTTTTTTTGCGGGCTCGGGGGAAAATCAGGGCGTTGAATGGGTCAATACGGCGATATCACCACACAATGTTTTGAATTCAGCCCTCACATCGTTTCCCTTGACATCCCGCACGGTCGCTTCTTTGATAAAGTAAGTCTTACGATGGTCATTGAATTCGAAAGTGACGACGATGCCCGCGCCCGCTTCAAATGCCGGCGTTTTTTCAGTTTTAAACCGGACACCCGACCGGGAAACATCGTTGACCGTGATGGCGAAACTTTCGGGTTTGCCCTCGTTACGCTCGTAAAGAAGGCTTCCCTTGGTGTCGAAATAACGTCGCTCGAATTTTCGTCTTTCCAAAACGACATTGAAGGAATATCCGCACTTGCAGGCCGCATCAAAATTTCCGATGTTTGACCTTTTAAAAAATTTTGCTATATTGACGATCTTTTGAAAGCCGCATTGGGGGCATTCAATCAGGATGTCGTTGTCACGCGTCATAGCATCGGTCGCCGAGTTTTGTTTCATAGTTGGTGATGGCCCTTCGGTGTTCACCACAAGCGGCTTTTGACGTGAAGTGTCGTTTTTTTTACCGCACCCGTGGCCTAAAAGTCAAACCCAAATTGACGGTGATAAATTTCTGACATGGCGAATTCAATAATTACGGCAACCGGCAGTTATCTTCCACCCCGAATCGTGCCCAATGAGTTTTTTTTGAACAATGAATTTTATGGGTCGGATGGTACCAGACTCGGCCGCCCCAATCCCGAAATCATCAAAAAACTGCACGAGATTACGGGGATATCGGAGCGACGTTATGTCACCGAGGGACTCTTAACATCGGATATCTCCTGTCTGGCGGCGGAACAGGCGCTGGAGGGCCTGGACCGGGAGAGTCTCGATTATATCATCGTCGCTCAAAATTTCGGCGATGTGCGCGCCGACAATAACCGGACCGATATGGTGCCGACGATCGCCGCGCGGGTAAAGCATAAACTGAAAATCAAGAACCCGTATACCATCGCCTTCGATATTCCTTTCGGATGCCCCGGTTGGCTGCAGGCGATGATCACGGCCGACTACTTCATCAAGTCAGGCGATGCCAGACGAATTCTGATCATCGGCGCGGAAATATTATCGCGGGTTTCGGATCCGCACGATGTGGACAGCATGATTTACAGCGACGGTGCCGGCGCGACGCTGCTCGAGGCCTCTGATCGGGATGCGGGCATCCTCTCGCACGTCACCCGCTCGGACACCCTCGACGAAGCGTATCTGTTGTGGTTCGGAAAATCATACAACCGCGACCGCACCGACAACGACCTTTACATAAAGATGCAGGGGCATGACATCTATAAATATGCCGTGCGGACCGTCCCCGAGGTGGTCAGGAAAAATCTCGCCAAGTCCGGCCTGGGCATCGAGGATATCAAGAAAATCCTGATCCATCAGGCCAACGAGAAGATGGACGAGGCGATCGTCAGACGGCTTTTCAAGCTCTACGGAAAAGCGGCTGTCCCGACCGGCATCATGCCCATGATGATTTCCTGGACCGGCAACAGCTCGGTCGCCACGCTGCCGACGCTGCTGGATTTGATCCAACGCGGCAAACTGGATGATCACCGGCTGGTTTCGGGCGACATTGTCGTCTTCGCCTCGGTCGGTGCGGGAATGAACATCAATTCCATGGTCTACCGGATGCCCTGAAAAACCGCATCGGGCGCGCCGATCGGATCGCCCGGCCCAAAGGGTCACGCTCAAAAATAACGTCACATTTTAGACGCCGATACATCATCACATCGCGTTCAACCATCAGGACTAAACGCTGATCCGTGAACCGTGAACCTAATAGCGCCTTCATCCGTAACCCTAAACCGTGAACCCTGTACCTTAAGCCTCTTCTGTCCTGCACTTGCCTCGTTCAAGACCGCCGCGACTCTTCAAAGATGACACAACAGCAGTGGTCCACAGATCGTCAACAGCGACCAGCACCCTATCCCCTTGCCCCTGATGACCCCCGACTTGATGTCTCCGGCCGATATTTCACGGCTTTGTAATGACCCCGCCGCCGGCCGCTGTTAGTATTTGACATTGGGTTGACTTGGATATATGTAGTGGGCCACAAGAGACGTATTCCACAATATATTGTGTCCTATGATTTTTATAAGGAGGGCTGAGGCATGGTTGACCTGTCGCGCGATTATATCCGTGATCACCTGGCGGACTCCGCCGTCATTTTCAAGCGCGGGGTTAATCTCTATGAACACGGATCCTTCATGCTGAAGCAGGCCGATGTCGAAACCGGCCGGCTCACCTATGAAATGGACGGAAACTACGGCGACTACACCATTAGCCTCCATCTGGCCGAGGACAAGCTGGAGACCGCCTGCGATTGCCCCTATCCGGGCAGCGGCTGCAAGCACACGGTGGCCGCCTTGCTCGATGCCCACGATGTGGTCCGGCGCTGGCGGCAGGAGTCCGGCGGCAGTGCCGAGACGGTCGAAGAACCGTATCTGACAGCCGAGGAAATCAGGCGGCAGGCCATAGATGACCGCAAGCGCCGCGCCCGCATTGAAGCCTTCACGGTCACCGAAGGCGACATGCTCAAGGGCGAGCACCTGGTGGAAACGGCCAATGGGCGACAATATGTCGTCACCTTGCATGATCCGGCCAACGGTCAGGGGCACTGCACCTGTCCCGATTATCTGTCCAACCGCATCGGGACCTGCAAACATTTGCTTTTTCTTCTCGGTTACCTGAAAAAGAAACGCGGCTTCAAGAACCGGCTGGCGCGCGAGCGATTTCCCTTCGTGGATATTTACTGGGACTCGGTCGACAATCGGCCGCGGGTGTTTGCGGAACAGCCGCCAGCCAAGATTAAAAACTTGGGGGGCCTGCTATCGGAGTGCTTCAACCCGGATGGCACCTTCGCCGGCCAGCACCTGTCGGACCTTCTGCCGCTGCTCAACCGTCTGAACGGCAACAAGCGCATCCGCATTCAGGAAACGGTGCTGGAACGTCTGGACGAATCGCTTCAGGAACAGCAGATGGTCGAGCTGTCGGGCCGGGTCACGCCGCCCGCCATCAAATTGAAAACGCGGCTCTACCCTTATCAGGAAGCCGGCATTGAATTCGCCCTCTTCAAAAAGGCCGCGCTCATCGGTGACGAGATGGGCCTGGGCAAAACCCTGCAGGCGATCGCGCTGGCCATTCTGAAAAAAGACATATTCGGTTTTAAAAATGCGCTGGTCATCACGCTGGCATCGCTGAAGGAACAGTGGAAGCGGGAAATCGAGCGCTTCACCGATGAAAAGGCCCTGATCATCGCCGGCACGCCCTTTCAGCGCCGGATGCTCTATGCGAATCAGGAGAGTTACTTCAAAATCACCAATTATGAAGCGGTTCTCAGAGATGTCACGGTCATCTCGGGCTTCAAACCGGATGTAATCATCCTGGATGAAGCCCAGCGGATCAAGAATTTTTCCACCAAGACCGCCGATGCGGTCAAGCGCCTCCCCAGAGGCCATGCCCTGGTGCTGACGGGAACCCCGCTGGAAAACAAACTGGAGGATGTCTACTCCATCGTTCAATTCCTCGATCCGTGTCTGCTCTCTCCCCTGTGGCGCTTTGCGGCCGACCATTTCATGCTCAGCCGGCACAAGAAGGGCAAAATTCTGGGGTATCGCCACCTGGACCGGCTGCACGAGCAGCTCAAACCGATTGTCATCCGCCGCCGCAAGGAGGAGGTGCTGTCCGATCTTCCGGACGAAACGGTGAACAACTATTACATCGATCTGCACGACAAGCAGCTCAAGATCCACAACGGGTATCTTCAGTTGCTGCTTCCGCTGATCAACAAGAAGTTTCTGACGCCCATGGACCTGCGGCGCATTCAGGAACTCCTGCTGCGCATGCGGATGGTGTGCAATTCGACCTACCTTATCGATCGCAAGACCCACATTTCACCCAAACTGAAGGAACTCGAGGGGGTCGTCGATGAACTGGTGGTGCAAAGCAAGCGCAAGATGGTGATCTTCAGCGAGTGGACCACGATGACCTTTCTGATCGCCCGCCAGCTATCCGAGGCCGCGATTCCTTTCGTGGAACTGTCCGGCAAGGTGCCGGTCAAGAAGCGGCAGGCCCTGATCGACGAATTCACGCACAACCCGAATTGCATGGTCTTTTTGTCGACCGATGCCGGCGGCACCGGCCTCAACCTGCAGGCCGCCGACTGCGTGGTCAACTTCGAGCTGCCCTGGAACCCCGCCCGCCTTAACCAGCGCATCGGCCGCGTGAACCGCATCGGTCAGAAGAGCCGCTGTATCAACGTGGTCAATCTTATTTCCAAAAATAGCATCGAAGAAAAAATACTGGCCGGCATTCAACTCAAAACCGACCTGTTCAACGGCGTTTTCGACGGCGGGCCGGACATGGTCGAATTTTCCCACGAGAAGCGCACCGAACTGCTGAACCGGTTGCGGGAAATGATGGGTGAGGAACCGGTTCTGCCGCCCCGGGATTTAAGGCCCGCGGAGGATATCGCCGAAGATACGCCCCATTTCCTGAACCCGAAAGTGCTGAATCAGCCCGATGCGCCGGTGGACTTTACCGGCGAAGAACAGGCCGACGAAGCGCCGGCGGCGCCTCTGGCCGTCGCGGCCGGTCCGGCGGGCGCCGATGAACACTCCGACGGCAACGCGGCCGGCATCCTGACCGAACAGCCGCCGGAAAAAATCGAAGCCGTCTTGAATTCAGGCATGCAGTTTATCGGCGGCCTGCTCGAAATGGCGACCGGGCAGAAGATGACGGTCAGTGACACGGACGGCCGCCTGGTCCGCATCGACAAGGCCACCGGCGAAGTGACCCTCAAATTCAAGCTGCCGGGATTTTAGGATTTATATCACCAGTCCTCGTCCTCATCGTCGCCCTGCTCCTTCTTCCCAGCCGCCACCGGTCAGGGCCAGGGCCTCGTGAACGGCCTCGACGATGTCCTCGTCTGCGGAATTTGTCAGATCGTAGAGGATCGGCGGGGCTTCCGTCGGACGGATGCCGGCCGTGGCATCGATAGCGGCCAGCAGCAGGCGTTTGTCGGTTTTCGTCGACGTGAGGAGTCCGGTAACGTGCTCCCAGGCCGCATCCACCCCCCAATTGCCCGCGGCGCAGACCGCCTCATAGTGGATGTCCGCATTCCGGCTGCTAAGTGATTCCACGATACAGTCGTCGAAACCCCGAATAAACTGCATGCAAAAGACGGCCGTCAGCCGCCAGTCCTCGTCATCGACGGCGTATGCCTCCCGGATGGCCTTTTCGTGCCACTCCTGCGGGGCACGTACCGCAGCCTCCAGGACTCGGCGCCGCACGTACTTTGGCGTATCGGCATCCGTATAAAGGGTGTGCAGCGTTTTCAGTATCTTGAGGAAGGCGTGCTCGCTGATCGGTACGGCCTCCGGGTCATCGAATCCCTCGCCATCCCCGAGCCAATCGAGATCGGCATACTCTAAAGCCGGTCCGAGCGATATCGCCGCCCGTCCGCGCAAATCATCCGGTGCGTCATCATTGCCCAGAATCGACAGCAGACCATCCACCAGTTCGTCGTTGACCACGACAGAATCACCGGCCATTGCCGTGGCCATGAGACGGTCGGCCGCATCGACTCGATCATTGCGGAGCGCTGCCAGGATCAATTTATCGGCGTCCTCCGGCCATTCCCATGAGGGCGTGTCGTACAGCGTCTGAAGGTCCATTTTTTCCTCCTTTAATTCTTGCCGATTTCGTTCTATTTATAGTTCTCTTAATATGCCGCCGCCCACTGGCAAACACTTTTTTCTTGACAATCCGATGATCCTTAACTATTTATTCCCCCTTGAAATAAAGGCATAAAATATTCCCCGGTAGCTCAATTGGCAGAGCGGGTGACTGTTAATCACTAGGTCGTAGGTTCAAGTCCTACCCGGGGAGCCAACAACGAATGCAACCCTTTTCAAACCGGTTGCTTAACGGATAAAGCCCCGCATCGGTGATGCGGGGCTTCGTTTTTCTATAGGCCCTGTTTTCAAAGGGTTGCGGTTTCGCCAACATTTCCGCCTACTTCTCCATTCTCCTGAAAACCCGCTTTTATATGTACATCGCCGCATTCGTGGTTGAAAATAGCTTTTGGATTCAAAAATTGACTCGGGATTCTCCTGTTCTCCGTTTTTCGAGTCGGCTCGTTTAACAGCCCGGTTGCATCCGGGTGCCCGTGTGATACTCGGAAAAGGCCAATTTTTCAGTTCGCCGTTGATATCACACTTGTTATAACATGCAGTAACTTATCCAGGGCACTGATCCCTTCAAAGAAACCAAGAGGAAATCATGATGCAACGGGAGCGGCAGACCCTTCCCACCTTATTTAAGGAAGTTCGCAGGCAATTGTCTTTGAGCCAGGAGGGGCTGGCGCGCGAGCTGGGGGTGAGTTTTGCCACGGTCAACCGATGGGAGAACGCGCAAGTCAAACCTTCCAAGCTGGCAATGGCGCAATTTGAAAGCTTTTGCATGAAGATGATGAAACAGGGAAAGCTGGATCTTCCAGGGGTACTAAAATGAAGAAGAGCGAACCTCATTATGTGGGACATCGGGCGCGCCTGCGTGATCGCTTTCTCAAGTCCGGTATCCAAGGCATGGCCGACTATGAAGTCGTGGAATTGCTCTTGACCCTGGCGATTCCGCGCAAGGACGTGAAGGAACAGGCCAAGCGGCTGATTCAGAAATTTGGCAACCTGAAGGGCATTCTCGATGCGCCGGTGGAGGAAATGCACATGGTCGAGAAGATTGGAACGGTCACCCCGGTTACGCTGAAGATTATCCGGGCTGCAGCCACCATCTACCTGCAGCAGAATGCCGAAGGCCGTGAGATTCTGTCGGATACGGCAACTATGGGTGATTTCTGGCGCATGAAATTGGGAGGGCTGCCAAACGAAGTCTTTCAGGTGGGGTATCTCGATTCCGCCAGCCGGCTGCTGCGCGACGGCGTCGAGACGCTGGAGGAGGGTACCATCGACCGCGCCAATGTGTACCCACGGCGAATGGTTGAGTCGGCCCTACGCCGCGGTGCAGCAACACTGGTGCTGGCCCACAATCATCCCAACGGCAATGTGCAACCCAGCGAACAGGACAAACTGCTGACGCGCGGCCTGGTGCTTGCGGCCGAAGCGGTGCAGTTGAAAATCGTGGATCATCTCATCGTATCGGTTGACGACGTGTTCAGCTTCCGGAAGGCGGGGCTTTTATGACCATCGCGCCGAAAACAGAAAGATCCCCTCGAGAAGGCCATCGAAACGGCACTGTCTCCCGGCAGTTTCATCTCTTACAATGCCGCCTGGTCGTTCGTGGACGATGTTCAGGCTGTCGCTGATGACATAGGAAAAATCATCCAGAAAGAGCCGGAACGAGCAGCGCATCTGTACGAGATATTCATTGCCGCTTGCCATGAAAAAGCCGAAGAAATCGACGATTCGAGCGGCAATTTCGGCATGCTGGTTGAAGACTTGTTCCTCGGTTGGATCAAAGCCCGCCAGGCTGCAAACGATGATCCGGACGAGACCGCAAAATTGCTGCTCTCCTGGATGGAAGACGATCCCTACGGATTTTGTCATGATCTCGATCATGCGGCTGTAAAAATTCTCGACAAAAAGGGGCTGGAGGCATTCGCTTGCCGGATTCGCGCCAAGTTCGACTCTGCGCCGATCCATGATGACAAGGAAAAGCGCTTTTCAGGATACGAACGCCGGAGATGGACCGGTGTGTTAAAAACGCTGCTTGCCGGTCAGCGCAACGTTGACGCCTTCATCGCTCTTTGCGAACAAACCGAGATCGAGGCCAAAGACTGCAAAACTATCGCCGAGATGTATCGAAGTCGGAGGCGCCCGGAAGATGCGCTATCCTGGGTCGAGCGCGGCTTGGAATCGACACGTTCGGACCGCCGACAATCCTATGAAGAACACGGGTTGCACGAGTTGAAGCGATCGCTGCTATCCAAGCTCGGCCGCCCGGCAGATGCGCTCCAATCAGCCTGGTCCGAGTATGAGGCATATCCTTCCACGTTCACGTACAAGGAGTTGATGCGCTACGTGCCGGCCAAAGAGAAAAAGGCCTGGCACCAAAACGCCATGACAGCATCGGAGAAGGGCGAGCCGAGCTTTTCACAGAGGAATGGCTCGACGAAGTTGCCGTATTAGTCGGGTTCCGGATGGTTGAGAATTATGGCAAAGAAAACCGAAAAAATCAGCAGTTCAGGCAAAAGCGAAATCGTCATTTATCAGTCGCCGGACGGCAAAGCGGAATTGGATGTACGCCTGGAAGGTGAAACCCTGTGGCTCAACCTCAACCAGTTGGCCGGGTTGTTTGAACGGGACAAGTCCGTCATCTCCCGGCATCTGAGAAATGTCTATAAAACCAATGAATTGAACAAGAAGGCAACTGTTGCAATTTTTGCAACAGTTCAAGAAGAGGGCGGGCGGCAGGTTGAACGTCATATCGAATATTTCAATATAGATGCCATCATCTCAGTGGGCTATCGGGTCAATTCCAAACGTGGCACCCAGTTTCGCATTTGGGCCACTAATGTGCTGCAGGAGCATATTGTTAGGGGGTTCACTCTCAACGAAAAACGGCTGCGGGAGCAGGCACAAAAGTTAGTCGATTTGCGCCGCACGGTCGGTATTTTAGAGCAGACCCTATCTCATCAGGCCATCGGTTTAGACGAGGCCAAAGGGCTTTTGCAGGTCATTACCGACTATGCCTATGCGTTGACGACCTTGGACCGGTTCGATCACGGAACCCTGGCCATCGAGCAGGTCACGCGTCCGGCATCCTATATGTTGACCTATAAGGCGGCCATGGAGATCGTGAAAGCCATGAAGCCCGGAATCGGCGGCTTGTTCGGCTTAGAAAAGGATCACGGATTTGAGAGTGCCCTCGGCGCCGTCTATCAAACTTTTGGTGGCGAAGAACTCTATCCCAGCATCGAAGAAAAAGCAGCCAATTTGCTTTATTTCGTGGTCAAGAACCACGCCTTCAGCGACGGCAACAAACGCATCGCCGCCGCTTTGTTCGTTACCTTTCTGGCCGGCAACAGAGCGCTTTACCGCAAAGACGGCTCCAAACGGATTGCCGACAATGCCCTGGTGGCCATTACGCTGATGATCGCCGAAAGCAATCCAGTGGATAAAGAGACCATGGTTAAGTTGATGGTCAACCTGATTAATGCCCGGAATTAGCAGACCGCTGAAACCTGCGCCTTTGGCTCTAATGTGACGCTGCTCGGATTTCTCAATAGTTGTGTCTGCACCCTTACAACGCCGCCTGGCTTTGTAATCAAGCGTTTCACCAGAAAACAGCGGCCCGGGCCGCCGTCTCTTCCGGCGCCGAGAAAGTGGCCATGTCACCCAGCATCACCTCGAATCCGGTGAAATCGCTGCGCGCCCAGGGAGCGTGGTTGCCGCGCACCGTAAGAACCGCCCGCAGTTCCAGATCATCCATGCCGTCTTCCAACATGATCAACCCGAGATTGTACCCGTTGCGGCCCAGGCTGCGGTAAAACTTTTGCGCGTTCAGAATGCCTTGTGCCAGGGTCGACCAGTGATCCTCGGTGGTCTTTCGCAAAGAAGTGATTCCGGACAGAATCCCCCAGATCTCGAAAAAACCTTCCGGCGCAAAGGCCGCCAACCATTGCCAAGACCCCGTGGCGCCAATCCAGCGCCGGCCGCTCTGCTTCTCCAGTGCCAGGTAATCGCTGAACAGCCGCATGCCGAACAGGCTCCGGTGCTCGGCCGCGCGGCCCTGCAAGAACCGTTGGTGGTTGGTCGGCGTGCGATCGGCCTGCACCTGCAAATGGGGATGAAGCAGCGAGCCGCCGGCCGAGGGCAGGTGATTCTGGGTGATGGCCATGTAAACGGCCGCTGGATCGCGGGAGAGGACCCGCAGCAGGTAGTCCCGGCAGTTCAGAAAGCTGTCGACATAGGATTTCAGGCGCGCCGTGCCGATTTCCACGAAATGCTGGTCGTCGAAAAGGCTGACCGCGGAGTACCGTCCATAGGGAAACAGATTGGGAAAAAGAGTGGAGGAACCGCGGGTCATGCGGCCTTCCGGCCACAACTCAGCCGGAAGACGCGGGGTATCGGCAGCAAGCCGGGCCCTGCAAAAAGGGCAGGTGTCCCGGTCCGTTGCAGAGGGCGGCGGCTCGGACAAGCCGTCCGTGCCGGGCTCGCGCTCTTGCCCGCGGCTGTAGGTTATCCTGCAGGTACGACCCGTTATGGGGTGGGTGCGGATCTCGATGGGGCGCTCGGCCGCTTCGCCGCCGGGCAGCACGATGCGGGCTGGGAACGTCTCCTGTTTAAACTGAAGCATGGGCTTTTCCTTCGAAGCACATCCGCCGAATTGGGTGCTCAGTGTAAAAACCGACGGATCAGCCCTCGGATCGGCCGTCAGTATCGGCCCTGGATGAGGTTTGAGCCTTCATCGATCAGCGCCGGTCAAGGACGACATCAAATGTTTTGCGCAAATCACTCAAACTGCGCTCGATCGCTCCTTTGATCAGTGCGGTTATCCTGGTGCTGCGCGGCACTGACATTTTCTTATGATGGGCGAACCGGCAGTCGTTCAGGCGGCGTGGCGCAGCACCACCAGGCAGTGGGCTGCGACCGTTAATAGACCCCCGGCTTCAATCGTTACCTCCTCTTCGGCCCAGCCGTTTTCGGTGTCGAGGTCCTTCCGCCAGTTCGCGCCCCAGTCGGGGCCGGGAAGCGTGAAATCCAGGGGTTCGTGATGGGCATTGAAGATAATATAAAAGTTATCGTCGATGACCGGCTCGCCGCGCGGGTTGGGATTCGGAATGGCCTCGCCGTTTAAAAAGACGCCGAGCGATTTCGCGTAGCCCTGATCCCAGTCCTCCTCGGCCATCTGTTGGCCCTCCAGGTTGAACCAGGCGATGTCCTCGACTTCGCTGCCGTGGATCGGGCGGCCTTGAAACCAGCGCCGGCGGCGAAGCACGGGGTGGTCCTTCCGATACTGGATGATGACCCTGCAAAAGGAGAGCAAGTCTTCATCGACATTTTCCCAGTCGAACCAGGAGACCTCGTTGTCCTGGCAGTAGGCATTATTATTGCCTCCTTGCGTGCGGCCTGCTTCATCGCCCCCGAGCAGCATGGGCACGCCCTGGGAGAGAAGCAGCGTCGCCAGGAAATTTCGCCGCTGACGGGCCCGCAGGCGGAGCACGTCCGGGTCTTCCGTCGGCCCTTCCACACCGCAGTTCCAGGAGCGGTTGTTGCTTTCGCCGTCGCGATTTTCCTCGCCGTTGGCATCATTGTGTTTTTCGTTGTAGGAAACCAGGTCGTTCAGCGTAAATCCGTCATGGGCGGTGATGAAATTGATGCTGGCGTAGGGTAGGCGGGAAGTGTTCTCGTACAGGTCCGAACTGCCGGTGAAGCGCGATGCGAACTCCCCCAGCGACTGGTCTTCACCGCGCCAGAAGTCGCGCACGCAGTCGCGGTACTTGCCGTTCCACTCGGACCACACCGGCGGAAAATTTCCGACCTGATATCCCCCCTCGCCCACATCCCACGGTTCGGCGATCAGCTTGACCTGGCTGATGACGGGGTCCTGCTGGATGAGGTCGAAAAAGGCCGAGAGCCGATCCACATCGTGCAGTTCGCGTGCCAGGGTGGCCGCCAGATCGAACCGGAACCCGTCCACGTGCATTTCCAGAATCCAGTAGCGCAGGGAGTCCATGAGGAGCTGCAGTACGTGGGGATTGCGCATGTTCAGGCTGTTTCCGGTCCCGGTGTAGTCCATGTAATAGCGTTTATCGTCGGTGAGCCGGTAATAATAAGCGTTGTCGATCCCCTTGAAGGAGAGCATCGGACCGAGATGGTTTCCTTCCGCGGTATGGTTGTAGACCACATCCAGAATGACCTCTATTCCGGCCTGGTGCAAAGTTTTGACCATCTGCTTGAACTCGGCCACCGGCGCTCCGGGTCGTTTGTCGGATGAATACTCGCTGTGCGGGGCGAAATAGCCGATGGAGTTGTAGCCCCAGTAATTTCGAAGGCCCTGGTCCACCAGGTGTTTGTCGTGAATGAAATAATGAATCGGCATCAGCTCGACCGCCGTTATGCCCAACTGCTTGAAATATTCGATGATCGCCGGCTGCGCCAGGCCGGCGTAAGTGCCCTGCAGCTCGGGTAATACATCCGGGTGAGCGGCGGTGAGACCTTTGACATGAGCCTCGTAGATGATGGTGTCGTGCCAGTGAAGGTGCAGGCGACGATCACCGGTCCAGTCGAAATGGGGCTGGTGCACGACGCCGCGGGGCATGAAAGGGCCGCTGTCGCTATCGCTGCCCACCTCCGGGCCGTCACTGAAGTTGTAGGGGAAAATGGCCTCGTTCCATTGCAGCGGTCCATGTATCGCCTTGGCATAGGGATCGAGCAGTAATTTGGCGGGATTACCACGGTGACCGCTGGCCGGGTCCCAGGGACCGTGAACACGAAAGCCGTAAAGTTGTCCGGGCTCGACGGTCGGCAAATATCCGTGCCAGCAATAGCCGGTCACCTCCGGCAAATCGATGCACGTTTCATGGCCGTCGTCATCGAAAAGACACAATTCGACATGCTCGGCAATCTCGGAAAACAGGGAAAAATTCGTTCCCGAGCCATCATAAACGGCACCCAAGGGGTAAGGCTGCCCAGGCCAGACTTTCATTTTCATCTTCCTTCCGCAAAATAGGATAAAACAACTACACCCAGCGTCATATTTAGGTGCGCATCGTACATTCAGGCCAATGCAGTCATAAAGTGCAATATCAAAGAGGGGACCAGAAGTCCCCTCTTTTTTTCTTGTTACGGTCGTCGACGGCTGTCGCTCAGCTTTTTTTCTTGAGCAGGTCCAGGGTTTTATTCCTGGAATCTTCAGCGCTCATTTCAAACGCCTTACCGGCCGCCTCAAACGTCTTGTCGGTGATCGCTTTTCCCTGAGGATCGACGCCCATGTGACCTTTTCCATGATCATCGGACGCGCTCCCGCAGCCACAGTTATAACACATATGCCTCACCTCCTTTCATCTTCATGTTTATCCACCAAAAGACCTGGATAGAGGAGGTCTTCGAACCTACCATCCGGAGCGATCATCCCCCCAGGAGTCCCACTGCCGGTCGCGGTCGCCGGAATCCCTGTTGTAACTTCCTCCTCGGTACGGATAACGCTCACCTTGTCGATCTTCATAGTATCCTCTGGCGTAGCGGTTACTGTCGGTGGGAAAAAGCTGATCTTGGCGTCCTTGATTCTGCATCCCGTAATACCCTCTTCCGGCCCCGTACCAACGGCCGTCATTCATGTAGGCGCGTCGGTCATAGTATCGAGGCCCGTAGTCATAGCCGCGGTCACTGTACATGTCATAGCCGCGATGGTATCCCCGGTTGTAGGGACGGTCGTATGATCGGCCCGCATATCCCCGCCGCTCGCCCCAATTCCTCTCATCGGGTTCCTGGTATTGGGCATGGGATTCCAGATCCTGTTCGGTACCAGGATAAACGACGTAATCGGTCGTCGGATCGAACTGTAGTTCATCCAAAGATACCAGGACTTTTTTGTCTCCAATGCCGAGAAATCCGCCGACATCCAGAACCGCACTGACCTGGCTGCCATCCTGGCTGACGACAACATTGTCGACCTCACCGATGTCATCGCCGCGGGCTCCGCGAACATCCCGACCCACGAGACCGCGGTAGTTGGCCATGTTTTCGTCATACTGTCCTCCGGGAATAATGATGGCCGTAAATTCGGCGCCTTGCCCGGATTGCTCCGTGCCGGCCTGATTCTGTTCGGAGGTCATGTTTTTCTTCTGGTCCTGACGGCTCATTCCTTTTGCCCGGCTCTGAGCATTCATCTTCTCCTTCTGGGTTTGACTTTTCATGTCCGGCGACTGTGACCGTGCTGGTGAATTATCCGTTTTCCCCTGATTTTGGGCCGCATTTTCCTGAGTGTCCGCGGTGGACATCTCTTTTGGTTGAGCCGTTTCTCCCTCAGGCTGAGTGTATCCACTTTTCTGACCTTCGATGTCACCGGTCTTTTTGTCCTGAGCAATTACCGGTCCGGCCATCATGAGACAAAGGATCATCAGGCTGGCAACACTCATAAAGGTAAATTTGTGCGGGCAGGCTTTTAATTTCATGGCATTCTCCTTCACTCTGAAAGTAGGGTAAAAAGATGGATGATGGATAGTTTCCGACCATGGCCTATGTGCAATGGTTCACGAATATCGCAACGATTGGAAAATAAGATTCGTCTATCGTTCTAACAATAGGGAGAAAACCGTATTCAGAGTTGCACGTGAAGGTAAACGTGCGGTCCGGAAGGAGCACGGGACGTGCGTCCATCCGAGCATGAAAGGAAGGTGCCGCACGTGCGATTTCGGATAGGGTCGGCAGCGGTAGTCTTCACGGCTTTTCACGGAGTGCGGGAGGGCGCCATCCGCGAAGTTTCCACCTTTACAAAAGGTCCTCCAGTGCTCCCGCTACTATCTCTTTTGATCAACATACTGCATCCCGATCCGATAAATACCACCCATGCCTTATAGGCATCCGCATACGCCATCCTATAATAGTGCAATATTTGGCAACTCTTTCAACCACATATGATGTGCAACCTGATGATGACTTTTTTGGAAACTATCGACTGGTCTCAGATCCTGAATCACTCCTGGCACCTCATCGTCGCCTATGCATTGGCTATCCCCATCGGTCTGGACAGGGAACTCAGCCAGCGGCACTTTGGCCTGCGGACTTTTCCTCTGGTGGCGGTGGTGGCCTGCGGGTTCATGCTGGTGGGCATCTCCGTCATCGATTCAACCGACGGCGAGGCGCGGGTCATCCAGGGCATCGTCACGGGTATCGGGTTCATCGGCGGCGGCGCCATCTTGAATGTCAAGGACAAGGTGGCCGGCACCGCGTCGGCGGCCAGCATCTGGAACACCGGTGCGATCGGCATCGCGGTCGCCTTCAGCCGCTTCGAGATCGCTATGGTGTTGAGCCTGCTCAACTTCCTTACCCTCTGGATGGTAGGCCGCGCTAAAGACCGCCTCTCCGATTTAAACGATGATGAGTGAAAGCCGGACCGCCATGACGCAACTGAATGCTTATTTCTTCGCGGGTCTCCCCGGATGGCGGCAGTTTCAGCACCGTCCCGTCAAGGCGACGTCATTCGGTCATCGTTTCTGCAATGCGGTACGAAAAGGTTTTTGTTACGGGAGGCGCCATCGGGTGGGCCGTCCTTTTCACGTGGTCCCGCGCCTTCGCCTCCGAAGCAGACGGCCAGAGCATCACGGGTTCACTTAAAGCGACGTTGACGGGAATTTGGACGCCTTTCGTGGCCCATACCCCTTCCCTTGCAGCCGGATTCAAACAAAAACCCTGGGGCGCGAAAAAAAGACGGAAAGGAACACCAGGCATGGGCCTCAAAGACTACCGGCGCAAGCGCCGTTTCGAGCGCACGGCGGAACCCGAGGGAAAGCTGCCGTCCAACGACTCCGGCCGCCTCTTTGTCATACAGAAACACGCCGCCAGCCGTCTGCACTACGATTTTCGTCTCGAACTCGATGGCGTTCTGAAAAGCTGGGCGGTTCCCAAGGGCCCGAGCCTGGATCCGTCCGAAAAGCGCCTCGCCGTTCACGTGGAAGATCATCCAGTGGAATATGGTAATTTCGAGGGCATCATTCCTGCCGGTGAATACGGTGGCGGTACGGTGATGGTGTGGGACAAGGGGGAATGGGTACCGCAGGAGGACCCCCACCGAGGACTCGCAAAGGGTCGGCTTAAATTCAGTCTGAGGGGCCTTAAACTCAAGGGCCTGTGGATGCTGGCCAGAATGGCGGAGAAAGGCGGAGGTAACAAGAACTGGCTGCTCTTCAAACTAAACGACCGCCATGCCGGCAGCCAAGAGGACATTTTGGCTACCGAACCCCTGAGTGTGGCCACTAACCGATCGCTGGACGATATTGCACGAGACGGCGACAAGGTGTGGTCAGTCCGGTCTCAGACCTCCGAAAAAACACCCGCCGATGACAGCTCAGGAGACCCGGTTGCATCTCCTATTGCGAAGGAACTAGAAGCAGGCGCAATCACTGGAGCGCGGCGGAGAAAATTCCCCCAAGACATCAAACCACAGCTGGCTACCCTGGTGGAAAAACCGCCCGAGGGAGACCTCTGGCTGCACGAGATCAAGTACGACGGCTACCGGATCCTGGCATTTAAAAATAATTCGCGGGTGCGTCTGCTCACGCGCAATGGCAATGACTGGACAGAGCGCTTCGAAGCCCTTGAAAGATCTCTGGCGGCGCTGACTGTCGAGAGAATCGTAACCGACGGCGAGGTGGTTGTCAGGAGGGCCGACGGAACCACCGACTTCCAGGCGCTTCAAAATGTTTTAAAAGGCCGCCTTGCCGGGCGCCTTGTTTATTATGCCTTCGATATCATCTACCTGGATGGTTTTGACTTAACGCGCACACCGCTGGGCGAACGAAAAAAGATTTTACAGCGTCTGCTGGCGGGGCAAGATCGGGATTCCGCGCTGCAGTTTTCGGATCATATCATGGGCGGCGGACCGGCCGTTTATCACCATGCCTGCCGGTATGCGCTGGAGGGAGTGGTTTCCAAACGGGTGGATGCCTCTTACCGGCAGCGGCGCACCAGGGACTGGGTAAAATCCAAATGCCTCCAACGCCAGGAATTCGTCCTCGGCGGGTTCACCAGGCCCTCCGGCTCCCGCACCGGATTCGGAGCCCTGCTGCTGGGTTACCACTCCCCTGGGGGCGACCTGATTTATGCCGGGCGGGTGGGCACCGGTTTCGATGAAAAGATGCTGCGGATGCTGACCCGCGACCTCGAGAGCATCGAACAAGCCGCTTCCCCTTTCGCCAAGCCCCTGTCGAGTGAAGAAGTCCGGGGTGTTCGCTGGGTCGCACCGGAGCGGGTCGCGGAAGTTGAGTTTTCGCAGTGGACGGCGGACGGTCGTCTGCGCCACCCGGCCTTTAAAGGCCTGCGGGAAGACAAGGCGGCCGGGGATGTCGTGCGCGAAACGCCCGCTGTTTTACCCCACCAGCCGGCTCATAATGATGCCAACCCTTCGTCGGGCGCCGCCGGTGTCAACGCCGCTACATCGGGATCGCCGGGTCGGGTGGCCGGTATCCGCCTCACCCATCCCGACCGAGTTCTGTATCCCGATCAGGGCATTACCAAATACGAGTTGGCGTTATATTACGCGCAGGTGGCTGATCGGATACTGCCGCACCTCTCCGAACGACCGCTAACGATTGTGCGCTGCCCTCAAGGGCGACAGAAAAAATGTTTTTATCAAAAGCACTTTACGGATCAACTCCCGACCTCCGTGAAAGGAATCTCCATCAAGGATAAAACCGAAACACGGCTGTACATCATTATCGAGGATATCCGCGGGATCATTGCCCTCGTTCAGTTGGGAGCGCTGGAATTTCATCCCTGGGGCAGCCGGACCGACCGTCTGGAGCATCCGGACCGGATGATATTCGATCTGGACCCCGGTCCCGGCATCTCCCAGCCCCAACTGGTGGACGGTTGCCATCATCTTAAAAATCGCCTTCAGGACCTCGGTTTGGAGAGTTTTGTGAAAACAAGCGGCGGAAAGGGATTTCACATTGTTGTTCCGCTCGTGCGCCGCAGCACATGGGATGAGGTCAAGACCTTTTCCGGAGCGCTGAGCGCCGATTTGACAAGATGCCACCCGAACCTGTTCATTGCCACCATGAGCAAGGCCAAGAGGACCAACAAGATATTCGTGGACTACCTGCGCAACGCCCGCGGGGCCACCAGCGTGGCGCCGTATTCCACCCGGGCGCGTTCCGGGGCGCCGGTATCCGTGCCCCTCGACTGGCAGGAACTCAATGAGCGGGTCACACCCGACATGTACACCGTAAAAAACCTGGCGCACCGCTGGAAAGCCTTGCAGAAAGATCCCTGGTCGGATTTTTTTAAAATTCGACAGTCGATGACCTTAGCGATGAAAAAAAAACTCGATTTGGAATGATCCCATCAATAGGTCTACATCGATTCCGTTCTTTAAATGGGGTGATTCAGGTATTGTTCGGTTTAACCTATTCACTTAACTTTAACCTCATGAATGAGCGCCTCATTGCGTGAGATTAATCAAGAAAAACGGGCATGGAGAAGTAACCAGGTGTTATCAACACTCATTTTCATTACGTTGATCCTTCTCATTATTGGGGCCCTACCGACTTGGCCGTACAGCCGGTCATGGGGCTATTATCCGAGTGGTGGAATCGGGCTCCTTCTATTGATCTGCTCTTGTTGTTTGGCGTTATTCAGGAAGCGTGAGGGCTTGTTTTGTCGACAACATTCACATCTAAAGAAAGGAGGATCGCCGTGGCTAAAAAATTCATTGTGGTGTGTGTGTCCTTGCTCATTGCGTGCACCAGTCTAGCCGGATGTTATACGACCGGCAAGGCGGCCGGAAAGGCCGCAGATAAGGTGGAAGAAGGCGCTGATGCAATGAAAAAGGGGTATGAAAAGGGCAAATCAGAGTAACAAGCAAACGTCAACCGAGGTAAACTGACAAACAAGGAGGGAAAATCATGAACTGGGATCAAGTCGAAGGCAATTGGAAACAGGCTAAGGGGAAAATGAAGGAAAAATGGGGCAAGCTCACCGATGACGACCTGGATGTCGCCGCCGGAAAAAAAGACCAGCTTGTCGGTAAACTTCAAGAGCGCTACGGGTGGGAGAAAGACAAGGCTGAAAAGGAAGCCGATACGTACGTCAAGGGATTATAAATGTCATAAATATCGGCGCTCCAATGGGGAGCGCCGATGTCCAAGCACTAAATGAACAAAGCAGTTTCTTTTGAAGAGATCATGGTCAACCAAAGAACGAACTTATTTTTCTGTAGGCCACAACAGGGAATCCCATCTGCTTTGCTGTCGGCACTGGAATTAAAGCAAGTACGTCATTGTATCCGCCGTCTTGCTTTCGCCGCGCCAGTAAACGTATACGATCAGGTTGGCTTGCAGCGCTTCGGACTTTGGAAACCCGTGACCATTTATTTTTGAGTATGTTTTTATTTTCATCCGTCCTCGTGTCACCATAAGGGCTCTAATCCTTTCGCTTTCTTTTCTGAGCCACTCTCTGTTCGCCTGCAGTGAAGCGGCCGTTGGCTAAAGGCTCAGGCTCCGGATTGATTTTCTTCCACCTCCTCAGGGCCCGCAGTGTGGCCACCATACCCGACAACGCCACCGCACCCCCGACAATCAATGCCGACAGCCACATCGGAACAACGGTCGCCAGACCGAAGATGGCACTGGCCAATAAAATAAGTGCCCCAGCATACAGAACCGCCGCCGCGATAAACACGGCGACCGCGTTTTCAGCCAGAACCGAAACTCTTTGCGTCAACTCCGATTTGGCGAGATCGACCTCTTTCGACACCAGCGTGCCGACCTCCTCTAACAATTGGGAAAGAAGCCGGCTGATGGACAACTTATCGAATAGACTCATATATAATTTTCTCTTTAATTAAACTGAGTGCCCCACCGGCCAGCGGCAGGGCTTAACCCCAAATTTTTACAAATTCGTTTAAGTATTCAGACTGATTATCGTTTCGTCGGCAGGCGAGTCAAATGATTTTTCCAGGTTCATCTTTTCTCCCCAAATCAGGAGCGTCACCAGAATGGGAGTGGCCAGAAAAAGCCCGACAACGCCCCACATCCACCCCCAGAAAAGAAGGGACAAAAAAACGACGATGGGGCTGAGCGCCAGACGTTTCCCCAGTATGATCGGCGTGATGATATTGCCCTCCACTCCGTTGATGGTGATAAATATCAAAGGTGGAAGTAAAATATCAAGCCATTTTTCGTAGGTGACGAGCGAAACGATGGTCAGAACGATCGTGGTCATCGCCCCTCCGAGATAGGGAATGAAATTAAGCAACCCCGCCACAACTCCCCAGAGCCACGGGTTTGGCAAGCCGAACAAAGCTGTCATGGCAGCCGTGATGAGACCCAGGGCGGCATTGATGACGGTGATGGTAAAAAGATATCGCCCGAATTCACGCCGGATGTCATCCATCATTTTTCGGTTCGCCTGGCTGTCGCCGAAAAGCTGCATCAACTGGGACAAAAAAATGCCGCCCCAAGCGAGAAACAGGTACAGCAGCACAATCACCACTAAGGCGGAAAGGCTGAAGATACGCGCCTGTCCGATGATTTGGTGCGTCAGACTGGGGCCTTCGACAACGACCTTACCATTTTTCTTTTCGTCGGTAATGTCGGTCATTTCTTTGAGTTGTTCGGTCGTTTGGCGGGCCACCTCGAATTTTTTTTTGACATCATAGAGCTTGGCCTTGGTTTCCTTGATCATACCGGGAGCGCGGTCCAGCCATTCCCCGGCCGGCGTCGAAAGCCAGATGAACGCTGAGAAAAACAGCAGAAGCAGCAGAATAACCATGACAGCCGCACCGAGCAATGGCGGTATGCGGACCCGCTCCATTCCGCGCACCATCGGCTGCAGGAACGCGGTCAGATAAAGGGCGATGAATACGGGGATCAGCAAGTCCCGGGCGAAATACAGGCTGTAGATCACGCCCAGGACAAGCAATCCCAACATCACCCGTTTCTGATCGGCGGCTTCTTGCAGCATGCGCCAGGCCTGCGACTTGGCAGGCGCCGGGCACTTTTCCCGCAGGGACTGGATGGGCGTATCTGACATGAGACGTATTTTCTTTCACGAGTCAATTCGTGTTAGATTCGTATGATAAGATCCTTAATGGAACAGTCTGCAAAAATGAGACAGCCTGACACAGCCTTGACTTTCACTTCAGCTCGACTCGGTCTCGACGCTTTTGCGGCCTTCTTGGAATTCCTCCCGCACTTCGCCGTAAAGCTCTTTTTCACGCCGCGTCTCTGGAAAAGCAAACCCGATGAGTGCCCCAATCGCCATCAGTGAGCCGGCCAGGTAAAGGGGATTGTTCGTGATAACATCTTTTGTCTTTCGGCGGGTGCGCCGTGAACTGGCTTTGGCACGCTGCGTCACCTCTTTGGCCTTGTCGCCCCATTCCGACAGTTTTTCCTGCGCCGTGGATACCGATTCGCGATAAATTCCCGGTTGGGGCCGCGAATCCGATCGTGAGCGAACGATGCCGGCCGTCAGCCAAGCCACACCGAGACCCGTCAATATCGCCGGAAAAAGGTTTTCACTGAGCGCCTCGTAAACCGCGCCTCCGGCGTCTTTACCCTTGCGCGCGGCCTCTTTGGCTATGGCACGGCTTTCTCTTTTAGCCGCCGAGGCGGTTTCCGCCATTTTCTCAGTGACGCGGTCTTTGGTCTCCGCCGCTTTCTTTTTCACATCCTGATATTTATCCTCGACTTCCCGGACCGCTTCTTTGACGCGAGTAGATTCTTTTTTCGTTTTAACGACAGCCGGTTCTTCAGTCTGACCGGAGGTGGTTGTATTCTGGGTCATTTTTTGCCTCCTGTTACGTTATAAAAACTGCGATTATAGGTTGATGCGCTATGGCCCCTTCGACGTCGAAAGTCGCCCAAAGACAGGTTGAGAACTTATCAACTTCTGGGCTGAGAGGCTTTCAGCATGCGGGCCAGCAAGACACCGGTCGAAAAACAGGCGCCCATAAAAAGCCACGGCTTATTGAGAGCCAGCCTCCGGGCGTCCTCCTTCAACTCATCGAGCGCCGTGTCCTGGAGATAGCTTGAAAACTGTTCAATGCGATCGGCGGCGGTCGTCACGTAGTCTCCGATCATGCCCTGATCCTCATCGATAAAGCAGTTACCGGTGTTTCGCAGGGCAGTGGCGGTTTTCCGCAGTTTTACGCCGGACAAAACGACGCGTTCGGAAAGTCGCGACTTCAGGTGGTCCGCCATTCTGTTGATAACATCCTCTTGCGGGCGATCGCTGTCCCGAGCTCGGCCCTGAGACGGATTTTCGTCAGTGTAGTGCTGCCCGGCCGTTGTCTTTTTTACCATTGGAAAACCTCCTTAGAGTAAAAATTAGAGTAAAAATTAGAATGAATGGGCGTTTGAAAACATCGCACGCCAACAGATGACCACATCATAGGTCCGAGATTCGGGTGGATAAATAGTGTCCACAATGTATTTTGGAATGCCTCGGTACTTATGCCCAGGCGGTCCGCCGGCGTTATCTTGTCCGCCAGGCAAAAAACGTCACCTGATTTTCACGGTGAAAATTTGCCCACGCTCCAATGTACTCCATATTTTATGATCAAATAATGGATTCATCCCATATGCCGGCCCCTCGTGTTTGGCTATGTTGAGATTGCCATGCATGAGCAATTTCCGGGAGCCGGCGGCCGCAGGCCGTCCACCTCCGTGGTGCAGCAGCGGTGTGATGACACCCGATAACCTTACACCCGCTCTGCCACGGGCGACAGTATTCTGAAACTAAGGAGGAGCCAATGTATTCAATTAAAACGTCACAAGCAGTCCGAATTCTGGCAGCCGCTGTATTCGGCATTGTTTTTCTGGCCGGCGCCGTTTATGCCGCCGACCAAAAAAGCGGCGATCCGGATATGATGGCCGAAAACGTGCTCGACATGAGCATCCGGACGAAAAGCGGCGACGACGTGGGCGAGATCACCAATGTTCTTTTCGAACGTAATGGCAAGATAAAAGAATATCTGGTCGATGTCGGCGGTTTTCTGGGTATTGGTGAAAAAACGGTGGCCGTTTCCCCCCAGGACCTGACCTACGACGCCGATAAGGGGTATGCCGTCTTTCAGGGCAGTAAGAAAGAGCTGGAGGACAGGCCGGAAGTCGATTACCAATCCTACGGTTACGGGCGCGACGCCTATCGGAACCGGCCGTACGCTGGCTCTCGATATGGTTACGGCTCTGGGTATTACCCGCCCCCTCCGCTCTACTCTTACGGTCCCTACGACAACGACGGCCGATATCCCCCGCGCGGATATCACCAAATGTATGGTCGTGGCTATGGGTATGATCAGAACGACCGCGGCATGCAATGGCAGCAGAGCCAGGCCGATCGGCAATCAAACCAGTCGGACCGCTCTCAAGGCCGCTGGCAAGGCTCACAGGATAATGGTCGGGGATACTATGGTGAAAACAACCGATCCGATATATCCATGGAGAGGATTCTCGATGCCAACGTGCGAACGCAGAACGGAGAAGATGTTGGCGAAATCGAGAATCTGGTCATCAACCGCCGTGGGCGCATCACCTATGCCATCATCGATGTTGGCGGATTCTTAGGCATCGGCGAAAAAAAAGTGGCCGTCCCCTTTAAAAAGCTCAAGAATATCGGCCCCTATTACGTCATGTATCCCGGCACCGAGCAACAACTCGAGAGCATGCCCGCATACAACCGGGGCCAAGTAATGCCTGCTGATAAGAATCAAGCCCAAACCCAGAAGCAGAATAAGCAGTCATCGACATCTCAGCAATCTCAGCCGCCGGCTTCAGAGGATCAAAAAAAGAATCAGTAAACAGCAAGGAAGATCTCTCTGGATCTCGAGCCGAATTGACGTGTGGGTTCCGTCTTCAGGCGGTCGGAAACGGCCGCCTGAAGTCATAAGGATCCGAATCCTGGGGTTTCCGCCTCCTGACGCTAAAGGCGGCAACCATGTTGCCATTAAACGAGAGGAGTTATGCCGTCACCCGCGAAAAAGGGTCTCGCGGTCATCATCGACTGGATGCGCCGTCTGGGACGGCATGAACCGGCCGTGCTCATGGCTGTGCTTATCATCGCCGGCAGTCTGTGGGGATTTGTGATACTAAGCGACGAGGTTATCGAGGGCGAGACCCATGCCGTGGACCGCAAGTTGATCATCGCGATGCGCAACCCTGGGGATTTATCGGATCCGCTCGGGCCTAAATGGCTCGAAGAAATGGGACGGGATTTTACCGCTTTGGGAGGGGTGGGGGTGCTGTCCTTTCTCACGCTGGCCTCGGCCGGCTTTCTTTTTCTGCAGCACAAGAACCGCTCGGCTGTTTTTCTGATAGCCGCCGTGGGACTCGGTCTCGCGCTGAGCTTCCTGCTCAAATCGGGATTCGATCGGCCACGGCCCGAGTTGGTGCCGCACGAATCCTACGTATATACCGCCAGTTTTCCCAGCGGCCACGCCATGATGTCGGCTGTGACCTATCTGACGCTCGGTATACTGTTGGCGCGCCACCAGCCTCGCAGACGGCTGAAGGCCTATCTGATTCTTCTGGCGCTGGTCATCACCCTGGCGGTGGGACTCAGCCGGGTTTACCTGGGCGTGCACTGGCCGACCGACGTTCTGGCGGGGTGGAGCCTCGGGGCCAGTTGGGCCCTCGTGTGTTGGTTGCTGGCCCGCTGGCTGGAACGGCGGGGCAAAGTCGAGCAAGAAGCCGGGGAGTCCAAATAATCGGTCGCAAGGCTTAACCGAAAGTCAACTACCTTCGGCTATAGCCGAAGGCTTGGGGCTCAAGGATTCAAGGACCCGAGGGATCGAGTGAAAAAGACCCTTCGAGTTTTTCCTTGAACCCTTGAACTCTGGACCCCTCGGAGTTTTTGGGACCACATTCATCATCACACTATTGTTTCATGAGGCCTTAGGCTGCTGATCCTCTGGCTTTTCTAACGTAAGAGGCCAAGGGCTTTTTTGCGCCACTATATAATTAATATCACTCTTGCGGCCTCAGGGCTTCAGAACCACCTTGGTGCAGCCGTCCCGTTTTTTCAGGAACATATCGTAGCCTTGCGGCCCCTGATCCAGCGGCAGTCGATGCGAAATGACAAAACCGGGATCGATTTTGTTTGCTTCGATATGCCCCAGCAGCTTCGGCAGGTAGCGTTGCACATGGGTTTGGCCCATTTTGAAGGTAAGCCCTTTCCCGAATGCAGACCCCAGGTTCATTTTGTCGATGATGCCGCCATAGACGCCCGGAATGGAAACGGTACCGCCCTTGCGGCAGGATTGCACGGCTTCCCTCAAGGCCGTCGGACGGTCCGTCTGCATGCGCACGGTTTGCAATGCCTGGTCGAGCTTACCCATCAGGCCGAAACCGTGGCCTTCCATCCCCACCGCGTCGATACAGGCGTCCGGACCGCGCCCGCCCGTCATCTCCCGCAGGGTACCCAACACGCTGCTTTCGTCCTCATAATTGATCACGTCGGCTTTTCCTTTTTCCCGGGCAATATCGAGACGGACGGGAATCCTGTCGATGGCGATGACCCTTTCAGCCCCGAGCAGCCAGGCACTCTGGATGGCGAATTGGCCGACGGGACCGCAGCCCCAGACGGCGATGGTGTCGCCCGATTGAATATCGCAATTCTCGGCGGCCTGGTAACCGGTCGGAAAGATATCCGACAAGAAAAGCACCTGTTCGTCGGAAAGCGTCTCGGGGACCTTGATCGGACCGATATCGGCGAACGGAACCCGCACGTATTCGGCCTGCCCGCCGGCATAGCCTCCCAGCATGTGGGAATAACCAAAGAGCGCCGCGCCCGAATACCCGTATGCGGTTTCAGCCATCCAGGCATTGGGGTTTGAGTTGTCGCACAGAGAATATTCTTTCCGTTCGCAGTACGCACAGCTACCGCAGGCAATCGGAAATGGCACGACGACCCGATCCCCCTTTGTCAACTTCTTGACCTCGGGTCCGGTCTCGACGACCTCGCCCATGAATTCGTGGCCGAGGATGTCGCCCTTTTCCATGGTCGGGATCATGCCGTCATAAAGGTGGAGGTCGGAGCCGCAGATGGCGGTCAATGATACTTTTATGATGGCATCGCGGGGATTGAGTACCTCAGGGTCCGGCACTGTTTCGACCCTGACATCGTGGGTTCCATACCAGCAAAGTGCTTTCATCTTCATTTTCCTTTCGTTTGAATGCGCTTCTTTTCTGCAGGTGGTTTCAAGCGCCTGTGGGCTGACCTTCAGTCGTCGGGATTTCTCCAGTTTCCATCAGAGATTTGAAGCGGCGGATATCTTCGCGAATCATTCCGGAAAATGCCGGGTTGGCAAAACCAGCCGCGATGCGGCCGAGCTTTCCGGCCGGAGGACGATATTCGATGCGGACCTTCACTTCGGTACCCCGGTTTCCGGGAGCCTCTCTGAACAGGACTTCGCCCGAATTCCGAACGTCGGCGTCCCCCAGGGACCGCCAGGCGATTTTCTCGTTGACCCGGTCTTCGGTGGTTTCCGCTTCCCAGGCTATTGTGCCCATCCCCTTCGGCAAACGGGCGGTCCATTGCGAATGGCCATCACCGGTTTGCCGCACAGATTCGATGTGGTGCATGAAACGAGGCAATTTTTCGAGATCGCGCCAGGAAGCATAGACGTCTTCGCGCGAACGCCCAATCGTCAAGACCTCCGCGATATCGATGACTTTTCCCTCTTCCGAATCGGTGGTATCGATTTCAGAAAGGGCGTACAGCGGACAATAACCGGTCGTCCCGCGGTGCAGCAGCATCGCGCCCAGGGCGGTTGTCACAATGCCGCCCATCGACCCTCGGGTCAGGCCGTAAATGGCGATAGCCGTACCGCCGAGCGCCGAGAGGATGCGCTCGGTGTCCCCTACATTGACTTCTTCGGATGTGACGTCCGTGCGTTCGTCCGCTTGCCGGGCGTCGCTGCGAGAGTAAGTTGCCATAATTGAACCTCCTTTTTTTATAGTTTCGGAGATTATCGGGTGTCTTCTGCCCCGGCACAATGCTGGAATTCCTGTATTTTTGAAGCCAAATGATCCCATCGCCTGCGACCACGGCACGCATATACGGCAAAGACCCCATTTTCAGGGAAAAAAATCAGCGTTATATATAATCCTCACCTGCTTTTTAAGATAAATGTGATCATCTTTGAACAACCTCAAAAGGAAGGAAATAAAATGGAAAATTCAGCTGCACGTTCCTCCGGTGAAAAAAGCACCCCGACCAAGGACACCGTCGATCGACTGGCAGATAACGTCGACAACCTCCGGGAAAAAGCATCGGAGACGATTCGAGAACTTAAAACGGAGGCGAAGTCAACCGGTGAAAAGATAAAAATGAAGGCGCGAGAGGCCGCTTCCCAAACCGGCGCAAAGATAAAAGGCACGGCGGATGCCGTCATCCATAACGAATACCCCGCCGACGCCGATACCGCGACGAGAACCGCCATGTACGTCGGCGTGAGCCTGGTTGCGGCGGGACTGGTCATAGGCGTGGCCGCGCTTCTTTACGGAAAATCCGAAAAACGAGAACCCTCGCGCACAGCCACAACCCCCGATGAGGTGACCGACACGCTGGCCCGAGCGCGCGCGGAGGCTGCAGACACGAAAAAGTCCAACGTAATCGTGACGCCGCAAGAGTATGCGCAGGAAGAAGCGTGAAGTTCCCCCCAGCAATGGTGAATCGACCCGTTATTCAAGAGGCCGGCGCAGCGGCGCGCGCCAAGAGCCCTGAAAGCACCGCACCTGTTTCTGTCAGTGCCTCGCGGTGGATGCCGCCGGCGGGATATTCGATGCTGACCACCAGGCTAAGGGCCATATTCACCTGTTCGAGCAGCGGTCGCAGGGCAGCAGCCTGTTGGGCGCCTTGCCGGCGAAGATGCGCGATCAGATGGTCCCGCAGCCTGACGACACATTCTTCGACCGCCTCGATCTCCTTTTTTATTAAAGTGGAGTCGGTGTCGAGCGCCGCGTTAACTACGTCAACGGCGTCTTGCACCAGCGCGGTCGTCGATCGGCCTTTGGTTCCTTCACTGCGGTTACGGGTGGCGACGGTCATGACCCTTTGTCTCCTTTTCTTCTGAAGAACAACGCGAGGCCGACGGCGGCCAGCACGGAAAATCCAACAATCGCCAACCGGCCGCGCGGCGATGGGCTGTGCGGACTTGTGGACTCGAAATAATCGGTGGCCTCCGCGGCCGATTGATTTCCGGCTTCGAGCGTCGTGGCATAAACGAAGAACCCGCCGGCCAGGCTCGCCGCTGAAGCCGCCAGAGAGCCGCCGGTCGACGACCGGCCGGCCCACTGTCGCTGCAGCCGGAGGCCCAGCGGAAAAAGAGTCCCAAGGCCCAAAATACCATAACGCCAGGTCAGCGCGTGGCGGGAGTCGCGAAAGGAACGCGTGGATGGCAGGCGGCGCCAGTTGCTCTCCACGATTTTGACGAGAACGACCTGCAGCCCGTGCACGATGAGTGAAAACTGTTCCGCACGGCGCAGGCTCCCCGCTGGCGTTTTCGCAATCGTGGCCGCCATTATCAGGCCGGCGGTGCCCGTCGCGACGGCCGTGACCCCGAATAACGGCGTAAGAAGCGGACGGGCACTCGCCCACAGCGGCGTGCAGGTTTCCTGCAGTTCGGCCCCGGTATAAAGGCAAACCATTGTAGCGGCCAGGGCCGAGGGAACGGACAGAATCCGGCCGACCCAACGACCCGGTTTTGCGTAGCCCAGATCTTCCACCAGTTGGCCGGCCGCCGCAGCGGCACTCAAAAGCCCGAAGGCGGTCAAGGACATATTGCCGATCGACATCGGCGAGGTGGGCCGGTAAATGCGCAGCATATTGAACCAGCGCTGCGGCGTATGGAGTTCCGAAACCAGCAGCCCCGGCGCGGCCAGAGAACTGCCGAGGGCCAGGTAGCGGCCGATGCGCGTCAGGGATCGATCCCCTGGCTCCCCGACCAGTTCGATGACGGCCGCAAGAAGTTGAGGGCCGGCGCCGAGTGCCTCCGCATAGTAGCTCAGGGCCGTCTTCAGGTGATAATAGCTGGGCTTGACCGGGGACATGCCATAATAGGTGTCGGCCCGGTTTGTTGCGGGGCGCCCGTCTGAATGAAGAGGATTTGTGTTCATGGGTGTCGCGCCGCGCCTCATGCCCTGGATTTCACCGGTATTTGACGCGGAATGGTTTTTCTTTGCGGCGGCCATGCCAGCGCCTCCCTTTCACTTTTCGCTAATCGGCGATTTTCCCCGACGATGTTTTCGGGCAAAGATCAGGGCGCCCGCCACCAGGACACCAGCCAGGACGGCGGCACCGCGCCCGAGACTTTTCTTGGTCCCGATCGCCGGCAGGCGCGGGGCGACCGCCAGGTTGTAGTTTTCCGGCCGGTCCAGAAGCAGAAAAAAAGCGTTCAACCCCCGGATGCCGCCGGTGGCACCCGGAGCGCCGGGCACGCCGTAGAGGTAGGCATCGGTTCTTCCGAGGCGGCGCAGGTTTTCGAGGCGCTGATCGGCCCTTGCTCGCAACCTTGTCACCTCTCCGAACTGGATCGAATTGGTCGGGCAGGCCTTCGCGCAGGCCGGTTCGAGCCCGCCTTTCAAGCGGTCGTAACACAGGGTGCATTTGTGGGCCTTGCCGTCTTTGAGACTGATGTCGATCACCCCGAAGGGACAGGACGGCACGCAGTAAGCGCATCCGTTGCAAATGTCATGCTGCACCACAACGGTGCCGAATTCGGTCCGGAAAATGGCCCCGGTGGGGCAGGCTTCCAGGCACCCGGCCCTTTCGCAGTGTTTGCACACATCGCTCATCATCAGCCAGTGGCTCTGAAAGGATTTAAGAGCGGTGGGCCGGCCGTCCCCTTTATGGCCGATGTGCTCGATGAAGGCCACGTGGCGCCAGGTCGTTGCCGACAGTCTGCGGGTGTTGTCGTAACTCATGCCGCTCAGTTTAATCCGGTCGCCAGGCAGCAGGTTCCACTCTTTGCAGGCGACCTCGCAGGCTTTGCAACCGATGCACAGCGAGGTGTCGGTGAAGAATCCGTAAGCTTTTCCGGGGTAGATGACCACGCCGGCCGTCAGCTCGGATTCATCGGCAATCGGCCCGGGCAGGATGCTGTCCGGATAATCGAGCGCCCGGGGATGGACCCGAGGCGGATAGAGCGGAGCTGTCATTTCAGTCGCCCCCTGTACAGGTTGCACGTAAACGCCTTGCCCTCGTGAATGGTCGTGTTGGGATCGCCGACCACCGCGGTCAGGACGTTGGCAATCGCCCCGGTGGCATAGCCCTGCCAGCCGAAATGAAACGGCATCCCAATCTGGTAAATCCGCTGCCCACCGATGTCGAAGGGCCGCAGCCGGCGGGTCACCAACGCGCGGACCTCGATTTGGCCGCGGGCCGTTTCGAGCACGACCCAATCGAGATTTTTCACGCCCTTTTCGCGGGCCAGTTCCGGGGGGATCTCCACGAAACATTCCGGCTGAAGCTCGGCCGTGGAGGGCACCATCCGGGTGGGAATGCCGCCGGAATGGTGCTCGGTGAGTCTGTAGGTTGTGATCGCATACGGATAACGCGGGTCGCCGACCGCGTGATACAAATTGTCGTCACGGTCCCACTTCTTGGCGGCCGGGTTGTCCTGCTGCCCGTATAAAAGATTTTTAACCGGCGATTCGACCGGTTCGTAATGCGTGGGAAGCGGGCCGTCGGACAGCCCGGATGTCACGAAGAGCGAACTCTTGCCGTCGGAAATCATCATGAAAGGGGATTTGCCGTCGATCGCCTGCATCCCCTTGGGATCTTCAGCCCAATTAGGCGCATAACCGGGCGCCTTTTTCTTCGGAAAATCGACATTGTCGCGGCCGGTCCACCGGCCCTTTTGGGCGTCCCACCAGATATATTTTTTTTCTTCGGACCATGGGTTGCCGTCGGGATCGGCCGAGGCGCGGTTGTAAAGGATGCGCCGGTTGGCAGGCCAGGCGAAACCCCAGCCGCGGTGCGAACCGGGTCCGTCGGGACCATCCGGCCGGCGCGAGCGGGTCAGGTTCTGTTTCTCGCCGGGGTAGGCGCCGCAGTAAATCCAACAGCCGCTGGCGGTGGAGCCGTCGTCCCGGATGTCCTTGATGCTGGAGAGCTGTTTGCGCCCGGGCCAGGTGTAGCCGTTGATCTCCTTTAACACCGCTTCCGCCGAAGGATCCGCATGCACACCGGCCGTCGGGTAGTTCCAGGTCAACGTCTTGATCGGCGCGTCCTGCGGCGCCGTGCTGTCCGCATACAGCGCCTTCAGCCGCTTCCCCAGATGGTATATGAACCATAAATCCGAGCGGCAGTCACCCGGCGGCTCGACCACCTTGTCGTGCCACTGAATCAGCCGGTGGGTGTTGGTAAAGGTCCCGTCCTTTTCGCCCGGCAGGGCCGCCGGAAGCAGGAACATTTCGGTTTTGATCTCCTCGGGCCTAAGTCGTCCGTCGGCCGCTTCCGGTGATTTGTACCAGTAAGAGGCCGTTTCGTTTTCGAAAGTCTCGCGCACGACCATCCATTCCAGGTTCGGCAGCGCCATGCGGATCATGTGGCTGTTGTGCCCGCCCACGACCGGATTCTGCCCCATCAGAAGCAGCCCGCGGATGGTTCCGTCCTTTATCGCCAGGGTCATGGGGAGCTGGGAGTGATCGCCCATGATCTTGGGGATGTTCTGATAGCCCCACTCGTTTTGCGGTGTGGCATAATCCCCATACCAGGCCCGTAAGAGGCTGATGATAAACTTCGGGAACCGGTGCATGTAACCGAAGGGAATGGTTTCCACATCGAGATAGTTGGCGAAGGTCCGATGGTATTCCTTGCGTCCGTTGGGGTGGCGCAGGTAGCCGGGCAGCATGTCGTAGAGGGTCGGAATATCGGTGCTGCCCTGAATGCTGCAATGGCCCCGGAGAGCAATGATGCCGCCGCCGGGACGACCGATATTGCCCAGCAGCGCCTGAATGATACCGGCCGCGCGGATCATCTGGACCCCGGTCGTGTGATGGGTCCAGCCGACGGCATAGCACCAGGCGCCGGTTTTCCCGGGACCGCTGCTGCGGGTCATGGCCGCGGCGATGTCGAGGAAGGTATCCTGGGGGCAACCGGTGATGTTCTCCACCATTTCCGGCGTGTAAGCGGCATAGTGACGCTTCAGAATATTGTAGACGCAGTTGGGGTGCCGCAGCGTCATGTCCACCTGCGGGGGGCCCTTGCTGGCCCGTCTGAGCTTCTCGCTGTAGGAAGATCCGGTATTCAGGTGATGCTCGACCAGGGCGGAGGGGACCTCATCGCCCTTGTACTGCCAGCTCATGGCCTTGTAAGAGCGGGAGTCATCGCTCCAGCCCGAAAAAAGGCCGTCCAGCTCGCTGGTGTCCTGAAACTCGTCTTCGATGATCGTGGCGATGTTGGTGTAGTTGAGGGCGTACTCCCTGAACCACAGATCGTTTTCGAGGATGTAGCGGATCAGCCCGCCCAGAAAGGCGATATCCGATCCGCAGCGGATCGGGGCGTAAATGTCGGCCAGGGCGGAGGTTCGGGTGAAGCGGGGATCGACATGAACGATTGTGGCGCCCCTTTCCTTGGCCTGGAGCACGAAGCGAAAAGCGATCGGGTGGCACTCGGCCATGTTCGACCCCATGATCATCACGAAATCCGCATTGGCCAGATCCCACTGCGCGGTCGTGGCGGCTCCGCGACCGTAGGTGGCGCCCAGACTGGGCACCGAAGAGCTGTGTCAGACCCGCGCCTGGTTCTCCACCCACACCATCCCCAGCCCGCCCGCGCACAGCTTCTTGATCAGGTAATTCTCCTCGTTGTCCAGGGTGGCGCCCCCCAGTTCGGCCATCGCCATGGTGTGGTTCACGGTGGTGCCGTCCGGCAGCTCGCGCACGAAGGTTTCATCGCGGGTGCGCTTCATCAGAAAAGCGATGCGGTCCATGGCCCAGTCAAGGGGACGCTCCTCCCAGCGGGTGCTGTGCGGGGCCCGGTATTTGACCGTCGTGAGGCGGTTCGGGTTGTGCAGCCAGCTGGTGACGGCCGCACCCTTGGGGCAAAGGGTCCCCTGGTTGATGGGGCTGCGCGGATCGCCTTCGACATGAATGATATCGTTGCCCTTGGCATAGATCAGCTGCGCACAGCCCACGGCGCAGTAGGGGCAGATGCTGGTGCCGACCTTATCGGCCTCCTCCAGCCGCGGCCGCAATCTGCGCGACGCCTCGGATCGGGCCGCTTCGCCCAGAGGATCTTCTCCGGCAAGCTGGCGGGGGATGGACCAGTCTTTTAATATCCTGTCCAAACGGTCTTTCAGTGATTTGTCCAGCGTGGCCATCTGCAAGTTACTCCCGTGAAGGACGCTACGCCCGCGGCGCCTTCCTGCCGCATCGAGTGCGCCGGTTTTCAGGTCGCATGGTTCCAGCGGATGACCCGGAGGGAACGTGCGACGCCGGATTCGAGCTGGGGCTCGCCCTCGTACTCAACAGTGACCGACGCGCGGGCCTTGCGCAGATCGATCAGGTCCGCTTCGGCGGCAAAGGCGTTGTGACCCAGCGTAAAAAGAAAGCTCCGACCATCTGCGGTCACCATCCGAAACCGTGTTTCCTGCACTGAAATGATGCGCCCGGTGGCGGTATCTATCCTTTTTTTCATGTGATCTGCTCCCTGGAATCGCCATTTCAGTGGCGTCGATGTTCAGACTGATGACGGCGATTCTGAACCAAACACGGGTGGAAGTATATGGGCAATTGCCTGTAGAGCGGGTCTGAAATCAGCGAATTATTGAAACACCTTCACCGTAAGTCGGTTTGTACCGCTCGAATGACCCGGCACCTCGACTGCGTGCCCCCCCCGCACCGTAATCCTCAACCGCCCATCATGTACTATGCCGCCGTCGTGAAAATACAGGCTTTCCCGCCTTTGAAATTTTGCGCGGTGACGGATAATTATAGGGACTAGCGGGAGACAGTATGTTCCGCGAGGGTCGTCCGAACGGCAACACCTATTTGTACACGATTATTCGAGGAGGTCGGCATGAGCCCCAAAGACAAGCAGAAAGGCAATTTCCCCGAACAGCACCAGGAAAAGCAGCCGGGCGAAAGATCGCAGATGACAACGAAACCCAAGGTCGAAAATCCGGCCTACCGGCCGAGCGGAAAGCTCGAGGGTAAGGTCGCCCTCATAACGGGCGGCGACAGCGGGATCGGTCGCGCAACCGCAATTCTCTTCGCCAGGGAGGGCGCGGACATCGCCATCGTCTACCTCGACGAAAACGAAGATGCGCGCAGCACCCGCACCAGAATCGAAGAGATCGGCCGAAAGTGCCTCACCATCGCCGGAGACGTCGGCGACCCCGAATTCTGCCGCACTGCGGTCGGCCAAACACTGGAGCGTTTCAACCACCTGGACATCCTGGTCAACAATGCCGGCGAGCAGCACATCTGCGAAAGCTTAGAGGAGATCACCGACGAGCAGCTCCAGAAAACATTCCGCACCAATATTTTCTCCATGTTTTACATCACGCGCGCCGCCCTGCCCCATTTTCAAGAAGGCGCGACCATCGTCAACACCACCTCCATCACGGCCTACATGGGGCACCCGAAACTGATGGATTATGCCTCCACCAAGGGGGCCATCACCAGTTTTACCCGGTCGTTGTCCGAAAATCTCGTCCACAAGGGGATCCGCGTCAATGCCGTTGCACCGGGCCCCATCTGGACGCCGTTGATTCCGGCCAGCTTTTCGGATGAAAAGACGGCGCATCACGGGGAGAGCGCGCCCATGAAGCGCGCCGGCCAACCTTACGAGGTGGCGACCTGCTTCCTGTTTCTCGCCACCGAGGATTCCTCCTACATCAATGGCCAGGTTCTGCACCCCAACGGCGGGGTCATCGTCAACGGATGAGCAGGATCGTCAGCGCCGGCGAGGGTGATGAAGAAAAATGAATCCGCCGAAAGGTGCTGAGAAGAACTATTTCAAACAAAACAACTCTACCAACCGCAAAGGAGATCACATGGAATTCATTATCGGAATCATTATTTTTATCGCGGACGTCTGGGCCATCATCCAGATTTTCCGCGCACCGGATGCGTCCACCGGCTCGAAGTTACTATGGACTTTGCTGATTTTGATCCTGCCGGTCGTGGGATTGATCATCTGGCTTATTGCCGGTCCGCGCGCACCGAAGGCGGCGCGGGTGTGATCCGCTGCGATCCGGAGGCATCATTTCACCTATTTGATTCGATGTCTCCGGCACCGCCTGTGACAGCGACATCACCACGCAGTCGATAACGCCAAGAGGCTCAAATCGCTTGGGAGGTTTCTAAATGACGTTTTTAAGAAAAAAGAGATGGTCGCCCTATGCCGTCGGGGCGGCTATCGGTGCGTTGGAGACGGTGGCGATGCTGACGGCCAAACGGCCGCTGGGCATCACCACCGCCTTCGAGGACACCGCCGCAATGGCTGCGGAAAAAATCGCCCCCGAGAAAATGACCGTCGATGAGTACAGGGAGGCCCGCGGCGAAGCCCCGAAAATCGACTGGGAAATGGGGCTGGTCGGCGGCGTTTTGCTCGGCAGTCTGTTGAGCAGCCGCCTCTCGAATGACCGTGAGCCGCCGGCGGTTCCCGGAATCTGGCGGGAAAAAGTCGGGCGCTCGCGAACATTGCGCTATGCTTCAGCTGTCGGCGGCGGCGCGCTGATGATGTTCGGCTCGCGGATGGCCAAGGGCTGCACGAGCGGCCACGGCATCAGCGGCACCATGCAATTCGCGGCGTCGAGCTGGCTGTTCGATCCGATCATGTTTGCATCGGGCGCGGCCGTTTCGAAGCTACTTTTCGGGAGGGGAAAATGAAGCGACAGCCCATCGGAAAAATACTGCTCGGATTGGGGACCGGCGTGGCTTTTGGATTTCTGCTGCACAAGGGACGCGCCGCGGAGCACGAAGCGATCACGGGCCAACTGCTCGCGCGGGATGCCACGGTCCTTAAAATCATGGCGACAGCGTCGTCGGTGGGGGCCATCGGCGTTCATCTGTTGAACTCACTCGGACTGGCGGATGTCAAGGTTAAGCCGTTTAATGTCGGCGGGGTCGTCATCGGCGGCACGCTTTTCGGATCGGGCATGGCGCTGCTGGGCTACTGCCCCGGAACCAGCATGGCGGCCGTGGGCGCCGGCCACAAAGACGCCTTGGCCGGAGCGCTGGGCATGCTGGGCGGCGCCCTGGCCTTTGTCAAGCTCTACCCGGCCCTTAAGCCGGTGATCGAGACCGGTACATACGGAAAGCGGTCATTGCCGGAGGTGACCGGAACTTCCCCCTGGCTGTGGGTGGCGGGCCTATCGGCTGCCACGGCCATCGCCACCGGGCTGATAGAGAATGCCGGCTCTGGTGAGAAGAACGCGGATCGCGTCTGAATCAGCTTTTAACTGTACAAAACGATCTCATTTAGCGGGAGGCGGTTAAATATGGACCAGCGCAGGGGCACGGCAGCAACCATTTCAATCATCGCGGCAGTCGCCAGCTACTTTTTTACTTTCAGCGGTCACCCGATCTGGGGTCTGATAGCCGGTATGATCTCGGTGCCGGCGGGGGTTTTCGGCATGATCATCGCCGCCTCTCCGCGGGTAAGAGGCGGCATCATCAGCCTGTTGGCCATCGTCTTCGGCGCCATCGCCGTTGTGCTGAGCATCCTTGGGATCATCGGCGTCATTATTTTTTGAGCCGGAAAATTCTCGATTAAAAGGGAAAACTGGTGCCGGAAATCCTTTCGTCCTGGAATGTATACTTAAAAACCCGAACGGTGTTGAGTGTTTTCAGCACGGTTGTTACCGTGTTTTTTTCCACATCGGCTTTACCTTCTCAACTGGACGGCTATAAAATTGTGAGCGAAACCGTCCGTACCGTTACCGCTTACAACGTCGGTGACCCGAACCAGACCTCGGGCCGCCCGTGCCTTGCGGCCAGCGGAAAAGATATATGCCGGGCGCTCGAGGCCGGCGAAAAGATTTGCGCCGCCAATTTCGTACCGCTGGGCACCCTGCTGGATATCGAAAACGTCGGCATCTGCAGCGTGTCGGATCGAACCGCCGAACGGTTTGAAAACAGGGTAGATATCGCCATGCCCGAAGACCACCGGCGGCAAGCGATAGAATTCGGGGAGCAGGAGCTGAATGTTAAAATCTTGAAAAAGATGAAGTAATTGATGCCGTGCCTCACAACGCTTCGCATTCGCGCCCAGAATAACTAATTATTCCGTAGCGGTCCACATCTCACTTTCTTTGGCTTTCTTTGACATCCAGTAGGCCAGGATTACGCCACCGGCCACGGCCGCCCCGAACAGGCCGGCCGTCCACAACCGCGCGTGCCGCCGGTGCGGGACAGTATCGCCTTCCACATTCCGATCGAGGGCGCGGCCGGCATCGAGGTCGGCTTTGCGGAAAGCATACTGCACCAGCTCTATGGTGTGCATCGGCTGGCGTTCGGAGCCGTCCTTGATTTGAGTCCGGCAGCTGAAAGCCTCGGCAACGATGTATGTGTCGGCTTCGGCCTGCCGCACGGCGGGTAGCAGATGCTCTTCGGCGATCTTGAGGCTCAGGGGATAATGCTCCTTGACATAGCCGAACGATCCGGCCATGCCGCAGCAGCCTTCCTGCGGTTCCTCGAAGTCGATCCCCATCGTTTTCAGAACATGGTGCACGGCCTTTGGTTTCAATACCGCCTTCTGATTGCAGTGGTTGTGCAGGATCGCCCGCCCTTTCAGCCGTGGCAGTTCTAAATCATTTTCCTGGATGAACTCGCTCATCATCGCGCACAGCTCGACCACCCGCGCCACGTCCGGATCGTGCGGCCAGATCTTGGACAGATCGTCCTTGAACATGGCCGCCACGCTCGGCTCGACAAAAAGGATGGGAATCCCCTGCCGGGCAAAGGGCGTTAATAGATCGATGGTCCGGCTGAGATTTCGCCCCGCCAGACCCAGAAAGCCGAAATGCATCAGCGGCAACGCCGAAAAAGGGGCCTTTTCGGGCAGGACAACCCGGTAATTCCAGCGCCCCAGCACCCGCACGGCCGCCTTCAGCACCTCGGGATCAAAAGAGTTGTTGAATTCATCCGGATACAAGACGACCGACCGGGCATCGGCGTCCACCGGCTGGCGGTGGCGATGAAACCAGTCGACGAACGACTCCGCGGCGAATTTCGGCAGGGGCCTGTCCGCGGCCGTGTTCATCATCCATTTGACGCCGTCCTTCACCCCCGGCGTCTGGGTGAAAAAGTTGACCAGGCCGGGCATCCGGTTGCCGATGGCCGCCCCATAGCCCATGAACCCCAGGGCATAGTGATGGCGCGGATGCGGCCGATGGTGGTAGTAGTGATGGAGAAACTCCATCTTGTAGGTGGACATGTCCACATTGACGGGGCACTCCGACTTGCAGCCCTTGCAGGAAAGGCAGAGTTCCAGCGCTTCGCGCACCTCTTCACTGCGCCAGCCGTCCCGGATGAAGTCGCCGCGGAACATCTCGAAAAGCACCCGCGCGCGCCCGCGGGTGGTGTGCTTTTCTTCACGCGTGGCGATAAAGCTCGGGCACATGAAGGCATCCTTCGGCCGGCGGCATTTGCCGACCCCGACACACCTGAGCGATGCCCGCTGAAAACTGCCGTCGTCGTCCGGAAACTTGAAAAACGTCTCCGGCTGCCAGGGCGCATAGTCGGTGCCCAGCCGCAGGTTCTCATCGGGCGGCTGCGGATCGACGATTTTGCCCGGATTCATTTTCGATTCCGGGTCCCAGATCGATTTGAATTTTCGAAAGGCCTCGACCAGCTCCTCGCCATACATCTTCGAAAGTAAAATGGCTTTCGACTGGCCGTCACCGTGCTCGCCGCTGATCGAACCCTGATAGCCCGCCACGAGATCGGCCGCCCGTTCTATGAAGGCACGGTATTTTTGGATCCCCTTGTGGGAAAAAAGATCGAAGGTGATCCGGCAGTGGACACACCCTTGACCGAAGTGACCGTAAAGGGCGGCATCCAGGCCGAATTCATCCATGAGGCCACGAAAGTCTCTCAAGTAGTCGCCGATCCTATCGGGCGGCACCGCCGCATCTTCCCATCCCGGCCAGGCCAGCGGCTCGCCGGGAATGTTGGCGGTCGCTCCCAGGCCCGATTCCCTGATTTCCCACACCATTTTTTCTTCGGCAAGATCGGTGAAGAGTTTCATGTGAGGCGGATTGGTTGTTTTCTTCAAGGCGGCCATCAGCTTGCGGGCCTTCTCGTCGGCTTCGGCCTTGTCGTGGCCCCCCATTTCCACCAGCAGCCAGCCCTTGCCTTGCGGCAGAAGGGGCAGGTCGCGCAGGTGCAGGTGCTTTTTCTTCATGAAGCTGATCAGCTTGTCGTCGAGCCCTTCGCAGCCGACCGGGCCGTGGGACATGATGTCGGGAATGTGATCCGCAGCCGCAAAAACATCGGGATAGCCGAGTACGACCAGGGTCCGGCCGGGCCAGCTGTAAACCAGCCGCACCGTGGCCTCCAGAATGGTCACCAGGGTTCCTTCGCTGCCGACCAGGGCACGGGCGACGTTGAATCCCTTTTCCGGCAGCAGGTCGTCCAGGTTGTAGCCGGACACCCGCCGCGGAATGTCGGGATAGCGCTGCCGGATCAGGTCTGCATACTGGTCGCGCACGGCCGTCATCCCGGCGTAAATCTCGCCGCGACGCCCGCCCGCGGCGATGATCCGCTCGCGCTCCTCGTCCGGAGTGGGTCCCACCCGCATTCTCAGGCCGTCGTAAGTCAGGATCTCCAGTTCGTGGGTGTTGTCGGCCGTGCGGCCGGCCATGACCGAATGGATGCCGCAGGAGTTGTTGCCGATCATGCCGCCGAAGGTGTTGTGGGTGTGGGTGGCCGGGTCGGGCCCGTAGGTCAGCTCGAACTTCTCCGCCTGGCTGCGCAATTGGTCCAGGATAACGCCGGGCTGAACGCGCGCGATTTTACGCACGGCATCGATCTCAAGGATCTTGTTCAGATATTTCGAAAAGTCGATGACGACCGCCTCGTTGCAGGTCTGGCCGCAGAGTCCCGTGCCGCCGCCGCGCGAGAGCAGCGGCGCGCCGTGCCGGCGGCACACGGCAACCGCCGCAACGACGGCTTGCGGGGTGCGGGGCAGAACGACCCCGATGGGCAGGTGACGATAATTGGACCCGTCGCAGTTGTAGATGGCGCGGGTGGTCGAATCGAAGCGCACCTCCCCGTCCACCTCACGGATCAATTCTTTTTCCAGCGACCGCCAGCTGTCGGATCTCGCGTGAGGTGTACTTTTCATGGCTGCCTCCGATGTGATCGGGTTGACGGAATGTGGATGGACGTGACAGCGTGGGGTCGCGGCCGATTCACCCCCACCCGACCTCCCCCATCGAGGGGGAGGGATCGTTTTTCTTCTCTCCCTCGATGGAAATAGGTATTTTTCCGCCTCCTAAAGGGGCTAAATACGCACCGCATACTTCTGGGCATCCGCCGCCTTCAACTCGAGCCCGATCCCCGGCCGGTAAAGGTCGGGGGCCAGAAAACCGTCCACCGGTTCCGGCACCCCGTCCAGAAGCATGTGCTCGATCCGTACGTGATCGTGAAAGTATTCCATGTGCCGCACCGGCTTGAGCGCGCAGGAGGGATGCAGGTGCAGCGCCGGCGCGCAGTGCGAGGACAGAGGGATGTGGTGCGCCTCGCACAGCGCCGCCGCCTGGATATAACCGGTGATGCCGCAGCGGGTGACGTCCGCCATGAGGACATCCACCGCCCCGGATTGGAGTAGAATGCGAAAATCGTCGGGAAGAAATCCGTATTCGCCGGCCGTCACCTCGATCGCCGGTGGAACGCGTTCGCGAATAAAGCGCAGCCCCTCGGCATCGTTTTGAGAAACCGGCTCTTCATACCAGGTAACGTTTGAATCACCGAACCTTTCGGCCATGGCCAACGCCTGCTTCCGATCGTAGCCACCATTGGCATCCACGAACAGGGACGCTTTTTCCCCGATCGCTTCGCGCACCGCCCGGATGCGGTCCGGATCCTTCGCCGGGTCCCGCCCGATCTTCATCTTCACCCGCGGTATTCCAGCGGCCACCCAGCCCGATAGCTGATCTTGCAGTTCTGCGATGGTGTACGAGGTGAAACCGCCGCTGCCGTAAACGGCCACCTTATCCCTTACGCGACCGAGCAGCAGCGCCAGCGGCAGATCGAGGAGCTTGGCCTTCAGGTCCCAGAGGGCGACATCCACGGCACAAGCCGCCATCCGGGCGATTCCCGCCTCGCCCATGTTCCGGATCTCGGCGGTCATCACCGCCCAGCAACGGGGTACGTCCAGGGCGTCGAGGCCCTGGATCTTTTCACCCAACTTGGAGCGGATCACCGGAACCGCGCCCGCGGCCGTGTAAGAATAGCCGAATCCCGTTTTACCGCCGGCGTCAACGTGAACCGTCACCATGGTCGTAGCCTCCCAACGCAGGGTCCCGTCGGACTCCGGCCTGTCGGTCGGGACCCTGTAGGCGTTGACGGAGACTTTTTGGATCGATGTATTTTTCATTGTCACTTTTTACTCCGACTCAAAAAATTGGCGGTCATCTGTTTAAACGATTGCTTGGCGATACCCATCAGGTTCGGATCGCCTTTTACCATGGCCGACATGTACCCCTTGGCCTGCTCGAAGGTGATGTGCGGCGGCAGGGGCGGTACGTCCGGATCGCACAACGCGTCGATCACGACCGGTCGGTCGGCAGAGAGCGCCCGTTCCCACGCCGGACCGATCTCATCGGGCCGGGACACGCCAATCCCCATGAGCCCGAACAACTCGGCGTAGCGGGCATAGGGAAAATCGGGCAGGTTCTGCGACGCCTCGAATTTCGGATCTCCGGCCATCACCCGCTGTTCCCAGGTGACCTGATTGAGGTCGTTGTTGTGCAGCACCATCACTACAAGCCGCGGATCGGCCCATTTCTGCCAGTATTTCGAGATGGTCAACAGCGCGGCATTGCCCAGCATCTGCATCGCCCCGTCCCCGACCAACGCGATCACCACCCGCTCGGGATGGCAGAACTTGGCCGCCGTCGCATAAGGGACCCCGGGGCACATAGTTGCAAGCCCACCGGAGAGAGATGCCATCATGCCGCGCCGGATCTTCAGGTCCCGGGCATACCAGTTGGCGGCCGATCCGGAGTCGCAGGTAATGATGCAATTATCGGGCAGACGCGGCGACAACTCCCAGAACAATAGCTGCGGGTTGATGGGCTTGGCCTCCATTTTGGCCCGGCTCTCCATCACTTCCCACCAGTCCTTGACCCAGTTTTGAATGTCTTCGACCCACGAGCGATCTTCCTTTTTTTCGAGCAGCGGCAGCAGCGCCTTTAAGGTCAGAGCCGTGTCGCCATGGAGATTGACTTCCATGGGATACCGTAGGGAAAGGCGGCGGGGCTGCAAATCGATCTGCACGCCGCGGGCCTCGCCTTCTTTCGGATAGAATTCTGAGTAGGGAAACGAGCTGCCCACGACGAAGACCGTGTCGCAGTTCATCATCATGTCCCAGCTCGGCTTGGTGCCCAAGAGGCCGATCGAACCGGTCACATAAGGCAGATCGTCCGGCAGGGCGGCTTTGCCCAGCAGCGCCTTGGCGACCCCGGCACCCAGGAGTTCGGCGGCCTGCTGGACCACGTCGGTAGCCTGCAAGGCACCGGCACCGACCAGCATGGCCACCTTCTGGCCTTCGTTGAGCACTTGGGCGGCCCGCTGCAGGTCGGCCTCCTTCGGAACGACGGCGGGTGCCGAGTAGCCGACGCCGGTGAAGGTGTGCCCGTGGGAGCGCGGCGGACTATCCACGGCCTCCATCTCCTGGACGTCATTCGGCAGGATGACGCAGGTAATCGTGCGGTTGGCCTTCGCGATCCGCAGCGCCTGATCGACCATGTGGCGCATCGAGGCCGGCGAGGTGACCATATGCACGTACTCCCGCGCCACGTCCTTATAAAGGCTGATCAGATCGACCTCCTGCTGGTAGTCGGCGCCCATGGCGGTGGTGGCCTGCTGGCCCACGATAGCCATGACCGGAACCGAATCTTTGCGGGCGTCATACAGGCCGTTGAGCAGGTGGATGGCGCCTGGTCCCGAGGTGGCGATACAAACACCGACTTCGCCGGTAAACTTGGCATGCGCCGTGGCCATGAACGCCGCTTCTTCCTCGTGGCGCGCCTGCACGAACTCGATCTTGTCCTCGTGCCGCCCGAGGGCGCCGAAAACACCGTTGATGCCGTCGCCCGGAAAACCGTAGATCCGGCGAATTCCCCATTCGTGAAGTCGTTGAACCAAAAAGTCACTTGCTGTCTCTGCCATGGTATCCTCCTTGTGGGTGCCCATTCGGCCTCGGGTCGCTGGCACCGGTTTAAGGGCCTCGGAAACATGTCGTTCGCCGTATCAGACGCCGGATCGCCTGATCGGCAAGCTGTTAAGCCGCAACAAAACAGCGGATTTTCAGTGTCTGCGCATCGCGTTCGCGGCGCCCTGTCCAGCCCTTTAGCAGACCGCTATTTTCGCGTGAGTCCCGGGTATCCATTCGTATCGTTTTGACCTGCGCGATCATTTTCGGCGGCGGCGACGCGCCAAATGACGTTGCCGACATCATCGGCAACGAGCAGCGCGCCATGTCCGTCCAAAACCACCCCCACCGGCCGGCCCAGCGCCTGTCCGTCGGCACTCAGGAATCCCGTCAGGAGGTCTTCCGGCGCACCTGAAGGCCTGCCTTGACTGAACGGCACAAAAATCACCTTGTAGCCGCTGTGCGGTTTGCGATTCCAGGAGCCGTGCTGCCCCACGAACATGCCGTTGCCGAATCGCGCCGGCAGGCTGGTGCCGCGCGCCGAGGCCAGACCGAGACTGGCGGTGTGCGGCCCGAGGGCGTAATCCGGGACGATCGCCCGTGCGACCAGGTCGGGGTCTCGCGGTTGAACGCGAGTGTCGACGTGTTGGCCGAAGTAACTGTAAGGCCAGCCATAGAAACCGCCGTCCCGGACCGTGGTCATGAAATCGGGCACCAGGTCGCTGCCGAGTTCATCGCGCTCGTTCACCGCCGTCCAGAGTGCGCCGCTGTCCGGCTCCCAGGCCAGGCCGTTGGGGTTGCGCAGCCCGGAGGCAAAGAGGCGATACCGTCCACTGGCACGGTCTAATTCCCAGATGGCCGCCCGCCCTTCTTCGTTTTCCATCCCGTTTTCGGCCACGTTGCTGTTCGAGCCGACGGTCACGTAGAGCTTGGCGCCATCCCGGCTGGAAATGACGTTGCGGGTCCAGTGATGATTGATCGGTCCGGCCGGCAGCGGCATGACCGCAACCCCGCGATCGGTGATATGGGTCTGGCCTTCCCGGTAGTCAAACCGCACGAGGGCATCGGTGTTGGCGACATAGAAATCGTTTCCCACCAGCACCATGCCAAACGGCGAGTAGAGCCCCTCCAGGAAAACGAAGCGCTCGTCTGATCGCCCGTTACCATCGGTGTCGCGCAGCAGCGTGATGCGGTTGGCGCTCTTGCCGCCGGCCCCGGCCTTTTTCATCACCATTTTCATGATCCAGCCCTTGAGTCCCTGACCGTCCTCGGGTTTGGGCGGTGCATTGGTCTCGGCCACCAGCACATCGCCGTTGGGAAGCACGTAGAGCCAGCGCGGGTGATCGAGCCCGTCCGCGAAAAGCGCCACACTGGTTCCTACGGCGGCGGTCGGTGTCGCCCCCATCGGCCAGCCCGCAGCCGGGGCGATGTTGACCGTGGGGATCAGATGCTTTTCGGGCGGCGGCAGTTCGGGATTCGGACCGGTTCCGGCCGCAACCGGCAGCTGCGCCTCATGGGAACATCCCAGCAGGCTCAAGATCAAAAGCACGGACCAAACCACATACCATCGACGCATAAAACTTTTTCCTTCCATCGTTCGAAATCAATCCGGAATCGGATAGGCGATTGTGCTCAGCAGTGCGTTTGCCGCCTGACGCGAATCCAGACGCGTGTGCTGCACCACCACCTCGACATCGGACTCGATGATGCTGGCGTAATCGGTGTCGGTGGGAATCGGCTCCGGATCGCTCAAGCTGTTGAAGCGCACGTGCTGCGTCCGGCGGGCCGGCAGTCTGATGTGGAAGGGACCGGCCGGCTCCCGGTCCGAGAAGTAAACCGTTATCTTCACGTGGGCTTCCGTGTCCGACGCATTGAGAATGCAGACGGTTTCATGACTTGTAAACTGCGGTTCCGGACCGTTGCTCCAGGATGGGATGTATCCTTCCGCTATCGCCCAGCGTCGGCGTCCGATCGGTTTGTTCATCGCACAAGCTCCTTTCCGATAAGTCGTTGGGAAGTAAAAGCAGTCGATGGCGGATCCACCCGCATCGGCTACTTCGGAATAATGCTGATCGAACTGGCATCCGAGCCGATGAGCAATAGAAACCATTTTATTGCCTGTGCTCCCAGAGTGCACTCCATGATCGGCCGCCCTTTTTCGGCGTTACGCGGTATTCCGTTTTTTCACCAGCCACCGGCTGCCCAGAATTATGCCCGCTATCAGCCCCCCCGCTGCCAGCAGCGACCTGCGGTGAGTGGTCATCCAGAACTGGAGGCTCCTCCCGTGCGCCTGTCGATCAAACTCGCCGTGGGCGGCATAGTCGGCCGCTACCGGATGGTACAGATTTTCCGGCCGGTCGGCGGCGACCGGCTCGGGCGACTGCTGTCCGTTGACGGCGGATGCGGCCAGATATTTATCGAGAAGATGCGGAAAAAACTTGTTGAGCCAGATGATGCCTGCACTCGACAGGCCAACATAAACTTCCCGCCGGCGGTGATGGGCCGCCCAGTAAATGCCCTGTGCGGCGACTTCGGGTTGAAAGATCGGCGGAACCGGCTGCGGGTGATTCGGCAGCTGGGTCTTGCACCAGGCGAACTGGGGGGTGTTGACGGCGGGGAGCTGAACCATGGTGATGTGAATGGGACTTTTTTCATTGAGCAGTTCGGTCCGCACCGAATCCGTGAACCCGCGGATGGCGAACTTGGCCCCGCAGTAGGGGGCTTGCAGGGGAATGGCGCGATAGGAAAGGGCGGAGCCGACCTGAACGATCGTGCCGCGGTGGCGGCGGCGCATGTGCCGCAGGGCCGCCATGGTGCCGTACACCGCTCCCAGGTAGGTCACCTCGGTGGCGCGGCGATAGTCCTCGGGGGTGATATCCGTGAAGTGCGAGAAAATAGTCGTCATGGCACCGTTGACCCAGATATCGATGGGTCCAAAAGTCTCTTCAATCTTCGCCGCTGCATCGAAGACCGCCGGCGCATCGGCCACGTCGGCCGGCAGAACCAACGCCCGCCCGCCGTCGCTTTCAACCTCCCGGCGGGTTTGTTCGAGCCGGTCGCGGTCCCTCGCGATCAGACCGATCGCAGCCCCCCGCTGCGCAAATTCCCGCACCGTTGCCCGCCCCACACCCGCGGAGGCGCCGGTGATCACAACGACTTCGCCTGTATCCATCACTCTGTCTCCTTTTCCATGACGCCCGGTGGCCGCCGGGCCGATTCACTGCCAAATCGACACGCCTGCGACTGCAGGGGATTCGCCTCGGCCGATATCTACCATCATGCATTTCCCGGCGGGTGTTTAAATGGGGTTTTGAACCTATTTTCAACCGCGGGATGCGGTATGCTGGAGAACGCGACAATGCGGCATGGCAGGCCCGCAGGACGAGGAATTTATCCAGTGACGTCGGGGACGGCGAGAAGAGTTCAGGTCAAGCGTGAAACAGGCGGGCAAGGTTGGGGGGTCATTGCGGAAATTCACGGGTTCCTGTCAAGCAGGGCCTCGATCAACTCCTCTTTGCTCATGTTGCTTCGACCGGGCAGTCCCTTCGCGGTCGCCCGGGCATAAAGCGCTGCCTTGCTCTGGTGGCGCAGGTCATCGGCCGCCGCCTTCGCGGACCGGTCGGGGGCGGTTGGGCGGCGGCGAGGCCGCGGGGAACCGTGGTCTTCGATACTGCGTTTGAGAACCGCCATCAAATCGATCACTTCCGCCCCTTCGGTCACCGGCTCCTCTTCGACCGGGTGCACGACGGCCTTTCCGTCCGCCCGCTTGCGCTCGACCAGTTCCCGCAGACGCTCCGCATTGTGGTCCCGCAGATCGTCGAGCCCAAGACCCTCACCGTCCGCGGCCTGGATCTCTTGGCGCAGCGCCGCTAACCTCGCGGCGGAGACCGGCACGCCGGCGGGCAACCCTACCATATCGGGCGTGCGGATTTCCGCTGCAAACCTCAAGGTCTCGGCGTAAATTACCCCGTTTTGCGCCTCGATGGCGATCAGGTATTCCTTGCCGCGCATCACGAAGGTGGCAATGCCGGCCTTGCCGGTGTTTTCCATGGTGGCGGCCAGCAGTCGATAGGCCTTGGGAGAGTCGCCGGTGGGCACGAGGAAATAGGTGCGATCGAGATAAACAGGATCGATCTGGTCGACCGGCACGAAGAGACGCAAGTCGATTTCCCTTGATTTCTCCGGCTCCAGAGCATCGAGTTCCGCATCCGTGACGACAACAAACGCTCCTTTTTCGACCTCATAGCCGCGAACGATGTCGCCCGGTGGAATGGGGCGTCCTTCTTGCGGGCAGTAATACCGCCGCCGCAGCGGGGTCCCGTCCGGCGCCAGCATGCGCAGTGAAATCCGGCGGCTGCGGTTGCCCGGAAAAAGGGCCACCGGAACACTCACCAGTCCGAAAGTCAGGCTCCCGGACCACAGCGCCCGGCGGCCGATGTCATCCGTAGCGCGGTCAGGCAATTTTACGCTCCTTCTTGACCTGGCGGACACTTTTTTCCAGCATGTCGGCCAGTGAGACGACCTCTGCCCGGCGTCGGGGAACCTTCCGAAACGAAACGGTTTCTCCGCGCGCTTTTCTGGCCACAAAATCGAGGATCCGCTGCCGGTATTCGTCCTGAAAGCGGCGCGGGTCGAAGTTGCCTTCCAGCGCTTGTACGAGCTGCACCGCCATTTTAAGTTCGCGCTGGTCCAGCGGCCGGCCTTGCGGGCGCGGCAGCTCGGAAGCGGCGATAACTTCACCGGCCGGCCGCAGTGTTGTCAGCATCAAGTACCGGTCACGACACCGCAGGGCGCCGTGGTAGGTCGTTTTGCGCATGGTCCAGCGGGCGATCCCCGTCTTGTTTTCTTTATCAAGCGCTTCGGCCAGGGCGAAATAGGCTTGCGGATCCCCGTCGGGCCCCAGGTAATAAGGCCGGTCGTACCTCTGGCGGCCGATTCGGGTGGCATCGATGAACTGCTGGATTACGATCTCCCGCGAGTCTTCGGGCTCCAGGGCGCGCAGTTCTTCAGCCGTGAGCATCACGAATTCGCCGGGGTCGGTTTCGACGCCGCGACGGATCGACTCCGCCGGCACCGGCTCGTCCGTGCGGGGATCGACCATGTGCTGGGTGACCGGCACGCCGTCATTCGCGTGCAGCAACCGAAAATGGACCTTGCGGTCTTCGATGGCCGAAAACAGTTTCACCGGCACAGTGATGTCCCGCAAACGGATGCGGGCCTTCCACATCGCACGCACGGCCATGGCTCACTCCTTCTGCTCTTCGCGGCAGCACTCGGGACAGGCCGCTTTCTCGCCCCACTCCGCCCGGGCGCACAGCGGGCACACCGGCCGGTCGCACGCCCCGCAGCGGAACTCCATCTCATAAACGTAAAGTTGTCCACAGTGCTCGCAGGTTTCCGTGCCCCCACCCAGCCAGTAAAAGAAATCGTTTTTCTGATTCATGTGCTCTGCCCTTGATAATATCGCGTTTGCTTCCAGCGTAAATGGGGTGGATGCGGCATTTCCCGAATGGGACATTAAAACCGGATACAGATCTTACCAAAATGGTCGCTTCGCTTAAGGTAGCCGAGCGCCTCTTTGAGTTCTTCAAAAGCAAATGTCTTATCGATGACCGGCTTCAGCGCGTGCTGCGAAATTGCCCGCAGCATGGCCTCCATCCCGTCGCGGTTGCCCACCGTGATACCCTGCAGGCGCACCTTACGGGTTACGATCAGGCCCAGGTTGCCACTCATGTTGGCACCCGATAATACGCCGATCAGGCAGATCGTACCGCCGGCCCGAACGGCCTTTAGAGATTGGGGCAAGGTTTTTTCACCACCGACCTCGACGATAAGATCGACGCCTTCGCCGCCGGTCAAATGCCTGACCGCCTTGCCCCATTCGGGAGTCGACCGGTAATTGAACACATCGTCGGCGCCTAACTTTGCCGCCCGCTCGAGCTTTGCATCGCTGCTCGATATCACGATAGCTTGCGCCCCCTGCAGCTTGGCGAACTGCAGCGCGAACAACGCTACTCCACCGGTCCCCAGCACGAGAACCCGGTCGCCGGCCTTGACCCGACCGTCGGTGACCACGGCACTCCAGGCCGTCAGGGCCGCGCACGGCAGGGTCGCCGCCTCTTCTTCGGCGAGGTGCTCCGGTATTTTAACGACGCCCTGCTCGCTTAGCACCATGTACTCCACCATGACCCCGTCGAGCGGACCTCCGAGCGTGCCCATGATTCTGTCCGCCGTCGGCGGACCGCTGATCCAGCTCTGGATCATGAGCGGGCACACCCGGTCGCCGACACTCACGCGGCGTACGCCCTTACCAGTGGCAACAACCTCGCCGGCCCCATCGGAGATGGGGATTAGCGGCAGCGTGCCGGTCAGCGCGCCGTAACCTCTTTGCGGAACCAGCAAATCGCGGTAATTCAAGGCCGCGGCCTTCATCCGCAACAGCACCTGCCCGGGACCCGGCGCCGGTTCGGGCCGTTGCGTCAAGGTCAAATTATCGATCGACCAGTCGTCCTGGACCTGGAATACTCTCATGGCTTTTACCTGGTTCGGCTATGTTGACACTGGAAACTCGTTACCCATGCCCCGCAGTTCGTATCCAGTAACCCACACCCCGTAACCCGTCCGCATGGCCCCATCATGAGTCGGTCAGCAAATTGGGCTCATCGGCGGTGGCCAGTTCCTCCCTGATCTGATGGTCAAGCTGGGTGTCCGGCGACACATCCACGGATTCTGCCTCTTGTTCGGCGGCGCTTCGCGCCCGCGCGGCAGGTACCGCAGCCGTTTTGGACGGCCCTGCTCCGAACCGCTGCAGACGGATGGTCTGGACCGGTTCGGGCATGTCCAAGCCGGCTTCGTCCAGCGCCAGCTTGACCCGCCGAATGGCGTTGCCCCTGACCTTCACGAAATCGGCGCTGCGCTGGTCGACCCAGCCGTAAAAACGAACCAGCACGTTGTAGTCGCCGAGTTCCTCGACAATCATGAACGGCGCCGGGTCCACCATCACTCCTTCCATTTTTCGCAAGACGCCGCAGCCGACGTCCCGCACCGCCACCAAATCCACATCCACGCCGACGCCGACGCCGAAGTCAAAGCGGCGGCGGGGATTGATGCTGTAATTATAGATGAAGCTCTTGAATACCGTCGCGTTCGGAATTCTCACGTGGTTGCCGTCCAGCGTCATCAGGATCAATTCACTGGACGTGAGGCGAATCACCCGGCCCTCATTGGATTCGATCCGCACCAGATCATTCAGATCGAACGGCCGCCGGATGCTGAGCAGCAGTCCGGCCAGGTAGTTTTCGACGATATCCTTGAAAGCAAAGCCGAGGGCAAGTCCTATCACACCGACGGTGCCCAGCACCGCTCCGACCAGGGCCGTCAGGTCGAGAATGTCGAAGGCCAACAACACGCCGAGCAGGAAAATCCCCTTGCGCAGCAACTGGCGGATAAGGTTCTGGAAGAGCCGGTTCAATCCCAACCGCCGGTAAGGATACTCCCAATGCGTCACCAGGTGCGATATCAGCCAGAAGGCGATGAGCACCACCAGCGCCACCCCGATCACCGGCACCTTCTGCACCGCCTCTTTGAGGTATTGTCGCATGCGGAAGACCGCCGGCTTGACCCGGGTCTCGACGCTGGTTTCCACCTGGATCTGGTTGTCCACATAAACGACGCCCTCGAACCGGGACACCATCCGGGCGACCTTTTCGGTAGCTTCCTTGCTGGGCGTGGTTCCCGTTAGCCGCACGACGCTGTCGTTGACATCGATTTTGACGTTTTTGAAATCCTCGATATTGTCGAGGACCGCGCGCAGCCGTTTGGCGAGCGCCGCATCGGAGCCGGCCTTGACCGGCAGGACCTGGGAGTCGGCCGCGGTGTCGGCCTCCTTGGCCGCACCCACGGCAACGGCCGCCGGCGGATAACCCCAGGCAAGCATCAACACCAGGCCGAGGACGCTTAAAAGATCAACGCGACACTGCCGGGACACTCTACCTTTCAAATTAATTTTCAAGCCGGTGCTCCTCTTATTGCTGAAAGGGAAATTCAGGGCTTGGCTCGATCCGGGTGGGGTCATGCTCAAGGGCTTTAACGGCCGCTTCGTAGCGCTTTTCAAGATCCGCACGATCTTCATCGGCGGTCAGGTTCTTTTTGCACCCGTTGACCACCATGGAGGCCTGGCGCAGGAGGGCGGCCAGATCCTTTTTTCTGCTGGTCTGATCCGCTACGATCGCAATGGTCTCCAGCAGGTGAATCGATACTGCCGCAACGGTTTCGCTGTTCTGGCGAATCATGTTGAAAGCCGCATTCGCCATGCCGCCGAATGTATAGGTCTTGCTGATGATTCGCAGCCGATTCTGCTCGTCGTAGCGGTGGGACGGGGGCATTTTACGGTTGGCCAGTTGACAGAGAATGGCTCCCAGCCAATCGATGCACGTAATGGCGGTAATCGGGTCGTTGATGCCGGGCGAGAGGGCGCGAACGGCAATTTCGACCAATTGGCTGACGGCGAATTCCACGTCCTGCTCCAGCGTCCGTTCCGACCCCACGATAAAAATGGCGTTGATTTTTTTTGACAACTTCTCGTCGACCGCCGCCCCGGGCCAGATCGTCACCAGAATGCCGTTGCGGGTGATAAAGTCGCCCGGGCGGTATCCGAGATGGATGAGCAGGTTTTGGTTGACGGCGATATCCATGAGCGCATCGCTGTCGACGGCCTGGAGGTAACCGCTTTTCTCCACCCTGACCTGACAGGCCACGGGACCGCAGGTCCTCGGAATATCATACTCCCGTTCCACCAGATTTTCGAAACGATCTTTTCCATGACCGATCGTTTCCGGGAATATGCGTTCCACGGCGCTGTCCAGATCATTGCGGACCCTGGCAATGATGTGCTGCGCCTGAATCGATTCCGAAACGCTGTGGATAAAATAGATCAGTACCCCCAAACTCAAGAGCGACATCGCCACGGCGATCGTAACGGAAAGGCTGGGGACGAATTTAGCACCGTCCGTGGCGTCGACCGTGCGCAGCACGAGAATACCGTAAATAAAGGTCGCCACAAAGGTGCCCAACACCATCTGATTGGCCTTGACGTTCATGAAATTTCGGACCAGACGCGGTCCGAACTGGGAAGAAGCCAGCGAAAGGACCACGATGGTGATCGAGAAAACCACGCCGGCGACGGTGATCATGGAGCCCGCGATGACCGATAGGACCGTGCGGGCGCCATCCGGTCCGCCGCTGTAGAGCCATGACAGGCGAAGGCCTTCCCGGCCAAGGTAGAGCCTGTCCACCGCGATGGAGATAAAAGAGAGCCCAATCGCCGCCGCGGCGATAAGAGCCGGCAGAAACCAAAAGCTGGTTTGCAGGCGATACCAGATATTTTTGATTTTTAAATTCCTCATCCGACCTCCTCCCGACCACCGCCGGCCGCGACCGGGCTTTTCCCAGGTCACAGGTTTTTTTTTTCACCCGCCGGGTATTGAAATCCTTAATACCATTCGGAGAATTTGACAATAGGGTGCCAAGGTCTCCGGTCGGCGATGCGGCGTTTGGGCGCCAACGGCCGGACCGGGGGCGGTCAGGGTCGTTTGTCCCGCTGGACGGCCGGTCGCAGCGGATTTCCGGCGACGGCCGGGCCTAATTTACGCGCCACCGCAACTCCCGCCATGGGACGGCCCCGCGCCGAAAATCAGCTGAATTTCGTATCTGATTTTGAAAAAGAAAGGAACTCAATTGGTCCCAAAAAGATCGTGGAGGGACACTCGTTATGCGTGCCGCGGTTAACGCCGCCATGGAGGGGATATGGGGTAACGGGGTAATAAGGGGCCAGATGAGTGCGGGATTCCGATCGTTAAAGCGGCAACTCGCTCAAAGATGGACGCCGGGTGGGGTGTCCCCGAGCGTTGCCCGCGCGAACCAGCGTCGCTGTCCGCCAGAGGGGCTCATATTCTCTCCAGGGTTACCGGCGCCGGTTCTTCATAGAGTTCCAGGTAAGCGTCTCTTCTTTCCAGGTCCTGGCGCAGCCGCAGCATCAGGGCGATTCTGCGATCCGAACCGCTCCGGCGGTGTCGATGCCACCGGCGTTCCGGAAAGTGGTCGGCCGATGAGCGCTTGCGCCGGTCTGCCAACCGGCGCCGGCCGCCGTTGTCCGTCATGTCTCTTCGTCGTGCCACCATTTTTACCGGCCTCCGCGCCTAGGCGATCTCAGTTGAAATTCACGAAACAACTGCCATGATTTTAATTTTATTTATACCATAAATCGGCGATTCGTGCCAGTTGTTATTATATAACTAATTGAATTAATATATAAAAGTTAGTATACCGATCAGGGGCGCTCGCCTTCGATTTCAGCCGGTCCCCGCCGGCGTCGTCGCTGGTTGGCCGTCGGCAGCGCCAGAAGCAAACCGCTGCCGTCCGGTACAAAATCCGGTCGCCTTTTGTGGCTTGACATTGCAGCACCCTCGTTTCATTATCCGCCCTCAAAGGCTCTCCAGGGTGTATACCCAGATAAAAAGGGGCTCACATGAAAGAGACCTGTCATCGATACGGTTAAAAAAGCCCGGTAGCGCCGTGCTTATCTTTGGCAGGTGACGGCTGTAATAACTCGGGAAGCGCTCGCCGCATGGGTCTCGTCATCTGGTGCTTTTTTAATCGAAGCGACGACCATGAACCTTCATAGATCGACTCGTCGGGAATTTTATCGGAATCTCACCTATGCCACGCCAAAAAATTCACCTGCTGGAAGAAATCTGCGGGGTGATCACCGGATCGCGGGATCCCCGCAAAACGCTCGACACCATCGTCGAACTGGTGGCTGCGCGATTCGCCATTGACGTCTGCTCGGTGTATATTTTCGATGCGGAGCGCAACCATTTGAGCCTCGCCTCCACGGTCGGTCTCAAACAAACCGCGGTGGGTTCGGTCCGCATGCATACCAGCGAAGGCCTCGCGGGACTCGTTCTCGAAACCATGGCGCCTGTCTTCGTCCGCAACCCCGCGACCCATCCGAGATATAAATACTTCGAGGAAAGCGGCGAGGAGGTCTACCGCACATTTTTAGGCCTGCCCCTCATCTATCACCAGCAGAATCTGGGGGTGCTGGTGGTCCAGACGGTAGACGAAGCCTCCATTTCCGCGGACGACATCCCGGTATTTTCCGCCATCACCAGCCAGGTGGCCGCAACTGTCGCCTATTCGGGGCTTCTCGCGGATCTTGGAAAAGAGGGGTCCGATCGATCCGCCGGCCATCGTGCAACGACCGGAGCCGACACCCCGCGCACGATCGCAAAGAAACCGGTTATAAGAGGCACGCCGGTTTCGGGCGGCTTTGCGCAAGGACGGGCCCACTATTTGGCGCAGAGTATCGGATTCGACCAGGTGAAAATGGAGGTGACTGCCGACCGCCGGGTGCAAATGGGCCTCATCGAAGAGGCTTTTTCGGCGGCGCGGCGTGACGTCCACGAACTGCGTCGCGATGCCGATGGCCTTCTCACGCAGGACGTGGCCATCATCGACGCCAATCTAATGATTTTGGAAGATCCGGTTTTCAGACGTAAGATCACCGACGGCATCCAGGCCGGCTACACTGCGGCCGCCGCCCTGAAGCAGGTGGTTCTTCACTACCTGGAACACTTCAACCGGATGAACGACCCTTATCTGCGGCAGCGCGGTTCTGACATCGTGGATGCCGGCCGGCAGATTCTGGCGCACCTGCTGGCGGTCGGCAGATCTCCGCTGGCCGCGTTTGCCGGCGATACCATCGTCATTGCGGCCGACATAGCGGCCACCGATCTCCTGCGGCTCCGCCAGCCGCATTTACGCGGCATCATTCTGGCCCACGGCGGCAAGACCTCGCATGTCGTGATACTGGCCAAGTCTTTTGAAATCCCGATGATTATCGGCGTCGCGGACGTCCTCGATTCGATCCGGGAGGGCGACACTTTAATCGTCGATGGCACCTCGGGATTGATTTTCCGCGACCCGCCGCCGGAAATCCGCGGCGAGTATGACCGGCTGCGGATCGAGAAAGAAAAGTATTTCCGCGGCCTCGATCGTCTGCGAACATTGCCGGCGCGAACCCGCGACAATCGTTTCTGTCGCCTGGGCGCCAACATCAGTCTTTTGTCCGATCTCGAATTGGTCCACAAGTATGGGGCGGATCACATCGGTCTGTATCGAACCGAGTTTCCCTTTCTGGTGCGCGGGGACTTTCCGAGTGAAGAGGAGCAATTCGACCTCTACTGCAGAATCATCGCCGGGGCCGCCGGTAAGCCGGTCACGATTCGCACCCTGGATGTCGGCGGCGATAAACTGCTTTCCTATCTCGACTACCCGAAGGAGGCCAACCCCTACCTCGGCTGGCGGGCCGTGCGCATATCGCTCGAACGCGACGATATTTTCCGGGTCCAGATTCGTGCGGTTCTGCGAGCGTCGGCCCGGGGACCGACCGCCCTGATGATTCCCATGATTTCCACGGTGGCGGAGGTGCGGGCCGTCAAGCGCATCGTCGGCGAGGAAAAATCCCGCCTGGCCGCGGCCGGTCGTCCGTTTGATGCCAACCTGGCGCTCGGCATCATGGTCGAAGTGCCGGCGGCTGTGCGCATTCTGCACCACCTGCTGCGCCACATCGACTTCGTGAGCATCGGCACCAACGATCTGACGCAGTACACCCTGGCCGTGGACCGCAACAACGAAAAAGTGTCCGCCCTGTACAACCCGCTGCACCCGGCGGTCATCGCCACCGTGCGGGAAGCGGCCACGGTGTGCCGCAGAATGGGAGCGCCGCTGAGCATCTGCGGTGAATCCGCTTCCAACCCGCAGTGCGTCATCCTGTACCTGGCCATGGGTATTACGCGCCTGAGCCTGAATCCCGCCTCGGTGCCGCTCATCAAGCAGTTCATCACCGCCCTGACGATGACCGAAGCCCAGAGCGCCCTGGCGGCGGTCGCCGACATGGAAGACGCCATTCAAATCGCCGAGCATCTCGACGGCATCTGCCGCCCAAAGCTGGGCGAGCACCCCCTGTGACGGCAGCGGGGCTGGTCGGAAAGCTGCGATCTTTAGGCTCTAAGATAAAGATTTTGGCGAGGCCAGAAGGAGGCGGCTGTATAATCATACGCCAACGACCGATAACACAACCCTAATTTTATCTTGAAGCTCATAATAATATGGAGATGTCAGGCGGCGGCATATACGCCTTTGCCCACGCTTTTTATCTTCCCCTGCTGTTTTAGCTTGAACAAAACGTTGGCCACTTTTTTACTCTCGAAACCGGTCTTTTTTCTCAGCGTGGCATTGTCGACCGGTGCATCGGACTTCTTGACGATGTCAAAAATAGTGTCGATCGCCGTCATTGATTGATCGGCGGCGGTCTTTTTCGCGCGGCTGGCCTTGGCGCCGGAGGCCGCCTTTTTACTTGTCCTGGTTTTTTTCCCAGCCTTGGTTTTCACGGCCGCGCCTGACTTGGCGCCGGTCTTTTTTTCCGTCCCCATCGTTTTGGCAGCTTCGTTGACTTTTTCCGATAGCGACAGGATGCCCTGCGCCGCCAGTTTCAATCCGTCCGATACGGTTTTCAAAATCTTCTCGATTTCCTTCATGCCTCTTTCCTCCCAAGGTGTTTTTTTGAATTTTCATGTGCTTACGCCGAATAAGGATCAAAGTCAACACTATCTTCCATAAAACGACCTTAAATAAACGCGTCAAGTCGCCAAAGATTATGCCTATTAAAAGAAGTTTCGGCAGGACCGCATAGGACGACAGATCCACTTGACTCCCGCAACTCGGTGCCGCCGCCCAAAATCTCTATCTCAAGGCCTTTGGCTCGGGTCGTCGTCGCATATCACAAGTAATCGAGTAAACAGTTCGGAGGCAAGAAAGTGAAGCATTTTGTCCTGGAAACAGTCATTTCCATTCCAACCTGCCTGGAGGGTGTCTCCCCGACGCCGGATTCAATCGGCCAGCCGCTTCATGACCTCGAGGTATTCCGGCGAACGGGAAAGATAAAAGGAGAGCGCCCGTGCGAAGTCCTTTCCGAGCACCCCGTCGATGAACATCTGGCTGATCTCGCGGTTGCGGTCCAGGGCAAACTGGGAAATCACCAGAATCTGGCGCTCTTCCTCGCTGATGGTTTCGATCAGCCGCAACAGGGCGGTGCGGGCCCGCGGCTGGTACATCCAGAAGTAGAGCATGTCGAGGACGTGGATCATGATGATTTTTTCCAGATCGCGCGCCTCGGCATTGTCCCTGGCCGCCAGGCGGCCGGGGCGGCTGAGAATGTCGCGGGTGCCGGTTTCCGGGAAAAGTATTTCGAGTTGAGCGTAGACCCGCAGCAGGTCGGCCAGTTTTTTGCGATAGTCCCGATATCGGAGGCGGATGTTGGTAAAGCGGTCGCTGAGCCCCTCGATGATGCCGGCGATGAAGTCCGAAGCGGCTTTCGAGATGATGGCGGCCCATTTCTGAAGAATGGCATCGATGCCGGTAACACCGCCAGCGGCCAAAACGGCGGCGGCGGCACTGTTGAAAAGGATGGCGATCGGAATCGAGAGCACGCTGCGAAAGAAATTGCCCACGAGCACCGCGCGCGGGAACCCGCGCAGGGCATTATGGCTGGACAGATAGATGCCGTTGGCCAGGGCCATGATGGTATAGAGCATATAGGGATGGGTGGTGGTGGTGATGTCGCAGCCCCGATCGAGGATAACGGTTTTGACCAGGTAGTCGAGTAGCGGCACCGAGAAGCCGGTGTAGAGCAGCGAGTCGGTCAGGCGGTCCCAGCTGACGTAACTGTTCCAGCGCAGCAGCGGCGAGCGCCGGAGGCCGCCGCCGCCCAAAACCGACTGCAAAATGTTGCGCAGGCCGGTAATGCCGAACCAGATAAACGCCCCGCCATAGGCCAGCACCCACCAGTCCTTGGTCAGCGCGAAGGTGGCCAGGGCGGGAATAAACCCGATCAACACCTTCAGGCCGTTCTTCAAGCGGGTGTTCAGGTAGCGCCACGAAAGCCGCCGGCGCCGGGGCGCCCTGCTGGGGGGCTCGAGGTACAGCTCGTTGGTGATTTCCTTCTGCACCCCGCCGAGGGTGACGATGTTGCCGGGTATTTTCATGCGGATCGAGGCATCCTGAACCTGCCAGTCCTCGATTTTCCTGTACCCCAGCCAGCGTAAAACCGGCAGCAGGGCCGCCGCGCGATTGAAAAACCTTGAGAACCGCCCGTTATTCCCGTAAGGCACGAAGGTCAGGCGCCGGAAAGCCGTCATGGTCATCGGAATGAACTCGCGCGTCTTTCCGGCCTGCTCAGCCACCTCTTTCCGTGCGCGGGGCGGCAGTGTCTCGAGCACGGCCAATCCCATGCCGTAAACCCGCGGAGACCGGCCGGTGGAATCGCTGCCGATGCGCGCTTTCAGGGACGATCCTTCGTACAGGGATTTGAAATAGAGAATATCGTGCAAAATGGCGGTCAGCTTACGGACCCTCTCGGGGCGGTCGGTGTCGCCGGCGTGTTCCAGCCCGTCGATCGTCTTGCGGATGACACGTTTGAGGGTGATGACGCTGCCCTCGTTCAGCGCCTGCTGCAACTCGTTGATGTCGGCCAGATGATCGGTCTGGCCGGCGGCGTAGTCTTTCAGGTTGAAAATCTCGAGCCGGGTGATCATGCCCTCGCAGTCGTAGAGCAGTTCCAGCACGTCCGCCACCATGAGATTACTGAGGTTAAGGGTGATGCGGTGGCCGGAGTGCAGCCGGGTGATCCGTTGAATCAGCTCACAGGGGGACGCCCGCAACAGCTCCGGAACATCGAGACCCTCGGCGGGAATGTTCGGGTTGGCTATCGCCCTGTTTTTATCCGGCCCGAGGGTGTCTTCCACGAGATGCTCGATATCGAGACAATCGAGTGCGGCGATCTCATCGACTATTTCCCGCTGCCGCTCGGTGTCGGCGCCGGCATAGTGCACCCGCAGGGCGGCGACGTACTCCCGCAGGGCTGTCAAAATTTCCTGATGCAAGAATTTGGACAAGTGCAGTTTCGACTTCTGACCGAGGGCCGCAAATTTCAGGAACGCGGACTCATCGACCGGCGGCAGGCTGATGCGGCAAACCTCGGCTATTTCCAGCCGGTGCGAACGGTTGTACTCGCGCAGCAGCGCCATGACATAAGCCTGCTGATAGGCCGAGACCTTGCGGCCGGCCTCCATCAGTTGCATGACGGGATCTTCGGCCAGAAAGCACAAGAAGGCCTGGGGGTCGGGAAATCCGCGCGGCACCCAGATCACCTGCACGTATTTGCCGCGGAAGCGGGTGGAGAACTCGATGCCGATCCGCACATCGATCCCCATGATGGCGGCCGCCTCCAGCAGCTCGGCGGCAAAGCGCGGCTCGATAAAATTGTAGTGAATCACCCGCAGGCGCCTGATCCCCTTGATCCAGGCATCCATGATCAAATGGGTGGATGATTTGCGCCCCTTGGTGTTCACATCGTGAACGTGGTCGTCGAAGGCGATCTGATTCCATTCCTCCGGCATTTCGAGCAGGTGGTAACGCCGCAGCTGCCGGCGCACGAAGCGCGGCTTGCCGGCGGCGGTGATGCGGAAGTCATGGGCCAACTCGAGCTGCCGGCGGTAGTCTCCGTGGGCCCGGACCAGCTCTTTCATGATCTCCAGCAACACCCGGGCCGTGTTGCGGGGCAAAATCCCGCCGGCGGTGTCCAGGATCTCGTCGTGCAGCGAGCGCAGGGCGCTGAGCCGGTCGTCGACCCCTCCGATTTCGAGCGAGCTGAGAAGATGGACCACGGCATAGGCGATCCGCAGGCCCTTGGACTCGGCCAATTCCTTTATGCCGCTGGGATGGAAAAAAGGGTAATAGGTCTTGCGGGTGTATGCGAGGGTCCGGTCCCGGTTCAGAACATCGGTGACGATGCCGAGCAGTTCGTGGTCGCGTTTGTCGAACAGGATTCTGGAATGCGGTGCGCTTGGCTTCATCCGTATAACATTATGATATTTATACGAAAAAGTAAAGAAAAATGATTTTCAAACAGCGTTTCCACCCTTTACCGGAAAAGTTCCTTCAGCGCCGTCGGACCGACTGGTGGCGGTTCGATTCCGCCGGCGCCCGGCGTACCGGAGGACCGGCTCCAAAATTCTCTTGCAAGGGCCAATATTGTGTTTTTGACGGCGGTTGTTATAATGACAGATATTTTCAATGTTGGGTATCTTGTTTCGGGACGATTCACCCTGGGCAACCCACCGGGTCGGCCCATGATTCGGGGCATCGTCTTCCGACTGCCGCTCCACCCACGGCCCTGCATCAGGAAAATGGACGAAACATGATCATGTGCCAACGCTCTTTGCCCCTTGCCGGCGAGAGGGTCACGCCGCCCGGAATCGCCATCGTGTTTTGAGTGACACGGCTCAGGATCCCGCCCCATGAAAGGAGTTCATATTTTTTTTCTCGCCTTTTTCGGTCTTTACAGCCTGCTGCATCTCTATGGCTTCTTCAAGTTCAAGCGGGCGCTCGAACCGGGTCCACTGCTCCTGGCCGGCTTGACGCTTTTCATGATCATGATGGTGCTGGCGCCGCTGCTGGTGCGCATGCTGGAAAAAAATTCCTGGCCGATCCTCGCCCGCATCCTGGCCCACGTGGGCTACTTCTGGATGGGTCTGTTGTTTCTCTTCGTGTCCTGCGCTCTGGTGCTGGATGTTTACCGTACTGTGATGCTGATCAGCCAAAACGCCATCGGGTCCGATCTGTCGCGCCTCATGCCCTCCGCGCGCCTGGTTTTTTTTGCGCCGATGATTCTGGCCCTGACGATCGCCATATTCGGATTCTTCCAGGCGCTCAATATCCGCACCGAGCACATCACGATCCAGTCGGCCAAAATACCCCCCGATATCGGCCGGGTGAGAATCGTACAGATTTCGGACGTTCATCTCGGTCTGATCGTCAGACACAGCCGGCTGGCGAGAATACTGACACGTGTCCAGGCCGCCCAGCCGGATTTACTGGTATCGACCGGTGACCTGGTCGACGGCCAGTTGAACGAACTGGCCGGTCTGGCCGAACAGCTCCGGCAAATCACGGCGCCCTTGGGCAAATATGCCGTAACGGGCAACCACGAGTATTATGCCGGGATCGGGGCCGCGCTGAAGTTTACGCGCGCAGCCGGATTCACGGTGCTGCGGGGACGGGCGCTATCGGTGTCATCGGCCCTGAATATCGCCGGCGTGGACGATCCGGCCGGCGATCGTTTCGATACGGGCGCCAAGGTCTCGGAAAAATCCCTTCTGGGCGATCTTTCCCAAGCCGCTTTTACGATTTTGCTGAAACATCGTCCCCTGCCTGATGACGCTGCTGTCGGCCTCTTCGATCTTCAGCTCTCGGGGCATACCCACAAGGGTCAGATTTTTCCCTTCACCGTATTGATCGATCTGATGTATCCACGCTCCGCCGGCATGTTGACCCTCGGCGGCTCGCAACTCTATGTCAGCCGGGGATCGGGAACCTGGGGACCCCCGATCCGTTTCCTCTCTCCGCCCGAGGTGACGGTCATCGACCTGGTGAGCGCAAAGCCATAGTAGGTAGCCGTCAGGCTGTGAGAAGTATCGACCATGGACAACAGGATTGCCCTCATACCGGGCGACGGCATGGGCAGGGAGGTCATCCCCGAAGGGGTCCGGGTGCTGGAGGCCCTGGCCGGCCATTACGGTTTTGGCGTGACGTTCACCGAGTTCCCTATCCGCCGCACCGACACCGACAACACCGTTAAGCGTCCGGGGAAAAAACCACGGCGCGAAAACGAATAAATTACACTGACCGGCACTCACCGCGCGGTTTTTTTCGTCCGAGCCACCCCTGGATACACCGCCATCCAGCCGCGGATATTGACAGAAAGGCCGTTTTTGGATGATGATGACCTGATACCGGACGCGGTCTCCGCGCGCCCGGCAGGTTTTCCGAAAAGGATGTGTCATTGTCAGCCTCAAGAATGATCGCCTGTCATGAATGTGACCTGCTGCACCGCACCCGCGCGCTCGCGGTCGGGACGCAGGCCCGCTGCACGCGCTGCGGCGCGCTGCTCTACCGGCGCCGCCGCAACAGCCTGGAGCGCGCCCTGGCCCTGAACGTCGCCGGGCTGATCCTGTTTGTCCTGGCCAATTCGTTTCCGTTTTTGGGGATGAAGCTCGAAGGGCAACAGCAGCAGATCGTGCTGTTGTCGGGTATCATGGAACTCTACCGCCAGGGCCTGCCGTTGATTGCGGCCCTGGTTCTGCTCACCACGATCATTTCACCCCTGGTGCAGTTGAGCGGCCTGTTATACGTGCTGCTGCCGCTTAAATTCGATCGACTGCCGCCGGCCGTCTGGCGGGTTTTCCGGTGGGTGCGCGCCCTGCAGCCCTGGAGCATGCTGGAGGTGTTCATGCTCGGCATTCTGGTGGCCTTGGTCAAGCTGGCCCGGATGGCGGATATCGTTCCCGGAATTTCGCTTTTCTGTTTCTTCGGGCTCATTTATGTATTGGCGGCCATCTCGGCCACGCTGGATCCGCACAGCGTCTGGGAGAAATGGTGGGACCGCCGATGACAACCTCACCCATCACCGCCAGGAGCCGGTCCCTGGTCAGCTGCCACAGCTGTCACCTGCTCTGCCGGCCGCGCCCGGCAGGCGCGAACCGCCGCATGCAGTGCCCGCGCTGCGGTGCGCGCCTGCACCAGCGCAGGCCCCGCAGCGTCACCCGCACCTGGGCGTTGCTGCTGGCGGCCGCGATCTGCTACGTCCCGGCCAATGTATTGCCCGCCACGCGGGCTATTTCGTTCGGCAAGGTGCAGACCGACACCATCATGAGTGGCGTGCTGTACTTCGTCCAAACCGGCATGTGGCCGATTGCGCTGGTAATCTTCGTCGCCAGTATATGCGTTCCGCTGATAAAACTGGTCATCCTTTCCTTTCTGTTGATTTCCATCCGCCGCCGCTCGACCTGGCGCCCGAAGGAACGCACCCGTTATTATCGCATCACCGAGATGGTCGGCCGCTGGTCGATGGTCGATATTTACGTCATCACGATCTCGGTGGCCCTGGTCAAGCTCGGGGCCGTGGCCAAATTCGAAGCCGGTCCGGCGGTCGTGTTCTTTGCCGCGGTGGTGGTGCTCACCCTGTTGGCCGCCATGAGTCTGGATCCCCGTCTGATATGGGACTACGAGGAGTTTCGCAATGAGCGCACAGGAAACGCAACCGCCACCGACTGACCCGATTCCCGAGGTTGCGGTGCAGTCACAGAAGCGTCAGTTTTCGTTTGTCTGGATCATTCCGCTTGTCGCCGCGCTCATCGGTGCCTGGCTGCTCTACAAGGCTCAGACGGAAAGAGGCCCGACGATTACCATCACCTTCCAGACGGCCGAGGGACTCGAAGCCGGTAAAACCAGGATCAAATACAAGGACGTGGATTTGGGGCTAATCGAGGAGATCAGCCTCAGCCCGGACCTGGGCCATGTGGTCGTGACGGCCAAGCTCGCTCGGCAGGCCGAAAAACTTCTTTCCGCAAACACCCGCTTCTGGGTGGTCCGCGCCCGGATCAACGTCAGCGGCGTCACCGGGCTGCAGACCCTGTTTTCGGGCGTCTATATCGGCCTGGATCCGGGCACGCCCGGTAAGGCCGCCCGGCACTTTACCGGGCTGGAAGAGCCGCCGATCGTCACCACCAATTTACCGGGCCGCTACTTCATTCTTCTGGCCGAACGGCGCGGTTCGCTCGATATCGGGTCACCAATTTACTACCGGCAGCTCAGGGTCGGACAGGTCGTCGGCTACCAGTTGGCCGAAGGCGGGAAAGCGGTTTCAATCAAGATTTTCATCAACTCCCCCTACCATAATTACGTCTTCAAAAATACGCGCTTCTGGAATGCCAGCGGCATAGACGTATCGATCGACGCCAAAGGCATCCGGCTCAATATGGAGTCCCTGGTCACATTGCTGGTGGGCGGCATCGCCTTCGATGTGCCGAGTTATCTCGAGTCCGGCGGTCCGGCCCCCGCACAGCAGGCGTTCAACCTGTACGAGAGTTATTCCGACAGCCAGGAAAAAACGTATACGGTAAAAAGTTACTTCGTGCTTATCTTCGATGGGTCGATGAGTGGCCTGTCCGCAGGCACGCCGGTGGAATTCAGGGGCATAAACGTAGGCCGGGTCATCGACGTCAATCTGGAGTTCAATCCGCAGAAACGAAATTTCCGGATACCGGTCTTGATTGAAATCGAACCGCAACGCTTCATCGCGACAGACGACATGGCCACGGTAGAGACGGCGCAGCGCAAGATTCTCGATAGCCTCGTAGAAAAGGGGCTGCGGGCTCAGCTCAAGATCGGCAATCTGATCACCGGCCAGCAGCTCGTGTCGCTGGATATCTTTCCCGGCGCCCCACCGCGCAAAATCGTGTGGAAAACGCCCTATCCGGAACTGCCCACCGTGCCGGCGCCCATCGAGGAGATCGGCACCCGCGTGAGCCAGATCCTCACCAAGATCGACAACCTGCCCATCGCCCAGATCGGAAAGGACCTGAGCGATACCCTGCGCAGCACCAAGCGGCTGGTCGCCGGGCCCGAATTGCAGGAAGCCACCCGCAACCTGAAGAGACTCCTGGATGAAATGCGGCAGTTTATCGGCGAGCTGCGAACCGGGGTGACCCCGGAGATAACCGCCACCCTGGCGCAGGCGCAAAAGGCCCTGGCGGGCGTCGATGCCGCCTTGGGGTCCGAGGCGCCGCTGCAGGTCAATGTGAACAGCGCCCTGCGCGAGCTATCGGCCGCGGCGCGGTCGCTGCGCGACCTGGCCGACTACCTCGAACGCCACCCGGAAGCGTTGATCTATGGCAAGAGGATGCCGAAATGATGCGGCCGCCGCCTTCTTTCGCGGTCCCTGACCTTCAACCGCCATCATTTTTAACTGCGGAGAATAAAAGCGGTCGCTTTCTCGAAAACCCGGTTTTTCTGGGCACCCTGCATGGTTCCGATAGCGGTCTCGACGGCCGCCGGCAGGTCCAGGCGGGCGGTATTGATGATCAGATCGTAGGCCTCGAGGTCATCAATGCTTTTCTGGAAGGTGTTCTTGATGAATGTCTTGCGCCGGTTTTCTCTGTTCTTGATCCGCTTTTTGGCTTCCGCGAGGGAAACATCGAAATGAAAGGCGACATTTTTCACCCTGACCTCCTCGGGCGCCACGATGCGGATGGCAAAACGTTTCTCTGGTGGCAGAATGAAATTCGCGCCCCGTCCCACGATCACGGCCCGGCCGATGATCCCCAGTGAATTGACGATCTTCGTAAGGTGCTGGAAGTAATCGCCGGAGTAGACATAATTGTCATGAAGCAGAGATGAAACGAAGTCCTGGATCTTCGAGAATCTCTCTTTTTCGATCATGTCCAGCACCTCGCTGTTGGCATCGGCGCTATGCGCGATCGCGTTGAGGATATTCTTGTGATACAGGTTGAAGCCCAGCCGTCGGGCCAGTTCTTCGGCCACCAGGTAGCCGCCGCTGCCCGGCTCCATGGCGATTGTCACGACCGGTATCGAGACCTGCTTGTTCCTGTCTTCATCGGTCAGAGTGCCGTCAAAAAAATCCCGCTGCTCCCGCGCAAACTTTTCAACCGTCCTGTTTAGCAAGCCCATGGCGATCCCCTTTTAACCCCCTTTAATTAAAGAAAAAGTTTCACCACTGTGAAGTTTGGGCGCACTATATTCGCTATTGAACGGCATGTCAATCCGTTGGCTGAAAATCGGGACCAGGAGCGGCGGGTTGAAGGGAAACGGGCAGAAAGACCCGTTCCCCGGGGGTGTCTGCGGCCGCGAAGCGGTTGATCGGCAGCGGCCAAGGTGAGTTAAAAGGTCCTTGAAACACTGAACACCACATGCGAACCGGCGATGTCGGAAAGGGGGCGTTCAACCGGGACTCAAGCGAGCGGCAGCGTGTTTTACCCGTCATGATGAATTTTACCGCCTGCGGCGGGGTACCATACCCGGCAGCGGCCAGTGCTTCCAGGGTCAAGACCGATAAGGGTTGCAGCACCGCAAAAAAACAGGTGCCTGCCGATGCGCTGCATGCTATAGTCGCCTAGCTCCTCGGCATCCGGATCGTCTTGTCGCCCGAACCACTGGTGAATGTTTACGGACATTGCCGACGGCTTTTAGTAACATCAGTGATTCTTTTTTTAAGACCGAAATTCCAAAGAGAAAGATGGTGAGGGAAAGCAACGGATGAAAAGATCGGCAGTCTCCGGTTTCCTTCAGCCGACCCCGCGTGACCCCTTGCCGCCGCCCGACCCTCATAACGACACCCGGCTGACACTGGTGCGCCACGGTCGGGTTCACAATCCTGAAAAAATTGTATACGGCCGTCTACCCGGTTTCGGACTGAGCCGTCAGGGATGGGTGGAAGTCGAGCAGGCGGCGCGCACCTTGAGCCGTGAGGCCCTTGCGGCCGTCTACGCCAGCCCGCTTTTGCGCGCCAGACAAACGGCCACCGCCATCCAGGCCTATCACCCGCTCCTGAAAGTTCAGACGTCGCGCCTGCTCACCGAAGTTTGCGGTCCGTTCGAAGGGCAATCCAAGCAGGCGGTCGTCGCGCTCGGCGGCGACATGTATACCGGTGCCGCGCCACCGTGCGAACAACCGCAGGACATCCTCCACAGAGTGCAAAAATTCATTCGCCGGATCCGCAGAAAATTCGCGGGCCGGCAGGTGGTCGCCGTGACTCACGGTGATGTCATCACCTTCACACTGCTGTGGGCCAGCGCATTGCCGCCGACGCCGGAATTCAAGCACAGCCTCTCCGCGGCCGGCCTCGCAGACCCCTATCCGGCTACGGCCTCCATGTCGACCCTTGTTTACCGGACGTCCGCTGTTGACGAACGGCCGCTGATTGACTACAGACGAAGCGGATAGCCCGCGGTAAGTAAAGAAAATGAACGCATCAACCCTGAACCCTGAAACTTTATTCCCATGAAACCACGCAGAACCGTTATATCGGTCCCCGGACATGTCGAAAAAATGCACCGCAAGGCCCGCGACAGCCGGGCGGATGTCGTCATGCTCGACCTGGAAGATAGTGTGCCGCCCGAAGCCAAGGAGGCCGCCCGCACCGCGGTCGTCACGGCCCTGCGGTCCATCGACTGGAACGAGAAAATCGTTACGGCCCGCATCAATGCCCTGGACACCGCTTTCGGCTACCGCGACCTGCTGGTATTAGGCGAGGAGGCCGGAGACCGGCTCGATGCCGTCGTCGTTCCCAAGGTCGATCACTTAGCCGACATTCATTTTGCCGATAAACTGTTGAGCGGCATCGCGCTGGCCAAGGGCTATTCCAAGCGCATCGGGCTCGAGGCCATCATCGAATCAGCACAGGGGTTGGCGGAAGTCGTGGAAATCGCGGGCGCCAGCGACCGCCTCGTGACCCTGGTGTTCGGGGTAGCCGATTATTCGGCCTCGATCGGCGCCCGCCTGACCTCTATTTCCGGCCACGGTGAGAAGGAAGAAGAGTTGTATCCCGGACATCGCTGGCATTTCGCCATGAGCCGCCTCGTCATGGCCGCCAAAGCCCGCGGCCTGATGGCGATCGACGCGCCCTACGGCAATTTCAAGGATGGGCCGGGGCTGCGTCGTTCGGCGGTCATGGCCGGGGCGCTCGGCTTCGACGGCAAATGGGCGATCCACCCTGAACAGCTGGATACCATCAACACCGTCTTTTCGCCGGCGCCCGCCGATATCGACCGTGCCCGACGCGTCATTCAGGCCTACGAGGAAGCGCAGGCGGCCGGCCGCGGCGCCGTCGCGGTCGACGGCCGCATGGTCGATCGCGCCACCGTGCGGCTGGCGCAGCAACTCTGGGAACAGGCGCGGTATTTGAAACTGGTCTGAGGGCGGCGTCTTTACCCGCCGGTCGCCTCGAGATGCAGGACCCAGCGGGTGGCGGAAAGCAGGCGGTAGGCGTGGGTCCCCAGCACGAACCCTTTCCGGGCCTCGGCCAGGCCGTACCGATGGCGGAAAGGACTCTGCGGGTCGTAGGCGGGGATGATGACATCGATGTCGAAAGACCGGCCCGCTGCCAGACCGCGATAGATGAGAACCGTTTGACCGACAAGGACTTTTTTATCGAGTGCCAGCATCAGGCGCGTTCCGATTGCGCCGGCCGGCACCGTGTGCGGTATGGATTCGAGCGCTCCTGCCGTGTCTTCGAAACCGATGACGCCGGCATAATAGTCGCGCACATCCTGCGCCGGCGTGATGAACCTTAAGGCCAGCAGGTCAAAAACGCCAAAAACGACAAGGCCGGTCCCCGCAAAGGCCGCCAGCTGAAACCATTCACGCCGGCGCATCATTTTCACTGGATGCCCCTCGAAGCGGTCCGATACAGCCAGCATCCGTGTTGGCCACATAATTAACGCGCGCGGACACGGCCCTCCGGCTGAACTCGAGCTGGCAGCCGTCGCGCAGTATCTGCTGGAGCCGGCCGGCATCCTGGTTGGCGGGATCGAGCCAGGCATCGTAGGCCTCGGCCTTCAAAATCAAGGGCATGCGATCGTGTAGGTCCCGCAGCCAAGGACTGGCGGCAGTGGTGACGATCGTACAGGATCGGATATCCGTCATCCGGCCGTTTCCCCGCCAGATGTCCCACAAACCGGCAAAGCCGAACGGCCCCCCGCTTGGCAGCGTTATGTACCAGGCCTGTTTGTGTCCCCTGCCCCCGGTCCATTCATAAAAACCATCGGCGACAATCAGGCAGCGCCGTTTCCTGAACGCGGTCCGAAAACTCGGCTTGACGGCCAGCGTTTCCGCACGGGCGTTGATCAGCCTGGCCGCCCCCGCGGCATCTTTGGCAAAAAAAGGCACCAATCCCCACTGAACCTCCACCAGGCGGGTGTGGTCGTCGCGCACCACCGTCAGGACCGGCTGAGTCGGCGCGATGTTGTAACTAGGGGTCGTCTTGCGGGCGGGGCTATCGACGTTGAAGGTTTTTTCAATCAGTTCGAGGGAACTGTGCCGGACGAATCTCCCGCACATGCGGAACTCCTTGGCGACACGATAATCGCCCGTCCACGAATAACGGCGGAATACCGAAAGGTCACATCAGACAAGTGCACTGACCTTGTCGAGAAAGTTGAGACGGTTTGACGCTTTCAGTATGATAAGCAGTGCATTCTATGTCTTTGTCTGCCCTTATTTTTCCACTTTTGCTGAAGAAGCAGTTAAAATTTCTTTTTCACCTTCTGTGGTAACTTTTCCTTTTATAATGGCCATATGACCCTTCATGGAGGAAAAGTCTTGCCCTTTGAGAATGTATTGTTTTCCTTCAGACGCCACAATAAATTCATCACCGTTTTGTTGAACTGTTCCATTAACTTCAATTGTGCCATCAGTCGCTTTTTCTTGACATCCTTGAAATGATATTCCGACAAACAGAAATGCCACGACCGTCATACAAAAAGTAAATGTTTTAAACAGTTTCATTTAATTTCCTTTCTTTGCCTTGTTTCTTTAATTGTAGTACATACCAAACAACATCAGTAAATCTGTTAAATTCATATAGACACGAAATAGTGGTCAGGTTTTGTTGAAATGCGGTACGAGAAAAGTCGCCCCATCGGCAGGCGGCGGCGTCACGCGATGGCCGCACCCGTGCATGAGGTTAATGGCTCAAGGATATCACGGACTGCTGCGGCCGCCCGGTCGATCAGAGCAGCTTTCAGACCGGCTTATTCGCTGAAACCGTAATGGTAAATTTCATAGACGGTCTCACCGCCCAGGAGCCGGTCGATTTCATCCTGGATCTTTTGACGGTCGGCGCTTTCCAGCCAGTTTTTCCAGTCATCCGAAGAATTCCAGGTGCTGATGACGATAAACTCATCCGGCGTGTCCAGGCGCTTGAGGGTTTCCCCGGAAATGTAGCCGGGCTGCTGGGTGGCCAACGCCCGCATTTTTTTGAAGAGCGGAATCATCGGTCTGGCTTTGTCGGCCGGAATCTTGCGCTTGATGAGAATTTTGACCGCCATTATTGCTCCTCCTCTTGGGTTGCGGGCGACAGAACGCCTCTTGACGTCACAAGTGGGCCGAAAAAAAATTCTGCCGCCGATCGAGAAAAACGCTCCCGGACCGCCGCAGGCGGGCCGGAACCGGATCCAGACGAATTATTAATTTAATTTTGAATACTAATACGCACGCTCGATCGGGTCAATAGTAGGGTTCTCCGCCGCGCGGCCGACACGAAAGCGAGTCTGGGGTTTAATAAAGATAATGCGAATTTTCAGCGCCGCAGCCTCGCGCAGGAAAAATCAGTGAATTATATCAGGGCTTCCTTTCAGGCGGGCAACTATTTCTCTTCCCAGAAAGACCTCTGCTGCCGGTGATGTCCCTATCAGGTCCCAGGTCGTTATTTTCACTCGGGTTTGGTTTGTGCCGGCTTTACCGGCCAATTCACGCACGGCGCTAACGAGCGATTGCCTGGCATGGCTCTCTGCATCGATGATGGTATCGAACCTGCGATTCCCCGCCAACCCTTGCACATAAAATTTTCCGGAACCGTCGGGCTTGACGGTCATCCGGCGTTCGACGCTGACACGGCTCGTAATCGCTCCGATGGCATTGGCCACCTCGCTGTTTTCAGGAATGACGGCATTTGTCCCCAGCACGGTGGCCACCTGCGGCATGAATTGACCGGCAGGGGCCCCGACACCGATGATCGGATGATGAAAGGTGAGACGCACGGAAAAGGGTTTTTCGTCGCTGCCGAAAAGGTTGTCGAACAGTTTACGACAGGTCGCGCAAGACTCGATGGCACCGCTTTTACCGAAAGTTCCAAGCTGGCTGGAAATAATCGCCATGGCCAGTTTTTCGGTCATCAGCTGCATCAATAATGTCACGATGTCGCTTGCGGACATGCCGGAAATTCCGCCAAAAATCATGACCATCCGCCGCGAAGCCTCGCCATCCCAGCGATTGAACCGGCCCGTCACATGCAGCAAGTCCGTTGGTGTCAGTCCGCAGCGTTGAATGACAAACCGGCTTTCGAGTCGTTCCAGCGGCAAGGCGCCGGGGTGCGAAACCTCGATTTTTTGGGCGAGCTCGTCCAGACTCCGGGGCCTCGCGGCCACCAGCTCCACGATACGCCTTTCGAGGTCGGTCAATGCCAACTGGTTGTTGCGGTCGATCAGCGTCAGCAGTTGCGTTGCCAACCAGGAATTCCGCAAGCGATCTTTTCTCTCCCAAAGGTGGTCAAGTGCCTTGTATAGATCCCGGTCCCGACTGCCCAGCCACGCCACCGGAGCGACCCGCCGTGGACCGACGTGCCACCGGCCGTGACGATAGTCGATAAGGCTGTCTCCACCCAAGCCTGTGGTAAAAACCTCAAGCGCTTTCACATGGGTGCGGGCGGAACCGACACGGGCTCCCTGACGGCAAAGGCGAACGGCACCTTTTTCCAGAACGGCAATATCCGTGGTGGTTCCCCCCATGTCCACCACGATCCCCTCCTGCGCCTTGGTGAGGAAACGGACGCCGGCCACACTGGCGGCCGGGCCGGACAGGATGGTTTCCACCGGACGCTGCCGCGCAATGGCCTGGCCCATCAATGTGCCGTCGCCCCGAACAACCATAATCGGTGCCTGGATTCCCCGTTCCTTGAGAACGACGGATATCCCTTCCAGCAGCCGTATCACACGCGGGACGATGCGCGCGTTGTGGACCGCCGTTTCGGCCCGCAGCTTGAAATTGAGCATCTGGGAAAGTTCATGCCCGCAGCAGACGAAGGCGCCCGTTTCCTGCTGGAGAATTTGCCTGACCTGCAGCTCGTGCTCCGGATTGATCGCGCCGGCATAGCCTGAAACCGCAAACGCCGCAACGTCCATCCGATCGCGCATCCGGCGGGCAATTCGCCGGACATCCCGCTCGTCTATCGGCACCATTTCCTTTCCGGTGATGTCCAGCCGTGCCGCCAGGCAGTATTGGGGTGTATGGATGATGTCCTTGTCATCCTGAAAGCCGGGCGGCGGCATGATGAGCAGTCCGACCCTCTGGCCGTCGTTTTCAACAACCGCATTGGTGGCCAGGGTCGTTGACACCGATACCAGCTGAACGGCCCTCAGTGACGCTGCATCCAGCCCGGCCAATGCCTCCGCGATCCCGCGCGCAAAGTCCCAGCGGGTTGTCAGGGCTTTGTTTTTACACCGCACCGTTTCGGTCTTGAAATCGTAGACAACCGCATCGGTATAAGTTCCGCCGGCATCGATTCCCAGTCCCAGGTGCAGGGGCACGGAGGGCTCGGGCGCGCCGTCGTCCAGAAACTCCACGCGCTCCTGCAAAAGAACCGCATCCATGCTCGCGGTCGCACAGGCAAGCCCCTTGTGCAGTGGATGAAAGGTAATGACATGCCCGGGAGGAACAATCAGAATGTCATCCGAGGTCTCTTCAGTGGTCAACAAGAGCCTCAGCAGGCGGGAGTCCCCCTTCAGCTCCTGGTACTTCCAGTTGTTTTCCGCCGCCATTTTCATGGCGCGGCGGCGGGCTTTGCCGTGCGTCTTTTCCAGGCCCGTATCGATGTAAGCGGCGCGTTGGTAATTGGAACGCCAGCTGTTGAGAAACGCGAAGGTTTCTGCGGCATGCCGGGCGCCGTATCGATCCACCAGTTCGTCCAAAAAAACCTTTGTATCGCCCATCCAGGCATGGGGACGGTGTTGTTCTTCAGGATCGCCTTTGCCGGCCAACCAGCCCTCGGTAAGGTAATACGTGCCGGGATAGCGCCTGAACTGATCCTGGTACAGATGGTCGCCGCCAAGAAACAAAGAGATGCAGTCGTGAACGCGAGGGATGCTCACGGGGATTTCTTGCGCCTGTAGGCCCACCGTGCCGCGGCCACACACCCCGTATCCCAAGGCAATGCGATCCCAGGCTCCGGAAGCCGAAGCCCGGTCGATAGCGGCCTGCACCTGCTCCCGCAGCAGGTCGGGCCGCTCGTGCAGGCCACCGGGCAAAAATTCGGCTCCCACGCTAAGCGGCAGCTGAGCGACCGCCTTCTCGATGTCTCCGGCCAGCACGCGACAGGCAATTATATAGAGTCGATCCCTGGTCATTCTTACCGTTGCCGCCGCGAGGGTCATCCGGCCCCGCCCGCGGAATCCGGCCCATTCGTTCAATACTGCGTTTACCCTACGGAAAACTTTTTACGGTTTTTGCGGGGGCCCGCCAGGACCACCACCCCCATGATGACCAGCAAAGCACCGGCCACTTCCATATTGTTGAGGACTTCCCCCAGAAAGAGGCGGGCGTACAGGACCGCAAATGCGATCTCGGTCATCACCAGGATCGTGGCGATGCCTGCCGGCAATCGCCCCAGGCCAAAGGTATAGGCAAAGAAGGCAGCGACGGTTGAAATGCCGATCAGGCCCGCGAAATGAAGGCCGGCTTCGACGGGAACCGGCGTTGGCCAAAGACGGCCCATGAAAAGCTGGAAAGGCAGCAGGACGATGGCCGCGATACCGAAGGCCCAGGTCAGCGTGACCACGGCGCTATGGCTCGACCGCAGATTCTTGCCGAGGAGACTCCAGGCGGCATAAAATGCCGGGACGAAAAAACCCACCAGAATGCTGATGACGCTGACGTTCGGTGCGCCGGCTCGCAGCAGTCCGGATACCAGCAGCGTACCGGCTCCAATGAGCAGCAACGACAGGAGTTTCGGCACGGTGAGCGGTTCTTTCCAGATGATGCGGGCTGCGGCCAGAACGATGGCCGGCATGGCCGCCTGCTGAACGGTAGTGATGGCCGCCCCGTTGAGCAGGTAGCCCAGGTTGAGCACCACATGGAAACTCCCCAGGCAAATTCCCATGGCGACCAGGCAGGGCCAGGACGATTTCGGCACCATGATCCGGCCGTGTTCAAAAATTCGGGCCAGAAAAAAAAAGACCGTGAATGCCGCGGCATCCCGCCAGAAGGCCAAGTTCAGGGGCGAGATCGTCGTGGAGGAGAGGATCAGCTTGACGAATATTCCCGAAGCCCCCCAACAGGCCGCGGCCGTCAGGACGGCAAGGCCGCCGGAAACGGTTGCGCGAACCGGGCTGGAGGTGGATGGTGCCATTGTCTTCCATACGAAGTTATATTTGAGTGAGCCTTGAGCCGCGCTGTATCCGCCCGTCGGGTTTACTCCACGGCGCAGCCGATCGCCGCCGGCTTCACCGTCGGGATCACGATCCGGCCGTTATACGCCGTAGAAATACCGCGCACCGTCACCACCGTCAGCACCAGGGAGCCACCGATAAACGTCCATATACCGGGAACCTCACCGATGGCCAGAAAGACCCATAGGGGATTGATCAGCGCTTCGATGGAAGGGATCAGGACCGATTCGAGTGCCCGCACCCGCTTGATCGCATAAGAAAAAACAGCGTACCCGGCCCCTAACGAGATGATCCCCAAGCCCGCCAGCCCGAGCCAGTCCATCGGCGTCGGCACTTGCCGGAACATGAACGGCAGACACAAACCCGCGGCCATGAAATTGCCGAGGGCAATCGGCCAGGCGGTTGAGACGCTGCGTGATTTGCGCAGAAAAATCGCCGTGCCGGCCCAGAAGATTGATCCCATGACGGCGACGACTATCCCCAGAGTGCCGCGCAGGGAAATAGCGTCCACGAAAAACAAGCCGATGCCGGACAGGACCAGTGACAAAAAAAACCAGTCCCGTCTGCGGGTGGGTTCGCCGAGTATCTTGGGTGCCAACACGGCCACATAGACCGATGCCGCATACTGAAGCACGATGGCGTTGGCGGCCGTGGTGAGCTTGGTGGCGACCACAAAACTGATACAGCACAAGCCCATGCAGGCGGCCGCGAGCAGCGCGTTAAGGCCCCAGGAGACCTTCACCGCTTTCCTGCACAACAGCAGGATAACCCCGCCGGCAATCAGGCTGCGCCAGCCGGCAATGGCCAGCGGATGCAGGGCGACCAGTTTGATGAGCACGCCACTGGTGCTCCAGAAAATGGCCGCTGCAAAGAGCATCAACACGGCCAGTCGTTTTTCGTTCACGGAAAAGAGACCTTTAATTGAAAACGGTTTGTCTGAAACGCCCCTTGAAGGGCACCGGCACCACGCTTTCAGTATAGCCGATGCGCGCCGGCGCAAGCGCCCTGACCAACACCAGTCCCGGCAGGGTGACCAGAAAGGCATCGCCTTCCTCGAGCACGTAGTCGCGGATGTCGCATTCCTGGGTCACCCACACACTTCCCTGAAGACAAAACAGGGTTTGTTGCCTTCGCTTTCCCCTTAACCCCCACCCCTGACCGGCAGACAGATCGACCACAATGTCCGGTATGTTGAGGTTTGAAAAAATGAATCGCTTTTCGGATCGGTTGACGTTTCACCGTCGGTACGCAAGTTGAGCCGGCAGTGGCAGGTCAGCATCACAACGGTATTGAAAGCCTACTACCTGTTGGAAGCGCAGGGGCTGCTGGTTCCCCGGCCACGGTCGGGCTTTTATGTCAGCCACCATCTGCCCAGCGCCCCTCCCGAACCGGCACTGTCAGATCCCGAACCGGATCCCAACGCCGTCGGTATGCGCGAGCTGATCACCATGGTTGTGCTGCGGGATACCCTCAACCCGAAATTGACCCAACTGGGCGCGGCCAACCCGGCCCCGGAACTCAGCGCCACCCGCCAGCTGAACCGGCTCATGGCGTCTGCGGCGCGCCGCATGGGAGACCGTGCCGGTCTGTACATGCCCCCGCCTGGCGATAAGCATCTCCGCCAGCAGATCGTCCGGCATGCGGTTAATGCCGGCTGCACCCTGGACGCCGACGAGGTGGTCATTACTTCGGGTTGCGGCGAAGCCGTCTCCAGCTGCCTTCAGGCGGTCTGCCGCCCCGGCGATACCATTGCGATTGAATCGCCCATCTGTTTCGACGTGTTTCAATATATGGAAAATCTCGGCCTCAAGGCCCTGGAAATCCCCACCCATCCTAGGGACGGCATGAGCCTGGAGGCCTTGAGCTTTGCACTGGAAAACAATCCCGTCAAGGCCTGCCTCGTCATATCCAATTTTAATAATCCGCTGGGAAGCTGTATCCCGGATGAGCGCAAGCAAGAGCTGGTTAAACTGTTGACCCGCCATGACATCCCGCTGATTGAAAACGATATTTTCGGCGATATTCATTTTTCGGCCAAACGGCCCCTGTCGTGCAAGGCCTTCGACACCGACCAGCTGGTCCTGTGGTGCGCTTCTTTTTCAAAAACGCTCTCGCCCGGGCTCAGGGTTGGATGGGCGGCGCCGGGGCGTTATCGGTCGACCGTCGGATGGCTGAAGTACAGCACCACTCTCGCCACGGCCACCTTGCCCCAGGTGGCCGTGGCCGCATTCATGGCTGAAGGAAGCTATCACCAGCATTTGCGCCGGATCCGCCGTACCTATCAGCAGCGCGTCACCGAACTGCGGCGGGCGGTGATCCGCTTTTTCCCGTCCGGTATCCGGGTGACGGACCCGTCCGGCGGCTACCTGCTGTGGATCGAGCTGCCCGAATGCGTCGATGCCCTGAATCTTTACAAAACCGCGCTCAAGGAAGGCATCGCCATTACCCCCGGCCATCTTTTCTCCACGGGGGACCGGTACCGAAATTTCATCCGACTGAACGCGGCCAACTGGTCCGACGAGGCCACACCGGCCATCCGGCGTTTGGGCGGGGTAATCGAGAGGATGTCAAGGGTCGGGTGAGACGGGCGTGTCAGTAGAATCCACCATTTTCCGAACCGACTGTCTTTACTACTTCCAGCTTTTTTGCATTTCATCCAGCGCCGTGATGGTTTCTTCAGGCAGTGGTTCCGGACGCTGCGCCATTTTTCTCAGGGTTACTTCCTGTAGCCGCTGCTCGAATGTTTTGGCGCCCGCCGCCTTCCACTGGTCGTGGATCATACGTTCGAAAATTTCGGAATACTTGATCTTCCTGAAATGATCCATGGTGTGGGCATCCTGGAGATAGTGTCCTCCCGGGCCCACGCGGTGGATGACATCCAGAGCCAGCGTCTCTTCGGTAACGGGGATCCCTTCCATATAGTATTTAACCGAATCGACGATGTCATGGACGAGAACCATGAACTCCGGGGAAGCCAACGAGCCGTGGTCCATCCAGCTGCTGCAGTCGTGGACGAGGCCCGAGCCGGCCGCGGCGGCCGAAAGGATCTGGAGGGCCGCTTCCGCACCGGCTTGGGCGTCGCAGAACTTGGCGTCCGTGGCACCGGCGGTGCCGAAAAAAGGCAACCGGTAATACTGGGCCATCTGGGCCATGGCCGCCGTCATCAGGCTCATCTCCACGGCTCCGTATGAGAAGATGGTGGTGCGCATGTCCATGATGGTGGTAAAAGCTCCGTATATAAATGGTGCCCCGGGATTGACCAACTGATGGACCACCAGGCCGCTGAGGGACTCGGCGCTGCCCTGGACCAGTGCCCCGGCAAAGGTGGCCGGTGAGCTGCCGCAGCATTGCGGCGCCGGGAAATTGATCAACGGAATCCGGTTTTCGGCGCAGAATATGAGCTTGTCCATGGCCGGATCGAAATAGACCAGGGGCGAAATGGGCTCCGAATACTGCACGACGGTGGGCGCCTGGTCGAACTTCTCCTTGCCGCCGCACAGCAGCAACGCCATTTCATAAATGTCCCTGACGCTGTTGGCGTCCTTGCAGCAGAAAACCAGGGGCTTTTCACAGTGTTCGAATACATTGCGGGCGATGACCCGGTCGGCGATCTCGGCGGGCACGTCTTCGGCCATGCCGATGGTCATGCACCACTGGAAGTTGGGCAGGGCGTCGCACAGGGCCGCGGTGACCTTGACGTGCTCGCTTTTAAAACGCGTGCGCTCGTGGGTTTTAGGGTCCCAGTAGTCGACACAGTCCAGGCTGGGACCGAAAAAGCTCTTGTCCAGTTCCAAAAAAACGGTCCGCTTGCCGGTGCGCGTTCCCAGCACGATGCGGGACGGGGCTTTACGAATGGCGTCTTCCACCAGCCAGCCGGGGAGCTTGACCCGGTCACCGTTGACCTGAGCGCCGGCTCCCGAGAGTATTTCCAAGGCCCTGAAATGGGTGATCTTCACCCCGGTGCGCTGCAGCACATCCAGTGTGGCCTCATGCAGCTGGGCGATCTGGGCCTCGTTGATGACCTGAAGACGGGGTTTGAAATAGAGGTCATCCCGTGTCATTCCCATGATTTGTCTCCTTATCCGGAAACAGTTGACGTAAAACCGCCCGGCGCGTCAGTTGCCTAATAGAAAGACACTATCGGACCGTAACCACCGGACAGGGAGCGTTCAATATGACATGTTGCGCATTCGAGCCAAACAGCAGCTTGCCGACCTTGGATCGGTGTTTGATGCCGATGAAAATTTGGTCTACCCGGTGTTCTATGGCGAATCGAAGGGTGTCTTCACCGGGGACCATGCTCCGTATCAACAAATGCCCTTCGCAGGCGATGCCTTCTTTTTTGACCACTGCTTCGGCATCCTTCAACAGCGCTTCAGCCTTCTCGATTTCCTCCCGGGAGTCTTTATGCTCGCCGTAAAGAGACGTCACCACGAAAATCATGGCGTCAAAGATTTTGGCATAGGAAACGGCCGTTTTGAGAGCATTCAACGCCGAAGTTGAGCCATCGTAGGCAACAAGCATCTTCATCGTCTTTCCCTTCGTGGTGCGGTCTAATCGCAGAGGCAGGGATTGCGTGCCGCCGCGGTTTCATCCAGCCGGTTGAGTTTGGGCAGCAAAGGCGCGCGGTGCAACACTTCCGGATCTTTTTCAGCCTCGGTGGCGATCGCTCGCATGGCATCGATAAAAGCATCCAGATTTTCCTTGGGTTCGGTTTCGGTGGGTTCGATCATAATGGCACCGCTAACCACCAGCGGGAAGTAAATCGTCGGGGGATGAAACCCGTAGTCCATCAACCGCTTGGCAATGTCCAAGGTCGATACCTTGAAAGCGGACTGCTTCTGATCGGTAAAGACGCACTCATGCATACATGGCCGATCGTAGGGCAGATGATAGCTCTCCTTGAGACCGGCCTTTATGTAATTGGCGTTCAACACCGCCATCTGGCTGGCCTGCTTGAGCCCGTCGGCACCCATGCTGAGGATGTAGCTGTAGGCCTTGATCTGCACGCCGACGTTGCCGTAAAACGCGTGCAGCTTCCCGATGGTATCGGGAAAATCGGTCGAAAGCAGATACTGGTCCTGTTCTATCACCACCCGTGGTACCGGTAGGAATTTCTCCAATTCTTTGGTGACACAGACCGGACCACTGCCCGGGCCGCCGCCGCCATGGGGGGTGGAAAAGGTTTTATGGAGATTAAGATGGAGGATATCCACCCCCACGGCCTTCATGTCGATGATCCCCATGACGGCGTTCATATTGGCGCCGTCGCAATAAATTAAACCGCCCTTGGCATGCACGACTTCGGCCACCCGCTTGACGTTGTCCTCGAAAAGTCCCAGGGTGTTGGGGTTGGTCACCATGATGCCGGCCGTATCTTCATCCATCAGTTCGTCGATGACTTTCGGGGAAAGGATGCCCTGCGCATTGGACTTGACCGGAATCGATTTAAACCCGCACAGCGAGGCGCTGGCCGGATTGGTCCCGTGGGCGGTGTCGGGGATCAAAATTTTGGACCTGGGCTTGCCTTGGTGGGCATGATAGGCGGTGCAAATCAGCATCCCGGCCAGCTCGCCCTGGGCGCCGGCCGCCGGTTGAAGAGAAACGGCATCCATGCCGGTGACTTCGGCCAGGAAGTGCTGCAGGTCAAATAAGAGTTGAAGAATCCCCTGGGACTGCTGAACCGGCACCAGTGGATGGGCCGCCGCGAACCCCGGCAGGGCGGCCTGCCGTTCATTGGTCTTGGGGTTGTACTTCATGGTGCACGATCCCAGCGGATACATGCCGCTGTCGACCCCGAAATTCCACTGCGAAAGCCGGGTGTAGTGACGCACCACATCGACCTCGGACAGATCGGGAAAGTCGGGCGCACTGCCCTTGAGCTTCTCGTCGATGGGAGCTTCTTCGATATCGCGTCGGGGCATCGAAAACCCCGTTCTGCCCGGCACGCCTTTTTCCCAAAGAAGCGGCTCATTAAATATCAGACCCTTGGTTCCTACGGTTTCTTTCATGCGGCCACCTCCTCGACTAGAGTGTCCATGTCCTGCTTGCTGAATGTCTCGGTCACGCAAAAAAGATGGCAGCCGGCCAACTCTGGATAATACGGCGCCAAGGAAAGACCGGCAACGATCTTTTTTTCCAGCAGCTGTTGATATTTCCGCTCGAATCCGGCGGGCATTTTAACCACGAATTCATTGAAGGTCGGCGCATCGAACGGCAGACTCAACCCGGCCAGAACCATCCGCTTTTTGAGGTACGCCGACTTATCGTAATTGAGCGTCGCCAGGCCCCGCAAGCCGGTGCCTCCCAGGGAGGCCATGTACATGGCCGCCGTGGTGGCGCACAACCCTTGATTGGAACAGATGTTGCTGGTCGCTTTTTCGCGCCGAATATGCTGCTCCCGGGTGGCCAGGGTCAAAACGAAGCCCCCCTTGCCGTCCCGGTCCACCGTCCGGCCGACCAGCCGGCCCGGCATGCTGCGTACGTACGCTTTCTTGGCGGCGAACATTCCCAGTCCCGGACCCCCAAAGGACTGCGGGATACCGAAGCTCTGCCCTTCTCCGCAGGCGATATCGGCCCCGAGACTGCCGGGGTTCTTCAGCAGTCCATAGGCCAACGGTTCAGTAAAACAGGCCACCATCAACGTTTTGGGATCCGCATGGGCTTTGACGGCAACGCTTTCCAGATCCTCGATGCAGCCGAAAAAATTGGGTGATTGTACGGCGACGGCGGCCAGATCGGATATGTCGGACAACGCCGCCAGATCACTGCGGCCGTCGGATCGATAAGGCAGTTCGATGATTTCAAAATCCGTTGGCTTGAAATAGGTGTTGACTACTTGCCGATAATTGGGGTGGATCGCCTTGGAGACAGCTACCTTGTTACGGCGGCTGACGCGGATGGCCATCAGGAGCGCTTCGGCCAGTCCCGAAGCGCCGTCATACATGGAAGCATTGGCCACGTCCATGCCCAGCAGGCGCGTCACCAGAGATTGGTATTCGTAGATCGCCTGCAGCGTGCCCTGGCTTATTTCCGGTTGGTAGGGCGTGTACGCGGTGGAGAATTCGGAGCGCCCCAGCAAGTAGGACACCGCAGCGGGAACATGGTGCTGATAGCTTCCGGCGCCGATGTAGACTTTGTTATGATGTGCGCCCGAGACCTGATCGGCCAGGTTGTCCATGTGTTGGTTCAATTCCCATTCGGTCATGGCCGGGGGCAGTTTCATGGGGTTCTTGCGGCGGCATTCGTCCGGAATGGTCGCAAACAAATCTTCCTGGCTGGAGGCGCCGATCACTTCCAGCATGGCCGCGATCTCCTGTTCGGTATTGGGAAGATATCGCATGATTAAAGTCCTTTCAGCATCTCGAGGTAAGCGTTTTTCGACTTCAGGGCATCGAGTTCGGCCGGGTCTTGGGGTTTTATTTCCACCATCCAACCGTCCGTATAGGGCGCGGTGTTGACCAGTTCGGGCGCCGCTTCGAGACCTGCATTGACGGCCACCACTTCTCCGCCCAGCGGCATGAAAAGTTCCGACACGGCTTTGACCGATTCCACGCTGCCGAAGGCTTCCTTTAGGTCGAATTTATCGCCTACCCGGGGCAGTTCCACGTAAACGATGTCACCCAGCTGATCCTGGGCATAATCCGAAATGCCGATCTTGACCGTGCCGTCAGTCTTGCGCACCCATTCGTGGTCATCGGCGTAAAGCACATCTTCCGGCAGGTTGAGTTGGGTGATCTCTTTCATGGGTTAACTCTCCTTGATGGGCCTTGCAGGCCGTGGTTTATCGACATCGGTTCTACACCATCTCCCCGAGAGGCTTGCGCGCCGTTCGATGGGGCCGAACATCGTTTGCGATGGTGACCGGCAGCGTGCGTCGTTTGTCTTTAAGCTGCACCGCGTCACCGACCGCCAGTTCGGTGTTCACTTTGATGAAGCCGCAGCACAACCCTTTGGGCTTGAACCCATCCGGTTTATCGGGACTGGCGATGCTGTAAATCCGGTCGCCCGACCGACCGATGGCCATGTCGGTGGCACAGGTCAGCACTTTCCCGATTTCTTTATTGCGCGCATCGAGGACAACGGGGTTATCGCCCGGGGAAACCTTGCGCAAGTCCTGGCCCACAAAGGCATATGTGTATTCGGAACCTTTGTCGCGCAGCAGTGCCTGGCTGCCAATAAACGACTTGGTGAAGCCACTGTGGTCCGCTTTGAACGGCAGGGCGAACTCCCAGGGGTGGTTGATGAATCGCCAGGGCCCGATATCCTGATGGGACAGCGGCAGCACCGCGCCGGCCCGCAGCGAATCGCGCGCCGCCAATCCGCAGACCGTCAAATGGTATGAAGCGCCGGCCTGCAGAAGCATTTCCCACAAGCCGAGCAAGTGCTGGGAGTCTGTGAAAATCTCGAATCCGAATTCTCCGGTGTAGCCCGAGCGCGAGAGCAGGATCGACGTGCCGTTTTTAAGGATCACGCGATCCGGACCCGCAGCGGCCGGATCGAAATGGCCTTTGAAGCTGAAGTATGGCATGCGGTCTAAAATTTTGGTCGGTTCTGCCAGTATATGAGTGAGGATTTTGGCGGCCAGGGGCCCCTGGAGATCGACTTTGCCGAGCCGATCCGTCCAATCGGTGATGGTCGCCTCACGATCGTGCGCATGTTCGGCCAGGTGCCGGCCGATGGCCGCACCCATTCCGGCGTTGACCACTGCCATGTAGGCGTCGCGTCCGCTCTGGTAAATGATGGCATCGTCGATCACCTCCCCGGCTTCGTTCAAAAAGGCGCCGTAGACACAGCGTCCGGCAGACAATGGCGATTTGGCCGAACCGACGCAGGCCGCCAGGTTCTGGGTAAAGGTTTCCTGCACAAGGTCGAGGGCCCCCGCACCGTCCACGCTCAGAACGGCCATGTGGCTGGTATCGAACAATCCGGCGGCGGTGACAACCGCCAAGTGCTCCTCTTTGGCCGATGCATACCAAAGCGGCATCAGGTATCCGCCGAAGGCCGACATGGTGGCACCCTTTGCGACGTGCCAGGAATAAAGGGGGGTGGTCTTGTTGGATTTTTCCATATGGGGCCTTTCTATTTTAAACAATGGTGGGCTTGCACAATTTTTTCAAATCCCACGCCTTGATCTTGAAGGACTTGTCGTGAACCCCCGGGTTGAAAAAAACGTATTCCTTTGTGGTCAGGTCCTTGTCCATGAAGATGGGCAAGTCGGCCAATTGCCCGAAGGGCGGCACGCAGCCCACCTCGCAGCCGACTTTCTCCAGGACTTCCTCGGGTTTGGCGAAAGAGACTTTCTTTGTCCCGATGCCGGCGGCGGCCTTCTTCCAGTCCACTTTTTTGTCTCCGGGCATGACCATCACCACCATTTTCTTCTCCTTGGTCAGCAGGACCAGGGATTTGACCGTTTCCCCTTCGGACACGTTCAGAGCCGCCGCCATGGTGGGGTTGGTGTAGACCGGTTCGTGTTCGAAAATCTCATAGGGGGTCTTGTTCTTTTGCAGGATATCGATAATTTTTTCTTCAGGTGTCATGACGTCCTCCCCAATCGGTCCGATGGTAACATAGAACTGGTATCATAACCTTCACTCAAGTTGACAGCGAGATCGGGCGGAAAATTCAACTTTACCCTTCCATGCTGCATCGTGTTCACGGGATAAATTCTCCCCGGTTGATCATTTCGATCACCGTATCGTTCAGCTGAGGATAATAGATCTTTTTGCGGGCGGCGGCATTGATCGTATTTTCCCATTTCATAAACGCTTCGACGTTTTTCAACGTATGGTCCGCATATTTGGGGTTGCCCTTTTCGCAAATTTCGCGAATGCCGCTCAGGGTTTCGTCGTCGCCAGGGAAATACATGGGAATGACGCCCCGGTCCTTGGGAGCCTCTGAAAATATTTTCTGGGACCGTCGTTCCCGCTCGCAATCCTCGACAAATTTTTCCAGGCTGAAAAAGTTCAGACTGCCCAGAGCGCCCATGGCATGCCGGATGATATGGGTCCCGTATTTTCGCAGGGAATTGCGGCTGAGTTCGGATTCGGACACCGCTTGCAGGGTAACATCGGTCAGGCTGGTACTGCCGCCCGACTGGGCCGACGGGAACTTCGTCACCCAGGTGTTGACGCGTGCCATGGCGGCATTGATGAGCGGCTGATAAGGCGAACTGTACGACAGATCGCCGCCGGACTCCACCACGCCGGGAATGCCGCCGTGCACGCAGTCGATACCCGGGTGGACGGTCTGCGCCACCACCATCATGAACAGAACCTGGGCATGGATCTGTGTCAGCAGGGCCTCGGGGCTTTGCGGACCCGAGGCCCCGGCAATGGTCAAATCGAGCAGCAGCAGATTGTTGCCGATCCGGGCACTTCTGAGAAACGGTTCCACCATGGTGCCCATGGGGGCCATCGAACTGATCAGGCTGGTCCCGTCGAGCCACTGGTCCTTGCCTTTTAAGAAAGCCACCTCGTCGCCGCGCATTTTATTGGTCGCGGTCATCTTGAGTCCGGGAAAGTGCTTCTCCATCAGCTGCGCGACCTCGAAGAGCGATAAGCTCTTGTCGTTGAATACCGGCAGGCTGAAGATTTTCAGCACGTCCTGGTTTTCGCCGACGACTTGGACGATCTTCTCGTATTCCGTGCGATTGGCCGGCCGCAGTTCATCGTCCATGGGTCGCTTGAGAAACGGTGGCGTGGCGCCGGTGCCGAAGGCGTTCATCCCCGGATCAGCGGCCATCTGGCGGGGCACCTGCTCCAGGCAGCGATCGATGAACTCTCGCTTCAAGGGGATGAAAATGGCCGTTTCGTTGTCGAAATCGATGGCGTCGGTCCCCATGAGTATATCCAGGAGGGCCTGGTTATCGGCAATGTTCATGCCGATGTGCGTCAACACCCGCTTGCCGTTTTCATCGATACGCCGATAAATGGCTTTCTCGGCGATGAGGTCGTCCATGTCCTCCATTCGCCAGCGGGCTTTTTCCAGGATCTGTTCGTCGGCAACGTTGTCGATGATGTCGCCGTAAATCTTTTTGGCCTCTTCGAAAGCATAGCCGTTTTCCAACTTGAGGGCATCTTCCAATGCGCTTCGGGCTTGTTCGCTCATGGTTGTGGTCCCCCCATTTCGGTTTGATGCATCATTCAGAGCCCCGTCCTGAGACCCTCCCTACGATCTTCTCAGACCAGGGCCTCATCGAGAAGCTCGGCGATGTCCTTGACCGCCACCTCGGCGCCCTCGTCGCGCAACCCGTCCGAGAGCATGGTGGTGCAAAAGGGGCAGGCGGCGGCCACGGTGGCGGCGCCGGTCGTGATGACTTCCTGGGCCCTTTCAATGTTGATCCGTTTGCCGATGGTCTCTTCCATGAACATGCGACCACCGCCGGCACCGCAGCAAAAACCCTTTTCGCGGATGCGCCTCATTTCGGTCAATTGCCCCTTGTTGATGGAACGCAGCAGGTCGCGGGGCGGCTCGATGATGCCGTTCCAGCGTCCCAGGTAGCATGAATCGTGGTACGTCAGAGTTCCCGGGCTGTTGCCGTTAAGCTTCACACGCCCCCGTTTAATCAAATCGAAGAGATATTCGGCATGGCTGACCACCGGGTAACAGGCGCCGAACTGCGGGTATTCGTTCTTGATGATGTTGAAGCAGTGCGGGCAGCCGGTCAGAATTTTCTTGGGTTTGTACTGGTTGAGGGTCTCGACATTCTGCTGGATCAGCATCTGGGCCAGGTACTCGTTGCCGGCCCGCCGGGCCATGTCGCCGTTACAGGCCTCTTCCGGGCCTAAAATGGCGAAGTTGACGCCGGCGCGCCGCAGCACCCTCGCCATGGCCTGGGAAATTTTCTTGCCGCGGTCGTCGAAGGATCCGGCGCAGCCCACGAACCAGAGCAGGTCGGCGTCGGGGCTGTCGCTCATCAACGGCACGTCCATGCCCTTGCACCAGTCCGCCCGATTGTCGGCGCCGAAGCCCCAGGGGTTGGCCTGGTTTTCCAAATTGGTGAAAGTCTCTTGTACTTCCGGTGGGAAGCTGGCTTCCATGAGCACCTGGTGTTTGCGCGTTTCAATGATAAAATCCAGATGTTCGATGTTCACCGGACAAATGTCCTCACACGCCCGGCAGGTGGTGCAGGACCAGAGCACGTCGCCGGTGATCGGGGCGCCTTCCCGCATGATCGGTTGCACCTGATCGAAATTACGGTTCAGAATGGCTTCGGACTGGTTCAGCAGATCGACCTTAAAATCATGAACCACTTTTTTGGGCGACAGGGGCTTGTCGGTATTGGCCGCCGGACACTGCTCCTCGCAGCGACCGCACTCGGTGCAGGCGTAAAGATTGAGAACGTTTTTCCAGTTCAGTTCGCTGACCCTGCCCAAGCCGAAGGTCTGCTTCTCTTCGTTTTCGATATCGGTCTTGAGGATGGCCTTTTCGCGTTCCAGGGGCTTCAAGAAAACGTTGGGGACTGCCGCCAGCAGGTGCAGGTGTTTGGAGCCCGGAATGTAAATCAGAAAGCCCAGAATGGTGGCGATGTGGATCCAGTAGCTGATCTCGTAGCCCGCGAACACCTGCGCGGGGCTCAGCCTCTCCAACCCGAAGAAGCTCGCCAATGCACCCGACACGGGAAATACGCCCCGGTAGTCATAGGTACCGGGCCTTACGGGCAGCAGGGTCTGAAAGGCATTGATAAACAGGAAGGTGACGATGATCAGACAGGTAAACACAATGATCAGGTTGGCGTCGCTGCCCAAGGTCAGGTAACCGGGACGCACCCACACCCGCCGGTAGATGGCATAGGTGAATCCCACCAGCACGAGGCTCGCCAGGATGTCGGCCGCGAACAGGTAGCCGCCGTAGATGCCGGGAATCCAGCGCCCCACCTCGAAGGCCGGGCACACGCCCCTGATCATCAACTCCAGGCTGTGAGGCTGAATGGCCAGAAAGCCGAAAAAAATCAGGGTATGGGCGATGCCGGGCAGCTTTTTGCGCCGCACGTTGGCCTGGCCCAGCACATCCGTGATCAGCACGCCGATGCGCTCTTTGATCCGGTCCAGCTTGAATGCGGTGGTGCCCTCGACCGCCGTCATCAAGCGATACAGCCGCCTGACCCGCAAGAAGAAAAAGGAGAAGGCGCCGACCAGGGCCATGAGCATGACAAGAGATTTGACGATCGTGTACGTTTCCATAACTCATTCCGGAGAACACTACAGTTTTTCTTTGAGCACTTCGGTCAGCACCGGCACCACCTCGAACAGATCGCCGATAATGCCGTAGTCGCATTTTTCGAAAATGGGGGCATCCTTGTCGACATTGATCGCCACGATCACCTTGGCGGTTTTCATGCCGGCAAAATGTTGCACCGAACCGGAGAGACCGCAGCCGATGTAGAGCCGGGGACTGACAGTCTTACCGGTCTGCCCCACCTGCATGGAGTGGGGGGCAAACCCCGCATCCACGGCGGCACGGGAGGCGCCGGTGGTTCCGCCCAGCAGCTTGGCGCATTCCGCCAGAATTTTATAGTTGTCCGCCGATGCAATGGGCCGGCCGCCGGTCACAATGACGCCGGCTTCGGTCAGATCGATTTTGTCGGCGGCTTCCCTGTTGACATCCACTACCTTTACCAACCCCGGATCCTGAACCGGCGCTGCGAAGGATTCAACGGCGGCGGTGGCCGGTGCTTCCACCGCTTCGACGGCATTGGGACGAAGGGCGCACAGCATCACCTTGCCGGACAGCTTGATCGTCGCAAAAGTTTTCCCGGAAAAATGGGATTTCTTGACGGTTTTGCCCGCCAGGTCGACATCCAGGCAGTCCAATGCCAGTGGCAGATCCATTAAAGCAGCCAGGCGGGCAAAGATGTCCCGCCCCCGGGCACTGGCCACCCCCATAAGCGCGTCCAGACCGTAGTGGCCGATCGCGGCGGCCACGGCCCTTGCCTTGAGGTCGGGATGGGCGGAAAGCTCGGCACCGTCGACGGTGATGTGGACCACCTTCTGGGCACCGTAGCGGCCGAGGGCATCTTTGGCCGCCTCGGCCGAACCCTCCGTAACAAGGGCGATGACGGTGGCATCGCCCTGCCTGCGAGCCGCCGTCAGGACACCGAAGTTTGCTTCCTTGACCTGCCCGTCTTCGGTTTCAATTAACATGCCGATGGTTGCCATGATTGTCTCCTTATATGACTTTTTCTTCCTCTTTCAGTATGCGCACCAGCTCTTCCACCGCCTGACGGACAGTACCGTTCATAATCTTGGCGCCGGAGCGTTCGGGAACCTTTTCCAGTTTGACCAGCTCGCTCTGGGGGGTATCGGTCGAGATGCCCAGATCGGCCATCGTCAACTGCTTGATCTCTTTCTTCTTGGCCTTCATGATGTCCGGAAACTTGGGATAGCGGGGTTCGTTCAGGCCCTTGGTGGCGCCCAGCACGCATGGCAGCGGTAATTCCAAACGTTCGCGGGCGCCGCCGCCGATTTCGTGGCTCACAACGACCTTGCCCTCGCCCAGTTCCATTTTGTTGATTTCGCTGGCCACCGGCAGGTTCATGCCGGCGGCCAACCGGTAGAGGGTCTGAAAGCCCTCCGTGTCCACGGCCCCCTTGCCGGCAAAGATGATATCCGGCTGGCCGTCCTGCTCAATGGCCGCCTTGAGGGCCCGGGCCGTGGTTTGACTGTCTAAAAACTGGCGGTCGACGGTGACCAGGATGCCCCGGTGGGCGCCCATGGCCATGGCCGCGCGGATCGAAGCGGCGGCGGCAGCCTTGCCGACGGTAACGATGACCACTTCGCCGCCGTTCTTTTCCACCAGTTGAACCGCTTGTTCGATAGCATATTCGTCGTAAGGATTGGCGATGAATTTACCGCCGGCATCATCGTAGCCGTTTTCGCCGACAACCTTGATGTTGGCGGCCGTGTCGGGCACATGCTTAACGCACACGTATATCTGCATGAGGGTATCCTCCGGCGTCTTTAGGCTTTCATTTTCTCGTTTTTCGGATCGTACAGCGGCATGGCCACCACTTCGGCGGCCAGTTTCCGGCCCAACACCTCAACTTCCAGCCTGGTTCCAGGGGTCGTCATATCCGGGGGCACATACCCCAGGGCAATACTCTTTCCCGTCCGGTGTCCATACCCGCCCGAGGAAGTCATCCCGACCATCCGGTCACCGCTGAAAATGGGATTGTAGCCCCAGGGATCGGCATCTTCGGCCTCGCAAACCAGGCAGACCAGCTGCCGGGGAACCCCGGCGGCCTTCTGCTTCTCCAGGCCGGCCTTGCCGATGAAATCCTTGTCCAGCTTGACCGTCCAGGCCACGTTGGTCTCCAGCGGAGTGTGATGGACGTTCATTTCGCTCTTCCAGGCCAGGTAGCCCTTTTCCAGACGCATGGAATCCATGGCGTACATGCCGAACATCTTCAGGTCGAATTCCTCGCCCGCGGCCATCAGGGTCTGGTAGACCGGTATCTGGGACTGGATGGGGTGAAAGATTTCATAGCCCAGTTCACCCACGTAGTTCATGCGGTTGACCCGGCATTTGACCCGTCCCACGAAGATCTCCCGGCTGGTGCCGAAGGCAAAGGCCGCATTGGAGACATCGTCGTAAGAGGCTTTGGCCAGCACGTCCCGGCTCTTGGGGCCGGCTATCACCAGACACCCCATGCGGTAGGTCTCATCTTCCATGCCGACACTGCCATCCGCGGGGAGGTTTTCCATCATCCAGTGCTGGTCGTGACGCTTGCCCACCGAGGCGGTGACGCAGAAGTACTCGCCGTCCTTGATCCTGGTCACGGTCATATCCGTCTTGAAATGACCGTTTTGGTCCAGCATGGGGGACAAGGCGATGCGGCCGTCGCGGGTCGGCACCTTCTGACAGGTCATGTGATTGAGCCAGGCTTCGGCGCCGGGGCCGGTGATGCGGGTCTTGGCAAAGCGCGAGAGATCCAGGAGACCGACCTTGTTCCTGACGTGCCGGCACTCGGCTTCCACATATTTGAAGGTGTTGTTGCGTTTCCAGCCCGGGTTTTCACGACGGTCTTCGCTGCCGTCGGTGAAATAGTTGGGGCATTCCCAGCCGTAGTAATCGCCGAAGACGGCACCGGCCTGTCTCTGGTACTCGTAGATAGGCGCGGTACGGTTGGGACGGGCGGCATCGCGCCAGTCGTTGGGGCAGATGATGGCATACAGCCGGGGATAGGTGTCCTCGATTTTCTCATGGTTGTAGGCCCAGTTGGCGTGGCTGCCGTAACGGCGGCTGTCGACCGGCCACAGATCTATTTCCGGTTCGCCGTTCATGATCCAGCCGGCCAGATAGTGGCCGATGCCGCCGGCCTGGGTGATGCCGAAGCTGTACCCGCAGGCGTGGAAAAAATTTTTGAGCGGATAGGCCGGTCCCACCAGCGGATCACCGTTGGGCGTGTAGGTGATGGGGCCGTCGGTGACATGCTTGAAGCCGGTTTCTCCCATGAGGGGAAAGCGGTAAATGCCGTGCTCGATAAAATCCGCGATATGGTCGATGTCCGGCTGCAGCTCGGTCTGGGCGTAGTCCCAGGGCACCCCCCTGGGGTTCCACTGTTTGACCTTGCTCTCGTAAAGGCCAAGGATCAGGCTGTCCATCTCCTGCCGGATGTAGATGGAGCGGTCGGGATCACGCACCAATGGCAGCGGAGTATTACGGTTCGCCACGACGTCAATGGCTTCAAAGAGAATATGGGTATGCTCGCCGGCGATAGAAGGGATTTCCAGTCCGACCATTTCGGCCACCTGGGGCGCCCATAGACCGGCCGCATTGACCACATACTCGCAGGTGATATCGCCTTTGTCCGTATGCACCAGCCACTCGCCGGACGCCGTGCGGTCGATACCGGTCACCTGGGTGTGGCTGTTGATTTCCGCACCGTGTTTCTTGGCGCCGATACTCATGGCCATGGTGATGCCGTTGGGGTCCACGTCGCCGTCATCGGGCCAGTAGAGACCGCCGATGATGCCGTCGGTGTTCATCAGCGGATGCATCTCTTTGATCCGCTCCGGAGTGACCCAGCTCACATCGAGCCCCAGGCAGCGGTTCATGCTGTAGATATAGCCCAGCTCCTCCATGCGGCCGGGATTGTCCGCCGTCCGGATGGAGCCGGTGGTGTGCCAGCCCACGCTTTGCCCGGTTTCGGCTTCCAGGTGCTGGTAGATCTCGATGCTCTTCATGTTGACCTGGGTGCAGTAGTAATTGCCGTGAAAGAAGGAACAGTTGCCCGCCGCCATCCAGGTGGAGCCGGAAGTCAGTTCGTGCTTTTCAATCAAAACCACATCCTTCCAGCCGTATTTTGCCAGATGATAGGCCGTGCTGACACCGATGGCGCCCCCGCCGATGACCACGACTCTAGCCTGAGTCTTCATTATGTTCAGTCTCCTTTAGTTCTTTAGCGCTGAGGTTATATTTGGTCAGGTCAAATTTGAAACGACCTTGTGCCCATTGAAAAAGTAGCCGAGCGTTTTATTTTTGGTGTTTCTGAAGGTGGCGTTGAAGAACCCGGCGAAGCCGCCCGGGTAGTAGATCATCACCAGGATCAGCAGCAGGCCGTAAAGCAGCAGGTTGAGCCCCGGCAGGTTCGACAGGCTCGAGCGCACCAGCTCCATGGCGAAGATGAAGGGAAAGGCCACCACCGCCCCGCCCCACAGGCTGCCCCGGCCGCCGATGTAGGCCACTGCCAGGATCTCCACGGTCTTGGAGGTATGCATCACATCCGGGGTCAGGATGCCGTAATAGTGGGCGTAAAAGCCCCCCAGCCACCCGGCCAGGGCGCAGCTCAGCGTAAAGTTGATCAGCCGGTAGAACACCGGGTTGATCCCCGAGGTGCGCGCCGCCTCCATGTTCTGCCCAATGGCTCTAAAAGCCAAGCCCATCTTGGTGCGCGTGCACCACTTGCACACGATGTAGACAACGATCATCATCATCAGGCACAGGTAGTAATAGGGCACGTTGGACTGGGTTTCGAACAGTCGGTCCACGCGCATGCCCAAAGGCCCGCGGGTCAGCCAGATCATCTTGGTGGCCAGGCCCATCAGCGCCAGACCGACGAACCAGGCCAGAACCGCGGCAAAAATGCCCCGCGACCGCAGGGTGATGACACCGATCACAAAGCCCAGGAAGGCCGCCACAAGGCCCCCGGCGATCATGCCCAGCCACGGGCTCAGACCCAGGCGTTCGGCCAGGATGGCCGAGGTGTAGCCCCCCAGGCCCATGATGGCCGCATAGCCGAAATTGACGATGTTGATGAAGCCGGCCGTAAAGTCAAAGCCTATCGCCAGGGCCGCGATAAGGGCGGCGCTGATCAGCCAGCGGATCAGATACTCATCGTTAAAGGGCGGAATCAGGGGCAGCACGAACAGCACCCCAAGGGCGATCAGGCCGGCCGGGGTGAAACACAGCAGGTTCAGCAGCTTGTTCACAGGGTTGGTCTGTTCCATGAATCCTCCGCTATTTGTCCAGGACGCCGCGCACTTCGGAGCCGAATATGCCGCTGGGCTTGAAAATCAGAACCACGATAATCACGGCCGATGCCACAACAAAATCCCAGCCCGAGCCGATGTACTCCACGGTGAGCACTTTTAAAAGAGCCACCATGAAGGCCCCCATCACCGCCCCGAGCACGTTGCCCAAACCGGCCAGGATCACCACGAACCAGGCCATGTACAAGGGCTCCAGCCCCACCGAGGGATAGGACGGATACATAAAGAGCAGGCTGGCGCCGGCAATGGCCGCCAGGGCGCACGACAGGGACATGGTGAGCATCAGGATGCCCTTTATGCCGATACCGACCATCAGGGCACCGTTCTCGTCCTGGGACACCGCCCGGATCGCCCGGCCCGTGCGCGTGTAGGTCATGAAGAACCAGAACACCACCACCACCACCACCGCCAGGACAAAAGCCATGGCCCGGTCGCGCGAGACGAACACATCCATGACCGTGATGGGCATGCCGGCCCAGTAACGGGTAATGCCTTTGAAGTCCGCCCCGAAAAAGAGCTGGTGGGCGTTGATCAAAACAACCGCCAAACCCACCGTGAGCAGAAAGGAGTTCATCACCCAGTTCTCCCGGCTGCGCTTTCTCAGCTGGGAAAAGACCAAAACCTCAGAAGCCACCCCCATGATGGCCCCCACGATCATGGCCGCCACGATAGTGATCAGCGGTCCCAAAACTGTTAAGACCGAGTCAGGGTTCGCCGTGATGTAAGTGTTGATGGGCGTGAACACATAGTAAGCCGTCAGGGTGCCGATCATGAAGTACTCGCCGTGGGCGAACATGGGGATGTTCATCACGCCGAACACCAGGGCCAGTCCCATGGACACCAGGGCCAGCATGCCGCCGATGACCACCGTGTTGACCAGCAAGTAAGGGCCGCGGTCCCAGGTGGCCAGCGCAGCCACCACCACGGTTGAAATCATCGCAATCCCGGCGGCCGAACTGCTCCACTTGAAGATGCGTTCCCAAACGCGTTTTTCTACCTGTTCAACCATGACCCGTTTCCTTTCGGTATCAGACCCCTAAAAAAACCTTGCGCACGTGGGCATCGCAGGCCAGCTCGCTGCTCTTGCCGGACAGCTCGATGCGACCGTTTTCCAGCACGTAGCCCCGGTCGGTCACCGCCAGGGTCTTGGTCACGTTCTGCTCCACCAGCATGATGGTCACGCCCCGCTCGATCAAGGTGTCCAGGGACTGAAACACGCTTTCGGTCAGCAGTGGGGCCAGGCCGAAGGAGGGCTCGTCCACCAGCAAAAGAGTCGGGTTTGACATCAGCCCGCGGCCGATGGCCAGCATCTTGCGCTCGCCCCCGCTCATGGTGCCCGCCAGCTGGCTGCGCCGCTCATCCAGGCGCGGGAACAGGTCGTACACAAATGCCAGCCGGTCCTTCTGCAGCTTTTTGTCGCGGATCGTGTAAGCCCCCATGGCCAGATTCTCCTGCACCGTCATGTTGACGAACAGGTTCATCTCCTCGGACACGAAGGCAATCCCCTTGCCGGCCACCTGGTTGCCCGGAAGCCCACCGATGGGTTCGCCCTTGAACAGGATCTCCCCGCTCATGGGCGCGAGCAGACCGGCAATGGATTTAAGGGTGGTGCTCTTGCCGGCCCCGTTGGGACCCACCAGACACACGTACTCACCCGTGTCCACGGTCAGCGAGACGTCGCGCAGGATCTGCAGAAAACCGTAGCCGGCATTGAGGTTTTTCACTTCCAGTAACATCGCGTCTCCGTTGGCGAAGTCCATCGATTATAAATTCGATGACGAATTTATTGAGTCAGAACTTCGTGCTGAGTGGGCATTTATTCAATTTTGCGAATCGAGGCCCTAAGCGGGTGGCCGGGCCGCGGGCGGGCAGCTGTCGGCCGCATCGCCCAGGTAGGCCTTGGTCACCTTGGGATCGTTGGCCACCTCTGCGGTGGTGCCTTCGGCGATCTTGGTGCCGAACTGGATGCATACCAGCCGGTTGCACAGGCCCATGATCAGCTGCATGATGTGCTCGATCATCAATATCGTGATCCCCTGGTCGCGGATCTTTAAAATCAGCTGCATGATCTCCTTGAGTTCGCCCTCGCTCAGACCCGAGGCCAGCTCGTCCAGAAACAACAGCTTCGGCCCGCTGGCCAGCGCCCGGGCCAGGTCCAGGCGCTTGAGCTGCACCGTGTTGAGCTGCTCGCTGATGGTCTCCTCGGCGATCGGAAAATCCACGAACGCAAGCATCTTGCGGCTGTGGGCCGCCGGGTTTCTGATGGCGCCCGGCCGGTTGCCGAAGATGGCGGCGGTCATCACGTTTTCCAGTACGCTCATCTTGGGAAAGGGAATCGGGATCTGGAAGGTGCGCGACAGCCCCCGGCGGCACATCTTCTCCGGACTCTTGCCGGTGGTGTTCTCGCCGAACATGAACGCCTGGCCCGCGGTGGGCGGGTTCAATCCGGCGATGGCGTTGACCAGCGTGGTCTTGCCTGCCCCGTTGGGGCCGATCAGCCCCACGATGTCCCCCTCGTTGATGTGCAGCGACACCGCGTTGACCGCCGTCAAGCCGCCGAACTGCTTGGTTAGCTCCTTGGTCTCCAGTACGATCATAGGTCTCTTATCCCGTCTCGGGGTGCGGTGCGGGCGCGGAGCCGGCAATCCTCCGGCTCCGCGCGTTGAGCAGCTGCGTTCTTACTTGGCGCTGAAGGCTTTTGTCTTCCAGTCTTCGGGAAAGACGATCTCGCCTTTGCCGTTGGTGTATTGAATGACCGGAAAGTAGTAGCCGTCCTTGGCCACCACCGGATCGGGAACCGATTCGGCGGTGTAGCGGTATTCATTCATGATGATGGCGCCGTCAGCTTTGCTGAAGGTCAGTTTGCCGTTCTGGACCTCTTCGACAAAGATCTTGTGGATGCTCTCCTTGTCCAGCTGGCCGTATTTTTCCAGCGTGCGCTTGAGGATCTTGATAAACATGTTGGTGCCATCGTAGCACAGGCCCCCCGCCGACGGGCTGGGATTGAAGCCGATTTGGCCTGGATGTCCGTGGCCCACTTCTGAGCTTCCTTGGTGGTCAGTTGCGGAATCATGTCCAGCACGCCGTTGGAGGCGGGCCCGGCCATTTTATACCAGTCTCCCATCCAGCCCAGGCCATCGGCGATGATCACCGATTTCAAGCCCACCTCGCCGGCCTGTTTGACAAAGGCCGTCATTGTCGGGGCGGCGGTGGAGGTGCCGGCCAGAACAGCGACATCCTCTTTCTTGTATTTGCCCAGCAGCGGGTAAAAGTCGGTCTGGGTGAGCGGGAAGTAGTCTTCAGACACGATTTTCCAGCCTTTAGCGGCGAAAAAGCCTTTCAAGGCCCCGCCCAGGCTGCGGCCCCAGTCGCTGTCCTCGCCGTAAATAGCGACCGTCTTGCCCTTGGGCTTCCAGGACCCGTCGGCAATGGCGTTTTCCAGGCATTCCACATACCCCTGGGCCAACTTGGCCGGAATCGGCCAACCTTTGCCGCCCCAGTAGTTGTATTTTTCCGGATCACTGCGCCATTTTTGGTTGACCACTTCGGTGGCGCCGAATCCGAACCAGTGGGGCACCTTGTACTGGGCGACCACGTCCATGACGGCCACCGCCACCGAGCTGTGCCAATTCTGCATGCCACAGTCGATGCCTTTGCGTTCCACCGCTTCGGCGTAGGCACTGGCCGCCTTGGCCGGATCGCTCTGGCTGTCGATCCATACGATCTCAAGCTTGTAGTCGCCCACCTTATAATTGATTTTATCCAGCGCCATCTCGACCGACGCCTTGAACTCGGCTCCGTTTTTAGCCGATGGGCCGGTGAAAGGACCCAGGACGCCTACCTTGAGCACTTTGTCCGCCGCCGGGGCGGCGCCGATAAACACTGCCAGAATGGCAACCATCACGACACTTACCATCAACTTCTTTGCTCTCATGGGCTTCTCCTTTGAGGTTGGGGGTTGACTTGCTTCGCTAAAAGTAAAACCAAAACGCCGGCATGAATTGATTTTATTCAAGCCATAACATACCGGAGAAAATTATGCTACTTATTCCTAACATCAAAAACACCGCAGTCAGACTTCTTTAAAGCATCCGTAAAGTATCCGTTTTCACGATACACCAAATGCGCTAGTCGTATGGTCATCCGCCCGCCACGGCAATCTGATCGATGATGAGAATGCATTCCGCCTGCTGTGGCGGCGGAACTCCGAGTCTTCGGCCACGGCCAAAAAGCACCCGCGCGGGCAGGGATAACTACCCCTCGAACATGCCGGCGCGAAACGCCCCGATGTAATCCGTGCAGAAGTCATCCCGGCCGGCCAGGGCTTCGGCCGCGATGATGCCGGCCATCATCTTCTTATCCAGCGGGTTCATGATCGCCCCGTCGAGGCCCCTGGCCACGGCCATGACCATAAACGTCTGGTTCATGAACTTCCGGGCCGGCAGCCCGTAGCTGATGTTCGAAAGCCCGCAGGCCGTGTGAATGCCTTCAAACCTTTGCATGATCTCTGCGATGGCATTTAAAAAATCCACCCCGAAGCTGCCGTTCACCGACAGCGGCTGCACCAGCGGGTCCACAAAGATGTTGTCCAGCTTGACGTTGTTCGCGAGCAGCCCGCCGACCAGCTTCTCGGCAACCTTCATGCGGTCCGCCACCGTCTGGGGCATCCCCTCGTCGCTCATGCAAAGCGCAATTACCTTCATCTCGGTGCCGGCGATGATCGGCATGAGCTTCTCGTAGCGCTCTTTCTCAAGCGAGATCGAGTTGATCAACGGAATCCCCTTATGGACGGCAAGCGCCGCCTTAATTGCCTCCGGGTCCGGGCTGTCAATGGCGCAGGGCTTGTCCGTCACCTGCTGCACGGTTTCCACCAGCCACCTGAGGTGCTCGGGCTCCCGGCCCACGAACACGCCCGCGTTGACGTCGAGGTAGTCCGCGCCCGCTTCGGCCTGCTCGCGGGCCGCTTTCTGAATCGCCCCGGCATCCCGGTCCTCGATCGCCGCTTTGATCGCCTTGCGGCTGGCGTTTATCAGCTCTCCGATGATGATCATGGCAGATGGCTCCTATTCTCCGGCTTGGCCCACGATTTGCTTGATCAGCTTCACCGCCCCGGGGGCATCGGCACTGTAGCCGTCCGCACCGATCGTGTCGGCAAACGCCTGGGTCACCGGCGCCCCGCCCACAATGGTCTTTACCGCAAGGCCCGCCTCCTTGACCGCCTTGACCGTGCTGTCCATGGATGGCATGGTGGTCGTCAGCAGCGCCGACAACCCGATCACCTGGGCACTCTTCTCCGCCGCGGCCTTGACGAACTTCTCGCTGCTCACATCCACCCCTAAGTCAACCACCTCGAACCCGGCCCCTTCCAGCATCATCGTGACCAGGTTCTTGCCGATGTCGTGCAGGTCCCCCTTGACCGTGCCGATCACCACCGTGCCCCGGCTCCGGCTCTGACCGGCGCTCAGGTGCGGCTTGAGGATCTCGAGGCCCGCCTTCATCACCTGCGCCGCCTTGAGCATCTCGGGGATGAACAGGTCCCCGGCGCTGAAACGCTCGCCCACCACGTCCATCGGGGCGATCAGCCCCTCGTTGAGGATCGTGGCGATATCCGTGCCACCCTCGATCTCCGCCCGGGTCTGCGCCTTTACCGTCGCCTCATCGTAGGCCAGTATCGCATTGAAAATGTCCTGGACTGCCATATGCATCTCTCCTTTGCGAGTAAATATTGGTTAAAATCCGGCATACCCGAAATATCTCATTGGGTGATACGGTTTTATAAATTACTACTTGCCGTATTTCTTTTCGATGTACTTCTCCAGTTCGTGCCGGACCTCGGCGGGCATGCCGGGCTCCTGATAGTTGGCGAGAACTTCTTTCCACTTGCGATTGGCCGCTTTCTCGATGGACTCCCCGCCCTTTTCCTCCCAGCGGTCGTGGGGTTCCTTTTGATCCATGATGGGGGCGTATAGCTCCTTGCGAAAGTTCTCGAAGGTGTGCGTGTTGGTCAGATATTCACCGCCCGGCCCCACCTGGGCGATCACGTCCAGGGCCAATTTTTCGGGATCGGCCGTCTCCCCGCGTTTAATGCGTTTGCACATGCCGCAGATCTCATCGTCGATGATGAACTTTTCGTAGGACGCCGCCATGTAGCCTTCGAGGATGCCGGCCGAGTGCAGCACGAAATGAACACCGGACAAGGTGGCCATGAGCTGGCTCATCATGGACTCCATCCCGGCCTGGGCATCGGGGAGTTTGGAATCGGTAATGGCGCCGCCCCCCCGGCTGGGAATACCGTAGAATCTGGCCATCTGGGCCGTGGCGGCCGTATTCACCGCCATCTCCG
>CAWAAN010000009.1:0-16411 GCA_963779885.1 uncultured delta proteobacterium | reverse complement strand
TGCTGTCATAAAGGCATTGGAGGGAAGGGGATATCGGACATATGTAAATGATGGATCAACGACTGTTGAAATTGACGAGATCAAGCTTCAGTTTGGGATCAGCGAGGATTTCCGATCGGAACGGAAACCTTCAAAGGACTCTGACACCGAAGGATATTATCGCTTCGGCCATAGCAAATTCGACTATGTTCGCGTCCCCTCCGGACACCTCTGCCTGACAATCCATGAATCAGGTTGGTATTTGCGCGGCTCCTATCGGAAAAATTGGCGGGACACCAAGAAAAAGAAGCTTGAAAACCTGCTGGATAGCTTCATGGGAGGCCTTGAGGCAATCTCTTTACGAAGGAAAGAACATATTCGTGAGGAAGAGGAAAAGGCGCGCGAAAGACGCGAACGGCAGAGGCAACGCGAAGAGAAGGCCAAGTTTCTGGCAGAAAAAAAACGCCGGATTGAAGCCGAGCAAAGCAGGGTGGACAACCTCATATCGAAAGCCGAAAACTGGAAAAAGAGCCAGATTATCCGCGAATATGTTGCCGCTGTTAAAGAATCCGTAATGAACGGAAACAGCACCATCTGCCCGGAGAACGAATTACAGAATTGGGCAAAGTGGGCGCTCGACCAAGCAGACCGCCTGGATCCCCTGGAGGAAAGCCCGCCATCCATTTTGGACGAAAATATCGATGACGAACTGGATAACGATGAACGGCCTTCACCTTTTCGTTGGTAGCCCTTACTCGGAAGAATGAAGTGCGCCAGCACATACGACGAGATCAAACCTTTAAACGAGCTTTGCAAAGCCGGCAAGCTGTTCATGGTTCAGGAATGGATCGCCGCCGGAAAACCGGTGAATTTACCTCCGCCTAAAAAAGGAGCCCGTTCAAAAAATCCGTTGGAAATATCCATCGAACGGGGCTTTCACAGCCTGGTGCAGGTGCTTTTGGAAGGCGGTGCGAGCATCGATGATCCGCGATATAGTCCGCTTTCCCACGCAATATCGGAAAAGCGTCTTGATCTGGTCAAGCTCCTTATCAAGCACGGCGCGAACCTAAAATCCGTTGACATGGTCGAGGTGTTTGAAACCTGGGAACCGAAAATGATGGATTGGTTCATCGACCATGACGCAGATGTTGAAACCGGCAGCCCGCTGGCATGGGCGCTCTGCTATAAAATTCGTACCGCTCTTGGCGTGCTCAAACGATACAAAAAACGATTTCCCGGCTTTCAGGAGCAGGCCAACATAGCGCTGCGCCACCATTGCAAGGAGCGAAACCTCAAATGGATTTCCCTCATGCTATGGGCCGGCGCAGATCCGTATGCCAAAGGTCTGGATTTTCCCTCGGAGGAAGACGACCCGGAGCTTTATGAAAGCGCTTTGGGATGGGCTGCCTGGCGAGGGATTCGCGAAGTTTTCGAAATGAAGCAGGTACGACTGGATCCCAAGCATGCCCTTGCTCAAGAAATACTTCACAACGCTTGTTATGCTGACAATGCCTCCGTGCTGAAGCTTTTGCTGGAAAAGGGATTTCCTCCCAACGATCAGGAAAATGGGGGATCGAGCCTATTCCGGGTCTTAACGAACAGTATGGCATGGTCGATCGATTTCGATCCATTTTCAGAAAGACCGAAAAAAAATATCGATACCTCCCGATCCCGCGAAAAAATTAAGATGGTTTACTTTCTTGCTGCCCACGAGGCCAAATGGATTCCAAAGGAGCGCGGCGAAATTAACGAAACCCGCAGGTCGTTGTTGAAAATGATCGCTGATTATACGGTCGAATTTCTATGGATCATGTTCCAGTTCAAGGCCTGTTCCCGGGACGACGCTGAGCAACTGATGCGGACCCCCTCGATCAAGACTCTGTGCGCCAAGCATCTTGATAGAATCGGGGAGTTGATTGTTTCCTTGTAAATCTGAGTCGCTGAATTGGTGGGGGGTAGCGAGTCAGTACTTCGTATCAACAAGGTCGCCGGTCCGTCCTGAACAGGGCCAGCCGTCCGGCGTCTTGTGCTTGTTGAGTCGCTTCGATTGTTTTTTCCGCCTGAATTTCTTTCCACACATACCGCATTGATAGATGTATGTCGGCCCCGTTGAACGCGATGAACCGAATGTGCTGCTCCGTATCGATGGTTTCCGCCGGTTCGGCGCGCTCAATATGCTAAAAGCGTCGTAGCCTCCTCGGCTTGATGAAGATGATCTGCGCTCGGTCGGGGGGATTGAAACTGGGCCGGAGGGTGTTAGCTCGATCGCGTAGCGGGGCGTAAAGATCTGATTGGTGGCACGCGCGCCTTGAATCCGGTCAACCCGGTAGCTAAGATGCTCATTTTTATCGACGCTCCAGGCATGGAGGATGATGTTTTCGTCTTTCGTACGCCGGAGAGAGTAGGGTTCGATGCGTCTCGTGCTTCCTTGATAATCGAGATCGACGCATAGTCTATTAGCTGCAGCAAAGCGAATAACTTCGAGATGCGACTGTAGGACGGGCCTAACCGGCAATCGAAGGGTGCGCTCCCGCAATACCCTTTCGCCGGGAGCACTGGCATAAGAGGCCGGGATCTCCGGTGCAATCCCGCTTTCCAGCCACGTAAAAAATTCCGGCAAAACATCCCAGAAGGATTCGACGGGGGGCAGTGCCGGCAGCTGGTGGCGAAGCATATATTTCCAGCCTGCTACGAGCTCATCTTTAAACGGATCGAGATCGGTGGCACTTGGGACCGCGATGCCCTTGAAGTCACACTTCTGGCGGAGAACGTCTAACAGAACCGAAGGCGTGGGCCGCGCGTCCATATTGCGGTAAAGGTTAATTACATCGTAGAGATCGCGGGGCCGCGTCCGTTCCGAAAGAGCGCGGATCTTTTCGCCGAACGCTTCCTCGTAGGCATAGGTTTGCGCAGTGATATCATTGTCCGGAGCATCGCTGTAAGGATGGAATATCGGGAGACGTACCGGCGCGAGAACGACGCGCTCATCTGCGGTCAGATCGAGCTTGATGCGTGGCCATCCCCCGGCGGTTGGTGAGACGGGGCCACGATAGCTGATTTTGCCTTCGCAGTTCTTGTTCCCGCGCGGATTGTCGTAGATATCGAAATCCTGACGGTCCACAGGCATTTCAAGGCCGCTTTGTTCGTAGACCCATTCTCCGATCTCGGCGAACACTGCTTTCAGGAACGCTTCGTCGAGATGGGATTCATCCTGGAGCGTGAAATCAAGGTCCTCGGAGAACCTATATGTTTCAAAGAAGCATTTCTTGAGACAAGTCCCGCCTTTGAACACCCAGCTGGCGGCAATCTTGTCGTTAGCAAAGATGCCCGCGAGCAGCCAGCCGAGCGCGTAGTCCTTCTCAACGACATGCGGATTGAGGTTCATTTGTCCCGCGATACGGATGATTTCAGGTTTGCCGATCATGGACGCCCCTTCTTTATCCAGCTTTTGGGTACTCGCAAGCGCCAGCGTGTAACCAGCTTCGTGCAGTCAAGCGCTGGATCGAGCTTCGCGTATCCTTTTGTCAGCCTGAGCTTTGCTGCATCAATCAGCAGATAAGCACGCGTATAGCGCTCAGCGAGAAAACCGAGGCGTTTAAAGACTGCACCGTTACCGAGGCGGTCGGCATAGTCAATCAGAAGGCGCGGCTCGCTGTCCTTGCGCTGCATGTATTGTACAAAACAATCGGCAACGTGCTGAATACCGCCACCTGTCGCAGGATCATCAAGCATGTCGACGACCGTGCGGTGTATATTTGAAACCAAGACTCGAGTCTGGCCGCGCCAAACAGTCTTCATATCGAAGATCAGATCTTCCTTTACATGTTTGAGCAAGAACACAGCGCCTTGGCTTTCGATGGACTTTTGTCGAACCGGCCGGGCGGTGTAGACCACAATGTTCCGAAAGATTTGTTCAGTGAGGTCCCAGTGTTCGGCGGCGGTCCATCCGCCGATATAGGCCGGATCGAAGAGAGCCGGAATGAGCACCCATGGGTCTTGAATGACCTGTTCGGAGTCACGCAAAGCAAGTGGGACGGGGACATAGGCACCCGGCCCCACGCGTCGGAGCCAGCCTTGTGCCCTCCAGCGGGAGAGAAGCTTCGAGGCCTGCGTCCGGGGAACAGAAAGAGCAGCCTCGACATCGGCGATATCAATGACATCGCCCGCCGCGTTAATAACGATGGTCAGCCTTGATTTTCCGGATTGGTGCGATGAATTATCCATATTATATTAATAGTACATTTATTCGCGAAAATCGAGAATTTTATACAACATAAAGCACTAAAATGCTATATTATATTTGCGATAATTCCGGATATATGGGAAATTTAGTAGCATTGATATAGCCAATAAAAATGTCTGCGTTTGACTCATGTTTTTGCCTAAGCCTTCCCGCTTTAAACCCATCTTCTTACCTTGGAATACCTGGACGCTGAAGACGTGGATTTGATAAAAAGCTTCCCGCGGTCAAATGATCCGGATTTGTGTTTCTTCCGGCACATGGCCACGAAGTCTGGGGTAGGAATCGGAGAGCAGTTCGGTCCCAAATATTTCAAAAAATGGTGGGACAAGGCGTGCGAAAACTTAGGCATCAAAGGCGTTGACCTGTATGGCGGGACTAAACACTCGACCGCTACGGCACGCGGTGAATTCCTGACACCTGAGCAAATCAAACGGGGCGGCACCGGTTCAGCCACAAACAAGGCATTCGAACGTTATTTCCAGTCGTCGCGCAGAACAGAATCTGCCAAGGAGGTATCTGCTATCAAAGAGTTGCAGAAAAAGCAGGCGGGGAAAGTCGTCAAAATGCGCAAATAAAAAAAGTTGCCAGACTGAACAACATCTGAACAACTTTTCTAAGACCAGTAATTTCGATAACTATTTTAAATTACAGTCTATTTTTGGTGGAGGCGGCGGGAGTCGAACCCGCGTCCGAAAACATTCCACTCAGACGTCTACATACTTGTCCTGGATTTTAGATCTCGCTTTCCGAATCTCCTTCAGGCCGGGATATCCGTGAAAGCCAGCCTGTGAAAGTTTCGCCTCACCTGGTACAGGCATCCAGGATCGGCTATCCCGCTAGTCGACGCTCTTACCGGACACGCAGGAGTAGCCCGGCAGAACGGTAGCTTAAGCAGCTACGGCATAGGCATAATCGTCTGCGATTATGTTTATTGCCCCACCGGATTTACGAGCTGGCAGGACGCTCGGTATGCAGCCTGAGCTTCTTTGTCCCCGTCGAAGCCGTTTCGCCCCCATGTCCAGTGCTGGGGCGAAAGATTTTTCGCCCCTCCCAAAAGCGGTAAAGGGGAAAGTCGCGTGTCGAGTCAAAAAAGCCAAATTGGCTTTTTCAAAGAGCCATTTTTCTGTAAAATATGAGATTTCAGGCGGTTTGTCAAGGCCGTGGGGTTGAGCAGAATTGCCGACAAACGCCCGCAGCTATTAAATGGCTATACACGTTTATCGGCGAACACGGCCCCTGAGGGTTAACGAAAGCCTTTGCGACCAGAGCGGCAACGGAGAATCTCGTGCCCCTCAGCACTCTTTGAAGAGCCTTTGCCACGGCAACTCTTCAGCACGATTCTTTCGGCAGAACTTTTTTTTGCCAGGCCGGAAATCTAAATTCGGCATTCGCACATTCGTGAATGAAGACGATAAAAGGCATTCGAGGCGTGCCGGTAATGCCTCGGCGCTACCAACAGGCATCATCTTAATGAGGCGGGTTTCTACCGGATGGGGTAGAGGAGGAGTTTAATTCTACAACATGTGGTATTGGGCTGGCATCCCGAAAAACGCGTGTAACGGGATACCTGCCTGTGAGAGGTCAACCGGTCGACATATCAAAGAGTGTACAATGCGGCTGACACTCGTTGTCAATCGGGTTCGAACCCTACCTGTGGCCTGTCAATTATCCTTTATGGTTGAGTCGGCCACCGACCGTCCACACCTAACATACAGCCGGCACAGCCGGTCAGCCACTGTCCTTTATAAGTACTGAAAAGTTTTTAGCCGGACCTGCGGCGCAATATGGCATGCCCGGCTGTGGGCTTGACAGGCCATGAAAGGTTATCCTCAAAAACCCCCATCTCCTACCGGATGTGGTATTCGCTCCGTCGTTCTGCTACCATATAACGCATCCACCTGGTTTTATCAATCCGGACCATCTGCGGTTATAAGGCCCGTTCAGTACCCGATCCGGAAATGGATATATTTCCGATGGCAGAGAAAAACCTCCCGGAAGACCCGGCCCACGCCACGGCACGGTGAGTAAGACCGGCACATTTTGACGCCCTGGTTATACTTCGCAGGCCGGCATGCCACAAAACAGGCTGACGGTGCGGTGATGGCCGCGCCGCCTTAAAGGCCGTTTTTAAGCCGGCAAGCAAAAAAGAGGTGGGACCGGAATCAACCGATTTTTCCCATTCAGTGGCGTTCATCACCTTTTTTAAATTGCCGCAGCGCGTATAGACTTTAAACGTCATTTGAGACCGACCAGGGTTGTTATACCGGATGTGGTAGAGGTGATTACAGCTTATACCATATAGGGTATTTGATTGAAGCCACTATAAATGGGCCGCTTGCCGCTGGGTTCCGCAAGGGTGGGATTATCAGCGGGCTTCCGGCAGAGGCCCATTTAAAATTCGCTTCACCGTCAATGCCGCATTGCGGAAAAATGTATTCAATTTGCCCGTTAATAAAAATATGAATGGGTAAACCGGACACATGACAGGGGCTGAAACCCATCGTGACGGGAGTCGGGGCGCGAGCAAGATCAGTAGCGGCTGGTGTATTGTTTGCGGACCCGCTCCATTTCGCGCTGTCCTTCGCGGCGGCGGATGGACTCGCGTTTGTCGTATTTGCGCTTGCCCTTGGCCAAAGCCAAAGCCATTTTGACCTTGCCGTTTTTGAAATAAAGCTGCAGGGGTATTAACGTCGATCCCTGCTCGTTCACTTTGCCGTAAAGGCGTTTGATTTCGCGTTTGTGCAGCAACAGTTTGCGGGGCCGCAACGGTTCGTGGTTGTCATAGTAGGCATATTTGTAGGGGCTGATATGCATCTGATAGACGTAGACCTCCCCGTTTTGTATTCGGGCGTAGGAATCCTTCAGGTTGACCCGCCCCTGGCGCATCGATTTTACCTCGGTCCCCATGAGAATCAGTCCGGCTTCAAAAACCTCTTCGATATGATAATCATGCCGGGCCTTGCGGTTTTCGGCAATATTTTTTTTGGGCTCCTTTTCCACTGGGCATCCGGCGGTGCTTTTTAAGGGTACTTACACATTTATGGTCAGCGGCTCAACCAGTCTGTTGCTCCGCGTATTAGACGGTGTGGCCATTAACCGCAGGCCGGGACCTGGTTTTGACCCGGACACCGGCGTCGTTGTCGGTCCGATCGAATTCGGAAAGGATATCACCATAGGTGTCGTGCAGCAACGCCACTACCTTTTCGGCCGACATCAGCTTGAGGGCCTCTTCTACTAAAGCTCTGGTGTCGCTGAATTTAATCGAACGGATCATCTGTTTTATGGTGGGAATCGCCTGGGGGTTCATGCTCAGTTCGTCAATTCCGAGGCCCAACAGGATCGGCGTGTGGATGGGATCGCTGGCCATTTCACCGCAGATGACCACTCGGATATTTTTTTGAGCGGCGACATCCGTGACATGTTTCAACATCCGCAGAATGGCCGGGTCGAGCGGCCGGAACAGGTGCGCCACATTCTTGTTGTTGCGATCGATCGCCAGGGTATACTGAATCAGGTCGTTGGTGCCGATGCTGAAAAAGTCGGCCTCTTCAGCGATGGCGTCGGCCATGATGACCGCCGAGGGAACTTCCACCAGGATTCCGATTTCGAGGTCGTCGTTAAATGGAATACTTTCCTGCGCCAGCGATGCCGCCGCTTCTTTAAGGGCCTGTTTTGCCAGGACAACCTCACATTGGGTGGCAACCATCGGAAACATTATCTGGACCTTGCCGAACACCGCGGCCCGTAATATGGCGCGCAGCTGAATGCGGAAAACATCAGGTCGCTGCAGGCAATAGCGGATGCCCCGTAGCCCGAGGGCCGGATTGGCTTCGTTCAGCCCGTTTTCGACAGAAATCGCTTTGTCGCCATTGATGTCGAGCGTGCGGATGGTGACCGGTTTGGGGGCCATCACCTGAACCACATCGGAATATTTATCGTAGAGTTCGTCCTCGCCGGGCAGGCGGGGGCGGGTCATGTACTGAAACTCGGTCCGGTAGAGGCCGATGCCGTCACCACCGTAGTTGACCACCGACACCACCTCTTCGGGCAGTTCGATGTTGCCCATCACCTTCACGCCATGCCCATCGAGCGTTTCGACCGGATGACGGCTGCGGCGACTGATGGCCGCCTTTTGACGCTCGTATCTGATCCGTCGTTGTTCGTATTTGACCAGCGTTTTTTCGCTCGGATGGACGATAACCGTCCCGCTGATTCCATCCAGAATGATGAGATCGTCGTTTTTAATCGATGCGGTGGCATTTCCCACTGCGACCACGGCCGGGATCTCCAGGGTGCGGGCAATAATGAGGGCGTGCGAGGTCTTGCCGCCCTTGTCGGTGATAAAGCCCTTGATCCGTTCCAGGCGGATCTGGCTGGTTTCGGCCGGCGACAGATCGCGGGCCACCAGGATGACTCTCTTGTCGATCTTGCCGATGTTGACCTGCTTGACCCCGACCAGGTTGCGCATGATGCGGTCCGACAAATTGACGACATCCGAGGCCCGCTCTCTTAAATAAGGATCCGTCATGCCCTGAAAAATCGATTTCAAATGGGCGACGACCTTTTTGAGGGCCCACTCGGCGTTGACCCCTTCCTGCTCGATGGTGGCAATGGTTTTGCCATAGAGCAACTTGTCCTTGAGCAGGACTTCCTGGGTTTCGAGAATGCTGGACTGCTGCCGGAAATCATCCGGGGTGTTCTCGATGATGGCTCTTATCTCATCGCGGGATTTTTTGACTGCGGCCTTGAACCTTTTGAGTTCGTTGGATATTTGAACTTTCGGAATGAGATACCGGGAAATAATCTCGACGCCTTCCTTGTCGACCAGGTAGGCTTTGCCAATGCAGATACCGGGCGAGGCGTTGATCCCGTCGAGGACGATTTCTTTAGCGGCGTTGTCCGGCATGGACACTTACTCTCCGAATCCGTTTTCGATCAATTCCGATATGGCCTCCAGAACGTCCCGATCGCCGGGGTTATCGATGGTGATGACGATTTTGGTTCCCCGAGGGCACTCCAGGGCGATCAGGTCCATAATGCTGGCGGCGGCCGCCCGTTCCTCGCCCTTGGCCAGCCAGATCCCGTGACGGGCCCGGGCCGCCAGCCTGGCGATCTGGGCCGCCGACCGGGCGTGCAGCCCCAGCTCATTTTTGATCATCGCTTCCTTGGACAGCATCATCAACAGGCGCCGAATGGCATAAATTTACACGATTTTGAACCTCACATTACTACCAGCGGCCTACACTATTGTCAATTCCAAATCATTGACACCAAAGGAGAATGTTGTTAGGTCATCCGCAATTGGGGCGGTATCCGACGTGATCCGCAGCGGTTTTCCAGGTTTTAGCATCCGGCTTCTGTTGTCAATCGAGGAGAAAAAAATGCCAGACAAGATACTGATTTGTGGTGGATCTTTTCCCATATTTTCAGAAGGTGAAACGGGTGCCCAAAAATCCGCACAGTGAAAAAGGAGGCAGCCAGTCCGAAAAAAGCCGTCGTGAAAGCAGGAAAGCCGGCGGCCGTCCGACGGAGAGCACTTCTGACCTGCAGCGGCGCAACGAGTACCTGACGGCCTTGCACGAAACCACCATCGGCTTGCTCGACCTGCTCGACAAGGAAGAGCTGCTCGAAACCATCCTCCATAAAGCCGCCCAGCTGACCGGATCGGGCCACGGCTATATTTACCTGCTGGAAACCGGCCGTAAACGGATGCAGATGCAGGTCGGAATGGGTTTTTTCAAGGGACAGCTCGGTCGGCGCGTTAAAATCGGTGAAGGCATGGGCGGAAAGGTCTGGCAGGACGAAAGGCCATTGGTCGTCGAGGACTACCAGTTCTGGCCGGGGCGGCTGCCGGACAAAAGCCTCGATCCACTGGGTCCGGTGGTGGGAATTCCGCTCAAATCCGACCAGGGGGTGCTGGGCGTCATCGGTCTGGCCCGGGTGGAAGACGACAAGGTCTACCGGGAAGAAGATGTCACGATCCTGAGCCGTTTCGCCGAACTGGCGCTGTTGGCCCTCGAAAAAGCGCAGCTGATCACCGATGCCCGCCGCGAACTCAAAGAGCGGGTCAAGACCGAGGCCATCCTGAGGCACAGCGAGCAGTTGTACCGCTCCCTGCTGGAGTCTTCGCCCGATCCGGTGGTGGTCTACGACATCCAAGGACGGGCCACCCACGTCAACCCTGCTTTCGAACGCACCTTCGGCTTCGAACGTCAAGATCTGCTGGGAAAGCCGATTGGTTTCGTGCCCGAGGAGAATTTGCCGGAAACACGGGCCGCCATCGAGAGCATGCTGCGCGGCAACGTCATCCAGTTGTTTGAAACCAAACGCTTGACCAAGGACGGACGGGTACTGGACGTGCAGATCAGCTCGCGGCTTTACGAGGACCGCGACGGCCGGCCGGCCGGAAACATCGTGATCCTGCGCGATATCAGCGCCGCCAAAAAGGTCGAGGAGGAGTTGCGGCGGTACCACGACCAGTTGGAAGATCTGGTTGCCGGGCGAACGGCCGAGCTGGCCAATACCAACACCCAGCTGGCCCGGGAAGTCGAAGAACGCAAGCGGGCCGAGGAAAAGCTGCGCAAGCGCGAAGTGGAACTCAAAGCCCAGTCCCACCATCTGGCGGAGGTCAACACGGCCCTCAGGGTCTTGCTGAAGCAGCGTGACTGCGACAAGAAGGAATTGGCCGACAACGTTCTCTCCAATGTGAAGGAGTTGATCGGCCCTTACCTCGAACGGTTGAAAAAAAGCCACCTGAACACAGATCAGTCAACGCTCATCAATATCCTCGATTCGAACCTGAACAGCATTATCTCGCCTTTTATCAGTCAGTTCTCGGCGCGCAACATCAATTTGACCCCCACCGAAATCCGGGTGGCCAATCTTGTCAAGGAAGGCAAGACGAACAAGGAAATCGCCGTCCTTCTGTGCCTGTCAAAAAATACCATCCTGTTTCACCGTTACAACCTCCGCAAAAAACTCGGGATCAAGAACAAGAAAATCAACCTGCAAGCTCACCTGATGTCTTTCGAACAATAGTTGTTTTTACCAACTAATACACCGCTATATTATAAACTTGACAGCTCGGGAATGTTCTGAATTAATAAAAGAGACATTCACAGCTATCTTGTAGCTGACTTGGCGGTTTATTTGCCGGCCGGTTTTCCGCGAACCGGGGTGTTTCTTCGAGAAAAAGCGAACGATTCAGGGAAAATGCCAATTTTTCGGCTGCGATATTTTTCACTTGACCAAATGAAAAACACACTATAGAACGCTGTTTACGGAATGAACATTATTCATGAATTTGAAGAAGGTCGGTCCGCGCAGGCGCCCCAGAGAGGCGTTGGGGCCATGAATGGGAAAACGAGTATTTTTAAAAAGACAGCCTCCTTGCGCGCGATCAACTTCCGACTGAAACCGACCGGTAGGCACCGATACCGGCGCCGGTGATCCGGATGAAAAAGAATTTCATCCGGGCCTTTTTTTGTTTCAACCGGGCGAAATGCGCCTGAATCGATGCGACCGGGACCAAACAAAATCTCATGGATACTTTGAAGGCAGCGAACGTCACCCTCTCCTTCGGCGGCCTGAATGCCCTGACCGATGTGACCCTGACCATCGAACCGGGATTGATCACCTCGATTATCGGCCCCAACGGGGCCGGCAAAACCAGCCTGCTGAACTGTATTTCCGGCTTCTACCACCCCAGTGCGGGCGATATTTTTTATGGCCGACAGCGCCTGACCCGATCGTCTCCGCACCAGGTGTCCAATCTGGGCATCGCCCGGGCGTTTCAGAATATCGAGCTGTTTCGCGGGATGACCGTGCTCGACAACCTGATGCTCGCCCGGCATCAGAACCTGAAGTACAATTTCTTTCAAGCGGTCGTCTTCTTCGGCAAAGCCTCCCGGCAGGAAGCCGAAAACCGGCGTTTTGTAGAAGATGTGATCGATTTCATGGAACTCGAGCCCTACCGCAAGAGGACGGTCGGCAGCCTGGCCTACGGTATTCAAAAGAGAGTGGAGGTGGCGCGGGCGCTGACCCTCGGGCCGAAATTGCTGCTGCTGGATGAACCCATGGCGGGCATGAACGTCGAGGAAAAAGAAGACATGGTGCGCTTCATCATGGATATTCAAAAGGAGCGCAATGCCACGATCATTCTGGTTGAACACGATCTGGGGGTCGTGATGGACATATCGGACCGCGTGTATGTCCTCGATTTCGGTGAATTGATCGGAGCGGGCACGCCGGAGGAAGTCGCCAAAGACACCAAGGTCATCGAAGCCTATATCGGGGAAGATTGACGAGGTATGAAAGAACACACCGATCTACTCGACTTCACGATTCCTCAGCTGCTGCGCTGGCGGGTCAGCCATTCGGGCGACAAGGTCGCCCTGCGGGAGAAGGATTTCGGCCGCTGGATCAGTTATACGTGGAAAGAATACTACCAGTATGTCCACAAAACCGCTCTCGGACTCGAGAAGATCGGCCTGAAAAAAAACGACAAGCTGGCCGTCATTGCCGACAACATACCCGAGGTGCTCGTGGTGGCCATCGCGGCGCAGGCGGCCGGCGGCATTTCGGCCGGGATCTACCAGTCGAGCCTGCCCAACGAGATCGCCGACATCCTCAACTACATGGATGTCTCCATCGTCTTTTGCGGCGACCAGGAGCAGGTGGATAAACTCGTCGAGGTGCGCGACCGGATTCCCAAGGTCAAGAAGGTGATTTACGAGGACCCGCGCGGCATGCGCGGCTACCGTTCCGATGACTGGTTCATGCAGATCGACGACCTGTATGGGGTGGGGGAAGACGTCATCGGGCAAAACCCGGATCGTTTCGAGGAAATGATCGACCGCGGGCGGCCGGACGACGTGTGCCATCTGTGCCAGACGTCAGGGACCACCGGGCTTCCCAAGGGCGCCATGATGACCCACCGCAACTACATCAACATGGGGGTGCAGATCACCAAGGTCGATGCGCTCGACGAAGGCGATGAATATGTATCGTTTCTGCCGTTTGCGTGGATCGGCGAGCAGATGAATTCTTTCGGGGTGGCCATGGCCACCGGCATCACGGTCAACTTCCCCGAGTCGGTCGAAACGGCCATGGAAGATTTGAAGGAAATCGGGCCGCAGTTCATCTTCGGCGCCCCGCGGTTCTACGAAATGCTGCGATCCCAGATGTGGCTGAAGATCGACGACTCTTACTGGCTGAACCGGAAGTTTTACGAGTATTTCATGAAAGTGGGCCAGCGGGCGGCGGCCTACCGGATGGTTGGCAAGAAAATGCCCGTGGCGTTGCGCGTCAAGTCCTGGCTGGGGAAAGTCATGGTTTTTGTGCCGCTGACCAACCAGATCGGCCTGCTGCGGCTGCGCCGGGCCTACACCGGCGGTGCGGCCCTCGGCCCGGATCTGTTCACGTTTTACCAGGCCATCGGCGTTAACCTGAAGCAGATTTACGGCCAGACGGAAATCACCGGCATTGCCTACATGCACCGCGACGGCGACGTGCGCCCGGATACGGTCGGAATTCCCCTGCCGGGGACCGAGTGCAAAATATCCGCCGAGGGCGAAATCCTGTCGCGGTCCCCGTCGGTGACCGCCGGGTACTACAAGTTGGACGACAAGACCGAAGAACTGCTCGCCGGCGGGTGGCTGCACTCCGGGGATGCGGGTTTCATCGACAAGGACGGCCACCTGGTGGTGATCGACCGCCTCGCGGATGTCATGCACAACAAAGACGGTGACATGTTCAGCCCGATGTTTCTGGAAAACAAGCTGAAATTCAGCCCGTATGTCAAAGAGGCGGTCATCTTCGGCGATCAAAGGGAGTATGTTGCCGCCCTGATCAATATCGATCCGATCGTGGTCGGCAAATGGGCCGAGGACCGCGGGATATCATTCACCACGTTTATGGATCTTTCCACCAAACCGGAAGTGGCCGAGCTGGTGAAACAGCAGGTGATCGAGTTCAATCAGACGGTGGAAAAAGAGCATTTCAGAATTCACCGCTTCGCCATTCTCTACAAGCTGCTGGACGTCGATGACGGCGAACTGACCAAAACCGGCAAGATCCGCCGCAAGTTCATCCGCGAAAAATACGAAGATCTTTACACGGCGCTTTACGATCCCGGCGTCACCGAAAAGTCGGTTGAGGCCTTTTTCCAGTATCAGGACGGCCAGACAACGGCGGTTCAGACAACGCTCAAATTCTATACCATGGAATGATATGACATGAGCTATTTCCTGCAACTGGTCGTCAGCGGCATGGTCGTCGGTTCGATCTACGCATTGTCCGCCTTGGGGTTCGTGCTGATTTACAAATCGAGCCGCGTCTTGAACATTGCCCACGGACAGCTTATCGCCACCGGCGCCTTCATCACTTACGCGCTGGCCGTCTGGGCCAAAATCCCCATTGCCCTGGCCTTCTTCCTGAGCCTGATCATTACTTTTTTTGTTGCCATGAGCGTGGAGCGCGTTTTCCTGCGCCGGCTCATCGGCGAGCCGATCATCTCGGTCATCATGGTGACCATCGGGTTGATGTCCATCCTGGACGGCCTGATCTACCTGACGCCGTTTGGCACCTACAACTTCTCCTTTCCCGAATTTCGCCGACCACCCCCATCCAACTGGGCGGCGTCTCCATCAGCTGGACCCAGTTGGTCGGGGTGATCACCACGGCCATTCTCATCGGCGGCTTTTCCTGGTTTTTCAGGAAGTCGACCCTGGGGATTTCCATGCGGGCGGTCTCGGACGACCAACTGGCGTCCATGTCCATCGGGATCTCCATTCCACGGGTGTTCGCTCTCGCCTGGGCGGCGGCCGGGTTCAGCGCGGCGGCGGCCGGGGCCATTATCGGCAACATCACCGGGCTGAATTTCGAGACCCTGCACGCCTTCGGCATCACCGTGTTTCCGGTCGTCATCCTCGGCGGACTCGATTCGATTATCGGCGCCGTGGTGGCCGGGAATCATCATGGGCCTCATCCAACAGTTCGCGGCCGGGTATCTCGACGGTCACTGGGGGCTGAGCGGCACGGCGAATTTGCTGCCCTACATCATTCTTTTGGTTATTTTACTCTTCAAACCGCACGGATTGTTCGGAATCCACGAAATCGAACGGGTGTAGACAATGGCTGTAAACCGCTGGCTGGCGACCGGCAACTACTTTACGACGTACAAGGAAGAGCAGCGCATCTTCCAGACCCATCCCGACCGGACGGTGTTCATCGCCTTCCTGCTGGTCGTTTTCACCTGGCCGCTGTTTTTTAACGTCAGCAACAAGTACATGCTGGTCGTCGACAATATTCTGATCGCCATCATTGCGGTAATCGGGTTGAACCTGCTGACCGGATTCGCGGGGCTGATTTCCATCGGCCATGCCGCCTTCGTCGGCGTAGGCGCTTACACCCTGGCCTCCTTTTCGCGGGTGCTCGGGGACTCGCACGTGCTCATCACCCACGCCTGGCCGCTGATGCTTCTCATCTGCGGCGGCGTGGGGGCCGTTGTCGGGGCCTTTGTCGGTCTGCCGGCTCTCAGGCTCAAACACCTCTACCTGGCGATCGCCACGCTCTCTTTTCAGATGATTTTTCTGTGGATCATCAACTTCTCGACTTTCTTCAACCAGGGACAAACGATTTTCATCGGCCGGGCCTATTGGATTACCGGTGAAGTGTCGCGGGACGGCCACTACCTCTTCTGGTACTACATGATGCTCGTGATCGTCGTCATGTGCGGCTTCGGCGTGCGCAACCTCATGCGCACCCGCTACGGCCGCTGTCTGGTTGCGGTGCGCGACAACGACCGCGCGGCCGATGCCATGGGGATGCATCCGGGTCTGACCAAGGTGTATGCCTTCGCCCTGGCCGGTTTCTTTGCCGGCGTGGCCGGCGCCCTGCACGCCTATCTCTTCCGCGGCGCCGGGTTCGAATCTTTTACGCTGGGTCAATCCATCACGTATCTGGCGATGGCCATCGTCGGCGGCCTCGGGACCCTGGTCGGGTCCTTTTTCGGCCCGACCGCCATCTACATGCTCGATCTTCAGGTCGAACAAGTCGCCAAACTCGCCGGCGTCATTTTCTCGGAAACCATGAACCTGGCAACGGGTCTGCGTCCGCTGACCTTCGGCCTGGTGATCGTTTTGTTCCTGATGTTCGAACCGCGCGGCATCGCCAACTGGTGGCGGATCG
>CAWAAN010000008.1:0-305611 GCA_963779885.1 uncultured delta proteobacterium | reverse complement strand
ACGCGATAAGCCCTGGCTGATCCGCACCTATGCGGGCCACTCGACCGCCAAGGCGTCGAACGCGCTCTACCGCAAGCAATCTCGCCAAAGGCCAGACCGGCCTTTCGGTCGCCTTCGACCTGCCGACCCAGACCGGCTACGACCCCGACCACCCGCTGGCGCGCGGCGAGGTCGGCAAGGTCGGCGTGCCGATCTCCCATCTCGGCGATATGCGGGCGCTGTTCGACGGCATCCCGCTGGACGCAGATGAACACCTCCATGACCATCAACGCCACGGCCGCCTGGCTGCTCGCCCTCTATGTGGCGGTGGCCGACGAGCAGGGCGCCGAGCGGAAGCGCTCACCGGCACGATGCAGAACGACATCATCAAGGAATATCTTTCGCGCGGGACCTATGTCTTTCCGCCGGAGCCCATCCTGCGGCTGATCAACGACGTCATCGTCTTCACCTGCCGGGAGATGCCGAAGTGGAACCCGATGAATGTCTGCTCCTACCATCTGCAGGAGGCAGGCGCCACGCCGGTGCAGGAGCTCGCCTTCGCGCTCGCCACCGCCATCGCCGTGCTCGACGCGGTGAAGGCCTCAGGCGAGGTCGAAGAAGAGGATTTTCCGAGGTCGTCGGCCGCATCAGCTTCTTCGTCAATGCCGGCATGCGCTTCATCACCGAGATCTGCAAGATGCGCGCCTTTGTCGAGCTGTGGGACGAGATCTGCCGCGAGCGCTACGGCGTCGCGGATCGAAAGCTGCGCCGCTTCCGCTACGGGGTGCAGGTCAACTCGCTGGGGCTCACCGAGCAGCAGCCGGAAAACAATGTCTACCGCATCCTGCTCGAGATGCTGGCGGTGATGCTGTCGAAGAAGGCGCGCGCCCGCGCGGTGCAGCTTCCGGCCTGGAACGAGGCGCTGGGCCTGCCGCGCCCGTGGGACCAGCAATGGTCGCTGCGGATGCAGCAGATCGTCGCCTATGAGACCGACCTGCTCGACTACGGCGACATCTTCGACGGCTCGGAGGTCATCGGCGGCAAGGTCGAGGAGCTGAAGACGCAGGCCCGCGCCGAGCTCGCAAGCGTATCGACGCGATGGGCGGCGCAGTCGCGGCCATCGAGCTACATGAAGCAGGAGCTGGTCGAATCCAATGCCACGCGCATCCGGCCATCGAAAGCGGCGAGCAGGTCGTGTCGGGGTCAACCCCTTCACCGAGACCGAGCCCTCGCCGCTTGCCTCCGGCGACGACAGGCATTTTGACCGTGCCGGAGAGGGTCGAGACCGGGCAGATCGCCGCCTCCAAGCCTGGCGCGCAGCGCGCGACGCAAGTCGCGTGGCCGAAGCGCTCGCGCGACCTGAAGCCTCGCGGCCAGGAAGGCCGCAACATCATGGAGCCCGTCCATCGCCTGCGCCAAGGCCGGCGTCACCACCGGCGAATGGGGCGGGATCCTGCGTGAGGTCTTCGGCGAATATCGCGCGCCCACCGGCATCGGCGCCAAGCACGCGATCGACGAGGGCGGCTCAGGGAGGTGAAGGCAGCTCGTCGACCGAGTCTCCGGCAGGCTCGGCCGCCGGCTGAACTTCCTCGTCGGCAAGCCTGGCCTCGATGGACATTCCAACGGCGCCGAGCAGATCGCGGTGCGCGCGAGCGATGCGGCATGGAGGTCATTTACGAAGGCATCCGGCTGACGCCGGCCCAGATCGTCGAGCGGCGGAAGAGCCAAGGTCCACGTGGTCGGGCTTTCGATCCTCTCCGGCACCCACGTGCCGCTCGTCCGCGACGTGGTGCAGAGCTCCGCGAGGCGGGCCTGGGCGACGTGCCGGTCGTGGTCGGCGGCATCATCCCGGCCGAGGACGTCAACATCCTGAAGCAGTGCGGCGTCGCGGCCGTCTACACGCCGAAGGACTTCCAGCTCAACGAGATCATGACCGGCATCGTCAATCTCGTGGACCAGAAGGTCGAGGTTCTGGCCGAGGCCGACGTTCCCGTGCCGCCGCTCCGCGCCAAGGAGAAGGTGCGTCTGTGAGAAGGCCCTGCCGCGGGCTGCTTGTGATGAGCGTCGCGCTCGGCTTAGGCGCAAGCGAAGCCGTAGCCGAGGATGGGAGCGCCAAAGCCCCCTGCCCCGACACGACCATTGCCTCCGGCAGCAACGATGTCACGGTCGATGGGAAGGCAGCAGCGCGGGCGGGAGACAGCGCCGGCTGCGGCGGCGCCGTCGTGGAGGGCTCGCCCGACGTGTTCATCAACGGCAAGCCCGCCGCCATCCAAGGCGGCGCGGCCGGCTGTGGCGGCGGGATCGTCACCGGCTCCTCGGGCGTCTTCATCAACGGCAAGCCCATGGCCCACACAGGCGATGCGGTCGATTGCCCTGGGCAATAGCTGACAGCAGCCGGGCTTTGCCGCTAGACTCCCGCCAACGCCGAATTGCTTTCGGGCGTCTGGCCAAGGGGGAGCACCATGAACTTCAATCTGAGCACACCGCGCCGGGAAACGTTCCTCGTCTCCGTGATCCTCGCCGCTCTTGTCGTAATCGGCATGATCGTACCGCTGCCGATCTTCACCGGCTACGGCCTCGGCCTCTTGCTGATCGCCTATCTGATCTTGCTCGCCGGCGTGCTGATGGACAACGTCTGACGCGCTTTAGCTCGCCTCGGCGACCGGCACGGGCTCGTCCTGCGCCGCCAGGAACGGCACCAGCGCCGCATGGAGCGCGCGGCCCTGGATCGGCTTCGTCACGCGCCCATTGATGCCGGCGAGGACATAGGCAAGGTCGTCCTTCTCGGCGCCACGCGCGGCAATTCCCACGATCGGCACCTCCGACGACGACACATGCATCGACCGGATCTGCTTGGCGACCTTGAGGCCGTCATAGTCCGGCAGCACCGTGTCCATGAGGACGAGATCGTAGGGCCGTGCCGCGAGGCACATGAGCGCCGCGGCGCCGTTGCCGACCACCTCGTAAGTCAGGCCGAACTCTGCGAGATAGGTCCCGATCAGCATGCTGTTGACCGTGTTGTCCTCGACCACGAGCACGTGACCCGCGAGCTTGCCTGTCGACACCGCAGGTTTGCCCTGCGCGCCGAGCGGCGCGTTCTCCGCCTCCGCGTCAACCGCCCGGAAGGTGAACCAATAGAGACTGCCCTGACCGACCGCGCTGTCGCAGCCGGCATCGCCGCCCATCGCCTCGGCGAGCCGCCGCGCGATCGGCAGGCCGAGCCCGCCGCCGGCGCGCGAGGTCTCGGCCATCGGCCGGAACAGATTTGTCCGCTCGGCCTCGCTCAAGCCTGCGCCCGTATCCGTGACGTCGAAGCGGACCGTGAACGGCGTCTCCGCGTCGTTGATGCTGACAAACAGCCTGATGGAGCCTTCCGACGTCGATTGCAGCGACGTTTCGATCAGGCCCATGAGCACCTGACGCACCCGCGCCTCGTCGCCGACGATGAAGCGGGGGCAGTTGGCGGCCATATCAACCCCGGTCGTCAGCCCCTTCGCACTCGCCCGCCCCTGAAGCGCCGAGGCCGCGCTCTTCACCAGCGCATGCAGATCGAAGCGCTCGGTCGCGAGCTCGGCCTCGCCAAATTCGAGCGCGGCGAAATCGACGACCTCGGTGAGCGAAGCGTGCAGGCTTCGCGCCGACTGCACCAGCGTCTCGGTGTTGCGGCGCTGTCCGGCATCGAGCTCGGTGTCGAGCAGGAGCTCGGCCATGGCAACGACCGCCTGCATGGGCGCGTGAAGCTCGCGGCCGACGATTGTGAGAAGATCGGATTTGGCGGCATCGGCCGCTTCCGCGGCCTCGCGCTCCTGACGCTCCACCGCTAGAGCCGCGACGAGACCCTGAATCTGCGCGAACAGATCGTCCGCCTGAAAGTCACCTGCTTGCATGATACGCCCCCGCGAATTGATCTTGTCAGTTCTTGTTGTTGGCGCGGAGCATGGCAGACGCGACTTAAAACTCGGCTAAATTCCGTGGTTTATGAGGTCCTAAAGGGCGTGGACGGCGCCGCCCGTGAAAAGCAGGCGGCTGCGGGTGTGCAAAAGGCGGAGGAGGCGAAAAACGCACACGGCTCGCCCTGCGCCTTTCTGCCGCCCTTCACTTGCCCGCCCACGATATCTACTTTAGAACTATCCTAAACTGAGTGTGACGGCTTCCCTGAGCCGCCGGCCGCATCCTCGAAGCCGGTCTCGGTGCCGCACGTGAAGACAAGCCGTCCGCGCTGTCTTAGAGAGAGGCATGATTGTTTGCTCCTGCTCCATGATCTCGGCCAAGGACATCCACGAGGCGGTCTCGGCGCTGCGCACCAAGGATCCATTCGTCGTGCTGACACCGGGTCTCATTTACCGGTCGCTCGGCAAGCGGCCTTCCTGCGGCAACTGCCTGCCGCACATCTCCAAGCTCATGGTCGGCTACGACGAGGAAGGACCGAGTTCGGCCGCGTCTCTTCCGCACCGGTCGGCGAATGAAGAGAGTTGAGGCCCGCGACTAGCCGGAACTCGCGGAACACGTCATGATGAACATCACGGTTGAGAGGAGACACGCGAAATGAAGGGCAATCCAACGGTCATCGAGTACCTCAACAAGGCGCTGACCAGCGAACTCACCGCCGTCAATCAGTATTGGCTGCATTACCGCCTGCTCGACGACTGGGGCTACACCAAGCTCGCCAAGAAGGAGCGCGAGGAATCCATCGAGGAGATGCACCACGCCGACAAGCTCGTGACCCGCATCATCTTCCTCGAGGGCTTCCCCAACATGCAGCGTCTCGACCCGCTCATGATCGGCCAGAACGTCAAGGAGATCCTCGAATGCGATCTCAAGGCCGAGTACGGCGCCCGCGCGCTTTACATGGAAGCGCGCGCCGCATGCCGGAAGGAAGAGGACTATGTGAGCATGGACCTGTTCGAGGAGCTGCTCGCCGACGAGGAAGGTCACATCGACTTCATCGAGACCCAGCTTGGCCTCCTCAACGATATCGGCGCGCAGATGTACGGCCAGCTCAACGCCCATTCGGCGAACGAAGTCCCGGAAGACTAGGCGTGGTCCTTCAAGGCTCCGCCTAGATGACCTTGCCGCAACTCGACGGCCCGCGCCTCGAACCCGCCGCCGGCGGAGCACCGCGCCAGCTCGTGGTGTTCCTCCACGGCTATGGCGCCGACGGCAACGACCTGATCGGCCTGGGGCGCGAGTGGGCGCGGGAATTGCCGCACGCGGCTTTCGCCTCGCCCAACGCGCCGGAGCCGTGCGGCATGGCGCCCATGGGGCGCCAGTGGTTCGACCTCTCCATGGGCGACATGAGCATCATCGCCGAAGGCGTGAAGCGCGCCGCGCCGGCGCTCGAATCCTTTCTCGATGCCGAGCTTTCGCGCCATAACCTGCCCGGCAAAGCCCTCGCCCTCGTCGGCTTCAGCCAGGGCACGATGATGGCGCTCGCCGTCGGCCTTGCCCGGAAGCCCTCCCCTGCGGCCATCGTCGGTTATTCCGGCGCGCTCACCACCGTGGAGGCGCTGCCGGAGGCCGGTGCCGGGCCCGCTATTCTTCTCGTCCACGGCGACATCGACGAGGTGATCCCGGTCGATGCCATGCACATGGCCCGCGAAGTCCTGGCTCAGGCGGGCCTGCCTGTGGAATGGCATGTGGCCCAAGGCATCGGCCACGGCATCGACGGCGAGGGCTTGCGGCTCGGCGGTGCCTTCCTCCGCCAAGCCTTCGCGGCGGCGGCCTCACCCGCGCCCTAGCGGCGACGGAGGGGCCTGACCACATCATGTGGGGCCCTTCACATTCGTGACACGTCCTTATAGTATCCGGCCCATCGAGAAGGAGCCCGAGTGCGACGGGTAAGTTAGAGGACCTTTTGGCCTTGAACGTCGCAACCGCATCGGCCGCCCCCGGCACTTTCCCGGCGCTCGTGCTGAATGCCGACTATCGGCCGCTGTCCTATTATCCACTTTCGCTCTGGGGCTGGCAGGACGCCGTGAAGGCGGTGTTCCTCGATCGCGTCAACATCGTCTCCGAATACGATCACGCGGTTCACTCGCCGTCCTTCGAGATGAAGCTGCCGAGCGTGGTGTCGCTCAAGAACTATGTGCGGCCCGCGCTCTACCCGGCCTTCACGCGATTCAACGTGTTCCTGCGCGACCGCTTCACCTGCCAGTATTGCGGCGACAACCAGGATCTCACCTTCGATCATCTGATCCCGCGCTCCCGCGGCGGCTTGACCCGCTGGGAGAACGTCGTCACCGCCTGCGCGCCGTGCAACCTGATGAAGGGCGGCAAGATGCCCGAGCACGCCAAGATGTGGCCGGCGCAGAAGCCGTACCGGCCTACGGTGTTCGAGCTGCACCGCAACGGCCGGCTGTTCCCGCCGAACTACCTGCATGAGAGCTGGCTCGACTATCTCTACTGGGATACCGAGCTCGAGCCGTAAGACAGGCTTTTCTCAATACCGCGTCGTGAGATTCGTCAGCCAATCGGGCGAGACGTCGACCAGATACGTCTCGAGCCGCTTGTCGGCGCCCGTGGCGATCAAGAGCCCGACCGCGACCAGAAGCGCGCCGAGCAGCATCTTGCCGCCTTTGCCTGCTTCCGCCAGACGCCCGCGCCAGCGCAGCATCGCCTCGCGCGACACGAAGCCGAGCAGCATCAAAGGAAGCGCCGCACCGATGCCGAACACGAGCATGGTCAGCGCCACCTGGCCGAGATCCTCGCCCTTGGCGGCAAGGAGCGACGCGGCGCCGAGCGTCGGCCCGACGCAAGGCGCCCACACCGCGCCGAGCAGAAGCCCAAGGCCGAATTGCCCCCACAGGCTCGTGGCCGTGAAGCCGCCGAAATGATCGTCGACCCAGCTGCCGACCGGGCCCGCCGCCACGGCGAACTGCTCCTGGAACCGCGGCACCAGCAGCACGGTGCCGACAACGATGAGCAACACGGCGGAGATGGCGCGAAACACGTCGGTGTCGAGGCCGATGGCAAAGCCGATGGTGGCGACGAACAGCCCGATCGCCGTGAACGACACCGCGAGCCCGCAGGCCAAGGCGACGGGCCCGAGCCGGTGCTCGCTCTGCGCCGTACCGAACACGATCGGCAAGAGCGGCAGCACGCACGGCGACAGCACCGAAAGCACCCCTGCCAGAAATGCCAGCCCGAGCGTGCCGATCATTGCGCGCGCCTCACACGTTGCGCCCTAGAGCGTCTTGTCGAGCATGCCCTCGATGGATTGTTCGCTCGTGTCGCCCACAGAGCGGTCGAGCTCCTTGTCGCCCTTGAAAAGGATCAGCGTGCTTTGCCGCTGCACTCTTAGGGGGATCAAATCGGCCTTCTGCATGTCGTAGTCGATCTTGAACACCACGAGGTCCTTGTATTTGGGCTCCTTCGTGAGCTTGACGAGGATGGGGTTCTGCGCGCGGCAAACCGGGCACCACGCCGCGAACACGTCGACCAGGATGGGCTTTCCGGCGGATTTCGCCGCGGCGAACGCCTCCGGCGTGAAGTCCTTCCACTCGGCCGCCTTGGCGGGCACGGAGCCGAGAAGCGTAACGGCGATGAGGCCGGCAAATAGGGCGCGGATCAGGGGCATTTTTCGTCCTTCCAAGTGGAATCCTTCACCGCTGCTATAGCAGTGCCCGCTTGGCAAACGCCAATCACCACCCTTGAATTCTGCGTGAGCGGAGGTCCGCCCGCGGGGGTCACCGGCGGGTCGCACCAAAGGCTGCGACCGCGGCGAGGAAGGCCGAGGCCACCGCGTCCCACCCGGCGAACGACAGCCACAGAAACCGCCCCGCGGCCTCGTCGCAGCGGATGATGGGCGTATCGACGATGCCGCCCTGCCCCCAGGTCAGATCGAAGCCCCCGCCGCAGGTCGAGGGCCCGGGCCACCACTTCCACTCGGCGCCGGCGTGATAGACGGCAAGCGCCGCGTTGCACATGAAGGCGAGCGCGACGAGCACGAGCAGGACGCGCGCGGCGCCATTCATCCGGACGCTTGCGGCGAACCATGCCACCAAAGTAACGGGCACCGCGAAGTAATACGCGTAGCGCTCCTTGAGGCAGAGCTCGCACGGCGCGTAGCCGCCGAAATGCTCGAAGGCGAGCGCGGCGAGAATCGTGGCGAGCGCCACCACGAACACCACGCCGCAATAGAACATCATCGGCCGTGGCGGTTTCGCCGTCGCTGCGTTTGCGGGTGCGGTCATCTCAGAAGGCGTATTTGGCGATCAGGAAGCCGCCGACAATGGCGGCGAGGAAGCCGGTGGTCACCAGCGTCAGCCGCTTCTCGACGAAATCGCGGATCGGCTCGCCATAGATGCGCAGCAGCTCCGCCTCGATGAAGAAGCGCAAGCCCCTCGTGATGATCGACAAGACAACGAAGGCGAAGAAGTTGTAGCCGGCAAAGCCCGACGCGATGGTCACGATCTTGTAGGGAATCGGCGTCATGCCCTTGATCAAGATGATCCACGCGCCCCATTTGGCGTAGGCCGCGCGGAACGCCTCGACGCCCTCGCCATAGCCGTAGGCGGAAATCAGCCAATGGCCCACCGTGTCGTAGAGCAGCGCGCCGATGGCATAGCCGACCATGCCCCCAACCACCGAGGCGACCGTGCAAACGAGCGCATAGAGCCGCGCCTTCTGCGGCTGGGCGAGCGCCATGGGCACCAGAATCACGTCGGGCGGAATGGGGAAAAACGAGCTTTCGGCGAACGACACGCCTGCCAGCGTCGGCAGCGCGTAGCGGCTCTCGGAGAGCACGATCACCTTGTCGTAGAGGCCCTTCAGCATGGCCGCTTGCTTAGCCGGGGCGACAGGTCTTGTCCATCGGATCAAAGGTCCCCCGCCCGCGGTTGACCGCAGGAGCCGCTTACCCCATGTTCCCGGCCCGAAAGCCCCAGTGGCGGAATGGTAGACGCGACAGACTCAAAATCTGTTGTCCGCAAGGGCGTGCTGGTTCGAGTCCGGCCTGGGGCACCACACTTTCCGCACGTTGACGACATATAGGCCTTCGACTGCGGGCATCCATGCATCGAAGCCGTCTCATAGCTCTGGCCGTACTCCTGTTGGCCCTCGTTGCGTCCGGCGTGAGCCGCGCCGAGGACCAGACGGGCCGCGAGTTTCAGGAATGTCCGGAATGTCCGGTCATGGTCGGCATCCCCGCCGGCCGCTTCGTCATGGGGAGTTCGGCGAAGGAGCCGGGGCGCTTCGATGCCGAAGGCCCGCAGCATGAGGTCTCCATCAAGGCCTTCGCACTCGGCAAATACGCCGTCAGCAGCAAGGAGTTCCTCGCCTTCCTCAGGGAGACCGGCTATCAGCCCGCGTCCTGCAATCCGATTCTCGGGATGCAGTGGCATTCACCGGGCGGCGGCCGCGCCTCTCCGCCATTCGATGCGGACCCGCCGCACTGGCCGGCCGTCTGTCTCGATTGGCGCGCCGCCCAACGCTATATCGACTGGCTGAACGCCAAGGTCCGCGCGGCGCGCCCCGAGACGGCCCGCGCGCGCGGTCCCTACCGTCTCCCGACCGAGGCGGAATGGGAGTATGCCGCGCGTGCCGGCACGACCACGGCGCGCTGGTGGGGCGATGTTCTCGGGGTCGGCAACGCCAACTGCAATGGCTGCGGCAGCCCGTGGGACAATCGCCTCTTGGCCGACGTCGGCAGCTTCTCGGCCAACGCTTTCGGACTCTACGGCATGCTCGGCAATGCCTGGCAATGGACCGCGGATTGCTGGCATCCGAGCTATCTCGGTGCGCCGGACGACGGCAGCGCCTGGACCAAGGATCGTTGCTCGAGGCATGTCATTCGCGGCGGCTCGTGGAACAGCCTGCCGGTATATGTACGCTCGGCCGCACGCAGCAGCAGCGGCATCGACGACGAGGACTCCGATTTCTCCGCGCTCACGGGCTTTCGCGTCGCGCGCGATCTGCCTTGAGAGACGGGGGCTTCAGCCCTAACGCAACGCATCCCTGGGATCGAGATAGAGCACCACCTCCATCTCGTCCTGGTAATGGCCTTTCGGCATCGCGAACGGCGAGGACAACAGCACGGCGTTGCGCGCGCTGGCGGCGATCTCGTCATAGACAGGATCGATGGCGGCGTGCTCCTTGCTCAGGATCTCGGCCTTGATCACTTCGCCATGGCTCGTGATCTCTACCCGGATCGGCACCGACACATGGTCGTGTCCGAGGCTCGCCACGTCGAGATGCCAACGGCGCATGACCTGGGCGCGGAGGAAATCTCGCACCTGATACATGGTGTCGAAACCGAACGCCGCGCCGTCGTGTTCCGCCGGCATGGCGGCGCCACTCGAAGTGCCGTTCGCGCTCATGTCGGGCTGACGGAGCTTGGCGAGAGCCTGGAGCTTTGCACTCAGTGCATCGCCCTCAGGCGCGTCCGAGGGGACTTGTGGCGCCGCCGACGCCGCTCCCATCGGTGCCTTGTCCGCTGCCTTGTCTCGGGCGGTCTGTTGCTGGAGCGAGCTTTGCGGCAAAGGCGCTGGCGCGCCGTTCCCCGCTATCCTCACCTCGACCGGAATGAACGTGGCCCCGCCGCGCGACGCTTGCAGGCCTTGCTGACCCGCAACGAAAAGCACTGATAGAACAAGGCCATGCAGGAGCACGGACCCAGCAAATCCGGCCCCCGAAGCGCCCCGTCCCTCCCTGGAGCCGACACGGTCGGGACCCGCGGACGCATCGAGGGAGAGGGGGCTGGACATGGCATGAGCCTACGTCCATACGAGCCACGGAATCCACCCGCTATGCGAGCGTGTCACAGGAGGCAGCCCATGAAGCCGCTGACAACACTCCTTCTCCTAGGCGCCTTGCTCGCGCCTTGTGCCGCTTCCGCCGGGGATGGAGACGGAGGCCAAGCCTTCGGCTCGGGTGCGCTCGCTCTGGCCGCGCTCGCCGGCGGCGACTCGCCCCTGATCGGAGATGAGGACAAGGCCGCGCTTGCAAAGCTTCTCGACGGCGACACGACGTTCGACTTTCCGAAAGGACGGACAGTCACGGTCGCGGCCGACAAGGTCACCTGTCATGCGAGCAATGTCGACATCGCCGAGCATGACTGCACCCTCGCTTTCGGGAAGCAGGACGTCACGCTGAAAGGCCGCGCCGCGCACGAACTCTACGCGACCCTTCTCGAGGTCGGCGTCGAGCCGGATGCCGGTGCCGGCAGCATCTGGGTCGCCGTGTCGAAGCTCGATTGCGCGATCGATGTCGCCGAGGTGCAAGAGAAAGCCGGCGGCGGCGCGACGTGCCACTATGCGGCCAATGACTAGCCGTCTGCGTGCCTTTCTGATTGCGCTGGCGCTTCTGGTTATCGCTGGCGGCGCCGCATGGGCGCAAACCGCGCCCGCCAACCCGCCGGGCGCGGTGATGGAAGCCATCGAGGCCGCGCCCGCACCGAAAGCCGAAGAGGTTGTCGTCGGCGCCTTCATCAACGACATCCAGGAACTCGACTTCAAGACCAACAACTACATCGTCGACCTCTATGTGTGGTTCCGCTGGAAGAACCCGGACCTCCACCCCTTCAAGACGATGGAGTTCATGAACAGCTTCACGTCCGACGACAATCGGCGCAACGACCTGCTCGAGAACCCGGAGACGATGCCCGACGGCAGTCTCTACTCCATCATCCGCTATCAGGGCCATTTCTCGACCAAGTTCCCGCTCGAAGCCTATCCCTTCGATACCCAGACCTTGCGCGTGACCATGGAGGACACCGTCTCCGGCGCCGCCAGCCTGACATACGTGCCCGACGGCAAGCACCCGGTCACGCTCGACCCCGTCATTACGCTCCCGGGCTTCACCGTCGGCAAGCCGACCATGCGCATCGTCACCAACACGTACCCGACGAATTTCGGCGACATCTCCGTGGGCAAGGGAGCCCTATTCGCGTATCATCATCTCGATCCCGGTGACGCGGCCCGTGGTCGCCATGTCGCTCAAGACCTTCGTGCCCATCATCCTGATCGTCGTCTGCGCCTCGCTCGTTTTCTTCGTGCGCCCGCGCTACGTCGAAGGGCGCATCGGCCTCGGCATCACCGCGCTTCTGACCCTCGTGGCGCTCCAGTTGACCGCGACCGCCCCGTTGCCCGACGTCGACTATCTGATGATGCTCGATAAGGTCTTCCTGCTGGCCTATCTCTTCATCATCATCGCGCTCGCCCGCGTCGTTGCCACGTCGTGGGGCGGCGCCGATCCGGGCTCCGAATCCGCCATCAAGCGGAACGATCGGATGTGGTTCGGCGGCTTGCTTGCCGTCTATCTCGTTGCGAACGGCGTGGTCCTATGGACCACCCTGGCCTGACCATGGGCGACGTCACGACCGGCGACGGTGTGACTCTTCGCTATCTGGAAGCCGGCTCCGGCGCACCGCTGCTCATGATCCCCGGCTGGTCTCAGACCGCCGCGCAATTCAAGCATCAGCTCGAAGGATTGAGCGGCCGCTACCGTGTCATCGCCCTCGACATGCGCGGCCACGGCGATAGCGACAAGCCCAGCCACGGCTACCGCATTTCACGCTTCGCCAAGGACCTGCATGACGTCCTCGCCGCGCTCGACCTCGACGAGGTCAACCTGCTCAGCCACTCGCTTGGTTGCGCCGTGGTCTGGTGCTATCTCGACATGTTCGGACCTGCGCGGATCGCCAAGCTGATCTTTGCCGATCAGTCGCCGTACCTCACCGAGAATCCGAGCTGGTCGAAGTCCGCGCGGGAGGCAGTCGAATTCGCGCTGACCCCTGAGCAACGGCGCGATCCCGTCACGCTTTACGAGATCGACAACCTCATTGACGCGGTCACCAACCTCGCCGGCCCAAACGGCGAGGCGGTCACCCGCGCCTTTGTCGACGGCTTGTTCACGAAGCGGGTCTCGCAAGAAGAGAAGGCCTGGGCCATTGACCGGATGCTCATGCTCCCCCGCGCTTACGCCGCGGGCCTGATCTACGATCACGCGCTGCAATCCTGGTTCGACGTGGTCATGCGCATCACGCTGCCGACGCTCCTGATCGGCGGCAAAGCAAGTCAAATTCCGTGGAAGTCGATCCAGTGGATGCATCAGCACATCCCCGGCTCGCGGCTCGAAATCTTCGAGGAAGTGGACGGCGGCAAGCACTTCACGTTCATGGAGAACCCGGAGAAGTTCAACCGGATCATCGCCGACTTCATCGGCTATGCTGGCGATGATCGCCGGGTTGCCCCTCTGCGCGCCGTTGCCTAAGCTGATTTTTGTGGGACGGGGCGTTTTGGCTGGCCGGCCAGCTCACGTTCATTCCGCGTAAGTCACGGAAGGAGAACGCCAGATGTCGCCGAGGCACACCAATCTCTGTCTCATCCTCCTCGCAACGGTCTTGGTGTTCAAGGCGCTCCCCGCCGCGGCCGACGAGGGCATGGAATGGCAATTCTACGAATCCAACGACCCCGATAACAAAGGTGCCATGACGGCGCGGCTCGTCTATGGCGTGCCCGAGACCGACAACGTGCAGGTGATTGGCGTCTGCGATGCACGTCCCAGCACCGGCGCCAAGTTTTCGAGCGTCACCTTTGGTACCGATATCGGCGATCTCGCCAACGGCGCGGACGCCGACTTGCGCTTCTCGGGCGGAGGCGTCGAGCAGACGCTGCACGGCAATATTCAACGCGCCGAAGGCGAAGGCGTGAGCGGCGTCCATCTCGATGTCGCGAACGACGATCCGATCTGGACCGTATTTGCCGACAAGGACACGCTCGACTATCAGGTCCCCGGCTATCGCGCCGCCACGCTCGACCTCACGCGCGGCCGGGACAAGCTCAGATCGTTTGTCGAAGCCTGCCGGACCTACGAGACAGCGGTTCTCGGCGGCGACGCCGGCGGCGGCGATGATTCGGCAAGCAATAGCGAGGAGAAAGAGGCATTCGATAGCGCCAAGGAGCTCGGCACCGTCGCCGCCTTCGAGGCGTTTCTGGCGAACTATCCTTCCGGCTTCTTTGCCGACCTCGCCCACGCTTATATCAACAAGCTCGGCGAGGCCGCCGCATCTCCGCCGGCGCCTCCACCGCCGGCAGCTCCGCCGCCCGCGCCAGCGCCCATTGCTGTTGCGCCAGCCCCCGGCCCGGATCCCTCATGCACGGATCTGTTCAAAGTGAAATCGCAGAACAGCGCCACGCCGGCCAAGATCACTTTCGTCAACAAGTCAGGCATGTATCGCAGCATCATGTGGCTCGATTTCACCGGCCAGCCCAAGACCTACGCCAATCTGAATAGCGGCGAGCAGATCACGCTCGACACGTTCCTCACCCATCCGTGGATGGTCACCGATGGTCCGGGCAACTGCGTTGCGATCGTCATGCCGCACACGGGCACGCGTATTGTCGAACTGACGGGGCCGCAGATCGCGCCGCCCCCGCCGCCTCAAAAGAAGGCGTCCCCGCCTCCTGCGCCGCCGCCGGTGAAGAAGGCGACGACGCCGAAATGCCGGTCGCGGTCGGTCCTCATCGACGGCAAATGCATCTTGAAGAGCAATGCGGCGGACTATTGCGGCCCCGGCTATCACCTGCAAGGGAACAAATGCGTGCACGGCGGCTATGTCGCCCCGAAGAAGAAGAAATCGACGCATGGCTGCCCGCCGGGACAGGTGTGGAGCCCGCAAGAGCTTTGCCACTACGACGACTGACCGGAGTCATGCGGCCTTGCGCACCGGCTCCGCGTTGAGCCGTACCGGCAGCGATATGAGGCCGCGAATGCCGGCACGCGGCATCCATTGCAGATGGCCGGGATCGGCGACCGCCGAGATCCGGATAGCGCGCATAAAGCCGCCGACAGCGCGCTTTGCACTTCGACGCGCGCCAGCTGCATGCCGAGGCAGAAGTGGATGCCTGAGCTGAACACGAGATGCGGGTTGGGAAAGCGGTCGAGCTTCAGCTGCTCGGGCTGGTCGAACGCCGCCGGGTCGGCGTTCGCCGCGGCAACGAGACCCATGATGAATTCGCCCCGTTTGATCTGCTGGCCGAAGAATTCGTGGTCGTGCGTGACGTAGCGCGGCTTCGTGCTCTGCACCGGTGAGGTGAAGCGAGCGAGCTCCTCGACCGCGCGTTCCATGCGGTTGGCGGGGTCTGCAAAGAGATAGGCCTTCTGGGCCGGGTTCTGCTCGAGCGCCACCACGCTGTCGCTGATCAGGTGCGTCGTCGTCTCGAACCCCGCGACCAGAAGCAAGACCACCATCGACACCAGCTCGTTCTCATCGAGCTTGTCGCCGTCGGCCTCGGCGCGGACGAGCTCGCTGATCAGTCCCGCGCGGGGGCTCCGCCGGCATTCCGCAATCTGCTCACGCACATAGGCGATGACCTTGCCCATCGACCGCATCATGCGGAACAGCCCGAAGGCGCTGCGGATCGAGAATGCCGTCTTCGTCCACATCGAGAAGATCTGGCGGTCCTGATCGGGCAACCCCAGGAACTCGCAAATCACGGCGAGCGGCAAACGGCGCGAGAACGCGGCGACGAGATCGACATCGTCGCCCTCGAATTCGTCGATGATCTTGTCGGCAAGCCGCTCGATGTCGCCGCGCATATCCCGCACATGGCGCCGCTGGAACGCCTGATCGACGAGCTTGCGCAGGCGCCGGTGATCCGGCTCGTCCTTCAGGAGCATGTTGTTGGCGAGCACGCGGAACGAGCCTGGCATCCACCAGCGCATGCCGGCGACGCCTGTCTTGCCGGCGTGGCGAGCCTCCTGCACGAAGGTCTCGTTGTCCTTGACCATCGCGGACGTCGAGGCATGCGTGGTCGTGATCCACGTCCTGCCGATGATCGGAAACTTCATGGGGATCACGGGCCCAGCCGCACGCATCGCCGCGAAAGTTGGATACGGGTTCGCCTTGAATGCCGCGCTTTCGATGTCGAAGCGCAGCGGTGTGCTCAAATCAGCCATCGCAGGGGCCTCCCGTCTCTGCCGGCGGGCAAACTGGCTTCGCGAAGTATCGGACGATTCCCGCAGCCTGACAAAGCGAAGCGGCCCGAGGATGACAATCCTAGGGCCGCTTCAGCTCATGGCGTGCAGGGTTTAGTGCCCGAGTTCGTGCCAGTTCTTCTCGCGCACGTCGACGCCGTAATACTGGGCGGCCTTCTTGATATTGGCGAAGGCGAGATCGCGGTCGGAGTCGGACACACCGTCGACCTGGTCGAAACGGGCGAGCGCGTCGCGCACGTGGTTGGCGTCTGTCAGCGGCTCTTTGCGCTGTTTCGGGAAGGCGAACACACTCTGCGGCAGGTTGCTCCTGGTGGTCAGATCGCCGTGTTCGGTATGGGGCTGCCAGGTGGTTTGCATGGCTTCATTCCTCCTTGAGGGTCATGGGGATCAAACGCATTTCTTCCCTCGCTGTTTCCCGGCAAGGTTAGCGCTTCCGCGTGCGCGGACCACCTGCTTCGCCGAGATCGGGAGGATCCTCGCCAAGGGCCGTGGCCAAATCGATAAGATGGTCCTGCTCCTGCACGAGAATTTCCCGAATCTGCTCCGCCATCGCGAACTCGCCCAGCTCTTCGCACTGGCGGACTCGGTCACGGTAGTTGCGGATGGTTTCGGCCTCATTATCGAGATCGAATTTGAGCATATCGCGGGCTTTTTCCGATGTTTTGACCGGCTTTGGCGTCACCGACGGCATCTTGCCGAGATAGTCGATCTGCCGCGATACGGTCAGCGCGTGCTCAAGCTCCTGATGGGCGTGCTTCTCGAGCTGATCGGCGATGCTCATGTACTCTGCGCCCTTGAGCACTTGCGAATAGACGACGTAGGCGATGATCGCCTGGTATTCGCGTGACAGATCCTCGTTCAAGAGTTCCGCCAGCTTGTCGCGCGTCATCTCTCCGGCCATTTGTCTCCTCCTATTCAACGGGTGTGTGCGCGCTCGCCTACCCTGAGAACGACATAGGGTGCTTCGCTCATGGGATGGTTTCAAACGCTGCAATGCGTAGGGCTCAAAGATAAGTCTGCACCCTATAAAACGCGAGCGAAGCTGTTTGGGTTTCGGCCGGCCCCTTACAAATCCGTAAGCAAACTCTGAAGCGCGGCGTGCAGCTTTGCGAGAAATTCGCGTCAGTGGCGACATTGTCGCTGTTTTGCGACGGACACCGGGCCGCGATAGGATTCGGAGCGATTCGAAACCCTGAGGAGGCGCGCCCATGCAAAACGTAATCTCGGCATTTCCGGTGCTTTGCTATTGCGTGGCACTCGTTCTCGGGTTCCTGGACATCTCCCAGCCATTCGGCAGCGCCGGGCTGTCGCCGCTCCTACAATGGATGTTGTCTCTCGGGCTTGGCCTGCCGAGCCTGTGGGCCGCGTTGTCCCACGCGGCATTCAGCGAACGCGTCGCCAAGTCGATCGGCTGGGCGCCGAGCCCGTTCCAGAAGGAGATCGCCGGCGCCAATCTCGGCATCGGCCTCGGCGCGATCGCCGCATCCATGCTCGGCGCCCCGGCGGCCTGGGTGATGACGATCATGGCGGCAGGTTTTCTGTGGAGCGCCGCTGCGGTTCACGTCTCCGACATGGTGCGGCGGAAGAACTTCGCCATCAACAATGCGGGGCCGATCTTCTGGTGGGACATTCTCACCCCGCTCACGCTGTCCATCTTACTCTCGCTGCGCACTGCCTGATCCAAGTCTAGAAATGGACAGCAAGCCAGACGGTCGGCGGGTCCTCGCGCGTCCACGTCACGCGATGACGGCAATGCGTGGGAAGGAATAGCCAGTCCCCCTCTTCCAGGGTGCGGTCCGCGGTTTCGTCTTCGATCCGAAGCCGCGCGGCGCCCGCAACGAGAAGCACGAACTCATTTCCTTCCTGGTCGTACCACTCGCCTTCAGGTGTCGTCTGACCGGTCGAGACGATGCGCTCGATGCGCACGTCCGGCCGCTCGACGAGAACCTCGAAAATCTCTTGGGCAATGGGACGCGCGGGTAGGCCCGCCCGCAAGCTTCCCGTCTGCACCACGCCTTCCGACCTAAGGCCCAAGGCGCGTCACCTGATAGTAGCGCTCGAGCCACTTGCCGTTCTCGTTGACCAGGATGGAGGTGATGAAGACATTCCCCGAGAGCGGCCTGCCTTCGTAGCTGCCGTCGAGCTTGGCGGTCAGAGTCCGCAGAGCGACGTCCGGTCCGAGCAGGACCACTTTGGGCTCACTCAGCGCGGCTTGCTCGTATTTCAGGTCCGGCAGTGACGCGATCTGCTCGTCCACCGTTTGCGGCTTCCCGTAATAGTACGTGACCGCCAGATGGTCCGGCGTCATGAGCGCCTTGGCCGCGGCCGCATCTTTCGCTGCAAAAGCCTCGTCTAGCCGGCCCGCCGCGTCGTCGACCGCCTCGATCGTCGCGACGTCGTTAGACTGAGCGCAGGCCGAGATGCTGGCGAAGATCAGGAACGAAAACGCGGTAAGAAGTTTCCGCATGCTTAACTCCTCTGCCCGGTGTTGACTGTTTGTTGGCTGTTTGCATTTCACTCTGCTTGGCCCGATAGCACAACAGACCTGCGCTGCCATGACCGCTTCGCCGCCAGCACTGACCCGCGATCGCCCCATCATCAAGGGCCGGACCACCCTGCTCGTCATCGACGTGCAGAATGGGACGTGCGGGCCGAAGGAGGCGGAAGCGCGGCCCGAGTTCTACAAAGCCGCGGCGCTCCGCGTGATCCCCAATATCGCCGCCTTGCTCAAAAGCTTCCGCAACGCCGGCCTCGAGGTCATCTACACGGTGATCGAGGATTTGACCGCCGACGGGCGCGACCGCAGCCTCGATTACAAGCTGTCCAACCTGGGCTTCCCCAAGGGGTCACATGAAGCGCAAGTGATCTCCGAGCTGGCGCCACTTCCAGACGAAATCGTCTTATCCAAGACCTCCTCGTCGGTATTCAACTCGACCAACCTCGATTACCTGCTGCGCAATATGGGCATCGAGGACGTGTTCGTGGTCGGCTATTGCACCGATCAATGCATCGACCATGCGGTGAAGGACGGCGCTGATCGCGGCTACTACATGACCTGCGTGCATGACGCCTGCGAGGCGGAGACCGAGGCGCGTCACGCGGCAGCGCTGCAATGCTTCAAAGGATACTGCCGCACGCTCTCCACCGAAGACGTTCTAGACCTCGTTCCAGTCAAGTGATCGCCGTCACTTCTCCTCGCCAACGACCTTCAAGTCGAACGGCTTGAGGTTCGCGTTGGTCTTGAGGAAGTCGGTGACTTTCATGAGGTCATCGACTTTTGCTGAAGAGTAGAAGCCCGTCGTGCAGGTCGACTCGTTGTAAGAGTCGGCGACCATGACATAGGGCTCCGCGTTCTTGACGATATTGCATGAGCACACCGCCTTCGTTGGGTCGTCCTTGTCGACAAGGCATGGCCTGTCGTAGCACCAAGCCCATGGCCGGTCATTGGTACACGCTGCATAGCTCTTGATCGGATAGTAGCGGGACACAACCTGTTTGCCCTCGGGGCTGTCGATCGGCTCATGGCAGGGCGTGTTGCCGACCGAATAGCCGGTCTTGACCTCGCAGTCGCAGAACACGGTGTCCTCACCCTCCTCGATTGGAGCGCATTTTGCCGTGGTGCAAAGTGCGTAGGTACTTTCGCAAACGATCTTGTCGTTGCTCAGGCTCTGCTCTTCGCCACAGCCACTCAGCAAAGCGCCGAGCGCGACAAAGTAAGCCGTTTTCCACATTGCACACCTCCCAGCCGTACTTAAGTTAGCGTGTGCATGCGACTGCGCTACAACGCAACGGATACACCGTTAGCGCACAGTTATCCGCTGTCCCTGTGGAGTTATCCCCGACCTCCATCGGCGCTGCGCCGCGTCTCAATAGACCTCGGCATAACGTGCGCAGAGTTCCGCCGGCGCGAGATCGGCGACATGAGCGAGTTCCGAGCGCTTGTGGCGGACATAGGCTTCGAAGAACGTCGGTCCAAACCAACTCTTGACGGCGTCGCTCGCCTCCATGGCGTCGAGAGCTTCCCCGAGTGAATGCGGCAGCGGCGGATATTGGTCGGGAAGCGCGCGCTTCCGCGCGATTCCATCGGCGCCGGCAAAAATCACCGCGCCGAGCGCCATGTAGGGACTGGCAGCCGCGTCGCACACGCGGAATTCGAGATTGAGCTGCGCGGCCCGGACCTTCTCGTCGTTGCTGGCGAACACGGGACAAATGCGAAGTGCGGCACCGCGGTCTTGGCTTTGGATGTCGGCGACGGTCGGCGCCCACCGGTTCGGCGTCAGCCGCAAATAAGACACCGGCGACGGCGCGGTGATGGCCGAGATCGCCGGCAGGTGGTGCAGCACACCGGCGGCAAACTGCGAGGCGGCGGAACTCAGGCCGAGCGGCCCCTCGGGATCGTAGGTCGCCGGTGCGCCTGACTCCTCGTGTAGGCTGAAATGAATATGCACTCCGTTCCCCGCGCCGTCCGCTATCGGCATCGGCGAGAAGATCGCGTTTGTGCCGAGACGGAAGGCCGCGCCACGGGCCATCTCGCGCGCGATCACGCCATGGTCGGCCGCAACAAGCGCCGTCTGCGGGCGCGACGGTCATCTCGTATTGGCGCGGACCGTATTCGGCGAGGAAGGAGTCGGGCTTCGCATTCGCGGCCCGGATCGCCGCCATGAGCGTCTCGCCGAACGTACCCTGGCGCCGGAAAGCGCTCAGGCTGTACGCATGGCCCGCCAAGTCCTCGACGCCGGTATAGACGAACTCCTGCTCGAACGCGGCGAGCAGGTGAAGGCCGCTTGCCTCCTTCAGCGCGGCGACGGCGCGGCGCAGAAACGCGCGCACGCAGCACTCCCACGGGCTGCCGTCGGTGTTGCGGATGTCGCCGAGAAAGAAATGCTCGGGCGCCGAACCGTCGCGAAAGTCCACGTGCACCTCGGCGCTCGGATCCGGCACGATCATGAGATCGCCACCCGTGCCGAACGGCGTGTCGAAGATCGGCCCGAAGCAGGTCTGCATCAAGTTCGAATGGGTCCAGCCGATGCCGACCTTGCGCCGCGCCGGCAACTCGCTGGCCGGAAAGCCCTTGCCGCGCACGAGACCCGCGATATCGCAGGTCCCGACGAAAATCAGCTCTTCGCGCAGCATGGCGTCCTCCGACCGACAGGAGCCGCCAGTCTACGTCACTTCTGGAAAAGAGACCTTACCGGCGGCGGGCCCGAACCCGCGCCGCTATGTCCGGCGGATATGCTCGCGGATCGGCTCGCTCGCCGTGGTCATGAACTCCGCGGAGAGCATCCGCAACTCCTGCGCCTGGGCTTCGAACACGCCCATGTGCTCGTGCCAATAGTTCATGCCGAGCCGCATCATCTCCATGGGAGACTTGGCGCCGGCGAGGTCGCGGGCAAGCTCGAGCCCGGAGTTCATATTGGCCTGCGCGATGTCCACGAGCTTTCTGTTGACCTTGCGGGCCACGGGGATCGCCGCCTTCAGCGACTTCTCGAACGTGTCCACTGCGCTCTCCACGGAACCGTGCGCGGACGGAGGGAGCTTCTCCTCAGGCTTAACCGCGTTGACGAGCACGGGCGCCGGCGCCGGCTCTGGCGCGGCTTCTCCGCGAACCGCCGCCTCGCTCACCTTGGCGGCGATCACCTTCTTCTTCGTCGGTTTCTTGGTCTGTGGTCGTTTCGGGCGAGTGGCCATGATCTTCCCCGCTGCGTTGAGGGCCGCGCCTAATCCTTCATCACCGGTGCCGCCCGATTGGGCGGATCGGCGATCATAGGAAGGCCCCGCGGCCATTTTACGGCGGCGCGGCGCGGAGCACGCGGCACCGGCCCGCTTTGTCTTGCACGAGGTGTGCCGCTTTGGGGCCTTAGCCCGCCTCGGATTCCGCCCGCCCCGCCGCTTCAAGCGCGGCGAACTCCGCGGCGGAAAGGGTGATATTGGCGGCCGCGACGTTCTCCTCCAGATGAGCCACTTTCGACGTGCCCGGAATGGGCAACATCACCGGGCTGCGGGCGAGCAGCCAGGCGAGCGCGATCTGACTTGGCGTGGCATCGTGGGCTCTTGCCATCTCATCGAGGATCGAGCCGTCCTTAGCGAGACTGCCGTTCGCCAGCGGGTACCATGGGATGAAGCCGATCCCGTTCGCTTCGCAATAATCGAGCACGTCCTCGCTCTTGCGGTTTACGAGGTTGTAGAGGTTCTGCACCGTCGCCACGGGAAACACGTCTTGCGCCGCCTTGATGTCTGCGACGGACACCTCGCTCAAGCCCACATGGCGCACGATGCCGTCGTCAATCAGCCCTTTGACGGCGGCGAACTGCGCGGCTCGCGGAACCTTGGTGTCGATGCGGTGGAGCTGCCACAAGCCGATCTGCGAAACACCGAGCTTGTCACGGCTCTTCAATGCTTCGGCGCGCAGATGTGCCGGATCGCCGTGCATCTCCCATACGCCCGGACCTGACCGCAAGAACCCTGCTTTGGTGGCGATGAGCATGCCGTCGTAAGGATAGAGCGCCTCGCGGATCAGCATCTCCGATACGTCGGGCCCGTAGGAGTTTGCCGTGTCGACGAAGTCGACGCCGAGCTCAGGCAGGCGCCGGAGTGTGCGCAGCGCCTCGGCGCGGTCCTTCGGCTCGCCCCAGATCCCCGGACCCGTGATGCGCATGGCGCCGAAGCCGAGGCGATGGACGGCAGTCTCACCGCCGACCTTGAAGGTCCCCGACTTCCGCGCATCCAACGTCGTCGTGTCCAGACTCATGGTCTTGCCTTTCGCATGCAAGCTCGGCATTTAGGTGCGCACGTCATGATCGGTAGGACCGGGGCTTGCGGCGTTGCGTCCCAGCCGCGCGCGAAGGCCGCCCGGTAGGTTCAATCGCATCGCCCATTCTTCCGCGCCCGCCACAGCTCCCGGCATTTGAGATAGGCATTCCAGCCGAGAAATACGGTCACTGCCGCGAGCATGAGGCCGCCGCCGACAATCAACATCCCTGGAAACCTTTGGCTGAGGATTTATGGTGAGACGCCACGCCTCGCTGATTTGTTCCCTCAATCCCATGCGACATGCTGAAGATCCTGCGTTTTTTGACCTTCTGGTTGGCAGCTACCAGCGCCTGCTCGGCCAAGACCCGCCCTTTCTTGCGCCCGGCCAAACGGACGCGCGCTGGCTCTACCGAGAAGCGCCAGCCTGCGTGCTGGCCCATAATACCGATCCGGACCCGCATTTCATCTATGCCAATAAGGCCGCACAACGGCTGTTTGAATATGACTGGGACGAGTTCGTCAGCCTGCCGTCGCGGCTCTCGGCCGAAGCCCCGAACCGCGAGGCGCGTCAGCGCCTTCTTGAGTGCGTTGACCGGGACGGCTTCGCCACCGGTTATTCTGGCGTTCGCATCGCCAAGTCCGGCCGGCGTTTCCGCATGGAGGACGGCGTCCTGTGGCAACTCCGCGCTCAGGACGGCAGTTTGCGCGGCGTGGCCGCGACATTCGCCCGCTGGCGCGATGCGTGATTCCGCGGACTAGTGCTGCTTGCGGCGGTTGACTTCGGCCTGGCTGACCTGGCCGTCCTGCACGAGCGCGTGGACGCATGCCTTGGACAGGCTGCCGCCGTTCCGGTCCATGCACGAGCGGAGCGCCGTACTCTCAAGCCCGTATTCGCCGCAATACTTCTTGTAGTCCGCCCGGCAAAACTGCTGGACAGCCTTGCTGTAGGACGACGCCGGATCCGCCGCGACCACGTCGCTCGCCCCGATGGCCGCCACGGAAGCGATGAGCAGCCCAAAATGAATCGTCTTCATACGTGTCCCCCTCAAGCCTCGGCATGCGAGCGTATCAAACGAACCCTGGCTTTCAAGAGCGGTTCCCCTCCCATGACGCGGATTTCACAAAAAGAATCGGCGTGTTGGTTGTGCGCCACATTGCGCGGAAAGTTCTTGCAACCCCTGTTGGCGGGGCGTAGGCGAATCGCCGCACCGCCGCGCCGCAGTGAAGCAGACGGGGGGTGCCGCCCGCACTCCTGACACCTTCCGGGCGCACGTTTGGGCTGAACGACACGCGCGCTTTGCGCCCGAGGCCCCCGTTATGCTTAAGCCCAGTATACCAATCCGAGCGGGACTGCCGCCCGGCCCCAAAGGCTCCCTGTTCAAGGGCAGCATCCGCTCGTTCGGCACCAACCTTCTCGACTTCCTGCGCGACACGGCGAGGGAGTACGGCCCGCTCGCGAGCTTCCGGGTCGGCCCCAAGCGCGTCTTCCTGGCGAGCGACCCAGAGCTCATCGAGCAGGTGCTGGTCAGAGACGCCAAGCACTACATCAAGCATTTCGGCGCGCGCGCCTTCAAGCCGGTGCTCGGGAACGGCCTCGTCACCAGCGAAGGCGCCTATTGGCAGCGGCAGCGCAAGCTCGTGCAGCCGGCCTTCATGAAGGCCCGCGTGCGGTCCTATGCGCCGGTCATGGCCGACCTCACCGAGAAGATGCTCGAGAGCTGGACGCCGGAAGAGCAGGTGAAGGTCGATTTTGCGTTCGGCGACCTGACCAGCCGGATCGCGTTGAAGACGCTGTTCGACCTCGACGACCCGGGCGACCGCGAGCGCTTCACGGAAACCCTGAAATTCGCCTTTGACATCATGACTGCGCGGCTCGCCCGCCTCATCAAGATCCCGCTTTGGGTGCCGACGCCGGAGAATGTGCGCCTCAACCGCGCCCTCGCCGAACTCGACCGAACCGTCCAGGGTTTCATCGACGCGGGCCGCGCCCGTGGGCGAAGCGGCGATGACCTCCTGTCCCGGCTCGTGTTCGCCGAGCACGAGGACGGCGCACGCATGACCGACCGCGAGCTGCGCGACGAAGCCATGACGCTCTATCTCGCAAGCCACGAGACGACGGCGCTCACACTTGCCTGGACCTGGTATCTCCTGTCGCAGCACCCGGACGTGGAGGAGAAGCTCGTCACGGAATGGCGGCGCGTGCTCGACGGCCGCACGCCCACCGCCGACGACGTCATGAACCTGCCCTACACCGCTTCGGTGATCTCAGAATCCATGCGGCTCTATCCGCCGGTCTATGTGATCGGCCGCGAGGCGACAAGCGATCTCGAGCTCGGCGGCTATCGCGTGAAGCGCGGTCACACGGTCTTGATGAGCCAGTGGGTGAACCACCGCGACCCCGAATACTTCCCCGATCCGGAAGCGTTCAAGCCGGAGCGCTGGGAGGGCGGGCTCGCCAAACGGATTCCGAAGTTCGCCTACTATCCGTTCGGCGGCGGGCAGCGCATCTGCGTCGGCAATTCGTTCGCGCTGATGGAGGCGGCGATCATTCTCGCAAGCGTCGGCCAGCGCTACCGCTTCACCGTGGATCAAGGCTACGAGGTCGCCTTCAAGCCGCAGATCACGCTGATGCCGCTGGGCGGCATCCCGGCCACGCTGCGCCGGCGCTGACCGCGAACGGCCGCATGAAAAAGGGCGCCGGGACGCACCGGCGCCCGGCGTGTCACGGGCGGTTAGTCCCCGTCTGAATCGTGCGGCGTGTCGAACGTCTCGTTCGACTCTTCCTTGGCCTTCTCATCCGAGGGCGCCGCCACGGCCTCCTGGCCGTCTTGCACCGCGTTCATGAGATCATCCATCGCCGACTGGCTCTGCTGCTGGGCACCCGACCCATCGTCTTGGGCGCGCGCCGGCGCCGATGCGAACAGCGATGCGGCGACCACAGCCATGCCAATCGTCATTGCGAACTTCAGCTTGACCATCCCGTTTCTCCTCACCGGCCGACAAGCCGGCCGGCGGAAGAGGCTGCTCCTTTCCCCGTGATTTCGTCAATCGGATTCCAGGAAACCGGCCCTGCCCGGCCTTTTCCGGGCGATCCCCGGAAAGCACCGACTCCATAGCCGCTGGCTATTGGGAATCCGCAAAGCCCCCGCCCATCTCCCTGTTGTTCGAACGGACCCATGGCCGACCCGCCGAACTTCGGATCAACCGGCCAGACCCTAAAGGAGACTACCCATGAAGAAGATCGTCCTCGCAATCGCCCTCGTGATGGCTTCCAGCGCGTTCGCCGCCCCCGTCTTCGCCGAAGGCTTCCCGAACGTCTACATGACCCGCTAACCGACCTGACAACCCCAAACCCTGAAGGAGAACACCCATGAAGAAGATCGTCCTCGCAATCGCCCTCGTGATGGCTTCCAGCGCGTTCGCCGCCCCCGTCTTCGCCGAAGGCTTCCCGAACGTCTACATGACCCGCTAAGGCCCGCCGCCTTATGGCAGCGACCAAGGGTCGTGACGACCAATTCACCTCCCCTCCCCGGATGGGCACCCGCAGCTGAAGCGGGTGCCCATTTTCTTTGTGGCCGGGGGCGCCGGAGGCCCCCGGGGCGGGCCGAGATCGGTATGGCTGCCGCCGCCTTCGCGCGGTACTCTGGAGCGGTCTCGGGGAGACATGGGGGATGCGTGGATCTTGCCTCATTCCCGTTCTCATGTGCGCGGTCCTGGCCCTGACCTTTGCCGCGAGGCGCCCGGCGTGCGCCCAAGAGCAGGCCGCAGCGCAAGAGCCCCAGCCCCTGCTCGCGGTCATTCTCGGCAAGCTCGGCGACCCTGACCTGCGAAAGGGGGCGGAGGCGGACGATCTCGCCGCGCTTCAAGCCTTCTACAAGGACCGGACGGACGCCCCTCTGTGGACCACGGACATGGGCTTCTCGGCCAAGGGGCAAGCGGCCCTGTTCGAGATCGAGAAGGCCGGCGATTGGGGTCTCGACGCGGGCGCCTTCGACCTGCCCGCGGCCGGCGACCTGCCCGCGGGGCCGGAGGCTGCAAGCGACCGCCGAGATCAAGCTCGATCTCGCCATCCTGAAATATGCGCGCTACGCCCGCGGCGGCCGGTCCGACCCCACGGCGCTCGGCGGCAAAGTCTTCCAGACGCCGCCACTGCGCGATCCGAACACCGTGCTCGCCGAGATTGCCGACACCGACACGCCGGACGCTTATCTCCGGTCGCTCCAGCCCCGCCACGAACAGTTCGCCCGCCTGCGCGAAGCGCTGCGCGCTGCGAGAGATGGCGATGCCGGCACGCTCACCACCGACGCGAAGCGCATCATCCTCAACATGGAGCGCTGGCGCTGGATGCCGGAGGCTCTCGGCCGCGTCTATGTGTGGAGCAACACGCCGGCGTTCATGCTCTATGTCGTCAAGGACGGCGCGACCATCTACGCGGACAAGACGCAGGTCGGCACGATCGGCTACGCGACGCCGGTCTTGGCGGCGGACATGACGACGGTCGTGTTCAACCCCGAATGGATCGCGCCGCCGACCGTGCTGCGGCAAAACCTGGCGCCCGCGCTCCGCAAGAAGAACTACACGATCCTCAAGAAATCCGGATTCACGGTGAGCCGCGACGGCGCGCGGGTCGACCCGACCAAGGTCGACTGGGCCAAGGTGAACATCATGGATTACACCTTCACCCAGAGACCCGGCCCGCACAGCAATGTCGGCAAGGTGAAGTTCCTGCTGCCCAACAAATACGCCTTCGTGCTGCACGACACCTGGCCCGAGCGGTACAAATATTATCAGCAGTCCATGCGCGCGGTCGGCCACGACTGCGTCCGCATGGCGAAGCCCGACGATTTCGCCAAGGTGATCCTCGCCGAAGGCAATGGCTTGCCGGCCGACAAGGTCGAGGACTTGTGGAACAACGCCGTCAACGGCCGCGTGGCGCTCGACACCGCGATCCCGGTCTACTCGACTTATTTCACCGCGGTCGCCGACGACGACGGGCAAGGTCACCACCTATGCCGGACCTCTACGGGCTCGATCATAAGCTCGCGCAAAAGCTGTTCGGCACGGCGGACGGCTTTCCCATGCCGGCGCCGGAGGTCAAGCGGCGGAGCTCGCCCCAAGCCGTACGCTGGAAGCCGCCCAACGACGCCGTGACGCGGTCCATGGGCTTCGTCGGCGACTGACCGCCCACACGCCCTTTTCATGGCGCGACCGGGCCGGCCTATTCGCGCGCGCGGCGCCAGGCGAAATAGGCGCGCGCCGCGTCCGTGCCTTCCATGTCGGCGCGGAACCGCTCGAACGGCAGGTCGACCGACTTCGCCGCCAGCACGCAGATGAAGAACTCGCGCACCAGCGGCGGAATGAGATCGCGATTGCGGCGCGCGCAGGTATGCGCATGGCCGCGGCAAGTCCTGGCCCGCCGGCACCGCGCTTGAGCGCACACCCGCCACAGGCAGCAGAAATTCGCCGCCCAGCGCCGGTCCGCCGCGATGCCGTCTTCCGTCCCGCTCTCGTCCGTCTTCGTCATCGGGCACACTCCATCGTCACCGCACGGGGCACGCGCGCGGGCTGATCTCGCCTCCCAATGTCTCCCGCGTTTTCGTTCCCCCGAGGGACTAGCCCCCGAGGGGGTGGCGCGCCGAGAAGCGCAAATCCTATGGCTCGCATCCGAAGATGCGTGGGCGCCTCGCGGCGCGCCACATGCGCTCAAGTAGGCCAGAGGCCGGTAGCGCATGTTATTTCGCGGCAGATTTTTCGGTCGCCGGGCCGCGCTTTCGCTTGGGTATTACCCTCTTTTTGCGCTACCGCGCTTCGCGCTACTCGAGCGCGATGGAGGGTAACCGCAGCGCGCCATCAGCTCGCAAGCCCAGCACGCCTTCGTTGCGCTACAAGGAGCGAGCGCTCAAGAGCGGCGATAGCGCAGCAGACAAGTCGTCAGCCAGCTCCTGGCGGGGCCTCGTAATGGACCCGGGCGGAGCCCCGGCGCCGCCCGGGTGATGAGCCGGCTAAGCCCATCCCGCAGGCGCCGCACCCCGTCCCGCTAACACGCGCCTCGCGAAAGCGCCCCTCAACGGACGAGGTGATGGATGATACGGCAGGTTTGAGGGCCGGGGATAAGGCGGGCAAGCCACTCAGCCGCGCGATCGGACAGCCCACAGGATCGCCAGAAAGATGAGCGAGCCGACGAAGGCCGCGAGAACATCCCGAAGCGACACGGAGACTGCCTCGAGTCCCGGGGCGATGTTGAAGAGCCGGAAGATCACGCCGCCGATCAAGGCGCCGACCAAGCCGACACCGAGGCTGGTCCAGCGGCCGAGACCTTCCCACTTGGCGGTCACCGCCATTCCGGCGAGAGAGCCGGCAAGGCCCCCGATGATCAGCCAGACAATCAACTGGCTCAGCGAAATCGACATGGCGGCGGCCTCCTCCAAACCACGGACGGGGCATGATACCGCAATCCGATGCGCCGCGCGCGGGAGCCTTCGGCTCGGCTACGAGGCTACCCCCAAGCAAAAAAAGGAAGCCCGGCAGTAGGTTGGGGCACCGGGCTTCCCTGCTAGGGTCCTCTTCCGTTTTAGGTCCGAACGGGGCATCGGAATTGAAGAGGATGCTACGCTCAACCGATGCCACGGCGGCTCAACCCTGAGCCCCGTGATGGTTCCCGCCGCTTGCGGCTTTGGGGCGACGGCTGTGTCGTCGCTGCAACAGTTCGCCAGGCTGCCCGCGAAAGCGCCCCTCGCCGGACGAGGTGAGACCAACGGCAGGTTTGGAGTGCGGGGATAGCTATCAGTAGAAGTTCGGTTCCGTGGCCTGTCCAGCGGTACCCGGTGAAATCAGATCCGCAAGTTGCTGCAGGATCGCTCGAAGCTCGTCGTGATTTGCGCCTGCCATTGCATGCTCAATTGCGAAATGCGGGTGGCGTATGAGAGCCAGGGCGTCACCGCTACCACGAAGATTTCGAGCCGCATCATCTAGGATGGCTTGGTCTGGAAGATTGCCTTGTCCCAATCGCCGCCGGATCTTTTCAACGATTGCCAACTCAGCTCACGGGCCCTAAGACTGAGGACAGCCACGCCTGAAAGTGCACGCTCTAGCGTGGCCCAGCCCGTGCGATGGCGACCAGCGTTGAATGCCCAAGCCAAGAGTCGATCGAAAAATACTTCCCCAACCTCATCGCACCCGCGGTTGAATGCGTCGGCGCCCCCCTTGAACAATTCATCGGTAATTTGGAAGGTCTTGACGAATCTAACCGTCTCCGCTCGTCAGGAATAAACGACAGCACGGAGACCAATGCAGTCGCGTGCCGCCTCAACTCATCTCGGGTATGCACGCTGCAGGCTGGGTTGGTCGATACGGCCAATAGTGCGCTGGTCACATGCCTTATCCAATGGATCATGTCAAAAGTGAAGGACGACCGCCTTTCTACTGCTTCGATGAGCAATTCCCTCTGGTCTCTGAGACTATCGGACCATTCCTTGAGGTTCTGGATGGCTTGGCCCACCTCGGTGTTGTCCGCGTCGGCGTCTGCAAGTGCATTCACCAACGTCGTTAGGGCTGCATGAGCCCTCGCTGGCTCAACATCGAATAGAACGGAGCCAGATTATTGCGTGTGATATTGAGCGCTGGCGTATCTGGAAGGGCCAGAAGCACCTTAGCAATTAGCCCCACGCTTCTGCGGATATCTCGCGCAGCAAACCGAACGGCGAGATCGTGGCCCGGAGTCCTCAACAAGGCAAAGCTAAGTTGTGAGAGCTGCTCTACTCCCGTGAATGTCGCGGGGCGGTGTTTCTCTGCAACAGCAAGCGCAGCGCAAGTTTTGCCAATCCAGTTAGTTGAAGTTGTGACTGCACTTGGACCTTCGACGCGAAGCAGGACATGCGCGGACTGTCCCATCAATCGCATGCCCTCCATCAAGACATCGGTCATACCATGCGGCACAACTTCCTCAATCGCGCCGTACAGGTATCCGACAGCAAGATGCGCGTGCGTCTTCTCCGCTCTGTCGACTGCGTAGTCTATTGCTCATAGGTCCCCACTAACTTCGTGATCGCACGCAGAACTTGTTCAATTTGTTCCTCATCACCCCGAGCAATGCCGCAGCCCGTGCGATCAGCCGGAGATGTTCGAGCGTATTGAGAATCGAACGAGTCTCGAGGCGAGAGGATCTTAAGAAGGGGACCTCAGAGAATGTTCGTCCTTTTGCTCTGATATAGGCGATATTGATCTCGATGATCGAGTTCAAGGCTGTCTGAGAGATCTCGTAGTCGCCCTCCCCTGCGTAACGGCGAGCAAACGACATTGCGTACTGTACCGCACGGATACCGTTGTGGGTCCATGCCGGATTAGTTTTGAAATATGCAAAGCGCGCTAAATCATGCTCCGTCTGGCCCGGAGCCTCGTTTGAGGCGTAGAGAGGGTCGGGCCCGATCCGCCCGCTTTGCCCAAGCACGCAGCTCGCGCTTTGCCGAGGAGCAACGACGAGCCGTAGTTGTTTTCTCGGGCTGATCAGAGCAAGGGCACGGCGGTACCCATACAGAAATAGGATTAGGATTACGAATGTCGCCCAGGCTGCGATAAAGACCGCGAGCCCAACCACTTCACTTTGTAAGACAAGCGATAGGGTAGTGACCGCAATTGCCAGCAGGAACGCAGCGGCGAACTGTACCGAGCAGGAGCGCGTCCGCGCTTGACAAGTCGACGGAACAGTCCGTGAGGCATCCGCTTCACGTTCACCTGCAAGGCAAACATAACCAGAGTGTCGACTACTGCTGCCGCTCCAACTCCGCTGTGCCCCAACAGCGAGAAAGAAGGATCGGAGGGCAGTCAGTCCCTCAGCATTGGCAAAGTATGGTGCGACCGAGCGCGGCAACGCCGGAAGAACGAAGTACGCGCTGACGATTATCAGGCAGGATCAGCAAGGCTACGAGAGCAAGGCCGCCATAGTGTGCTTGCCAGACATGGACCCGATACCAGCCCTTGAGCCGCTCCACCACAACGCTCGGCGCTGAGCTAGGGGGAATGCGCGCAGGCCGAAGCAGCTCATTCTGACGAACGATATCGGACATGTAACCCGGCCTTGCGAGCAATACCAAAACCCAGCGCCAGATCTGTCAAAGCTCATCCGCTGGTTGTGCCACAGGAGAAAAATTCCCCCAAGTGGTCGCCGGTGAGTTCCAAGCCCTCACCTTGCCCTCCCCCCCCCGCAATAGTCGATGGAGTGGTTCGGATTTTCGGAAGGCCGGCCGGTCCGCATGCCGGCTTAGAGCGGCGGGAATTTCCGGGGCGCGGGCTCGTCCTTGAAGTCGGCCATGACTGAACCTTGGGCGCAGCGCGGCGGCGACCTGCTCGCTGGCGAGGTCGATGCTGATCTCGCCGCGCTCGCTGACATCGGCGCGGTAGACCAGGCCGAAAATGCTCGCCGCCGTGCGCAGCCATTTGGCGCGGGCGTCGAGCGACCAGGTGCTGTCGGGGCTCGGCAGCCGGTTCACCAGCCCGCGGATCAGGAGGTCGCTGATGCCGCCTTCGTCGTCATTCGTGGTGCTTGATTTCTCATCGAGAAGCATGCGCGGCTCCAGACCCTCCGGGTGCTCAAGCCCCGGGAACGTGGCGCGCCCCTTGTCGTGCAAGGGCGTGCATTCGCGTGTGTGTTTGCCACCGAACATGCTTCGCGTTTTCGCATAGGTTGTGGGGCGCGGGAATACATTGCTTAATCGTTGGTTAAAGTCGGGAAGCGGGCGCAGCCGCCGGAACGCCTCGCGCAGACGACATCTTGTGTGCTCGAACCAGGAGCGCCCGCCCCGCAGCCAACCACCGCAAGCCAAAGCCTCATAACACTGCGACGAAATGACCGCCCTAGCGCCCAACATATGGTACGGTGATCGATGCCCTCCCCATCACACAAGTTCCCCCAAAAAAGGAACCCGCAAAACACCGGCGCCCGCGGCTTTTTGCAGGCCAGGCACTGCCTCATCGGCACCCCCTGCCCTCCCCCTCGCCGGGCCCGGCCCTGCTATAGTCCGCGCAAATCTAGGGAAACGGGGACAGGGACATGGCCGACGATAATGCCGGCAGCAAGAGCGAGGGCGGGGTCAGCTACACCGCCGCGGGGCTCGGCTATTTCGAGGACCGCGAGCTCAGGCGCCACGCCGGCGTCTTCTATCTGTGGGCGCTCGGCGTCGCCGCCGTCATCTCCGGCGACTTCTCGGGCTGGAATCTCGGCTTCGCCGTGGGCGGCTGGGGCGGCATGTTCTGCGGCGCCGTCATCATCACCATCATGTATCTCGGCCTCACCTACTCGATCGCCGAGATGAGCCCGGCGCTGCCGCATACCGGCGGCGCCTATTCCTTCGCCCGCACCGCGTTCGGGCCGTGGGGCGGCTTCATCACCGGCGTCGCCGAGAACGTCGAATACGTGCTGACGCCGGCGGTGATCGTCTACTTCATCGGCGCCTATCTCACGGCGATCTTCGGCACGCCGCCCGAATGGCAGCCGGCCTACTGGATCCTGGGCTACGTCATCTTCGTCACCGCCAACGCCAACGGCGTCGAGCTGTCCTTCATGGTGACGGCCATGGTGACGCTGCTCGCCATCGCCGTGCTCGTCACCTTCTTCGTCAGCGCCCTGCCCATCGTCGACTTCGGCAAATACGCCATGAATATCGGCGTCGACGAGGCGACGGGCCGGGCGGTGCAGCTCGCCGACGGCAACGGCCCGTTCCTGCCCTTCGGCGTCTACGGCGTGCTCGCCGCCATGCCGTTCGCCGTGTGGCTGTTCCTCGCCATCGAGCAGCTGCCTCTGGCGGCGGAAGAGTCGGTCGATCCGAAGCGCGACATGCCGAGGGGCATCATGGCCGGCATGTTCACGCTGATCGTGCTCGGCTTCCTCGTGCTGTTCATCAACCCGTCGATCCCCGTCGAGCGCATCGTGAACGGCGAGACCGTGACCGGCGCCTTCGCGCTCGGCGCCTCGCCCGAGCCGATCCTCGACGGCTTCCGCGCCATCTTCGACATTCACGCCGCGGGCGCGCTGTCGCTTGCCGCCGTCGTCGGGCTGGTGGCGAGCTTCCACGCCATCATCTTCGCCAGCGGCCGCCAGATCTATTCGCTGTCGCGCGCCGGCTACTTTCCGCATTTCCTGTCGGTGACCCACGGGCGAGCACAAGACGCCGAACGTGGCGCTCATCGCCGGCGCCGTGATCGGCCTCGCCGTGATGCTCGTGGTGTGGTTCAGGATGGGCGGCGAGCAGGCGGGCGCCTTCATCGGCGGCGTGCTCCTCAACATGGCGGTGTTCGGCGCCATGTTCTCCTATCTCCTGCAGGGGCTGACCTTCATCCAGCTGCGGCGCAAATTTCCCAAGATCGAGCGGCCTTATCGCAGCCCGTTCGGCGTGCCCGGCGCCGTGCTCACGGTGATCATCGCGGCTCTCACCATCGGCTTCCAGCTCGCCGATCCGCTCTACCGCGACGGCGTGATCGGCGTCGCCATCTGGTACGGGATCGCCATCCTCTATTTCGCGGTGCATAGCCGCAAAACCCTGGTGCTGTCGCCGGAGGAGGAGTTCGCCATGCGCCACCGCGAGAGCGCCGAGGGCTGAGACGCGCCATGCGCCGCGCCCTTGCGCCCATTCTCTTCCTTCTGCTCGCGCTCGGCGCGCCGGCGGCGATGGCCGAAGACGACGCCGAGCCCGCGGCGAAGACGGAGACCGAAGCGGCCCGGTGGCCTTCATCGCGGCGCTCTACAAGAGCTACACGGATATCGGGCCCGGCGAGGACGGCGAGCCGGGGCTTCCCGGCATGTACTCCAAGCGCCTGCAAGCGCTCATCGACAAGGACGCAGCCGAGACACCGGAGGGAGATGTCGGCCGGTTGGACTGGGACCCGGTGGTCGACGGCCAGGACTGGGACGTGACCGGTCTCACCATCAAGGAGGTGTACCGGTCCGGCGGCGAGGCGCGGGTGCGCGCCGTCTTCGTCAACGGCGAGCCGCGGAACATGCTCTTCAACCTGGTGCGCGAGGATGGGAAGTGGCGCATCGACGACATCGCCGAGACGCTGAAACCGCGCTGGACCATGTCGAAGATCCTCACCGACGCGCCCGACGCCTTCCCCGACGAGAAGCGCGACGAACCGCGCGATTGATGTTGCGCCGCAGGCGTGGGACCCTTGGGACCGCCGATGCGCGGCGCGTGGGGGGCATCGTTCATGCTGCGGTGCAGCACCCGCCGACAAATTGCCTCGATTTCAGGCCCGTGCGCGCCCACTTCCGCAGCTATAGTTACTCTCGACGATGGGGAAACGAAGGTGATTCAGGCTGTGCTGTCACTCTTGTCTGGCGCCGTGATGATCGGCTTGGTCTACGGTCTGAGCTTCATTCCGACCGCGACCTTGTCCCGGCCCGACGACGAAGTCGGGGTCGGCATGGTCGGCGACGATACCATCGCGCCCGACGCGGACCCCGCCGATGTGCCGCGGAATCTGCGGCGCCGCGCCGACATCTAGCCCAGCGATCGTGACTTAGGCACGCCGCGCGCTCTCGCCGCAGCGCTCGCCAAGCCATCACCACGCTCTCGTCACATCCCCGTTTTAGGCTTTGACCCTGATCGAAGATGCGGTCGATCAGCGATGCGTAGGGAGGAGGCCGACATGCAGGAAATGCACCTGTCGCTGCGGGCGGCGCTTGCCGAAAATCGCCTCGAGGACTTCGTGCGTCAGGCCATGGCGCGCGGGCTCGAGTTCAGCCGCGGCTCCGAGTTCGAGCGCGGCCTGGCGCTGCTTCTGGTGCAGCGGAAGCAAAACCGGGAGCGCGCCGACCGGCCCGTGTCCTAGCGGGCCCCCGTCCGTAATGAGGGTCCGCACACGGGCAAGCCGCCTCGGCCTCTTGTGGCCGACTTGTGATGGATTGCCCGGCAGACCTCGCTTCTACCTACCGAGCTTCGCCTCGATCTTCTCGGCCTTCATGTGCGGGGTACTGCCGCACCACTCCACGATCGGGATGGCAGCAAGGCCCAGCAACACCAACGCCATAACGATGTCCCGCATCATCTCGGCACCTCCCCGGCGCAGCTCCGAGATCCGCTCCCCTGCGGGCGGGAACGCGTCTCCGCCCGGCTTGAGCGAAAAGAAGAACCGCGATGCGTGGCGATAGTTCCCGAAGGAGCCCGGTTTCAGGGCCCGGAAGGGAACCAAATCCCCGGCCCGCGGTTGAGGACGGATCGACACGGCAACTCATGCATCCCCCCATTGCACCCCTTGCCGTGCCGATTTCCCGGGAAAGTCTCGGAAGCCCGGCTGATCCCTCGCAGCCGGGCTTCCTTTTTGCTTATGGCGCGAAGCAGCAGTTGCCCTTGAGGCGGAGCCCGGCACGCCTTCGTCTCAAGCCTTCGGCTCGACCAAAGGGTATGGCGCCTGGCGTTCCTGTTGCTGCAGGTCCGAATTGATAGGCGCCCAAGTGGGCGCGATCGAGGTCCAGATCTAATCAAAATCTCCGGCGATCTTCTCGCCATCGATACAAATCTTCAATTTGATCCTCAAGATAGCCCGAGCGAACACCTCGATAACATGCACCTTGTTGCCCTTCTTGAGTCGTCCCCGTAGTACCGGAACGTTTGAGGACCAGGAAAACGCATCCGAGTTGGTGTCGACGACCTCACCATCTACATACAGCCTCGCCTCGGTGACGAAGCCTTTGAGGCTAATTGCCGGTCCCCACGAATTCCTAGCGGCGATTTGGCTGCCTCGAAATTCGGCTTTGACTTCCGTGACGAACATCGTTGCGCTCCGCTGCGTCATCATAGTCTCGATTCAGTCAACTTGAGCGTCCTGAATCGAGAAGGCGTGCGACTTGAGCATCATGGAAAGCAAATGGCCGGGGCGAACCCCGGCCATTTCCGCAGTCTGGATGCCCGCCTACGCGGGCATGAAGCCTACGCAGCCTGGATCTGCTTGGCCTTGTTGAGCAGGGCCTCGGCCTGGCGGATCGAGGCGATGTCGATCAGTCCCAAATTTATCCCCGCAGTACCGAGCGGCCCTATTCTGACGAGGCTGAAACTACCAGGAAGGGCTCTCCGTGCGTGCTGCTAATGTCACCGCAAGACTGCGCCACTTAAGTTGGCTGCTCAGCGCAAATAGCGTCGAGACAGCTTTTCGGCAGCTCATTCGCGCTGTCGAAGAAAAATTCGATCCAAACCAACCGCGGGTACCAGCGGGCAATTCGGACGGCGGCCAATGGACGGATGCTGGCGGAGGAACCGCTGGGGGCAGCGCCGAATCCAACCAATGGGCGAGCAGCAGCAGTACTGATGTTGGGCAGATTATCGCGTTCGCAAGACGTCAGCGGCTTGCCGGAAATCCTTTGACCTATCAAAGATGCCTAGATCTCTGCTATCCGCTACTGGAGCGTAGGCAGCGCGCCGGTAGCGACCGCAACACGTGGGATTTCCACAAATGCATGAATGCCTGTCTTCAACGAAACCTGTAAGCGAGACGTAAGCATGGACGACGACCTAACGTGGGAGATTGTGCGCATAGCGTTTCGGAGCTCCCGCGAGCTTCAGGACTTACTCGGGCTCTTGAAGGACCAGGCAAGCACTGACGACTATCGAACCTATTCGATGGGAATCGCGCGCGCCATCGACGCCATCAACGACGCGTTGCTCAATCCCGTGACTGCAGCACATCCGGAACTCGCGGAGCGCATCGAGGCGGAGCTCAATGCTCACGGCCGCATCGAGTAGGCTACCAACAAGAATGGCCGGGGCGAGCCCCGGCCACTTATGCGTTTAGATCCGCTTATCGTCGGAGTGAAGCCTCGTACGCCGGAGCCTACATGCCCATGGCCTTGGCCTTGTTGAGCAGGGCCTCGGCCTGGCGGATCGAGGCGATGTCGATCAGGCGGCCGTCCAGAGACACGGCGCCCTTGCCCTCCTTGGCGGCCTGCTTCATGGCGTCGACGATGCGCTGCGCCTTGGTCACCTCGGCCTCGGACGGCGTGAACACCTGGTTGGCGAGGTCGACCTGAGACGGGTGGATCGCCCACTTGCCCTCGAAGCCGAGCACCGCCGCGCGCTTGGCCGCGGCGAGATAGCCGTCGGGATCGGAGAAGTCGCCGAACGGGCCGTCGATCGGGCGCAAGCCATAAGCGCGGCACGCGACCATCATACGCGACAGTGCGTAGTGCCAGGGATCGTTCCAGTAATAGGTGCGGGCGCCGCCGCTCTCATCCTTGTCGGCGAGGATGCCGTAGTCGGGATGAGGCGCGCCGATGCCCATGGTGCGCGCGCGGGTCGAAGCTGCATAGTCGGCAACACCGAAGCTCATGGCCTCGACTTCGAGGGGAGGCTTGCGCGATCGCCTCGACATTGGCCATGCCGAGCGCCGTCTCGATGAGCAGCTCGAGGCCGATCTTCTTCTTGTACTTTTTGAATTGCTCGATCTGCGTCACCAGCATGTCGATGGCGTAGACGTCTTGCGGCACGCCGACCTTGGGGATCAAGATCATGTCGAGGCGCGGGCAGTTCTCCAGCACGTCGACGACGTCGCGGTAGGCGTAGTGGGTGTCGAGACCGTTGATGCGGATCATCATGGTCTTGTTGCCCCAGTCGAGATCGTTGAGGCCCTGGATGATGTTCTTGCGGGCCTGCTCCTTGTCGTCGGGGGCCACCGCGTCCTCGAGGTCGAGGAAGATGACGTCGGCGCCGCCTTTGGCGGCCTTCTCGAACAGCGACGGGTTGGAGCCCGGCACGGCCAGCTCCGAACGGTGCAGACGCGGAGTCGCCTGCTGGATCAGGGTAAAGCTCATATGAAAGTCCCTCCTGGTTTAACCTGTGGCGCCGAGGCCGGCGGCAACGGTGTTGATGGAAAGCAGCAATGCGGATTTGAACGCCTCGCGGTTCGGTTCGCTCTCCGACGCTCTGAATCGACGGAGCAGCTCGACCTGCTCCCGGTTGACCTCGTTGATGGTGGGGAGCCTCTCGGCCAGAGAGGCGCGGAATTGCGGGAAACGCGCCGCAGGGGACGCGCTGCCGGACACTTTCAGCACCATCTCGGCGGTCAGCGCAAGCTCCTTCTCGATCATGCCGAAGATCGTCTCGCGGACCGCCTGGTCGGACACTAAACCAGCGTAATCCTTGGCAATTTCGAGATCGACCACGGCCAGGATCTTCTCCACCTCGTCGCAGAAACGAATACCAGCTGCCCGGCAGGGCATGAGGTTTTATTTCCTATCGGTTTCTCCCGATAGGGAATAACAGAGTTATCCTCCGTGTTCCTCTGTGTCCTCGAGCGCAGCGGGTGGTGAAATGATTTTTAAATTTCCTGGGATGCGCTCACGCGCCAGAGAACCGACGGCGCCCTGGTGCGCCTGGTGACCCCGGTGTACAAGGACGAGGAGGTGGCGGACGCGGACAAGCGGCTGATGGCGTTCACGCGGGCGATCGTGCCGGTGCTGAAGGAATATTTGCCGGAATGATAGATTCACCACAGAGACACAGAGGACACAGAGGTATGATATTTTTTTCATTGGCGGGAGATAACGCCTATGAAAAAACACCTCAGGAACGGTATTTCATGGCATTAATGGTTTTGAGCTCAAAAATCAGTATATGAATCAATTGTCAGGGAAAGTAATTGGATGCGCGATTGAGGTTCACAAACATTTAGGACCGGGTCTGCTTGAATCGGCTTATGAGGAATGCCTATGCCACGAGTTCGCGTTGCAGGGGATCCCATATGAACGCCAGAAGGAGCTCCCCATCGAGTACAAAGGACGGAAACTCGATTGTGGATATCGGCTTGACGTGGTGGTGGGTAACGTAATTATTCTGGAGCTCAAAGCGTGTGAAAAGATCGAACCAATTCATCAAGCGCAATTGCTGACGTACTTGAAGCTATCCGGGCTCCGTCTGGGTTTGTTGATCAACTTCAATGTGCCCATTCTTAGAGACGGTATAAAACGCCTCGTTTTGTAGTCAAATGGTGCACCGCAGAGGCACGGAGGACACAGAGATGTTGGTTTTTTTGTTTGTCGGGACCCCGGTAAGATCTCCTTGACTTACGGGGCAGGGATTCCGACAAACTAAAAACAGCTCCTGCCCGCTGGGCAAATTTAGCCGCTCCTCTGTGGTACTGAGAGCTGGTGTAATTATGACTGCCACAGTAAAGCAGGTAAAATGGTGATATTTTAATTCGCCGCAGGCGAGGCAAACTGTTTATCCGATCGGCATCTCGCGTTCGGATAAATGGATTTCTCCGTGACCTCAGTGCCTCGAGCGAGCCCGAGCGAGCGGGTGGTGAGTCAGAAAGGATTAGAGGATATCAAGGCCGGCAGACTCGTTTTGTATCAAATGGTGCACCGCAGAGGCACGGAGGACACAGAGATGTTGTTTTTTTTGCGGGTAAATCTCCTTGACTTACGGGGCAGGGATACCGACAAACTAAAAACAGCTCCTGCCCGCTGGGCAAATTTAGCCGCTCCTCTGTGGTACTGAGAGCTGGTGTAATTATGACTGCCACAGTAAAGCAGGTAAAATGGTGATATTTTAATTCGCCGCAGGCGAGGCAAACTGTTTATCCGATCGGCATCTCGCGTTCGGATAAATGGATTTCTCCGTGACCTCAGTGCCTCGAGCGAGCCCGAGCGAGCGGGTGGTGAGTCAGAAAGGAAGTCTGGGATGAACTATGATGTCCAGTTAACCGAGACTTTCCAAAGGAAATAGAAAACTTACTCAAGAGGCTCAATCAAGGATTGTAGGCATAATATACACAGTGGTTCAAAGTGGGACATTCACTGTTTGCATATATCTCTGGACAGAGCGAGGATATTTGTCGAGGATTTTTTTTACTTTTTTCAGGTCGACGAAATCCCAATTCAATTCGTCAACCATCGGCAGTTTGCCCCGCAGGTACACCGTATCCAGAATCGCCTTTTCCGTGGTGGCCAGGTAGGCGTCGTTGGCAAATTCGTAACCCCAAAAAAGTGATTCCTTGATCTTGGAGTATTCAATTCCCACGTTTCCCAACTGGATGCGGTTCCTTCGGCCCACGGAAGGCGAGAGCGTAATAACGGTGCACACCGTCGGCGCCTGGTCAAGCACATTGCCGGCATTCAGTGCCCATTCACAGGAAATATAGGATGGTCTGCGGACGAAACACGCAATCTGCTCAATAGAGGGCGCTTTTCCGGTAATATCGCCTTTCCAGATATTGATATAATATCCCTTGATGATGGCTGAAATCTCTCCCCTTTGCTTTGCCCGGTGGAGAAAAACATGGGGGGCGCCCGTCAATTTGCCGACATCGGCTGATTGGAAAAGGAGTGGCAAAAAGGCGAGGATATCCTGCCGGGCGGTATGTTTTCTTTTAGAAGAGGTCATCGGGTACATTGGCAAGTACCTCTCCGGCGGTAGTCAGAAGGGGGGTAAAGCCTGATTTTTCGAGTGCCGTGAACGCTGCCGGCGGAATAAACCGTTTTAGATCATCGGAGATCGCCTGGATGATCGGTCCGCGATCGTCGGCCAGGGCAGCGAGGATATCCTCTTTGGAACGTCGCTGGGTAAAAGGATAAAGTCTGATTTTCCGCGCCAGAACCGCTGCGTTGACAGTCACTTGCCGCGAAAAACCAAGGTACCAGATATCCCAGAAATCCCTTCCCTTGTAATGCTCCCGTTCCAGGAGGGCCCTGATCTTGCCGGCCATGATCTCGGCAAGGGTCTCGGTCATCAACACCGTGTTGTCCCGGGTTTTCAACTTGCCGCTCTGAATGCGGTCTGCAACTGCCGGCAGCGTACCGAATATCAACGGTTGTGTTTCAGGCGTCATGTCCCGACGGACCTGCTGGAATTCAAGCTTTACAGCGATTTTTCCCCGGAACCCGCCGGGAGCGAATTTCGCCCAGATGGTGCAGAGGGGTTCATGGCAACGGTCGGTTTGCATTTCAAATTTTCCAGGCCCGACACTGGCGGTTAAATCTCGTTTAATACCCGGCAGCGCCCTGCGGATCAGATCTTTAATTTCATTTTGATCAAGATGGGTTTCAAAGTCCAGGTCTTCCGAAAAACGATTACCCGAATAACACCAGCGAATAGCCGTGCCCCCTTGGAAATAGAGGGATTCGCTTGCTGTCTGTCCATAAAGGTGTGCCAGCAGAATCAGCTGTACAATTTCAGCCTGTTCTAGATATGTTGGGCGCCAATTTTTCATTGTCTTATATTAACAGAATTGATAATTTCCGCAAACGAAAAACTCTTCCTGGATACCAATCGAGCAGCTTGGTCATGAAAGCGGGAGGACGGAGGGCGGAGTCAGAGGACAGAGGGCGGAGGGCGGAGGACTGGGCAGAGGACGGAGGACGTAGATGGCTGAATAGATAGGGTGTTTCAAAATCAACGGCCTTTCAAAAAAATCAGTCGCTGATTGCCTTCAAACCCGCCCCATCGATCACCCTCTCAGGCTCGTAAAGATTCGAGGGCAACTGGCGCCCCAGCAGATGACGGAAATTGACCACGCCTTAAAAATCGTTTTCGAGCTCGACAGACCTGAACGCTGAAAGCTCAAAGCTGAAAGGGAAATCCGCCCTTTGGGGAAAACATACTGAGTGCGGCTGCGCGCCCGGACGCCCTGCATCTGCGGCACCCCGCAAACGCTTATAGTGAGGTGGTTCGAATCGCATCGGACTTTGCAACCCGTGAAAGGCCAAACAACTAAAGTTTTAACTGAACCACGGATACCCCCAAAGCTTTGGCAAGCTTTACCAAGATGGCTTCCTTTTCATTTTGTCTTTTATTTTGCGGGGTTGACCAGGGTTTGCTACTGCCACCGGATCTGTTTCAGGCTTTTTATAAAATTATAATATAAGTTTGTCAAGGAAACCTTGGAGCGTGTAGAGTTGTTGAGCATCATTGAATATTACGGCGTTCGCCTTGACATCGACAAGGCGAACGCTCGCAAGACCAATCAAACCAATCAACCCCGTTAAACCAATCAAACAAATTAAACAGTTCTTCCCTTGATCTTCCTTTCTACTTTATTAATCTCCATGTTGATCACCATCGCGCTGATCCCGATACTGCGGCGGTATGCGGTGCGGCTGCACTGCGTGGACGTGCCCTGCGAGCGCAAGGTGCACTGCGCGCCGATGCCCAAGGTGGGCGGCCTTTCCATGGCCGTGGGCGTGCTGGCCTCGGTGCTGTTCATGGTCTACGTCGACCGGGTGGCGCTGGCGATTCTGATCGGGGCCGGCATCATCGTGCTCTTGGGCTTCGTCGACGACCTGAAGGAGCTTGGCTACCGCGCCAAATTCGCCGGGCAGGCGGCGGCGGCGCTGGTGGTGGTGCTCTTCGGCGGGGTGAAGATCTGCTGCCTGGGCGGCCTGCTGCCCGACGGCTGCCTTTTGAGCGACTGGCTGGCGGTGCCGCTGACGCTGCTGGTGATTATCGGGGTGACCAACGCGGTCAACCTGGCCGACGGGCTCGACGGGCTGGCCGGCGGCCTGATGCTGATGTGCTTTCTGTGCATCGGCTTTCTGGCCTACCGCAGCGACAACACCATCATGACGCTGATGGCGACGGCCGTCGCGGGCGCCATCTTCGGCTTCCTGCGGTTCAACACCCACCCGGCCACGGTTTTCATGGGCGATGCCGGCAGCCAGCTGCTGGGGTTTCTGGCCATCACCATGGCCGTCGCCATCACCCAGGGCAACGCGGCCTACAGCCCCCTGTTTCCGCTGCTGCTTCTGGGCCTGCCGATCCTGGACACCTTCTACTGTCATGGCGGAGCGGGTCGGCAACGGCAAATCCCCCTTCGTGGCCGACAAGAAGCACATGCACCACAAGCTGATGCAGCTCGGGCTGTTCCATTCCGAGGCGGTTTTCGTGCTCTACATGTTGCAGGCCGTTCTGGTGACGGCCGCTTTTATACTGCGCTTCCACTACGAGTGGTTTCTGCTGCTGATCTACCTCGCCTTTGCCGGCTGTCTGACAACCTTCTTCTACGCGGCCGCAAAAAGCGGCTGGCGCCTCGAGCGGCCGGGTGCGTTCGACCGGCTCGTCAAAATCCACCTGAAGACGCACGTCAAAGACCAGTGGGTGATGATCAAGCTGTCGATGGGCGTCCTCGACCTGGGGCTGCCGCTGCTGTTGATCGCCACCTGCGTGCTGCCCGCCGACATCCCGGCCCCGATGACCTGGACTGCCGCCGGCCTGGCCCTGGTCGTTCCAGCCGCCTGCCTGTTCAAGCCGGACCGGGCCGGGATCGTCCTGCGGGCGGTGATCTATTTCTTTCTGCCGCTGGTGCTCTACTACGGCGAAGTGAAGCCGGCCGGCTGGATTCCAAACGGCGCCAACCGCTGGTTCATATCGTCTCTGGGGGTGCTGGTCTTCTTTGCGGTGATGACGCTCAAGTTCACCCGGCGCCGGGAAGGGTTCAAGCTCAAACCGATCGATTTCATCATCCTGTTCGTGGCCGTGGTCGTGCCCAACCTGCCGGATGCGGCCATCCGCACCTATCACGCCGGGCCGCTGGCCGCCAAGATCGTGGTCCTGTTCTTTGTTTTCGAAGTGCTGGCCGGAGAGCTGCGCGGCGCCCTGGGACGCCTGGGGTTCGCCACGGCCGTGGCCCTGGCGCTGGTGGCGGTGAAAGGGTTTTTGTAGGGATTCGGGAATTTAGGGATTTAAGAATTGAGGGATTATTAAAACCGTTCTATTGGTTAGGTTGGTTGAATTGGTCCCAATGAATTCACCACAGAGACTCAGAGGGCACGGAGGGGGATATTTTTTTTATTTTCCGATGAGACACCGGAAAACAAAACCAGCCTCAATATTGACGCGCACCTGAGGCGATAAATTGCCATCGGAGGGGTTGGCATCGGCCTTAACTTTTTGCCGATAGGCGAAGCGAAAGATTTATCCGATCGGCATCTCGCGATCGGATAAATGGCTTTCTCTGTGATCTCGGTGCCTCGAGAGAGCGCAGCGAGCGGGTGGTGAGACATTTCACCGCAGAGGCTTGATTAACCGAAAACTTGGCTCGACTTTGGCTTAGGATATGGATATGTTAATGGATATATTAAAAGTCGCCACGATTGAAGGTGATGGCCTTCGCAAGGCACATGCTCTTGAGCACTGAGAGCTCAAGAATTGCGGTGATGGTATATCGAAGTCATTGATGCGGATAGAATATTCCCAACATATTGAAGCAAGGCTGCAGATGAGAGGGATAGACTACGCGCTCCCTAAACGGATTTTTGAAGATGCACGGGAAAGATATCTGGACAGGCATACAGGGCACTTAATCGCCATCATGAATGCCGAGCTTTATGGCAAAACCAGAGAAGTAATGACTGCTTACGTTGCAACCCAGGACCATATCACCCTTTTGACCATACATCCTTTGAAGACGGGTCAAAAGAACGGCAGGGTTCGTAGCGGTAGATGGAGAAGAATCCAATGAAAGAATTCAATGTATCCTATGATGAAAAGGAAGATATACTCTATCTGGCCAAAGAAGGCCCCGAAGAAGAGGTGGTGGAAATCGCCCCCGGTGTCAATGCCGAACTGGATGAAGGGGGCAACCTCTTGGGGTTGGAGATTTTTAATGCATCAAAGCTGCTTAAGGACGTAATCAAATCCATCGAGAAAAAGGCTCTGGCTGCATGAGCCGGTTGAGCCTAAATTCGCCAAAGACGCCCATGGAGGGGGATGAACCGGTTAACGGGGACAAGGTCATGCAAAAATGCATATTTTTTTGAAAGCGAGGACGAGCGGATTTAACCTCCCCCAAAGCTGCCTGCCGGCTTATGCCGTTAAAGGAACCCAATTCTTACCGATTTCAGCCATGAGCCGTTTTAGATAATCCGGGTGCCTATTTACCTACTCCACCAGAAGTGAAGCTTGTAGGCGATACGAATTGGGGAAATTTTAACCCTGCGGAATTTGTCAACCTGTCCCGTCTACCGTCAGATAGCTCGGATGCTTCGTACCGCTATTACTGGTCAGGAGTTCCGAAGGATTCAAACTATATATTGGTTGGCAACTATTATGCCGGGTCACAGAATGCAATTGCGCCTGGAAGACTTGGATTTGCATGGGCGGTTCGTGATGGTGATGTTTTGAGTGCTCCGATCCCCGGCGCCGTCTGGTTGCTCGGAACCGGCCTGGCTGGGCTGGCCGCATTGCGCCGGCGGCTCAGTTGAATTCTCAAGTTGGTTATTGAGCGGCCGCGTCTCAGGGCCGGTCAAAAAGAAATATAATCTCTGCGAACTCCGTGCCTCCGTGGTTAATATCTTTTCTGTGCTTTTCTGTACAGAGGAGAATTTAAGATGAAAACGGAACGTTAATGATTTTAAATTGGCCATAGACGCACACATACAAGAGCAGAATAAAACAATAAATTAACCGCAGACGGACGCAGACGGGCGCAGACAAGAGATTATTTGTCTCGGCCGACCCCAGAGAAACAAGGCTATGCGTTTCACGGGGCCGACCTGGCCGAGACAAGGCTTCTCGCGCTCCGCGCAGCTGTGACTTCCGAACACTCACACCAGTCGATGAATTTCGGTATCAATGAAACATCACCGATTATCGATAAACGATGAGAGGATTTATCGCCCGCAGGGCTGGCCATTTTTTTCCCGGACAGGTCGTCCGGGGAAAAGGTCTGCGTTCGTCTGCGTGAGTCTGCGGTCGATATAGGGGTCAAAACCAATCGGTAATATTCAAATTTTTGATTCTTTCGAACTCTCTTGTATTGTGAGTCACAAGGGTATGCTGGCCGGCCAATGCCGTGGCGGCAATGAGGACATCGTATGCCCCTATGGGTTGGCCTCTTTTTTCCAGGTCGGCACGGATGCCGGCAGCAGTGCGGGCCTCTGGGGGACCAAACGGTAAAAGATCGACAAGTGCAATGAAGCTGTCCAGCTGTTCTTTGGATTGCTCAGGGTATTTGGATTTGGCAACTCCGTACTCAAGCTCGTACAGCACCACACTGGGGACAGCGACATCAGCCGGTGGCGTTGACAAAAGGATAGCTGCAACCTGTCCCTCACCTTTGAAGAAATAGATGACCGTATTTGTGTCCAGTACGAACATGATAAGCAAACTCCCTGCAGCCACTGATTAAAGCGGCTTCCGCTCCGTGTCCTCACCGATGTTTGCACGCAGGTCTTCGGCTCGGGGAAAATTTCGCCACGCCCCGGCCAAGCTCTTGATGTGCTCCGGCCAACTCGCGGTGGCTTTTTCTCTTATCAGATCGGATATCCATCGGCTTTTTGATACACCTTGGTTTTTAACGATCTGGTTTAATACTTTTTCGGTCTCTGAATCGATATAAATTGTCACTTGCCCCATTCTGGCTCTCCTTATCAACCGGGATCAATTGGTTAAGCGGTCAGGTTATTTTATATTATATGTTGACATATATGTGTATTTTGTCAAGCTGGATAAAAAAATAAAAAAAATTAACCGCAGACTGACGCAGACGGGCGCAGACAAAAAGAAATTTGTCTCGGCCGACCTGGCCGAGCCAAGGCTTCTCGCGCTGCGCGCAGGGGGTTATCTTGCTCCGACCATACCGATGAATAGTTCCTCAAGCTGTTCATGTATCCAGCAGATGTTATAAGAAATATACTGTAGCCCGCAGGGCTGGCCAATTTTGGCCCGGACAGGTCGTCCGGGGCAAAGTCTGCGTGGGTCCGCGTGTGTCTGCGGTAAAAAAAGGATTTTTTGTTTTAAAAAGGGCAACTGAAATTAACCGCAGACGGACGCGGACGGACGCAGACAAGAGATTATTTGTCTCGGCCGACCCCAGAAAACAGGCTACGCGTTTCACGGCGGCCTGGCCGAGACAAGGTTTCTCGCGCTGCGCGCAGGGCTGTTTCTTCCGAGCACTCGCACCCGTCGATGAACTTCGTTCATCAATGAAACATCACCGATTATCGATAAAACGATGAGAGGATTTATCGCCCGCAGGGCTGACGGATTTTTTCCCGGACAGGTCGTCCGGGGAAAAGGTCTGCGTTGGTCTGCGTAAGTCTGCGGCAAATAAATAGGTTTTATGGATCTTAACGAGATCACATACCAAATCAACGGAGCCGTATTCGAGGTCAACAAGATACTTGGTTCTGGTTTTCTGGAGAAGGTTTACGAAAACGCGCTGTTGGTCGAGCTCAGAAAAAGGGGATTAAACGCTCAAGCACAGGTCCCCATTCCAGTGAGCTACAAGAATGAGGTGGTTGGAGATTATTTTGCCGATATTGTGGTCGAAAGCAATGTCATTCTTGAAATCAAAACGGTTGAATCGCTGGGCAGGATACACGAGGCACAGCTGCTCAATTATTTGAAAGCCACAGGGGTAACGGTCGGATTGCTGATCAACTTCAAAGGTCTCAAGGCGGATATCAAACGACTCGTTTGGAATGCAAAAGAATTTAATTAACCGCAGACAGACGCAGACGGACGCAGACAAGAGATTATTTGTCTCGGCCGACCTGGCCGAGCCAAAGCTTCTCGTGCTGCGCGCAGGGGGTTATCTTCTCCGACCATACCGATATGCAAGCTTTCTGTAACGTTATATACTATATAGCCCGCAGGGCTGGCCAATTTTGGCCCGGACAGGTCGTCCGGGGCAAAGTCTGCGTGGGTCCGCGCGGGTCTGCGGTAAAAAAAGGATTTTTTGTTTTAAAAAGGGCAACTGAAATTAACCGCAGACGGACGCAGACGGGCGCAGACGAAAGAGGGTACGCGTGGGTCTGCGGTGCACAAGGCTTTTGGGTTCGAGGGATTCGGGAAAGACCTTCGGCAATGCAATTCAACCCGCAACTCCTGAATCCTTAAATCCACACTTCCTGAAATTTATCAATATCACCACCGACGGAAAGGCATAGCGGAATGAACAAAAAAATAGCCGCCATTCTGGCGTTTGCACTTCTGGTCCTGTCATTCATCTCCGCCTGTGGGGGGCCGGAAGAAAAGAAGATGAAGTTCCTCGAAAAGGGCAGGGCCTTCTACGAGCAGGGGGACTACGTCAAGGCCCGGCTGGAGCTCAAAAACGCGGTGCAGATCGACCCCAAGTTCGCCCGCGGCTACTACTACCTCGGCCTGACGGAACAGCAGCAGCGCGATTTCAGAAAGGCGTTCGGCTATTTCTCGAAGGCCGCCGAGCTGGACCCCGGCCTGCTCGACGCCCAGCTGGAGCTGGGCCGGCTTTTCCTGGCCGGCCGGTCCCCGGACAAGGCCCTCGCAAAGGCGGACCTGGTTCTGGCGGCCGAGCCGGACAGCATCGAGGCGACCGTTTTGAAGGCTTCGGTCCTGCTGCAGCAAAAAGACGTCGCGGAGGGCAAGGCTCTGCTGGAGAAGCTGCTCGCCAAGGGGGCGACCGATCCGGACGTCTTTATGCTCCTGGCCTTGGCCGGCCTGCAGCAAAACGATCCCACCGGCGCGCTCGACATCCTGCAAAAGGGGGTGGCGGCCAACCCCGACTCGGCCAGACTTTACACGCTCATGGCCCGGGCGTACGCGGGCTCGAAAAAAACCGACCAGGCCGTGGCCGCCATGGAGAAGGTCATTGCCCTCGAGCCGGACAACCTCACCCACCGGTTCACCCTGGCGGCCCTGCTGTGGGAGAGTCAACAGCGGCCGCAGGCCGACCGGATTCTTGCGGAGATCATCGGCAAGGACCCGCAAAACGAAGACAACCGGATCCAGGTGGCGCGTTTCTACCTGGCGCAGAAACAGGTCGAGGATGCCGCAAAAGTGCTGCGAGAGGGCATCGAAGCGGTGCCGGCCGGCTTTAAACTGCGGTTTGCACTGAGCGAAATCTACCTGCAGCAGAACCGGCCCGCTGCCGCCGAAAAGACCCTCAAAGAGTGCCTGGGGCTCGTGAAAGACCCGGCCGACGTCAACATTCTGCAGGCCAAAACCCTGCTGGCCCGCGCGCTTCTGGCCAAGGGCGAGGTGGCCGAAGCCGAAACCCTGGTGGACGAGGTCATCCAGGGCAACCCCAAGAACGCGGACGCCCACTTCATCAAGGGACGACTCCACCTGCTGCGCAAAGAGGGCGAGGCGGCCGTGGCCGAATTCAGGACCGTGGTGACCGAAAAACCCGAACTGGAAGCCGGGTATCTGAACCTGGCCGAGGCCCACCTGCTCAGCAAGCAGCCCGATCTGGCCCTGGACACCCTCCGGAGCGCCGTCAATGCCCTGCCGGGTTCCAAGAATCTCCACCGGGCCCTGGCGCAGGTGTATGCGTCCCAAAAAGACTTCGCGGCGGCCGAGGCGCAGCTGGAGAAAATTCTGGCCATCGACCCGCAGGACATCGGCGTGTATGCCAATCTGGGCGACCTGTTCGCGGCCACCGGGCCAGACGGGCGGGCCGAAGAGGCCTACCGGAAGGTCTACGAACAGGCGCCGGCAGAATCCCATGGGCCCCATCATGCTCAGCCGGTTCTACCAGAGGGAAAAGCAGCCCGCAAAGGCCGTGGCCGTTCTGACAGAGGCCTATCGCGACAACCCGGAATCGGCCCGGCTGTTCGCCAGCCTCGTCCAGGCGCACCTGACCAATTCGCAGGCCGCCTCGCGGCAGATGTTTGCCGCGAGCGACTGGGCGCTGAACCCGAAGGATGCCGTGGCCCTGAACCTTTTGGGCACGGTTTTAAGCACGCCAAAAGAAGTTCACCGCAGCCGAGGAAGCCCTGAACCAGGCGATCGAACTGCAGCCGCTGTGGCCGGTGCCCTACAACAACCTGGCGCGACTCTACCTGGCCCAGGACCGAATCGACGAGGCCATTGGCCGCTTCGAGGCGGCGCTGGCCGCCGATCCGCAAAACCCTGCGGCCTACATGACCCTGGGGACCCTCTATGAGAAAAAAAACGATTATAAAAAGGCCATTGGGATCTACGAACAGGCTCTCGACGTGCACCCCAACCTGTGGGCCGCCGCCAACAACCTGGCCTTTCTGATCAGCGAAGATTCCGCCGACCCGCAAGACCTCGCCCGCGCCCTTGCCCTGGCCCGCAGGGCCGACGACATGCGGCCCGGAGAGCCGGTGGTGAAGGACACCATGGCCTGGATCTACTTCAAGCAGGGCGACCTGGCCCAGGCGCGGCAGATCCTGGACCAGCTGCTGACCGACGCGCCGGACAACCCCGTTTTCAACTACCACATGGGGGTCGTCTCTGGCCCAAAACGGCAGCCCGCTGGAGGCGCGTCAGAAATTCGAAGCGGCCCTGGCCGGAGGGCAGGAATTTATCGGCAGGGAGAAGGCCGAGGCGCTGCTGACGCAGCTGAAATAGAAAATTCACCACCCAGACACAAGTGTGCCCGGAGAAGTTATTCCTTTTGTTTGGCGGGAGATGCCGTCAAATTGGACATTCAAAAGAAATAAATTTTTTGCCAAAAAATTTATTGGAGGAACTGGATGGAACCGATTGAGATGACCCTCGATGACTACCTCGCCATTTTGAAGCGGCGCAAGTGGAGTCTGATTCTGCCGGCGCTGCTGGTGTTTGCGGCGGCGGCGGTGGTGGCGCTGGTGCTGCCGCCGGTTTACAAGTCGACCGCCACGATATTGATCGAGGAGCAGGAGATTCCTTCCGAGTACGTGAAGGCCACGGTCACCAGCTACGCCGAACAGCGGCTGCAGTCGATCAATCAGCGGGTGATGAGCTCGAACCGGCTGCTCGAGATCATCAACCGGTTCAGTCTTTACACGGACCTGCGCGACAGGTGGACGACCGAGGAAATCGTGGACAAGATGCGCCAGGACACGCAGCTCGAACCGATCAGCGCCGAGGTCATGGACCGGCGCAGCGGCCGGTCGGCCGAGGCCACGATCGCCTTCACGCTCTCTTATGCGGGCAAGGCCGCGCCGCAGAAGGTGCAGCAGGTGGCCAACGTGCTGACCTCGCTGATCCTGGATGAGAACCTGCAGGTGCGGGCGCGTCAGACGCGCGAGACCTCCGAGTTTCTGGAGGGCGAGATGAACCGGGTCAAGGCGGCGTTGGACGATCTGGAGGGGCGCATCTCCACCTTCAAGGAGAAGAACATCAACGCCCTGCCCGAGTTGCTGCCGGTCAACATTCAGAGCCTGAACAACACCGAGCGCAACACCGAGCTGCTGCAGGAGCAGCTGCGCAGCCAGAAGGAGCGCGAGGGGTATCTGCAGACGCAGTTGGCCAATGTGTCGCCGCATCTCGAGGAACTGCAGAAGGACAAGCAGCGGCTGGAGGAGCTCAAAGTGCAGCTGCATTATCTGAAGAGCCGCTTCACGGAAGAGTATCCGGACGTGGTCAAGGCCAGGATGGAGATCGCCAAGCTCGAGGCGCAGCTGTCCGACACCAAGTCTGGCCGGGGTGGCGGGCGCGAGATGCCGGACAACCCGGCTTACATCACGCTGGCCGCGCAGCTCTCCAGCACACGGGCCGAGATCAAGTCGATCCAGCAGCAGATCGAGGGGCTTAAAATCACCGCCGAAGACTACAGACATCGCATCGAAACCGGCCCCAAGGTGGAAGAAGCCTACAAGACGCTGACGATCGAGCGCAACAACACCCAGGCCAAATACAACGATCTGATGCAGAAGCTGATGGAGGCGCGGGTCTCGCAGGGATTGGAGAAGGAGCAGAAGGGCGAGCGGTTCACGCTGATCGATCCGGCGCGGCTGCCCGAGAAGCCCTTCAAGCCGAACCGGCTGGCGATCGTCTTGATCGGGCTGGTGCTGGGGGTGGGCGCCGGTGTGGGCACGGCCGCGCTGAAGGAGTTTGCCGACACCTCGGTGCGCAGCAGCGAGCAGCTCAGCCGGGTGACGCGCCATCCGGTGCTGGCGGCGATTCCGGTCATAGACACGCCGGGCGATATGGCCCGACGACGGTTCAAGACCCTGGCGCTTGTGGCCGGGGTGGTGATTCTGATCGCCGGGGGCCTTGTCTTCTTTCACTACCAGGTAATGGATCTGGACGTCTTCTGGGCCAAGCTGGTGCGGCGCATGGCCATTTAGGAAACATTCACAATTCCTGAATTCACATGAGAGTAATAAGGATTTTGGAATTTGGGAATTTAAGGATTGGAGGGCGGTAAAAAAAGGATTTTCTGATTTAAAAAGGGCAAACTGAAATTAACCGCAGACGGACGCAGACGGGCGCAGACGGAAAAAGATATTTTCTCGGCCGACCCCAGAGAAACGGCTACGCGTTTCACGGGGCAGGCCTGGCCGAAACAAAGCTTCTCGCGCTGCGCGCAGCGGTGGCAATTTTGTCCCGGACAGGTCGTCCGGGGCAAAGTCTGCGTGGGTCTGCGTATGTCTGCGGTTAATATACAGGTCGAATTAATCTCTTATCGAGATCACACACCAAATAAGCGGAGCCGTATTAGAGAAGTGGGCGAAAAGGATTAATTATGAAACTGCAAAAGGCAATTGAAAAGGCAATGGTAAAGAAGTCGCCTGAAGCGGCCCCGGATGCCGGCCGGCCGGATAACCGGCGGGCCGAAGCACTGGAAGACAACGGGGTGAGGCCGGTTTACGACGAATCGAAATGCTGCGGGCTCGATGACACCGGTGCGCTCAACAAACGGTGTGTGTGTGCGTCCTTGGATTCGCCGGTGCTTGATTCTTACAAGGTCCTGCGCACGCGGATTCTGCAGCAAGCCAAACCAAAGGGCTGGAACACCCTTATGGTCACCAGCCCACGGCCCGGTGAAGGCAAGTCCTTGACGGCGATCAACCTGTCGTTGGCCATTGCAAAGTCATTCGGGCAGACCGCCCTTTTGGTCGACTGCGACTTTATCCAACAGCAGGTTCACCGTTATCTGGGGCTCGAGAGTGACAAAGGCATTGTCGATTACCTTCTGGATGGCGTGCCGCTCAAGGAACTGATCATCTGGCCCAAGATCGACAAGCTGACGCTGATCTCCGGCGGGCGCACCGTCAGCGAGACTGCGGAGCTCCTCGGCTCGCAGCGCATGAAGGACCTGGTGGCGGAGATGAAAACCCGCTACGGCGACCGGTACGTGATCTTCGATGTGCCGCCCCTTTTGAGCGGTGCCGACGCCTTGACCTTTTCGCAGCTGGTCGACGGCATCATCATGGTGGTGGAGGAGGGCCGCACACCGATCAAGGAGGTCGAGAAGGCCCTGGAGCTTATTCCCAAGGAAAAATTCCTGGGATTCGTGCTCAACAAGGCCCGCATAACACAAAACGGATACTACGGCTACAAGCGGCGCGAGAACAAATAGCCGATCGCCGGGCGGTTGACCGGCTCAAATTTGAATTGATCAGGGGGGCATTTCACCGGGTTTGAGGGGGATGCCCCTTTTTATTTGAATTTGGCAGGGATAGGCGAACAAGAACGGCGGGGTTGCGGTGCATCTGCCATTTTTTGATGAAGGCATCCGCCTGGGTGACGGCGAATGATGACTGACCGCCATCCCCGGGCTGATAGAAGTGATGAAGAGGTTTTTCCGGGAATCGCCGGCCCTGGGTTTCGAGTCCTGGGCCAGGGCGGACGCTTTTTTGTCTTACAACGGTTTGAGTGGGTTCCCTTTTTCCGGCTTGCCCACAAGCGGGCCGTCAGAAAGTGGCGGGTCCCGGTTTAAGGTGGCGTCGTATTTTGCCTTTAGCAGCGTATAGGCCATGAGGAGCTTGTCGTTCCGGCTCCGTTCCTTCCGGAGAAGCATTGTGAGGGCTTCCCGCAGTTCTTTGGTGTAATTGTCCTGACGTGCCTCGAGCGCTTCGATCCGCAGTTCAAACTGCGCCCGAATCTCCTGCAAAACCGATTTTTCAGGCTCCGGTTGAGATGACGTGCCTTGCCCCGCCCCCACTCCGTCCACCCTTTCGCTATCGTCGCGCAACCAGCGTTCGGAACCGAAACCGGAATCTTGTCTATCGGACAAGATCTCTTCCAGGACCGGCACGTCAATGATGGTCATATCGTCTGCAAACCCATACACCAGCGCGGCATGGCACAAAATGTTTATGGATCGCGGGATGCCGTGCGTCATCCGGTGAATCTTGTCGATCGCCGCATCCGTGAAAAGATCCGTACGACCTCCGGCTGTTTTCAGGCGGTGAGTAATGTACTGTGCGGTTTCTTCCCGTTCGAAAGGTTTCAAGTGATAGTTGACCGAGACGCGCTGGGTCAACGAGGCCATGGAGGGGCTTTTCAGCTTGTCTTTCAGTTCAGGCTGGCCGACCAGCATGATTTGCAGCAGCATGGTGCTGCCGTCCTGGAGGTTGGACAGCAGGCGGATTTCCTCCAGCGCTTGCAGCGACAGGCTCTGGGCTTCGTCGATGATGAGCAGGGGGCGCCTGTTTCGGGAGCGCAGGTCTATGAGAAATCGGGTGAGGGCTTTGACGGCCACGGCTTTGCCGCCGGAATCGGCGTTGAACCCAAACTCCTGCAGGATGATGCCGAGCAATTGGTCGGCATCGACATTGGTGTTGAAAACAACTGCTACGGTGAAATCGGCATCGATTTTTCTCAGGATGTGATGGATCAAGGTGGTTTTGCCGGTGCCGATGTCACCCGTGAAAAGAATGAGACCCGCATCGTCCATGAGCCCGAAATTCAAGCTGCTGATGGCATTTTGGTGCTTGCGGCTTAAATAAAGGAAATCCGGGTCGGGCGCGATGTTAAACGGCTTTTCCTTGAAACCGAAATATTCCTCGTACATGGGCGCTCCGGCAGAAGGCTGTTTTTCTCGTCTTCAAGCGGGTGCCGCTCGAAGACAGAACAGCTGTGGTCACATTGGATTTCAAGAATGACCTTCACTAAACATAGGATCGGCATCCTATCAAAAATCGAAAAATCAAATAACTATTTTAATGATTATCATGAAATAATTCAACAAACAATATATAGGGGACGCTCTCATCATTTAAATATTTAAAGTTTCTATAAAACAGAATTGATTTGATATGGTCTTTTTGTGCCACGCCAATCGAAAATCGATGCTTTCGGTGCTTGCAACACTAAAAAATAGGGATCAAATTCCAGTTAAATATGTTTCGCATTGAACGGGATAAATCTGATCATTGATTATAAATCAAGAACTTAGGATTAAATCTGCTGGGAACGATCCTGGGCCTTGGTTTCTTTTTGGGCATCCGGAGCTTGAGATCGGCCAGGAAAAGAGGGGAGGGGGTGGCAAACGGCTGTAACCAGCCATTGGGTCGGAGCTCAGACGGTGCCACCTTCGACGGCATCAGGTTGGAGGGCCAAAAGCCAGAAGTCAGATGGCAGAGATCAGAAGTCGGAAGGGCAAAACCGAGGGACGATGAAAAAGCCAGAAGTCAGAAATCGGAAGCCAGAGGTCAGAAGTCTCGAAACGATAATTTAAATGCTGACAAAAGATATGTCATCTCGTCACGGTTTTACAACTCGGTCAAACCCAGATTTATCTTCACTCGATCGATGAGACCGACCGGGCGGCGATGGAGTATTTGGGGCCCAAAGCGAGAAAAAGTCACACACAGATTCACACACAAAAACTTAAGGGATTGCGCTAATCGCGCAACCCCTTAAGTTCAATTTGGTGGGCCGTGTTGGAATCGAACCAACAACCTACTGATTAAGAGTCAGTTGCTCTGCCTAGTTGAGCTAACGGCCCGGCAGGGTTCGTTTGGTATCAACTTTGACTGTGGCTGTCAAACAGTTTTTGGTGTTTGGGGATGACATCGAGGGTCGCGGGACTCAACATCAGGCTACCATTTCTGTTTCTGCTTGCGCTGCCGGCGGCGCTCCTTTTGCCAGTCCTGCTCCCGGCGCTTTCTGTCGGTGTCACTCTTGGGGCTGGCCGGCTCGAACCGGCTGGGATTGAGCACGAAGGTGCCGGCTTCGTGGCGGGAGGCTCTCTCGTCCTCGACCGCCGGTTTGGCGGCGGCCGGCTTTTCCTTCGGCAGCGGCGGGGCGGTGAAGCAGCCGGTGGGGATGAGATCGGCGGTGTAGATCAGCTCGCCGGCCGACAACAGGACCACGCTCCGGTTCAGCGCCTGCTCGACGTTGACCGTCAGGAGCACCGGTTGCGGGTCGCGGCGCCGGCCGATCCTGAGGGCCAGGTCGGGGGCCGCCGCCAGCACGATTTTCTCGCCTTCGGGGGCGTTAAGGCCTTTTTCCAGGACCACGGGGTGGGCCCGGCGCCGGATGCAGGTATAGAGCAGCTTGGGCGGGTGGTCCGCCGGCCGCGGCCCGCCCAAGGGCTCGCGCATCTTTGACCGCACGCGGTTGGCGTCGATTTCTATTTCCGGGGCGGGCTGGGTCAGCACAATCTCGTCGATGTGCGCCCGGCGCACGTGGCGCCAGCCATCATCCTCGTTGATGGCCTTGAGCAGGTCCTTTATCTTTACCCAGCCGTCGGCGTCCGGCACGAGGCCGAACTCATCCGGCCGGCGGCCAAGAGCGTAGGCGAGGAATTTTTCGAGTCTTCTGGTGGACAGCTGAGGCTTCATGTTCAAGAATTGGTTTGGTCAGTTTGGTCGGTTGTGTCAGTTCAGGGATTCATCTGACCGTCTCGATAGGGCGAAAAATCTTTCACCCCTACCCGGGGCCGGGGTCTTGGACCGGACCCGAAATCAACAACGCAGGGACACGGCGCGCCGTGCCCCTGCTGCATCGTGCTCACGCGCGTTTTTTGCGACCCCCGCCGCTTGACCCCATTTTCGTCATCTGGTAGTTGTGAGCCGCCGCGGATTTGCGGTGATCTCATTTACCGATTATAATGTCAACCGCTTTTACCGCCTGTTTGTAAGCGTTCACGGCGCACCGCATCTGCGGTGTTGTCGGGCACTTGACGTACAAAAGTACGCCGGCGCGCCCGACGCCTTGCATCTGCGGCACCCTGTAAACGCTTACAATCAGGTGGGTTGAAGCGAAATGGCCTTTGCAATCTTGCACGTTCATCGTGATACTGTTTGCTGATTGCCGCCTGAATTGCGGTGGCGGTTGATCCGAGGAAAGGATGGGAAAAATGAATTATCAGCACTCGGAGCGTCTCTACCAACAGGCGCTGGCCCTGATTCCGGGCGGCGTCAACAGCCCGGTGCGCGCCTGCAAGTCGGTGGGTGTCGATCCGATCTTCATCGATCGCGCCGAGGGCAGCCGCGTGTTTGACGTCGACGGCAACGCCTACATCGACTACATCGGCTCCTGGGGCCCGATGATTTTGGGGCACCGGCATCCGGCCGTTATCCGGGCGATCGGCGATGTGCTCGAGCGCGGCACCAGTTTCGGGGCCCCGACGGCCCTCGAGGTCGAGCTGGCGCGGATGGTCACCGATGCGGTTGCGTCCGTTGACATGGTGCGCATGGTCAACTCCGGCACCGAGGCCACGATGAGCGCCGTGCGGCTGGCGCGCGGCGTGACCGGCCGGGAGACGATCATCAAGTTCGACGGCTGCTATCACGGCCATGCCGATTCGCTGCTGGTCGACGGCCGGTTCGGGCGTGGCCACGCTGGAAATTCCGGGCAGCCCGGGGGTCCCGGCCGCTTTTGTCAGCCCGACCCTGTCCCTGCCCTACAACGATCGCCGAGGCCATGCGCGCGGTCATGCAGGCGCCGCAGGATAAGGTCGCGGCGGTCATCGTCGAGCCGGTGGCCGGCAACATGGGCCTGGTGCCGCCGGCGGACGGTTTTCTGGAAGTCCTGCGGGAGGAGACGCACCGGCACGGCGCGCTCTTGATCTTCGATGAGGTGATGACCGGTTTCAGGGTCGCTTACGGCGGGGCGCAGGCCCTCTATGGGATGTCACCGGATATCAGCTGCTTCGGCAAGATCATCGGCGGCGGGCTGCCGGTCGGGGCCTACGGCGGGCGGCGCGATCTCATGGCGCTCATCGCCCCTCAGGGGCCGGTGTACCAGGCCGGCACGCTGTCCGGCAACCCCCTGGCGATGGCGGCCGGCATTGCCACGCTCAAGCAGCTCGAGGCCCCCGGTTTTTACCAAGCGCTCGACAGGACTTCCGCAAAACTGGCCCGCGGGCTGCGGTCAGCGGCGGCCGGCGCCGGGCAACCGGTGTGCGTGAGCCGGGTGGGCTCGATGCTGGGACTGTTTTTCACCGGCACCGTGGTACGGAACTTCAGCGATGCCAAGACCAGCGACCTTAAAAAGTTCGCCGCGTTTTACACGGGCATGCGCGAGCGGGGCGTTTACCTGGCCCCCTCGCAGTACGAGGCCCTGTTCGTTTCCGCGGCGCACACCGACGAGCAGATCGATGCCACGGTGGCGGCGGCGGCCGAGGTGATGAAAACTCTGGACTGACGGCTCGCAAGAAAGCGATTCTGTCGTTCCATTCGAAAAAGGAAATCGGAGAAAAACCCTCGCCTGTTGGCGAATACCCACAAGGCTCCGAGGGGTCCAGGGTCCAAGGGTTCAAGCAAAGGTTCATAGGATCTTTTTCACTTGGCCCCCTGGTTCCTTGAATCCTTGAACCCCAAGCCTTTCGGCTTCAGCCGAAGGCAGCTGACTTCACCGCAGAGGCACTGAGATCGCAGAGAAGGTATTTTTAAAAAGACACCAGCAAATAAAATGCATCAATTCTGGCGGCTGAGAAATCCATGAACCTGAATCGCAACGTCATTCCCGGAAAAGTCGACACCATCCACCTGATTGCCGTTTGCGGCACCGGCATGGCCGCGCTGGCCGCCATGCTGAAAGACCTCGGCTACTTAGTCAGTGGATCGGACCAGAATGTCTATCCGCCCATGAGCGATTTTCTGGCGGAAAAAGGGATCGCGGTCACCAGCGGTTTTCGCGCCGAAAACCTGATCCAGCGCCCGGACCTGGTCGTGGTCGGAAACGCCGTCTCGAAGGACAATCCCGAGGTGGTGGCCATGCTCGCGGGCGGGCTTTGCTTCTGCTCCATGCCCCAGGCCCTCAATCACTTCGTGGCGGCCGGAAAAAAACCGATCGTGATTACCGGAACTCACGGCAAGACCACCACCGCCTCCCTGGCGGCCTGGCTCCTGTTCAAGGCCGGCCTGGATCCATCTTTCATGATCGGGGGCATCGTAAAGAACTTCGGCAGCAATTATCGCCTGGGAGCCGGGGAGTACATCGTCATCGAAGGCGACGAATACGACACGGCCTTTTTCGACAAGGGGGCCAAATTCCTTCACTACCGGCCCCACCTGGCGATACTGACCAGCGTGGAGTTCGATCACGCCGATATATTTCGGGACCTGGCGCACGTCAAGGAGGTCTTTCGGGCAGATGACATCCCGCCTGCCGCAGGAGAGCACGCTGATCGCCTGCGACGAGGACCCCAATGTCCGCGATGTCATAAAAGGAGTCGTCCAGCGGCGTCGAATTCTATGGCCGGCGGACGGATTCATTCTGGCGGCTGCAGGCCGATCGGATCGAGGCGCCCCGGACGGTCTTCGAGGTGCTGAAAAGCGGCGCGCCCTACGCCGCTTTCCGCACCCCCATGGTGGGAAAGCACAACCTGCTGAACGCCCTGTCCACGATCGCCGTCGCCGACCACCTGGGCATCCCGGCGGCAGTGACGGGCGAGGCGCTGGAATCCTTTGCCGGCGTCCGCCGCCGGCAGGAGGTGCGCGGGTGCCGGCGCGGGATCACCGTGATGGACGACTTCGCCCACCACCCCACGGCCGTGCGCGAGACCATCGCCGCCGTGCGTCCCTTTTATCCCGCGGGCCGACTGATCGCCGTGTTCGAGCCGCGCACCAACACCAGCATGCGGGCCGTCTTCCAGGACGTCTATCCGCCGTGCTTCGATTTGGCCGACCTGGTGTGCATCCGCCGGCCGCCGCTGCTGAAAAAAATTCCGGAGGGAGCAGCGCTTTTCATCCGAAAAACTGGTGGGAGACCTCCAAAAGCGCGGCAAGGCGGCGCACTTCTTCGAGGAAACCGACGCCATCATCGAGTTTTTGGCGCAGGAGGCCCGCGACGGGGACGTGGTGCTGATCATGTCCAACGGCGGTTTCGACAACATCCACGAGCGGCTGCTGAAAAGGCTATGATGTCGATTCAGCCGGCTGTTCTTTAAATGGGTTGGTGACCCGCAGGCTTCCAAACATTTGGTTTTCCTGCAGGTCTTCGGTGAGCAGATAACGACAATCAGTTAGTTGAGCCGCAGACACCACCAGGGCATCCCACCAGGAAACCTTGAAATTATCCTGAACGTGCCATGCATTTTCGATGACCCGATCATCTAAGACGATAGGACGCCAGGCCAACAAGGCGCGGATCTCCTGGCGGGCGCTTTCCGGATCGAGACCCGGCTGCAGTTTGGCGGTAACGGTTATGTAGTACTCCTGCAAAATCTGATAGCTCAGCCTCCCGGTCTTTGTGCGCCACAGATGAGCCATCCAGGCCGCGGCCTGTTCCTGCTTCTGCGGCTCGGAAGCGTCCCTGCTGTAGACGAGAACATTGGTGTCAACGAAGACCTTTGCGGTCATAAAGTTCCTCACGTTTGGGAAACTTTTTGCCAGGGGCTCGTAACACTCTGGCGGGCTGCGACAGATATTTCTGCATCGCAATCTGATAGGTTTGTTCTTCTATCATTTTTTCACGGAGCATTTCTCCGACCAGACGGGAAACACTTGTGTTTTGGTCCGCAGCCATGATTCGAGCCCAGCGGGCGACTTCCTCATCCATTGTAATCGTGACGTTTTTCATGGCAATATAATAGTGAGACACGAAATTCGTGTCAAGAAAAAAAGAATGACACGTTTCAATTGGCGGACCAGTATGATGTCATGTATCGGTGGCATCATCGTTTCATCTATCCTGTGTGTGGGGGACGGTTTGTCTCGACACAGCCGCGGCGGCTGCCGCTGTCAGCTTTAGGGGTCAAGGCGCCTGCCGCTGCTGCTCGATAATCGGTTAACAGTCGCTCGCCCTCGTGAGCGCGGGACGCCGGCTCGGCGATCATCTTTTCGGCCAATTGCCGCGCCTTGTCGAACTGCCGCCGCTGCAGGTAGAATACGGCCAGGGCGTAGGCGTATTCGGGCCGGTCCGGTTCGATGGCCAGGGCTTGTTTCAGCGACGTTTCCGCTTCCGGGTCCCGCCGGAGCTGCTGCTGCAGGAGCCCGAGGTTGTAGTGAATCCGGGACCGCCGCGGCAGCCCCCGCGCCGCCTGGGAAAGGTAGTCGGCCGCCGCCTCATATTTTTTTTCTTCCGCCAATAGCAGGCCCAGGGAGTACTTCACCTCGTGCTGATCGGGATGGGCCGTCGCCACCTCGCGCAGCAGTTCTTCGGCGGCGGCATTTTTTCCCATCCGGTTGTACACCATGGCCAGGTTCACCTTGGCCGGGTAGAATTCCGCGTCTATTTCGATGGCCTTGCGGTAGTTTTCAGCCGCCGCCTCGTAGCGGCCCAGGTTCGAGTCCAAATTGCCCAGGTTGTGCCGGGACGCGGGAAAATCGGCGGTGTAGGCCAGCGCCTGCCGGTATTCATCGATTCCGGCTTGAAGCCGTTTGCGGAGGGCCGCCGGCATTTCATCGGCGGGCAGCGTCGTCAAGAGCCGCGCCGCTTCGATACGAACGGCCTTGACTGGATCGTACAGCAGCGGTGCGGCGGCCGCGAGACGCGCACCCGCGTCTATTTCCGGAAAGTAGCGCAGGGCGGTGTAGCGCATGAGCGCCTCCTCATCGGAGAGCGCCCGTAAAAAAACCTTTTCGCTGTCGCCGCCGGGATAAGCCGCCAGGCTCGACAGGGCCGTGGCCCGGGCGATGGTCGGATACAACCGGTCTTCTACCAGGCGGATCAACTCGGTTTGCGCCTCCGGTTCCACCCGGCGGCCCGCGGCGAGAGTGGTGCCGTAATGCGGCCGTTTGCGCTGGCCGTACCATTTGGCCATGGCCTCGACCGACCAGCCGGTGGTTTTGTCGACGTGGCAGCGGTTGCAGGCATTGGGCGTGTCGATGGTTTGGCTGAGATCCGGCCGCGGGATGCGGAAGCTGTGGTCGGGACGGTAGTCGATGCCCATGTAAACGCGGCCGGGCATGTGGCACTGCTCGCACCGGGCGCCGGAGCCGACCTCGAAGAGCACCTGACCGTCCGGGGCTTTGATCGGCTCCCCCTTTTCGCCCTTCTGCTTGTGAAAGTGATGGTCGCGGGTGTCGTAGACGGCCGCCTTGTGGCATTGGAGGCACAGCGCATTGCCCTCGTGGATGCGCTTGGTGCTGTGCACGTCGTGGCAATCGCTGCAGCGGACCCCCTGCCGGTACATCTTGCTCTGCACGAAGGAGCCGTAAACGTAAACCTCTTCCAGGATCTGTCCGTCCGGGAAGTAATAGCCCTCGGTCAGCAGCTGCGGGATGCCATAGTCGAGAAAGTCGATGTTGGCGTGGGGGTTGTCGCCGAGCGACATGCGGCGCGAATGGCACGGGGCGCACAATTCGATCTGCTCACGCGACGTCAGGCCGCTGGTCTTTACTGCCAGGGCATGGTTCTCGACCACCGGCCGCCCCATCTCCGGCAGTTCGGCCCACGCGACGTGCGCGGCGCCCGGTCCGTGGCAGGCCTCGCAGCCCACGCTGATCTCGGACCAGGTGGTTCTATAGGTGTCGGTGTCAAGATCGTAGTTTTTCTCGAGGTTGGTGGAGTGGCACTCGGCGCACATGCCGTTCCAATTCTGTCCCTGGCGGGTCCAGTTCAGCCAGTCATCGGGGGCAATCTGCCGGTCCGGGTAGAGGTGGTACCAGCGCCTGGCCTTGACGTCCCAGGCGATCGGCAGGGATTGCAGCCGCCCGCCGGGAAAGGGAATCAGGTACTGCTGCAGCGGGTACCAGCCGAAGGTGTGGGTGATCTGAAATTCGGACAGCGTGCCGTCCGGCCCGGGGGTGGTGACAAAATACCGGCCGTCTTTCCGGTAGAATTTCGAGGTAACCCCGAAATGCGTGAATTCGGCGTCATCGAAGTCGCCGAGCACGCTCTCCGGCGTGGCCTCGGCCATGGCCCGCTCGTGGTGTGACCCCCGCCACTTGTCGTATTCCGGTTTATGGCAGGGCTGGCACTTGGCGCTGCCGACAAATGCCGCCGCGGGTTTGCCGGCGCTGGAAGCCAAAGAAGCGGCCAGGCGGCGTTCTTGCACCAGATACAGCGGCACCGAGAGGACGATCACGAGCGTGGCCACCACCCCCCCGGTTTTCCAGCGCCCGTGAACGGTCCGCGACGGGCGGTCTTCACCGGGCGGGTTCAGTATGTCGTTAGTTTGATTCACCCCGTTATCGCCCCTTTTTGCCCATAGGCCACTTGCTCCGGTTCGAATTCGCTCCGGCGGATCGTGCGACCGGTATCGACCCTGACCACCTCGTTTTCGATCGTCATTGGATAGATGTCCAGCGGGCGGGGCGCCGGAGAGCGGATGACCGCACCGCGAATGTCAAACGCCGATGAATGGCAGGGACATAAAAACCGCCGGTCCTCCGCGATCCAGGGCACGGTGCACCCCAGGTGCGTGCAGCGCCGTGAAATCGCGAGGAATCCGCCGTCTGCCAGGCGCGCCAGGTAAAAATGCCCGCGCGGAAAGGCCGTGACCGAATTCCGCGGGAAACCCTCCACCGGCCCGGCCGTCACGACCGCACCGAAATCGCCGTCGGGCGTCGGCGACCGGTGCGGTCTCAGAAAGGACGTCACGACCCAGGCCAGTTCGCCGACCACGACCAAACCGAGGCCGAACCAGAGCCTCATCAGGAAATTGCGCCGCGGCAGAACCGCCGCAGAAGCAGCCGGCGTTTCTGTTTCGGCACGTTTTTGGGGCATCGTCTGCCTTTTTTTCCGTTTCGCAGCCGTCATTGGACCCTTTTGGAAAACAACCGCCCGTGCGGGCGTCTATCTGTGCGGGGCTTCGCACGAGGAGCGGAAATCATCCGCGGTGAGACATCTTATGTCACAATGGCCACACCAGTTTCATGCCGGCGCCGCGAAACCACACCCCGGTGACGGTCATGACGGCCAGGGCCGTGGCCAGAAAGATAAAGATCGTCTGGACGGCCTCGTTTTGCGTTGCTGAAAACCGCCGCCGCGCCGTGCGGTAAAAAAGTGTGATCGCCGCCAGTAATAGAACAAAAGGAATCACCCCGTCGGCGATGGCCGTCGGTAGGCCTGAAAATCGATGACCGGGACGCGCGAGCCATTCATCGCAGAGGATCAGAACCGGCGTGGCCGCCAGGGCGGCGGCGCCGGCGGCGATCCCGGCGATGCGTCCGGTCCGGGACGCAAACCAGATCCCGCCGGTGTCGGTGTCATAGGTCAGATAGGGCAGGGTTACAAGGGTTGCCGCCGCCGCCAGCGGAATGATAAAAACCGCGAAAAGAGGGTGAAGGTGCAGCAGCAGTTCCTGGAGCCCGGCGAAGTACCAGGGCGCCTTGGTGGGATTCGGGCTCAGCCCGGGGTTGGCCGGATCGGAAAGGGGTGCGTCGAAAAAAATCGCCAGAAGCATGACAACGGCGATCAGGGCCGCGGCGACAACGGCTTCGCGCAGCAGGAGATCCGGCAAGCTCGGGACCCTTTGCGGCAGCTCGGGCGGTGAGGTTCCCGGCCGGCGGGGGATGACCAGCCCGCGTGCCTGGCGCACCCGCCAGAAGTGAAACCCCATCAGTGACAGCAGCAGAATGGGCACCACGGCGGTGTGGACGGCATAAAAGATCCGCAGGGTGGCCGGTCCGATGTCGGGTCCGCCGCGAATCAGTTTCTGAAGGGTGAAACCGAACCAGGGGACGTACTCCAGCATGCCGGTCGAAACGGTCACGGCCCAGTAGGCCAACTGGTCCCAGGGCAGCAGGTATCCGCTGAGGTTGGCGATCAGCACCAGGCCAAGCAGGGCCAGGCCGATGATCCAGTTGAACTGCCGCGGCGGGTGAAAGGCGCCCGTGAAAAACACCCGCAGCAGGTGCAGCAGCACTACCAGGGCCAGCAGGTGGGCGCACCAGTGATGCAGGTTGCGAATCAGCCGGCCGAACGGCACGCCGCTCACAAGTGATTGAATCGAGGCGTAGGCGGCGACAGGAGTCGGTTCGTAGGCGAATTTCAGCAGCACGCCGGTGCCGAATTGAAGCAGTACCAGAACGGCGGCCATGCCCCCCAGGCCCCAGGAGAGCGAGAAGCGCAGCGTCGCCGCCGGCACGGTGGCCGGGCGGAAATGCAGGAGCAGGTTTCTGAAGAGATACCGCCTGCGCTCCGCTTCGGTGCGGGGGATGACGGGATCGGACAAAATCGAGAGCCGGATTCGTTTAACGAGTCCGGGATCGGCCGGTGATCGGTCAGACGGAGATTTCATGGGTCGGTGTGATGGTCCACGGCGGCGATGGGCAGCATCGGCGCTGCCGGCTTCAGGATAAGTTTTTTTATCAGTCCCTTATCATTGCAAAGGAACGAAGACCACATCGAAGGTCTGCCCGGCCGCCGGCTGGTAATACAGGCCCTTCAGCACGTTTTGCCCGGGATCGTAGGCCAGCGTGTAGGTCGCCCCGGGATAGCCGACATCCTGCAGTTCGATAAAGACTTTCAAGGTCTCGGCGTCCTTTGCCGCCGTCGCTCTGGCGACGTTGATCGGGCGGGGATTGAAATACCCGACATCCATCTTGCCGGCGGCATCGATGCCGCGGATCTCGATCACGTATCCGCCGTCCGGGCGTCGCCAACGGCCGATCAAGGCGTGAAAGTCGCGCGAGCGATTTTCTGCGCCGGTCTGTGAGGCGGCCGGCACGGTTCCAACGGCCGGCGCCCCGGAGCGGTCCGCGCCGTTTTCTGGCCGGATGAAATAGTAGCCGGCCAGCACCAGCCCGCAGGCCACGGCCGCCAGAACGACGAGCTTAACTCGCCGGGAGCGGCCCTTCCTGCGGGCGCCCGTGACTTGGGGGCGCCGGGTCTTGTCGGTCTTGATCGCCATTTTCTATGATCTCTTTTTCCTGATGATATACACCGCAATGCCGACCATGACCAGGCCCACGAGGAGACTGACGCGGTCGCCGCGGTAAAGGCCGTACAGGAAATCCAGCAGGCCCAGGGCGGCAAATACCAGGGGCAGGAGCAGTTTTTTCATCGGCGCCGGCACGGTGATCGGCCTACCCGAGCCGTTGCAGCAGGTCACAGAGAAGCCGCACGCCGAAGCCGGTCGCGCCGGGCCCGCAGTAGTCGCCGCCGTTCTTGCGATAGGCCGGACCGGCAATGTCGATGTGAGCCCAGGGCGTGCGGTCGACGAACTCTTTCAAAAAAAGCGCCGCGGTAATGGCGCCGCCCCAGCGCGTGGCGGGCATGTTGTTGATATCGGCCAGTTCGCTCTTGAGCTGTTCCATGTAATCCTCCGGCAGCGGCATCCGCCAGCAGCGTTCATGGGTTTTTTCGGCCGACGCCAGGATTGCGGCGGCCAGGGGGTCGTCGTTGGCGAACAGTCCGGCCATGCCTTCGCCCAGTGCCGTCACGCAAGCGCCGGTCAGGGTCGCCACATCGATCAGGAAATCGGGTTTGTGGCGCGCGATGCCATAGGCGATCGCATCGGCCAGGATCAGCCGGCCCTCGGCATCCGTGTTGCCGATCTCGACCGTCTTGCCGCTGTAGGTGCGGATGATGTCGCCGGGCCGGGTGGCGGAGCCGGAGAGCATGTTTTCCACCAGCGGCATGATGCCCACCACTTTCAGTTGCGGTTTGAGCCCGGCGACAGCCAGCATGACGGCCGCCGCGGCCGCCGCTCCGGCCATGTCGGATTTCATCATGCTCAGGATCTTGGAGGTCTTCAGGTTCACGCCCCCGGAGTCGAAGGTCACGCCCTTGCCGACGATGACCACCGTTTTGCGCGCCCCTTTGGGGTCATACACCAGTTCGACCATGGCCGGAGCGTTGCGGCTGGCGGCGGACACGGCCAGAATGGCGCCGAACTTCTCCTTCTGAAGTTCCTTCCGGCCGAAAGTCTTGACCTGCAGACCGGCCTTGCGGGCACCGGCGGCGATCGAGCGCGACAGGGCGGCCGGCGTCTTGTCGTTGGCCGGCGTGTTGACCCAATCGCGGGCCATCAGGGTGCCGCGGCAAATCTGCGCGATTTGGGCCGGCAGTTTGGCGAAAGCCCGGGCGGTTTCCGGCGGCACCAGCAGGACGATTTTTTTCAGGGGCGGCCGGTTCTTATCGGTTTTGTAGGCCGTGAACCGGTGATTGGCGAGGCCGGCGCCCTCCAGCAACGACGCGCTGACCGCCTCCGGTTCGATATGCGGCAGCTCGCGGACGGGAACGACGACGGCGATGTTCTGCAATTTTTTTTGCAGGGCCAGTTTGACCGCGCGGCCGGCGGCGGCCCGCAATGTTTCCCGATTGATTGCGGCCGCCGGCCCCAAACCGGTGAAAAGGACCCGCCGGGCCTTGGTGCCGGGCGGATTGTAGAGCACGACCTCGTCGCCTGTGGCGCCCTTGAACTCCTCGAATTGTTGAATGCGCGCCACCATCGAGGAGAGCAGGGGGTGATCGTGCACCTCGGCATCCTCACAGACCGGTACCACCAGCAGGTCGGTTTCAGATGCCGTCGGTTCCAGGGATTTCAGATGGAGCATGGGTGTCCTTCCTCGGTCGATCGGGCCGATTAAATCGGTGTCTACTCGAAGGTCAGCTTACGGATTTTATGTTTTGCGCATGAGACAGCTGAACGATCAAGCTTGTTTAAACTATGACTTGATCCTATAATTCAATCACTTTTTGTCTGATATCATTTGATATTGCTCATATGATATCAAAAAACGGGAATGCTGGCACGGGGTTAGCGTTCGCAAGGCTACGCATTTGCTGTGTTGTCGGGCACTTGAAGACCAAAAGGCCGTAAGCGCGTCCGACGCCTGGCACCTGCTGCACCCCGTAAAGGAGGTGGTTTTATCCCCACTGAACTTTACAACCCTGTGAACGGTTGCGGCACAAGGAGGTAGCCACATGACTACTGCCGAAGTGATATCTGTACTGAATCGATATAAATTGAGCCACCAAAAAAAATATGGGATCAAGCGTCTGGGTCTTTTTGGATCCACGGCACGCGGCTCCGCTACCGATCGTAGCGATATCGACATTATCGTCGAACTCGAAAAGCAGGATTTTTTCTTCATGATCGGTATTAAGCAGGACCTGGAAGAACAGCTTGGATCCAGGGTGGATATCATCAGCTACAGACCGTCAATGAACCCCTTCCTGAAACGCAGAATAGACCAAGAGGCCGTCTATGCATGAACAGGAGCTGGTGACAGATATTCTGCAACAAATCGATGAAGCTGCAAAAACAATTTTGGCGCGTTTTCAACCTGTCAGCAGCGCAGAAGACTTTACCCATTCAGATGCAGGACGGGAAAAGCTTGACGCTATTTGCATGCAACTCATAGCCATTGGCGAAAGTCTTAAGCAGATAGATACTATCACCTCTCAATCGCTGTTACGCAGATATCCACAAATTGAATGGAAGAAGGCCATGGGACTCCGGGACATCATCACCCACCATTATTTCGATGTCAATGCTGAGGCTATCTTTGATGTATGCCAAACAAAAATCAAACCACTCATGATGGTGATCGAAACCATGCTAATGGATCTCCAAAGAAAATGAAACGCCTCAACCCGGAACCCGCATACGATCTCAGGCCGCGGCCAGTTTCTTGAGACGGGTGATCGTCGCCCACGAAAAAGGCTCCTTGCGGCAGGGCAGGACGGCGTTATTGGTGAAGATCGGGTCGGCCGCCAGATCGTAGCGGGAAGCAGCGACGGCGGCGGGCCACAGGTCGGTGTGCGGGATGGGGGAGTAGTGGGCCAAAATCGGCGTGACGCCGTTTTCCCTGACGATTTGGATCGAGGCCGCGATCTCCTCGACCGACTGTCCGGGCAGTCCCGCCAGAAGGTAGGCGCCGACCTGGCGCTTTTGGAACCCGGCTTTTTTAAGGCACCCCGCCGCCCGCTCAAACTCGCCGGCCGTCACCTTCCGGTCCCCTGCGGGCCTACTGGCGGCAGCGGCGGTTTCCAGTCCGAGGCGCACGGTTTCGAAGCCGGCGCGCTTCATCAGGTGCGCGATGGCCGGCGTGATCCAGCGAATGTGCAGGGCATTGGGGGTGTGAAAGCGCAGTTTGGCGCCGCCGCGCCGGATCACCCCTTCGAAAATCGGCGCGGCGTGGTGCTCGGCTTGCATCAGCAGGGCGTCGTCGTAAAACACGAAATCCCTGACGCCGAAATCCCGGTGCCAGCGGCAGATTTCATCCACGACCAGCTCCGGGCAGCGGGCCATGCGCCGGGGGTTCAATTTTTTGGCGGCGCAGTAGGGGCAGGCAAACGGGCAGCCCCTGGCGGTCAAAAGGGGGATGTAGCCGATGAGGTGCTGCAGGTCGTGGGCCGGATGCGGATAGGTGTCCAGATCCTGCGGGTCGAAGAGGGCCGCCGGCCGGTAGCCGGTGACCTCGGCCACCAGGTCCAGCAGCACGGGCTCGGCCGCGCCGCCGGCCACCCGGTCGGCACCGGTGGTCCGGCGGGCGTGTTCCGGACAGAGCGTGGCGTAAATACCGCCTAAAAACAGCGGCACATCCGCAAAAATCTCGCGCAGTTGGCCGATGGTTTCGTGCACCCCCGTGTACCAGTAGGTCATCATCGAGGTGACCAGGATCAGGTCGGGGCGGGGCAGGGCGTGCAGATCCTGCCGCAGCCATTCGGGTTTGATGCCGTAGCGCGAAAAGCGCCGGGGAACATCGGCCAGGGCCGCCGGCTTGGGCAGCGGGGTTTTCAGGTAAGGCCCGCGGCCGCAGCGTTGCCGCGGATCGGTGGCCGGTGCGCGGGGGTGCCAGCGGTTCAGGCAGTCGATGTAAGAGACCATGCACCCGTGGTGCCGCAACAGCGCGGCCAGCCCCAGCAGTCCCAGCGGCTTGGCCCAGAAATCGTAGGCGGCGAAGTCGTGGATCCAGGGGTTGACGAGAAGGATGTGGGGAGCGGATGTCATTCGGTTGGCCCGTTTGGCCCGTTTAGCCCGTTAAACCTGTTAGCCCGTGGAGCCGGGCAACCCCTGTGGGGGCGGGCCTCTGTGCCCGCCTCCATCGATTCCTCCGTCGGCCGGTGTGCCCGTATAGCCCGTCGGCCGGCAACCTTTGCAGAGAGCCGTGCGGCGGGAACGGCTGCCGTCACTTCTGGGGATTTTACTCATCGCGGGGCGGGAAATAGCGCATCGAGGTCTTTTTCAGTTCACGGCGGCTGAACAGCAGGGCAAAATCGTCGACACCCGATTTTTCAGCCATTTTACGGGCCGTCTCGTGGCAGGAGGCCTCGTTGCGGGCGTGGATCATGGTGTAGAGGTTATAGGGCCAGTCACCGGTCGGGTTGCGACGGTAGCAATGCGAGACCTGACGGAAACCGGCCATGATCCTGCCCACCGTTTCGATGCGCTCTTCGGTCACCCGCCAGGCGACCATGGCGTTGGCGGTGAAGCCCGATTTCTGGTGGCGAATGGTGGCGCCGAAGCGGCGGATGACGCCGCGGTCGCATAAATCCTGCAAGATCTCCAGCAGTTGTTCTTCCGGGATGTCCAGGCTTTCCGCGATTCGGCGATAGGGCCGTCCGGTGACTGCGATGTCGCCCTGAATCGCGGCGATGACTCTTTTTTCGATGTCCGTCAGCATGGGTCCTTTTCGGTGGTCTCCGGCCAGAAGCCGTCTTGCAACGGGTCAAACCGCCAAATGATCCGGCGCCTTCTATAGGCTTTAAGATAAAGATTTTGGCAAGGCCGGAGGAAGGAGGCTGTATAGGCATACGCCGACGACCGATAACACAGCCAATATCTTTATCTTAAAGCCTATATCACCCGCACAAGGGGCCGGTGTCAATGATGGCTTTGTTTCTCCGGGAAAAGTCGCCGGATGTCGGCTTCGCTCGCCCGGCAGATGCCGCGCTCGGTGATGAAACCGGTCACCAGGCGCGCGGGCGTCACGTCGAAGGCATAGTTGATGGCCGGGCTGTCCTCCGGCGGCACCAGCACGCGGCGGGTCTGGCCGTCCACGCGGCCCTGAACATAGCGGATTTCATCCGGGTCGCGTTCCTCCACCGGAATTTCGGCGATGCCGTCGCGCAGTTGCCAGTCGAAGGTGCTCGACGGCAGGGCGACGTAAAAGGGCACGTTGTTGTCGCGCGCCGCCAGGGCCTTGAGGTAGGTGCCGATTTTGTTGGCCACGTCGCCGGTGCCGGTGGTGCGATCGCTGCCGACGATGACGATGTCCACCAGGCCGTGCTGCATGAGGTGGCCGCCGGTGTTGTCGGCGATCAGCGTGTGGGGCACGCCGCGTTGGGCCAGTTCCCAGGCGGTCAGACGCGCGCCCTGGTTTAGCGGGCGCGTCTCGTCGACCCAGACGTGGACCGGGATGCCGCGCTCATGGGCGGCGTAAACCGGGGCGGTGGCCGTGCCGTATTCGACGCAGGCCAGCCAGCCGGCGTTGCAGTGGGTCAGCACGTTGACGGGCCGGTCGGGCCGGCTTTCTCTCAGGTTTTCAATCAATGTCAGTCCATGCTCCCCGATGCTGCGGCAATTGGCAACTTCCTCCGCGGCGATGGCGGCGGCTTCGTCGCGGGCGATCGAGACCGGGTCCGTCGCGCGTGTTTTCGATGCCAGCGCGGCCAGCAGGCGATCCACGGCCCAGGCCAGGTTGACGGCCGTGGGCCGGGCTTCCTTGAGCCGGCGGCCGGCCTGCGCGGCGGCGGCCCGATCGCCCGGTGCCCGCCGCACGGCCAGGTAAATGCCATAAGCGGCCGTGACCCCGATCAGGGGCGCGCCCCGGACCGCCATCGCCTTGATGGCGCCCACGGCCTGCCCGACATCCGTCAGCTCCATGATGATCAGCTCGTGCGGCAGCCGCCGCTGGTCGATGATGTTGACCGCACCGCTCTTTTCATCCAGCCAGATCGGCCGCATCGGCTTACTGTCGACGTTCATGTGATCTTCCATAAAAAAAGGGTTTAAGGTTTAAGGTTTAAGGTTCAAGGTTCAGCGACGCCGCTGGCTGCTGGCATCCAAGCTTGGTCGAAGAAATTCTAATGCTTGAGCTTTCTCAGCTTCAGTGAAAAATTCCAAAATTCAAATGACAAATAACAAATAATTCACAATGACAAAAAATTCAAAATTACACACCTGATAGCACCGTCGGGTTTTGACGAGGGCTCAACGAAAGACATCAACTCTTCAGCCCTATGAACGGTGAACGGTAAATGAAACTCACCACGTACCAATAGCCTCCCTAACCCAATCTCCTTAACCATATACCATATACCATATACCTTATACCTTGCACTCTATACCATATACCTTATACCTTGCACTCTATACCATATACCTTATACCTTGCACTCTATACCATATATTATATTTTATACCTAACCCCTCATACGCTGAACCTCGGACCGACCCTGGTCCGTGGATCCAGTAGTAAATTTATTTGATGAACAGCGGAACGATTCGGAATTTTTCGACGTCCACCAGGCCCTGGTCGGTGAGCTTGAGGGCCGGGATGACCGGCAGGGCCAAAAAGGACAGCGTCATGAAGGGGTCTTCGAGCGGACTGCCGAGAGAGCGGGCCGCCGCGGTCAGTTGCGCCAATGCGGCGGCCACCTCCGGCAGCGGGGCCTCTGCCATCAAGCCGGCAACCGGCAGGGCCAGTTCGGCCAGGATGCGGCCGCCGGCCGCCACGGTCAGTCCGCCGGCCAGCGCGACGATCCGTTCGACGGCGATCGCCATGTCGCGGTCGCCGGTACCGGCGACGATGATGTTGTGGGCGTCGTGGGCCACGCTCGAGGCGATGGCCCCCTGCCTGAGGCCGAGTCCGCTGACGAAAGCGGCGGCCATCCGCCCGCTGCCGCTGTGCCGGTCCACGACCGCCAGCTTGAGCAGGTCCCGGCCGGGGTCCGCCACGGCCTGGCCGTCTTCAATCCGGGCGTCGGCGACACGTGAACCGGTGACGATCTGTCCGGGCACGATCTCGATCACCCGCACGCGGCGGCCGGCGGCGGCAATCGAAAAATCGAGCGCGCCGGGCGGCACCCGCATGGCCCGCGGCGCTGCGACCGGAGCGGACCTTTCGAGATCCTCGACGATGCGGCCGTCGACCGCCACGAGCCGCCCCCGGCTGTAGACCCGGCCGATTCTAAGGTCCTTCAGATCGTCGATCACCAGCAGGTCGGCCCGGCGTCCCGGGGCCACCGCGCCCAGGTGATGGAGGCCGAAGTATTCGGCCGGGTTGAGCGTTGCCATCCGGATGGCGACCAGCGGGTCCAGGCCGCGGCCGATGGCGCTGCGGACGATGAAATCGACGTGCCCGTCGGTCAGCAGGTCCTGCGCGTGGCGGTCGTCGGTGCACCACATCATGCGGCGGCAGGTGTGCGGGTTGACCAGCGGCAACAGGGCTGCCAGGTTCTTGGCGGCCGTGCCCTCACGCACCATGATGTGCAGGCCGGCCTGCAATTTTTCGCGCGCCTCTGCCAGCGTCGTGCACTCGTGATCGCTGGCGATGCCGGTGGCGGCGTAGGCGTTTAAATCGTGGCCGGTCAGCCCCGGTGCGTGACCGTCGACCGGTTTGCGCGCGCTGGCGGCCAAGGCGATCTTGCGCCGGACTTCGGCGTCCGCGGCCAGCACGCCGGGATAGTTCATCATTTCCGCCAATCCCAGCACGCGCTCTTCGTTCATGAAGGGCCGCAGGTCGTCGGCCGTCAACTGGGCGCCCGCGGTTTCCATGGACGTGGCCGGCACGCAGGAGGGCAGCATGAAGAAAACATTCACCGGCTGGCCCTTGCTGGCGGCGAGCATGTACCGGATTCCCGCGGCGCCCAGCACGTTGGCGATCTCGTGCGGATCGGCGATGACGGTGGTGGTGCCGCGCGCCGCCACCGCGTGCGCGAATTCGGCGACGCCGATCATGGTGCTTTCGATGTGGACGTGGGCGTCGATGAATCCCGGGGTCACGAAGCGCCCGTCGAGGTCGACGGTCGTGGATGCCTGGTACCGGCCGATGCCGGCGATGGTGCCGTTCTTGATGGCCACATCACCCGTCACGGTTTCGCCCGAAAAAACATCGACGATGCGGCCGCTTTTAAGCAGCAGGTCGGCCGGCGTCTCGCCGCGGGCGCAGTGGATGATATCGGCATCGATCATTTGATTCCTTAAAGCTATACCTTATGAATCAAGCTGCTGGAAAACAGCCTCAAACCGGCCGGGCCCGACCGTTGTTCAGGGACGAAAGCGGGCAGCGATGCGGTTGACGTCCGCCATCACCTGCTTCTCGTCCAGGCTGAGCAGGCGGCCATTTTCCATTACCAGGCGGCCGTTGATGACGACCGTGGCGACATCGCTGCCGCGCACTGTGTAGACCAGGTGCGAGACCGGGTTGTACATCGGCGTCAGATGGGGGCGGGCCGTGTCGATGACAATCAGGTCGGCGGTTTTGCCCGCTTCGAGGGATCCGGTCACCCGGCCAAGCCCCAGCGCGCGCGCGCCCTCGATGGTCGCCATCCGCAGAACGGTGGCGGCATCCAGGACCGTGGGATCGAGCGTGCCGACCTTGTGCAGTTTGGCGGCCGAGTCCATTTCCAGGAAAAGATCGAGATCGTTGTTGCTGGCACAGCCGTCGGTGCCGAGGGCCACGCAGACGCCGGCCCTGAGCAGTTCGGGCACCGGCGCGATCCCGGAGGCGAGCTTCATGTTGCTTTCGGGGTTGTGGGCGACTTTGACGTCGTGGGCCTTCAAGAGGGCGATGTCCTCCGGGGTTAATACCACGCAGTGGCAGGCGAGCAGGTCGGGGCCGAGAACGCCCAGCTCGGCCAGCCAGGCGACCGGGGTGCAGCCGTACGACGCCCGGATCCGGTCGACTTCGGCGCGGGTTTCCGACAGGTGCGTCACCAGCGGCAGTCCGTTTTCGCGCGCCAGGGCCGCGGCCTTTTCGAGCAGGCCGGCCGCGCACAGGTAAGGGGAGTGGGGCTCGAGCGCAACGGTGATCAGCGGATCGCTGCGCCAGGTATCGATCATGCGCTCGACATAGGCAAAGCCTTTTTCTATCGGACCGTAATTGGGGGACGGAAAATCGTAGAGCACTTCGCCCACCACCGCCCGCATGCCGGCCGCGCTCGCGGCGCGCGCCACGGCGTCTTCGAAAAGGTACATGTCACAAAAGCAGGTGGTGCCCGAGCGGATCATTTCGGCGCAGGCCAACAGCGCGCCACGGTAGACCGTTTCTTCGTCGAGCTGTGCTTCGGCCGGAAAGATATGGTCATCGAGCCAGGTCATCAGGGGCAGGTCGTCGGCCAGGCCCCTGAAACAGGTCATGGCGGCGTGCGTGTGGGCGTTGACCAGGCCGGGCATGATGATGCCGCCGCCGGCATCGATGCGGCGCTCAACCGACCAGGCGGCGAAGTTCGCCGCCGGGCCGATGGCCGCGATGCGCTCGCCGGCAACGGCCACTGCCCCGCCTTCGATCCGGGTGCCGGCGGCATCCATCGTCAGCACGATGCCGTTGGTGATCAGGAGGTCAGCCGCGCCGGGAATCATCATCGATGTGCTCCACCACGTAGCGCACCACCGTCGCCAGTCCGGGCGCGGCCGCGCCGGCCACGGCGATGATCTCGGCCATGGTGGCCGGCTGGGGCGCGTCCGGATCGCCGAGGTTGGTGATAATCGACAGGCCCAGAACGCGCAGGCCGGCGTGCCGGGCGGCGATGACCTCCTGCACGGTCGAAAAGCCCACGGCGTCCGCGCCGATCGTCTTAAGATAGCGCACTTCGGCCGGGGTTTCCAACGACGGCCCTTTAAGCCCGGCGTAAACGCCGGTGTGCATACGGACCCCTGCCGCACGGGCGCCGTCGGCGGCCAGCCGCCGCAGGTGGGGATCGTAGGCCCGGGACATATCGGGAAACCGCACGCCCCAGCTCTCCTCGTTTCGCCCGACCAACGGATTGGCGCCGGTCAGATTGATGTGATCGCCGATCGTCATGAGATCGCCGGCCCGAAACCGCGGGTTGAGGCCGCCGGCGGCGTTGGTCAGAATCAGATAATCGACGCCGAGCTGTCGCATCACACGCACCGGAAAGGTGACCGCGCGCGGCGCATAGCCTTCGTACAGGTGAAACCGGCCCTGCATGATGACGACCGGCCGCCCGGCCGCCGTGCCGAAAAGCAGCCGTCCCGGGTGACTTTCGACGGTGGACACCGGAAAGTGCGGCAAGTCGCCGAACGCGAAGGCGGATGAGATCGAGATCGAGGCGATGCTCTCGCCAAGGCCCGTCCCCGTAAACAGTCCGATGCGCGGCGACCGGTCGATGCGGGCGCGCAGAAAGTCCGCCGTTTCCATTACCTCGCGTCTGTCATGCGCACCGCCAGTTGCCATTCCCAGCTTCCCAGCCTCCAAACTTCCCAGCCTCCAGCTTCCAGCCTCCAGCCTCCCAGCTTCCAAGCCTCCCAGCCTTCCCGCTTCCCATCCCTTCCGAATCGACCGGTTTATAGTGCAGCCGGTGGCTGGCGTCAACCCTGCAAATTCTGTAAAAACAGCACGATGAAGTCGTTGACATTCCGATCCGAGTATGGTGTATAGGCAAGTCGTACGCCGACCGGCCGCGCGCACCGCCGCCCGCGAATTGCAGCCCGCAGGGAGATCTGAAGATGATACCGGACACACCGCCTGAACATCCCGACATCACCCCGGAAATGTGGACCGACATCAATCGCGTGATCACGGCCAACTACCGCCGGCCGGGCGCGGTGATCACCGTATTGCGGGAGTGCCAGACGATCGTCGGCTACCTGCCGGTCGAGTTGATCGATTACATCAGCGGCGGCCTGGATATTTCGAGCAGCGAGGTGTTCGGCGTCGCGTCTTTTTACGCCCTGTTTTCGATGAAACCCAAAGGGCGGCACCTGATCAGGGTCTGCACCGGTACGGCCTGTTACGTCAAGGGCATCAAGGAGGTTCTGGCGCGGATCTCGAATGAATACCGGATCAAGGAGGGCGACACCACCGAAAACCGGCGCTTTTCGCTGGAAGCGGTCAGGTGCCTGGGCGCCTGCGGCCTGGCCCCGGTCATGGTGGTCGACCGCGACACCCACGGGGCGATCTCATCGGATGCCGTGCTGGATGTTCTTCAAAAATACGAGTAGCCATCGGCTTTAAGATAAAGATTTTGGCTGTGTTATCGGTCTTCGGCGTATTATGCGATACAGCCTTCTCCCGCTGTCCTTGCCAAAACCTTCATCGTAAAGCCTGTTGCACCGACTGTTGACTTATGTAATGAACACAAGTTACGGCCGTCAACTAACCGCGGACGAACCCAATCAAGTGGTGGCACCCCGATGAAAATCTATGAGGTCAGGGATATTCTCAAGGCAACGCTCTTGACCGGTGAAGACCAGTTGGAGCGGACCGTCATCGGCGCCGGGGGCGCGGATATCATGGAGGCTTTTTTGGCCGCCGCGGCCAAGGATGCCGTCATTTTGACCGGGCTGACCGGCGACGACGTCATCCGCACCGCCAAGGTGGCCGATGTGGGGGCGGTGGTTTTCGTCAGGGGTAAAAAGCCGCAGCAAAGCGCACTCGAACTGGCGCGCTCCTTCAACCTGGTCACCATGAGCACCGGCGACTCCCTGTTCGTGGCCAGTGGAAAGCTTTACATGAATGGACTGAGGGGCCTCGACGGGTCCTGGTAAGGATGGCGCGCATCCGTTAGCGGAGCGGTTGGCTTCCTGAACTGCGAGGAGATGCTGAATGACGAAGTTGTCGGTTAACGACCTGGAAAAGATCAAATCGGATTCGGCCGCAGCGATTGCCTTCAAAGACAGGACCTATTGCCTGATCTGCGGGGGCACCGGGTGTCACGCCACCGGCAGCATTGCCGTCAAAACCGCTCTGGAACAGGAAATCGCCTCCAAGGGGATCGAGGACCGGGTCAAAGTGGTCGAGACCGGCTGCAACGGCTTTTGTGCCATGGGGCCGATCATGGTGGTGCATCCGGGCGACATTTTTTACCAGAAGCTGACGGCCGAAGACATTCCGGAACTGGTCGATAGCCAGCTCGTCAAGGGTCAGGCGGTCGAAAGACTGCTCTACAAGGACCCGGTCACCAAGCAGCGGATCGCCTCTCAAAACGATATTCCCTTTTTCGCGCACCAGATGCCGCGGGCCTTGCGCAACAAAGGTCTGATCAACCCGGAGGACATCAACGACTACATCGGGCGTGACGGCTATTTCGGGGCCGCCCGGGCGCTTTTTGACATGACGCCCGAGCAGATCACCGAGCAGATGAAGATCTCGGGTCTCAGGGGCCGGGGCGGGGCCGGTTTTCCGACGGGCGTGAAGTGGGAGTTCGCGCGCCAAAGCGGCGGAGCGGTCAAATATGTGCTCTGCAACGCCGACGAGGGCGATCCGGGCGCCTTCATGGACCGCAGCATCCTGGAAGCCGACCCGCATGCCGTGCTGGAGGGGATGATCATTGCCGCCAAGGCCATCGCCGCCAATCGCGGGGTCATCTACGTGCGGACCGAATACCCGCTGGCCGTGCGCCGGCTGGGAATCGCCATCGACCAGGCCAAGGAATACGGTTTGCTGGGCGAAAACATTTTCGGCGCGGGTTTCGATTTCGAGATCGACATTTACCAGGGGGCCGGCGCGTTTGTCTGCGGCGAGGAGACCGCGCTGATGCGCTCGATCGAGGGCCGGCGCGGCATGCCGCGTCCCCGCCCGCCGTTTCCGGCGCACAAGGGCCTGTGGGACAAGCCCACCATTTTAAATAACGTGGAGACCTTTGCCAATGTGCCGCAGATCATGCTGCAGGGCGGCGCCTGGTATGCGAGCGTCGGCACGGAGACCAGCAAGGGAACCAAGGTCTTTGCCCTGTCGGGCGATGTGAACAACATCGGCCTGGTCGAGGTCCCCATGGGCACGCCGCTGCGCCAGATCGTCTACGATATCGGCGGCGGGATTCCCAAGAAAAAGAAATTCAAGGCGGTGCAGCTCGGCGGACCCTCCGGCGGCTGCATCCCGGAGCAGTTTCTCGACACGCCGGTCGATTTCGAGGCCATCGCCAAGGTCGGCGCCATCATGGGTTCGGGCGGCGCCATCGTCATGGACGAAAACACCTGCATGGTCGACATGGCCCGGTTCTTCATGGAGTTCGTGCAGGACGAGTCGTGCGGCAAGTGCACGCCCTGCCGCGAGGGCACCCGGCGTCTGCTGCAGATTCTCGAAAAGATCTGCGAGGGGCGCGGCCGGCCGCAGGACATCCAGGCGCTGGAAGAACTCTCGGATGTCATCCGCGCGGCGTCTCTGTGCGGGCTGGGGCAGACCGGTCCCAATCCGGTGCTCTCGACCCTGCGGTATTTTCGCGACGAGTACGACGCCCACATTTATGAAAAGCGCTGTCCGGCCAAACGCTGCGTGGCGCTGCTTGATTTCAAGGTGGATCCGGCGGTGTGCACCCAGTGCGGGGCCTGTTTCCGGGCCTGCCCGGCCGAAGCGATTTTTTGGAAGAAAAAAGAAGCGGCGCGCATCGACACGGACAAGTGCATCCAGTGCATGACCTGTTTCGAGAAATGCAAGTTCGATGCGATCTCGTGACGGCGGCTCATGACAATTTCTTGAAGGGTATATTTCAACCACAACGGGGTAGTGACACATGCTAGACGCGGTTTTCATCATGGGTGGTCTGGGGTTGCTGGTGGGGGCCGGCCTGGCCTTCGCGTCGAAAATATTCTATGTTTACGTCGATCCTACGATCCTGGCGGTGGAAGAGGCGCTGCCCGGGGCCAACTGCGGCGGCTGCGGGCTGCCGGGGTGCAGCGCCAACGCCGAGGCGATCGTGGCCGGCCGCGCGGCACCCAACTCCTGCGTGGCGGCCAGCGCCGATGTCGCCCTTGAAATCGCCCGGATCCTGGGCGTGAGCGTCGAAGCCAAGGAACCCGACATCGCCCGCTCCGGCTGCACCTACGGGGTGGCCGCGGCCGACACGAAGTTCATTTACGACGGCCTGAGCGACTGCCGCGCCGCCAGCCTGCTGAGCGGCGGGATGAAGGTGTGCACCATCGGCTGCCTGGGCCTGGGCTCCTGTGCCCGCGCCTGTCCCTTCGGCGCCATCGCCATGGGTCCCGACGGCCTGCCGGTGGTCGATGAGGTGCGCTGCACCGGCTGCGGCACCTGCGAGCGGGTCTGCCCCAAACACATCATCACCTTGTCCTCGGTGACCCGGCGCATCCTGAAGGAGTACAAGACCGACGAGTGCACCACCCCCTGCCAGCGCGCCTGCCCGGCCGGCATCGACATCTGCGAGTACATCCGGCAGATCACCCTGGGCGATTATCACCGCTCCGTGCAGGTGATCAAGGAGCGCAATCCGTTTCCGGCCGTTATCGGCCGCATCTGCCCGCGGCCTTGTGAAAACGAGTGCCGGCGACAGTATGTCGATCAACCGGTGGCGATCAACTTTCTTAAACGGTTTGCGGCCGATTACGAGAAAAAGACCGGCCAGAGGGTGCTGCCCTCCAAGGCGCCTGAGACCGGTCGACGGGTGGCGGTGATCGGCGGGGGTGTCGAAGGGTTGTCGGCGGCCTTTTTCCTGGCGCGCCTGGGCCACTCCCCGACGGTGTACGAGGCCTCCGGCCGGCTCGGGGGTCTGCTCAGGAGCGCGATCGCCGCCGAACGGCTTCCGGCCGAGGTCCTCGACTGGGACATCGACGGCGTGCTGGAGATGGGGGTCACGGCGGAAACCGGGCAGGCGCTGGGCAAGGACATCACCATCGCGACCCTGCTGGCCGATGGCCATCAGGCGGTTCTCTTGACCCTGGGCGGCTGGGACAGCCGTCTGGCGCGCGGGGCTCTGACAGCGGTGGAAGCGCCGGTTCCGGGCGTTTATCTGATGCTCGATTTCATCAAAAATGCGGGTCTGGACGACACGCCGATCCGGTTGAGCGGTGACACCGTTATTTATGGCGGTGGCCGGCTTGCACTCGATGCCGCCCGGCTGGCCCAAAAGCAGAACAGGGGTGTCGTGACGGTCGTGCTCAGGGAAACCATAGCGGGCAGCGAACTTGAAAAAGCCGAAATAGAGGCCCTCGAGGCTGACAACATAAAGTTATACTTTAATACCGGCATTGTCCGTCTGCACGGTGAGGCCAACCGGCTGACCGCCATCGAGGCGGTCGATTTGCTCTCCGGTGCGCCGTCCACCATCAGTGCGGGCACGCTCGTGCTGGCCAGCGGCCGGATACCCGAGCTTGTCATCGTTCGCGAACCGGACGGCGAAGATGACGCCGCCGAAGAAAGCGCTGAGAAGACCGGCGCCGGTGAGGATAGCGCCCTGAGGGCACCATCGGAAACCGCCGTGCGCTGGACGGCCATCAGCCCTTACAAACAGGCCGCCTTTCACACCCAAACCGGGCTTTTTGCGAGCGGTGACGTCTTTACCGACTACAGCGCCGCCATCCGGGCCATTGGCGCCGGCCGGCGCATTGCGGCCTCCGTGCACGAGGTCATGTACGGCATTCCCCTGGATCTGCCGGACAACGTGGTGACCCCGGAGGCCTACATCCAAGACGTCGATCACGTCGAGAACGTCAAATCGGCCGCGCGGCGCATCATGCCGCTGTGCGAGGCGCCGGACCCCGCCGCGTGCGGGGAAGTTGAACTCGGTTTCGACGAGAACACCGCCCGCTTCGAAGCCGGTCGCTGCCTGCAATGCGGCCTGATCTGCTACCGGCAGGTGGCCGAGCGGCAGCAAAAGGCCAGTTAAGCCAAGAGATAAAGCATGGCCACCGAGAAAGGCATCGTCACCCGGGTCGGTTCGGAAACGGCCTGGGTGAAAACCTCGCGCACCAGCGCCTGTGAAGGCTGTGCCTCACGCCAGGCGTGCCATTTGAAGGGCGACGACGACAAGGAAATCGAAGTCGAGGCCTTCAACGACGCCGGAGCGACCGTAGGAGACCGGATCGTGCTGCAGATGGCCTCGGGCGCGTTGCTCAAAGTCTCCTTCATGCTCTATGTTTTCCCGATCCTGCTGCTGATTCTGGGGGCGGTCGTCGGCCAGAACCTGGCGCCGGCGTTTCACTACGACCCATCTTCTTTCTCCCTTCTCCTGGGCGGCATCTGCTTCGTGCTCGCATTCTTCTTGATACGGCTGGGCAGCAGCCGCATGGCCTGCAAAAGCGAATACCGCCCCCGCATCGTCAGAATCCTCAAGTAATACTTTAACCGGAATTCGGGGCATTTTGCCGATCGTCACGCAGAGCGGCTGACTGCCTCGTAGGGGCGAAAAGTTTTTCGCCGCTACCGGGAATCTCAGACCGAAGCCGAGTTCATTGCCATTTGAATAGTACACCCTAAGTTTCAGTCCCGGCGCAACCGCTCATCCAGGCTCCGGCGCCTACCTTGTTAACGGTGTTAAATCTATTTTCGTGTTAAATTTAGTATTGAATTTGGTTTTACATCAAGGATTATTTTTGACTTGAGGCGAGTTGAAATACGTGAATATCCCGGCCGACAAGGTTAGCGGTTGACATCGATCGGGCTTTCCGTTAACCACAAAACACATTGTGGTTAACGAATTGGTTGTACCCTCTGGGTTGCCAAGAGAGGGCACCCCGTGGTCGTTCAACTGTCGCTGAAAAAGCATCCGCATGTGCGATACCAGAGGTCAACTCCTGCATCTTCTGCGGACGGAAGGGGACACCGTTTCGGGCGAAGCCCTCAGCGCGGCGTTGGGTCTTTCCCGGACCGCGGTCTGGAAGCAGATCCGCAAACTGCAGGAACTCGGCTATGCCATCGCGCCGTCCGCCAAAGGCTACCGGCTTGACGGCTCGCCCGACACGCCGCTGCCGTGGGAATTTCCCGGCCGTGAACAAAGAATTCACTTTTTCCCGGAAGTCGCCTCGACGATGGACATCGCCCGCAATCTGGCCCGCGAGGGCTGCGACCCGTTCACGGTCGTGGTGGCCGACCGCCAGACGCAAGGGCGCGGACGTCTGCAGCGCAGCTGGCATTCGGCGGCGGGCGGCCTTTATTTCACGGTGGTCCTGCGGCCATTGCTTCCGCCGCTGTTGAGTTCGCGCGTGAGCTTCTGTGCTTCGCTGTCCCTGGCGGTTACACTGCAACGCCTTTTCGGCGTGGCGGCGGCCCTCAAATGGCCCAACGACATCCTGGTGGACGAGCGCAAGCTGGCGGGCATGCTCTCGGAAATGGAAGCCGAAACCGACCGGATCGCTTTTGTGAATGTGGGCATCGGCCTCAATGTCAACAACGACCCCGCCGGGGCGGGAGCCGCCGCTACGAGCTTGACCGAAATTCTGGGAAGGCCGGTGTCGCGCGTCCGGCTGCTGGCCGAATACCTGGACGCCCTGGAATCGCGACTGGCCTCGATCGAAAAGTTGGATGTCATCGCCGAGTGGAAGGCCCGCACCGTCACCCTCGGCCGCCAGGTCGAAATCGTCACGCAGCGCGAGACGGTGACGGGAAAGGCGGTCGATGTGGATGAGAACGGCTCGCTGATCCTTCAACTCGACGACGGTTCGCTCCGGTCCGTCATCTACGGCGACTGTTTTCATCTGTGACCCGAAAAAGTTGACTCAGGCAACCCGAAAAATCTGGTGGCCGTCTTTCCGTCAGGCAACCGTGAAAGAGCTGTGGCCATCTTTCCCTCTCCCTCAGGGAGAGGGCCAGGGTGAGGGTGTGATAAGAAATCCGATAGAGTGGCCGTAAAGAAAGATAACCGGAACATGAGCCAAGCCACGCCGCCGTCGTTGCGCGGAGTCGTCTTCGCGGCCCTTTTTGCCGCTTTGACCGCCGTGGGTGCCTTTATTTCCCTGCCGATTGGACCGGTTCCGATTGCGCTGCAGAGCCTGTTCGTGTATCTGGCCGGATTGCTGCTGGGTGCCCGCTGGGGCGTGGCCAGCGTCGGGATTTATCTGCTGGCCGGTGTTTGCGGCCTGCCGGTGTTTGCCGGCGGCACCGGCGGCATCGGCCGTCTTGTGGGCCCCACCGGCGGATACCTGATCGGCTACCTGCCGGCCGTGCTCCTGATCGGCTGGATCGCCCAAAAAGCCGGCCGGCGGGCCTGGGGCGATGTGGCCGCCATGGTATGCGGCACCGCGGCGCTTTATGCCTGCGGGGTTCTCGGGCTGATGCTGCTGACGGGCCTCGCCTGGCCCAAGGCGCTGGCGGCCGGCATGCTGCCCTTTCTGCCGGGGGATGCCCTGAAAATAGCGGTGGCGGTCCCCATCGCCCGTGCCCTGCGCCCGATTGTGAGATTGGAAACTCACAAATAGAAATTCGAAAACGATCCGCAATCATCATTGAACCTCAAGAGCCTTGAACGATTATCGGTTCGCAAGGTTGGGGTGGGTGAAACGAACAACCCCAACAAAGATAGCGGATCCTTGCCGATGTAGGGTTTCGCTCTGCTCAATCCAACCTGCGATTCATAGTCTTTCATATGAAACTCCATGGCTGTGCAAAGGAAAGTTTCTTGTACGATCAGACTGGGCGGCCAGAGTTGTTGCTGAACCCAGAACCTTGAACCTTTTAACCCTTGAACCTTGAACCCTCGACCCCCCATGTCCATCATCGACATCGACACCCTCAGTTTTTGCTATCCGGACGGCACTGCCGGCCTCGAGCGGATCAGTCTGAAAATCGAAAAGGGCGCACTGGTGGTCATCACCGGTCCCAACGGGTCGGGTAAGACGACCCTTTTGAAACATCTCAACGGCCTGCTGCTGCCCCAATCGGGCAGCGTCAGGATCGACGGCGTGGCGGTGGCGCACGACTTGCGTCGAGTCCGCCGACTGGTGGGGATGATATTCCAGGATGCCGACAGTCAGATCGTCGGCGAGACCGTGGCCGCGGACGTCGCCTTCGGGCCCGAGAACCTCAACCTGCCGGCGGCCGAGGTCGCCGCGCGTGTGGCGGCATCCCTGGCGGCGGTGGGGATGACGGCCCTGGCCGATCAGCCGCCGCAGGCCCTTTCCGGTGGCGAGAAGCGGCGGCTGGCGATCGCCGGCATACTGGCGATGCACCCGCGGGTTGTCGTCTTCGATGAACCTTTTGCGGGCCTCGACTATCCCGGCACCCGGCAGGTCCTGGGCGAAATGCTCCGGCTGCACCAGGCGGGGCATACCCTGCTGGTGGCCACCCACGACCTCGAAAAAATCGTCTATCACGCCGACCGGCTCATCGTGATGAGCGCCGGCCGCATCGTCAGGGACGGTCCGCCTTGCGGCATCATCGGGGAAATCGAGCGTTTCGGCGTACGGGCGCCGTGCGCGTCGCGGCTTGGCCTGGAGGCGCCGTCGTGGCTCAGTTGATGACGGCCGGCTACCGGACCGGAAACAGCACGTTTCACGAGATGGATGTGCGCGTCAAACTCGGCGTCTTATTCTTGCTCACGCTGACGGTCATGAACCGCGGCGCCGTGCCGCTGGCCGTGACGTCGCTGGCAGTGGCGCTGGCGGCCGGGCGCCTGGGCCTCTCGCCGCGGGGCGTCCTGTCCGAAATGCGGTATTTTCTGGTACTGCTCGGGGTGGTGTTTGCGGCAAGGGCCTTTTCGACCCCCGGCGCGCCGCTGCCGGCACTGCCGTGGTTGCCGGTATCCCGGGCAGGGGTGGTGGCCGGCGCCTTGACCGCCTGGCGGCTTTTTCTGGTCGCTTTCCTGGGGCTTCTCTTTGTGGCGACCACACGCCCGGCGGCCATCAAGGCGGCGGTGGTGTGGTTTCTGAGGCCGTTGCCGCTGCTGCCCGCCCAGCGCATCGGCACCATGCTCGGACTGGTGCTGCGGTTTATTCCGCTGGTCTTCTCGCAGGCCGGCGCGACCATGGAGGCCCAGCGCGCGCGCGGCGTCGAATCCCGCCGAAACCCCATCCACCGGTTGACCTGTTTTGTGATCCCATTCCTGCGGCGCCTGTTTCTCTCGGCCGACAGGCTCACCGAAGCCATGGAGGCCAGAGGCTACTCGGAGACACGCGCCGAGCCGTTGCTGGTCGGCCGCGCTCGCGACGGGTGGGTCCTCGCCGGGCTCGCCCTGATGATCGGACTGCTGTGGCTGATATGAAGTATTCGATGGCCTGGATTTGACACGCACGGGCTGCTGGTGTAAGTCTGGGCCGCTGTTGCCGTCGTTTTGCCGTCATCGCGGGCGGCGGCGGATACGATGGCATGAACGGTTGGGGGCCGTTGACGACTTTACAATAGGCTTTGATCGCCTTCCAATCCGGAAGACAAACCATCGGGCGACGGCCACTTCCGGGAGACGGCCAGTCAGGGCGGGGAAGGGTTTCAGGTTTGAAAATTGTCATTGTCGGGGCCGGTGAGGTCGGATATCATATCGCGAGTCATCTCGCCCGTGAGCACAAGGACGTGGTGGTTATCGACAAGAATGCGGAGGCCATACGCCGGGTGTCCGAAAATACCGATGTGCAGGTGGTTCTGGGGTCCGGCAGCAGTCCGGTGGTGCTCGCCGAAGCCGGAATCAAGTCGGCCGAAATTCTTCTGGCGGTGACCAACAAGGACGAGACCAACCTGGTAGCCTGCCTGATGGCCAGCATGCTCTCGCCCTCCACCAAAAAGCTGGCCCGCATCCGCAACGCGGACTACGACGATTATCACGCGCATTTCCAGAGCCACGCGCCCCATATCGACACCGTCATCAATCCCGAAATAGAGGTGGTCAAGACCATCGACCGTCTGATGCAGGTGCCCGGCGCGGTGGACGTGGGCGAATTCGCCGACGGCCGCATCAAGTTCATCGGTGTCTATCTCGACCAGACGGCCCGTCTGGCGGGCGTCCGGCTTTCCGATCTGCCGGCGATGCTCGGCGAAGACCGGCCCCTGATCGCGGCCGTGGTGCGCGAGGACGAACTGATCATTCCGCGCGGCAACGACCGGCTGCTGGGCGGCGACCTGGTTTACTTCATCAGCGAGGAAGACAAGCTCTACGCCGCGCTGTCGGTGTTCGAGAAGCACGCCGAACCCCTCGATCGGGTGCTCATCGTCGGCGGCGGCCGCATCGGCTTCAGGCTGGCCGCCCTTCTGGACCAGCGCTCGATCCAGTGCAAGATCATCGAGTTGAACCCGGATCGCTGCAACCTGCTGGCCCAGAAACTGAACAAGGTGGTGGTGCTCTGCGGCGACGGGTCCGACCAAAGCCTGCTGGCCGAGGAAAACATCCGCGACATCGACGTGGTGATCACGCTCACCGACGATGAAGAAACCAATATTCTGGCCTCCCTGCTGGCGCGGCGCATGGGCGCCCGCAAGGCCATCACCAAAATCAGCAAGTTCAGCTATCTGTCCCTGATGACCACCATCGGCATCGAGCAGGTGGTCAGCCCGCGGCTCTCGGCCATCAACTCCATCCTGCAGCATATCCGGCGCGGCAAGGTGATTTCGGCCATATCGATCAAGGGCGAACAGGCCGAGGTCATGGAGGCCGTGGCCATGGAGACGTCCGACATCGTCTCCAAGCCCCTCAAGCGTCTCTCGTTTCCCAAGGGGGCCATCGTGGTCGGCATCATCCGCCAGGAGAAGATCATCATCCCGTCCGGGGAAAGCGTCATCGAACCCGGCGACCGCATCATCATTTTCGCCACCCGGCAGGCGATTCCCGGCATCGAAAAGATCATGGCGGTCAAGCTGGAGTTCTTCTAAATGCGCTGGCGTTACGTCCTCAATGTCGTCGGCATCCTGAATCTGTTTTTCGGCCTGACGATGGTTTTTCCCTTGCTCTGCGGTCTGATCTACAAGGACGCCAGCGTCACCCCCCTGCTCGAAGCGATGGGCATCACGGTCAGCTGCGGTGCGCTGCTCTACCTTTTTTTCAAGGAAGCCAAGGCCGAGGTGATCACGCAGCGCGAAGGCATGGCCATCGTGGCCTTCGCGTGGACGGCCATCGGGATGACCGGCGCCTTGCCGTTTTACCTCGGGATCCAGAACTGCAGTTTTGTGGACGCCTTTTTCGAATCGGTCAGCGGTGCGACCACCACCGGCGCCTCGATTCTGGTCAACATCGAGGCGCTGCCCAAGGGGCTGCTCTTCTGGCGCAGCTTCATCCAGTGGCTGGGCGGCATGGGCATTATCGTGCTCTCGGTCGCCATCCTGCCTTTTCTGGGTGTGGGCGGCATGCAGCTCTACAAGGCCGAGGTTCCCAGCCCGGTGCCCGACAAGCTCAAGCCGCGCATCCGCGACACGTCCATGATTCTCTGGAAGGTTTACGCCGTGATCTCGCTGGCGCAGGTCGTGCTGCTGATGGCGGGCGGGATGAGTCTTTTTGACGCGCTCTGCCATGCCTTTACCACCATGCCCACCGGCGGCTTCTCCACTCGCAACGCGTCGGTGGCGCATTACGACAGCCTCTACATCGATGGGGTGATCATCGTCTTCATGATGCTGGCCGGCATCAATTTTTCCCTGCACTACCAGGTGATGCGCGGCCGCCCGCTGGCGTTCTGGCGCGATTCAGAATGCCGCTTTTTCCTGGGAGCGGTGCTCGTGCTGGTGGTGCTGGTCAGCTTCGATGTCTTTGGCGCCGTTTACGCCTCCCTGGGCCAGGCCTTTCGCTACGGTGCCTTCCAGGTGGTCTCGATCGTGACGACCACCGGCTTTGTCACGGCCGACTACGAAAAATGGCCGGCGATGTCCCAGCTGATCCTGCTCCTGTGCATGTTCCTCGGCGCTTCGGCCGGTTCCACCGGCGGCGGCATGAAATGCCTGCGGGTGATGCTCTGCTTCAAGTTCTGTTACAAAGAACTGTTCTCATTGATCCACCCCCGGGCGGTCACGCATGTCAAAATCGCCGGTAAATCGGTGCCCGACGATGTCATCCGCAGCGTGCTCGGGTTCATGTCGCTTTACCTGGGCCTCTTTGCCCTCAACTCGGTCCTTCTGGCCGGGATGGGAGTCGATTTCATGACCGCCATCGGCGCCGTGGCCGCCACCATCGGCAATATCGGCCCCGGCTTCGGGATGGTGGGGCCGGTCCAGCATTACGGTCATATACCGGATCCGGCCAAATGGCTGCTGATCTGGTGCATGCTGCTCGGCCGCCTGGAGGTCTTCACGGTGATCATCCTGCTGGTGCCGGAGTTCTGGCGAAAATAGCCTTGATTTATCTGGGAAAGGGGAAGGGCGTGGGTCTGTTTTTCCAATAAAAAAAGGACCCGGAAATCGCTCCTAAGCCCTTGATATTATTTGGTGGCGTCCCCAACCGGATTTGAACCGGTGTTGCCGGCGTGAAAGGCCGGTGTCCTGGACCGGACTAGACGATGGGGACGCAAACTAAAAATCTCATGGTGGGCCGTGTTGGACTCGAACCAACGACTCTCTGCTTAAAAGGCAGATACTCTACCGTCTGAGTTAACGGCCCGGCGTCGAAAGTGCATTTAATTACCGACTTATTTTTCGGTTGTCAACCTAAATATGGGTTAACTCACGAAGCAGGCCGGAACCATTATTGACATAGAGAATTGCTGCGACCGTGAAAAATATCCAGGTGGAGCGCTTTCAGAGTGATAGCGCAAGCGGCAAGGTCGACGGGTATCACCCATTTTACCATTGCCAGCAGATCGATCGGAAATTCATGTATTATTCCTCGAGAGCCAAAATCCGGACGAAAGAGTGTGCGACAGCGCCTCGACGCACAGCGCGGTCGTCAGGCATGCCGATCCGAACCAGACGCTCCGGGGTGCCGGCGCGACGGGACCGGCATAGCATCCGTATCGCGCCCAGGATCCGTTTGTCCGCTGGGCGTGCAGGATGCGCTCGATCCGGCCGAGGACGGCGGCGGAATCCGGGATGCCGAGCGTCAGAAGGGTGCACGTTTCCAGTGCGACCTCCAGAATCGACCGGGTACCGGCCACCGGAACGTTCAATCGCCGCCGGAGCAGGGCCCGCAGCGCGGTGGCACGCTCTTCGAAAGCGACGGCGGCGCGGGCGAGGGCGTAGTAAAGAGAGGCATCGTGGGCGTAGTACCAGTAGGTGCCGTCGATCCTGTCTTTCAGCAGGAGATCGAGCAGACGGGTGCACGCCTGACGGGTTTCAAGACCAGGACCCAGGTAGGCCGCCACATTCGCATTCACCACACTGTCGACATCATTCGCGGCCGCACCGGGCAAGATCCAGGTCTTGAACCAGCCCTGCGCGTTGCGATTGGCGATGATCGCCGCGCGCCCCGCGGCGACGGTCTGCGCCGGGAGATCGTTTTGCAAGACGGCCAGCACGCAGGCGGTATCGTCCACATCGGCCGGAATGGTATTTGTGGAGCGCCGCGTCCAGTAGCGCCAGATGCCGGGCTCGATCATCTCATCCCGCAGGAACCGGGCGGTGCGGGCGCGCATGGGCTCCAGTGCCGCGCCGCCCAGGTAGCGCAGGCTGTGCAGAATGGCGGTCGAAACAAAAACGCAGCTGTCCGCTGTGTGCCGGCCCCCCAAGTCCACCCGGTCGGCGATTACACTCGGAAACTCGCCGGTTTCCAGTTGCTCGGAGCGCAAGTATCCGATGGCCCGGCGCAGCGCATCACCGATGGTTTGATTCGTGACGATTGCTTTGCGAGGTGCCGTGTCTTGTCCGGTGCGCGCCATCCCTTATGTCCAATCGACCTCGATATTGGCGCGGAATGATTTCTCGCCCCGAACACTAAACGATGTGCACGCCGCCCAATCGACCTTGCCCATTCCGGGCCGGAGCAGGTCGCGCAGGCTGCGGGCGCTCGATACGGTGCGAAAGTTCGCATCATCGGCCGCCGACAGCCAACTCCTGGAAATAGGCGACAAGGTGTAGTTGGGTACTCTTTCACCGGCGCGGTAGGTCACCGGCGTAACGCCTCTTTTGACGATCTGATGACCGCTTTCGCGCACGATGCTGCGGAGCCGTCGTGGATTGGCGAACGCCGCACCGGCTTCGACCGCTTGTCCCGCCCGGTTGGAAAGCGTGCTTCCCGGCGGACCGTAAAACGTCACCGAGGTTCCCCGCGGGACCCGCACGGTTCCCTTGGCGTTGGAGAGCGACCCGTGACCACTCAGCACCGTGCGTCCGGCCGCGTTTTTGGGCACGCCGGGTTCCTGGGCGGGAAAGTCGCCGGCCATGCGGTGGTTCCCGCCCTCGGAGCCGCCGCGCACCTTGGGTTTTCCGAGACGCGACAGTCCTGCGGCGGCGCCCTCGAAGACAGCGGCCGTGCCCACGGCCATGGCAACGCTGGTGACCAGGCCGTCCTCGAAATTGTTGCCCTCGTAGAGGTTGTTGCTGCCCGTCGTCAGGGCGGCATCCACGGCGGCGGAGCCGATAACCGTGCCCGAGAACGTCCAGCCGCCGGCCTCGTAGGCGGCCGCATACGCAGCCGTGACACCGCCGGCCGCCGCCGCCGTGGATGCCGCCGTCCCGGCCACCGGGATGGCGGCCAGGGCCCCGATCGCGGCCCCGGCGCCGAAGTAGTAAAAAAAGTCGCCGGCGCTCTTGGTCTCCCTGGTGTGAAAGGCCGCGTTCGCTGCGCCGCCGAGGACGGCGGCGATGGCGAGAATCGCCAAAAAGGTCGAAAAGACGAAGGTGCCGTCGGGGTCGATGCAGTTGTGGGGCGCATTGCCGGCGTAGAGGTAGGGGCTGTAAAACTGGCCGGCCGGGTCGCGGCCGAGAAAGCGCGCCAGCCCGGGGTCGTAGAACCGCGCGCCGAAATCATACAGTTCGAGGTCGGGATCGTAGCGTTGCCCGGTGAAGCGGTTCACTATGGCCTTAACCGTCGTCGGGTCGCCCCAGGGCGTGTCGAGCAGCGCGCCGAAGGGGTGGTAATTGAAGCCGGCAACGACTTTTCCCGCCTGCATAACGATGCGGGTCGAGCCCTGGTAGTCGGTGAGGTAAACACTGCGTCGCCCGGCGGTGTCCACCGCCAGCAGGCCGTCGGGGCCATAAATATAGCGTCTCGATTCCCGTCCGTCGCTGTCCAGCAGCCGGCGCGCATCCGGGCCGATCGCGGCGTGGGTCGCGGTCGGGTTTGCACCGGTCTCGATGTCGGCCACGCGGTGGTTGTCGATATCATATAAATAACGCCGGCGCTGATGGTTTTTCGCCAGGTCGGTGATCACGCCGGTGGCTTCGTCATAGGAAAGCGCGTCCAGCCGGCGCGCCGAAGAGGAAAGGATCTGTCCTTTCGCATCGTAGTCGATCCGGTTGACCACGGCGCCATCGGGGCCCGTGACGTGCTGCACCTTGTTGGTGCCTGGAATGTAGGTATAGGACGCCGCTTGCCCGGCGCGCGTCATGGCGGTGATATTACCGTTTCCATCATAGGCGATCTTCTGCACGCCGTGGTCCGGACCCGAACTGTGGGTGGCGCGCACCAGTCGCCCCTGCCCATCGGTTTTAAAGACATAGTCGTAGTCCGCGGCGCTCGACCAGGCACCGAAGCGCTGCCCGACCTGAACGATGCGGCCGGTGTAGTACCCGGGAATCGTTGCGCCGTTTTGGCGGGCCGCGGTATAGCGCAGCGTTTCCTCGAGCAGCAGCTCGCCGTCGTCCGTGACGAACCGGATACGCTCGGGCCAGCCGGGCGACAAATGGGTCACCACGGCGCTCACGGACCGGCTGCCGCTCGACAGCCGGCGCAGCGCAAGCTGTCCGTCGGCATTGAAGTGATAGCGGGCGATGTCCGCGCCGGCCTGATCGTCGTGAACGGCGATGACCTGGCCGATGCGGTTGAGCCGGTAGCTGAGCGCGAACCCGTCGGGATAGGTCATGCCGGTCAGCGAACCGTTGCCGTCATAGCGATAGCTGATTTCAGAGCGCCACGGATGCTCCCCGGAGATGGTCGCCCGCTGGGTGACCAGGTTGCCGCGCACGTCGTATCCGAAGTCATAGGTAACCAGGCTGCGTCCGTCGTTGTTCACTGCTGCGGCCCGTTCCAGCTGTCCCAGGCCGTAATCGCAGCGGTAGGGCTCCGCCGGGTCCGGATTGCACCTGTCGTAGGTGAACCGTTTGATCCACCGATAGGCGGCACCGCCGCCGGGTTCCGGCCAGTTCGGATCCGATTCGGCGATCGAGCGCAGCGCCTCGCCGTCATCCCACATGACCTCCACGATCCCGCCTTCGACCGTGCGCCCGAGCGCATCGTATTTGGTGTAGACCACCCGGTTCGGACGGCAGAGCAGACCTTGGCTCGATACGTCGAATCGACGCCGGCCGCTGCGATCATAGATGGCCTTCGTCAGGCCGCTGTCCACGGTGTGGCGTTCAACTGCGCGGCCGAGAAAATCATAGGCCATCGTGTTAACCGGCATGCCGGCGGTGATAACGCCGTTTGCTTGCCGGTCCGCCTGCGCCGGCGTGATGAGTTCGACCGGGCGGCCCGCGGCGTCGAAGATGTGGCGCGTGATCGCCTGCGAGCCGGGTTCAGCTATCGGTCCCGTGGCGGAAAGCACGCGCTGGCCGCGTTGATCGGTCCACACGATCGTGGCGATCCCGTCGGGGTCGGTGTGCCGGACGACCAGGTACCGGGCCGCCGGCAGGCCGGCGGCTCCGGTGGCGTTGCCGCCATACCGGTAGCGGGTGATGTGAGGATTCCGGTCGACGAGCGATACGCCGTCAGTCGCCTGCACGATCGCAAATTCCCGGCCGGGCAATCCGCGCTTGATTTCTCGGCCCAGGGGCGATGGTTCGAAGACCGTGCGGGAATAGGGGTAGCCCTGGTCGTCCGACCGGCCGTCCTGTCCGCGATAGTAGTCGGCGATGTCACCGGTCATGCGGCCCGAGATGCGGTCGATGCCGGTGATCAGCGACGGCGCGAAGCTGAAATTCGGCGATGGCCGGACGGACGCCTTGGTGGTGATGTCCGGCCGCTGCAGCGCGTCGTAAAGCCGGGCGGAAACGATGCAGCCCCCTTCCACCAGGGTCTGGGTCTGGCGCGTTTTCTGGTCGCCGTCGCAAAACCGCATCTCCGCCCCGCAGTCGCGCGCGACGACAAGATCGCTGAACGCCGCCGCATCAGCGGCCACGAGCGTGAGCGGACCCGTGAGGGAGAAGGTCAAGGGCTGCGCGAAGAGAAGTCGGCCGTTGGCATAAAAATGGATCGAATCGCTCGTGACGAGCAAAAGCCACTCGCTCGCCCCGGGGCCGCCGCTGTTTTCGATCCGATTGGCGGTGCGGCCGAGATCCAGGCGCCAACCGGTTTTCGCGGACCAGAGGATCCGGCAGGCGGTCCCGATCCCGATGCCGACCGGCCGGTCCGCAGATGCCGCGAGCGGATGGACCCGCAGGTAGACGCTGAAATTGGTCAAGGCCCGCGAGGGGGCATAGGTGATGGTCTCCTCGCCGGCGCTTCGCTCGTGCACCAGCCTTCCAGCGACCACCCGCCAGGCGGTCGAGCCGTCGCACCATCGTTGTTCCCATTGCCGGCCGTCGGCGAACCGCTCGAATTCGCCCCCCGAGCGCGCGGCCACTACCGTCAGGGTGTTCAGCGGAATTTCGGTGCTGGTGGACCGGTCCTGCTCGCGCCAGAGCGATGCCGACGAGATGGTGGTCACGCCGCCCCCGGCGCCGATTCGCGCCGACTCCTGCCGATGACGATCGTAGATGAGGTATTCGACACCGGCATCGGGTGCGATGGTCGCGGTCAGCATCCGCGTTTGCGAATCGTACACGTTGGCCGCAAAGCTTGCCGGCAGCGGCCCGAAGAAAATGTGGTCGATCAGAACGCCGGCCGAGGTCTTGGTATTGGTGGCCCGCAGCGTGATGGTGGTCGCCTGGTGCGCCCCGCTGTTGACCGCGGGCAGCGAAGACCCATCGAGGACCGCCGCGAAATAAATCCACTCGGCGTTCGTGTCGGTGATGGGGACGGTGGCCCCGATCGGCTCGGCGTTTTCCGGCGCGATGGTCAGCCTCCATTGGGCGGCCCCGGTCTGGGCGCCGAAGTCCGGTTCGGTTTTCAGCCAGCCGCACAAAATGAATTTTTGCCGGGGCCGTGACGGAGTCAAGGTCCGGGTGAGCGCGCGGTGCGGGTCCGGTGCGATCCGCAAACTCCGCCGACCGGTGCAGGCGTCGCCCTCCACGATCGATTCCGCCACCCCGGTGCCGTCGGAGAATGCCCAACCCTCGCAAGTCTCGTAACTCTCGAAACCGCTATAGGCCGCCTCGGCCCGGTCGCCGGTAATTTGGCCGTGGGCGCATCTGACAACCGGCTGCCATTGGTCCTTGTCGTAGAGCAGCGAGTCGACGACGCCGTCGGTGGTGCGTGACGCGATGACGGCGCCGTAGCGGTTGCGTGAAACGACCTCGGAAACGCACACCCAGTCCTGCTCCGGGGGCGGTGATTGCCCGGTCCATTGCGCCGGTGTCAACCGGGCCGCGGCCGAACGGGCGTGGTAGGTTCGAAACGGTGCCCACACCGGACGGCCGTCAACCCCGCCGGCCCCGTCCGTCCACAGCACGGCGCTGCGCGAAACGATGTCGCCGTCGACGCGCGTCGTGGTCTGGACGGCGCACGACAACAGGTTGGCCGCCCGCATTTCCGGATAGACCTCGCACCCGTAGAGGGTCTCGACCACGACCTGCTCGACCTCTCCCCGGCTGTTGCAGTTGTCGGTGGTTTTGGAGCGAACGCCGCCGTTGACGGCCGCGTAGGTGAATTCGGTGCGCTGGGTCAATTCCGCCTGTTTTTCTGAAACGGCCCGGTTTGGCGACTGCCGGTCGTCCAAGGAAATAAGTTCGGCGAAAACGGTCCGGGTGGTTGCCTTGTGGCGCACGAAGGCCCCGTAAAGCGGCACCGTTTGGCCGTCGGGGGTTTCGCGCGACCGAAAAACCTGCCACTCGATGTCGGTTTTCGACAGCCGCGTCTCTGCATTGTCGAAGACGCTGGAGGATCGGGGGCTGCCGTTCAAGAGCGAATAATAAGACTCATCGACCGGCGGTTGGATTTGTCCGTTGTGGTACTCGTGCAGGGTCGAGCCAAACGGGCGCAGGCTCGGATCGGCGCTGCCATCCACCACCCTGACCCGGGCGTACTGCGTGGCCTGGCCGTGCGCGCCGGTGGTGGCAACCCCCTCGTAGGCATAGGCGATGGCGTGGCGGTCGAATCCGTCATCGATCGTCAAATGGGCCACCCGGACGTGGGGGACCTCTCCTGCGACCCGGCCCCTGAGGAGCTTGTGGAGGGTCAATTCCCGTGCGTTGTCGAAGTCGGTCGCGCGATAGGTGACGAAACTGTCCGGTCCCGTGAGACGTGTGCCCGAGGCCCCTTTCTTGTCCGGAAAAAGCCGTTCGTCGATCGTCGTGGGCCGGCCGAACACGGCGCCGTTTTCCAGATAGACGATATGGGTATTGTCGCGCGGATCGGCGTAAGCGATGAAGCGGGGCCCATGGTTGGCGACCTTTTGCGCCACCACGTCCGGGCCGAGCGGACCGCGCTCGAGCAGCCGGCCGGCTTCGTCGAGGTAGTACAACCGATCTTCCAGCGTCACGAACCGATCGGCGATCGTCGGCAGAAAAGGTCCCTGACCACCGGGGCCGACCGCACCCGAATTCTGCCATTTATCGGCGAAGGCGTCGTAGCGATAGGCCACCGTGCCCTGTTCGGTACTCACAATGGCCAGGTCGCCGCCATAGGCGAGACCGGCCGGCCGGTTCGCATCGGCGTGCAACGGAAGCCGGGCCGACGCCCAGCCGCGGCCGTTGAAGCGCGATACCTGCCCCAGGTTGCCGACGACGCTGCCGGAGACCGGACTGAGATAGTAGGGCAGGGGCGTTGACCGGGGCACGGGTTTGGGGTCGAGGGGTTCGGGCCTTAAGGGCCGAAAGTGTTCATCCCAGCGGTAGCGGACGACCTGATACCGGATCTTATCTTCGTCCATGTCCGTTGCGAAGGTCGCCACCGCAAAAAAGCGGCTCGTGGTCCAGTGCAGTTTCGGAACCGCTTCCGTCCAGACAATCGGTTTCACCACATCCAGGCGCGTTTCGTGCCACGTGCGAGCGGTCGGATCGAAAACGTTCAGCGTCAGCAGACAGCTGGCCGTGCGGCTGTCGTAGTGCGCCAGCACGTAGTAGGTGTCGGAGGCCGCGATAACGTAGTCCGCCGCCTGGGGCAGCACCAACGAGAAATCTTCCCAGCCGCGGTTCAGCGGGTTCCAGGCCGCCCGCCGCAGGGTGCGCTCCCCGGACACCGCGGCGGCAATCCACCGCGAACCGACGACCAGGGCCGCTGCGCTTTTCCGGTCGGAAACGCGCAGCGGTTCCAGGCGCGTGTGGGTCCAGCGTCCGTATTCGCCGAAGCTGCGGTGAAACACGGACACACAAAACACTCGTGGGCCGGCGGCCGGATCGGCGTGGTAGCCGAGGGCGAAACACCGGGCCGCAAAGCCGACCCGCACACTGTCGATATCGAGCGTGCCGTCGATGGTTTCGGATAGGATGCGATCGACATACCAGGCGCCGTTCCAGGAGCAGACCGACAGCGTCAGCCGCCGTCCGGTCTGGTGGTAGCGCAGGATCAAAACGTATTCCTCCTGCACCCAGACACGCGGGACCCCGTCACCGGTGTCGGTTTCGTCCAGTCGCCGGCTGAGGGAGGATCCGGGCAATGTCGCCTCTTCGTAGGTGTAGGTGACGATCTTGCCCTCGGGGTAGGTAATCGACTTGAGCATCCCCGCGGTCGCTGCCGATGGCGGCCGCCGGGGCGTATCCGTCTGGCCGTAATAGTCGAAAAGAAAACCCGGCGTCGCTTCGCCGTCCGCGTTGCGAGCGGTCACGCCGGTAAGATAGCGTTTGCAGCGGGTGGGGTCGGAGGGGTCGTCGGAGAAGTTTGCCAGCATGTAGTCGAAATGGAGGCTCATCAGTGGGCAGGGAGCGGGGCGGGCGGGGTCGGCGTTGCCCCAGGCATGGATCGCCTGCAGGAAACGGGTTTCATAGCGATCCTGAAACGCATGGTAGTCGACCCGGTCCGGGGCCCCGTTCGGCGGGACGAATTCCCGGCACTGCGCTGTGTCGCTTTTTTGTCCGTATTCGAACCTCAACCCCCGCCCCACGTCGGTCGTGATGCGGCTCAGATAGGTGGCCCGGGTATAGGCGGCACCGCCCGCCCCGATGGCGACCGTATCCTCGGGGAAGGTGATATACTCGAACCGGATATCGTGTCCCCACGGGGAGGCGACCGCCGATTGATTCCACACCGTGGGAATGCGGGTCTGGCCCACCGCAATCCGGCTCGAACCCGACCAGTTGCCCCAGCGGACGGCGTACTGGAGCGAATCGGACGTGCCGCCGAAGCGTTTGATGTCGCCGTCCTCCACGGTCACTTCCCACATTTCCCGATGGCGGTGGTAGCGGACCCGCCAGAAGGGGTGGTGCTCGGCCTCGAATTCCCAGCAGTCCGCTTCCGCCGCCCGGCGGTGCAGGCGCACCGGGGTGCCCTCGGCCACCAGGTAGTACACATTGTCGCCGGCGTAGCCGGTCTGGCCGTCATCGAGAATCACCATGTCGAAACCCAGCGACCACCCCAGCCCCACGAGGCCGGTCGGCGCCGCCAGGTTCCAGATCCGGCGGTGCCATTCGACGTTGCTCTGGTAGAGGATGGAAAGATCGATGTGCAGCCCGTTGCGCGCCGCCAGCGTGACGAGATGGAGCGGAAAACTGACCGTGCCGCGGAAGGCGTTGACGCTCTGCGCGGCGCCGGGCCCGCTCAGCTGAGCGCCGGAAATGGGCGGAATGGTGCTCTGGTCGCGGGTCGATTCGGTGTTGGCGCTCGTCTGTATGGACATCGCGGGTGGTCCTCCCACAAGCAGGCTGCGGTTTGGTGTTGGATTTTCAGGCGGCCGGTTCGGAGAAATAGACGTTCAGCCGGTAGGCATGATGGCGATCGAGTCCCATCCCGACGAATTCCACGGTGAGTGAATCGTCTCGATGATGCCGCGGGGCTTCCGAAGGGGCGAAGTCGCCGCTCACCAGCCCGTGGGCCGCGGCCACTTGATCGATGATCTGCTGCCAGGCCGGGAGCGGCCGCGGGACGCAGTGGCCGCAGATGTCTATTTTTCCATCGACGGCATCTCCGGTCCGCAGGCAGAAGGCGGTGGAGAAGAAAAGTGCGTGCAGCCCGATCCGGGCTTCGCCGACCGCGAGCGCCAGGAATCGAGCGATCGCCGGATCGCCGACAAACGGCGCCTTGATGTCAGCCAGCGGCAGCGGTTGGTCCAGTTGCCAGTAGATTTTCAAACGCCCCGGCCGGGTATCGACGCCTTCGATGCCGACGCCAACCAGGTGCGCCGCGCCTGCCAGGCCGGCAACGAGTTTTTGGACGCGAGCGCCGTTGGAAAATTGGGTGGCGACCCATTGAGACAAGACCGTCCAGGCCGCCGCCGCGCCGCTGGGGTCGATCCGGAAATAAACGGCGGCGCCCGGACCATCGAGGGAAACGCCGAGGACGGCATCCGGTATTCGCGGCGGCGCCGCGGCGGCGTCGCTGCCAAAGGCGCGGGCGGCGGATGCGATCAGGGGAAAAAGAGACCCTGCCTGCCACAGGGCGAACGCGCGCCGTATCGCGGCCATTTTCGAAGAGGTATCCCCGCCGGGAGCATAAAAACCATGACCCGGGTCGGAGAGAAGGCGCCGGGCCATACCGGTGGTCCGGTGCGACAGGGCGAATTGGAATGGGGTGTCGTTGGCGTTCAGCCTCGGCGGTTCCGCGGTTGCGGCCCGGCGGGGAATCGATCGCGCATTGTCGCCATCACCGGTCAGGGCCGAACAGGCGCGATCGAAAGTGGCCTCGTCCACCCCCAGGCGCACGGCCAGTTCGCGCAGCGAGGGCCGGTGGCGGGGAGGTGAGGGCCTCATCGCTGGCAATCGCCGTGAAGCGGCAAGCAGTGCGCCGATCGGTCCGGCATGAGTTGATAGCCAATACATCCCTGGGCAAAGTGATGCGCCTGGCGGCAGCTCGTCAAGAAGGAATCGGGTTGACGTTGATCAGGCCGGCACGACCGGCATGGCCGTCTTTTCCGGGCAAGCCGGGGCCACTGTCGGTGCCGTTGTTGCCGGGACTCGCGCCCTTGCCGCCGCTCTTGCCGCCCGCGCCGCCCTTGCCGCCGGCCCCGCCCGCGCCGCCCTTGCCCCCCCGGCTCTCATAGGGACTGGTGTAGAGATTCGGATCTTTGGGGTCTGTCAGGAAGATGTCGATATCGACCGCGTCGCCGCCGTCGCCGCCATCGCCGCCGGGACCACCTTGTCCGCCGTGGCCGCCGTCGCCGCCATTGCCGCCGTCGCAGTTCAGGCCGCCGCAATACCCCGACGAGCCGCCGTCTCCGCCGTCGCCGCCGTCGGCACCTTGACCGCCGCGGCCGCCGTCCTGACCGGCTCCGCCGCGGGAGGCCACCACCAGGACGCCGGTCAACTCATGAATCGTGATGCTGGCAAATTCGTTTCGCCGTCCATCGTCGCCCTTGGTGCCGGGTCCCCCGGGGGAGCCGCCGCCGCCGTTGCCGCCCCGTGTTCCGCTGGTTCCGCAAATGCCCCCGCCCCATCCGCAGTGCCTGTCGTTTCCGGCCTTTCCAGCACCGGCAGCCTCCGGACTATGGCCGGGAGTTGCCGGTTCTTCGTATGGGCTCGCGAACACGCCCACATCGTAGCTCGGGTTGTCCATAATCCCTCCGTTTTGCGTGGTGGCCCCGGCGGTGCCGTTCAGCTGTTTCGTACCAGTCGCTGACAGGTCATCGTCAGCAATGTGCTGTAGATTTCGATCCTGGATCCCGGTTCCATCGTCAGGGTGCCGAAATGCAGGACCCGTGGCCCTTCGTCGCGGGCGATCACCCAGGTTTCATTGGCCGGTATGACCTTGTCCGCCTCCGCCACCACCATTACCTCCACCGGAAAGTAGAGCTGTTCGATGCCGGCGATTTCCGTGGTGGTCAGGGATGTACCGCCATAGAGATACGCGATGGCGCGATTGACGGTATCGTCCGATGAAAAGCGACCGGAATTGACCGCCGATCGCGCGCGCATCGCGGCTTCAGGCGGACCGACGAGGTCTCGCAATTGGGCCAGTGACGCCACACTGACCCGCCGGGATTGCTTGCCGTATTTTCGGACCATCTCCGGGTCGATTCCGGCACTTTCGATCGTGGACCAGAAGCGCTGCTGTTGCCCGTGGGTCAAGCCGCCGGGATCTGATTCGCTCATCGCAACACCTGTATTGACTATAAATCGTGCGGTTAATGTTGCGGTTGCATATTTCAACCACTTCGCCCTGCATGACAGAACTGATGAATTTGCGAAGATTAACCTTCAGGTCGCCGATGTTATCTTTTTTCATGGCTATTAAATGGGCTAAAGACTTGGTTATGTCAAGCGGCACAACAAAAATGTTGACGCCCACAGGTGCCAACAAGGTGTTTGTCACCAACGGCGGCATTGCCGACATCTGCCTGATGTTTGCCCGCACCGACCCGGCGGCCGGCCGCAAGGGCATCAGCGTGATCGTGGCCGAGAGGGGTAGCAAGGGGTTCGTGGTGGGTGACCTGGAAGATCTTTGCGGTATGCGCGCCAACCCGGTTTCCTCCATCCGGCTCTATGACTGCATGGTGCCCAAAGACCACCTGCTCGGAGGCACCGGCCAGGGGTTGGCGATTGGCTTGGCGGCCCTGGATACCGGACGCATCGGCATCGCCGCCCAGGCGCTGGGCATCGCCCAGGCCGCCCTTGATGAGGGCGTTCGCTACGCCAACCAGCGGCAGCAGTTCGGTGTCCCCCTGGCGCGCCACCAGGCGATCCAGATGATGATCGCCGACATGGCCACCCAGACGGAGGCCGCGCGCCTGTTGGTCTATCGCGCCGCCATGCTCAAGGATCAGGACCTGCCGGTCGCTCTGGCGGCCGCCCAGGCCAAGCTATTCATCTCCCATGTGGAAAACGATCGGCTGTCGCCGCCGGTCGGCTTCATTCTGCGCCTGGCCCAGGTCATGAAGATCGATCCGGGCACCTTCCTGCACAAGGAAGAGCGCGCGGCCATTCGCGACCGCCGCTCCCAGGCCTACTACCAGCGCACCCAATCCTACAGCTACGCCACCCTGACGCCGGAAGCGGCCAGCAGCCACCTGCGCGCCTTCATGATCACCATCGAAGCCCATCACGACCACAAACCCGTGGCATTCAAACATGAGGGCGAAGAGTTTATCTATGTCATGGAGGGCGATTTGGAGTTCACCTTAGGCAGCCAGGAGAACGTGCTCAAACCCGGCGAATCGATCCATTTCAATTCGGATGTCCCTCACAAGCTCAAAAGCCTCTCCGCCCAGCCGACCCGCTGCCTGGTGGTGCTCTATACCGTCTGACGCACCCCCAACCGTCAACGGGATGCGGCGAGGTTGACACAAAAGAAATTAAATACTAAAAGAAAACTATTATTATTTAGGAGCATATTGTTCATGGCGGCACCATGCATAAATTCGGACAACAAAAGGAGGAAACGTTATGACTGACGAGAGCAAGTGCCCGGTAACGGGCAAAACAAGCCAACCCATAGCCCGCGGTGGCACGTCGAACCGGGACTGGTGGCCGAACCAGTTGAACCTCAAGATTCTTCATCAGAATTCGCACATGTGCAACCCGATGGGCGAGGAGTTCAACTACGCCGAGGAATTCAAGAAGCTCGACCTGCAAGCCCTGAAGAAGGACCTCTATGCGCTGATGACCGACTCGCAGGACTGGTGGCCGGCGGATTACGGTCACTACGGGGGGCTCTTCATCCGGATGGCCTGGCACAGCGCCGGCACCTACCGCATGGGCGACGGCCGGGGCGGGGCGGGGTCCGGCAATCAGCGTCTGGCGCCCCTCAACAGCTGGCCCGACAACGTGAACCTCGACAAGGCGCGCCGCCTGCTCTGGCCGATCAAGCAGAAATACGGCCGGAAGATTTCATGGGCCGACCTGATGATCCTTGCCGGCAACTGCGCCCTGGAGTCGATGGGCTTCAAGACCTTCGGCTTCGGCGGCGGACGCGAGGACGTTTGGGAGCCGGAAGAGGATATCTACTGGGGAACGGAGACGGAATGGCTGGCCGACAAGCGCTACTCCGGCGAACGGGATCTCGAAAACCCGCTGGCCGCCGTGCAGATGGGCCTGATCTACGTGAATCCGGAAGGACCGAACGGCGAGCCGGATGCGGTCGCCTCCGGTCGTGACGTGCGAGAGACCTTCGCCCGCATGGCGATGAACGACGAAGAGACGGTTGCTTTAGTCGCCGGCGGCCACACCTTCGGCAAATGCCACGGCGCCGGCGATGCGGCGAATGTGGGTTCCGAACCGGAAGCCGCCACCATCGAAGAACAGGGCCTCGGCTGGAGGTGCGGCTACAAAAGCGGCATAGGCGACGATACGATCAGCAGTGGCATCGAGGGCGCGTGGACACCGAAACCGACCCAGTGGGATATGGGATATTTCGACATGCTGTTCGGCTACGATTGGAATTTGGTGAAAAGCCCTGCCGGCGCCAACCAGTGGGTCCCGGTCAGTCCGGATGAAAAGGATCTCGCACCTGCCGCTCACGATCCGTCGAAGCGGGTCACGACCATTATGACCACGGCCGACCTCTCGCTGCGGATGGATCCGATCTATAAACCGATTGCGAAGCGTTTTCACGAGAACCCGGAGGAGTTCGCGGACGCCTTCGCCCGGGCGTGGTTCAAGCTGACCCACCGCGACATGGGCCCCCGCGCGCGCTTTCTCGGCCCGGAGGTTCCGGCAGAGGAACTGATCTGGCAAGATCCGGTGCCCGCCGTCGATCATGAGCTGATCGACGCGCAGGACATTGCCGCCCTCAAGGGCAAGATCCTTGCCGCGCGGCTGTCCATCTCCCAACTGGTTTCGACCGCCTGGGCGTCGGCGTCGACGTTTCGCGGTTCCGACAAGCGCGGCGGGGCGAACGGGGCGCGCATTCGTCTGGCGCCGCAAAAAAATTGGGAAGTCAACCAGCCTGAACAACTGGCGACAGTGCTGCAGATCCTCGAGAAAATCCAAAAGGAGTTCAACAGCGCACAGTCAGGTGGGAAGAAGGTTTCGCTGGCCGACTTGATTGTCCTGGGCGGCTGCGCCGGTGTCGAGCAAGCGGCCAAGAATGCCGGTCACGACGTGACCGTGCCCTTCACGCCGGGACGCACGGACGCCTCGCCGGAGCAAACCGACGTGGTGTCATTCCACGTGCTCAAACCGACGGCAGACGGATTCCGCAACTACCAAAAGAAAAAATACGCCGTCCCGGCCGAGGAGCTGTTGGTTGATCGGGCGCAACTGTTGACGCTGACCGCTCCCGAGATGACGGTTCTCGTCGGCGGACTGCGCGTCTTGAATACCAATTTCGGACAGTCTCCGCACGGTGTCTTCACCAAGCGTCCGGAGACGCTCACCAATGACTTCTTCGTGAATCTGCTCGACATGCGAACGGTGTGGAAGGCAGCCGCGGAAGACAAAGAGGTGTTCGAGGGTCATGATCGCGCGACGGGCGAACTCAAGTGGACCGGCACCCGGGTCGACCTCGTTTTCGGTTCGAACTCCCAACTGCGGGCCGTCGCGGAAGTTTACGCTTGCGATGACGCGCAGCCGGCATTCGTGCGTGACTTCGTGGCCGCGTGGGACAAGGTCATGAATCTCGATCGCTTCGATCTCGCCTGATCCGACGGCTGCTCAATAAGCACTGCTGCGGATTGCCTCGATCAGTTTTGCCGCCGGGGATGCCTTGTAAATATAGGCCACGGCGCCGGCTTGCAACATTTTCGCCTTCGTATCGACATCGTCGTGCATGCTCAAGCCGATGACGCGGATGTGGGGATGACGCTTTTTAATTTCGGCCGTGGCCTCGATGCCGCCGATTTCCGGCATGGAGATGTCCATCATGATGACATTCGGTTTCAGCTCAGCGGCCAGTTGAATAGCCTCGCGGCCGTTGACGGCCTGGCCGACGACGGCAAAATCCTTCTGGGTTTCCAGAATATTCGACAGCCCCTGACGCAACACGGCATGATCGTCGGCCAGCAGGATTCTGATCTTTTCCGTCTCATGACGGGCCTCGGAACCAAGTTCGCTTAAAATGGCCGCGGGTTCCAAATGCCGTCGACGATCGGGAGTGGATAATTGGGCCGGGACTTGCAGGGTGACGCAACACCCCCGGCCTGGCCCACTTCTAATCTCGAACCGGCCGCCCATAAAAGTGATGCGCTCTTCGATGGTGAAAAGACCGAATCCGGTCATGCTGCCGTCTTTGGCCTGAATTAAGGCGGGATCGCAGCCCTGGCCGTTGTCGGCAACACGGATAGAGATCCAGTTGTTTTCGCTGCGCGCGGCCAAGGCCGCCGAGCTGCCGCCCGAGTGCTTGACGGCGTTGAACAAAAGCTCTCTGACGGAACGAAACAGCAGCGATGCCAGCGCGACTGAACTCGGATCGGCGTCAGGATCGATGTCGAGGTCCACCTGAAACCCGTGTTTGGCCTGCATGTCCCTGGCCAGCCAGGCCAGTGCGGCCGAAAGCCCGCTTTCGTGCAGCACCGGCGGGCTCAGTTCGTGCGACAATGACCGGCATTTTTGCATGCTCTCATCAATCAGTCCTTCCAATTTCCGAATCTGTTGCCGCATGCCGTCGATATCGGCGGTGGTCTCGGTCGGGATCAGCAGTTGCAGATGGTAGCGCAGTGCCGCGAGGCACTGCTGCAAGTCATCGTGCAGAATCAGGGCGATCTGCTGCCGCTCGCGGTCCTCGGTACCGGTCAGCTCCAGGGCGAGCTGTTGCAGCTGGAGGGCGCGCGTTTCCGCCACGGCGGTGCGCTCGGCCACCCGCTGCTCCAGAGTTTCATTCAGCTTCCGCAGTGCGTCTTCGGAGTGCTTCTGAGCGGTGATATCACGAATGGCGGAATACCGGATCCGGTTGCCCTGGCGCGTAGTGAACCGGTTGCGGGATTCGACGATAATCGTTTCACCGTCTTTTCTGACGATAGTATGCGCTGACGCTGCATTCAGATCGGAAGGTTGGCTGTTTATTCCCTGCTGGCGATCCCCGTCCGGTATCAGATAGTCGATTTCTTTGCCGATCACATCGTCTTCGGTACAGCCGAGCATGCGGCAAAACTGTTCGTTGACATCGACGATAACGTCATTTTCACTGATGACGACCCCTTCGAATGTCGCCTCTGTCAGGGTGCGGTAGCGCTCTTGACTTTCTTTCAGGGCGACCTGAAGGGCCGCATCCCACTCGCCGCTTTTTCGAGCGGCGGCAAGCACCGCCACGAGCATGTAAATGCCGCCCAGATATTGCGCCGACCGACCGGCCCACCCCAACGGGCTGCCGACATTGGTGGTGACCAGCACCCCGAAAAGGCCCGTTGCGATCAACCCCAGCGAGAGGGCATACCACCGTGCGAATTGCCGATGGAAACCATCGAAAAAATATCTGATCATCAGCCCGGAAAAAGTAAAAAGGACCACCGCCGTGCCGAGCACCGCCTGTCGCAGGGGCGTCGCGCCCTGGCCCTGGATGAAAAAAACAGGCGTCATCGCTTCGAAGGCCGCAAATGTCAGCACACCCGTAACCGCCAGAACACTGGCATAGGCAATGGCCAGGATCAGCATGGCGTGCCGTTCGATCCGACGATCGATCCGCCGGGTTGAAGCAGCCGCCAGAAAATGGCATGCCCCGGAAAAACAGACACCGATGTTGTGAATCGTCAGGGCGATGTTGATCTGCCCGAAATGAATGGCGACGGCCGCGATGAGGCTGACGATGCCAAAAAACAATGTGCCACAGCCCAGCATCAACACGGTGAAGGAGGCATTGCGGAAAAAACTGAGCGCCGCCAGATAGGAGACGAATAGCGAGACGGTGGTGGAAAAAACAAAATTCAGCAGCGTCAGCAAAAATGCCGGCTCCCAAACAACCGTCATATCCGCCAGCCGGAGGGTTCCAAACAGTACCAAAAAAACCGGTATCGGCAGCCAAGCATAACGCCCTATGTCCGCTGCCATATCCGAAACAGTATCTTGCTCGGGAAACGGGGAGTTCCTCATGGGTACTTGCGGTCCTTCCAAGGGTAACATCGACAGGTCATCTCAATAACGTTTCATGGCCGAATGCCGGTCGTGTCCATGCGGGTTTCATGTTGACCCAGATTGTTTCCCGCTTCAAATATGGGCAGTTTCCCGATAGGGTCAAGGAGATCGGTCGCATCGTTGAATACCGCGGCCCGATTCCGCTCCCATGGCCGGTGGACAATCGCGATATATTGACATTTCTTTACAAGAAAATTATTATACCAATAAAAAAAACTAATGGTGACAGACATGGATCAAATACAAAAAATAATTCCGATAACCAAGGTCAAGAAGGAGCTGCTCGATATCGTTAAGGAGATGACCGTTGAGGACTCTACGATTGCAGTCACCAAAAACGGAATACCGGTCACAGTCATGATGACGCCGGAACGCTACGAGGGGCTTCTGGAGACCATCGAAATCCTGGCATCGCCTGATATTGTCAAAGCGCTGGCAGCATCGGAGAAGGATTTTCGCAAGGGCAGGGTTTTTTCTCACAAAGATGTCTGGGCTGATTGATGCCCGGATCATACAAGGTTATTTATTCTGAAACCTCACGCCGCCAGATTCGAAAGCTTCATCCCAGTCTCAAACCTCTTGTCAAATCAAAAATCGAGAAAATACCTTTTCATCCTCATATCGGCAAACTTCTCGAAAGAGAGTTGGCAGGCTATCTCTCGCTGAGAGCCAAGCGGTACCGTATCATTTACAAAGTCAAGCAGGATGACGGGCTTATCGAAATACACTATATCGGTCACCGCAAGGATATTTATGAACTTTTCGGCGAGAAGCTGCACCAGTTAAAAGAACGGATAAACTCCATGCCGCAGGAGGATCGATGATGCCGCCACAAGACGGACACCGGCAGCGCTGCAGCCTTACGGCTATGGCGAAGACTTAAAAATTTTTACATATCTTTGATTGCGGCGTAGACCGCCTTGGACAATTAAAGGGTGACAAGGCTTTAGAGCGCCCGGCAAAACGAATTTGCGGACTCAAGCGTGTGAGAGGACCCATCGATGATTTGCAGAGGATCCAGCAAGGTGATCATCTCCGGGGTTTGGATGGTTTTCCAGGTAAACGGGTCATAGGAAAAGAAGGGGGCGGGAATGCCGAGCGAAAAGTGCAGGTGCGGGATGATGCCCGATTTGGAGCCGACGGTGTCGGCCAGGGTGGCGATGATGTCGCCCTTTTTTATTACCGTTCCGATGTCAACCCCGGTCAGCGGCCGCGTGTGGGCGTAGATCGACAGGAACCTATGATCGTCACCCGTTGGGTTGTCATGTTCGATAATCAGGGCCTCGCCCAGATAGTCGGTAAAGACCGCTTTAAGCACGCCGTCGTGCATCGCCGGGATTCGGCTGGTTTTATCGAGCCGGCGCGTTTGCCCCGCGTGGTCCCGGTATAGGCAAAAATCAACGCCCTCGTGGGGATAAGCCCGCCGGCCGTGATCGCCCCACCATTTCTCGAGTGAATTGAACGGCATGCCGGGACAAAAAACCCAGCCGTCGAACCCTTTGCGGTCCAACCCGTTTTCATCGATGAGCATTTGAGTAAAACGGGTTTTTTCAAGTGCTATTGACATCCAATCCATAAACCCTCCTATAAGGGCTCCAAAAAAGTTCCTAAGTTACGACCCTGTTTTAAAATTCAATGTCCTTAGCGTCAACAGGAAACGTTTTGCCGATAAATATTTCTATCAGCGGTTGCCCGATCAGATTTTTACCATGCCGGGCTCTTGACAAATGTTTATTATTCTAATGCCATGGTCAAATTCGGGCATCTGTTGCGGATTCTATCATCAGCCGCAGTAAACGGTCTACTGCGGCGCGGGAGAATTTTGAAGACCTTTTCGCATGTCTCGGCGGAGCGACGGCCGCCGTTAGCGGGATATCACCCAAAGCCCCGGTCGAAAACGGGGATCGAGCCGCTGCGGCACCCGCAATGGAGCTGAATCGATCTCTTCCCTGTACCGAGGTATGGGCAACTGTCCTATCGGAAAGGTGGCCAATGAGCAGTCAATGCATCCACTCGAGGCTTCTCCAGGCCGGCCTGGCCGTCGGTGTGGGATTGGCGGCGTGGGCGGTGGTGCGGCGTATCGGACGGAAAATACCGGCGAAAAATCGGCCGGAAGCCGGCCCAAATCAATTGGAGACAAGTTCCCGCGCACTCCGAAAAGCGTCTGAGCGCGACCATTTGCCCGCCCCCACCCGCGGCGCGGCCAAGCGTCTTTATCAGGCCGCGGCGATGCTCTCCTTCAGCGTGCTGGCCGACAGCCTGCTCGAGCATTACCGCGGATGCTTTGCCAACCGGGCCATGTTTATCGCGCCCGTGGTGTCAGCCCTGTCCCTGGCAGAGAGTTCGCGCGCCGCGATCTCGCGGGATAATGGCGGCGGCGCGGTCCGCAAAGGTCTCTTCGGCGCGGCTGTGCTCACCGGCATGGCCGGTCTCGGGTTTCATCTCTACAACGTCGTCAAGCGCGAAGGCGGGTTCGGCTGGCATAATCTTTTCTACGCCGCGCCCATCGGTGCGCCGGGGGCGCTCTCCATGGCGGGACTGTTCGGGCTTGCGGCCGAACTGCTGGAACATGATTCCCGGCAAAGCCGACCCATTTCGAACCGGGCCGCCGGAAGAGGGCTCGCCGCGCTCTCGGCGTTCGGATTGCTGGGGACGATGGCCGAGGTCTTGCTGCTGCATTTTCGCGGCGCATTTCAAGACCCGATCATGTATGTGCCGTTGATTGAGCCGCCGGTCGCCGGCCTGGCCCTCGCCGCGGCGGCGATCGAGCCCACGGCGGGGAGGGTGCGGGCCGCGTCCGTCATACTGAAATCGGTCGGTGCGATGGGCGTTGCCGGCGCCTTCTTTCATTCATACGGCATTCAGCGCAATATGGGCGGTTGGCGCAACTGGCGCCAGATGGTGCTGCAGGGTCCGCCGGTGCCCGCGCCGCCGGGTTTCACCGGCATCGCGCTGGCGGGCTTGGGCGCCCTGGCTCTGCTGACGCCAAAGGAGCGCTCATGAGCGAATTCATTCCCCGATTTCCCCGCTACGATGTCTTGTCCAAGCGCCACACACCCTCCTGGAACGAGCAGACCCGCAGGGTGGTGGAAAAGCGCCGGCGCGACATCCCCGCCCGCCGCTTTTTCGATCCGCATGAATGGGCCATCCTGGAGGCGATCGGCGCCCGCATCATTCCCCAGCCGGATCGCTCTGATTCTCCCGTGCCGATCGCGCCCTTTATCGACGCCAAGCTTTTCGAGGACCGCACGGACGGGACGCGCTACGCCGGTATGCCGCCCCTGCAGGAAGCTTGGCGCCAGGGTCTTCAGGGCATCGACGAGGAGAGCCGCCGCCGCTTCGGCGATTCGTTCTGCGATCTGCCGCCCGAACGGCAGGATGACATCCTGCGCGCCGTTCAGCAGGGCGAGGTCGAGAGCGACGGGTGGCGGCAGCTTCCCGCCGCGCAATTTTTCAAGAGCCGGTTGCTGCACGACATCGTTTCCGTCTATTACGCCCATCCGGCGGCCTGGAGCGAGATCGGCTTCGGCGGGCCCGCATCGCCGCGCGGCTACGTCAGGCTTCGCCCCGATCGCCATGATCCCTGGGAGGCGGCGGAGGAATATGATGAGCGATAGGCAAACACGACCGGCGGCGGACTTCGGACGAGCCCCGGATGTCTTTCGAGCCGGGAAATGGGTTCCGATGCGGCGCTTCGAGGAGAGCGCTGAAGTCGATTTCGCCATTGTCGGCACGGGCGCCGGCGGCGGCACGCTGGCCTGCCGGCTGGCGGAGGCCGGATTTTCGGTCATCGCCTTCGACGCCGGACCGTTCTGGCGGCCGCTGGAAGACTTCGCCTCCGACGAGACGGTGCAGCAGAAACTCTACTGGACCGATGATCGCATCAGCGGCGGCGACGATCCCCTGGAGTTCGGCAGCAACAATTCGGGCCGCGGTGTCGGCGGCTCTACGGTCCATTTTACGATGGTCTCGCTGCGGATGCGTCCAGAGCGGTTCCAGTCGTGGTCGAAGCTCGGTTACGGCGTCGACTGGCCTGTGCCGTGGGAGGAAATGTGGCGGTATTATGCCCACGTCGAGCAGGCGCTGAAAATTTCCGGTCCCGTAAAGTACCCCTGGGGGCCGCCGCGCGGTCGATATCCCTATCGGCCGCACGAAGTCAACGGCTCCGGGCTGGTGCTGGCGCGCGCGGCCGAGGCGCTGGGCATAAAATGGGCGCCGACCCCGCTGGCGACCGTCTCCGCGCCGCGGGGAAAGTCGCATCCCTGCGTTTATCGCGGCTTTTGCGTTGTCGGCTGCTCGACCAACGCCAAACAAAGTGTTCTGATTACCTGGATTCCGCGGGCCCTTCGGGCCGGGGCGGAAATCCGCGACCAGGCGATGGTGGGCCGGATCGAAATGGGAGGCAACGGCCGGGTGACGGGCCTGATGTATCATAAAGCGGGGAAGTGGCGCCGGCAGAAGGCCCGCCATGTCGTGGTCGCCGGGTACACGATCGAGACGCCGCGCCTGCTGCTCAATTCGGCCTGTCCGCAGTTTCCGGACGGTCTTGCCAACTCCAGCGGGCTGGTCGGCCGGTACCTGATGCCGCAATCCAACCACGCCGTGTGGGCGACCATGCCGGAGGAAATCAGGTGGTACAAGGGACCGCCGTGCATGGCCATATCCGAGCACTGGAACTACACCGATGCGGGCAAGGACTTTGACGGCGGTTACATATTCCTGAGCCAGGGTCCGCTGCCTATCGAGTGGGCCAAGAGCGTGGCGACGACCCGCGGTCTGTGGGGCATGGAACTGCGCAACGAAATGGCGAAGTACATTCACCAGGCCGGCCTCAAAATTGTGGGGGAGATAGAAGCACGGGAGGAGAACAGGGTCGAACTGGCCGAAGAAACCGACCGGTACGGTTTGCGAATTCCGCGGGTCACATTCAGCTACTCGGAAAATGACCGGAAACTCTACCGGCATGCCTTGAATTACATGCGCCGGGCCCTGGAGGCCGTCGGTGGAAGCGATATCTGGGAGACGGGCGGCACGGCGCATCTGCTCGGCACCTGCCGCATGGGCGATCATCCGGCCACCAGCGTCACCAACGCCGACGGACGGACATGGGACATTCCCAACCTGTGGATCTGCGACGGCTCACTGTTTCCCACCTCAAGTGCCGTCAATCCGTCCCTCACGATCCAGGCCCTGGCCTGCCGCATCGGCGACAGGATCAAGGAGCTGGGCCGGCGGGGAGAACTCTGAGCGGCGCGCCGCGGCTACTGGATCGCTTTGGTTTATTTGCGGCTGGGTAATAAAATAGAGGCCGGCAGGTGGTTCGAGCGCTCGCGCGCGGCCTGCGGTCCCCCGGGTCTTTATGCCGAAGAGTGCGATGTGGTGCAGAGGGAAATGCGCGGAAATCTGCCCCAAGCCTTCGTGCACGCACTCATGCTGGAGTGCGCCGTCCAATTAGGAGAAGAGATCGGTGAGGGGCACGACGATCGCATGAGCAGACGATAATATTGCTGGATCACGTTAGGGGGGGTGACACAGCCCGGTGGGTTTAAACCTGGTTGTCAGCGGTTGCAAGGTGCTGGTTAAGTAAAGGCAGCGGACGCGCGGATGGGCTTTGATGTCGGGTTCCCGAAAAAACAGCAGGTGCGGGCTTATGAAAGAGGGCGGCGGATCTCTTCGATAAGCTTTTCGGACGGCGGTGCCTGGCAGCTGGAATTTACCGTATGTGCTTCGCACAAGAGAGCCTTATGAATGCGTCTCATATCATGGAAGAGGTCAGGATTTCGGAGTATCCGGTGCCGGACCTGGACCACATGAAAAAACGGGGCAGCTTGACGCCTTGCACCTGTCCAAAATGCGGGGGGGGGGCACCGTGTATTGTGCTATTTTCTAACAAATGATAATCTTACGAAATGAAAAAGATTTGGATCAACAAGGCCGGGTCGTTTGAAGAGGCTCGGGATTTTGACAACGCTTACTACATGAGTCTTTCATGTGAAGAAAGGCTGGCGTGCGTTCAAGCGTTGCGCGAAGAATATTTTAAATTCAAGGGTCTGGAATTTCGTGAAGACGGAAAAAGATTACGAAGAGTTTTTAGAATTATTAAACAGGCATAGTGTCCGCTACTGTATTATCGGGGCCTTTGCTGTAGCGTTCCACGCGCGACCGCGCTACACCAAGGATATCGATATCCTGGTCGAGGCGACATCTGAAAATGCAAAAAAAATATTAGCTGCGCTGAACGAGTTTGGATTCGGGTCTTTGAATCTCACCGCCGAGGATTTTTCAACAGAGGGAAATATCATCCAACTTGGCTACGAACCGGTAAGAATCGATATCATAACCTCGATAAAGGGACTGGACTTTGACGACGTATGGCAAAATAAAGTACTGGGTCTCTACGGCGAACATATCGTCAATTATATCGATCGCCAAAATTTGATACGTGCAAAAAAGCTGTCCGATCGCACTCAAGACAGAGCCGATCTGGAATTGTTATTATCCGCTAAAACATGATTTCTTTTCCAGCCGATCACTCCCTCACGTAATAGCCGTACTCCCGGGCGTTGACATTGTGGCGTTTTTCCCAGCCGATGGTCGAGGTCGGCGTGGGGCCGTAGTCGTGGCCGGGCCAGATGACGGTCTCGTCCGGCAGTTGCATCAGGCGGCGGATGGATGCTCCCAGGGTGGGGCGGTCGCCGCCGGGCAGGTCGGTGCGGCCGCTGTCGCCGATAAAAAGGGTGTCGCCGGTGAACAGGTTTCCCTGAGCATGGAGGCAAATGCCGCCGGGGGTGTGCCCGGGAGTGTGGATGATCTCGAATGAGAGGTCGCCCAGTCGCAGATGTTTTTCATCTTTTAAGAAAACATCCGCTTCGGGATAACCAGCGGCATCCAGCTCGTGGATAACGATTTTAGCACCGGTCAGGGACTTCAAGGCGGCGTTGCCGGCGGTGTGATCGCCGTGGCCGTGGGTGTTGACGATGGTTTCGATGGAGAGCGCCCGTTTTTCAGCCGCGGACACGATTCTCCGAGCGTCGCGGCCGGGATCGATCACCAGCGCCTTGCGGGTCTTTCCGCAGCCGACGATGTAACTGAAATTGTCCATGGCCCCGATTTCGAGCTGTTCGATGATCATCGTTTGGCCTCCCCGGATTTATATCCGGTCGATGATGCGGCTGCGGACAAGTGCCCTGCTTGACCGATCGGACCGGCGCTGTTTTTCTCAACCTTGTTCCCTGCAGCCCCGTCCACCAGCAACCGCGCCAGCAAGGTCCCCCCGATGGACAGGCATTCCATGTCGAGGTAGTGTTCGGCGGATTGCCGGAACAGGACCAAGGATTGGGCGGGAAACTCGTCGTCGCGGTCGTTGAAGCGCAAGGCGACGGGGATGCGCGGCAGGAAATCGAAGGCGACGGCAAGATCGAAACTCGGCTCGTCGACAATGCGCCCTCCACGGCGGTGACAGGCGTCCCTGAGCGGTGCCAGCCGGCCCGCGAAGGTGGTTTCGATAACCGTGTTCGAGTTCGCCGTGAAATAACCGGTCAGCGGAGCGGCATCTCTGAATCCCCGGTAGGTCATCCATGCGCCCGGCGCGGGCACCGTATCCGGGCACTGTAGGATGTAGCGGCACAGCACGACGCTCACTGCGAAATCGGCCCTTTGTCCATCGGCATCGAAAACGCCTTGGCCCGAAACCCGGTAAGGGATTTTGTACAGCAGGAGAAGCAGCGCCCCTTCGCTGACCGTTGCGCCCAACCTATCCGCGCGTGCCTGTAAATCGACGCCACCGATTTGCGCCAGGTAGTTTTTTAGGGTGGCATCGAAAACCGCCGCTCTTTTCATCTGTCCTCCTGCGGGTATCGCCACACCACGACGGTGCGTCGAGGCGGCTCAGCGTTCCGGGTTTTCTTCTTTCATCAGCTCGATCTGAGCCCGCACGGCATCGTGCTCGTCTTCCAGCGCCAGCAGATCCATCATCACCGGCGGTTTGACCGAATGGGCCGGGAGCCGTTTCTTGGTCTCGGCGATCTCCCGCTCGAGTTCGGCGAGCCGTTGCCGCAATTCTTCAATGGTTTTCATCGTGCCTTTTTCTTCTCGCCTGAGTCCGGTTCGGTCTTTTCCCAGAACTGACGGTAGCATTTCCACATCGCGGCGGTATCCATGCTCCCAAGTCCCTGCGCCCGGGCGGCTTCGTTCAAGAATTCCACACTGCGCGCCACCAGGGGTGGTGCGTCACTCTTTTGGGCCATTTCCACGGCCAAGCGCACATCTTTTATCAGCAAATCGATCGAAAAGGTGGGATTTGCGTAGTCATCCGTGGCGATCCTGGCCCCCAGCTCCTTGAACAAGTTACTGACCGTGCCGGCCTGGCTGGCGGCGATGGTCTCATACAACAGCTTGGGAGCGATGCCGACTTTTTCGGAAATGGCCATCATTTCGGCCGTCATGGCATTGATGGCGCCGAACATCAACTGGTTGAGCAGCTTTACCTTGTGTCCGGTGCCCGACGGGCCCATGTGGTAAATACTGGCCGCCACAAGTTCGAATACCGGTCGGCAGAGCGTGAGATCTTCTTCGCGGCCCCCGACCGGAATCGCCCACTTTCCCACCGTGGCCGGCCGGCCCAGAACGGGTGCGTCCAAGTATCCGACATCTTTTTCAAGGGCCATCGCCGCCATGCGCACCGTCGTGTCCGGATCGATCGTACTCATGTCGGCGATGACGGCCCCGGGTTGGAGCGCGGCCAGCAATCCCCGCCCGGAAGTGACGCAGTCAATCACCTGCGCCGGTCCCGGTAAAAACAGCAGCACGATCTTGACATTACGCGCCACTTCAGCCGGATTTTGGCCCATCTCCAGCCCTAAGTCCCGGCACTTATCCGACGTTTTTGGGTTACTGTCGAAGGCGATGACGCCATAACCGTCGGCCATGGCTTTCAAGGCCACGGTCACCCCCATGACGCCGGTTCCGATGATGCCGATTTTTTTCATTGGCCTGCCTTTCATTATATGAATCGAACTCTCAGAAGTGCCTGATAAAGAAAGCGGATGAGCCCTAACCTGTGGGTCGTGTCACATCAGAGTTTCGCCGGTTATTAGATCGAAAAGGTGCGCGGACTCCATTCGGACCGTGAAGGCGGCGTTGTCGCCGGTTTTTAGATGAACATGCGGATCAAGGCGTGCCACCATGGCGTCTTCGCCTGCCCGGATGTGAACCAGTTTTTCCGAGCCGGCACTCTCAATAACCCGAACGACCGCCATGAAAGTTTGCTTGGCATCCGGTTGCGACAGACTGGCAGAATCGGTTATATGCTCGGGACGAATGCCAAGCACCACCTTGCGATCGACGTATTTTTCGGCTGCCCTTGATTTTTCATTGGGTATTCGTAATTGAAAAGTATCGGTAGCGGCAGAATAATCGCCATTATTTCGCGAGAGCCTGCATTCAATAAAATTCATCGTCGGCGATCCGATAAATCCGGCTACAAAGCGATTGATGGGGCGCTCATAAACCGCCTCAGGGTGATCGACCTGCTGGATGACGCCATCTTTCATCACGACAATACGATCGCCCATGGTCATCGCCTCAAGTTGATCGTGCGTCACATAAATCACCGTCGTGTTTAAGCGCTGGTGAAGTTCAAGTAGTTCGGCGCGCATGGCGATTCGGAGTTTGGCATCGAGGTTTGAGAGCGGCTCGTCAAAAAGAAAAACTTTCGGTTTTCTGACGATGCATCGACCCAAAGCGACCCGTTGACGCTGACCGCCGGATAACTGGCCCGGCTTGCGGTCAAGCAGGTTTTCAATCCGCAGCAATTGGGCCGAATGCTGAACGATGCCATCTATCTCTTTTTTGGGTAGCTTGCGCATCCGCAGAGCGAAGCTCATGTTTTCGAGAACCGTCATCTGCGGGTATAGGGCGTAGTTTTGAAACACCATCGCTATGTCACGGTCTCGTGGATGAACATCGTTTACCAACCGTTTACCGATGAAGATTTCTCCCGAGGTAATCGATTCGAGCCCGGCAATGAGGCGTAGAGTCGTACTTTTACCGCAACCCGAAGGTCCGACGAATACGACGAATTCACCTTCAGCAATATTGAGTGAAAAGTCTTTGACCGCAATTGTTTTGCCGAATTTCTTGTTGACGTCCTTCAGTGTGACTTGAGCCATTTTTATCCTCGAATCGATCGATAGGCCTCATATCATTTCTTTTAAAATATTACCCTCGGCATCCTTTGGAATGGGGGTGCCGAGAAGATAGGCCAAGGTTGGTGCCAGGTCGATGACATTGATCGGGTTTTTCCGCTTGACGTGGGGAACTCCGCCGCCGGCCAGGACCACCGTCGCGTGCATTTCCTTGATAGCGGGCAATGCCAGGTGAACACCGGTAAAGTTACGATGAAGCTTTGCGGGTTCGAAACCCTCCGGGTTGGGGACCATCCGCTCTGTTCCGTCCCGATACTTTACAGCGACCGGGTAAACAAAGGGATTGGCCATGTATTGCGGCTTCAACCCGAACAGGACATCTCCAATGCGGTCGAAGCCTTGATTTTCAAATACGCCTAAAGTACCGGCTTCCTGTTTTCGGATGGCTGTCGCCACGATACGCTCACCGGTATTCGGATCCCGGATGCCCAGCAAGGCGCCAATGATCTCCTCTTGTACTTTTTCATAATCTTCAGGCTCGACGATTCCGTCTGGGTCTCGCCCCTTCAAATTGACAAATATATGGGCGTGACAGGGCTCGAGCGGGAAGCATTTGGTACGGCTCCAGTCGATCTTCATTTCACCCGAATGAAGATCGAGTTCGTAGGAAAGCAGACCGGCCTTTGACAGGTGGTGCTTCAGATAAGGATTTTGCTCGATGCTTGAAAATCCATGATCCGATACGAGACAAACCAACGTGTTGTCTAAATCGATGTCGGCCAGAATTCGTCCGATTCTTTCATCGACCTCGGTGTAGACCCGACGAATGCAATTCATCCAGCGCGGTGCTTCCTGCGGATCGTAGTAACTCGATTTGGGGTCTACTCCGCCATAAAGGACATGCTGGATGTGATCGATCGTGCCCACCCAGCTAAAGGCCATGTCCCAGTCGATTTCTTTTAACCCGAATCGCGTGGCTTTTTCCCACCAGTTGTTATGGGCGGTGAGTTGGTTCAAATAAAAGTCCATGTCCACCCAACCGTCCATGTAGGCCCATGGGTCATCCACCTCCATGTATGGACCGGTGCTTTTTAATAACCCGTTGTTTAATTCGGGCGGATCGGTAATGTTTTCAGCCGTATTGATGGCGCTCTGGTACAGCTTGAACTTATCCGGCCCGGATAGCTCAATCAAGTGAAAGTAAAAACGCCCTTTGTGAAAGTGGCCGTTCTTATCGGTGAAGGTTTCGGTTAACCATGGGCTGCGCTCACCAGGCTTGATAACGGCGACGGCATCCTGGACATTTTTCGTTCGGGAAACAATGAGAGTTTGATACCCTTTCCCCGTCCCCAGAATGACCGCATGATATTGCGGGCCCCTGGCATACGTCGGCGGGACGTTAATCCGGATTTCCAGCGGTGGTTCGACACGATCCGGCAGGTTAACCCAACCGGATGCCGGTTCAAAAAGGACCTTGACGGCCCTTCCGGGGACTTGGTTACAACGTTCCGTTTGGGTGGAGAAAATGGATGAAGACGCAATATCCCACAACGGCATATAGAAATATCGAAAGGGTGGATTTAAAGAGGCCGAGAGTTGGATACCCTTTTTCAACCCGCCCAATGGCCAGGTTACGGGCCAGTTGACCAGCAACGTCTTCTTGTCCTTTTTAGCGGCGGCCTCCCAAATCGTTTCCGCCTTGAGGATGTGTCGGCAAAACGACGTGTGCCATTTATCTAGCGGTTCTCCCGGTTTATGCACCATGAGGCTCGGAATAGCGGCCGTCCCGGGTCCGGCGCCACTGGTGATGGCACCCCAGGCGGCTGCCGTTAGCGGTGGGAAGGTGGTGATCATGGGTGAAAACCAACCTCTTTCCATCAGTTTTTTTGTCACCGGCATTGCGCCTTCTTCCGTAAATTTAAGGATCAGGTGGGGCAGTGCTGCATCCAGTCCGAGCATCATCAGTTTTATTTTATTGTCACGATTTTTCATGGCGAACCTCCGATTTGTGTGCTGATCTTGTAGCCATAAAGGGGATCACCCCTTGGTAGCGCCCAGGGTCATTCCCTTTATCATTTGGCGTTGCGCGAAAAGGGCCACCACGATGACCGGCGCCATGATGGTGACTCCGGTAGCCGTAAAGGGCCCCCACAGGCTTTCTTCGGTCGTCAGAAAGCCGAATATTGCCACCGGAACCGTTTTGGTCCGGCTGCCGGTGAGAACAACAGCATACAAAAATTCGTTCCAGGACTCGATGAAGGCAAAAATTGCCGTAACCCCGACGCCACCCCAGGCGGTTGGCAGCACCACGCGCAGAAACGTGCTGAAGGGGGAGGCGCCATCGATGGCCGCAGATTCTTCCAGAGAAACCGGGATATCTTGAAAATAGGTAATCATCAGCCAGATGCTGAACGGCACTGTCAATGTCATGTGAATCGCGATCAGCCCCGCATAACTGTCCAGCATGTTCGTGCGGCTTAAGATAAAAAAATATGGAATGATCATACCGATCGGCGGTGACATCTGTGTCATCAGGGCAAAAAAAGAGAGTTGGCTGCGGAACCGAAACCTTATTCTGGAAAAAGCATAACCGGCCGGCACTGCGATCAATAGCGTCATCAACGTGGTCAATGAGGCGACCACTATGCTGTTTGAAAGGCTGTGCGTTATATCCGAAGTCCTTAAAAAGGCCTCAATGTAGTGTTCGAAGGTCGGGTTGAAAAATATTTTCGGCGGTAAAGTGAAAATATCCGTTCTTGATTTAAAAGAAGTTAAAAACACCCATAATACCGGAAATACCCAAATAAAAATCATCAAAATAAACAGGATGTATTTAAAGACTGACGTGAAGCCTTTAAACAACGGGTATGTTTCACCGATTTGGGTCATGATTCAATCCTCTAAAGGCCTCATGCGACCCGACGCATTTTGAAAAAAACCAACGATATGATAACCGTAATCAGCAGTAAAACCGTGCCCAATGCCGCCCCGTACCCAAGATCCAGCGAATTGAAAGACACCCTGTAAGCATATAAATTCAGAATCTCCGTAGCGGTTCCCGGTCCTCCGCCCGTTGCGGAAAAGATGGCTGCAAAGGCGCGAATGGCAATCATCGTTCTAAAAATCAACACAATGATGATGGCCGGCCGCAGCATCGGTAAAATGACAAAGCGAAATCGCTGCCAACCTGAACGGGTATCCAGCAGGGCCGCTTCGAGTGGCTCTTCCGGCATGGCGTTCAGGCTTGCGAGAAAAACAAGAAACGCGAAGGGCGTCCACTGCCAGGTATGAATGATAATAACGGAAAAAAGCGCCCAGGCGGGGTCCACTAACCATGGCTTCGATCCGAACCCCGCAAGAATCGACAGGTAATCGAGTATGCCGTACTCTGGCGTTAAAATCAGCGTCCGCCAGGCCAGGCCGACCACAACGGGTGCGAGGATCATGGGCAAAAGAACACTTACCCGCATAAATCCCTGGCCCTTAAAACCGCGAAAAAAGGCCATCGCCAAGGCCAAACCGATGATGACCTGCAAAAAAACTGTAATGACGGTATAAATGCCGGTGAGTTTAACCGAAAACCAGAAGCGCGCGTCCTCAGTCATCTCGATGTAGTTTTGAAAGCCGACCCATCCATTATCCAGTGGATAGGTCAGGTCGATGCGGCAAAAACTCATGATCAACAGTGATATCAAGGGAATTGTCGTCACAAGTACGAGAAAAGCAATGCTTGGAGAAATCATCGCATAGCCGAAGTGCTCCCATTGCGACTGGTATCCGGGCTTTTTTTGTTTCTTCTTTGCGGCTATGTGCATATCGCCCTGTCCTTTTGTCTTGTGGTGCCGGGTCGGTATGGACAAGACAATCATCTCCGACCCGGCAATGGGAGACAAATCAGCTGCGTTTCATGATTTTGGAAATTTCGGTATTAGCCTCATCCAAGGCGAGTTTGGGTGATTTTTGCTTTACGAGGGCGGCCTGGATAGAAACGGCCATAACCTCCCCGATTTTAGGCCACTGCGGGACACGCGGCCGCCAATCGGGATCGGTATCATCACGCATGGCCGTTAAAACAACCTCGGCATAGTCGGGGGTAAAATTGATGACTTTGCGGTAGACCGGATCCTTCCAGATCGAAATCCGGTTAACGCCGGTGCGCACCACGGCGTCCGGCGTTTCCTTATAGATTGCAGAAGAAAGCTGAGTCGGGCGCGAGGCCACCCATTGGATGTAGAGCCAGGTCGCGGTCTTTTGTTTAGGCGGTAGAGAAGAGTTTATGGGCATTACCCAGTTCCAGATGCTGGAGATTCTGCGGCCGGAGGGGCCTTTAGGCCAGCGTCGATAGCCGGTCTTACCAGCCAGTTTGGATTTTTGCGGGTTTTCAATCACAGACGCTGTTGAGTTGGAATCGATGAACTGGGCGACGTTGCCGCCCGCAAAGGCCTCCATGATTTCAGGCCAGTTCCAGTTTTCCACACCGGCTGGCCCGTAGTTTTGAAGAAGCTCGCAGTAATATTCCAAAGATTTGATTCCAGCTTCACTGTTCACCTGGGGGTTGCCGCTGCCATCAAACCATTTGCCGCCCCACGCCAGAAAAAGTGACGGCCAAATGTACATATTTTGGCCGGCTCCCCGGAACCCTCGCAAAGCAGCCCCGGCGATTTTTCCGTCGATTTTGTTCAGCGCCTTGGCGGTCGCCATGAAATCGTCCATTGTCTCCGGGAGAGACAACTTTTGTTGAGTATAAAGCTCGCTGTCGTAGACGTGAATTGTGGCTTCTCCTTCAGCAGGCATTCCGTAAAGCTTGCCATTTATGGTGTTGGCTTTTCTCCACAGCGGGATAATATCTTCGAGATCGAACCACTTCTTGTCTGTCAGTTGGGGATTGTTCAAATAATCATCCAGCGGGTCCACCCACTTATTGGCTTCGTAAAGCGCCAGATACATTGGGTCCCCGGTATGGCTGGCATAGTTGCCACTTTTAGCCCCGAAGTCTAATACTGCTTTTTCCCTCATTTCGCGCGGAGGAATGATGTCAAATTCCACCTTTACACCCGTCAGTTCCTCGAACTGCGGCGTGACGGCACGAATTTTGTTAAAGTAATGGGCCGGGGTGACCAGCACTTTGATGGTTTCTCCCTCGACCTGTCGCCAGTTGATTTTCGCTTCTAAGTAGGCGGCATATTTTTCTTCGGCAAAGGTGTATTTCAAAAAGGCCGGGGCAACACTCGATGCCATGACAAGGCCGCCTGCTTTCGCACTTTTTGCCAAAAACTCTCTCCGTGTAACATTAGCCATTGCACGCCTCCTTTTTGCTGGTTTTTTCCGGCAGATGCCGGAAGGTTTTTTGATCGGCCCGTAACGAGGCCGAAAACGTTAACTCAACAATGCTCATTATCCGTATTTATCCCCTTCACGTCGGAGTGCGACGCCAAAGCCTTACTGGCTGTTTTTGCGGCGTGCAGGTGAACCGCTGCCCCTCCGGAGAAGCACTCCGGCGTGCATAAGATGCGGGGATGGCGGCCGACGATCTTTTCGGCCCGGCGCAGGGCTTCATTAAAATCGCTCACCGGCACAAACCCCATGCCGCGGGCATATTGCGGCGCCTGGGGCCCGGCGATGAAGACCGCCGAGGTCCACAGCAGGGCGGCACTGCCGCCGCTGATCATGCTCATGGCGTGAAAGGGGTGGTACGTGTAGCGGTTGGCATACTGCCAGCGGTAGTCGTAGTTGTTGGTGATCGCTGCGGCATCGCTGGAAGCTAAAAAGCCGGCCGCATCGCAATAGGTCTCCAGCGCCGCATAGGTCTCTTCATAGGACGGGAACCAGTGGCGGTTGAACCAGCCGTCACAAACCGAGGCGGCGATGATGACCCCGCCTTCCCGAAAGGCGTTCCAGCACCGGGAGAGCTGCCCGCCGATGGCCAGGCTCATCAGGATCGGATTGGTGCCCATGCCGGGCCCGTAGTGGAAATTGCGCGGCAGGCCGATCACCAGGATGTCGGCCGGCTCCGGCATGTCGAGCGCGATGTTGGTGCGCTTGTCGGCCAGGGGCCAGGTGGCGTCCTCCACCATGTCCAGAAGCCCGGCCTTGACATCCAGCACCTGGCCGTGCTGTCCCAGCACCGCATCCACGGCAAAGATCCGCTTGCCGATGCCGTTTTCCATGGCCTGGCCGATGGACCGGAACTGCTGGCGCATGTGCGAGGCCGTGCCGGCACCCAGCCAGTCGCGGCGGTGCATCGTCGCGGGGGTGTGATGCGAGGCGATCGACTGCCAGCCGGAGATGCCGGTAACGATCATTTTGTAGCCGCCGCTATAGCCGCCGTAGGGATTGCCGGTGACGTGACCCAGAACGATGGGCAGGTCGGCCTCGGCCATCAGGCGGTTGCACTGCACCCTGTTGCCCATGGCATCGGTGCCGAAGTCGCAAAGATCGGTCGCCTCGGCGTCATGGTTGACGAGGCGGTCGGGCCAGAAGCGGTCGACGATCTGGCGGCCGAGGTACCAGGTCCACTCTTCAAGCGTGTTCTTGCGATGGAGCCCCATGGCGCAGACCAGGGTGATGTTCTCCAGGGGGGTTCCCCCCGCCAGAAGTTCCTCGACTATCAGAGGAATGGCGACCCGGCGGTGACTCTGGGGGTGGGCCCCGCCCTTCACGCGGTCGGGAAAGCCGATGACCACTTTTTTGCCGGGCCCCCCGAGTTCCTTCAGCCGCGGCGTCCCAAGGGGCGTCGCCAGGGCCTTGCGGGTCGCCTCGCGTGCATCCGCAGCGGGCGGATCCGTGTATGTCTGGCCATACCGCACCACGACGGCGGATTCCGGAAGTTCCACCCGCATGCGGCCGTCACCGTAATCCAGCAATACTTCCTGCATGTTGACTCCCTTTCTGTTTGATTGTCCGTCAAGCGGATGAAACGATCCGCAGATGTTCGGCCACGGCCGTTTCTATCGTGTAGTCGGGTTTCCAGCCGAGTTCGCCGCGGGCCGCGGCATCGTCGTAGGCCACCGGATAGGGCGACAGGCCGGGGCCGTCTTTTCCGAGAGTGACGCGGGCGCCGGGCATTATTTTAAAGGCCATTTCGATGACCTCGCGGATGGAGTGGACGCCGCCGGCGATATTGAAGATCCGCTGGCTGACTTCTCCGTGCATTCCACAGCGCCAGGATCGCCTTGACGGCATCCTTCACATAGAGCCAGTCGCCGCGTTCCTCGGGATTGGGCACCATGATGGCTTCGCCCCGGGCGATCGCATCCAGGATGAGCGAGGAATACAACGCCGTGATGCCGGTGGTGCGGCCCGGACCGAAAACCCAGGTGAATCGCAGCGCCCTGGTATCGAGTCCGTGTTTTTTGGCATACCAGTGCAGCAGGTGCTCGGAGGCCAGCTTGGTCTGACCGTAGATGGTTTCCGGGTTTTTTACCGCGTGGTCGGAAACCGGTTCGACCGCATCGCGTCCGAAGACGGATATCGAGCTGATCATGAAAAATCGGCGCACGCCTAAGGCGACGCAGGCATCCAGCAGCGTTTGCGTCGAACCGAAATTGACCTGGAATCCGCGCACCGGATTTTCTTCACACGGGCCGGCCAGGATGGCCCCGAGGTGAAAGATGCCCGCGGGTTGACAGGACAGCATGGCCCGATACAGATCGGCCGCCGACCCCAGGTCGCCGCGGATATAGTCGATGCGATCGTGATATTCGGCCAGTGCCGGCGGTTTTACCGCCAGATCAAAGACGGTGACCGCGTGGCCGTCCTCCAGAAGAGCCGGTATGAGGTAGGAGCCGATAAACCCGGCGCCGCCGGTGACCAGTATCCGCATAAAAACTCCTTTCCGCTTGCGCCGCCTCAAATCTTATGATTTTGCCGCTGACTCATGCCGCGGCGTTCTGGCGCAGCTTTTGAAATTCTTCGCGCACCACCCGATCGATCCGGGCCCGGATCTTGATGAATTCGGGCGAAGTCTTGGTCGCCGCATCGCGCGGATAGGCCAGCTCGATCGGGATAATTTCCCGGATCCGTCCCGGCCGGGCGGCCATGACGACCACGCGCGTGGAAAGAAACGCGGCTTCTTCGACACCGTGGGTCACGAAAATTACGGTTTTGCGCTCTTTTTCCAGGATCTGCAGCAGCGACTCCTGCATGAACTGCCGGGTCTGCGCATCCAGGGCCCCGAAAGGCTCGTCCATCAACAGCACTTTGGGATTGACGGCATAGGAGCGGGCGATGGCGACGCGCTGTTTCATTCCGCCGGAGAGTTCCTTGGGATAGGAATCCGCGAAGTCCTTCAGATCGACCAGGTCGATGAAGCGATCGACGATCTTTTCGATTTCCCGCGGCGCGGTTTTGTTAGACCGCAAGGTGAGTCCGAAAGCGACGTTCTGACGCACGGTCAGCCACGGAAAGACGGCATACTGCTGAAAAACGACCCCCCGGTCCGGGCCCGGCCCGGTAATCTTGACCCCGTCCATTATAATGCTGCCGGTGGTGGGCTCCAGAAACCCGGCTACCGTGTTGAGAAGGGTCGTTTTCCCGCAACCGGACGGCCCGACGAGGCAGATGAATTCGCCGGGCGCGATCGACAGGCTGATGTCGCGCAGCGCCTCGACGTTTCCGGTCAGGCTGCTGTAGGTCATGCCGATGTGATCGATGACGATACCTTTGTTCATTTGCGTCCCCAGGCTGCTGAAATAACCATGTACAGGCTACCTTACGACATTTTCTCCTGCCAGGCGGTGGCCTTTTTCTCCACAAACCGCACCAGCGCGTCCATTAAAAGGGAGATGACGCCGATTAAAATGATGCCCAGCACAAGCGGCGGCATCTGGAAGAAATTCTGGGCTTCGACCATCATGGCGCCGATGCCGCGCTGGGCGGCGATCAGTTCCGCGGCCACGAGCGTGGCCCAGCAAACGCCCAAAGAGACCCGGCAGGCCGTGATGATGTGCGGGACGAGCTGCGGCAGGACAATCCGGCGGAATATTTCCAGGTTGGTCGCTCCCAGCGCCTTTGCGGCGCGGATGTAAATCGGGTCGAGCGACACCAGGGCCTGATAGATGACCACCAGGGCAGGGAAGAAAGCCGCGTAGCTCAGAACGATAATCTTGGATGTTTCACCGATGCCGAAGAAGATGATCATCAGGGGAATCAGAGCAATCGGCGGCAGGGATCTGAAAAAGTTGATGACCGGGTCGAGCAGCAGCCGCACCGTGCGGAACCAACCGATGAGAAAGCCGAAGATGACGGCCAGTAGTATCCCGAAGGTGAAACTGACCAGAACGCGCATGAAGCTGGCGTACATGTGTTTTTGAAGGCTGCCGTCGGAAAGCTGAACGATAAAGGAATGCAGGACCGCCGGCACCGACGGAAATATCTTGGGATTGATAAGACCAATGGCCCGGCAAAGTTCCCAGACGATCAGAAGCATGCCGAAGGACACCACGAAATAGCCGGCTTTTTCCAGGCGTTCGCGCCGGCGTTTGCGGGCGAACCTCTTTTCCAGTTCCTGTTTTTTTACGTCTGTCTCAGCCATCTCTAAATGCCTTGGGATGTTACGGTACAAACGTTTACTCAATGTCATCAGCTAAAGAAATGCCGTTGAACATCTTCCCCGGTCCCTACCTCAACCCATCAGGCTGCGGATTACGGAATGGCCAAAATCGTATGCCTCATGTCGTAGCCAATCGTAGGTTGGGGTGAACGAAGTGAACCCCAACATCAATCCCGTCCGCCTAAAAAATATGCGGGAATAATGGGCCGCAGGTTAAGGGTACCTCTCGTTGTTCCGGGGGCGATCAACCCGCCCCCGGGCATTTCGGGCAATTACTTTTTGACAACCTCGAGGTAAAGATTCGGGTCGAAGAACTCTTTCGGATCGACCCAGTTGCCGATGGAACCGATTTCCACGAAGACATTCTCCACCTGCCCGAGCCAGCGGGCGACCGTGCCGTCCTTGTAGAGTGGGACCCACGCCTGGGATGTTTCACATTTTTCCGCATCCCAACTGGCCTGGATGTCGGCGAAGGGGATATTACTGTATGCCTTTTCGTGAATGAGCTTGAGAGAGGCTTCGGGATTGTTGACCAATTCGTCATTGGCGACGACCCAGGCCTTGATGATTTTTTTCAGAGAATCCTTGTGCTCGTCATAAAATTTATTCGTCGCCACCCATCCGCCGATGATGGCTGCGTCCGGGTAGTAGTCCTTGGCTGAAGACAGCATGACGGCACCGGGAACCTTTTCCCGGATCTGAACGTGAAACGGCGCCCAGGTGGCGACGAAGGGCACCGCGCCGGTGATGAACGCCGACACGGCGCCGGCCATGTCCATGCTCACGATGACCACATCCTTGGTGGAGTCGATTCCGTTGGCTTTAAGGGCCGAATGCAGGAAAACGTGGGCGGTGGTGCCCTTGACGGTGGCGATTTTCTGGCCCTTGACATCCTGGATGGTCTTGGCACCGGTTTCCGGGCGGGCGAACAGCATGGCAGTGTCATATTCGATGTTGTTGATCAGAAACACCTTGCCGACCCCGCGCGATGGAAAATTAGAGATGACCGCACCCATGATCGCCACGTCCACGCTTCCGCCGCTCAGCGCCTGCATGAGGGGAATGCCCGAGGTGAACTGGATGGGTTCCATTTCCAGACCCTGATCCTTGAAATAACCCTTGTGCACGCCGAGCCAGAACTGGCCATCGACCGCCAGGGTATGCAGGTAGCCGACCCTGATTTTTTCCAGAGCCTGCGCGGAGGGGCTGAACAGGAGCCCGGCCAGTACAATCATGAGAATTGCAACGATTTTCGTGTGATTTTTCATCATCATGCTCTCCTTTTTTTTGGGTACATCGCTCTTTTATTGTCCCATTCGGGGAATGAGAGAAAAACCCTCGGAGTAATCTGACCCCAAGGGTTCAAGTGGTCCAGGGGCCAAGGATCCAAGTAAAGGATTGTATGGTATTTTTTTTCTTGGTCTCTCGAACCCTCCGATCCTTGACCCGCCAATTTTCGGCTTTAGCCGAGGGTAGTTGACTTTGCGAACAGTTTGTTGGAGCCGCAGGAACCGCGGACGACCAGTTCGGCGGCAAGGCAGTGCCGTCGGGGCCGACATTTTCCGGTATCGATTTCCTCCAACAGGACTTCGACCGCCAGACGGCCGATCTCATAACTTCTGACCCGCATGGTTGTAAGGGGTGGCTGGGTATAGGCCGCAAAACCGATGTCGTCGTGACCCGCGACGGAAATCTGTTCCGGCACCGCCAGTCCTGCCTGTCTGGCGGCTTTTAGTGCGCCGATGGCCAGAACGTCGCTGGCGGCGAACACCGCGGTCGGTGGTTCAGGCCGGCCAAGCAGGAAGGACATCGCGGCCTCACCGTTTTCCAGGGTCGGCTCGGTTTCAACGACCAGCGCCGGATCGACTGCCAGGCCGTTCTTTTCCATGGAATGTTTGAATCCCTCCCATCTTTTCCGCACCCGACCGACCTTGCTGTAAGGACCTATAATTAAGCCGATCCGGCGGTGACCGAACGAAATCAGATGTTCGGTCATCTGTTGTGCCGTTCGGAAATTGTCGAAGCCGACGAAGTTGATATCGCGGTCATTCAGATCCTCCCAGATGATGACGTGTGGTATGCCATGGACTTTTAGCCCGGCCACATCCGCTTCGCAGGCGAAGGTAAAGCCGGTCAGGATGACGCCGGCCACGCGTCGCTCTTCGAATTGCTGGAGCAGGCGCTTTTCAGTGGCGGCATTATAGCTCGTGTTGCCCAGGATGACGGCATACCCGGCACTCTGGCTGTATTCTTGAATGGCCAGGATCGATTCGGCAAAAACAGGACTACGGGTGGTGGGAATGAGCAGGCCGATCACTTTCGATTGTCGACGCGATAAATCAGCGGCTGCGGCGTTGTAAATGTAATTGTGCTCCCGGATGGCACCGAGCACCTTTTTGCGGGTTTCGTCGCGCACCTTGTGCGGCGCATGAATAGCCCGTGAAACGGTTGCCAGTGAAACTCCCGAAAGCCTGGCGATATCGGCCATATTGGGCTTTACCATGCCGCTGCTCACAATCACGAGAGTTGATTAACAGAAACAGCGTCTAAAGACTGAATCGTGAAAAAATGTCTCAGCACATAAATGTAAGCGCTTACATTCTATAAAACCATTCTTTTTAGCCTGTCAAGAAAAAAGCTTAACCACTCTTTGAGCCCCGTGATGAATGCTCCTATTTGCGGAAAGTAGGTATATACCGGTTTTACCGGTGTTGAAACTTCGTCGGAAGGCCCTCACTCTGAAGCGATCAAAACATGAGCTAATCGCTCAACTATCAGATTGAACAACATATTATTATTTTAACATTGTTGAATGATCGGAAAATTCGTTAGTGACTCACGACGGATTTTTTCATGCTATCGAAGTGCTGGGCCGCTGATTGGAATATGACCCATTGACAGCAAAATTTCAATATATACTCTACGGCCATTCGGGATCCATTCACAACGAAGGGTTTTTGATTTTTTTTCGCTCTTTGAAAAAGGTCTCGCTGCCAAGCCTCCCCTTCATCTTCCTTCGATCCAGACCCAAAGTGAGCTGTCGCTTCCGGCCGCACAACGATCACTGCCTGGGAAAGATTACGGATAGAAACTCTGTAATCGCCAACCGATTTCCATTTCTTGATTCCCATAAATGGTTACACGAGGTGAGGACATGTCGCGAATTTTAAGTCTGTTAAAATACTGCTGGTACCAGTGGCGGCATCGTGGAGTTGAAGGCTGACGCTGCCCATTGAAGCGATATCATAAGCATTTCGAAAGAGGATGTCCTGGTAAAAACCTCGGTGGGCAACAGCTGAATTGGAAATGAAAACTTCATGAAAAAATCTGGTTCGGTGTCATGGTTCACTCGTTTCGCCAAGTTGACCTCACGGTTGTCGGGTCATCCGGGCACCTTCACCCTGGCGGTGCTGGTCATTATCGTGTGGGCGGTGACAGGTCCGCTCTTTGGCTTCAGCGACACCTGGCAACTGGTCATCAACACCGGTACGACAATTGTGACCTTTTTGATGGTTTTTCTGATCCAGAACACCCAGAATCGCGACACGGGGGCGCTGCAGGTCAAGCTTGATGATATCATCCGGGCGCTGGACGGGGCGCACAACGCCCTGCTCGACCTCGAGGAATTGGACGACAAGCAGCTCGATGCCATCCGCAAAACCTACCAGCGTCTGGCCGCGGAAGCCCGTGAGAATATTTCACAGGGGCTGATCGACACCGATGCACCGGAGGTGGAGGGCAGCGGCGGCATTGACCAGAGCAGATCGACTGAAGACAGGAAAAATGAGAAATGACAATCGACAAATTCCATAATCTTTGGGTTCTGGGACAAAGGGTCAAGGTCGTGACCGTCACCCAAGCCTACTCGTTGATTGACATCATAGCTCCCGCGTCCGTTCCCGGCCCGCCACCGCATGTGCATCAGGATTGCTCCGAACTGTTCTATGTCCTTGAAGGCGCCGTAGAGGTTCTGGTGCACGAGAAGAGATTGCTTCTCAACGTCGGTCAAAGTGCGGTCGTGCCTCGCCGCACCCTGCATACTTTTCATAATCCCACCAATGCCGACGTTCGTATCATCTCTATTTTCAGCCCGGCGGGATTCGAGAAATTTTTTCTCGATATGGGTGTGTCGGCTGATGTCCCCAATGCTCGAGCGGCCAGCGTTGACGGCAAAATCATCGGCCGCGTAGTGGCGGAGGCGGCACGGTACAGGATGGAAATACCTCCACCCCAGGATCAATAAATGGAAGGAGAGGTACCATGAAAGCAAAAACGATGAACGGCGGCGATGTGGATCTGCATAGGGCCGTGATCGATAGTTTGAAGATGAGTCTTAAAGGACCGGTGCTCCTGCCTGGCGACGCCGGATACGACGACTCCCGCTCCGTCTGGAACGCCATGATCGATCGGAGGCCGGCGCTCGTGGTGCGGTGTCTCGGTACAGCCGACGTGCTCGCCGGCGTGTAATTCGCGCGCTCAAGCACCAGCTTCTGCTGTGCATCAAGGGCGGCGGCGGCAATCTCGGGGTCGTGACCGGAATCGATTATGTGCTGCATCCGGAGTTGGGGTGAGAAACAAACCCTAACTTTTTGCAGAGAACGGGACGTATAATGAATACTTCATCGAAGTCATTCATTTGTTTGCGTAAGGCGGAAGCGTTATCTCAGGAGAAAGCCGTCAAGTTGCCGGCCCATCCGGGCCGCGATACACGGCGGCTCGTTCGCGACCCGCCGGTCCAACAAACCGAGTTGGCGTTGCGGGACGAAGAGCTGCGGCGTGCCCGAACCAAGTTGGAGGATTTACGCCGGAAATATTTGGATCTCCAAGCTCTTGCACCGGTGGGGTATTTTGCATTTGATGTCGAGTCGGTGATTACCGATGTGAACCCGGCGGGAGCCGCAATGGTGGGTGTTGACCGCCGACAGCTGATTGGAATGGGTTTCGGTGCCTTTCTCGATGGTGAAAATCAGGGAAAGTTCCATTTGCATCGTCAGGGGGTCATGGAAGGCGGAAGCGCTCAAGAATGCGAGCTGAACCTGGTGAGAAGCGACGGCAAGGTGTTGAGCGTTTCAATGAAAAGTATCGTCAGGCCATCGCTAACAGACGAAACCTATGAATTTGATTCCGCCGTTACCGATATCACCATGATGCTGAATGCCGCGGAAGCACTCAGTCAAGACCGCCAGGCGCTGGAGTGCACCACCGCGTTGGCGCAGACCGACCGCACGCTAAAAGCCCATATGGAAAATCGGAAAAGAGCTGAAATCGCCTTGCTCGAGAAAACCACAGAACTCGAGGCACAATCCGCCAGGCTTGCAGAGGTCAAGGCGGCTCTCAAGGTGCTGTTGAAGCAGCGCGATCAGGACCGCCGGGAACTTGAGGAAAACGTGCTGGTCAATATCAACGAACTGGTGCGCCCCCATCTGGCCCGGCTCATGGGCAGGAACCTGAAGCGCCGCGAAAAAGAGCTGCTGGGCGTGATCGAAGCCAGTCTCGATGACATCGTCTCACCCCTGGCCCGGAAATTGACCGTCGAACTGGCCCGGCTCTCGCCTGCTGAAACGCGGATCGCAAATTTCATCCGGCAGGGCCGGAGCACAAAGGAGATTGCCGACGTCATGGGCCTGGCCACTTGCACGATCGATTTTCACCGGCACAATATACGCCACAAACTGGGATTGAGGCACAAGGGCATCAACCTGGCAACCTACCTGACCGCGATCACCTGATATTGGTTTTTCCCCCATACAAACTCCACATCCAACCAATCTTGTAATTTCCACAACAACGCCCACTCTATTCCCAAAAAGTAAAATGGTCACCAATGCACATGTTGCGACGGTTGTTGGATTTCCTGTTGGGGTTTACGATGTTCACCCCAACCTACGATTCAGGGGGCGGTATAATAAAAAGGGAGGTGCCTAACTCGCCCGGATCGATGATCCCTTTCCTCTTTCCGCGAGCGGCCAGGTGGCGGACTACCAATCCGGGACGCCGATCGACATCTTCTGGAGCATCGATCAGGCTTCCCGCACCTTTGCGGCCAGCGCTTCGGGCGGTACGTCGCAGACCGCGACCTTCCCCGCCGCATCCGCCGGCGTCGCGACGACGCCTATCCGGCAATTGAGCCTGTGGGTGTGGCTGGAGAAACCTTCGGCCGGCACGGCGGTTTTCATCGACAACCTGTATGCCGAAGAGTACCGCTGAAAATTCGAGACCAAAGACGGCAGCCCGCAAATGGTGGTCGAAGAATATGTCAGCTTTGCGAAAACGTTTATGTGAGCTTGAACACGTATGCTATTTTCGATGACTAGTAAGCAAGACGAGATTATCAATTCGGCGAGATGGTGTTTGCATTGTCCGGAAATTCCCTCGGGTCTATTAAACCGCCTTTTTGCAGCCTTGCCATAAAAATTAAAGTGCGATTTTTTCTATGGATGTCTTCGGGCCAGACCTGCTCTAAAACGTAAAGTAAGAAATCGACAATGCCCTCTATAAGTGCGCGGTGACAATGCTTCTCGATTGGCAACAGGGGGGTTTCCGAACGCAATCAAATAATATGAGTTTTTTCCCCATATTTCCTCCACAACCAACCCTTCTTGTAATTTCCAAAACAACGCACATCATGTAAGCAAGGCCTTTGAACAAAATGAACATAGTCGAAAGTGATCTGAAACTAGTTTCGTGATTTCCAATAAGGCAACGTGGATTTGAAGGCTTTCCGGATAACATCTTACCACGAATTAACTGCGAAAGAAGATGACAATGGCGAAATACCTGGAAGCATATCTCGTGGAAGGAGCAGGTCAAGCGGTCGAAACGGCATTGGTGGCCGGTATTCGGATGCCGGTATATGATGCCATCCGTCAAGTCATAGGCCCTGAATACAGCGAGCTTTCCGATGCGGAAATTGGTGCAATGGTACAGCGGATTTTGCGCGGAATGTCGCCCGAAGAAGTCGAAGGCTTTTGGGACACGCTCAAAGATGTCGGCCAGGCTGCCTTGGGCGTGGCCAGACAAGTCGCTCCCACCATTCTGCCGATAGCCGGTGGAGCCGCGGGAACTTTTCTCGGCGGGCCGGCGGGCACCGCTATCGGCGCTCAGTTGGGGCAAATGGGGACGCAACTGCTGACCAGGCCAAAACAACCGTCGGCCCCAGCGCCATCGACGCCTGTCGGGACGGCTCCGCACCCGTCACCTTTCCCGCAGGCTCCCCAGGCCCCTTCTGCAACGACTGCAGCTCCCGTTCCGCCCGGAGGAACATCGGCCACGGCCCAGATACTGGCCCTGATCAGGAACCCAACCTTTCTTCAGGGCCTACTCGGTCAAGTGTTGGGAGGGGTCGGTAAATCCACAGTTCAGGCCGGTGCACGGCAAGCCGCCGTTCCGACCGCTGCCTTGATGAACGCGCTGGGGGCCCTGGCCACCCAGGCCGCCTCAGAGGCGGCCGATGCGTTTGGAGACGAAGACAGCCTCGAAGCTACGGGATATCTCAAGGATGAGGCAGGAAACTTTCTCGTCGATCCGGCAAATCCGGACGAGCGGGCCCAGCGGATTATAGCTCTGTTAAATGAGACCGGCGAAACCCATGTTTCAGAATCCTACGATCCTGTCACCGAATGGCTCATCGAAGCGAACCTGTTGCCATGAGGGTGCAGGCGGGAGGCTGAAATGGACGAGAATATGTTTCGAACCCCCAATTCTCTGACAGAAATGCTGGACAACCTGGGGGTAGACAATCCGCGGCTGCGCTTAGTTGCCGAAATGATGGATAAGCAAAAACCTGAGCAGGCCGGCCGGTCGCCTTCGGAGAAGAAGCTGGCGATAAAAAAGCAGGCCTTGAGTCGGATTGAGAAACTTATCCAGCAAAACAGGGAATTGCGGGAGGAAAATCATGTGGTGCGGGAGCGACTGGAACTCCTGGCCTCTTCGTTGGGGGCCTGCCCGGATTGTTGGGGTGAAGACCAGGCGTGTTCCGTTTGCCGGGGCAGGGGTGCGCCTGGCGGTTTCCTGCCGGACCGGGATGCTTTTGTCGGTTATGTACTGCCGGCGGTAAGAAAGATTCATCCCTATATCTCCAGGGACAAGCCGTCCAAGTCCGGGATTGGCAAGGACACACCTGATATACGGAAGAACAACCCGGTTGATGAATGACAACAACTCTCAACCAGATCAGGAAGGAGGATCGACCATGCCGTACATAAGAGATGACGTAACGCTGTTTGATTCAGGCGACGAAGAGCTTTTCGAAAGCCTCTTGGAAGATGATGAGGAAAAATGGGAGGATCCCGAGTGGGCGACGGAAGCCGCCCTGCCCCGCTACCGCAGAGGAGCCACCAGGTTGCCCCTGCCTGCGAGAAGGCCGTTCAGGCCGATCGGTGGCGCCACCGGGGCCAGCATCCAAACCCCGGCGGGTCGGGCCCAGGTGCATTTCCCCAAGCCGGTGGCCACCCAGGAAGCGGTCAATGCCCTGGCGCGGGAACTTAAAGGGGAGATTGCCGGTCTGACGGCGTCGATTAAGAAAGTCAATCAAACCCTGGATCAAAACACCTCGATCGTGGACAAGAAAATAAACGCGGTAAGTGTCAATTTGAAGAAAACCGGGGAAATGAGTCCGATGATGCTGCTGCCCATGCTGCTCACTAAAAACCCGACCCTGACCAACCTAACCCTCAAGCCGTTAGACGCTTTGGGGAACCCGATCGAAACGGCGGATTTTTCTGCCGGACCGGTCAATTTCAAGGTCGATTCCCAGGCCGTCACGCAAGATAACTCGACACTGCCGCTCTTGCTCATGATGATGATGGGCGGGGGTTTGGGAGGATCCGGCGGAAGTGAATCCACCAACATGATGATGATGGTTCTGCTTTTGACCGGCGGCTTTGGGAAATAACCCCTGACAAGTAACCCCTGTGGTATCACCTGATACAAAAAAAACCGAGGAGGGCCATCATGAACGAACTCTTTAATATGAATTTCCTCATGACCTTCGCGCTGGCCAAAAATGCCATGCCGCAAGAACCGGCGAATAATCAGTTAATGTTGGCGTTAGCCGGCGGTCAATCCAAAAATCTCTTTGGCCCTTTCCTGCTCAAGGGCTTCATGGACAAGATAGGGGAACTGGAGCAACGGAACACCGCCTTGACGCTTCAAAACGCCCAGTTGCAGGCCGCGTTAGCCGAGGGCAAAAAAAAGAAAACACCCTGACTGAGAAAGTTTCCACCGTCATGAACGCGGTGCGGGCCAAAAGGACGATACGGGATTTAAAGAACGATGACCCCCTATCGAGGCAGGTCCATCAATTGGCGGGCAAGCTGAAATGATCTGAACCGGGTAGCGTATGGATCCAGCCCTCAGAGAACTGCTGGCAGGGGTTGAAACCGAGGAGTTGGAGGTCACTCTCAAGCTCCGACACCCCCGGGTGGTGCCGCCCCATGTGCGGCTGGTGGCCAGGTTTGATCAGGTCGTGACCGGCCGGGTGGAGAGGCGGTGGATCCGCGAGGTTTGGGGGCATCCGGAGGTTGTCAGTCTCAAAGCTGCCCGGCTGCTGCAAACCGAACCCGAGATCATCGACCTGGAAACCGCCGGCGATACGGGCTGGCGCGACACCGATGAGCGGCGCCCGGCCGGAATCGAAGTTACCGGGCGCGAGGTCGTCATCGGCTTGGTGGACGTGGGGTGCGACTTCGCTCACCCCCATTTTCGCCTTGCCGATGGCACCACCCGGCTTGTGGCTCTTTGGGACCAGTCCCAGGCAGCCTCGCCTTCGACCCCCGCTCTTTACGGCTATGGTGCGGTATACACGCGGGACGATATCAATCGAGCGCTGACTCGCTCCCAGCCTTATAAAACCCTGGGGTATCATCCGGCCCAGGCGGACCCTCTGGGGGTTGGCGCCCATGGCACCCTGGTGCTGGATATTGCCGCCGGAAATGGTCGAACCCCGGGAAGCCCCAAAGGGATTGCTCCTGACGCGGATCTCATCTTTGTCCACGCTGCTACCGGGGTGATGGGTCGCCTGGCCAACCTGGGGGATTCAGTCAGGATCCTGGAGGCACTGGATTTCATCGCCCAAACCGCCAAAGGCCGCCCCTGGGTCATCAATGTCAGTATGGGCCGCCGGGGAGGAGCGCATGACGGCTTATCCCTGGTAGAGCAGGGGATGGATGCCCTGCTCCTTCAAACTCCGGGAGCCGCACTGGTTCTGAGCACGGGAAATTATTTCTCCTCCCGGGCGCATGCCTCGGGCCAATTGCGTCCGGCTCAGGAAAGGACCCTTATCTGGCGGACGGACAAGGCGGACATCACTCCCAACGAACTGGAAATCTGGTATTCCGGAAAAGATGTTGTCACCCTGGTCGTCAGGGCACCCGGCAGGGGGGCCGTATTTCGGGTTCTCCTGGCCGCGGAGTGTCCCGTATCGGTTGGCGGGACGGTCGTGGGCCATATCTACCACCGGGCGCGGGATCCCAACAATGGCGATAACCAGATCGATATCTTTCTCAGACCTGAAGCACCGGCCGGCGATTGGCAGGTGACCCTGATCGGTGAAGATATTGTCGACGGCAAATTCCACGCCTGGGTGGAACGGGATGCCCCCTGCCCCCATTGTGATTCCCGTTTCGATCCCCTAGATGCCGATCCTTTCTGTACTACGGGCACGTTATGCAACGGGTTTCGCACCATCGCGGCAGGGGCCTACGACGGCCACTCTTCTGATCGGCAAATTGCTTCTTTCAGCAGTGCCGGTCCCCTCCGGGACTTTCGGCAGAAACCCGATTTGGTCGCTCCCGGCGTCGGGATTTTGGGAGCCCGCTCCGCTCCCGAAGGCGAGGAGCAGCAAAAATCCTGGCTCACCCGGATGTCGGGAACCAGTTTTGCGGCCCCCCAGGTGACCGGGACCATTGCCCTGATGTTCGAAGCCGCCAGCAGGCCTCTGTCGATTCAAGAGACGCGCAGACTGCTGCTGGGCAGTACCCGGCGCGCAGCGCCACTGAGCAATGAGGCCGTCCGCCTCGGCAGCGGCTACCTGGATGTCGAACGGGCGGTGGCTGCGGCGCGGCGATTCGGGGAAGAAGGGCTGATCCCGGTCTTCGAAACCAGATCGCCTGTGCCAGAATGGAGTGTGGCCCGTCTTCCTTCATGGCCGCGGCCGGAAATCACCACCATGGAGTCGACGATGAACAGAGAAGATGTAGAAGCCCGGGAAGAACTGTTGGGTGCAGAGTTCCCGTTGGAAGAAGAGCCTACCGAAAAGGCAATAAAACGATTCTACGTCCTTGTTTCGGGAGGACCCGGACCTTATGATGACCGCGATGTGGAGCATGATCAATCCTGGGCCAACTATGTCAGTCCGCCTCTGCTGATGACCGATACCAGTGAGAAACAAAAGAAGTTCAGAGAAAAAAATGAGGAGATCTGGTGGCTCATATACCGGCCCGCCTATGCTTGCAGATGGAAAGATGATTTCGGGAACACCAGCACCAAAAGACAGAAAGCCATCAAGGAGGTCAGGGACCAGGGATTTACATCCTATCTCAGCTTGCTGGAAGACCGCGCCCGCAGCCGGGGTTGGAACCTGCTGTGGTTGGATGATGCCGCCGGTTTTTGGAATAGGCTCGAAACCTTTCCGAAAGGGTCAATCTCCCGGCTCTGGTATTGGGGTCATGCCCGCGACGATCTCTGGTTATCGTTGGGGCATATGTCCGATGCCAAAGGGACCGCTATTGCCCCAGAGTCTCACGAAATCATCAGGGTTGCAGATATCGTCGCCAACCTTCGCGATCGGTTCCAGGTGGGCCAACCCCAAATGATAAGTCGTTTTGTCGGTTGCAATACCATTGCCTTTGGCAAGGCTTGGGCCAACGAATTCAAGGTCTGGACCGAGGGCGTGAAAGACAAGGTCGGCTTTAAATCTATCCATCTTACCGGTGGAGAGCCTTGCCTGGTTGGCAGCGCAGCCGCCACCGTGTTTAAACCCGGCGGATTGGAAGATGCGGCGGCAACGATCGGCTATCAGACCTGCAAGGACTTGGGTTTGGGTGAATCCCTTGAAATCCTCGGGTTGGAAGCGAAGGATGAATTTCAGAATACCGGGTTTGATTTCAAAGAAGTGCAACTCGAAGACTTAGAGCAAGCCAATGATATAGCCGGTGAAAATGAAGACCCGGAAGAAATAAACGGGGGGGAATTTCTGGAAAGGGATGGGGATCGGGGCGCGCGTTTGGTGGAAGTGGCGGACCGGATCATATCCTCTGGTTCTTTCCCGGACGCATCGGCCGCTTTTATCAGCCGTGTTCTGTCTGAGGCGGGAGTCGAGGCCTTCAATGACTCCCGGCGGCCGGGATTGGTCAGCTTTCCGTCCCCGGAGGCTATCTGGAAGGCCTGGCAGAAACCGGCCTTGAAACAATGGGAGTATATCGAACGCTTTTTGGCCGTGGTGGTCGCGCCAGGGGGAGTTTTGGAACGGAAGTTGCGGTCGGGTGATATCCTGGTGCGGGTGGTGCCGGGAGAGCCCGGCCTGGGCCACCTGGCATTGATTGCCGACTCGCGGCTGTGGTGGCGCGAGCAACTGGTTGAAGCGGGCTTGACACCGGAAGGACGGAGACCGGGGTTGTATGTGCTGGTTGTTGAGGGGGGGGGGCGGCCGCATAGATCGGACGAGGGGTTTGCCCGGTGCTTGAGCGATATAAACGGCCTGCTGAGCCGCAATAGCCTGATTGTCCGGATAGTCGAAGAAGACCGATCCCGGGTCGCACCGGAGATGCTTCAGGAACAAGCCGGAAACGTGCTGGACCCAAGTGCGGCCGAACCTCTTTTCAAGGGTCTGGTGCGTCTGCCATCTGCGCCGCTGCCGGATGTCGCGGCGCTCAAGGCGGCGGCGCTCTGGAACCGGAAGATGCACCCCGCAGAGTCGGGGATCTCACTTGTCGAATTGTGCGCGCGGCTCGAAAAATACATCGACCGCCCGGCACTGGACAAGCTGATGCGCCTGGCCGGTGCAGGCTTGGCAGTACCACCTTATGGCTCGGACGAAGCGACGATCGTTACGTTGCTGGCGGAGCAGTTCCAGCGCAAGACATGCCGAATCCCGACGGTCGGGGACACATGGAAACCACCCACGATGAGCGGCATGGTCGCGGAAGACACGCTCGATGCGCTCGGCTTCGTTTACCACACCGGACGCACATCGGTTCTAAATCAAGCCGATCTGGTCAACAAAACGGCGGCCGGGACCCTGAAAAAGGTGCAGAGAAGCGAATTCGAGGGACTGGAAGCCGGGCTCACGGCGAAAACATGGTGGTCATACATGGTGAGACCCCCCTGGCTTGGTATGCCCATCAAGCAGGGAATTCACCTCGTGCTTCTCAAGCGCCTGAGGCAGGCGCAACGATTCCTGATGAGCCTCCCGGCTTATGAAAACATGAACCCGGCGATGCTGGGTCAGGTGCTGGGTTTGGAAGAAGAGCATAAGGGGGCCCGCCCCCGGGCGACAACCAGGAGCCTGCACACTTTCGGGCTCGGCATCGATATCAGCTATACCCACAACCCCTGGCTCTCTAACCCCGCGAGAAACACTTCAAAAATCGCCGCTATCACGCGTCGAGCGGCGCAGTTTGTCGGTGGCAAACCGCGCGGGCAAACGGGGATTTCGGCCAGGTTGCTGCATCAGCTTGCGGTCGAGCACCGCGATACGACTGAAATCCACCGAATCCTGTCCGGCTGGAGCAAGTGGCTGGGATCGTATTTCGCACTGGCCGCCGAGCCAAAACACATCGAGTCTCAGCTGCCCGTTCTCAATGCGAGCAACCCGGATGTCGGGTTTATCCTGCCGGGTGAAACCGTGGCGAAGGCCGCAAGGAGATGGACCCGGACTATCACGGCGGATTTCGACGATTTTGCGACCGCGACAGGCCGGGGCGGGCGGGACAAAGAGGCGGTACGCAACGGATTCATGGATGTGCCGCGAGACCTTGTTCTGGCACTGCGAGAATATGCCTGCCTGGCATGGGGGGCGGTTGATTTTGGTCCGGTTGAAAGCGGCGATGTCATGCATTTCGATTGCCGGGTGGATGGTATCGGCCGGGCCATCAGGATAGCTACCGGCAAACCGGCCCCGACACAGGGGCACCTCTGCATACCTTCTGATGGACACCGTGCGGCGCAGGGTGAATTCGTGGAGGATGCTCCGCAGGCGCCTGCGCCATCGCTGAGGTTTAAATTCTATAGCAAGGTCATAGCCAAATACGCAGATGCGAGCGGCTCTAAAAGATCGACCAATTGTTTTGTTGCTGTTCCCAGCGCGGCGCGCAACAAGAAAGGAATCGATCTGCTGGTCTTTCTGCATGGCCTTGACACGTGTGACCCGGGGCACGATTTCGATGCCCGCAAGGTGGCGCAGATATTTGAGCTCGACACCCAGATTGATGCCGGCAAACAGGCAATGGCGCTCGTTGTCCCGGCTTTGTATTGGGTACCACTGAACAAGACGAAGACAAACCAGAAAGAAGCCAATGAAAATAAGGGCAATATTATAAAGACCTGGTCGGCGGCGCGAATAGCCGCCTTCGTGGAAGAAGTGATGGACCGGATCGCAGAGAACTCCGGTGACCGCCCCAGTCTGCGTCATCTCGTCCTGGCGGGCCATTCGCGCGCTTATGACATTCTGACCCCTTTGGCAAAAGAGTTCGTCAGCGGTGTGCCAGCCACCACCAGGGGAGCGCTCGCAAAGCTGGTGAGGGTGTTGGCCCTGGACACCACCTACGGCACGAGACACGCGGAGATGTTGATGAAATGGGCGGACAAGCTCGGAGCCGTAAAGTTCTTGCTGGTGCTGAGTAGCCATGGCTACGATCCGGAGAAAAACGACTGTCGTTTCAGGAAAAACGACCCGCCGATAAAGTATTGGGACTGTGCCGCGCAGGGGGTGCAACTACCGGCCAACTTGGAGGTAAAAAAAGTGAGCGCCAAGCACTGTCGCCTCCCCAATGACTGTGTGAAAATCGCACTGACGTCCGCATCGAAGAAGCAGGACCCGGAGTCGTTTGATTCCGAGGGTAGTGGCACACCGGGCACTCCGGTTCTTTTTCTCGCAAAAGTCAAGATATCCGGCCTGCCGGAGATCATTTTATCCTGGGGGAGCAGCGGGCATTATGAGGGGTTCTTTGCGACTCCGATACACCTTCGGGACGATCAAACCGGCTACGCTCAATCGACCCGGAAAACGATCGAACTCACCGGGCGGATTCAGATCGAAGAGTCAGGCGTACGTCGAAACTATGACGGTAAAAAAGACGGCAAGGATTGGCCCCTCGGGGGTATTGAGGGGATTGCGCCGGTAAAAATTGTGAAGGCCGACGGGCCGATCATCAGCACCGCTTCGATCTCAAAGGTCCGGCGCGATGGTTCGTTTTCATTTACGACCGCCGTCATCGTCGACGGGTTTACGCGCAGTCTCACAATTTACCCGAAGCTCGATCTCAAACACGCAAAGATTATTGCCGCCACCGTGGAGGTGGAATTGCTCGATCTGGAAGGTTTCCTGGCGCTGGTCGATCCCAGGGAGAAAGCCCGCCCGGCATCCCAAACCCACCCTGAATTTTTGGCTTCAGTCCGCAAGATTTATCAGGGCGGGCCGAAAGATCCGCTCAGCGGCGCTTTTGATATGGTTTTGTATCGGCATCGTGCCGTGAAACCGCTGGCGGCCCCTGGTACCGCATTGGACCAACGGTTCAAGCTTTACAAAGACTGGCTCTTTGCCGACCGGGAATGGATCGATATCGGGCATGTTCTTACCGGAATCGAAGGTTCGCCGAAACAGGAACCATCCAAGGACCAGAACGTTCCAATTCCGCGACGGCCCGAGTTGATAGTCACCTGGGCCGGTGACCTTGGTAGTGCGCTGCAGACCTATATCAAGGACTTTTGGAACGCCGTGGACAAGGGCGATCCTCTTGACCTCGATGATTTCCTTCGGAAGCGTGCCAGTCGTGTTGATTTAATCGGTGACATCGATGGCATTAACATCGGGAGCGTTTATGATGCCTCACGTTCCCTGGCCGATAATCTGCGCGCTTACTATGGCAAGAAAAGCCGTCACCGATTCCATGAGTTTATTGCCACCTCCAAGGATGAAAACGGCAAAGCGGAATTGCCGCTAGCGGCCGGCCAAAAGCCTCCGCGACTCTCGAAGCTGGCCCGACAGGCGATTGCCGAGAACACCCGCCAGTTTCTGGTTCCCTTCTGGGTAACCGGAAAGCTTTATCGCGGCACTGACCCCGCCAGGCGCCAGCTGATTGATAACATCATGAATGTAGCTTCCCCCGAGATGGATGTGGTGGTCGACTATTTTGTCGATTTTCTTGAAAATGGGTTGGCGCAAGAACAGCTCTGAGGGTGCCAACGGCATTTTTTTACGATCACGGGCGGACATGATGATGCACCGTCAGGTGTCTTGCAATTCTGTATGCCTGTATTTATTGACGGGCCAGCCCGGAAATTCTCCGCGAAGGCGCGGAACGTGCGGAAGTTTTTTCGTTGGAGCATTCGTAGGTTTGGGATGAGGAGTGACCCCCATTCTGTGGCTGGTTGGGCAATGGTTGGGCTTACTTCGTGCATGCCAATCAAGGATTGGTCAAGCTATGGTGGTATTCATTTAGTTCCCCCCAACCTTGAAAAGGTGTCATTTGAAAAAAACCTGAACCCCCAGACGTCACCCCGGCGACATGTTAATCACCTCGTCGCCGGCAATGACGTAGACCCGGTCCCCCCGCGCGGGGTGGATCACGTGATTGCCGGTGAAGCTGCCGAAGGCCGGCAGCAGGGCGCTGTTTTTGCCGAAGTGAAAGCAGGGCAGGGTTTCCCGCTGGCGGCCCGTGCCCCCAACGCGGACGGCCGGGTGCACGTGTCCCGCGATCGTGTACCGGGTCAAAACGGGTTTTGGCTCGTGTTGGTGGGTAAAGAAGAAAGGGAAGGCGTCGTGCTGCGCGCCGATGCGATCCAGTCGGAAAGGGGCCGGCGGTTCACCGGCCTTCAGGTCGTGATTTCCGGTGACGAGCGTCAGTCGGACATCGCGCCAGCGCTTGCGCCAGGTGTCGATGGCGGCATGCAGGCTGGCGTCCGCGTCGATGCGGCCGTGCATCAGATCGCCGAGCACCAGCAGTTCATCCGGGCAAAAGCGCTCCATCAACGCCGACAGGCGGCCGAAGTTCTCGGCGGTGGTGCCGCCGGGCACCGGGATGCCGCTCTGCCGGAACACCCGGGCCTTGCCGAAGTGGGGATCGGCCACGATCAGCATGCGCGCCTGCCGCCAGAAAATCGCCCGCTGCGGCAGCAGCAGGAGTCGCTTTCCGACCACTTGGATTTCCATGGTTGCACTCATCAGACCTTATGCTTTCACTTATTAAACCCCGGACTTTTTCGCAGCGGTTTCCAGCTTCACCTGCATGCGCCTCACTCTGTCGGCGAGCTTTTCGGAGCTGATGCGGGTTCGCAAGCGGTTGACCAGGATCGGAAAGGCCAGCGGGGTCGGATGCGCGGTTTCGATCAGGCGCAGGCGGGCGGCCGCCATTTGCTTCAGGCTGTGTGACAGGCGCTCGAACTCGAGCTGGCTTTCGAGAAGTTCACGCGTCGCCTGCGCGACCAGCAGGTTTCCCGGATCGTAACGCTTGAAGACGTTATAGAGCAGTCCGCTGGAGGCCTGCACCTGTCCGCCGCTTTTGCGGCGGCCCGGGTAGCCCTGGAACACCAGGCCGGCCACCCGCGCGATCTCCCGGAACCGCCGCCGCGCCAGTTCCGAGACGTTCAGGCTCTCGAGGATGTCTCTCATCAGCTCGTCGGTGTTGAAAATGGTTTTGCTTTCAAACGGCGCGGTGGGGATATCGCGGTCACAGAGCAGCTCCAGCCCATAGTCATTGGCGGCGATGGAGAGCGTGAGCGGGATGTGTTTGGCTAGCCGGTAGGCCAGCAGGGCGCCAAGACCCTCGTTCACCTGATGCCCGCCGAAGGCGAAGATGAACAGGTGGTGACCGTCGCGGGTGATCAATTTTTCGATCAGAAGCTCGTTTTTGGCCGGTATCGCCGACCAGCGGGCCTGAATGTCCAGCAGAGGGCGCACCGCATTTAATTCCGGCGATTTGGTGCTGTCAAGGCGGGCGGCGTCCAGACGGTCCCTGACGGCGGCCGCCAATTCGGTCGACAGCGGCATCCGGCCGCCCAGCCATTGGGGGACAGGGCCATCGCTCCGGCGGCCGCCGCGCACGAAGACGGTCATGTCCCGCATGCGCACGAATTCGAGCAGCCTTCCGGCGAAAACGAAACAGGCGCCGCGTTTGAGCCGGCCGGCGAAGCGTTCCTCCACCGTTCCCAGGCGGCGTCCGTTGAGGAATTTGACCGCCACGGCCGCATCGGCGGTGATCGTGCCGATGTTCAAGCGGTGACGGGCGGCCGTCTTCGGGTCTAAAACCGTGAAACGCCCGTGTTGCGGGGCGATCCGGGCATATTCAGAATAGGCCGCAAGGGACTGACCGCCGGTCGAGACGAAGTTCAGCACCCAGTCGAACTCCGGCCGGGACAGGTCGCGGTAGGCATGGCTCTGGCGGATTTCCCGAAAAAGTTCGGCGGAGCGAAATCCGCTGCCAAGGGCCACGGTGACCAGGTGCTGGGCCAGAACGTCCAGGGGCCGCGAGAGCGGGCGGCGGGGCTCGATGATGCCCGCGGCCGCCGCCTCGCGTGCCGCGGCCACTTCGATCAACTCCAGGGCGTTGGTCGGAACGCAAATCACGCGGCTTTGCTGCCCCGGCCGGTGCCCGCTGCGGCCGGCGCGCTGCAGCAAGCGGGCGATGCCCTTGGGGCTGCCGACCTGGATGACGGTATCGACCGGGGTGAAATCGACCCCCAGATCGAGGCTCGACGTGCACACGACGCATTTCAGATCCCCCTGACGCAATCCCTGCTCCACCGCTTCGCGCGCGCGGCGGTCCAGGGAGCCGTGATGCAGGGCGATGCGTGTCTCCCATTGCGGTCTTGCCAACAGGATTTCCTGGAACCAGATCTCCGTCTGGGAGCGCGTATTGGTGAAGAGCAGGACGCTCGCAGCGGCCTCGATGATGTCCAGCACCTGCGGCAGCAGACGGAGACCCAGATGGCCGGCCCACGGGAACCGCTCCATCTGCGCCGGGATGATCGATTCGATGGCGACGGATTTTAGTATTCTGGCTTCGATCAGACGCCCCTTGGGCCCGTCGCCGGCCCATGAGAACCCGCATGGCCGTATCCGTGTTGCCCAGGGTGGCGGACAGGCCCCAGGTCCTTAATCCGGGGATCCATTTTCTCAGACGAGCCAGGGCGAGTTCCAGCAATACGCCGCGTTTCGAGCCCATCAGGTCGTGCCATTCGTCCACAACCACCGCACACAGGCCCTCGAACCGCTTTCGAGCATCCGGATAGGAGAGCAGCAGGCTGAGGCTTTCCGGCGTCGTTACCAGGGCGGCGGGCAGCCGCGTTTTCTGCCGGCTGCGAACGGATGCGGGCGTATCGCTGGTGCGGCACTCAACCGTCCAGGGGATCTCGAAATCATCGAGCGTTTGCCGCAGGGCATCGCGGATGTCCGCCGCCAGGGCGCGCAGCGGGGTGATCCATAAAACCCGCAACGGCGGCGGCCGGTCGCTTTCCTGTCGATCACCCTCCCCGTCATTGGTTCGGGCACGATGGTCGGCCATCCACTCGATCAGCGGTCCGAACCAGGCCGCGTATGTTTTGCCGATTCCGGTCGAGGCGTGGATCAAGCCGCTTTCGCCGGTCAAATAAGCCTGCCAGGCCGCGCGCTGAAAATCGAAAGGCTGCATGGACCCGGCCTCGAACCACCGGCCGACCGAATCCAGCGCGTTTTGAAAGCGATCCGGTGACATTTCGGCGGGAGAGAACAATGGTGATCGCTGAGTTGGCATGGGCGTCGGACGGTAGTAAAGATTAAGGCGGATCGAATTCATGTTGGGATGCACGGTGTTCGCCCCACCTGCGGTTGGGTGTATTTTTTGACGGGTGAGCCGGGGAGTTCACCGTGGTTCAAATCAGTAATCGAGTTTCGAATCCCCCTTTTCCTTATGGCGAGCCGAGCCTTGGCATTCTTCCATATAGGCGCGCAGTATTTTGTTGATGCGGGTCTGGTAGCGCTTTCCGCTGTCTTTAAACCATTCCAGAACATCAAAATCTATTCTTAAAGTCACCTGAGCTTTTGTGGGCAGAGGCTTTAAGCCTTTTCTGACAATTGCCCTGGCAAATTTTTGCGGAGACACTTCAGGGATATCAGAAAAATCGATTTCGGAATCACTCATTTTATCGAGCCTTTCCAGATCAGTAAGCGATCTTTCTGAAGTATTCTTTTTGCTCATTTTGGGTTGCCTTTCTGGCGGATATTATTCTTATTTCTTCCTCTGATTCGGTGTGGACCACTGCAATTACACGGCCATACATCAAACCAAATGATACGTACCGTTCCTCCCCATATTCGATTCGGTCATCGACGAGAGTCAGGATGTAGCCACTAAAAATTCTTTTTGCATCTACAAAATCGATTCCGTGACGTTTTGCATTGATTGCGTTCTTGGCTTCATCCCATGTGAATTTCATTAGGCAAATTCTTTTTTTAAAATAGTAGCTACAATTTGTAGTTACGTCAAGATTTTATATACAGGTTACTATAGCCCGTCAGCAAGGTTCAACAGCGCTGCCAGGGTCTCGATGGTGTCGGCGTCGGCCACGGTCTTGTCGTGGCGCCAGCGCGCGATACGGGGGAAGCGGACGGCCACGCCCGATTTGTGGCGGGTCGATTGGCGGATGCCCTCGAAGGCGATCTCGAAGACCAGCTGCGGGGTGACCGAGCGCACCGGACCGAAGCGCTCGACCGTGTGGCGCTGGATGAAGCGGTCCACCTGCCGGATTTCGGCATCGCTCAGGCCCGAGTAGGCCTTGGCGAAGGGCACCAGTTCCGCGCCCCGGCGCACGGCGAAGGTGTAATCGGTGTAGAGGCCGGCCCGGCGGCCATGACCGCGCTGGGCGTAAATCAGCACCGCGTCCACGCTCAGCGGATCGATCTTCCATTTCCACCAGCCGCCGCGCTTGCGGCCGACCTCGTAAACCGCATCGAGGCGCTTGAGCATGAAGCCCTCGACGCCACGGGCGCGCGATTGGCGCTGCCGGGCGGCAAGGTCCGTCCAGGTATCAGCGGCCACCACGGGTGAGATCAGGATGCGGTCGCTGTTCAAAGGGGCGAGAATGTCCGAAAGCGCCGCGCGCCGCTGCGACAGGGCGCTTTGGCGAATATCCCGGCCGCCTGACTCCAGCAGGTCGTAGGCCAGAAAGACCACCGGCACCTCGTGCAGCAGTTTGCGGCCGACGGTTTTGCGGCCGATCCGCCGCTGCAGTTCGGCAAACGGCAGCGGGCGTTCCCCGTTCCAGGGCAGAATCTCGCCGTCGATGACCGTGCCGTCCGGCAGCCCGGCCGCCGCATCGGTTACTTCCGGGTATTTGTCGGTGACCAGCTCTTCGCCCCGCGACCAGATGAAAACCTGTCCGCGGCGCTGGATCACCTGTCCGCGGATGCCGTCCCACTTCCATTCGACCTGCCAGTCCTTCAGGGGACCGAGTCCTTCAGGGGACCCTTCCAAGGGGTAGCACAAGAAGAAAGGATAGGGCCGGCTGATGTCGGCATCCTGCGTGTCCTCCGCCAGGAGCCGGCGGTAGGTGTCCGCCGTGGGCGGCCACTCGCCCATCAGCCGGTGGGAGATGGCGGCGGCATCGACGCGGCTGACCTGCGCCAGGGAGCGCACGACCAGCCGCTGTGAAACGCCGACCCGGAAGCCGCCGGTGATCAGCTTGTTCCACACGAACCGCTGAAGGTCGTCCATGCAGTTCCAGGCGTCCAGCACCGTGCTTTTGCGGGTGTCGATATCCAGCCCCGGCAGCGGCAGCAGGTGTTCTTCGACCCAGCGGTGCAGCGGGCGGTCGTTCGATGCAGAAGCCGTGGGCAGCAGCAGCGCGATGGTTTCGGCCAGGTCCCCGACCACGTCGTAGGAAGCATCGAACAGCCAGTCGGAAACGCCGGCCGATTGCGCCGCCCATTCGATGAGCCGGCGGGTCGGCACGACCTGACGCGGTTTGCGGCCGATGAGAAAACGCACCGCCCAGATGGCATCTTCCGCGGGGGTGGTCTCGAAGTAGGACGCCATGGCCTGGATTTTGCGGTTGGTGCCGGTGGTTTCATCCAGACGGCGATACAGCTCGGCAAAGGCTTTCATGAGTCTTCTTCGTTTCCGTTGTCGTCTTCTGCGGGCTGAAAGGCCGAGGGAATCACTTCCGCGGCGCGGCCTTTTTCCTGAAGCCAGCGGGCCAGCTCGGCGGCATAGCCATGGGTGACCCTGATTTTCTCCGCGCCGGTCTCCATAATTGTTTTTACCAGCGCGTCCCAGTCGCCATGGTCCGACAGCACGAAGCCACGGTCGAGTGAACGCCGGCGCCGGTTGCCGCGGATGCGCATCCAGCCCGAGGCGAAGGCCCGCGCCGGGTCGATGAAGCGGCGCATCCAGCTCGGCGTGTCGGCCGAAGGCGGGGCGATGACGATGGCGGTCTTTAAAAGCGATTTGTCCGTCAGCGTGCCGACCGGACAAGTGGGCGGCAGGGTAACCCCGCTGTGGCGGTAACAGGCGACGAATTTTTCGACGGCCCCGTGGGTCAGGATCGGCCCGATGTCTTCATCGAGGCCGGCGATGATCCGCTGGGCCTTTCCGAGGGCGTAAGCCAACAGGACGCTGGTGCGGCCCTGCTCGCGATTCGACCGCCACCAGGAATTGACTTCCGCCAGGATCTCTTCCGTGGCCGGCCACCGGAAAATCGGCAGGCCAAAGGTCGATTCGCTGACGAAATCGTGGCAGCGCAGCGGCTCCAGCGCGGTGCAGGTCGGATCGGCCGCGCGCTTGTAGTCGCCGGAGACCACGCATACCCGGCCGGCTTTTTCCAGTCTCACCTGGGCCGATCCCCGGATGTGGCCGGCCGGATGCAGGGACAGCGCGATGCCGTTTACGGTCTTTGTTTCCCCGTAATCCAGCGTTTCGATCGCAACGTCGCTCCCGAGCCTTAACCGCAGAAGGACTTTACCTTCCGCCGCGCACAAGTAACCGCCGCAGCCCCAGCGGGTATGGTCCGCGTGCGCGTGGGTGATGACGGCCTTGTCCACCGGCTGCCGGGGATCGATGTAAAAACCGCCCGCGCTGCAGTACAGGCCTTTCGGGGTGGTTTGAATCATGTCGTTCATTAAACCCATCCGTTGACTGAGGAATTGGACAGGTAACAATGCCGATAAAAAATCGCGGTTAAGCAGAAGCTAATGTAATTCTTTCTTAAAATTCTGCAAATCTGGCGCAGGGAATCGATTTGAAAAACGACAGACGACAGACGACAGATGACAGAGGGCAGACGACAGACGGCAGATGGCAGACGGCAGATGGCAGGGAATAGATGACAGACGGCGGAGGACAGAGGGCGGACGACATACGGCATACGGCAGGGGACAGATGTTAGATGACGGACAGAAGGTGGAGGATGGAGAAAAGATGGCGGGGGGATGGCATGACAAATGAGGGTATTGCCATTTTCGACATCTCATGGCGCCTGGGGCGGCGTGCGATGCGCGAACGTCGATTATTCTGTTGCCATGCTGATGGTTAACGGTTAGATTCGACAACTGATCGATACCGTCGGTTGTCCCGGCGGTGGGAAACCAAACAGCGGGAGGGGTGTGCCATGGCTCGTAAAAAGGATCCCGGGAAACCGGATCATGCAGCAAACGGCCGCCCCCGGAGCACCGGAGAATCGGTGGACGGCCGCGGGGCGGCGCACCCGGAGCAGATGCGGGCCGAGAAGGAGGAGCGCAGGACCGCTTCGGCCGCGGAAGGCGCCGATAAGATGGCCCCGGCGGCCGGAGAGTCGCTTGAATCGGCCGCCCGGCCGCCCGAAGCCGCCGGCACCCAGAAAAAGCCCGCACCAAAAGAGGCTTTTCCGATCGTCGGCATCGGGGCTTCGGCGGGCGGCCTGCAAGCGCTGGAGTTCTTTTTTTCGGCCCTGCCGGCGCAAAACGGGCTGGCTTTCGTGGTGATTATGCACACCGACCCGGAGCACACCAGCCTGCTGCCGGAAATTCTCAAGAGAAAATCCACTTCAAAAATCCTGGTTATCGAAGACGGCCTGACCATCGCGCCGAATACGATCTACCTGCCACCCTCGGACCGCGATCCTTTCATCGAAGACGGGGTTTTTCATCTGAAGAAAAGGCCGGGCAAGCGGCAGCTGCACATGCCGGTGGACGGCTTTCTCAAGAACCTGGCGCAGGAGGCCGGCGAGCGCGCCGGATGCGTCATTTTATCCGGCACCGGAACCGACGGCACGCAGGGCCTGCGGCTCATCAAGGAAAAATCCGGCGTGACGGTGGCACAAAGTCGCGAGTCGGCCCTGCATGGCGGAATGCCGGAGAGTGCGATCGAGACCGGTCTGGTCGACTACGTTCTGTCGCCGGCCGAGATGCCCGACCGGCTGATAGAATTCTTCAAACATCCCGCCTCCCTGGAACCCAACCCCGAGCAGAAGCAGAAAACAAAAGCCGATTACCTGCGCCGGATCCTGGTGTTTCTGGCCAACCGCACGCGCCACGATTTCTCGCAATACAAGGAGAGCACGCTGGTCAGGCGTATCGAGCGGCGCATGACGGTCACCCGCAGCCGGAATGTGGAAGAATACCTCGATTTTTTAAACCGCAACCCCGCCGAGAGCCGTTCCCTGTTTCAAGACCTGCTGATCGGGGTCACCAGCTTTTTCCGGGATCCGGAGGCTTTTTCCTACTTAAAGGAGAGGGTCCTGCCGGAGGTGGTGGCCGGCGGGCGCAGGTCCGATCCTTTTCGGGTCTGGGCGCCGGGGTGCGCCACCGGGGAAGAAGCCTTTTCGGTGGCCATCATCCTGAAGGAATTGTTGGAAGAAAAGAATGTGGCGCGGCAATTGCTGATTTTCGGCACCGATATCGATGTCCAGGCCATTGAAAAAGCGCGCCAGGGGGTCTATCCGCAAAACATTGCCGCCGATGTCGGTCCCGCGCGGCTCAGACGTTTTTTCTCCAACGAGCACGATCATTACCGGGTCACGCGCGAGATCCGCGATGTGGTGGTATTTGCCGAGCAGAACATCCTGCGCGACCCGCCGTTTTCGACCCTGGACCTGCTGGTGTGCCGCAATCTTCTGATTTACATCAAAACCGAGGCGCAAAACAGGCTGTTCCCGCTCTTCCACTATACCCTTGACGAGGGCGGCATCCTGTTCCTGGGGACTTCGGAGAGCGTCAGCCGACATCCGGAACTATTTAACACCATCAATAAAACTTTCAGCATCTACCGCAAGAAAAATGGCGGCGTGCGTCCGCCGGTGGAATTTCGCAGTTGGGCCAGAGAGTTCAGGGCCGCGGACGATAATTCCGGGCTGGCGGGGCACCGCCGAGGGGCGGCCGACAAGCCGGGCGTGGCCCAGGCCGTGGAAAAGGAGCTGATGAAGGCCTACACGCCGGCCTGTGTGGTCGTCAACCAGGGCGGTGAAATCCTCCACATCCACGGGCGCACGGGCAATTATCTCGAACCGGCGCCCGGGCGGCCCAACATGCAGATCGCGGACATGGCGCGGGAGGGACTGCGCTTTGCGCTCATGACGGCGCTGCGCCAGGCCGCGGAGCAAAACCGTGATGTTCGCGAACGCGGCCTGCGGGTCAAAACCGATGGAGAAGACCGCATCGTCGATCTGACCGTGAGGCGCATGGAGAACCCGCCCCTGAAGGGCTGTATGATGGTGGTCTTCGAAGAGCCGCCGGCGACGATGTCGAAAAATGACCACCGGAACCCTCCCCCCCGTCGCAATGCCAACCGGCCCCGCAACCTGGAAATGGAGCAGGAACTCGTGCGGGTGCGACAGGATTACCGCAGCGCCATGGAAGAGTTGGAGACCTCCAACGAAGAACTGCGGTCGGTCAACGAGGAAATGCACTCCTCCAACGAAGAGCTTCAGAGCACCAACGAGGAACTGGAATCCTCGCGGGAGGAACTTCAATCGCTCAATGAAGAACTCAACACCGTCAACAGCGAACTGCACGGTAAAATCGGGGAGTTGAAGGAGGCCCACGCCGCCATCACCAGCGTGCTCAACAGTACCCGGATCGCCATCGTTTTTCTGGACAATGAGTTGCGGGTGAAGCGCTTCACCGAGGAGACGGCCCGGCTGGTCAACCTGATCGATTCGGATATCGGCCGCCCGATCGGCCACATCTCATTTAACCTGGAATATGAGAACTTTCCCCGGAAAATTCAGCAGGTGCTGCAGGACCTGACGACCATCGAGGATGATGTGCGCACCCGCGACGGATATTGGTACCGCATGCGTATCATGGCGCACCGCACGGCGGAGCATGCCATCGAAGGGGTCGTGCTGACCTTTGTCAACATCGACGAGCAACATGCGGCCCAGGAGCATGTCAAACGGTTAAGCGCGCAGGCGGTGGCGGCCGCCAGGCGATATGCCGACAGCATCATCGACACGGTGCGCGAATCGCTGCTGGTGCTCGACGGTAAAATGACTATTCTGACCGCCAACCGGTCTTTTTGCGAGACTTTCGGATATGCATCCGGTGAGGCGGTGGGAAAAAAACTCTTCGAATTGGGCGAGCGCGCATGGGATGTCGATCCATTGCACCACGTTTTGGAGGAAATCGCCCGCAACGGAAAATCCTTCGAAAATTACCGGTTGGAGCACCGCTTTGCCGGCATCGGACACAAGAAACTGCTGCTGAACGGCCGGCTCCTGCGCGAGGCGAGCGACATTGAGGGCAAGATACTGCTGGCAATAGAGGATGTGAGCCAACAGTGAAACGTGAGGCCTCTGTTTATAACTCGACACTTGGCACTTGAAACTCGCAATAGGGAACCGTGAAACTCATTATAGTTTTCTGCTGGGGTTTGTTACACTCATCCCAACCTGCCGGCTGACCAAATTGACAAACCAGAATTTTCATTCAGGGTGGCGGCCCTTTAGAACCATGAGGGTTTAACACGACACCAACGGGTCCCAAACAGGGTATAACTTTACAACGTCAGACGGGCACACCACATGAACCGCTCAATCCATTCCAACACCAGTTTCGAGGCGCTGCGGAAAAAGGCCGAGGAAATTGTCCGGAGCCAGGAACTTGCCTTACCTTACGCCAATGAACCCGACCTGATGCGCCTGGTGCATGAGGTCGAAGTCCAGCACGTGGAGCTTGAGATCCAAAACGAGGAGCTGCGCCGCGCCACCAAGCAACTCGAAGCGTCGCGCAACGAGTTCGCCGAACTGTACGAGACCGCTCCGGTGGCCTTTGTCACCCTGAGCGCCAAGGGCATCGTCGAACAAGCCAACGCCGCCGCCGCCCGGCTGTGGTGCGATTTGAACGGCTTGCTCGTCGGCCGGTCTTTTTCGTCCCTGATTGTCCGTGAAGATCAGGCCGTTTATTTTTCACACCTGAAGGAACTGGCCCTTAACCGCGATTCGGGTTCATGCGAGCTGCGTCTCAGACAAAATGAAGGGCCGCCGGTTTATGTGCAGATGGAGGCTGCGGCCAGGCTCGATGCGCAGGGCCGGGTGGCGCACTGGCATGTCGCCCTGCTCGATATATCCGAGCGCCGGCAAAAGGAGCAGTTGCTCAAGCGATACCACCTGGAACTCGAACGGGAGGTGGCCTGCCGGACCACTGAAATCGAGAGTCAGAAAAGGGAATTGGAACAACTGAACCGGCTCAACCGGCTGTTGTCCCAGAAAACCCTGGAGGCCATGGAAAACGACCGCAGGGCCTTGTCGAAGGAGCTGCACGACAGCATCGGCGGCACCCTGGCCGCCATCAAGATGCAGTTGGAAAGCCGATTGGCGAATCCGATGAGGTGGGGCCAGACGACGGGGTTGATGTCTATCGAGAAAATCGTGTCCCATCTGACAGAGGCCATCCAGGAAACCCGGCGCATATCCAGTCAATTGCGCTCCCTGGCGCTCGATGACTTCGGCCTCGACCCGGCCCTCAAGGAACACTTCCAGCAGTTCAGCGAATTTTACCCGAACATCAGAATCGTCCCGCAAATCGATATCCAGGACGCCGACATCCCGGCTGAACTCCAGACCGTGCTGTACCGGGTCATTCAGGAGGCCCTGAACAATGCCGGCAAGCACAGCCAAGCCACGCGGGTGTTTGTCCGACTGACGCAGCGGCGCAACCAGGTCGTGTTGGAGGTCGCGGATGACGGGGCCGGCTTCGATCTGCAGGAGATACTCTCCGAAGAACCGTCGGTCATCGGCTACGGTCTGCACAGCATGCGCGAACGGGTCGAGCTGTGCCAAGGGACATTTGAAATACACTCCACAAGAAAAAAAGGCACGCGCATCGATATCTCCATTCCTTTTCAAGGAAGGGATTAAAGAAAAATGCGTGACTGGGATGGGAAATCCCCGTTCAATGCTGCTCGTGAAGAAAGGGGGCTTGTGTTTGCTCACAAGTTCTTAACCGATTAAAATCATCTTAGAACACGAACTTCTTAAGCAAAGAACAGGGCTGTGAAGGAGATTAAGCGGGAAGTTACAGCAACCGCTCACGGGTCCATGCGGGGTTTTGGCGGCAATCTAAAACAGCATATACCCCCACAACTTTATCTTTTATCCTGTAATAGATTGCGAAAGGAAATTTCTTCGATAATAGGCGATGGTAACCAAAACGCTGACTATGGATACCAGCATAGAGATGCAAGGATTCAATGTCTGAGTAGAGCGAATCGAGAAAATAATTACCGAGTCCTTTCAACTGCCGCTCATAGAACTTGAAGCCATTTTCCAGATCCTACTCGGCAGATTCGAGGATCTTGATTTTCATGAAATTCGATCTTGAATTCTTTTTTTAGCGGCTTCCAAAGAGTGAAATTTGTCTTTTCCTTCTGCAACCATTTTTTCCCTCGCTTCCAATACGTCTTTGTGCCATTCTGGCGACGGAATGGAATCCGAGTTTATGCAAAGTTCGTCCCACAGCCTTTCCATCATGGCGAGCTTTTCAGATATCGTCATTGTATCGAATTTTAATGAATCAACCATGTTCGCAACCACTGTGTCTGAGGGTTTTTGAAGAAATCATGTAATGATAACTATCGGTGAGCACAATGGAAATGCATTCCACCATGAACAATTCAACTACAATAACGCAATATTGAATATATAATTTCCCGGCTGAAAGCAATAGGAAAAAAATCAACGTTTTGGTATTCTTTTTTATTTTTCAGCCGTTGCAAAGGGTTTTATCAAGCCCTTCTGAATCCCGATGATACGGGGATGCCTCTAAGAGTTTTTACCTATCATATTCTCTCCATTCAGTGGCCGGTTGAATACCGCCGGCCTGTGGCTATTATTATAGAGTAATTTTGAGATCAGTCAGCGGCCACGGGTGCTTGTTTTACAGGCTGTAAATCGCTCTAATTTTTGAAGGAGAATGACATGACACTGGCAGAGTATTTTGACAACACGGAGGGTTTCGGGGTGCTGGCGACGGCCGACAGCGACGGAAAGGTGGACGCGGCGGTCTATGCGCGGCCGCATTTTTTAGAGGATGGCACGATCGCGATGATCATGCGCGAGCGCCTGACGCATCACAACCTGCAGTCCAATCCGCATGCCACGTACCTTTTTCGCGAGAGCCAACCCGGGTACAAGGGCAAGCGGCTGTTTCTGACCAAGCTGCGCGAGGAGGAGGGGGGCGAGCTGATGCAAACCCTGCGCCGGCGGCAGTACATCGAGGACAAGGACGAGGCCCGATACCTGGTGTTCTTTAAAATCGAAAAGGAATTGCCGTTGATTGGCGCCGGCAAGAAGTAGTCGATTTCCCATGAGTGAAACCGGCTGAATTTGACGAAGGTCGGCGACGCTGCTAAATCCGGACCAAATCCGGTAGGGGCGAAAAATCTTTCGCCCCTACCGTTCGCAAGTGGCCACGCCGTCGTCGGCGCGTTTTTTATGGCATCGTGCAGGTCTGAGAGTCTTGATCGTCTGCAGGTTGTTGTCCACAAACCCTGTGCTCCTCTTGCGATCTGACAGGGGGATTCCGGAGCCTTGAACATGACCGAGCGTGAAGACACCGCCCGCCGCATAAAGGACCTTTGCAAAGCGCAGAAACTGGCCGTCCTGTGCACCCAGAGCGACAATCAGCCGTATGCCAGCCTGATGGCCTTTTTCGTGTCACCCGACTTGAAACGCCTATATCTCATCACCCCTAAAGACACGCGCAAGTTCCAAAACCTGGCCGCCAATCCCCGCGTGGCGGTCCTGGTCACCAGCAGTGAAAATAAGTCGTCCGATTTTAAGCTGGCCATGGCGGCGACCGGTATCGGGAATGCCACGGAAGTCAGCGGTCCGGGCCGCCGGAGGCTTATCGACCGCTATCTCGAAAAGCACCCGCACCTGGAGGAGTTCGCCACGTCCCCGTCCAGCGCACTGATAGAGGTGGCGGTCGAGACCTACGTGCTGGTCGAAAAATTTCAACAGGTATCGGAACTGCATCTGAAAGCGTAAGGCCCCATGACACAAAAACCCCATCTCATCGCCGGCGCGACCGGCTATGTCGGCGGAAGACTTGTTCCGGCCCTGCTCGACGCGGGATACCGGGTGCGGGCGATGGGCAGAAACCTGGAAAAACTGGCCTGCCGTCCGTGGGCTCACCATAAGGAAGTCGAGCTGGTTCAGGGCGACGTTCTGGATCTCGAATCACTCACGCGGGCTGCCACCGGGTGCCGCGCGGCGTATTACCTGGTTCACTCCATGATCGCCCAGAAGCACAAATTCGTGGAGGCCGACCGCCGGGCGGCCCACAACATGGCCGCGGCCGCGGCCGCCGCCGGCCTGGAGCGGATCATCTATCTGGGCGGTCTGGCGGAGGCCCTGGAAGGGCATCTCAGCCGGCACTTGATGTCGCGCATCGAGGTGGCGGGGATCCTGCAGTCCGGTTCGGTGCCGACAACCGATCTGCGTGCGCCGATGATCCTTGGTTCCGGCAGCGCCTCTTTTGAAATCCTGAGATACCTCGTGGAACACCTGCCGGTGATGATCACGCCGCGCTGGGTCAACTCCCCCAATCAACCCATCGCGATCCGCAATGTCATCGGCTATCTGGTGGGCTGTCTCGACCATGAGGAAACCATCGGGCAGACCTACGACATCGGCGGTCCGGACGTTCTGACGTATCGCGAGCTTCTGGATATTTATGCCGAGGAGGCGGGATTGCGGAAGCGCATCGTTATACCGGTGCCGCTGCTGACCCCGACTCTGAGCGCCTACTGGATCAATTTTATCAGTCCCGTGCCGACGGCCATCGCCCTGCCGCTGACCGAGGGGTTGACCAGTTCGGCCGTGTGCACCGAAAATCGAATCCGGACCATCATGCCCCAGAAGCTGCTGGGCTGCCGCGCGGCGGTCCGCATGGCGCTCGACAAGGTGAAGCAGGAGCAGGTCGACACCTGCTGGATGGATGCCGGGGCGATGCTTGAACCCGAATGGGCCCATTGCGGTGATGCCCGGTGGGCCGGCGGCACGATTTTGAGCTGCGGCTACCGGGTGCGCATCCAGGCCGGCGCCGAAGAGATCTGGGGTGCGATTGCGAGAATCGGCGGCCACACCGGATGGTACCACCTGGACACTCTCTGGCGGCTGCGCGGTTTCATCGACCGGCTGGTCGGCGGCGTCGGTTTGCGAAGAGGGCGGCGGCACAGCTCGGAGCTGCTGGTGGGCGATGCGCTCGATTTCTGGCGGGTGCTGAAAGTCGACCCGCCGCGGCATTTACTGCTTCTGGCCGAAATGAAAACACCGGGCGAAGCCCTTTTGGAATTCCAGGTGACGCCGCTGGGCGAGAAGCAAACCGAGCTGCGGATGCTCTCGCGCTTTCTGCCGCAGGGTCTGGGCGGCCTCCTGTACTGGTATATTCTGTACCCGTTTCACGAAAGAGTTTTTTTCGGCATGCTCAAAGCGATCGCCAGGTCGATCGACAAGCCGATCGCCGGCGATCCCGAGCGTTTTACTCCCCGGTTGACCCCGGCCTGCGCGCTGCCGCGGGTCCGTTGAGAACGTTTGGAACGTTTGGAACGTTGAGATCGTTTGGAACGTTGAGATCGTTGGGAACGTTTGGAGCGTTTAGATCGTTGGGAACGTTGAGATCGTTAGGGGCGTTGACCGGACGGCGGGGAGCGGGTAGGTTGGGGTGAGTGTTACGAACCCCGACACGAGATGATGACTCTTCGCCGATGTTGGGCATCGCGCCGCTCAGCCCAGCCCACGATTTCGCGGTTCCCTATTGCGAGTTTCAAGTATCAAGTATCAAGTTTCAACGACTGGAGGCGATCATGACCGATGAAAAAATGAGAATCATGACCGAAAAGCCGCTCAATGCCGAAACGCCGGTTGAAAGCCTGCGCACCTGGACGACCGACAACGCGGTCTTTTTCAAGCGCAACCAGGGCCAGTTTGCGAGCCGCCCGGTGGACCTGGCGCAGTGGACGCTGTCGGTCGAGGGGCTGGTGCGGAAAAAACTGACGTTGAGCTTCGCGGATATCCGGCGCCTGCCGAAGGTGGAGTCGGCCGACACCCTGGAGTGCTCCGGCAACGGCCGTTCCCTGCTCACGCAGAAAGCCTCCGGCAACCCCTGGACCATCGGCGGAGTGGGCAACGCCGTCTGGGGTGGCGTCTGGCTCAAGGATCTTTTATCGATGGCGGGGCTCGATAACAAGGCCGCCTACGTCAGCTTCGAAGGCTTTGACGAGCCGCTCGGGTCGGCCGGGATCAAGTTTATTCGCAGCATCCCGCTCGAAAAGGCCCTCTCCTCGACCCTGCTGGCCTACGAGATGAACGGCGTTCCGCTGCCCGTGGAGCATGGCTACCCGCTCAGGGCCTTGGCCCTGGGCTGGACCGGCGCCAACTGCGTCAAGTGGCTCAAAAAGATCACGGTGCTCGAACGCCCCAACGAAGGGTTTTTCATGGACAAGGTCTACCGCGTCTTTCAAAAGGGTGAAGACCCCAAAAGCGGGGCGGTGGTCACGGGCATCGGCATCAAATCGATCATTTTCGAGCCGCTGAAAAACGAAACGATCGCGGCCGGCCTTATCCCCATCCGCGGCGCGGCCTACGCGGGTGAAGCGGGCATCCGGCAGGTCGAGGTCTCGGTCGACAACGGCGCGAGCTGGCAGCCGGCGCGGCTGATCGGCATCGAAGCCGACTTCGCCTGGCGGCACTGGGAATACATGTGGGAGGCCCGCCGGCCCGGCACCGTCACCATCATGGCGCGGGCGACGGACACCGACGGCCTGCGTCAGCCCGACACGGCCTGCTGGAATTTTCTGGGCTACGGCACGAACGGGATTAGCGAGCATGCGATTGCGGTGACGATATCCAGCACGTAATGTGGGCATCTGACACCGCGGGCGCCGGCTGTTGTATACTTTGAGCGGCAACAATATACGATTTTTTCACCCTCACTCCAATCTTAGCCCAGTGGGCGAGGGAGTTAGAGGAAATCGCGGTTATCAACCGTTCGAGGTATAGTGCACCTTCGAGGCTTGTTTTTGCGGGGGATACGGATTCACTTAATTGAAACTGCCCTACTGAGGCGGAAATGACCGAACTGAAAAATTATATCGTCGTCGGCGGCAGCTCGGGAATCGGCTTCGAACTCACTCGCCGGCTGGTGGGAGAAGACCGGAAGGTTACCGTGCTGTCACGTTCGATCGGACAGTTGTCCGGGCTGAGCGAAGCCCGCCATGTCCCTTTCGATGTCACTAAGGACGAATTTCCATCCGACGGGTTGCCCGATAAACTCAGTGGGCTGGCGTATTGCCCTGGAAGCATCCGCCTGCGGCCCTTTGCACGACTGACGGAAGAGGAGTTTCTGGAAGATTATCGCATCAACCTGCTGGGGGCAGTCGCGGTGATCAAAGGCTGTCTAAATTCTCTGAAAAAGGCCGACCCTACGGCGGCGATTGTGTTGTTCAGCACCGTGGCCGTCGGTACCGGCATGCCGTTTCACGCCTCCATTGCGAGCGCGAAGGGGGCGGTGGAGGGCTTGACACGATCGCTGGCCGCCGAACTCGCGCCGCGCGTGCGCGTGAATGCCATCGCGCCGTCGCTGACCGATACGCCGCTGGCCAAGGACCTGCTGGCCGACGAGGGCAAGCGCGCGGCAGCGGCCGATCGCCATCCCCTCAAGCGGACTGGCACAGCAGTCGAACTCGCCGCCATGGCGAATTTTCTCCTGAGTGATGCCGCCGCTTGGATAACCGGGCAGGTCATTGCAGTCGACGGGGGCATGAGTGCCGTGCGTACCTTCAAGTAGCGAACCTACACGATCACAAGGCTTGGTCGTGATCGATGACAAGTGTCATTTACGCCGTGTTACCTTTTTTGGCTCCCAGCCCACCCATGATCAGGCGGCAGGTTTTGCTCTCGGGAGACATGATCATGCCGATGCCGAGCATTAGAAGGGGCACGGCAAACACAAACCCCACCACCGGCAGGATGACGAGGCCGATGATCAGCAGCAGAATTGACAGCACGATAAATACGATCCCCACGGTTTTGCTCGAAAAGCGTTCATTCTGACAATCGGTTCTGTCCATAATTCCTCACTTTTGGTCTTCATGATTCCGTGAAGTCACCCCACCGGCTCAACCAGCGGTGGCAACACAGCCAATGGTTTAAAATAATCACGCGCAAGGTCTTCACAAGGGGTAAGGGCTCGTACCCCGCCGAGTTTACAGACGCTACTCGATAAAGAGGCTATTTCTTTTGCCCCCACACAGCATACACCGGATCGGAAAACGGCAGGTCCGGGTAATAGTCATCGGTGTGCGGACGGGGCAGCCCGCGGACCGAGTAGGTGTGCAGGTCGGTAAAGCCGCCCGAGCGCATGAAATATTCCGAGACGAGCCCCATGCGCTCGAAATCGTGCAACTCTTGCCAGAGTCGGATCGCCTTGGGCGGAAACCAGCGGTTGGAAAAGGTGACGACAAAATGCCCTCCCGGACGCAACACCCGCGCGACTTCCGTGAATATGGCGAACGGATCGGTCAGGTATTCGACCGAAACGGTGTTCAGCACCACCTCGAACGTGTCGCTTTCGTAGGGCAGGACGTTGTTGACATTGAGATCCTGAACCGTGACATCGGTCAATTGCCGGTTGCCTTTCAGCTCCACGGCGTTTAATCCCAGCCCGGCGAGCCGCTCTAATCTCACGGTCGTCGGCACGTGTGACTGCCAGCTGCTCATCAGGTCCAGCACGCGCATTCCATCGGTGAGAAATCGGCCATAGGTGTTGCGCACCATTTCGATGGCGGTGTCGTCGATGTGCTGAACGAAGCGCGGGCGCTCGTAAAACCGCTCATCGGGGTGTTCATCCTGGCGTTCGAACGGCTCGCCGGCGAAAAAATCCGTGGCCTGTTCCCGCCAGCGGGCCTGCATGCCGATGCCGTCCGTCAAGGTTTCGATCCAGTCGATGCTGGTTCCCCCGCGTTCGACGGTCTTGTTTGCGACCTGTCCGACCAGGCACGAGAGCCGCAAGGCCTTTCCCGCCACCGGATGGTTTAAATCGACGGTTAAATCGCCATTGTTGACGCCCACGCAGCGAAACGGCTGAACGTTGGCCCTGAAGACGCCCGGGATGCCGTTTAACAACCCCTGCGGATAGAAGCGTCCGATGTGGGGGCCTGCGAGCCGCTGAAGCTTCGGGATGTGTTCGAATTGCGCCGTTTTCACGGTCAACAGCTTCTGGCCGTCGTAAGGCGGCACCGTTTTTCCGGCCTCCAGTTTCACGTCGAAAGATTCGCCCGCCTCCCGGCCGATCAGAGAGTCGATCAGAACGGGCGGGAAATAATCGCGCCAGATGTTCACGCCGTTGGCCTGATAGCAGTCCGTGTGACTCGCGGACTCACTTTTCCAGCGCAGGTTGAAGAAAATGTCCACCAGACTGTCGCGGCTTATTCTGCTCATATGACACCCCTTTGTATTCGTTGCTTCCCCGGCCCGGCGAAGCGTTATTAAAAATGCTTAATTGGACACTTAAATTAAACCCAAAATAGCATGGTTATAAGATAAAGACTCGGGATCACTGCGCAATAGGAAGATAAAGGGAACTATATGACAGGTAATACCTATAAGTATGGCGGGGGAAGGGGTGTCGAAGTTGCCGACAAGGGCGGTTTCCAGACAAAATTTTCAGTGCGCGTTCTATGCCACTAACTTAAGGCCCCATTTTCCCCCTTTGAAAAAGGGGGGCCAGGGGGGATTTCTCATGACCCGTTGAATTCCCCTAAATCCCCCTTTTGCAAAGGGGGACTTTCGCAGAAATTTTTTAATGGTAATGACCTTGATGCCCGGTTGGAAGCGGCAGATTCTAATCCAGGCCAAGGCCGCAAGGAGTTTGACACCGGAGGCGCAGCCCGGTTGCGGCGAGGATTTCAAATGAGTGAGAACGCCGGTCGGGTAGGTAAACAGGACGCTTTATCAGGTGCTACTTTTAAGTTTTTGTGTTTTGAGGGACCGGGGGCAGTTTCCGATCCAGAAATGAGAAATTTTGCGCAAGTTCAAGAAAAGCGGAGGGAATAGCGCGGAGGCATACTTCCTGTATGCCGCACAAGCGATTGCCTCCGTTTGACGCCGAAATTGCGTAAAAGGGCCTTTTCTGGACGCGCTCTCAGGAGAGCGAGAGCAGGTACGACCTCAAATTCGCCTGCTGACTCGTCAGAGAGAACTTCCGGCGCAGGTTTTTTCGGTGAAAATTGACCGTGGTCTCGGCGACGTGGAGAATGCCGGCGATTTCCTTGCTGGTTTTGCCATCCTTGACCAGCCCGGCCACCTGCATCTCCTGGGGCGTCAGCATGATTTTGGCATTGGCGAACGACTGGAGCAGAGGAGAGATGATATCGTTCAGGTGAGTTTCGACGATATCGACCAGCGTTTTTTCGCGGGGTTTCAGACGGGCGGTTTTCAATTTGTCGACATAGGGCAAAATCAGGTCCTTGACATTGGTCAGAACCTTTTGCTCCAGTTCGTTCTTGTCTTCTTCGCGCTGCTTCAGAAGCACCTTCAAGGCAATGTTGGTCTCCTCCAGGCTCTGTTTCTGCTCGACAAGTGCGTCCTGGCTTTTCTTCAAGGCCTCCTCCGCCTGTTTCAAGGCCGTGATTTCTTCGTGGCTGACGACCACCCGCACGGGTCCCGCGCCGGACATGCGAACGGCCCGCATGTAGTACCAGTGGTGGCTTTCGGGGGAGTGGCAGGGATAGTCGATCAAAAATTCCTGCAGGCCGCCGGCGATAACGGCGCGAAGGCCTTCAGCCACCGCTGCGGCGTTTGCGGCGTCCGGACCCGTGGTGGCATCGCAGATGGTAAGGTAATTGACCCCCCTGTCATCGTAGGTTGACGGCAGACCGCTTCCAAAGGCATAGTTGCGCCAGGCCGTGTTGGTTTCCAGGATCACCCCGCTCTCATCGATGATGGCGATATGGGCCGAAAGGGAATTCAAGACCGTCCGCGCCAGCTCGGCCTGGAAATCGAGCCGGGCGCCGCAGTCGTTGTTGATGGTGGAAGCAGCCACTGTCGTCACCTCCTGGTGGGTCGGTTCCAGCCGGAGAAACCAGCCGGTTCTCCAATGCTTTACCCGCCGTTAATGCAAAAGGGTTTGTCGGAAAAGAATCTATTCGTTCAGAAGTCGTTTGTAAAGCCGCCGGGAAAAATAGGGCGCCGGTTGATTTTTGTGCGATTTCGTGGTTGAAACACTAAGGTCTCCTGCACAGGGCCGCTTGCTCGGGGCAGTTGACGGTGTAAGGTGGCCATTCCTGAGGCAACAGGCGATGCCGGACATCTATTTTTTGATAATTTTTTCCCACATGGCAACCCACTGTTTTTTAATAAACTGATTTAACTCCATAACTCAATGAACCCAATAAACTCGACAAACCCAACAAACCGAATGAACCCGACAGCTCAATCAACCACCCCAACTGACCTAACGGAAACGCCGCCCAACGGGCCAATGCCTCAAGCAGGGCGCCGATGACTCAGCGCGGTGGCACATCCCGGATTTATACGGCTTTCGTGCGCTGGTTTGACGCGGAGGCCGGTGGCGGCGACCCGGCTGATGCCGTCCGGAAAAACGTGGACTGGCCGCGAATCATACCGCTTATTTTCCTGCATCTCGGCTGCCTGGCCGTGTTTTGGGTCGGATGGAGCTGGACGGCTGTCAGCGTATCGCTGGCCCTTTATCTCATTCGCATGTTTGCCATAACCGGTTTTTACCACCGGTATTTTTCGCACAAAGCCTTCCGGACCGGCCGGGCATGGCAATTCGTCTTCGCCGTGATGGGCAATGCCGCCGTTCAGCGCGGTCCGCTGTGGTGGGCCGCGCACCATCGGCACCACCATCGCTACACGGACCTGGAGCAGGATGTTCATTCGCCTATTCGGCATGGGTTCTGGTGGAGCCACATCGGCTGGATGACCTCGCAGGCGAATTTCCCCACCCGCATGAGCTACGTCAAGGACTGGGCGAAATACCCCGAACTGCGCTGGCTGAACCGTTTCGACACGGTAGTCCCCATTCTGCTGGCGGCGTCGTTGTTTGCCGTCGGCGAGCTGCTCGACCATTTTGCCCCTAATCTCGAGACCAGCGGCTGGCAACTGGTGGTGTGGGGGTTTTTTATTTCCACCACGGTGCTGCTGCACGCCACGGTGACCATCAATTCCTTTGATCACATGTTCGGAACGCGGCGGTTCAATACCCCCGACACCAGTCGCAACAATGCTCTCCTGTCGATTCTGACGCTCGGCGAAGGCTGGCACAACAATCATCACTACTACGCGGTAGCCGCCCGGCAGGGATTTTACTGGTGGGAGATCGATGTTACCTATTACGCGCTGGTGCTGATGGCGTGGCTCGGCATCGTTCGCGACCTGCGCCCGGTGCCGCCGCAGGTTCTCGACTCTGGCCATCCGAAAGCGTTTAAAACATCCGCCGGCGGCATCTGAAACTGTTTTTGCAGGCCATTGGACATTGGGGCTCACTCAAAAATAACTTTCAGGTTTTGGATGCCGATGCATCCCGTCCGGCTGCGTAGCGAAAACTCATAAATATCCAGGAACTCCTGCGTTTTCAGGCCGTGCAAGCCGGTCGCCGCAACTCCCGACATTGTGTACTTATTTTTTCCTGAACCCTGCGTGAATTTTTAGATCGAGGTCGCCACATGAAGATCGCTGTTATCGGTTCCGGAATTTCGGGCATGACCGCCGCCTACCTGTTGAGTGAAGATCACGAGGTGGTGCTTTTCGAAGCCAACGATTACATCGGCGGACACACCAACACGGCCGAGGTCACGTTAAACGGTCGCCACTATCCGGTGGATACGGGGTTTATCGTGTTCAACGCCAAGACCTACATCAACTTTATCAAGCTGATGAAACGTTTAGAGATCGCCTGGCAGAATTCGGTCATGAGTTTCAGCGTTCAGTGCGAAAAAACCGGACTCGAATTCAGTCCCAGCACGCTCAACTCCCTGTTCATTCAACGGCGCAACCTGTTCCGGCCGGCTTTTTATCGCATGCTCTGGGATGTCAACCGGTTCAAACGCGATGCCGAAGTGCTCCTGATGACCCAGGATTATTCCCTGACGCTTGCGGATTACCTGACGCACAAAGGGTACTCGCAGGGATTTGTGCAGCATTTCATCATTCCGATGGGCGAGGCGATCTGGTCCGCAGATCCGGTGACATTCAACCGGTTTCCGGTACGCTATTTCGCCGAATTTTTTAAAAACCACGGGTTCCTGAACGTCAAGGACCAGCCCCAGTGGCTCACGATCACCGGCGGCTCGCGGCAGTACATCCCGCCGCTGACACAGCCCTACCGCGACCGGATCCGCACCCGGTGTCCGGTGGCCGCTGTCCGGCGCCGATCAGAGGGTGTGGAGGTTCAGCCGGCGAACCAGCCGGCTGAAAAATTCGACCAGGTCGTCATTGCCACCCACAGCGACCAGGCCTTGAAGCTGCTCGCGGATCCCACGGATGTGGAGGCAAAGGTTCTGGGGGCCATTCCCTACCAGGAGAACATAGCGGTCCTGCACTCCGATGAGTCGCTGCTGCCCAGCAAGAGGGCGGCCTGGGCGAGCTGGAACTATCACATTCCGAAAAAGGACCTCGGCCGCGTGGCCGTCACCTACGACATGAACATCCTGCAAAGCATCTCCGCGCCGCGGGAGTTGTGCCTCTCGCTGAATCTGGCCCAGTCCATAGATCCGGAAAAGATCTACCAGCAGATGACGTATCATCACCCGGTATACAACCCCGAAAGCCTGGCCGCCCGGCACAGTCACGCGCTTATCAGCGGCACAGGCCGCACCCACTTCTGCGGGGCTTACTGGGGCTACGGGTTTCACGAAGACGGGGTGAAAAGTGCGCTGGAGGTGTGCCAGCGGTTCGGTAAGACCCTTTAAGCCCGATGGAAAGCTGGAATGCTGGAACGCTGGGAAAATGAATCCAACATGGCATCGCGCATTGTCTTTGTTGGGGTTCGTTGCACTCACCCCAACCTACGAAAACTACGAACATAAGCTGATTCCGGAGAGTCATCTTGAAGGCATCGTGCATCCTTTAACTGACCCAACTGACTCAACTGACCAAACTGACCAAACCGGTGTCCTTAACGGTTGACCCATGCACAGCTGTATCTACGAAGGCACCATCCGCCATCGGCGTTATCGGCCGCGGCCGAACAGTTTTCGATACCGCCTGTTTTTTATGTTCCTCGATTTGTCCGAAGTGCCGGCTGTTTTCCGGCTGCACCCCTTATGGTCGGCCGAACGGCCGAACGTCGCCAGCTTTCGCCGCGGCGATCATTTCGGCGACCCGCGGCTGCCCCTCGAGCAGGCCGTACGCGACCTGGTCGAAGAGCGGCTCGGCCGCCGTCCGCGGGGCCCCATCCGTCTGCTGACCCATTTCAGGTACTTCGGCCATTGCTTCAACCCGGCCAGTTTCTATTACTGCTACGATCCGTCGGACACCCACCTCGAAACCATCGTCGTGGAAATTCACAACACCCCGTGGGGCGAGCGGTATTGCTACGTCCTGGGCCGGGAGCAAAACGAGCACCCTTTGGCGAACTGGCGGCGCCACCGCTTTGAGAAAGTATTCCATGTCTCGCCGTTCATTCACATGGATATCGATTACGACTGGCGGTTTTGCGAACCGGGGAAAGTCATACGGGTCCACATGATCGACAAGGAAAACGGTCGGACGCTGTTCGACGCCAGCCTGGCGCTCGAGCGGCGTGCGATCAGCCGCGCGGCATTGAGCCGGGTTCTCATGCTGTACCCGATTATGACCCTCAAAGTGACGGCCATGATTTATTGGCAGGCGCTGCGGCTGCTGATTAAAAAGACGCCGTTTTTCGCGCATCCCGCCAGTGGCGGCCCGGACTGAATTCCATAGCGGGAAAGCCGGAGGACGTCAGATACTCCCGCCGAGGCGGAAGCAAGGGATTGCGGTAGCAATATACAGCTTCACCCTTGACGCCCTGGCTTTAAATTCCTCCGACTTTTGCACCGTTGGGGTGAACGTCGAAAGGAGGGTTATATCCATGCCAGAGTCGATCGCTCCGGCCAAAGTGCCGGCTCACGGCGCACTAAAGGAGCGGCCAATCGACCGGGTCAGCCGCCGCATCTTTTTGGCGTTGTTGAGCAAGATCCGCAAGGGACGACTCCTTCTGGTCGACAACGGTCGGCGGCATGTCTTCGGAGAGCGCCACCTCACCGGCGGGCTGAGCGCGGAAATCCGGGTGCGGCACCCCCGGTTTTACTCCCGCGCGATCCTGGGCGGCAGCATCGGCGCGGGCGAGGCCTTTATGGCCGGATGGTGGTCGACAGATGATTTGACGGCCCTCATCCGCATCGTGATTCAGAACCAGCAGGTGTTCGAAGAGGTGGACAAGGGGTTGTCGCGGGTGATGGCGCCGCTGCACAGGGTTTACCACATCCTGAACCAGAATACCCGCACGGGCAGCCGCCGCAACATCGGAGCCCACTACGATCTGAGCAACGATTTCTACGCGCTTTTCCTGGATGGGACCATGACCTATTCCTGCGGCCTGTTTGAAAAAAACGACAGCACGCTCGGCGAGGCCTCGGTGGCGAAATATGACCGGATCTGCCGCAAGCTCGGGCTCGCCGCGGGCGACAAAGTGATCGAAATCGGCACCGGTTGGGGCGGCTTCGCCGTCCACGCGGTGCTTCACTATGGGGTGCACGTCACCACGACCACCATTTCCGACCGTCAGTACGAGTACGCCAGGCAGCGGTTCAGAAGCGCCGGGATCGCCGACCGCGTCCGGCTGTTAAAAAAAGATTACCGCGACCTGCAAGGCCGTTATGACAAGCTGGTGTCGATCGAGATGATCGAGGCCGTCGGCCATCAATACCTGGCGACCTTTTTCAACCGTTGCGGCCGGCTGCTCGAAAAAGACGGCCTGATGGCCCTGCAGGCCATTACGATTTCCGACCAGGCGTTCGAGCAGCACAAGCACTCGGCGGACTTCATCAAACGCTATATCTTTCCCGGCAGCTGCATCCCCTCGGTTGCGGCGATCGGCAACGCCATCGCCCGCGGCACGGACTTGCGGCTCGTTCACCTCGAAGACATCACCCGCCACTATCCGCGCACACTGAGAGAGTGGCGCCGGCGCTTTTTCAGCCGTATCGAGGCGGTCCGCAATATGGGGTTTTCGGAGGCCTTCATCCGCATGTGGGAATTCTACCTGTGCTACTGCGAGGCGGGCTTCACCGAGCGCTATATCGGTGATGTCCAGGTGCTGTTCGCCAAGCCCATGCGGCGCGAAAACATCTATCCGAATATTTTGCCTCCCGCCCGAGAGGACGGAAGACAAAATATATAATACGTTTTCGGTGAGCTCAGCGTCTTTGCGGTGAAAGTGACGACCAAGCACGATTGCTGTCCCACTCGGGGAATGGGAGAAAAACCCTCGCCTTAGGCGAAGACTTCAGGTCAATAAAGTGATGTTGCCTCAAGGGTTCAAGGGGTCCAGGGGTCAAGGATTCAAGCAAAAGCGTGAGTGGTCCTTTTTGCTTGGCCCCTCGAACCCTCGAATCCTTGACCCCCAAGCTTTCGGCTTTAGCCGAAGGTCGTTGACTACGCGAAATTAAGGATCATGCTGTCCAGGGCGACATAGGTCTTGTAAGTCAACCCGGCTTCCCGGGCAACATAACCGGGCACGACCACCCCGGAGTCGAACTGCGCGTAGTCGGCAAAGGTGCGGCCGTCGATGCGCACCTTCATGCCGCCGGTCGGCGTCTTCAGGGGCACGAGCGCATAGACGTTGCGAAACTTTTGGCCGATCTCCGACCGCCCCATTTTATCGGCCTTGCCGCCGATGTCGACCTCCAGATAATGCCGGGCGGTCTTGTCGATGTTTTCTTCATATTCGGCACCGATGGTGATCAGGATATCATCTATTTCGTGGTTCATTTTAATTCCTCCAAAAGGGTCATAGGCAGTGAACTGTTCACGGATGGCATGTGTCGGTCCCGGGCGGCGTCTTCGCTTCCCGCCGCCGGCACGGTCCCGTTACGCGTGCCAGCGGCCCGCTGAGACATTAACCCGGAACCGAAACATGCCATCTTGGCCGGGAAGTATAAAGGTCATCATTCGATTCTCATCAGCCAGCGGATGGCCTGCGCCAGCATGAAAGCCGCCGCCAGGCCGCCGGCCCACAGGGCCAGAAACCACGCCCACTGGCGGCATTTGTCAGTAAGTCGCTTCATGGCTCGTTTTTCCCCTGAAGACATAGTAGCAGTAGCCGGTGTAGGTGAGGATCAGCGGCAGCATGATCAGGGTGCCGACCAGCATCAGGGACTGGGACTCCGGCGCCGCCGCCGCCTGCCAGATCGTAATGTCGAAAGGAACGATCCACGGCCACAGGCTGATCCCAAGGCCGATGTAGTTCAGCACGAACAGGCCGATGCTCAGCAAAAAGGGACGGTACTCCCGGTGGGCGTGAACATCTTTCCACAGGAGAACGACCGCGCCGACCGACAGCAGCGGCAGCGGCAGCAGGAAGAAGAAATTGGGCCGGCTGAACCACAAAGCCTTCACATCCGCGTTTAAAAACGGCATGCTCAGGCTCACCATCCCCATGAAAAAGGTGACGAAAACGAGGGTGTAGGCGGCACAGCGGCGCGCCCAGCGCTGCGTTTCGCCGTCGGTTTTCATGATCAGCCAGGTTGCCCCCATGAGCACGTATCCGCTCACCAGCGCCAGGCCCGTCATGACGCTGAAAGCCGTCAGCCAGTCGAAGGCGCCGCCGGCATAGCTGCGGCCGTCGACCGCGATGCCCTGCACGAAGGCTCCCAGAAAAGCCCCCTGCATGAACGCCGCCGCCAGCGAACCGAAGTGAAAGGCATAGTCCCAGATTCGGCGCGATTTGCCGGAGGCCTTGAACCTGAATTCGAAGGCCACGCCGCGAAACACCAACCCCAGCAGCATGGCGATGACCGGCAAGTACAGCGCCGGCATGATGACCGCGTAGGCCAGGGGAAAAGCGGCAAACAGGCCGCCGCCGCCCAGCACCAGCCAGGTTTCGTTACCGTCCCAGAAGGGGGCGATCGAGTTCATCATCCGGTCGCGGCTTTTGTCCGACGGTGCGAAGGGAAAGAGAATTCCGATTCCCAAGTCGAACCCGTCCAGTATGACGTAGAGAAAAATGGCCGTCGAGATCAGGCCGAACCACACGAGCGGCAGGTCGATGTAAACGCTGAAGTCAAACACCTTTTCCTCCTTCATCCGCTGCCAGCCCGGTAATCAGCGGGGGCTTGTCCACGCCGTGCTGCCCGTATTCGCTTTCCCGACTGCCGGGACCTTTTTTGATCAGGTGCAAAATGTAATAACTGCCCGCGCCGAAAACGAACGTGTAGACGACGATGAAGGCCAGCAGGGACAGGGCGACCTGGGGGCCGATGACGGGCGAAACCGAATCGGTTGTGCGCAGGACGTTGTAGACCGAGTAGGGCTGGCGTCCGATCTCGGTGACAAACCAGCCGGCCAGCACGGCGACAAAGCCCGCGGGCGTCAGCGCCATGCACCAGTACTGGAACCAGCGGGTGTCAAAGAGCCTTTTGCGCCAGAAGAGGATGGCCGCGATAACACCTGTGGCGACCATCAGGATGCCGATCCCCACCATCACCCGGAAAGACCAGAATACCCAGGCGACCGGCGGGCGTTCGTCCGGCGGCCACTCCTTGAGCCCCCTGACGGTACCGTCGAGCTTGTGGGTGAGGATCAGGCTCGAGAGCTTGGGAATTTCGAGCGCGTACTTTGTGCGCTCCTCCTGCTGGTCCGGCCAGCCGAAGAGCACCAGCGGTGCGCCGGACCGGGTTTCCCAGAGGCCCTCCATGGCCGCGACCTTGGCCGGTTGATGTTCCAGCGTGTTCAGCCCGTGCAGGTCGCCGATAATCGGCTGCAGGGGGGCGACGATAACGGCCATCAGCATGGCCATGCCGAACAAGATCCGGGCGTGTTTCACATGGCGGTCGCGCCGCAGGTAGTACGCCCCGATGCCGCCCACCACAAAGGCGGTCGTCAGGTAGGCGGCGATGGTCATGTGGGCGAAGCGATAGGGAAAGGAGGGGGTGAAGATGACCTGCAGCCAGTTCGTCGGATACAGCAAACCGTCGGCGCGCTCGGTGAAGCCCTGCGGGGTCTGCATCCAGCTGTTGGCCGCCAGGATCCAGAAGGCGGACAGCAGGGTCCCGAAGGCCACGATGACGGTCGCCGCAAAATGCATCTTGGGGCTGACCCGATTCCAGCCGAAGAGCATGATGCCCAGAAACGAGGCCTCCAGGAAAAACGCCGTCAGCACCTCGAAGCCCAGCAGCGGGCCGATGACGCTGCCGACCCGGTCCGAAAAAACCGACCAGTTGGTACCGAACTGGTAGGACATCACCACGCCGGAAACAACGCCCATGCCGAAGGTCACGGCGAAGACCTTGACCCACATGCGGTAGATGTCTTCGTAGATGCGGTTGCCGGTCCGCAGAAGCCGCCACTCGACGACGGCCAGCCAGCTGGCCAGGCCGATCGTGAAAGCGGGAAAAAGGATGTGAAACGATATGGTGAAGGCGAATTGAATGCGCGCCAGTAATACCGGATCGAGATGTGCCATCATGTGATTCACCCTTTATTCATCGGTGTAAAGGCAGCCCCGTCGTAGGGGCACGGCGCGCCGTGCCACTACCTGCCGAGCAGGTAGTGGGACACCAGCCACTCGCGGCCGCCGCGATATCCCCAGAGTTCGGCGCAGGCCATGAAAAAAATCCGCCAGCGTCGATACCAGCGCCGCGCGCTTTCAGGGCCGTAGGTTTGCCGCAAGACCGGCATGATCTTCGCCCGGTTTTTGGCCATGTTGCTCAGCCAGGCTTCGGCCGTCCGGCTGTAGTGGCGGCCGTTGATCCGCCAGTGCCGTTCGACTTTAAGCCGGCCCTGCAGGCGAAACAGCAGGTCGTCTGCGGGCATCATGCCGCCGGTGAAAAAATAGCGGCCCATCCAGTCGTCACTTCCGCTGCTTTCATAAAAATAGGCAGATCTTCTATGGGTGAAGATGTGGATGAACAGTTTGCCGTCCGGCGCAAGCCACTTGTCGATGCGGTCGAGCAGGCGCGGCCAGTTGCGCATGTGCTCGAACATCTCGACCGACACCACGCGGTCGAAAACCCGGTCGGTGTTAAAATCGTTCATGTCGGCCGTGATCACCTCGAGGTTGGTCAGGTTCAGCGCGGCCGCCCTGGCGGTGATAAATTCCCTCTGCGGCGTGGAGTTCGAAACGGACACGATGCGACTGCCTGGATAGTGCCGCGCCATCCACAGCGATAAAGACCCCCAGCCGCAGCCGAGTTCCAGGATGCGCATGCCGTCTGCGATTTCGGCCCGCCGGCAGGATAGATCCAACATGGCCGCTTCGGCCTCATCGAGCCGCCGGACCCCCTCCGGCCAGAGGCCGGCGCTGTATTTCAGGTGCCTGCCGAGCACCGCCTCGAAAAAGCCGGCGGGGACCTCGTAGTGCTGCTCGTTGGCCTCCCGGGTGTGCACGGCAATGGGGCCGGCCTGCATGCGGGCGACGAAACGCTCGAGGGCCGCGTTTTGTGCTGCCGGATCTTTCCGGTCTTCCTGCGCCAGACGACGCCGGTTTAGAAAGCGGATGCCAGCCCGAATCAGGCTGTCCGGGAAAAGGCCTCTGTCGACCATGTCGATCAACGGGTTCATGTCGTCCCTTTTTTCGGAAACCAGGGGATGAATGCGCTGGTCCGTTCGATGTACTCGTTATATTTCGGCCGGGTGCGGGTAATATTCTTTTCCGTCAACGCGATCCCTGTCAGCTTGAGGAGCACGACCGTGACGATCAGCGGACTGACAATGGTCCACCAGCTTGCCGGTGTGGCCAGGGTCACCAGAAAAAGTCCCCACCACATGAGAAATTCTCCGAAGTAGTTCGGGTGCCGCGAGTAGCCCCACAAGCCCTGGTCCATGACCTTGCCCTTGTTGGCCGGGTTTGACTTGAAACGCGCCAGCTGCCAGTCGCCGATCGATTCGAACAGAAAACCGGTCGTCCAGGCGATGACGCCCACTCCGTCAAATACTGTCAGGTGATTCGGTGTGGGTGACATCTGGCCGTACTGAAGGACCAGCGAGATGCTCCACATGACGGCGGCCTGGAGAAGAAATACTTTAAACAGGCTGACCATCCAAAACTTGTCGCCGCTTTGCTCGCGCCACTCGCCGTAGCGCCGATCCTCGCCTTGGCCCCAATTGCGCCATGTCAGGTGCAGGCTCAGCCTGATCCCCCAGATCGTGACCAGGGCGGCAATCAAGGTGGTCCGCGGGCCGTAGCCGTCAGAAAGAAAATACGTCACCCAGACAATTAATACGAATCCCAGCCCCCAGAGACTGTCGACCACATTTACGTTTTTATAAATGAGGCTTATGATCCAGCCGATGGTCATCATGAAAACCACGGTCGTCAGGTTTATGAGTAATATTTTGGCAAATGGCTCCATTCGATCAATTCCGTTCTTTGACGTTATGCCAGCACCTGGGACGGTTCCAAGGGATTTTGGACCGGTTGACCATTGCGCCGTAGCGTTATCGCCGTGCGGATGTCCCGGTGGATGCGGCTGCTGATCGGATAGCTCAGCGCAATGGCAAAGGCAATGACGTTGCAAACCGACGGCACCAGGGCGTAGAGGACCCGGAGCGTGAGGCGCACCGGCTCCGATTGCTCGACATTGGGGGTGTAGCCGGCAAGTCCCAATACCGACAGGCCGATGCCGACACCGAGAGCCGCCGCCGTTTTTTTGGCGATAGACCACAAACCGATATACTGCCCTTCGCGTCTCTCACCACTCATGAGTTCGTCGTAATCTATGACGTCGGCCTGAATAGCTGACGGTATGGCCAGCGTGGCACCAAAACCGATGCCCGATATAAAAACCAGTATGCCATAGATGAGTGTGTCGCCCGGCCCCAGGAAAAAAACACCGATAAAAGCGCCGGTGTTGATGGCCATGGAGGCCAGCCAGGCAAACTTTTTGCCGGTTCGGCGCGAAATACGGATCCAACCCGGCAGAAACAGGATGCCGGAGGCGAAGTAAACCAACAGGAAGAGATCGGCGAGATCGGATTGCAGCACATACTGAACGTAGTAAAGGATAAGGGTGGCCGGCAGATTGTTGCCGACGGCACTGATGGTGTAGGCCACCAGCAGAATCAGAAAGGGACGGTTCCGGATTACCTGGCGCAGACCCTTCAAAAGGTTGACATGGGTCTCTTTCTGAATCTGAGGCCTTTCACGAGTGGCCAGAATACACCACCAACATGTGGCAATGATTAAAGGGGCATACAGAACCGATATCCAGAAAAATTTTTCTCTTTCCCCGCCGGCATCGTTCGAGAGTCCGAACAACCATTGGACCAAAACCGGAGAGCTCGCCGCGGCGAGCGTTCCGGCAATCAAAAATCCGTCACGCATGGCAAAGAGCGAGGTGCGGTCGTCGTAATCGAAAGTGATTTCCGGACCCAACGACTCATAGGGGACGACGACCACCGTCCAGAACAGGAAAAGGGCATAAATAAAAAAGGTGAACCACGCCGTCTCGAATGCCGGTGAAGCCTCGGGAGGGTTGAACAAAAAGAACATTGTCAGCGCGACAAAAACGGCGCCCACCGCGATATAGGGCCGTCTGCGGCCATACCGGCTATTGGTTCGATCGGAGATGTAACCGATGGCCGGATCGGTCAAGGCATCGAAAATGCGAACGCTCAACAGAACGTAGCCCAACCCGACAATGTCGATACCCACCACATCGGTGTAAAATTTGGGCAAGTAGACATAGACAGGTATGCCGACAACCGCCAGAGAGAAAGCCGGCAGGGAGTAGGTCAGTTTTCTGAAAAACGGGACTTTATTTTCTGCTGTGTCGGTCATTAGAGCCCCATGATCTGCCGCTTTAAAGATTCGTCCATCGGCTCTTTTCCGATCCAGACGGAAAACAGAACAAAGGCGAACTCGGCGCCTTCTATATTGCCTTTAGGCTTACCATTCAGCGTCAGCTCGGTTCCTTTTCCGGGGATGTAGGTCAATGCATAGCGGTCACCGGGTTCAACGTCTTCGTACAACGAGTTATGGTAGTCGATTTGACGACGAAGCCTCTCCAGGGTTGTCTTGTCGACGTTTCTTTCCATCATCTTGACCGTTGCCCGACCAAAATCCTTACCTTTGAAGGAACTCAAATACTCGACCTCGATCCTCTTTGCTCTGTCCGCCAGGGCTTGGTCCAAGGGAGCGCCCTCTTCGAGGTAAAACGCGGCGACATACACTTTAAACAGGCCGAGGTATCTCAGGAGTCCCACACCCTTTAATACAAGGCCTGTTTTTGGCGCCTTGTATTGTTGTTCGAATTTGATATCATATATTTCGACCGCACCGACAGCCAGTGGGGGCGTCAATGCGATCAAACACAGCAAACCCGCGGCTGTATTTTTCAGGCTTTTCATGGCGGCGTCTCCCGGGTCAGATCCCTTGTGCGAATCAACGATCGTTGAAATTTATTACTGGCTGCTTAACTCATTGTTCTGATAGTGCGCATCCCCAGGGGATTATCAATGATGGTAAAATCAACGTCGTCTGATAGTAAGAACCTATTGTCGTGGCTCCAATAAGCGGGAGATTTAACTTAACTCTTTGATTAAGAAACAAATAAGAGTTACGTTGAACAACTTGAATGCCGGATTTACGAGAGGAGAACACCATGAGCGAAAACAGGATAGGCAAAACCTTAGAAGCGGAAGAAGTGATGGAGCGGATAGTGAACAAAGGGCCACTTCTACTGATTGACACGCTGACCGGCAGCCGCTTCGAAAAGGTGCACCTGCCGGGAGCCCGCAATGCCTGCGTTTTTGAGGTCACCTTCCTTGAGCAGGTGAAAGCGATGGCGGAAAGTAAAAATGCCGAGATCATCTTGTACGGGGCGAGCGGCCGTTCCCGGGACGCTTCGACGGCTGCCGCAAAACTTGAGTGCGTGGGTTACGACAACATCGCTATTTTAAACGGTGGACTCGAAGCGTGGCGCGTACGAGGTTATGAGCTTCAGGGCGATCAGCCGGATATGGCTGATCCGGAAACCTTGCTGCGGCTGGATGACGGTCATTACCTCGTCGAGACCGACCAGAGCGTCATCGAGTGGTGCGGCCGAAATCCGAACAGTAAGCATTTCGGGACGGTGGGGATAAAGAAGGGACAGGTGGAAGTAAAAAATTCCATCATCACCGGCGTTTTTGAAATCGACATGGACACGATCGACAACCTGAATCTCAAGGGCGACGAACTCCACCCGGTAATAACATCGCACCTCAAGTCCGACGACTTCTTCTTCGTCAAGAAGTTCCCGTCCGCATTCTTGACCATTATCGAGGGCCTTTCGGTGGAAACGCCCTTCCTGAGTGCCCCGAACTATGAGCTCAGGGCGACCCTCGACCTCAAGGGCGTCAGGGCCGACCTGACGTTTCAGGCCACGGTGACGACAACAGAAGGTGGCGGCCTGGCAGCCGAGGCCCATTTCGACATCGACCGGACCCGCTGGGAGGTGGTTTACGGCTCCGCCCGGTTTTTCGAAAATCTCGGCATGCACCTGGTGTTCGACCCCATCAGCTTTGAAGTAAAAGTCGTTACATGCCGCCGGTCGCCGGCACCAAGGTGACATGGTCTCCATCATTGAGTGTTTGCTCCAAACCGGAGATCTTTCCATTTGCAAACACAATTTTCACGTCGGTTTTTAAAATATCGGACATGCTCATATGAATTGAGCAATACGAGCGGATGAGGTGAATGTCATGGGTAAAATAATATCAACATCTCTGGATGCAGTGGGCTTTCGTACCGGCAGTCACCTGATATCACTTAAGGCCGGCCGTCTTCTTCGATTATCGCATATATGCGCATGGGCATCGGTCCTCATCTCACTGACGTTATCAGCCGCGATGCCGGCTGTCGCTTCAGCGACCGAACAGGACGAGTTCGTCGACAGGCTGAAAGCCGGCGGGCACATTCTAATGATTCGCCATGCCCAGGCACCCGGCAGCGGCGATCCGCCCAATTTCAAAATCGATGACTGTGCGACGCAACGCAATCTCAACACGATATTTGTAAGCAGCGGGACTACGCGCCCCATCCGGTCGGGGTTTCGGACCGTTAATTCGCCAGGTCCCGTTCGAGGGCTTCGATTTCGCGTTCGATGCGGTTGGTTGCCGAGGTGAACCGGGCCAGAAGCGAATAGGCCAGCGGGATTAAAAAGAGGGTCAGGACGGTGGACAGCACCACTCCGGAGATGATGACCACGCCGATGGTGAACCGGCTTTCAGCACCGGCACCGCTGGCCAGGACCAGCGGAACGGCTCCGAAGGCCGTCGACACCGAGGTCATCAGCACCGGGCGCAGTCGCGTCCGGGCGGATTCCTGGATCGCCTCTGCGATCGTTTGGCCCTGATTGCGCAGCTGATTGGCAAACTCTACGATCAGGATGCCGTTTTTGGCCGCCAGCCCGATGAGCATCAGGATACCGACCTGGCTGTAGACGTTAAGAGAGCTTCCGAACAGATAGAGACCGCCGAGGGCTCCGGCAACCGCCAGTGGCACCGTGAGCATGATTGTAATGGGGTGCACGAAGCTTTCGAACTGCGCGGCCAGCACCAAGAAGACGATCAACAAGGATAGACCGAAAGCATAGAAAAGCGCCCCCGAGGCGTCCACAAACTCACGGGACTGTCCTTTGTAATTGATGACCGGTGCGTTTCCCAGCTCCTCCCGGGAAATGTTTTCCATATACGAGAGTGCTTCTCCGAGTGAATATCCGTCTTCAATGGTGGCGCTCAGGGTGATGGACCGGAGGCGGTTGAAACGGTTCTTTGCTGCCGAGTCTGCAAATTCCCGCAGGGAAATCAGGCTGGAGAGCGGGACCAGCTCACCGCCGGTTTCCGATCGGACATAGATATTGCGGATATCGGTGGGGGTGCGCTTTTGCGTGTCTTTTCCCTCCAGAATGACATCGTATTCTTCACCGCGCTCGATGTAGGTGGTCACCTGTCGAAAGCCGAGCAGGGTTTCCAGAGTTCGGCCGATCTGGGCGATGCTCACCCCCAAATCGGCGGCCCTGTTCTTGTCGATGACGATCTCCAGTTGCGGCTTGGTTTCTTTGTAGTCGCTTTGCAGATTGGAAAGCCCCTTGTTTTCCTCGGCGCGGGCGATCAGCAGGTCGCGCCACCGGGCCAGTTCTTCATAATCGCTTCCGCCTAACACGAATTCCACCGGCTTTCCGGTGCCGCCCCCCAGGCCGCGGCGCGCGACGCTGAAAGCGCGGTATCCCGGCAGTGCCGCCAGCTGGCGATTGGCATCGGCCATGATGGCCTGCATCGAGCGCTCGCGCTGGGCCCATGGGCTGAGCACCACGATGCCCCGTACGCTGTTCACTTCGTTGGTGCTCGAAAAAGAGGCCGGAAGCCGCAACAGCACCCGGGTCGCTTCGCCGTTTTCATAAAGCGGCATCAAAACGTCTTCCATGCGCTCCAGCATTTCGTAGGACTTGTCGAAACCGGCGCCCTCGGGCCCGTCGGCGATAACGAAAAAAGCGCCGCGGTCCTCAAGCGGCGAGTATTCCTTGTCAATCAGAGAGTAGAACAGGGGGATCGATGCCATGGGTGCCAAAATCATCACCGCGGCAACCCACTGGTGTCGCATCAGCACGCCCAGGACGCGGCCGTAGGCGTGCGCGGTCTTTTCCTGAAAACGCGTCAACCGGCCTGATTTCGATGAAATCCCGGTGGGGTGCGCTTTCAGAATCCGGGAGCACATCATCGGTGAGAGGGTCAAGGCAACCAGACTCGAAAAACAGACGGCCCCGGCCAGGGCGATGGCGAACTCCGAAAAAAGCCGGCCGGTGTTGCCCTGCATAAAAGCGATCGGCACGAAAACAGCCACGAGCACCAGGGTCGTGGCGATCACGGCAAAGCCGACCTGGCGTGTCCCCCTGAGTGCTGCCAGCAGGGGTGGTTCTCCCTGTTGGATGCGGCGGTAGATATTTTCCAGAACGACGATGGCGTCGTCCACCACCATGCCGATCGCCAGAATCATGGCCAGTAATGTCAATAGGTTGACCGAAAAATTCATGGCCCATAGAACGGCAAAAGTGGCGATCAGGGACACCGGCACCGTGAGGGCGGGAACCAGAGTGGCCCGCAGGCTGCCGAGAAACAGAAACAGCACCGCCACCACCAGCAACGCCGTGACGGCCAGGGTTTTGTATACCTCGAGAATCGAGGCCTCTATGAAAACGGACGTGTCGTAGCTCTGGATCAACCGCATCCCTTCGGGAAGTGTATCGTTGACCCTTGCCGCTTCTTTCTTTACGGCATGGGCCACATCGAGGGTGTTGGCTTTGGATTGTCGCACGATTCCAAGGCCCACCATGGGAATGCGGTTGCCGCGCAAAATGCTGCGGTCGTCTTCGGCACCCCGCTCCACGCGGGCAACGTCGCGGAGACGGATCAGGTGACCGTCTTGTCCCTGCCGAATGACCAGCCGATCGAAATCTTCGGCGGTGTTGAATAGGCGGGCCACTCGAACGGTGAACTCTTTGCGGGTCGATTCCACGCGGCCGGCGGGAAGCTCCACGTTTTGGCTTCGCAGGGCCTGCTCGACGTCGCCAACGGTGACCTCCCGGGCGGCCATGGTCTGGCGATCGAGCCATATGCGCATCGCGTAGCGGCGGGCGCCGCCCACAAACACCCGGGCAACGCCGTCCAGCACCGAAAATCGATCCACCAGATAACGCTCGGCATAATCGGTCAGCTCCAGTCCGTCCATCCGATCGCTGACCAGGTTCAACCACAAGATGACGCTGCTGTTGGCATCGACCTTGAAGATTTCAGGAGGGTCGGCCTCGTCGGGCAGGTTGTCCAGGATGCGGGATACGCGATCCCTGATGTCGTTGACCGCGGCTTCCAGATCGCGGTCGAGATTAAATTCCACCGTCACTTCGGAGATGCCGTCGCGGCTGACGGAATCGACGGAGCGAATGCCCTCGATTCCGCTGATGGTGTCTTCAACGATCTGGGTCACGCGGGTTTCGACAACCGCTGCGGCCGCGCCGGGGTATGCCGTTTCGACGGAGACCACCGGCGGATCGATATCCGGGTATTCCCTTACCGGAAGTCGATCGAAACTGATGACGCCGCACACCACCAGCAGCAGGCTGAAAACCGTCGCCAGAACCGGGCGTCGAATCGAGACATCGGAAAGGATCATGGAGCTACCCGGAACGGCGGCCGGCTTCGACCACGTTGACGGTGCTTCCCGGCCTGACGCGCGTGAGACCCTGAACGATCACCTGCTGCCCGGCGTTCAAACCGCTGATCACCTCCAGTTTACCGGGATTTCGCCGGCCGGTGACAATCTCTATTTTCTCGACCGTGTTGTCGGGCGTCACCACCAGGGTGAATTTTTTATCCTTTTCCAGAATCACCGCCTCCTCCGGGATGATCAGAGAGAGGGACCGGTCTTTGACCAGATCCACGGTCAGGAGCATGCCTGGTCTCAGCAGACGATCCGGGTTGGGCACCTTTGCCCGGATTGTCAAGGTGCGGGTTTCAGGATCGACGCGGCTGCTGATGGCGGTCACCCGCCCCTCAAAACTCCGATCCGGATATGCGAGACTGTGCGCCGAGACAGTCATTCCTTTTTTCAGCACGACCAGATAAGCTTCCGGTATGGTGAAATCCAGTTTAATGGTGGAGGTGTCATCCAGGGTGGTGATGACGGTGTCCGAATCCACCACGGCGCCGGTGCTGATTTGGCGAATGCCCAGAACTCCGGAAAAAGGGGCCCTGATGGTGTAATCCTGCAAGCGAGCCTCCAGGAGCGACACTTTGGCCGCTGTGATATCCAGCAGCCCCTGCTCTTCATCCAGTTGAGACCGGGAAGTGGCGTTCGTCTTTGCCAACCTGCGCATTCTTTCGAACTGCTGTCGCTGCTCTTTAAGCGCGGCTTTGGCTTCGGCCAGCAGGTATCGGGCTTCGCTGTCGTCTAATTTAACCAATACTTGACCACTGCTGACAACGTCGCCGTCGTCGACAAGAATGCCGATCACGCGTTCTTGCACGGTGGGGGTGACCACCACCGATTCGTTGGCCTTGGTCGTGCCGAGGGCCTCCAGTTTCTCCGTAAACGTTTCGCTCGTCACCATGGCGGTTACCACGGGGATCGGTGTTCTCGAGGGCGCCTTTGCCAGCGCGTATCCGGGGGCCTTTCCCGCGCCGCTTCTCATCTGTGGAAACATCAGAAGTCCGGTAGCGAGGAGGACCGTTACAAGTCCTGTCATTAACAGGATGTGATTTTTTCGCATGGATGCCTCGGAAAAATGTGCGATGTGGTTATTAAAGTCATTATCGCTACATGCCGCCGGTTGCCGGCACCAAGGTGACATTGTCACCATCATTTAATGTATGCTCCAGATCGCATACTTTACCGTTTACAAACACAATCTTGACGTCGTTCTTTGCTATGCCAGATTTGCTTATCACCTGGTCCACAGTTGTCTTTTCATCGATACCCACTGTCGTGGTAATCTTGTGATCGCAGGTATATTGGTCTGCAAGATTGGCGAAACACTTAAGGTTGATTTTCATGTGGCTCTATCTCCTTGATTTAAACGGTTCCTATCTCGATTTGGGTGATTTTTTTGTTTGGAATTAGCAGATCAATTAAGAGGTAAACCGTCCTATTAAAATTTCAGTACGAGATGGGGCTTGGTCAATACCAACTGATGAGGTGCATGTTGAGGGGGAAATACGATCATCATCTTCAGCCGTCGCTGTTTTCAGCCATTGTCACATCGGGTACGCGGGTTTCAAGTCCCGAGGCGGCAGCAGCTGCCTTTCAACCCTGCAGTGCAAAGGGAACAGGTTCCGTATCACCGGGTTTGACAACGTGGCCCCCGGCCTTATTTTAACGGTTTTGTATGGAGCGCCAGTTGGAAACGACAGTCCGCAAACAGGCCGAAATGCTGGCCAACAGGGTCAAAAAGCGCTTCAAGCACCTGCGCCGGCATTTCGCGAGTCAGAACATAGAGGTTTTCCGACTCTACGACTGGGAGATTCCGGAGATCCGGGCGGTGGTCGACTGGTATGGCGGGCACCTCGTCATCGGCGAATACATCCGTCAACAGTCGACGCCCGAGTGGCTGCCGCTGATGGGGGCCGCGGTGGCCGAAGCCCTTGGGGTGACCTCGGACAAGGTGCATCTCAAGGAACGCCGCGCGGGCAAGCAGGAGGGTAAACGCTACGAGCGCCTAAACCACACCAATCGCAAGATCATCATCAATGAACGCGATCTGAAATTTTACGTCAATCCCTGGGATTATGTCGACACGGGCCTGTTTTCCGACCACCGCGACACGCGCCGCATGGTGGGGGAGATGGCCGCCGGCAAGGATTTTTTGAACCTCTACTGCTACACGGGCTCGTTTTCCTGCTATGCCGCCAAGGGCGGGGCGCGCGCGACGCTGTCGGTGGACCGGTCGCAGACGGCCATCGACTGGGCGCGCGCCAACATGGCGCTCAACGGCATTGCCGCACGAGGAAACGAGCTGCTGCAGATGCCGACATTTCTTTTTCTGCACAAAGCCCGGCTGGACAAGCAGCGTTTCGACCTGGCGGTGGTCGACCCGCCCTCATATTCGACCGACCGCAGCGGTAAGTCCGATTTCGACATCGCCGCGGATCACCCCGACCTGCTCGGCCAGGTGGTGGCGATCATGCGCCAAGGGGCCACGATCTTTTTTTCGACCAACCACCAGGGGTTCGAGCCGCGCCTGGCGGGGCTGAAGGTCAGCCGGATCGAAGAGATCACCGACCTGACAGTTCCTGAAGATTACGTGACCAAGCGCAGGCGGATCCATCGGTGCTGGAAAATAGGGGTTTAGGAATTTCAGGCCCCGGTCACAGGGAGATGAGCACCAGGGACGCCGCCGCAATGACGACCCCGGTCCATTGGGTCCGGGTGAGATGTTCTTTCAGAATGACCCACGCCAGCATCACGGTCGCGGCGGGATAAAGAGACGAGAGAATGGCGGCAATGTCCAGGCGGCCCATGCGGGTGGCCAGCGCGAAAAAAGTGTTGCCGGCGGCGTCGAACAGGCCTATCAGGGCCAGCAGACCAATCTGGTTTTTCGCCGGCCACCGGAATTCGCCCCTTAAGTGAACCAGCAGCAGCAGGCAGGGGATGGAGGCGCCGCGGGCGGCGACCAGCGGCCACAGAACCGACTGGCTGCTGACCCGGTCGATGAAAATAAAAAAAAGCCCGAAACCCAGGCCGGCGACAACGGCGTGGCCCAGTTCAAGCGCTTGAATCCGGGTGGTGCCGCGGGAGTAGGACAAGGCCAGGATGGACAATGTGGCCAGCCCGAACCCCAGCAACTGCGCCACATCCGGCAATCCTTCGCTGTAAGCGGCGAAGGCGATGGGGATAACCGCGGCCGTCACGGCCGAAATAGGCGCCACCACCCCCATGCGGCCCAGGGCCAGCCCCCGGTAAAGAGCCGCCAGTCCGAACACCCCCGCGATGCCGGCGGCGGCGCCGTAAAGCAAGTAAGGATACCGGGGAAAATCGTCCGTCAATGCGAGCGCCAGTGCGACCAGAACCAGTGCGCCGGCCAGCTGCGACCACAGCACCACGAGCAGCACATTGCCGCGCTTTGTGGCCAGACCCCCGCTGAAGTCGCCCGCGCCCCAGGCGATGGCGGAGCACAGGCCGCAGAGGAGCGCTAAAACCTCCGTGCCGGGCATATGGGTATTCTTCTCAAGCTATCCGGCCGCGAAAACCGGAATATGGCGCGGCCTGTTTCAGAGCGACTTCTTCCTGGGCATGGTTCGTTTCGCGGGCACGATAGATGTCCCTTATCTCTTCAGCTGGAAATCCCAGGTGCTCACTTGAATGAAAGTGAGTTTCTAAGAGACCAATATATAGGAAGCCGACACGTGGCATGTCAAGGAGCATGATTTACATACCAGTTCGGCTGGGCTTCGGCGCATCATTTTGAGGCATTGTGGCGATCGATGACGCCGAGGTTGACGACGGGCTCAATCTGGTAAATGTTTAGCTTTATTCAGGGGAAACCGATCTTTGCGCTATGAAGGCCCCATATACCGTCCGCCGAGCGAAGCCGACAGCCTGTTAATTCAGGCCACGGTAGGCTGTCCGCACAATAAGTGCAGTTTCTGCATGGTCTACAAAAAAGGGCCATTGTACCGGGTAAGACCCGTAAAAGAAATCTGCGAGGACATTGATACGGCCTTCGAGCTCTATGCCGGACGGGCGACCTCTCTTTTTTTCCCGGCCGGCAATTCCATTGCCATGCCGACCCGTGACCTCGCCACCATCTGCCGTTACAGCATGGCAAAGTTCACGGATATTCAAAGGATCACCGTATATGGGTCTTCCCAATATATTACCGAAAAGGGAACGGCCGACATGGCCACGCTCCGGAAGGCCGGTCTTAGTCGGATTCACGTGGGGCTTGAAAGCGGAGACGATGTCATACTGAGAAGGGTGAAGAAGGGAACCACCGCCGCGGAACAGATAAGAGCCGGTAAGATGGTAAAAGCAGTGGGGATGCAGCTCAGCGAGTATGTCATACTCGGGTTGGGGGGCGTCGAGAAATCTGAAAGCCATGCGTTCGAAACCGCCCAAGCGCTTAGCGAAATTGAACCGGATTTTGTGCGGCTGCGAACACTCGTTCCCAAAATCAATACTCTTTTGTTGCACGAGATCAAGAAGGGCCGGTTTCAACTCCTTTCACCGCACCAGGTATTGAAGGAAACAAGGCTGTTGATCGAAAACATTCGGTGCCGAACCGTTCTGACGAGTGATCACTACACCAACTATCTGGAGCTATCGGGGAATTTGCCCGAAGATAAAGACAGGCTGCTCGGGGAGATCGACCGGGCTTTAAAACGTGACCCAAACTGCTTTCGGCCTTTTTTTATCGGGACCCAATAAGCCAGTCGACCGCGCTCGAGCATTAACGTTGCGAAAATCACCATGCAGAAGAGAGCTGGAACGGAGGGGAGAAAATGCCAAAAACATGGTCCTACAAAAACTTTGAGATCGATGACGGGCTAAAGCCCGGGAGTTCAACATTTCGCTACTTTTTTACCGTTTCCGAAAGCGGCGAGAAAAAATGCAACTACTGCGTCTGGATCGTGGATGAAGCCCTGTCCCGGTTCGAGCCCTCCAAGGATTTTGACGCGATAGCGGCCGCGGGCAGAAAGGACTGGCAAGAATGGGTCAGAGGGAAAATCGACGCGGCGGATTTCAGAAATCGGGCATTGAAATTCAGCCCGGAAGGCCAGGAAGAAATCAACCTGTCCGCAATGAAACAGCATGTCTGGTAACAATACCGCCGATCGCGCCGCCGGCGCCCTCATGGGGGCTTTCATCGGCGATGCGTTGGGCCTCGGCCCGCATTGGTATTATGATCTCGCCGAGCTTCGGCGCGACTTCGGCAACTGGATTGACGGGTATACCGATCCCCGGCCCGGACGCTACCACGCCGGGCTGAAGGCCGGTCAATTGTCACAGGCCGGTTTCATTCTGGCGCTGTCGGTCTGCTCGCTCGTAGAGCGCGGCGGCTACGATCAAGCGGATTTTTGCCGTCGGATGGACGATGACCTCTTTCCGCTGCTCGACGGCACCCCGGCCAGCGGTCCCGGCGGCTACACCAGCCAGTCCATCCGCGAGGCCTGGAGACGTCGGGTGCGGGAGAAACAACCTTGGGGTCAGACCGGCGGGCATGCGGACACCACCGAGGCTATCGAACGCACCCTTGCCCTGGCCGTGCGCTACGCGCTGGAACCCGGCCGGCTGGCCGCTACAATCACCGAAAACACCCTCCTGACCCAGACCGATGATACCGTGGTGTCGATGACCGTCGCCTACGGGGCGGTGCTGGGCCTTCTGGTTCAGGGGCACGCGCTCGATGCCAATCTGTCCGGAAAACTCATGGGCCTTGTCAAAGGCGGCGAGCTGCCCTTTCACGCCGTGACCGCCGACAATCTAAAGCCGCCGCGGCCCGGCGATCCCGAGCCGCCCCGCGCGGGCCGTTTCGCCTCGCCCGACGCCCTGCTCACACCATCCTACATGGCCGCGGCCGCGGCGGACCCCGATATCCGCATCGAGCCGGCCTGGAAGGTATCGCTCGTCTACGGCATGCCGTGCGCCATCTACCATCAGCTGCCGGCGGCCTACTATCTCGCGGCCCGGTTTCATAACGATTTCGAGTCGGCCGTGCTGCATGCCGTCAACGGCGGCGGGCAAAACCAGGCGCGAGCGATTCTCACCGGCGCCCTGGCGGGAGCGCAAACCGGCCTGTCGGGGATCCCGCGGCGCTTCCTTGACGGCCTTGAAAAAGGGGAGGCTCTCAGCCGGCTGGCCGGAGAGTTGGCCTCGCAGCTCGGGCCATCATGAACCGTGTGGTAAAGAGGAGATTGCTTGTTCTCGGATAATTATTTCGGTGAGCGCTCGCTGTCACTTGAATGGTTGCGCGATTTGGAGTCACCCGACTGGCAGGCCACCCACCACCATCCCGCAAACCCAATTCGATTTTTCTTTGATCTTCATTTTCCAGCCTCTTTTTTTCTGGTGTTGTTATAGCATGAAAGATGATGGTGACATCTTAATACACTCCGGCGCCCGCGTTTAAACATGGGCGAGCCGATGTATTTCATTTCCAAAAACGCTATATCCAAATGAATTGTAGGACCGAGGCCGGGAGATCTTAACCGACAAAAATTCAGTTTGACCTTTTTTTTGAAAAGGGTCATCTTGAAACGCTATGAACCTGATCCCGAAAACCATTCGCGCGCAGATCATGATGGCCTTTTCCATCTGTTTTGTCTTCATGGCCGTTATCATCGCGGTCAACTACACCAACTTTCGGCGCCTCTCGCGTTCCATGCAGCTTTTCGAATTGGCCGATGAATTGAATTCCGCCATTCTCGAAATGCGCCGTTACGAAAAAAATTATTTCCTCTATCTGCAGGAATTCAGTTATGAGGAAAACATCACCTATACCAACCACCTGGCCCTGAGCCTGCGGCGCGAGCAGGAAAGCCTGGTGGAGGCCATCGGCCGCGAGAGCTACACGAAGTTCGTCCAGCACGTACAGGACTATGCGGCGCTGATGACCCGCCTGCGGCAGGCCGCCTGTGCCGAAGGGGAGTGCGCCGCGTTGCAGGAACAGATCCGCGGCAACGGCCAAAACCTGCTTATCCTGGCCGATCAGTTGGTGACGGCCGAACGCCGGGTCATCGACCGCCTTACCCAGCAGATGATTCCCTTACCCCTGGCCAGCCTGCTTCTGTTGGTGCTCCTGCTGGGATTCGTGATCTATGTCATCGGTGAAAAAGTCATTCGGCCCCTGGCCCGCATTACCCGTGAATCCGAGGCCGTGGCCCAGGGGGCCTTCCAGCGCCTGACACCCCATGAAGGTGATGACCGCAACGAAATCCATCGCCTGGTTGTCGCCATCAACCGCATGATGGTCGAGTTGGAGAAGCGACAGGAGCAGTTGGTTCAGTCGCGCAAAATCGCTTCGATCGGTACCTTGACCGCCGGGATCGCCCACGAAATCAACAATCCGGTCAACAACCTGTCCCTGATCCTGGAAGCGCTGATCGAAGACGCGGAAGAGATGGATGCGGTCGAGCGCCGGCGCCTTTATCAGGAGGCCATGGATCAGGCCGATCGGACCAGTGAAATCGTCAAGAACCTGCTCGAGTTTTCCCGCGCCAGCCATCCCCGGGTGGAGGAGATCAATCTGGAGGAGGTCGTCGACAAAACCGTGCGGCTGGTTAACAACGAACTGAAACTGCACAACATCGTGTTTTTAAAGGAGGTCAGCGAGGGCCTTGAAACGGTGCGACTGGACCGCGGCGGTCTGCAGCAGGTTCTGCTCAACCTTTTCATGAACGGCATCCAGGCCATGGAAAACAGCGGCGAATTGAAAGTGGTGATCGGACCGGCGGAAACCGCCTCAGAGGTGCGGATCGACGTGATGGACAATGGCCCCGGCATCCCGCCCGAGAACATAAACCAGATTTTCGATCCCTTTTTCACGACCAAAAAGGAAGGGGTGGGGACCGGGCTCGGACTTTCAGTCAGCTACAACGTCATCAAGCAGAACGGAGGCCGGATGGAAGTGCAGAGTCGGCCCGGACAGTGCACATGCTTTTCCATTTTTCTACCGCGGTCCGGTAATCTGACCGTCAACGGGTGAGTGGATGGAGCGCTTCAGGATCGCCGTTATCGACGATGAACCGATTGTGGGCCGCGAGGTCAAGCGGGGGCTTTCCAAGTTGCCCTACGTCGTCGAAACATTTTCGGATGGCGAATCGGCCCTCAGGCGCCTCGAGCGGGTGAGTTTCGACCTTTTTTTATGTGACCTGCGTCTGCCCGGACTGAGCGGGTTGGAGGTTCTCAAGGCCGTGCGCCGACGCAGCCCTTGGGCCGAGGTCATTCTGATCACCGCCTATAGTTCGGTGGACTCCGCGATCGACGCCATTCGGGCCGGCGCGTTTCACTATGTGACCAAGCCCGTTAAAATGGCGGACTTGAGGTTGCTGGTCCGGCGGGCCTTGGACAAGGTCATGTTGGTGAAAGAAACAGAAGCCCTCAAGGAAGCCCTTTTCCACCAGAAGCGACCGGCGGCGATCATCGGCAACAGCAAGGCCATGCTGGAGGTCTTCCGCCTGATCGACAAGGTGGCACCGCTCGACTGCAACGTGCTCGTGTGCGGCGAAAGCGGAACGGGCAAGGAAATGGTGGCCCGGGCGCTGCATCAGCGCGGAACCAGGAAGAACCAGCCGTTTGTTTCCTTCAACTGCGGCGGATTTACCGAAGAGCTGATCACCAATGAACTCTTCGGACACGAAAAGGGGGCCTTCACGGGGGCGACCGAAACCAAGGTCGGCCTGCTGGAGGCCGCCGACAAGGGCACGATCTTCCTGGATGAAATCAGCGAAATGCCACTGAGCATGCAGGTCAAGCTCCTGCGTTTCGTCGAGGAGCGCTCCTTTTTGCGGGTGGGCGGGGTCAAACCGATTTCCGTGGATGTGCGCCTGATCGCGGCCAGCAACCGGGACCTGAAAGAGATGGTCGGGGGCGGGGGCTTCCGGGAGGATCTTTACTACCGCCTGAATGTTGTCATGATCCCGCTGCCGCCCCTGCGGGCCAGGTCGGATGATATTCCGGTGCTTATCCGCCACTTCCTCGACAAGTACAGCAAGGCGTTTGGAAAGGAGATCGCGGGCGTCGGCCCGGAGGTGCTCGAAATTTTATCGCGCTACCCGTTTCCCGGCAATGTACGCGAGCTGGAGAACATCATCGAGCGGGCCGTCGCACTGACCGATGAGACCGAACTTTCGGCCCGCGATCTGCCTTCCGACCTGCGGGAACTTTCGATCAGCAGCCTGGATCCTCAGGCCTGCCTATCACTGGAAGAAAAGGAAAAGCAGTATATCAAGGAAGTCCTGATCAGGACCAACCACAATAAGAGCCTGGCCGCCGACATCCTCGGCCTGCCGCGCACGACCCTCTGGCGCAAGTTGAAACGCTACCGGTTGGTGTAATTCGCTCGATATTAGACCACGCTGTCGCCCTCGCCGGCCCGCCGGCATCCCCCCATGTGTTTCAATTCGAAACAATTAATATAACCAAAAGATTTTATTAACAATCAGGCCGCTGTTGATTTTCATGGTCCAGGCCTTTCGTTTCAAAACGAAACGCCTGGAGGCGTCGGTGAGACGGGATATACTTATAACCTATAGAATATATTAATTAATTTCATTGTGGCACGGATCGTGATTAAAGGTAGTCGTCACGAAAGCGACCGCCTGAGGGAAAGAACCGTTCATGCTGCAAAAGAAAATACTGGTCCCTGTGGGATCCGCCGGAAAAGATCTGAGCAGCGTGCATTATGCCCTGGCCCTGGCTGAAAGGCTTAAGGCCCAGGTCTTTATTTTACGTCACGATGCGGCCCAAGCATCCCCGGACCCGAGTGTTACGTGGTTGGACGACGCTTTGCGGGATTTGATCAACAGTGCGCGCGAGGCGGGTTTGATCGTATCGCACCACATCGCCCACCGGGAAATGAAGGAGGAAATTGTCGGTCTCGTGAGGGAAGCCGGCATCGATGTGGTGGTTTTCGGCGCGGACAACGGGGCCTGCGAGCGTTTGGCGCTTCAGGTCAAGGACCTGGTTCCCAGCCAGATCATTCATGTCAAGGAAAAAGACCAAATCAGCTACCTGTAGGAGGAAGGCGAATAAAATGGCCATTGTCATGATTTCAAGTCTGTACCAGGCGGGACGGGAAGAACTGGCCCGGGCACTGGGCCGCAAGACCGGCTGGCCGGTCGTTTCCCGCGAGGATCTGCTCGACCGGGCGCGAGAGGCGGGCATCAAGGTCGGCCGGCTCGAGGTGTCCGTGATCAAGACACCGGGCGCGCACGAGAAACTGGCCCGTGAAAAGGAGTTGTACCTCGCGTTTCTGACGGCTTCGCTATGCGAAAAGGCCCGCCAGGGTGATGTTATCTATCACGGCCGGGCCGGGCACCTGCTGCTGCCCGGGGTCAGCCATCGGCTGCGGGTGGGGTTGACTGCGCCGCGGGAAGTAAGGGTCAAGCGAACGGCCCAAACGCTACACCTGTCGTTGGAGAAAGCCGAGACCTACATCGCGCAGCTCGATGAGGACCACGCGCGCTGGATTCACTACATCCACCGGGTGGACAGCCGCGATCCCCATCAATTCGACGTGTCGTTCAACCTCGAAAACATCGGGCTTTCCAATGCGGCCGGAATTCTGTGCGCCATGGCGGAGTTGCCCGATTTCCGTCCTACCCCGGCGAGTTCAAAACTGCTGGACGATCTGAACCTGGCGTCCGGGGCCAAACTGCGCCTGGCCCTGGATGAGCGGACCCGGCCCGGCGACCTCCAGGTCCAGGCCGACGGCGGGGTCGTTACGGTGACTTACCCGCCGCACGAGGAAGCGATCGGCCGGGACATTCCCCTGGTGCTGGCCGATATGCCAGGATGTCGGGAAATTCAGTGCACCATGGCCGAAACCAACATCCTATGGGTGCAGGAGCGGTTCGAGGCGACATCCGATAATTTTCAGCAGATTCTGCAACTGGCCCAGCGCTGGGGAGCGGCGGTGGAGTTATTGCGCCTGATTCCGGCCGAAGAACCGCCGATCGATCCGGAAGGTGCCGCCGCCATGAATGACAGCGGCTTCGGCCGCCCGCAATGCGCCCTTGCCGATGACGGGGGCGTGGAGGATGATGGGCCACCGATGGATGCCGACGACGGCGGTTTGGGGCGGACCGAGGAAGAACTCGTCAGTCGGGGACGCTGCGGCGGGCGGCACGCGGTCTGCGGCGGCACCGATAAAATTCTGGAACGGGTTCAGGGGCGAGGTCAGTATGCCCTGGTGGTCATCGGCGACATGTTCCTTTCCAAGGGCCATTCGACCCGCACCCGCAGGACCCGCGAGTTGGCCTTGAGCATCCGGGACCGGCTCAAGGCACCGGTGATCACCGCCGACGAACTCAAATCGCGGTTTCTCTTCGGCAAGCGTCAGGCGGTGACGCTGGTCGGTTTCCTGGCCCTGCTGGTGTTGATCTATGTCTTGGTCTTCACGCACCAGGCGCCGGTCATGAGCTTTTTGAGCGGTCCCTTGCACCAGGATTACAGATGGCTGTCCTTGGTGGCGATGATCCTTTTCATTCCTTTCATCGCCTACATTTACGGCACGGTGACGGGGCTGGCCCTGAAGATCATCAACATCGATTAGGTTAACGGCTAAAAGAGGTCCGGGAGGAAATATGCACGAGTTGCTCACAATGCATTTTATCGACATCAACCTGGCCACCGCGCTGCAAGTGGTCCTGCTGGGCTTTATCGGCGGCATCCTGAGCGGTTTCATCGGCAGTGGAGGGGCCTTTTTCATGACCCCGGGCATGATGAATCTGGGCGTGGACGGGGTGATCGCCGTGGCCAGCAACATCACCCACAAATTCGGCAAAGCCATGATCGGCTCCCGCAAGCACGCCGCGGCCGGCAATGTGGACAAGAAGCTGGCGGCCTACATGCTATTCACCGCCATCATCGGGATCCAGATCGCGGTCGGCATCAACAGCTACCTGTTCAAGGGCGGGGCCGACGGACACGGGGCCGCCAAGGGGGCCGGTGCCAACCTCTACATCAGCCTGGTATTCGCCCTTATCCTGTCGGCCGTCGCCGTCTCCATGCTGCGGGACGTGCTCAAGTCAAGGGGCAATGGAGACGCCAACGGCGGGCCGTCGCTCAAGATCGCCGAATATCTCAACCGGCTGCATCTGCCGCCGGTGATCCACTTTCCCGTGGCCGACACCAAGGTCAGCCTCTGGATACTGATGGCGATGGGTATCGCCACCGGCTACCTGGCGGGCACCATCGGTGTGGGCGGTTTCATCGGCGTGCCGGCCATGATCTACGTCTTCGGCGTGCCGACCGCCGTGGCCACCGGGACCGAACTTTTCCTGGCCTTGTTCATGGGGGCCTACGGCGCGCTGAGTTACGCCTACCAGGGCTTCGTGGATCTGCGACTGACCATGCTTCTTTTCCTGGGGTCGCTGATCGGCATCCATCTCGGTGTTTACGGCGTCAAGGTGGTCAATGAAAAATACATCCGCGTGGTAACCAGTCTGATTATACTGTTGTGCGTCTTCAGCCGGATCGTCGCCATTCCGGTGTACCTGCGGCAACTGAATCTTCTCACCTATCCGGCCGGCTGGGATTTTTACTTCAACTTGGGCAGCAAGTTTTTCCTCTTCGCCAGCGGCCTCAGCGGCGCTCTGGTCATCCTGCTGAAAGTCATTCACGCCTATCGCCAGAGGCGCAGAATCCAGAAAACAATGCTGGTGGTGCGCGAGTCCGGACTCAATCAGGCCGACACATTGCGGGCATTGAAAAATTAAACCGAAACCGGGGGCGGCAAAAGGCCGCTCCCGCAACAAAGGAGATAAATATGAGCCACCGCTGTGAGATACTCGTTGTGGACGATGAGCCTATCGTCGGGGAACGTCTCAAGGCCTTCATCGAAAAGGACGGCCACAAGGTGGAGACTTTCGTCGATCCGGCGGCGGCTCTCCGGCGCCTGGAAACCAAGGACTTTGACATCGTGATCAGCGACATCCGCATGGGCGAGATCGACGGTATCCAGGTGATGGAAAAGGTCTTCGCGAAATCGCCGCGCATCAAGGTGATCATGATCACCGGTTACGCCACGCTGGAGTTGGCCCGGGAATCGCTGACCAAGGGCGCTTTTGATTTCATCGCCAAGCCCTTCAAGCTGAAGGAGATTCGCAAGACGATCAAGAAAGCGGTTGAATCTCTGGAACAGCAGGAAAGTCGGCAACCTGTCGGCACCGCCGCCGCCCTGTGAAGACTGGCGGCGGTTGAATTGGCTGCGCCGGCCTCGGCGAACCGCGGCCCGGCAAATGGCGCTCGATACGACCGCGGGATAATTATCGCGAAGTGAATCGACCAGCTCAATAGCGACTGGTACCTAAGGGAGTAGAACTGATGGACATCTACCGCAGTCCGATGGAAAAAATACTGAAACAGCAGGAAAACGACACGGTCATCACCAATCCCAACGAGCCGGCCAAGACGTTTTTTCGTAAAATCGCCTTCCTGTGGGCCTGCAGATGGGGCCGATGTAAAAAAACCTTCAAGCAGCAGGCAGATCCCCGTAAATAGAGCGCCACCGGTTTTTGGGCGAATGGAGCGCCATTGCGTCGCTTTAAGTGCCGCTGGCAGACCGCGATATCCGGAATCTGAGGAATTGCGGTGGGACCGGGGGCCAACACGTTTGTCTGCCGCCCGAATAGAGAGGGGTATCTCAGTCCGACCCGCGGGCGGCACTTTTTTCATAAATCGCACCGCGACTATATTTTCTCCGCGTCTTAAAGAAAATCCCATCCCTCCTGTTACCAGTTCCCCTTGCTCCCGACCTATATGGTCCTATCTTTCATCTGTCTATAAACCCAATTCCGTTGAAACCCTTACCATGGGGGCACCTATATGCCGGTGTCGACCGAGACCAAGAAAGCCGCAAGGGTCCGCAACCGCCGGGTCCACATGGCCAACGAGCGGACCTTTCTCGCGTGGATCAGAACGAGCCTGGGGATAATGGCCTTCGGGTTTGTGGTCGAAAAGTTTGCGCTTTTTATAAGACAGCTGTCATCCTTTTTGGGGAAATCCGGTGTGCCGCAAACGCATGTTCATTTCCCTTCCCATGGATACTCTTCAATGTTAGGGATATTTCTGGTCGGTTTGGGCGCTTTGATGGGTGTGTTGGCGCTGGTGAGGTTCAAGGTGGTTGACAGGCAGATAGAAGCGGATACCTACCACCCATCGTCGATTCTCGACGTGCTGCTGGCCATCTCGATTCTTGCGGTCGGCGTCTTTCTCGTATTTTATCTGCTCCACAGTTTATGAAAGAGATGCGTTGCTATGGGCTTCAAGATAAAGTTTTTGGCAAGGCCAAAGGGAGGCGGCTGTTCGGTCATACGCCTACGACCGATAACACAGCCAAAAACATTATCTTGAAGCCTATAAAATATCTGGCGGCCGATCGACCTGGTCACGCGGAGCATAAGGGAACCTTCGTGACGGTGTGAGGCCTGCGGACTCCCTTGAAAATCGTGAACTCATTCTTTCGGGGGCGCTTGCGGCAACAGGGCGGCGATGACATTTTTGAGCTGATCGTTCAGATTCAGCGGTTTTTGGGTTTTGGCGTCGGTCATGACAAAGGTGATGTCGGCATCGGCGATCAGCTCAGCGGCTTGTTTATTGTAGATTTCCTGACGCATGACGCCGCTGGTGTTGCCGATTTTTGACAAACGGGTTTGAATGTCGATCACATCGCCGAACGAGGCCGGCCGCCGGTAATTGATGTTGATGTTGACCACGAAAAAGGTCACGCCCTTCAGACGGTAGAAGAAATCGGGGTGCCCATCGAAAAACGCCCAGCGCCCTTCCTCCAGAAATTCCAGGTAACGGGCATTGTTCACGTGCCCGAACATGTCGAGGTGATAGCCGCGTATCTTGATCTCGGTATGAACCAGCATAAAGCGATTCCATTCCATAAATTTAGCATATCTGATTTGCGCCTCCCCGCTGAGTTGCCGAAGCCTTGAGAGAGCACTCATCGGCCGAACGCCGAGTTGCCGGCGCGATCCGCTTCTTTTCCCTCATCCGAAATCGTGTGTCAAATGAAAACAGGTTTGGCCCTCGGGGTGGGCATGACCTGGACATTCCCATGGACATGCATAATCATGCGAACTACGCCTTCAGCTTCAAGGTGGGGCAAATGGGGAATCCGCGCGCCATGCCGACCGAAAGCGAACGGGTGTTGGGCGAACGCGGGTGGGAGCGGTTGCCGTGGGTGTGGCAGCGAATCTGGACCGACGAGCCCTCAGCCGTCCGCTACGGGAATGAGCCTGTGTGAATGGCGGCCGACCCAGATGTTGGGCATCGCTCCGCTCAGCCCAACCAACGATTCCGCGGTTTCCTATTGCAAGTCAATGTCATTTACTTAAAAGGTGTTTTTAAAAAGGCCCCCTTTGAAAAGGGGGGAAATCGGACCTTAAGTTAACGGCATTGTGTTGCAAGTTTCGAGTTTTAGACCAGTAATCGACAGAATATCCTTCGATAGTCAATCGACAATCGTTAATAAAGAAAATCTGGTTCTTTCGCCTTAAAGCGACGGCAGAAGCGTTCGCCAGCGCTGCTTAAATCCTAGCATGGAGAGATAGACACTGCTGTCCGGATACGCTGCCTGCAGCGTTTGCAGATTCGCGCCGGGATCATAAGCCCGGGCGCTGTCATCCATCTCTTTGCGAACGCTCTTGAAGAGCAGGTCCACATTCTTCGACATCCAGGCCTCGATCACGACCGGCAGGCCGTAACCGAACAAGGCGTCGATATTCGAATCTTTTCCGATAACGGGTTGGGTAATGACAAAGCGCGCCCCGGCATCTATCTTTTCGGCCAGGCGATTCGATTCGAACGGCATGGGATTGTACTGGTTATACGCGCAGCCGGTCGTGAACTTTCCCGGATAAGCGCGGTTGATGTAACGCAGAAGATCAATGGAAGTGGCCACTTTTTTCCTTCCGCCGATACTCGCCGGATCGAGGTTGGACAGCTCGGGGCCGCCGTCGCCCCTGATGATGAGCAGGTAGGTCACGCCATTGTCCGCAGCGGTCCTCAACAATTGGTCGAGTTCGATTTTCGTGTGAAACGTGTTTAAATTCATCACGATTTTTTCCGGCTCCACGGGCAGGCCGAGCCGTTCGATCATTTCCAGCAGGCCGAACCGCGGCCGTCCCATGGGATTGTCGGGAACGGAAAGCCCCAACTCGCAATCGAGTACGCGATAGTACCTTTCGGCAAACAGGTTGAATTTGTCTTTCGCTTCGGCCGGATCGGTCCGTTTCGGCGTTAAGATCTCGACAAAATAGGCGCTGGTGAACATTATTACCTCCTGAGGGCCTGAAATAAAAAAAACCAGACCCTGCCTCGTTATCTCGCCCGATGAGATAAACTTAAACATACGCACCGTCATTATCGCCCCGATGACCTCCGCTGCCAAAGTTTATCCTACCCGGGTTTCCTGTACATTTCGCAAAAAGCGTGGTCAGATCGTGCTGGATCAGATGCGAACAATAGATAAAAAGCGGTTGATAAAACGGCTCGGCACGATCGATTCAAGGGTGCAGTCGGAGGTTGTGGCTACTTTGCAGCGCCTGTTTGCTTTTTAAAGATCGCTCAACCACTCGGCTGGCCGTCACGGGTATTAAAAATATTCCGGATCCCGGATGCGTGAAAGCACTTGACATTATCAAGTGGCGGGTTTCGTCCGTTGATCCGTCGAATTCCCTATTAGAATTACGGGTATCCGCTTTGCAAGTTTCAATTATCAAGTATCAAGTTTTTACTCTCGTGCCATAAAGACCGCTTAACCTTCTGCTGGCGGGCATCTTCACATCTCTCGCGCACATTTCAGGGTTGTCTCATCAACTCCCGTCACAGCTTCAGAAAATACGCCGGCAGAGCACCGGCGGCGGTGCAGGCGCCGACGATCGAAATCCCCAACGCAAATGAATAATGATCCCCCATGAAACCGATCATCAGCGGCACGGCGCCGCCGCCGATCAGGAACCCGAGCGGCACGGTCAGGGAGACGGCCACGTTGCGCCCGCCGGAAGGTGCGATGCGGGAAAGCGCGGCGAATCCGGCCGGGAAAAAACAGACGGCCGCCAGGGGCTGCAGAAATACGAACACCAGAACCGGCGTGCCCGAAACCATGCCCACGAGGATCGTCATGAGGCCGGTGATCAACAACACGGCGGTCATTGTGCCGCGGGGGCCGAAACGATCGGCGGCCCAACCGCCGGCGAAAGCCATGAACAGTCCCGAGAGCCGTGAGGCGGCCACAAGGGAGTTGGCCAGTTGGCGCTCGACGCCCTGTTCGGTGACGAGATAGAGCGGCAGCATGGTGAAAAGCCCCAGGGTGCCGCTGACGCCGAGACTGAACAGCAGCACCATGGTCCAGAAGCTCGGTCGGGCCGTAAACGACTTGATGGAGGCAACATTCGGCGCCGTACCGTGGAATTCGCCCCCCCGGCCGAAGCGGGCGTAAGTGACCCCGACCAGAAGGCCGGCGGCGCCGACGAGCAGGATGACGGCGCGCCAGGGAAGCCGCAGCAACAGAGCCTCCGTCAGCAGAGGTGCGGCCACAAACCCCAGGTTGGGCGCCAGTTCATGGATGGCGATGGCCTTGCCCCAGTGACGCTGTTCAATCAGATCCGTCAGAGTGGCGATGCCCGAGGGCAGGTAGATGCCGGCCGCCAGTCCCAAAACGAACAAGGAGAGCCTGATGGTGGCAAGTCTGTCGGCGGCGGCGATAAGCGCCAAGGCCAGGCCGACGATGGTGGCCGAGAGGATGATGCTCCGGCGGTGGGTTAGTTTGGCGGCGACCCAGCCCGAGCCGAACAACGAGAGCATGTAGCCGCTGGAGATCAGCAGAAACAGGGAACCGGCGGCCCCGTGGCGGATGCCGAGGTCGTTTTCGATCACCGGCAGGAGCGGCGCGAAGATTACCCGTGACGAGAAGTTGAGCAGGAAAATGGTCGTCAACAGCAAAATCGGGCCGATACCGCTGACGAACGACTGCCTGCTTTCAGCGTAGCGTTTGCCATTTGGCGATTGGTAGGCGTGTTTTTTCAAGATTCGCGGCGGTGTGTATTGTTGCAGCCAAAGGCCCGTGCGCAGAACTGGCATCCGATTCCGGTGACTCCATATCGAATTCGATCAAGTTTTGCCAGGCCTTTTTAAAATACGATTGCGAGAAACGGCCGCTCAAATCAGACTGGTTTTTTCACGGTGCTTTTCTAAATTGGTCAGATGTCAGGTGACTGCAGTCTGTTCAATATCAAAAGAAAAAGGCGCAAGGATTATGAACCCGGCTATAGAAAATTTGCCGACCTCATCTTTTCAGACACCGGTGGAGCTTCCGCTCACGTTCAATATGATGTATGATCCAATGCAAAATGATCGGCCCGAGCGCGATGCATGGTGATGACCAGGAGCCTCAGGGCATGGCGACGGGAGTATCTATGAAGGTGCGCGGGATGGAGAAATCGGATCTGATCGGAATGGAAGCCCTGAAAAATACCTGCAACCGGCTGGTGCTGAAACACCCCGAGGCCATCGGCATGGCCGTGATCGAACTGGACTGTGGCTGCCTTAACATTTGCGGGGTCTCGATGCGGGGTGAACCGGTGGGATCGATGAAAACGATCTTGGCGGGCGCGACCGACGGGGCCTCGAAAAACGTCATCTGCAGCCGGTGTTTCGCCTCGAAGGGCCGGCTTTCCGACCGCATTGTCAATCAGAAAATAATATGGCCGGGTGGGGAGAGCGAGCAGCCCGAGCGGGATCTCAGGCTTTATATCGGACAAAAAGTTTTCGGTGAAGACTATGTCGAGTGACGCCAACCATGGGCCATGTTTTTCCCGATGCACTCCGTTCGTAAAATAATCCACATCGACATGGACGCTTTCTATGCCTCGGTCGAGCAGCGGGACCGGCCGGAACTAAAGGGCAAACCGGTGATCGTGGGCGGCGACCCCCAGTCGCGCGGCGTGGTGGCCGCCTGTTCCTACGAGGCCCGCAGGTTCGGCATTCATTCGGCCATGGCCTCCGCCACGGCGCACAGGCTCTGCCCGCGGGCGGTGTTTGTCCGCCCGCGGTTCGAGGCCTACAAGTTTGTGTCGTCCCAGATAAAGGCGATTTTCTGCGACTACACCGAGCTGGTGGAACCGCTGTCTTTAGACGAGGCGTTTCTGGATGTGACCTGCAACCGCAAAGGGATGACGTCGGCCACCTTGATCGCCCGGGAAATCAAGCAAAGAATTTACGAGACGACCGGACGGCTCACGGCGTCGGCGGGTGTGTCCTTCAACAAGTTTCTGGCCAAGGTGGCTTCCGACGTCAACAAGCCCGACGGCATCATGGTGATCGTGCCCGAGGCGGCGGCCGACTTCATTGACCGGCTGCCGATCAGAAAGTTTTTCGGAGTCGGCCGGGTCACCGAGGAAAAGATGCACGGACTCGGTATAAAAACGGGTGCCGACCTCAAAAAATATGAAAAGTCGCGCTTGATTCAGTTGTTCGGAAAGGCCGGCGCCTATTATCATGACATCGCCCACGGCATGGATGACAGGCCGGTCGATCCGAACCGCATCCGAAAATCGATCGGCAAGGAAACGACCTTGCCCGAGGACATCGACGATATCGACCGGATGGTCGAAATACTGGAAAACCTCTCTTTCAAGGTTGAGAACTCACTGGCCAGAGGCGAGGCCAGGGGACGGACGGTCACCTTGAAGATAAAGTTCCATGATTTCCGGAGCATCACCAGGAGCGTGACGCTCGAGGAGCCCGTCGAAAGCGCCGCGGCCATCATGAACCACGTCAAACTGCTGCTGATGAAAACCGAAGCCGGCCAGAGAAAGGTCCGTCTGTTAGGAGTAACGGTCTCTCATTTCGATGCCAAGGATGCTTGCTGTGACCGCTGCGGTCAGCTGCTGTTGCCCTTCAGGTTTCGGCACGACCCTTCGCTGCCATACGAATCCGGCCTCTGGTAGCGTCAAGTGTTACTTTTGTCGGCGGTTTTTCAATTGCCACCCGCCGCCCTTTTCCAATTGTCGCATTCAGACAGATCCGGCGTCCCTCGATACAATGTATCATAGAATAGTCTATCTGTTTGCATTTTGATCTTCCGTTCATATCTTTTACGATAAAATCCTGAACGTCGATATCTTTGGCCCGGCATACGGTTTCGAATCCCGGCATATCCGGATGTTCCTTCGATTCAACGCCGGACGGGCAGGCGCCTCACCACCCGAATCACCCGGTTATCTTTAGCGAAACCTTTAAAAAGATCTTCTGCTGGTGCATGGAGGCCTCAAATGAATTTTTTTTTCTATTTTTTAGCGCTTCTCATGGTGTCGACTACGGCTGCCGCCGGTGGCAAGCCGGTGGTTTACGAGGTAAATGGTACGTCTTATGAAGGCTATTATACCGGTGCCACCGCCAAGGCCCCCCTGATAGTATTAGTCCATGACTGGGACGGGCTGACGGATTATGAGATCAAACGGGCCGACATGCTGGCGAAGATGGGCTATGCGGTGTTTGCCGTCGACCTTTACGGGGCCGGCGTCCGTCCGACCAAGTTGGAAGACAAACGTCAGCACACCGGCGAGCTCTACAATGACCGTGAAAAAATGCGCGCCATTTTAAATGCGGCGCTGAAAACGGCCCAATCCCAAGGGGGCGACATCGGCAATGCCGTCGCGATGGGCTACTGCTTCGGCGGGGCCGCCGTGCTGGAACTGGCGCGGTCGGGTGCCGATTTGAAAGGCTTTGTCACGTTTCACGGCGGCTTGAGTACGCCGGAAGGGCAGGACTACGCTAAAACCAAGGGCAAGCTGCTGATCCTGCACGGCACGGCGGACACGGCCGTCACCATGACGGATTTTGCCGCCCTGGCGGTGGCCCTCGAATCCAGCGGCGTGGCTCACGAAATGATCACCTACGGCGGCGCGCCGCACGCCTTCACCGTGTTCGGCAGCGACAGCTACAGGGCCGACGCGGACAAAAAGTCCTGGCAGCGCTTCACGGAGTTTTTGGAAGAAACACTGAAGTGATGTGGTTTTCGGGGAGAGTTGCCAGGCGAAAAGAACAGCGGGACGTAACAAGAGAGAGGAAGGGTCGATGGCGTTTAATCTGGAAAAATTCAAAACCGCTTACGAAAAATGGGTGACCGAAAGCCTGCCGGAATATCGGGCGGGCCGAATGGCGGAAATCGTCAAGCGCTATCCATTCGTGGTTTCCGACGATGTGCCCTGGACACCCTACACGGGACAACCGTCGGAGCAGACCTTTGCACTGGTGACCAGCGGCGGCCTCTTTTTGAAAAACAGCCAGCCGGCCTTCGACGCCGTTTCCATTCATGGAGACCCGTCCTTGCGGGAAATCCCCAAATCCGTCAGCCAAAAAGACATCGGCATTGCCCATGCGCACTACGATCACAGCCTGGCGGAGCAGGACATCGACATCATCTTTCCCATCCATCGCCTGACCGAACTGGAGGCGGAGGGGATCATCGGCCGGGTGACGGAAACGAATTACAGCTTCAGCTATGTCAACGATGTGGTGACCCTGGTCGCCGAAACGATCCCAAAATTCATTTCGCGGATCAAGGCCGATGGGGTCGATGTCCTGCTGCTGGTGCCGGTCTGACCCAAGTGCCATCAGACAGTTGGTCTGATTCAGCGCATGACCGAGGAAGCCGGCATTCCCACCATTTCCATGGGCAACATGGCCGACCGGATGGCGCACATCAAACCGCCCCGGGCCCTGCTCGTGAAATTCGCGCGCGGCAGCATGTTCGGCGAGCCCGGCAACGTGAAACGCCAGAGGCGCATCATTCTCGATGCATTGGACGCCCTGAAAACCATGACCGAGCCGGGCACCATTCGCAAACTGCCCTACCGGTGGAAGCAGCCTGATCCGGCTTCAATTTGACAAAGCAATGTAAAATGCCGTTTTACAAATACATCATTGTCTACAGCGCCAGCCTGGTGGTGTTTCTGGCGGTCGATGTCCTCTGGCTGGGCTGGGTGGCGCAGTCCTTTTATCAGCGTCAGCTGGGGGAGTTGCTCGGACAACGCGTCAACTGGTCCGCGGCCATCGCCTTTTATTTCATCTATATTATCGGGCTGATGATCTTTAGCATCGTGCCCGCCTTGGCCCGGGCATCATTGACGCATGCGATCGTCATGGGCGCGCTGTACGGTTTTTTTACCTATGCCACCTACGAATTGACCAACTACGCGCTGATTCGGGGTTGGCCGGCGGCCCTGGTTCCGGTCGATATCGCCTGGGGGGTGGTCCTGTGCGCCATCGTCGCCGCGGGGGGGTATGCCGCCGGCCGGTGGATCCCTTAGTTCCATAAACCACATATGCCCTCCGACTTTTCCAACGTTGGGACAGATGGTTCAGGCATCACGGTTTTTTTCGGCAAAGCCGTGGCGGCGGGCGAGGTTGGCGAACATCTGCGCCAGACCGGCCCCCAGAGAAAAGAGAGATCCGATGTCCAGGTTTTCGTCGGCGGTTTGATCGAAGTAAAGGTTGAGGCTCGATGCCAGCCCGTCTTCGGGCAGCCAGTAGCAGATCATGAGGGGCACCCGGGGAAGGGGCAGCAGGACGACCGATATGTCCGCTTCGAACGGCTCAGCCACCTGGCGTCCGCTGAAGATATGCACCAGGTCGTCAAAAAGTCCGGGATAGACATCGGCCACCTGTTTCATGGGTTCCTCGCAGCGCTTCTGAAAAAGCGGGTAGCGTTCCCGGCCCTCTTTGAAGTCCCTGAACGACACCCAGTTTCCCGCCGGCGTCCGGCCGCGGCCGCGGAGGATATAGCTGAGAAAAGGCACCGCCACCCACGGATTGATGTGGATGTCGGCGCGCAGCTTTCCGTTTTCATCGACGCTGAAATTCTTGCCGAGCACCTTGAGGGTCAAGACGCCGTTGTCAAATTCGCCGCCTGATCTCGCGGCGGACTCAGCCAGGTCGATGGCCGCTACCTCGTCTTTAAGCTCGGCCAGATAAGCGTCCCGGTTCTGCTCCGCAAGGTTTTCGACCTGGTTTTCATCATTACAGCAGTCAAGAGTTTCAGAAGGCAGCGTCGGACAATCCGCCAGCTCTCTTCGGCCCGTAAAGACCGCGCCAGCAAATGCGAGGCAGGTTTTTTCGCCGCATTGCCGGCAGTTCGACTTGTCGAGTAGTCGAAAGATTTCCATGGTGTTTTTGGGTTTCGTCATGCGATAGGTCGATCTCCCTTCTTGTAAAGATTGATTCTAGTGAATTCGGTTGTCAAGGTCAAGGGCTGAGGGCAGAGGACAGAGGGGCGAGGACAGACGACAGAAGACGGAGGGCAGAGGACGGATGACAGGCGGCAGAGGACGGAGGACTGATGACAGACGACGGGGGGATATTTGGAGACATTAGCTTTCCATTGATTGGCTGTTTACCAAAGAGCTTGACATTGCAATGAATATGTATGAACTCTTTTGTCATTGGCGCGTCATTCTTTCAATACCTGGCGCCCATGGAAGCACAGGTGTTTGTCTGACGGTGAGAGCGTTTGTCACCTCGCGGGAAAACTGATGTGGAAAAATTTATTCTCCGAAAAACTCGCTGCGGCCGGCGGTGGTTGGTCCGGGCGGGACTGTCCTGCGGCGTGTGTTTTGCGGTTGTGATAATTCTGTGTTGCGGCGGTTTTCCATCTACCGCCATGACAAAAAACGGAAGGGAAGGGCATGTGATAACCGTTACGCGCGCCGATAGCGGCCAGACCATAGAGGTGCGGATGGGCGATCTGATCGTCGTGCGGCTCGACGAAAATCCGACCACCGGCTATTCTTGGGGACTCGACGAAAACCTTGAAGATAACGTTTATCTTCAGAATTCGGATTTTACGCGGCCCGAAAAGGCCGTGTCGGGCGCCGGCGGGCAACGCAATTTTACCTTCGAGGCCCGCAAGAAAGGCCCGGCTGACTTGACGTTCAAGCGCTGGCGGCAGTGGGAAGGCGATACATCTATCGTGGAACGCTTTGGCTTCATGGTCCGGGTGGTCGAGTGATCGGCTGCGGACGGCGGCATTATCGGCTCTGATTCGTCATATTTGTCGGGTTTGTTTCACGCACCCCAACCTATCAGCTTAGCCGGGTTTCGGCCGCATCGTTCGCCGATCGCTGCGGCCGGAAGGACCATAACCGTTTAGAAAGGAGGCCCCGCCATGTCAGAAAAAATTGAATCGAAAGGAATGGGATGGTTGCCGGATTGTCCGGACATCCGCGACCACACGGTCGAGAATAACGAGGTGCCCCGGAAGCTCAGCGAACTGGGCCAGAAGGATTCGGTCAAAAAAATGCTGAAAAAAGTGGGCGTGGCCGAGACGGCAAAGGTCGCTGCGCCGGTATCCGTGGACCTGAGGCCCTGGTGCTCGCCGATCGAAGACCAGGGGACGATCGGTTCGTGCACGGCGAATGCCGGTGCCGGTGTGGTCGAATACTTTCAGCGGCGGGCCTTCGGCAAACACCTCGATGCATCGCGGCTTTTTCTCTACAAGGTCACGCGGAACCTGTTGCACCTGACCGGCGACTCGGGGGCCTACCTGCGCGGCACCATGGGCGCCCTGACCCTCTTCGGCGTGCCGCCCGAAGAGTACTGGCCCTATGTCGTTACGGATTTCGACAAGGAACCCAGCGCGTTTTGCTATGCGTTTGCCCAGCAATTTCAGGCCATAAACTATTACCGCCTCGACCCGCTGCAGACCACCCCCAAAGACCTGCTCGAGCGGGTGAAGACGCATCTGGCCGCCGGTCTGCCGTCGATGTTCGGCTTTACGGTCTACAGTTCGATCAACCAGGCGGGTTCGGACGGCAAAATTCCTTTTCCGGCGCCCGGCGATAAGGTCGCCGGCGGGCATGCCATCGTGGCCGTCGGCTACGACGACAAAATGAAAATAAAGAATGCCAACCCGAAACCGGTCAACACGACCGGTGCCATCATGATCCGAAATTCATGGGGTACCGGGTGGGGCGATGCCGGCTACGGCTGGCTGCCCTATGACTACATATTGAAAGGATTGGCCGTCGACTGGTGGTCACTGCTCAAAAATGAGTGGATCGATACGGGGGAATTCAAGATCTAATTTCAGTTTGGATCGAGCCGATGACAAACTTCGTTCGCAAAATCAGTTGCTGTTTTTCAGCCGGTGCGCTGGGCGGCCTGGTCAACAGTGCCGCCCTCTGGCTGGCCGGTACGACCGGACTTTCCGCTTACGCCCAGGTGAAAATCGCTCCGGCCTGGACGCTGCCGTGGCTTTATCCACGAATTGTGTGGGGCGGTATCTGGGGCTTGATCTTTCTGCTGCCCCTCCTGAAAAGCCGCGTGTTCATCCGCGGTGTCGTGTTGAGTCTCGCCCCTACACTGGTGCAGTTATTCTGGGTTTTTCCCCTCAAAACCCATTCCGGTTACCTGGGTTTCGAACTCGGTGTCCTGACGCCGTTTTTCGTCGTGGTGTTCAATGCCATCTGGGGCATTGCTGCCGCCGTCTGGATTCGGTGGGGCGGCCTTTAAACTGAAAGCGCAGTCATTTCGGCCTGATGACCATTAAACCCTCGAGATCCATCACGTCAGCGGCAGTGATTATTAAATGCCTATTCCGTGCGTCAAACTTTCTCGCAATGGCTGAATTATTGACACACGCCCGTGCGGGTGTCGACCCGCAACCTCCAGTTTCAGTGCCGCTGTGCGGCCGCGCGGTGGTATAAATCCCCAAACGGGGATGTGAAGATGGCTGGCACGACTCCTGCTTCTCCTTACCGGTATCACGCACTCATTACCCGGGAATGCTTTCCGCAACCGATGTTACGGCGCTTGCGGCGGAGGTTTTTTCCGGGACGGGATTCCGGAAAGGTGGCGGTTTGCAGGACATCAGGATCAACAAATTAAGGAACAGGCTGTACATTTATTTTCAGAATCGGATACCGGCACAGGTTCCCGTTTTTGTCCGGAAACTCGAAGAATCCTGCCAGGCTTTGATCCCCGGTTTCACCTGCCTGGCGGTCATACCCCTAAACGGCTTCGAGTGCCGGAGCTCCCGGGATTTTTTCATTCACACCACCGACCTGATATCGGCCTACGGTGCCAAAAAGATGGTGTGCGTGAGAGTCGCGGGATCTGCGCCCTGCGGGCGCCGCGCCCCCCTACCGGCCTCTGTGCACGCGGGCTTGCCGCTGATACCGGCGGCCGATTTTAAAGAAGTCGAAAAGCTCATGCGAGGATGAATCGAAGGCCTCTCCGCCTCATAACCCGCCGTTGACCCCTTTAGGTGCCCGACCGGCAATACCTTGCTTGTCCATCCATAAATTGTCTAAATAATCGCCGCCAGAAACATCAGATCGCGAACATCCGTCGCCCTTAAACCTTAACGTGAACCTTAAACCGTGGCCCTTGCGCACCGGTCACTGACCCTGTTCGAGGTTAACGCGACCTTTCAAAGATGACACTACACTAAAAATATAAGTGTGTTCCCGCGGTTGTGCACCGTGCCGAGCGGGCGACTCTTCGCTCGAAATCACCGGATTATCTTTTTATCTGCCCCAAGTTCCACCCCCTGCCGTGTTTTTAAAAAAACTTGCTTATAAGACCGGATTACACTATTCAATTCAACCGAAAACCTTAATAATTTGAACCCGCAGCCAGGAGCTGCCGGTGAGCTGTCGACAGTGGCAGCCGGCGTTGCGGCATGCGGAGAGCGATTCTTTAAAAAACCCAAAAGAGTGGAGGTGAGCAGTGGCCGAGATGTATCAACCCGACCCGACGACGACCCAGGCCAGCCGGCTGACCACGCGGCTGCGACGACTGAGCATCTACGAGTATATTTTAGTGGCCCTGATGACGCTCGCCGTGATCGGCGTGGGCATCAATTATTTCCTGCCCGCCAAAAGCTATACTTATTGGATGACCATGGTGCCGGTTTTCGGCATCGCCTGCACGAGCATGGAATGGTCCCGGCTCCGGCGCCAGGAACTCGGCCTCTGGAAAACTATCCGCAACCAGATCTATCATTGGTTCGGCGTTTTGGTGGCGGTTTATCTGGTCCATCTGCTGTTTAACATCCAGCAGTTGACCATCCAGAATGCCGGCCTGATCGTCCTGCTGGTGCTGGGGTTGGGCACTTTTCTGGCGGGAGTCCAACTCGGCTGGCGTCTTTTCCTGCTGGGAGTTTTTTTGTGGATCATTCTGGTCATGGCGGCTTATCTGCAAGGGTCCATGTGGATATTGATCCTGGTCGGCCTGTTGATCATTGCCATTCTCATTTACTGGCGCATCCGCGGCGGCGTAGCGGCGGAGGTCATGTCCGATACCAGCGGCCGGACGGTACTTTAAATACGGTGATCTATTACGCAAGACGCAGCGAACCGTCGGATCGCTGCCGCTGGCGCCAAATCGTGGCGGAGGCGGTGCCAAACCCGGCGCGATAAGCAACGGACCTGCCCGGCCGGTTTCGGAGAATCGTTTCGATGAAAATCATGAACACGAAAAAACGGCGATGGGTGACGGCGGTTTTTCTGTGCGCGCTGTCGATTTTAATCGGGGCGTGCGCGGCGAGTCGCCCGGAGGTGACATCTCTCCCTGAAAATCCGGGAGAGATGGTGACTGGTTTCGAACGCTCGCTGATCACCGCGCGCACCAACCAGGTCGATCTGCTGGCGCCCTTCTGGTTCGCAAAGGCCGACGACTCTCTTGGCGCCGCCCGCGCAGCGCTCGCACAGCAGGCGGAAATCTACCGGATCGCGGAGATTGTCTCGATCGGCCAATCACAGCTGAAGAAGGCCGAGGAGGTTGCCGCCGTGGCCCGGACATCCCTGGCGGATGTGGTCGAACGGCGCAAAATGGCCCGCCAGGCCGGTGCGGCCGAGTTGGAGGGATACGCCCAAACGGAAAAGGATTTTTTCAGGCTCAGCCGGGAAATCGAGGACAACAACCTGCAATACGCCCTAAAAAATAAGGAAAAGGTCAAGAATGCCTTTCGTGACCTGGAAATTGCCGCCATCAAGCGCAATGTTCTGGGAGAGGTCCGCAGCACCCTGCAGGAGGCCGATCGGCTGGATGCCAAAAAATATGCCACCAAGGCCTATGCGGCGGCCGTGGGAAAATTGAACGCCGCCGATGGCTTCATCACCGCGAACCCTTACGAAACCCAGGAGATGATGCGCCTGTCGCGGGAAGCCCTTTTCTATGCGCGCCGCTGCATAGTGCTGACTCACGAGGACCGCAACATCAGGGAAATGACTTCAGAGCAGATCGCGCTCCGGATCGAAGACATCCTTTCCGATACGGCCCGACAGCTGAAGGCCCCGGACATGCGCGACCAGTCATTTGAGGTCCAACGCCAGAACATCACCGGTTCGATAGCCGCCGTGCAGAAGAACCAGGAGTTTTTGAACACCAGGGTTCAGGAACAGGAAAATGAGATCGAGGTCTTAAAGGACCAAGTATTTGCGCTGGAAGGCAAGAGCCGCCAGGAGCAGTTCGCCAGGGAGCAACTGGAAGCCGAGAAGAAATTCGACGAGAAGTTCGAGAGCATCCGCAACGGTTTCGACCGTAGGGAGGCCGAAGTCTACCGGCAGGGGGATCAGCTGGTGATCCGCCTGCGCGGCATGCAGTTTCCGGTCGGCAAGGCCGTCATCATGCCGGCAAACTATGAGCTGCTCAGCAAGGTGCAGCTGGCGATCCGCGCTTTCAACGACCCTGAGGTCATTGTCGAAGGCCACACCGACAGCACCGGCTCGACCGAGGTCAACCAGCAGCTGTCCCAGGAAAGAGCCACGGCGGTCAAAGAGTACCTGGTGGCGAACAACACCTTGCCGGGCAGCAGCGTGACGGCGGTCGGTTACGGGTCTTTGCGGCCGTTGATGTCGAACGAGACTTCCGAAGGGCGGGCCGCCAACCGCAGGATCGACGTGATCATCACCCCGCGCCGGCCTTAACCGCAATTTAATCCAGGGAGGACCGTGAACGAAACGATTTCCAATTCGAAGGTCGGTGTTTATATCGATGCCGAGAACATGCGGCTGAACGGCGGCTTCGGCATGCAGTACGATGTGTTGCGCGAATTTGCCTGTCGCGACGGCGCCGAGGCCGTGCGCCTGAATGTTTACGTGGCCTACGACGAGGACCGTGCGACCAAGGATTCGAAATACAAGTACAAGATCAACGAATTCTTCTTCGTGCTCAGGGAATACGGTTACAAGATCAACCGCAAGATCGTCAAGTGGTTCACGGACGACTCCGGCAGCCGGTATTGCAAGGCCAACGCCGATCTGGACATGGCCGTCGACGCCCTGCTGCAGTCGGAATACCTGGACCGGGTCGTGTTTGCCACCGGGGACGGCGATTTCGTCAAGGTCATCCGGGCGCTGCAGAACAAAGGCTGCCGGGTCGAAATTGTCGCGTTTCAAAATGTCTCCAAGGAGCTGCGCTATGAAGCCGATATGTTCATGCCCGGCTACCTGATCCCCAGTTTGTTTCCGATCAAACAGCCGCGCGGCAAAACCTGGGGGGATATCGGTTCGATTGTGGTCGGTCGCTGCTACCACTTCGACCAGCAGCGCCGCAAGGGCTACATGCGCTATATCACCCGGATTTCGGGTGGTTTATGGATTACCGATGCCCGCAATCCGCACTCGCCTTACAAGACGGCCTTTTTCACCAGAGCCGATCTGCCGGAGGGCACGACACCCCACGATCTGCCGGATCGTAATCTGATTTTTCAGTTCAAGCTGGCCGAGCCAATGGAAGCCGCCAGTGCGCACGCCACGGAGCTGAAACTGCTGGCCGAGCTGTAAGCAGGTGTTTTTTACCCGGGGAGAAGATTCTTCGTGTTGGGGTTCACGGTGTTCACCCCATCCGACGATGGGTATGTCATCATGCGGCAGGGGGCATCATTGTCGAATTGATCGCGGTACAGCAGTCCTGCGACCGACGATAAGCGGGGGACCGGGCGGTTTTAAGATCGTCATGAGAGGAGGGCCCCGATGAAGATCGGAATCGGCTACGAGAATCTTTCCGACGCGAGGCTTTCGGGCACGCGGGTGGCCGAGGAAGCCCGGCAAAGCGGCGCCCTCGACCGGCCGGATCTTGTCCTGGCCTTTTGCAGCGGCGGGCTTTCTCCCACCGACTTTTTTGAAGGGCTGCAATCGGTTTTCGGTCGGGGCGTGCCCATCATCGGCGGTTCGGCCGTCGGCATCATCACCCAGAACACGCTCTCCTACGACGGGCATCCCGCAGGTGCACTGGCGATCCAGTCCGATACCATCTGCTGCCGGACAGCGGCCGCCGACCGATTGAACGAAGACGAGAAAGATGCCGGCCGGCGCTTGGCGCAACAGCTTGGGTACGGGCCCGGGGACCGGCTGCTCCTGTTTTTTTACGATTCCATCCGGCAGGCGGCCACCGGGCCGTCGCCGCCGGTTTTGAATGCTTCCGCACCGTTGATCGAGGGGATTGCCGAAACGCTGAAAAACGATATGTCGATCTTCGGGGCCGGGTTGTTGGGTGATTACGCGATGCAATCGACCAGCCAGTTCACGGGTGCCTCCGTAGGTTCCGAAATGGTCGTGGGCATGGTGTTGAACGGGGCTCTGAGGGTATATCACCGGATCATGCACGGCTGTACGCCACTCGATGGCATTTATCACCGTGTCACGAAGGCGGCCGGGCCCTGTATTTATGAGCTCGATGGGCGTCCGATCGTCCCGATGATCGATGATCTTTACGGTGATCCCGCCTGGCGGCAAAAGACACCCGTCGATCTGTTGACTATCGGCAGCTACCACGGCGAAAAATATTCAGGCATAGAGGAGGGACGCTACGTCAACCGGCTCATCGTCGGGACGTTGCCGGAAGGCGAGGGTGTTTGCCTTTTTGAACCCGATATCCAAGAAGGCGTCGCCTGAGAGATGTTTACCAGTTGTCCCGTTTCATCACCGAGCGCAACAGCCTGAAACAAACGATCCGCGAGAGTGAAATCAAATTCAGCACCCTCACGGAAACCACTGCGGCCGGGATCGTCATCATCCAGAACGGCCACGCCGTCTATGCCAACCCTGCCGCTGAAAAGATCAGCGGCTATTCGCGTGCAGAGGGCCAATCGCGCGATATCTTCGATCTGTTCGAACCGGAAAAGAAAGATCGCCTTCGCGAGCGGATCGAAAGACAGCTTGGTGGCGCGGTGTTGATACCCTGGAAGGAGATCTCCATTGTCACCAAGGCCGGCGGGAAAAAATGGCTCAGTTACACCACCAGCCGGATCGAGGTCAAGGGCCGTCCCGCCCTTTTGGCCAGTTTCTTCGACATATCGGACCGCAAACAGATCGAGGAGCGCCTGCGGGAATCCGAAGAGCGTTATCGCTCTCTGGTCGAAACCATCAACGATGGCATCATGGTGGCCCAGGATCAGAAAGTGGCGTTTGCGAATCCTTCCATAACGAAGATTCTGGGCTACTCCATCGAAGAGATCATGGCCAGCCGTGATCCTTTCGTGTACATTCATCCGGATGACAGAGCCATGGTCCGCGAAAGGTATCTGCTCAGGATCAGCGGGAAGGCGGCCCCCCAAAGGTACCCGTTCCGCGTCATCACTCGCGAGAAGGCGGTGAAGTGGATGGAGGTGACCGGAATACGGATCGACTGGAACGGCCGGCCGGCCACGTTGAACTGTTTTGTCGACATCACCGAGCGGGTTCAGGCCGAAAAAAACCGCCAGGAAATAGAAGCCCAGATGGCGCGGGCCCAGAAGGTGGAGGCCATCGGGACCCTGGCCGGCGGCATCGCGCACGATTTCAACAACCTGATGATGGGCATTCAGGGCAACGTTTCCCTGATGCTCGATGACCTCGATGCGGCCCATCCGCACTATGGATACCTTCGCAACATCGAAAAACAGATCAAAAGCGGCAGCCGGCTCACCTCGCAACTGCTCGGGTACGCCCGCAAAGGACGCTATCAGCTCCGGTGCCTGGACATGAACCAGTTGATCGATGAACTGGCCCAGACCTTCGGCCGGACGCGCAAGGATATTCCTATCAGCTTGCGGCTCGACCCGGACCTGCGGGCGGTCGAGGCGGACAAGGGACAAATGGAGCAGGTCCTGTTGAATCTGTTCGTCAATGCCGCCGACGCGATGCCGGACGGCGGCGATCTGACCCTGAAAACCGGAAATGTCACCCAGGCCGATATCCGGAGTTCGCTGTTCAAACCGAAAACCGGCGCCTATGCCGTGGTGAGCGTCACCGATACCGGCACCGGTATGGAGCGCGAGGTTCTGGATCACATTTTCGAACCGTTTTTTACGACCAAGGAAATGGGCCGCGGGACCGGTCTGGGATTGGCCTCGGTCTTCGGCATCGTCAAGGGGCACGGCGGCTACATCGATGTCTCTTCTTGCAGGGGGCGGGGAACGACTTTTACCGTCTACTTGCCTGCGGTTGGCTCGGCGGTCAGCAAGGCGGAACCGCTGCCGGCGGACGGCATCCAAAATGGACAGGGCGTCGTTCTGCTGGTCGAGGACGAGGAAACGGTGCTGCAGGTCAATGCGCGGATGTTGAGAAGGTTAGGGTACACGGTTATGGAGGCTGCCGATGGAGCCGCCGCCGTCGATCTTTTCGAACAAAATTGGGCCAGGATCAATCTGGTCGTTCTGGACATGATCATGCCGGGCATGGGCGGCGCCGAAGTGTTCGAGCGGATCAGGCAGATCAATCCGGCCGCCAAGGTCCTTATTTCGAGCGGCTGCGATATCAAGGATCAGGCGCCGGAAATCCTTGGGACAGGCTGTCACGGCTTTATTCAGAAGCCTTACAGTTTAGAGGAGCTTTCCAACAAAATCCAACATATTATATAAACCTTTTCTGTGCCTTCACTGGCCTCGTTCAAGGCCGTTGCGACACTTCACGAATGACACAACCCTAGTCTGGTTATGATGGGTTGTGGGCGCAAGGCGGCACCGTTAGTGTAAAACGAGGCGTCGGAATCCGGATGAGAGGCTGACCGTTTGGTAGGGGCGAAAAATTTTTCGCCCCCGATGTGTTAAACCATCGGCCGCGTTCAGCCGTATTAGCCGATGACCATGATCACCTCACCGGTGGCCACCTGGGCCCCCTTCAGCACGCGAATCTCCTTGACCGTGCCGGCAACCGTGCTGGTCAGGCTGTTTTCCATCTTCATGGCCTCGATGACGGCGACCGACTGACCGGCCTCGACCGCCTCGCCGACGCTGACCTTGATATCGAGGATCAAACCGGGAATGGGGGCAACGATCGACCCGCCGCCGCCGGCTGTTGCCCGGTGTGGCGCCGCGGGTGCGCTCATGGCGATAGCGGGTGCTGGGGCGGCTTTTTGTTCGAGGGCCGCTGTCGGAGGCGTGACGGCCCGGGCGGTCGTCTCCGCCGGGCGCTGCCAGGCGACCTGGTAAGGCTCGCCGTTGACGCTTACTGCCAGCCGGTCGCCCTCGACCGGCTCGATTTCGACCTCGTAGGCGGTTTCATTGACCGTGAGATGATATTTCATGGGCGCTTACCTTTCAGCTGCGACGGAGATGAACCCGTCTGAGGTTCTGCGGGCGCTCCGCCATCATGCGGCTGCGCCCGTTCAAGGTCCAGGCATCGGGGGAAGAAAATATAAAAGGTTGTGACGGGGCGCTGCGGCGGCTGGCCGCATGCAGGTGGAGCGCCGCCGCGATGACCGCGGCAATCTCACCGGCGGCCGGTTCGGCCGTTGCGGCGGGCGGCGGCCTGACCGCCGGCCCGCCCGCCGGCTTTCCGACCGTTTCAAGCGGGTTCCGGCGGCCTTCCAGCCACTGGAAGATCCGGCCCGAGAAGAGGATGCCGACCATCAAGAGCGTCAGCACGAGAAAGATGCCGAAGAACCGGATGAAAAGGGTCCCCAAAGCATAGCCCCAGAAGGAGTCCCGCGGCCCGCCGGTGAGCCGGATGAGCCCGTCGGCGGCCCCGTCCGCATCGAAGGGACCGCCGTCGGTGACCGGCACCACCAGTTCCTGCACCCGGTCGGGGTGATCGATGTTTTCAGCCTGCGCATTGGTCCAGGGATTCGGCAGGTGGGGATTGAAGACGTAAAAGGCCGTGGAGCGGCTGAAAAAGTTGGAAAGTACCGACACCCGGATATCGCCGCCGATCGGCACATCGTCGACCAGGATGTCGAACAGGGCCGACTTGAAGTTCTTGACATCCACCTCGGGCCGTGCGGCGGTTGCGAAATCCACGGCCCGGACCTCCGCCAGGCGGCCGCCGGTGACGCGAAAGTCGATGGTGATGCTGCCGCTCTTGGCGCGCGGGATCAGTTTGGATGTAATCGTCTCAACATTACGGGTGAACTCGGGCTTGGGCTTTTCGATATCCTCACCCCCGATAAAAGACAGGCCCCGGTCGGGCTGCACCAGAAGAACCGCCGGCGCGACGGTCAGAAACATCGCCACGGCTCCGGCATAACGGAAAATTGATTGGCGTCTCATAACCCCCTCCTATTGGAACATGGCGATGAACATGCCGGCGGCGGCGGCCGATCCGATGACCCCCGCCAGGTTGGGTCCCATGGCATGCATCACCAGCCAGTTGTCCGGATCGGCCTTGAGCCCCTCGGAGTGCGACACCCGCGCCGACATCGGCACGGCCGACACGCCGGCCGAGCCGATCAGCGGGTTCAACTTTTCCTTTAAGAAAAAGTTCATGATGTGCACCGTCAGGATGCCGCCGAAGGTGCAGACCACAAAATCCACCAATCCGAAACCGAAGATCAGCAGGGGCTTCAGGCTCAGGAATTTTTCGGCCTCCATGGTCGCGCCCACCGATAGCCCCAGGAAAATGGTGACGATGTTCATCAGGGCGTTCTGGGCGGTGTCCGAGAGGCGTTTGACGACCCCGCACTCGCGCATGAAATTGCCGAACATGAACATGCCCATCAGGGGCGCCACGGCCGGAATGAGCATGATGATCAAAACGGAGGCGATGAGCGGAAAGAGCAGTTTTTCGGTGGTCGAGACCGGGCGCAGCTGCCGCATCTTGATCCGGCGCTGGGCCGGGGTGGTCATCAAACGCATGATCGGCGGCTGAATCAGGGGCACCATGGCCATATAGGAATAGGCGGCCAGGGCGTTGGCCCCCAAAAGATGCGGCGCGAGCTTGGCCGTCAGATAGATCGTCGTCGGCCCGTCGGCCCCGCCGATGATGCCCACCGAGGCGGCCTCTTTCAGGGTAAAGCCGAACATCAGGGTCCCGATGTAGGTGATGAACACGCCCAGCTGGGCTCCGGCGCCGATGATCAGGGTTTTCGGGTTGGCGATCAGCGGGCCGAAATCGGTCATGGCCCCCAGGCCCAGGAAGATCACGCAAGGGATGATCTCCCACTCGATGCCGTATTTGTAAAAGGCCCGGATGAGTTCGGGGGCGCCATGTTCAGTGAAACCCATGAGCGGCACGAGCGGAAAGTTGACCAGGAAGATGCCGAAACCGATCGGCACCAGCAGCAGGGGTTCGTATTTCTTGGCCACCGCCAGGTAGAGAAAGACAAACGCGACCCCGAGCATGAAGACCTGCTTGAACACCAGGTTCGGCAGTCCGGTCTGGGTGGTGAGGATGCTGATCAGCAGCTCGTAGACTTGGTCCCAGGACAAGGCGCAATCTCCTTATTTATAGTGGAATGTTCCCGTGTTTCTTGGAGGGGTTGGCATCGCGTTTGGTCCGCAGCATCTGGAGGGCCTGGATGATCTTCGGCCGGGTGTCGGCCGGGTCGATGATCTCGTCGATGTAGCCCAGCTCGGCGGCTTTGTAAGGGTTGGCGAATTTTTCGCGGTATTCGGCGACCAGCCGTTTGCGCTCCTGGTCCGGGTCCGCAGCGCTCTTTATTTCCGAGCGGTGGATGATGTTGACCGCCCCGTCGGCGCCCATCACGGCGATTTCGGCCGTCGGGTAGGCCATGACCCAGTCGCCGCGGATGTGCCGGGAACTCATCACGCAGTAAGCCCCGCCGTAGGCCTTGCGGGTGATGACGGTGATGCGCGGCACGGTGGCCTCGCAGAAGGCGTAGATCAGTTTGGCACCGTGCTTGATGATGCCGCCGTGTTCCTGGTGGATGCCCGGCAGAAATCCCGGCACGTCCTCGTAGATGATCAGCGGGATGTTGAAGGCGTCGCAGAAGCGCACGAAGCGGGCCCCCTTGAGCGATGCATCGACATCCAGGCAGCCGGCGATCACGCTGGGCTGGTTGGCGATGATGCCCACCGGCATCGTGTCCAGCCGCCCGAACCCGACCACGATGTTCCGGGCATAGTGCTGGTGGACTTCGAAAAAATAGCGGTCGTCGATGTTGGCGCGGATGATGTCGCGGATGTCGTAGGGCTTGTTGGGGTCGGCCGGAACCACATCCCGCAAGCTCGGTTCGCGGCGCCCCCGATCATCGGCGGTTTCCAGGCGCGGCGGATCCTCCAGGTTGTTTTGCGGCAAAAAGCTCAGCAGTTCGCGGATGCCCTCGAGGCAGGCGCTGTCGTCGGTTGCCGCGAAGTGGGCCACGCCGCTGACCGCATTGTGGGCCATGGCGCCGCCCAGGTCCTCCTTGGTGACGACCTCGCCGGTGACGGCTTTGATGACCTCCGGGCCGGTGATGAACATGTGGCCGGTTTTCTCCACCATGAAGATCCAGTCGGTCAAGGCCGGCGAATAGACCGCCCCGCCCGCCGACGGGCCCATGATGGCGGTGATCTGGGGCACGACGCCCGAGGCCATGACGTTGCGCAGAAAGATGTCCGCATATCCGGCCAGGCTCATGACGCCTTCCTGGATGCGGGCGCCGCCCGAATCACAGAGGCCGATGACCGGGCCGCCGACCTTCATGGCCGTCTCCATCACCTTGCAGATCTTCTCGGCATGGGACAGCGAGAGCGAGCCGCCGAACACGGTGAAGTCCTGGGCGTAGACGAACGCCCGGCGGCTGTGAATCAACCCGTGGCCGGTCACCACGCCGTCGCCCGGGATTTTCTGGTTCTGCAGGCCGAAATCCGCACAGCGATGCGCCTTGAAACGGTCCATTTCGGTAAACGTGTCGGGATCGAAGAGCTTGTCAATCCGTTCGCGAGCCGTCATTTTGCCGCTTCCGTGCTGTTTCTTGATCCGTTCGTCACCACCGCCCTTGGCGGCCTGCCTGTTTTTGTCGTCCAGTGTCGCGATCAACTTGGCGCTATCCATGTCTGCTCCTTATTCTTCCGGATAAAGATAGCCGGAAATTTGATCCAACCCTCTAACCCGCGATGCGGCGAAAGCGACATCGCCGTCCGTTTGCGGTCGGAGGCGCCGATGCTTTTTTATGCCGCGCAGCGATCGAGCACTCGATTATCACGCCAGTCCCAGCGCCTATTTAATTGGAAAAAAACACACCGGCGCGGGTTTTGACCTGAATCGTTGGCGGGGGCGACGACCACTCGCAGAAGCCGTCAGTCCGGGATGCGGATCGTTTGGCCCACACCCTCCGGGCTTGCAGGATTACCGGCCCTCCGAAGCGCCGACCGACACGTCGCTACAAACCTCCTGATTAGACGGTGTTGATGATCTTTTGCTGTAAAAGGGGGAAATGACTCCGATAGGGGGGCGATTCCCCGTCGTACCCATCGGGCTGGCCGAACCAAAAGACCGGCCTTCCCGATCGATTCAATGGCGGGGGACTTTATCAGGCCGTTTTATTTTTATCAATATTCAAAATGATGGATTGATGAAGTTTGGGAAAAATGGATTCCAACATTCCATCATTCCATCACGCATTATCTTTTGGGGTTCGTTTCACGCACCCCAACCTGCGAAACTAAAGGGATTTATGATGCTGGGGACGAATCCTGTGGACTGATGAGTGCACGTAGGGGCGAAAAATTTTTCGCCCCTACAAAAAAGGGGGTGTCGGCGGCGGGTGCGGCGCCTACTAAAGAGGCCTCAACGGGCAAACCGGGTTAAACGGGCAAAACCGGTAAAACCAATTCATTCTAAGACCTTACGGAGATTTATAAAATTGCTGCGGTCAAAGCCGAGGGTTTTGAAGAAAGAGAGCAGGTCGGTCGAATCCCAGCGCACGGACGTGTACACGTTGTGAATCCCTTCGGCCTGGTAGAATTTGAACACTTCGCGCGCCAATTCCGCCCCGATTCCCTGGCCCATGTAACGGGGGTTTATACCGAGCGATGCGATCCAGGCGCTTTTTTCGATCCCGAAGCCAAGGGTCATGATATAGCTGATCATGAACCCGGCCACCGCGCCCCCCAGTTCGGCCACAAAGCAGGCGTCTTTGGTTCTGAGGGCGTGTTCCTCGACCAGGTTTCTGAAATCGGCGCGAGCCGGCTTCTGGGTGATGGCACTGTAGATGCGACTGATTTCATCGGCATCGGCGGGTGTCAATCTCCTGATGGTCACATTTTCCACTGAAAAATTCCTCGCCGTCGGGGATGGGTTGAGGGAGCGGTCGCCGGCTGCGGCCGCGGATACCGTCAATCGATTCGAATGATTTTCACCTGGTGGCCGACCCAGTTCGGCGGCAGGTAGACCCGCCCGCTGTTTCCGCTGGACTTGACGCGTTTTTCAATCATTTCCTCGCCGTAAATCTCGAACTTGACGCGATTATCGGGGAATTCCGCCGAAGGGTCCTTGCTATCAAGTATTTCTGGAGCTTTATCCTTGTACGCCATAGTGAACCCCTCAACGTGGATGGAAAACTGCTGCATTTAACGGCAGGGCACCGAAATTCAGGCGGTCAGGGCTATGACATTTTGCCGCGAGCGACGAACACTTTTTCTAAACGATGGCGGATGACCGCCTCGTTCGGAGGAAGGAAGAGGGCCTTCCGGTTGGTTGAAGATTCCTTTTAAAAGCTACATTAAAGCTACATCAAAGGTAAGTCAAGTGAAAATGACCCTTCGCGGGAGGCCAACGGGCTGGCCTGTTTTTTTCTTTACACTTTCGGGCGCTCCTGCTATAAGCGCCAAGAAAATTTGGACATTTTCAGCGAGTGATCGGGCATCGAGTATCAAAGACCGAAAAGAAAGGCGGGAAAGAGCATGAGCATCGCCAGAAAATTGGGTATCCTGGTGTTCTGCGGGGTGCCGGCCATCATCGGCGGCGGCATTGTCTATGCCATATTCAACGACCTCACGGCCGTTTTCATTTACCAGACCATCCTCTTGCTGGGTGTGGGCGCCTATATCGCCCGGTAGGAGGGCAGCGCCCGTCTTTTATCAAGGCCCCTTGCCCCAAGGCCGGCCTTGACGTGGGCGCACCGGCGTGAATTGGGGTCTATTCTCATGGCAAAGGGCGTATAAAAGCGGAAGCGAGCCGCCGCATCCGGTCATTTGCCGAAAGGGTAGCGTCGCCGAACGGGCGCGGCCGGATTGATCCCATTTTGATCTCGCAGCCCGACAGCCACCCCGATCCCCGCCCCGCCGGCACGAACACCAGAAAATTCGGGGTCCTTGCATGAACGACAGCCGGTCCGGTTTCCGCACCCGTAACTTGATCCTGTGGGTGTTTCTGGTCTATTTCCTGGTGTCGCTCTTCATGCTCGGATGGCTGCTGTGGCCCTTCATCTCCACCATCGTCATGGCGGCGACCGTGACCGGGGCTTTCAACCCGCTCTACCAGCTGCTGAACCGCAGATTGCCGGCGATGGCGGCCTCACTGATCACCTGCGCCATTATTTTTCTCCTGCTGTTCATCCCGATCGTTTCTCTTGTCGGCATCCTGTCGAACGAGGCCTACGAGCTGTATCTGGTGGCCAAGAACGTGGCCTTGCGCGACCAGATCAACCACTTGATCCAGAACAGCCTGGTGGTCGAGCGGCTCAACACGCTGCTGAAAAACACCGGCATCGTGGTCACCGGAGAGGAGATAAACCGGACCATCACCGAGGTGGGCAAAAACCTGGGACTTTTTCTTTATGAACAGGCCCGGTTTTTTACATCCAATATCTTAAAGTTTTTGATTAACTTTTTCTTCATGCTCCTCATCAATTTTTATCTGTTTATCGACCAGGAGCGCCTGCTGGCCTTTATTTTCAACCTGTCGCCGCTGCCCGACGAGCAGGACCGGATCCTGTTTCGCAAATTCAAGGACATGGCCGGCGCCATCCTGATTGGAAACGGCCTGAGCGGGGTAGGGCAGGGAGTAGTCGGCGGCGTCGTGTTCGCGTTATTCGGCTTGCGCTCGCCGTTGCTCTGGGGCGTCGTCATGGCTTTGCTGGCCTTTCTGCCGATCCTCGGCATCGGGGCGGTGTTCGTGCCGGCGGCCGTTTACCTTTTTTTAAAGGGTCGTTTCGCGGCCGGCGTGTTTTTCATCGTCTGTTACGTGGTGCTCTCGGGCGGCACCGAATATTTCCTGAAGCCCAAGCTGGTCGGGCAGCGGGTGCAGATGCACACCCTGCTGGTGTTCCTGTCGATCATCGGCGGGTTACAGCTTTTCGGTATTCTGGGAATCATCTACGGTCCATTGGTGGTCACCGGTTTTCTGACCCTTACCGACATCTATCACGCCAGCTATCAGAATCTGGTCGAAGAGGCCAAAACGTGATATAAGAATCAGTTTAGTCGGTTGGTCAGTTGAATGATGGTGGTCGATCTTGACGAGGGAAACTGAATGAATCAAACGGCTCAACCGACTAAACCGACCCAACTGACGTAACTGACTCAACTGACATAACCGACTCAACTGACTAAACTGACTATCCAAGGGTACGCTAAATGATAACAAGCGAAAAATCGCCCATGGTGAGCATCGAAAGCGAGATGCGCAAATCCTACCTCGATTATGCCATGAGCGTGATTATCGGACGGGCGCTGCCCGACGTGCGCGACGGCCTGAAACCGGTCCACCGTCGCGTGCTCTTCGCCATGCGGGAACTCAGGAACGACTGGAACAAGGCCTACAAGAAATCGGCGCGCATCGTCGGTGATGTGATCGGTAAATACCATCCCCACGGCGACACGGCGGTCTACGACACCATCGTGCGCATGGCGCAGGATTTTTCGCTGCGCTATCCCATGGTCGACGGGCAGGGCAACTTCGGATCGGTCGATGGCGACCCGCCGGCCGCCATGCGGTACACCGAGATACGGATGACGCGCCTGGCGCACGAAATGCTGACCGATCTGGACAAGGAAACCGTCGACTTCGTGCCCAACTACGACGAGTCGCTGACCGAGCCGGCGGTATTGCCGGCCAAGATTCCGTCGCTGCTGATCAACGGGTCTTCGGGCATCGCGGTCGGGATGGCCACCAACGTCCCGCCCCACAATCTCAACGAGGTGTGCGAGGCCACCAAAGCCCTGATCGACAACCCGCAACTCGACTGGCTCGAGCTGAACAAGATCATCCCGGGGCCCGACTTTCCAACCGGCGGCATCATCTACGGCACCAAGGGCATCGAGGACGCCTACAGCACCGGTCGCGGCATCGTGCGGATGCGGGGGCGGGTCCTGGTCGAAATAGACCAGCGCACCCAGGCCGAAACCATCGTCATCACCGAGCTGCCATATCAGGTCAACAAGGCCCGGCTGATCGAACAGATCGCCGATCTGGTCAAAAACAAGCAGATCGAAGGGCTGCGCTACGTCCGCGACGAGTCGGACCGCGAGGGCATGCGCATTGCGCTGGGGTTGAAGAGAGACCAGATCGCCGGGGTGATCATCAACCACCTTTACAAGCACACGCGCCTCGAAAGCAGTTTCGGGATCATCTTCCTGGCCGTGGTCCAGGGGCGTCCCGAGTTGCTGACGCTGAAAGAAATCCTGGAGCAGTTCATCTATCACCGCAAGGAAATCATCGGGCGGCGGACGCGCTTCGACCTGCGCAAGGCCGAGGAGCGCGCCCACATCCTGCAAGGCCTGAAAATTGCGCTGGACAACCTGGACGAAGTGGTGGCCCTGATCAGAAGCTCGAACTCGCCCGATGATGCCCGCACGCGGCTGATCGACCGTTTCGGCTTGACGGTCATTCAGGCCAAGGCGATCCTCGATATGCGCCTGCAACGCTTGACGGGGCTCGAGCGTGAAAAGATCGTGGAGGAATATGAAGCTGTTTTAAAGGACATCGCCCGGTTCAAGGAAATCCTGGGCAACGAGCGGCTGGTGCTGGACATCATCAAGGATGAGGTCTCCGAGATCCAGAAGGACTTCGCGGACGCGCGCCGTTCGGAAATTGTCCTCGATACCACCGAGATCAATATCGAGGACCTGATCGTCGAAGAGGACATGGTGGTCACGCTCTCCAAGGACGGCTACATCAAGCGCAATCCGATCACGCTCTACCGCATACAGCGCCGCGGCGGCAAGGGCAAGACCGCCATGGGGACCAAGGAAGAGGATTTTGTCGAACACCTCTTCGTGGCCTCGACCCATCACACCTTCCTGTTTTTTACCAACCAGGGCAAGGTCTATTGGCGCAAGGTCTACGACATCCCCCAGGCCGGGCGCACCAGTCGCGGCAAGGCGGTCATCAACCTGCTCAACCTGGCGGCGGACGAGAAGCTGACGGCGGTGATGGCCGTGGAGGTCTTCGAACCCGGTCACCACATCCTGATGACCACCCGCGACGGGCTGGTCAAAAAAACCGATCTGATGGCCTTCAGCCGGCCGCGCCAGGGCGGCATCATCGCGATCACCCTGCTGCCCGGCGACGAGCTGATCGAGGCCCGGCTGACCGATGGCACCTACAACGTGTTCCTGGTTTCGGCCATGGGAAAATCGATCCGGTTTCACGAAGCCGACGTCCGGCCCTCGGGCCGCACCTCGCAGGGGGTCAGGGGCATGAGCCTGACCGCCGGCGACCGCATCGTCGGCATGGCGGTACTCAGCCACGGCCAGACCCTGTTCACCCTGACCGAGAGAGGCTTCGGCAAACGGACCTCGGTGGATGAATACCCCATTCAAAAGCGCGGCGGCAAAGGGGTGATCACCATCAAGACCAGCGAGCGCAATGGAAAAGTCGTGGCGCTGCTGCTGGTCGAGGAAGACGACAACGTGATGTTGATGACCGATGCCGGCAAGTTGATCCGGATTCCGGTCAGCGGCGTATCGGTCATCAGCCGCAACACCCAGGGCGTCAAGCTGATCGACATCGAACCGGGCGAAAAGGTGATCGGCGCGGCCCGGATAGAAGATGAATAATTGCTCGCAGCAAGTACGACTTGGACACGGTACAGTGCCTAAAAAAGATCGCGGATGGGCACCAGGTGTCTGCGGTTAAACGGCTCCCGACAAGGCGTGGTGAAGGGGGGTGATGGTGGTGGAAACGGCAGTTGACAACATTAACATCGGTGTCATCGGCGCCGGCAGCTGGGGCACGGCGCTCGCCCACCTGCTGGCCGGCAAAGGCTACGCCATCCATTTTTGGGCCTACGAACGCGAGGTCATCGATCAGATCGAGCGGAAGCGGGAAAACAAGGTTTTTCTTCCGGGCATTCAACTGCCCGCCGGCATCACCCCCACGGCCGACATGGCCGCGGCCGCCGGCGGCAAAAACCTGGTGCTGCTGGTGGTGCCTTCGCACGTAATGCGCGAGACCACCGCACGGATGCGGGAGCATGTTTCTCCTGACTGCATCCTGGTGACCGCCTCCAAGGGCATCGAAAATGCCACCCACCTGACCATGACCGGCGTTTTGAGGCAGGTTCTGCCGCAGGTGGCCGAAAAGCAACTGGCCGTGCTCTCCGGTCCCAGCTTTGCGCGCGAAGTCGCGCTGGGCTATCCCACCGCCGTGACGGTCGCCGCCCGCGACCTGGGCGTGGCCGGCCTGGTTCAACAGGTGTTCGCCACGTCCTCCTTCAGGGTGTATACCAACGACGATGTTCTGGGCGTCGAACTGGGCGGTGCCGTGAAAAACGTCATCGCCATCGCCGCCGGCATGATCGACGGTCTCGGCCTGGGGCTCAACACGCGCGCGGCCCTGATCACCCGTGGTCAGACCGAGATTAGGCGCCTGGGCGTGGCCATGGGAGCCAAACCGCGCACCTTCACCGGGCTATCCGGCATCGGTGATCTCATACTGACGTGTACCGGTACGCTCAGCCGCAATCACACCCTGGGCCAGAAAATAGGACGCGGCCTGAAGCTCAAGGACATCCTGGCCGAAATGCGCATGGTGGCCGAGGGCGTGAAAACCGCCAAGTCCGTCTACAACCTGTCACGCAAAATCGGCGTCGACATGCCCATCTGCGATGCGATTTATCACATCCTTTACGACGAGCTGGCCCCCGCCGACGCCCTGCGGCTTCTGATGACCCGCGAACTCAAATACGAGCTGGACGAAGAGTGACCTCAAGTCCCCTTTGAAAGTCCCCCTTTGTAAAAGGGGGATTTAGGGGGATTTTCAAACGATCACAAGAAATCCCCCCTGGCCCCCCTTTTCCAAAGGGAGGAATCTGGGGTCTGGAGTCAATCGTTTTGACGTAAAAGAGGAGAGACCTTTTGCCGGGCAATCCATCCCACAAAGGCGCCGGCCATCGGCAGAGGCTGCGGGAGAAGTTCCTGTCTTCCGGTTTGACAGGGTTTCACGATTACGAGGTGATCGAACTGCTGCTGACCCTGGCCACGCCCCGCAAGGATTGCAAAGATGCGGCCAAGGCCGCCCTGGCCAGGTTCCGCAGCCTGCAGGCCGTGCTGGAAGCGCCGCCCGAGGAACTCTGCCAGGTGGCGGGCATCGGACCGCAGAACCTCTTCGGGATCAAACTGATCAAGGCCGTCGCGGACCGCTACCGGGAACGGAAAATCGAGAACAAGGACCCGCTGAACAACTCACGGGACCTGTTCGAGTTTCTCTACCAGCACATGCGCGACAAACAGCGCGAGCATTTCAGGGTCATCTACCTCGATGCCAAGAACCGGGTGATTACCACCGAAACACTTTTCGAGGGGACCCTGACCGCCAGCTCGGTCTATCCGCGCGAAGTCGTGCATGCGGCTCTCAGGAACCAGGCCGCGGCGCTGATCTTCGCCCATAATCACCCCTCGGGCGACCCCCAGCCATCGGCGGACGACATCGCCATCACCCGGCGGCTGATCTTCGCCTGCCGCGTCACGAACATCACCGTGCACGAGCACCTCATCATCGGCAACAATCGCTACTTCAGCTTCGCCGACCAGGGTCACATCGCCCGCATGAATCGGGAATTCGATCAGGCCGACACCTGAAATACCATGCTGAACAAACGATACTTGAAATCCACCCCCGGTGTTCGCATGATAGAGCCATAAAGGAGACGGAAATGTGGAACACGGATCCCAAGCACCGGAAAACCGATCATCCCTATTGTTTTTCGAAACTGGAACAGGTGTTTCCCCTCGGCGCAGATGGTCTGCGGCACACGCCCGAGTCGTGCCGGCCGTGCCTGTTCAAGACCGAGTGCCTGCGGGCGGCCCTGCAAAAATCCGAGGGTTTGAAAGTCCACGAGGAAAAATTGGAGCGGGCGCAGGCGGCCGGCACGATCGGTTTCCTGGAACGCTGGTCCAGGAAAAAAGACCTGCACCGGCGGATGCAGCAGAAAAAAACGGCCAACGGGCAAGGAGGGCGGCATGAAAACGATTAAAGAGATCGATATCGGCGGCAAGCGGGTCTTTATCCGGGTCGATTTCAACGTTCCCCTGGACAAGCAGCAACAGATCACCGATGACGCGCGCATCCGGGCGGCGCTGCCCACCATCGAGTACGCGCGCAAGCAGGGTGCCCGGTTGATCCTGGCCAGTCATTTGGGGCGCCCGAAGGGTAAACCGGCGCCGGAATTCAGCCTGTCGCCGGTTGCCGGACGGCTCGGCGAGCTGCTCGGAACGGGGATCAAGATGGCCAAGGACTGCATCGGGGAGCCGGTCGCGAACCTGATCTCCGGCATGGGGCCCGGGGATGTGGTGCTGCTGGAAAATCTGCGGTTCCACGCGCAAGAGCAGGGCAATGACGATACTTTTGCCCGGTCCTTGGCCGCTTTGTGCGATGTTTACATCAACGACGCCTTCGCGGTTTCCCACCGCGCCAATGCCTCGGTGGTGGCCATTACGAAATTCGCCCCGGTTTCGGGTGCCGGATTGCTGCTGCAAAAGGAAATCGACTATATCGAGAAGGCGATGGCCGATCCCCGACGCCCGCTGGCGGCCGTGGTCGGCGGGGCCAAGATCTCTTCCAAGCTCGCGGCCCTGTACAACATGCTGCAGCATGTCGATACGGTGATCGTGGGCGGGGCGATGGCCAACACATTTTTAAAATACATGGGCTATGAGGTCGGCAAGTCAAAAATTGAAGAGGACCGTGTCGCCGCGGCCGGAGACGTGATGAAAAAGGCCGCCGAAAAAGGGGCCCGCCTCTATCTGCCGGTCGACGTGGTGGTCGCGCCCGAACCGGATGCCAAGGCGCCGGTCAAGATCGTGCCGGCCCAGGCGATTCCGGCCGACTGGATGGCGCTCGACATCGGCCCGGCCACAGCGCTGCTGTTTCGTGAGGCGCTGCAGGATGCCCGCACGGTGGTATGGAACGGTCCGATGGGCATGTTTGAAATCGATGCGTTCAGCCGCGGCACCACGTCCATGGCCGCCAGTGTCGCCGCGGCGCATGCCTTGACAATCGTCGGCGGCGGCGACACCGATGCCGCCGTTCACATGGCCGGCGAGACGGACCGGATCTCCTTTATTTCGACCGGCGGCGGCGCCTTCCTCGAAATGCTGGAAGGAAAGACGCTGCCGGCGGTGGCCGCCCTGGAAACAGCCGGGGAAAAAAGTCCTTAAAGAAGTTTATCCATCTTTGGCCATATTGTTTAATGTCCATCCCCATTTATGAAATGGACACGTAACAGTGCCTAATAAAGAACGCGGATGGGTTATTTATGCACCCATGGGGTCCAGACAATCGACAGCCGAGCCGGGGACTGTTTGATCTGGATCGGCACTACTGGTTCATTGCAGCGGCGGTGCTGGCTCTTATCCTGGTTCTGGGGTTTGTCTACCGGGAAGCGCTCGGCGCCCTTTGGAGGGCGGCCTATCAGTTCCTGGCCGACAAGGAGCGGGTGGCCGCCGCCATCCAGTCCTTTGGTGTCTTTGCACCGCTGGTCTTTATCGCCTTTCAATTTTTGCAGGTCATCTTCGCCCCGATACCCGGGGAAGCGACCGGTTTCATCGGCGGCTACATCTTCGGCGCCGGCAAGGGCTTCCTGTTTTCGACCATCGGGCTGACCCTCGGCTCCCTGGCCAATTTCCTGATCGGGCGCTACTTAGGCCGCCACGTCATACGGCGTTTCATTCCCGAGAAAACCCTGGCGCGGTTCAACCGTTTCCTGCGGCACCAGGGTGTGATCATCGTTTTTTTCCTTTTCGTTCTTCCGGGTTTTCCCAAAGACTACCTGTGCCTTTTCCTTGGTATCGGCAACCTGTCGACCAAGCTTTTTGCCCTTATTTCCACCATCGGCCGCATGCCGGGGACATTGATCCTCAGCCTGCAGGGAGCACTTCTTTTCGAGCGGGATTACCTGTGGCTTTCGGTGCTGGTGGTTTTTTGCCTGCTGCTTCTTGTTCCGGCCTATCGGTATCGGGAAGCCCTCTATCGCTGGGCGGAAAAATTCAACCACGGGCCGGACAAAACATCCGGGTGAGATCGGCCAGGCGAACAGGAAAAGAGAAAGTTCGTGGGCGTGAGAAATTTAAATATCCTTCATCATGGCGGTCTCGTCACAATCGGGAAACTTGACGCAGGTGATGCAGTCGGCCCAGATCTTCAACGGCAGCTCGGCGCGATCGATGATGGTGAAACCGAATTTGCCGAAGAACCCCGGCTCGTAGGTCAGGGTAAAGATTTTGCGGGTCTTGAAGCTTTCGGCTTCGGCGATGACGGTTTCCGCCAGCGCCCGGCCGATCCCACGGCCGGCATATTCGGGTTGGACGGCCAGCGACCTGATCTCGGCCAGGTCCTCCCAGCAGAATTGCAGAGCGCAGCAGCCGACCACCCGGTTTTCGCCGAGGTCGTTATAAACGAAAAAGTCTCGGACGTGATCGTAAAGTTCGCTCAGGGGCCGCGCCAAAAGCACCCCTTTCGAGCCATAGAGCTGCAGCAGCTTGTGAATGGCCTTGACATCTTGAATCGTTGCCTTGCGGATCATTATCCATTCGTTCGATAATCGAACGCTCCTTCGAGCCGATCGGATGAGAGTTTTCCCTGCGGTCAAAAATCCCTGCTTACGCTTTATTCCAAGCACTTTCAACACTATTTCCGCGCCCGCCGGCAAAATCGATTTTGTAATCCGGATTACTGAAGCAGCCGATCGCCTGTAATCGTTTGGTCGTCAATATGGTGACGCGCCGGTGAAGCCGCCCGCTCATTCCATTCGGCCGCGAAAAAAAATACTGATTTAGATTCAATGTTATTTCAGCACTTTGACCCTTTCTTTGACCCGCCGCGCCGAAGCGCCCCCTTTAGAGCCGTCGTTAAAACCGTCTTGCAGCCGGCGGTGGCATCCAAATTGCTCTTATGCTCTTGGGAAAAACAAAGCAGAAGGAGTATTTGCGATGTCGCCTTTTCGATTCAAAGCCTTTCAGACGGTCGTTTTCAAAACCGTGACGTTTATGGTGTTGTCGATGTCGGCGTTTCTGTTGGCCGGCACGTCACAGGCCGCCGACGTGTCCCTGGCCTGGGACGGGGTTTCGCAGGCCGGCGTGACCGTAGAGGGATACCGTGTGTTTTATGGAACTCAAAGCGGCACCTATCCCGACCAGGGCTGCAAGACTACAAATACGAGTTGCACGGTTTCCGGTCTCATTGAGGGGCAGACGTACCATTTTGCGGCCGTGGCCTATAACAGCTACGGGCAAAGCGCCTATTCCGATCCGGTTTCCTACACCGTGCCGGAGGTCTTGCAAACATTTACGATTACGGCATCGTCGGGTAACGATGGAAGCATTTCGCCTTCGGGACCTATCGGCGTGACCGAGGGCCTGGACAAAACCTTTAGTATCCGCCCGAACTCCGGTTTTCATATCGACACCGTTCTGGTAGACGGAGGGAAGGTCGGGACTCCTTCCTCATATACGTTTCAAAATCTCTCGGATAGTCACACCATTTATGCGACTTTTGCACCGAATGTTATCCCCACGCATCGAATTGACGCGGCAACCGACGGTAACGGCAGTATTTCACCCGTGGGACAGCTCACGTTGGAAGAGGGACGGGATCAAAGATTTGTGATAACCGCGAACCCGGGCTACGATATCGCCAACGTTCAGGTGGATGGAAAGTCCTTGGGGCCGCTGGCCGTTTACGAGTTTCTCAACATTAACAATGCCCACACGATTTCGGCGAGTTTTAGGCTTAAAACATATAAGATTACTGCCAAAGCCGGCGGCAACGGCAGCATCACGCCCGGTACCGTTACGGTCCCCCACGGAAGCGGCCAATACTTCACGATTACCGCCGATCAGGGGTATGAAGTCGCCGATGTGGTCGTGGACGGGCAGTCAGTGGGGCCGTCACCACTCGCGGCTTCGACGGTATCACCGGCAATCACACCATAACCGCGTCTTTCAAAGCCGTCTCCGCCGACAGCCCGCCCAACGGCGGCTCCGATGCCGATGCCCCGGATTCGGGTACAGCCGGTAACTCTTCCGGATCGTCGGACACCTCTTCTCCAAACGGGGCAACCACCGACACCGGTGGCGGGGTTTCGCCGGCCGTCACACCGAAGCAGGAATTTATCAACCAGGCGCCGGATAAACCGGGATTGCTGCTGCCGAGCGACGGCGCGCTGGATGTTTCCTTGACGCCGCTGCTTGAGATAGCCGGTTTCGAAGACGCGGACGCGGATGACGATCACGGGGCCACGCGTTGGCAGGTGGCCATGGACGAGGGCTTCGAGCAACTCGTTCTCGATGTCATCAGCCGTTCCAACAACTACCTGGTCAACTTCAGCGTCCCGGATGGGGCTCTGTGCGCCGAGCAGAATTACTACTGGCGGGCCCAGGTCAAAGATGCCCAAGACTGGTCCGACTGGTCGAAACCGTTTGCCTTCGCGACCGCCAGAGGCCGGGAGGATGTCAACGGCAATGGCGTGCCGGATGAACAGGAACCGGGATATTCCGATCTCGACAGTGACGGCCAAAACGACAACGACCAGCCGTTGATGAGGGTTTTCAGAAGCAGCAAGGGACAGTCTCACCTCGGCATCAACGCCGTCGCAGGCGTCAGCCGGATCAATTGTTTCACCGGCATCGACCCGGCGAGTATTTCAGTTGAACGCCGGTTCAAGCTCAAATATGGCTTGATGGTGTTCAACGTGACGGTGGATCATCCCGGTGCGACGGCGAAATTCGAACTGTATTTGCCGGAAAAACCGCACCCGGCGGCCAAGTGGTACAAGTACGATGCGATCAACGGGTGGTATGAATATCCGGTGACCATCGTCGGCGACAAGTACATCGTCGAGATCACCGACGGTGAACTGGGCGATGCCGACGGGGTGGCCAACGGCATCATCGTCGATCCCATCGGGCTGGCGGAAATATCAAACGGGATGGAATCCGTCGACACCCTGGATGCTGCTGGTCCCGGTGATACGGAATCGACGATCGATAGTGCCAAAAACGCCTGTTTCATCCAGGCCTGCCTGGATCCCTCCGCGACCGGAATGTCAGCTGCCGGCATCCGGCTGCTGCCATCCCTGCGTTGGATTGCAAGTGCCCTTTTAATTGCGGGGCTGGCGATCGCCTGGTTCCAGGCGGGGGCCGGACGGCCGCGACACCGGCGCCGTGTTGACCCCAACGTGGCAAAAGTCGGAGGGCTTGAGGGCCAAGGCGTCAAAGGTGAAGCTGTAAATTCCTACCGCAAGCTTTGGGATTGATTCCTTGGCGCTGCAAGCCGGCTCCCGTCACGTGCACCTTGTCGTAAATGGATATTGTCAAAACCAGATCGGGCCCCTGATAACGGGGCCCGATCTGGTTTTTGCGGACAAGGTGGGTATTTGTGAAATGGCTTTGTTGATTATCTGACTAATTTGGGAGCCGAGCCGCCGGCAATTTCCACCATCGTTTCCAAGCGCACGACGCGCCGATCCACGTCGGTCAACGCCGATTGAAGGCGATCCTGAATCTTGTTGATTCTTTTTACCTGCCGCGGACGTCGCAAGCCACCGGTCAGGGGGCGGCATGGGGCTCGGTTCCTTTTTTAAACATGGCGACGACGGCGTCTGGGACGTCCTCCGCCGCCGGTTTGCCACTGATCGGATCGATGCGGACCTGCACGATATCGTCCGGAATATCGAAGTAGTCGACCGGCTGCGACGCGAGCGCCGCCCGCATATAGGCCATCCAGATGGGCAGGGCGGCGCGGGCACCGGATTCGCGACCCCCCAGCGTTTCATTGCGGTCATTTCCGACCCACACCCCGCAGGCGATCGCCGGTGAGAACCCGACAAAAAGGGCGTCGCGATTGTCGTTGGTCGTCCCGGTTTTACCGGCCACGGGTCGTTTCAATGCCGCCGCCCTGTGCCCGGTGCCTTCCTGGATGACCCCCACCAGCATATCGGTCACAATGGCCGCGTTGGCGCGGGACATGACGACTCTTCTTTGCGGTCGGGCGCGCCAGATCACCCGGCCGGCGGAATCCTGGATTTCCCGGATGCCATGCGGCTCGATCCACTGTCCGCGGTTCGCAAAGACGACGTAGGCGGCCGTCAGATCGATCAGGCTGACACCGGATGCGCCGAGGGCCAGCGTCAGGTTGGCGGTCAGCGGGGTTGAAATTCCGCACTTCCGGCTGAACTGGGCCACTGTTGCGGGGGTGAGCGTCTCGATCAACCGCACGGCCGGAATATTTTTCGAGCGCGCGAGGGCGCTGCGCAGGGTTATTTCGCCGTCAAAGCTCCGGGAGTAGTTTTCGGGTTGCCAATCCAGGTCGACGCTGGCGCCGCTAAAGGCCACCGGGGCATCCAATATCAGCCGGTCCTGTGAAAACCCGCGTTCCACGGCACAGGCATAGACCAACGGCTTGAAGGCCGAACCGGGCTGGCGGACGGCATCGATGGCGCGGTTGAAAGGGCTTTCGTAAAAATCACGGCCGCCCACCAGGGCGCGAATGCCGCCTCCGGCCACATCCAGGGACAAGAGCGCCGCCTGGGGATCGCCGTGGCCCGGTTTGTCAACGCCCATGCGCCTGCCCACCGCTGCCAGCCCTTCGGCGGCCGCCGCCTCCGCCGCCACCTGTTCAAAATAGACCAGGGTCGTGAACACCGTCAGCCCCTCCTTGTAAAGTCGCGTCGGGCCGAGGATCTCTTCCAGCTGTTTGCGGATGTATTCGACGAAGTAGGGCGCCTTGGTCGCGTGAGACGGCCGGTCGGCCGTGCGCAGTGTTTCAGCGGCAGCCGCCCGGAAGGCCGTGGGGGTAATGATCCCGGTGGCGACCATTTGGCTGAGAACAATGTCCCGGCGCTCTGCGGCCAGATCGGCATTGACGAGCGGCGAATAGCGCGACGGCGATTTGGGCATGCCGGCAATCAGGGCACATTCGGCCAGGTTCAGATCTTTGGCGGATTTTCCAAAAAAAATCCGGGCGGCCGACTCGACCCCGTAGGCGCCGCTGCCGAAGTAGACCTGGTTCAGATAAAAGGCCAGGATTTCGTCCTTGGTGTAGCGGCGTTCCAACTGGAAAGCCAGCAGGACCTCTTTGAGCTTGCGGGTCAGGGATTTTTCCGGCGTCAGGAACAGGGTCTTGGCCAGTTGCTGGGTAATGGTGCTGGCTCCCTCGACGAACGCTCCGGCCCAGATGTCTTTGATCACGGCCCGCAGAATCGCTTTCGGATTAACGCCGACATGCCGGTAGAACTGGCGGTCTTCGGTGGCCAACAGGGCTTTCTTCAGGTAAGCCGGGATGGCTTCAAGCGGCACCGGGTCCCGTTTTTCCTGAAAAAATTCGGCCAGAAGTTCGTGGTCGACCGAATAGAGGCGCGTGACGGCCGCGGGTGTGAATGATTCGAGGGATCGAATCTGGGGCAAGTCACGGGTCAGGCCGAACACGGTGCCGATGAGCAGGCCGCACAGCAGGCCCCCTGAAATGACGATCAGGCTCCATCGTCTTAATGGCGTGAGCGGGAAAAATGACATCGGACTGAAGATGGATTCCTGGTGGCACGGGAATAAACGACGATGGCCATGTTAGAGAAAAATGCATCCAATTGCAACAAAAGGCTTCAAGATAAAGGTTTTGGCTGTGTTATCGGTCGTTGGCGTATGACATATACAGCCACCTCCCTCTTGCCTTGCCAAAACCTTATCTTAAAGCTTTTAAAGAGAAGGGCTGGGCTGTGCTACCGCTTAAGGGGTTGCAAAGTCTGATGCGCTTCTACCCACCTGACTGGCAGCGTTTACAGGGTGCCGCAGATGCAAGGCCTCGGGCACGCAGACATCCTTTTATACTTCAAGAGCCCGACAACACAACAGATGCGGGTTCTGTGAGCACACGGGCGAGCACCCGGCTGAGTTTGGAAAGGCTGTACGGTTTTGCGGCGGTTGCGGTGAAACCATACCGCCGGAAGTTTTGCATTATCGGGCTGTCCGAGTAGCCGCTCGATACGATGGCCTTTACCCGCGGATCGATGTCGATCAGGTGCCCGATGGCCTCCTCGCCCCCCATTCCGCCGCGCACCGTCAGGTCCAGGATGACCGCGTCAAAGGGCTGGCCGGTCGACAGCGCTTGCCGGTAGAGGTCCACGGCATCGCCGCCATTGCGGGCATGGGCGGTGTCATACCCCAGCCGGGCCAGAATCCGCGTGGCCATGTTGATGATCATTTCCTCATCGTCCATAACGAGGATCCGGCCGCTGCCGCATATCGGCGCGGCATTTTTAAAGGGTCCGGGTGCTGAATCTTCCACGATGACTTTCGTTGACGCCGGCAGGTGGATCTTCACCGTTGTTCCGGCCCCGGGTGCGGAGGCTATCGTCATGTGACCGTCGTGCTTGCGGATAATGGAGTGGCTGATCGACAGGCCCAGGCCAGTTCCTTTCTGTTGGCCGCGCTGCTTGGTGGAAAAATAGGGATTGAGTATCCTGTCCATGTTTTCGGGCGCAATGCCGGTGCCCTGATCCGTGATGGCGAGTTGCACCCACCGGCCGGCCATCGGCCCGTGTTCGGTGTCGATTTCATGGACGTTTGTGGCCGATACCGTAATAGCGCCCCCGGTGGCCATGGCTTCGCGGGCATTGATCACCAGGTTGTGAATGGCTTGGCCGACCTGACTTCTATCCACCTCCACCAGCCACAAGCCATCCGGAATCTCGAAGCGGCAGTCGATGTTGGCGCCGCTCAACGAAAACTCCGTCACGCTGCGTGCCAGGACGGCGAGATCAGCCGTCGTTTTCGAGGGCGCCCCGCCCCGTGAAAACGTGATCAGCTTTTGGGTCAGTGATTGGGCCACGCTCGCGGCCTCGTTGACTTCGTTCAGCAGGCGAAAGACCATGTCCTGCGGGTCGACGTAGGATTGAATCAGAGAAATGTTGCCGATGATCACGGCCAAAAGGTTGTTGTAATCATGTGCAATCCCGCCGGAGAGCGCGGCAATGGAATCGAGCTGACGGGCTTTGTGCAGCTCGTTTTCCATCTCGACGGCCGCAGTCATATCCGTCATCACAAATAAAACGGCCGGGGCCATCTGGTAACGGATCCGCCCGGCATTGATCTTAACCGGCAGCGGGCGGCCGTCATGGCGGCGCAGCTGCGCCGGGTGGTTTTTAAGCCGCGCGGCGTCACCAGCATGGAGGCCGGCCGCACTGACACCAAGGTCGGCCGTGTTGTCACCGGCCAGCAATGACAACGGCCGGCCGACAAGGGCCTCGCGATCATAGCCGCACATGACGGCCATCCGGCGGTTCAATTCCACCATCGTTTGGTTTTGCACGATCAGGACCCCGTCCGCGCTCAGATCGAGCAAATATTCACACAGGCCGTCACACGCCAGGGGGGGCTGGATGGGCCTTTTTTCGGAACGGGTTCCGGTCCGGCTGTGGTCATCGTGCCCGTTTATGTCACCGGTGACGCGGCGTGGCATTCAAAAGACCTTTCGGTGTCGGGTTTCTCTCCTGGTGGAAAAGGAGAAGGGTGGTGCCGTATCCTTGCAGAAATTGTTCCAATTGAGCCTTTTTCGAGGGTAGAGATACCGATAACGAGGCGGCCGAGAGTGACAAGGCGGCCGAGGCGACCGACTGCAACCACCAGCACCGCGTTCTTTACACCGTGACGCCGTTCTTTCCGGCGACAATATCTTCCGTGCTTCAAGCCTCTGTGCGCCATGCGTCAAGACCTCCCGCAATTCTTACCTGAGCCGGCGCTGTTTTTTGTCAAAATGTTGACGCCTTAAAAATACGCACAGCGGTAAGGCCTGGCTGTAAAGCCTTACTGGCGCGTCATGACTGCCGGAAATTTGAGGGCACACCGGATGGGGCGGACGGTGAACCGGAGAGTGGCATGTTTGGTGCATTCGATGGGAGGTCCTATGAAAAAAACACTGTCAGTTCGGATCGTTGCATAGCAAGAGCACCAGGATAGGGCCCGTCTGCGATCATTTAGAGGCATTTCTTGAGTGACCAATTCATTCGAAAACGAGGGACTTGAAATGATGACGGATCCGAAAACAGGCGATGACCTGAACCGATTTTTTGATGCCAGCGAGCAGACATGGGAACTATGGGCTGATTTCCTGGAAAAACAATGCCCGGTCGTCTTCCGGCGTTTGTCGGACGACCATAACACGCCAAGTTCCCGTGTTGACTATGAACCGCCTATCGATTTTTCTATGGCGGGAGGTTTTGCAGCCGTGGGCGGGGGCAATGACATCGTCGAGCAGATCAAGCGGGCCCGTACCCGGACCGATCGCATCCATGCGGTGCTCCACCGGAAGAGCGTTAGCGCAAGCCACCTGGTATCGGAAGCCCACAACTCGCTGAAGAACTTCGTCGTCGGCATCGCGCACCATTTCAACAATCTCTTCATGACCATCCAGGGCAATGTTTCCTTGATATTGGGAGCCACGGTCGGCGATCACCGGCACGACCGGCGCTTCAGGCGAATAGAAAGACTCGTGACGAGTGAGTCGATACTGACGAACGATCTGCTCGGCATTGCGATCGAGAAGGGCTGTCAGATCGAAGGCCAATTGCAGGCCCGGCTTCTGGACGAGATCATTGCCATTTCGGACACGATCGCTATGCGCCGGGCATTTTGCGGAATCGAGGGGTCCCCTCGATTGACGCCGGAACAGTACCGGCAAGCGCTGCGTCGTTTCGGCGACAGCCTGGTCCGGATCCTGCAGCGGCTGCTGACTGAAATAGAAGAGCACACGGCGTTGATCATTGCCGATGACAGCGCCAATGCGGCCGAATGCGCGCGGCTTCGCAAAATCATGACCACCGTCGGACGCGGGCAGAAACTTTTAAATGACCTCAAACATTATTGCGGCAGCACCGCACCGGTGGTGAAACGAATCGGGGCCGCGAGCCTGGCCGAAATCGTCCGGCTCACTTGCTGCGGTAAACGGGAAGGTATCGACTGCCACCTGACCGTCGCGCCAAATTCAAGCGCAATCCAAATAGATAACGCCTGGTTGGTTATCATCCTGAACAAGCTCTACGACAATGCCGCCGAGGCCATGCCGCATGGTGGAGTCATATGGGTAGAAATCGGGATCCAGCCGCCGGGTCGTGGGCGGCGGCAACAGGAAAAAGAGCCTGGTGGGGTTTCGTATGTCCGAATGACATTCAAAGACGCGGGGCAGGGAATGACGGCGGAAGTGGCCGCGCGCGTTTTCGATCCGTTTTATAAGACCAAACCCGAAAAAATCCACACCGGACTCGGCCTGGCGGTGGTCGAGGGCCTGGTGCAGGCGACCGGCGGCCAAATCGGCGTTGCGTCGACGCCCGGTGAGGGCACAACCTTCACCCTCGATTTGCCGGTCGCTGCCGATCAGGGGATTTGAGGCGCATCGAAATGAGCAACCCCTGACTGGCCCAATAGGTTTACGGTTCAAGGTACACGGTTCAGCCCGCTGCTGGCCGCAAGCGCCCAATATGATCGAGAAAGAAACTGGGCCAATTTGGCGTAATTTCAAACGAGGGTTCTGGTTCAAAGGTTTAGGGATTCAAGCGGGTAGGTTGGGGTGAGTGTAACGAACCCCAACAAGCATGGACTTCTCCTGATTCTGTTTTTTGAGCGGCAAAGCCGCGTTTCATGAAATCGTTTACGATTTCGTTATTAGTACACCTTGGAAAATCCGGTGAACTGGTCGAAATCCGGGTTCATCTTCAGGCCGAACGCATCTTTGCCGGCAAAACGGAATTCGATGTGGGACGGGTCAATCGTGCCGTCGGCGGTGGCGTTCTGCTGGATTTTGAAGTAAACCGTGGCGGTCATTTCTTTGGCATCGTAGTAAACGTTGACCGGAATCGGCGGTGGCTGAATTTCGGTTTGCGGCACGGGCAGACCGAAATTATAGGCTGTTCCCGGACCAATGCCGGAAGACCGGCCAATTTGCCAGTTCATGACGTTTTCCACCTCAGACCGCTCCATTTCCTTGTCGAACTGAAATTTCATCGTGAAGGTTTTCGAAGCATCCGCGGCCTGCAGATAGGTATCGAGAGTAGAGACAGGCGTTTTGATCGGCATCCAGTAATTGAAGGAGCTTGTGGCATACGCAAAGATTATTTTTGGCGGATCGACCTCGTAAATATAGCTGCTGAGCGTGTCCGCCAGTTCGGGCGCGGGGTTTTCAAGTGTCGAAACTAAATCCATCGCCTCGTCGATTTGACCCAGGTCGGCATAGGCATAGCCCATTTCGGCATAGGCATCGTAAAATTTGTCGTCCAGCCGCAGAGCCTGTTCAAACTGTCCGATGGCGTCCTCGTGACGGCCTTGCCGGCTGTAATTGAGGCCCAGACCAAAATTGCCATTCGGCTCGCGCGGCGTCATTCGCAGTACCTTGTTAAATTGCGCATCGGCATCCGAGTATCGTTCGGTGTTCATGTAGGCCTGCCCCAGGGCATAAATATTTTCGGCACTCGGGTTTAATTTGACAGCCTTTTCGTATTCGGCCGTCGCTTCAGAGTAGTGTTCTTCGGAGAAATACAAGTTGCCTAATTTGATATTGATGTCGTCGCGGTAGGGGTTGAGCCGCAAGGCGGTTTTTAATGACTTGATGGCGCCCTTGGAGTCATCGAGCGCCGTGTAGGCGTCAGCCATGTAGCTGGCCGCATCGGCCGAGTTGGTGGCATTCGGCGCCAAACCGATGGCGCGCTGAAATTCCTTGACGGCGCCCTTGTAGTCCTTGCGCATGTACAAATCGATGCCCCTGGAAAGAGCATTGTTGGCGAGGCTACCGAGTCGGGCTGTCTGAGAAGCCGTCGCAGAGAATATGTCTGTATTATTGACGCCTGAAAAATTCATATTTGTAACCAGTAAAAATAAATGTCTGTTCACCTATTATCGGTAAAATCAACTCTTTTCTTTAGTTAAAATATGGAAAAATCAATGAAAGATCAGCCAAAAATTTTATTTATAGTTGACGTACCGAATTGGGCTCATGACTTTAAAACGCAAAATTTACATCGACTGCTTTCGCCTCAATATGACATCAAAAAATGTTATTGTAATAATGTTCAAGCGGAAAATATAGAAAAAGCGGACATTGTGGTTATTTATTACTGGGGACAGTTACTACATGAAAATATGAAAGTTTTAAAAAAAGTTTTCATAAAAAATAAGGAAAAAATCTTGTTGGGTATTTGCTCGCATAATGAATTGAGTGGATCCAATCGAGATTATGGCATAGAAGTGTTAAAAGGGTGTACCGCTGGAATTTTTGTAAACAACAGACTACTATTTGAAGAATTTATTTCCATTTTAGACGCTCCTGTATTTTACACACCGAATGGAGTCGACACGACATTTTTTATCCCGACAGAGAAAACGCATAAGAATTCTTCCCTGAGAATAGGGTGGGCTGGTAGTTTAAAAAATCACGGTGATATAAGAGGATACTATGATTATATACTGCCTGCAGTTGGGTCAGTCGAAAACGTTGAGTTGCTAACCGCAGCTCGCGAAAATTGTTGGCGCAATCAAGTACAAATGCGTGAATTTTACAATAGCCTTGATTTATATATTTGCGCAAGCCGTTCCGAAGGAACGCCTAATCCTTGTCTCGAAGCGGCGGCTTGCGGAATTCCAGTTTTAACGACGCCAGTCGGTAATATGCCAGAGTTTATTGAAAACGGCATTAATGGGTTATTTATCAAGCGAAATGTCGATGATATTGCAGAGAAGTTGATGCTGATGCGTGATAATTGCATTTTGCGGGAACATATTTCTTCTAATGCGCGTAAAAGTTCTTTGAGATGGGATTGGCACAAAAAGGCAAAAAATTATAAATACATGTTCAAAGCTGTATTACAAGGAAAAAGTAAAAAGTCGTTATTCCATTCACCCGAACAGGTCTATGTTGCCAGTGCCGATAAAATGGAAGCCGTTTTAAATAACTGTAGACAATTTATTCAGGTGCCAAACCATGATATAGACTCTTATGTTAGCGTCATCGGCGGAATGTCGGGATTGAATTATTTGTCCATGATGACTCCTCGCTCCATTACATTCTTCGATGTTAATTACAGCGCCGTCGAATACATGAAATGCTTGTTTGAAATTATACATATGTCAGATAAGCCCAAAAATTTTGTTAGCCGTGTTTTTTGTAGATCAATTGAAGAATTTCTAAAAAATAATAACTATGACGATTTGACTGTTTTCAACCAAAACGAATATCTTAACATGCAATGCGATGTTGATATGTACCGTGAATTACTGTCGAACCTATCTCCATTTTCACAAAAAATATATAAGAAATATTTGGCACCGCATTTGCCAGGAAAAGTTTTGAGCGGCGTTAAAAATTGTCGGCATTTAGTTCCCTGTTTTCCTATACATGAAAGAGTGCCAGTCGGTGGTGGCCAAGAAAACGGTACAAACGAATTTGGGGAATTAGTACCGAACTTAAATACTTTTTTTTACGGTCATGGCTGGCTGGCATCGGATGACGCTTATAATCATGTGAAAATGGTTCTCAAAACATCCAATATGAGATGCATGGCATTTGATCTCTTCAAGGACGAATTGGATCTTTTGGCCGAGTTTTGCGGTAATGTCGTTATTCATTGCTCGAACATCGACGACTGGTTTCCGAAAAAATGGAACAATTGGTTTAAAGAAGTAAGTGAAAAATCGATAAGACAAAGAGGCGAATTGGCTATCATAACGACAAATGGTGGAGTGCGCCACTCATTTTTCGACCCACATATGAAAGCCTACGAAGCCATAAGGCCTTATGTTTATGGAAAGATTACTGAAGTGACACACAAAGCTCCCTGGGGGTTTCATGAATTTAAAAGGACTGTAATAATTTTTGATGATTACATTAACGGGAATTCTCCAGAGTCCGATACGACTATTATTCATAATCTCGTGGGTGAGGGGGTTAAACAAAAAACATTCGAAGAAGTATGTCGCGTAGCATGTCAAAAAAGCAACCGGGTCATTATTTTGGAACATAACCAAAATTCTTTAGACTTTAGAAATAATGAAAATCATAAATCGTACATGACGATTACTCAATTGCAGGATAATTTAATTAAAATAGCGAAGCCATTTAATGCGTTGGTTCATCCGGTTGTCAAAATACCTGGCTATCACGATTTATCGAGAAACACATTGTTTGTTATCGATATATGTAATTCCTTTGATCCAAAAAAAATTGAAACAAAAAAACATGAAAATTTTTTCCATGCAAAAAGTCATCTTTCGGGGCAACCAATTGATTTGGCGGAAACAGGACCTGAACTGATAATTGCGACAAATGATCAACGGGATAAGGAGTTGCCGATAACGGCCATCATTGCGACATACAATGAAAGCGATGTCATCTACCATGTTATAAAGGATTATGTCGAACAAAATATAAACGTCTATTTGATAGACAATCACTCAACCGATTCCACTGTCGAGCAAGCATCGAAATGGCTGGGGAAGGGATTAATCGGTATCGAAAAGTTCCCATCAGAGACAGATCGACAGGTTGATAAATCCATTTATTCGTGGCGATACATTTTGCAACGAAAAGAACAGGTCGTCAAAGAATTAGGTGATGGCTGGTATATTCACGCAGATGCCGACGAATTCAGGGAAGCCCCCTGGAACGAGCTGAATTTGAGACAAGGCATAGAGCGCGTTGATAAGGAAGGCTGCAATGCCATCAATTTCAAGATATTCGATTTCAAACCCACGGCCAACAATTTTCGGCCGGGGGATGACGTGCGAAAATACCTTGAATATTATGATCCGGATATCCACGCTTTTAATCGGGTCCAAATAAAATGCTGGAAATACACCGGACAGGAATTTTCCCTGTGGCCGTCTGGCGGACATAGGGTCGATTTTCAAGAACGTAAGCTTTACCCGATTCCGTTTATCCTTAGACACTACGCCATAAGATCACAAAATCATGGATTGCAGAAGGTCTTTACAGATCGAAAGGCTCGCTTCGACAAGAAGGAGCGTGATGCTAAATGGCACGATCAGTACGACAAAATAAAAGATCGACACTATCAATTCGTCAGAGACTCGTCGGGTTTGACCTTATATGACCGCGAAGTGGCCTGCTCGCAAATACTTGGTCTTGACAAACCATCGAACTCGTCTACCGCGCGCTACTATGATTTTATAAGACCTGAGATTCAGACCATGGTGGATCATAACGCCAAGACAATCCTTGACGTCGGGTGTGCTGCTGGAAAAATGGCGGCAGCACTCAAGTATAAATTGGGTGCAGAGGTATGGGGCGTTGAACTTGTTGATGAGATCGCAAAGCAAGCTTCAAAAGAATTGGATAATGTTATCATTGGAGATATAGCGGCAGCATTGCCTAAAATTCCGGAGGCCTATTTTGATACTATCATTTTTGCTGATGTTCTAGAACATTTGGCTGATCCTTATTCAGTTCTCGATAAGGTTCAATCAAAACTAAAATCCGGCGGACAAGTCGTTGCCAGTATACCTAATGTTCAACACTGGTCCGTGCTGAAAGATCTTCTTGAAGGGAGATGGGAATACAAAAGCGCCGGTATTTTGGATAAGACTCATTTACGGTTTTTTACGAGAAAATCGGTCATAGAGCTGTTTCAAAATGCCGGATACAAAATTTTGGATGTAAAGGCGACGGTGTTAGAAAACCAATGTATACCCGATAGGATTGTCAAGGCCCTCTCAAATACAGGCTTGGAGGTTTCTTCCCTGGCAGAGGACAGCCGGTATTACCAGTATATTGTCAAAGCAGTGCCGTTAAAGGTGGACGCGGAAAATAAGCCTATAAAACCTTTGATTTCAATTATCATTCTAACCTTTAATCAGGTTGAATACACCCAGAAATGTCTTGAAAGTATTTTCAAACATACGCCTGAACTCTTCGAGCTTATTATCGTCGACAATGGGTCAACTGATGGAACTGTCGGATACATGCAATCCGAGATTCTCGATAAACATGGCGACGTGAAAATATCGATTATCAAAAACACTGAAAACAAAGGATTTGCAGGAGGAATCAATCAAGGGATAGCGGCATCCACGGGCGACTACGTTCTTTTATTGAACAACGATGTGGTGGTAACACCTGGATGGCTCGAACGACTGATTACCTGTTGTGAGAAACGACCCGAAATTGGAATAGTAGGGCCAAAATCAAATTTCGTTTCTGGACCGCAGTTGGTAGAAACCGCCGATTACGACCTGGACTCTTTATCCGGGCTGAAACGATTTTCAGAAAGATTTGCAACGATAAATTCCAAAAAATCGAAGCGGTTACTCCGTGTCGTTGGCTTCTGCATGCTGATAAAACGCTCGGTTATCGATAAAATCGGAGGGATGGACGATCGGTATGGAATCGGAAACTTTGAAGACGACGACTTCAGCATCAGGGCGGCACTCGCCGGCTTTGAGTCTTGGATGGCCGAGGACTGCTTTGTACACCATTTCGGGAGCAGGACTTTCAAAGGCGAAAATATTGATTACCGGAATAGCTTGCACACTAATTGGAAGTTATTCAAGAAAAAATGGGGCCTTCCATCGCATTTCCACTATGGCCATCCGTACAGCCTGTCCCAAATGAATACAACTGAATTTAATCCGAAAAGACACTTTGTTAAAATAACTGAAAATGAAAACCATTTTTTGCGACATCGTTCAAAGGATTTGGCGACAGCTGATACGGAATACAGACTGCTGATTTCAATCATCCAAAAGGAGGATTCAGCTGTTGTAATAGAGAAGCTTCAGGCCTTTGCAAACAGGTTTCCTGATTTCGGGGCTGTTTACAACGATTTGGGTGTTCTTTTTTCTAAAAATGGAGACAATGAGAGCGCTCTGGTTAACTATGAAAGAGGGGTTAAGCTTGATCCCGAAAATATTATTTTTCTTAAAAATCTAGCAGACTTATTGGTCGTGGCGTTTGAACGGTTCGATGAAGCCTTGCGGCATTACGTTAAAGTCCTTGGATCAAAACCCATGGATATCGAAGCGCTGGCGGCCACCGGGCACATTTGTGCGCGCATGGAACGTTACGATGATGCCACTGAATTCTATGAGAAGGTACTCAAAATAGAACCGAACAATTCAGACGCACCGAATTGGTTGGCGAAAATGCGGGAGAAAAGGTCGCCCAAAAGCGTGGAACAGGACCTGGATGACCGTTACCGGACAATGCTTAACGAAATCGACCATGTGGATTTCGCTGGAGCGATTCAGGCCATTGAAAAATTCATAGAAATATATCCGCACCATGGTCAGGCCCACAATGATCTTGGCGTCCTTTATTACAAAAATGAATCAAAAAACAACGCGTTGGCACGCTACCTAAAGGCTGTCGAACTCGAACCTGAAAATATAACCTTTCGTAAAAACCTGGCCGACTACCTTTATGTGGAAGAGGGACGGGTGGAAGACGCCCTGGAGAATTATGTCGAAGTGCTTCGGATTAAGCCAGATGACGTCGAGACACTTTTAATCAGTGGTCATATTTGCACAGCAATAGAACGGTTCGAAGATGCGATGAGTTTTTACCAAAAAGTGATTGATATTGAGCCCCAGAACCTTGAGGCTCGTCAAAATTTGGAAGCTTTGGAAAAACGTAAGGTTTTAATACTCAATCAGGAGATAAAGACCGTCGAAAAACCCGAGAAGGCCGCGGAGGTCAATAAAGTTGAACCTCATGCTTCAGTCGATGAAGTGGCAATAGTACAGACTGGTGTTGTTGAAGAGCTCATTAATAAGGCCGATTCGCTATTTCAACAGGAACAGATCGATAAGGCCGTTGATATTTTTCTAAAGGCCATTGCCGCTAATCCGTTGGACGGAAGGACCTATATCGAATTGGCCGGGCAACTGCTCAATCACGGCCGCTATGAAAATGCCCTTGAGGTTTTGGCGGAGATTCCGGCAAACCAGCCAGAGGCCGTGGCTAATAAACAACTGTTATTGGAAGGATACAGCCAAGAGGGGATGGGCAACTATGCAGCGGCTAAGAAATGTTGCGGCTTGGTTATCGAACGCGATCTCGATAATGTTAAGGCGCTGAACTTGATTGGTATTCTTGCTTATCGAAACGGAGACACGGAAACAGCGGAACAACATTTCAAGCGTTCCATTGAATTGAATCATAAGTATGGTGAACCGCATACGAATCTAGGGGCACTCGTCTGGGAAAAAGGGGACTCGAAAAAGGCTTTGGAATACTATGAGCGAGGTTTCTCTATTTCGCCTACTGACATTGAAGTTGCCAATGCCTATCACGAAGCGATTTCGGCTACCGGTGAACATAAACGAGCGGAAAAGGTGGCTCGGAATGCTTTAAAAAGATTTCCGCATTGCCGAAAAGTCCTTTACCTGCTCATCGACTTACTCATCAGGCAAGAGAAAACACAGGAAGCCTTGAAGGAGTTGGAAATCGCACTATCGACTTTTGGGATTGATGAAGGGCTTTTGGACACAGCACTAGCTTTACGAAAACAGGTTGGGATTATTAAAAAAACCGGGTCAGCTAAAAAGCCGGGAGTGTCGCTCTGCATGATCGTAAAAGACGAAGAGGCCAATTTGGCACGCTGCCTGGCAAGCGTCAAACCAATTGTCGATGAAATGATTGTCGTTGATACAGGGTCAACCGACCGGACGAGGGACATTGCAGAATTTTTTGGAGCCAGGGTTTATGATTTCAAATGGTGCGGAGACTTTTCCGAGTCACGGAATTTTTCGCTGTCAAAGGCCAAGGGTGGCTGGATCTTAATTATGGATGCCGATGAAATGATATCGCCTAAGGATTATAACCGTTTCCGGAAACTTACAGGAAAAAAAGCATCCGGGCTCATGGGCTATTCGATGGTTACCCGAAACTATTGTAATATGGCGAACACCATCGGCTGGATTCCTAATACCGGACAATATATATCCGAAGAGAATGGACTCGGATGGTTGTCGAGTGAAAAAGTTCGACTCTTTAGCAACAGTAGTAAGATAAAGTTCGAGGGAGCTGTTCACGAAATGGTCGATCCGGTGCTAAAAAGAAACGGCATAAAAATAAAACAAAACAAAATACCCATACATCATTACGGAAGGCTCAATACCGACAAACTCGCTCGAAAAGACCAGACCTATTACGAGATTGGCCGAAAAAAACTGTTAAAGAACGGCGGCGATATCGGTACCGTTCGAGAACTTGCTATTCAGGCCACCATACTCGAGAAAAATTCTGAGGCTATCGAATTGTGGCAGAAATTTTTGTCCACGGGACCCGGTGAAACAGAAGTTTCGGATGCCTATGTGAACATGGTAAGCGCGTACATTCGAATGCAGGATTATAACAATGCGCTGACATTGGCCCAAAAAGCAGTGTCGATTAGTCCGCAAATGAAGGAAGCGCAGTATAATTTAGGAATAGCTGAACTCTATAAAGGGAATACTGACGCTGCCTTTAAGACCTTCAAAAAATTGACGCAGAGGCACCCTGATTTTCCTCCGGCTCATTTCCTGTTGGCGGCATCAAATTATTGCAGGAAAGATGCAGTTGACATGAGCGGCAATATTAAAAAGCTTAAACAAAGCGCATTCGGGCCGGCATTGACATATTCTTTCGCTGAATTGGCTGAGGGTTTGATGGCTGCTCATCAGCACAAATTGGCCTTCAAGCTATTACAGAATGCGATTGAAGACGAAATCATCAGTAAGAGTATCTTGGGCCTTTATACAATTTGTCTTGAGAAAATAAAGGAGACTAATAAAGTGAGCGACATGATCTTCGAAAACGTTGATACTCTTTCTTAATCAATTTCGAAATGCGACTGAAATAGTCAACAAGTCAAAAAAGACCTCTATAGCGGAGGTCTTTTTTGGGGAAATAGAGTTGTTTAAAGGGAAATGATTATTCGGGAGAATTCCTGAGACCAGCTGCGAGATTGTTATTGATGTCGATGATGATGCTAAGTTTTTCCGGAGAAGGTTCCGCCATGGTTTCGAATATACGCTTATCGATAATGGCGCTCAGACGGATAATATCCATGCGCAGTTTTTTTGGCAGGGGATTATCTTTGTGTGAAAGCTCACTCTGAAAAATACTCCAGATGCGTTGGTTGAACTTAAGAGCCTCCTCCAAAATATCATCCCGATGAGAAGTGTCCCAGTGCTCCTGACATGCTTTGAGTTTCCGCGCCGCTTTTGTAAGCACCGCTGCCTCGGTCTCACGTCCAGACATCGTCATTTTACTGACCGTTTCATAGACTCCTACCGCATTAGCGTACATTCCTCAATACCCCCTGTTCATATTCAATCAGATCTCCGCCCAGTTTCAAGGCCTGGTAATATCTTCCGTTGACTATGTTTTCGCTGATTTGGTCGATAAGTCCGGTCCAACTCGGAGCTGCCGATAAGAGTTCTCTAACTTGATGCCAGTATGCATCAACATGTACTTTCCGATTTTCATGATCGATGTACATAAGTTGAATTGTAAAGGATATGCGGCTACAAGGTGTGGTGGCATCCCTTTCGCTGAGGATATCTTTCTCGCGTAATACCGGTGCATTGTTGTTTATGAGCAAGTCGCACTTATGAATGGAGCTGTTTGAGATAACCGCACCTCCCACGACCATTCTTTCTCCGGGCTTCAGAGTTATTTTGAGTGGCATGGCTTCAATAAGTGAATATTAATGACTCGTTGTTTGAGCAATGGAGGGGGCCTGAGCCCCCTCCTTATCAGTGCTACTTGGTTGATTGGTTGATGCTGGTATTTAGAACAATCTCAGGACCGACTGAGCCGCCTGGGAAGCCAGACTCAATGATGTGGTTCCCAGTGCCTGACGCGTTTGAAGCATCAGCATGTTTGCTCCCTCTTCGTTCATGTCGGCTTCAGTCAGTTTTGCTGCACCGTCCTCGAGGGTGTTGATCATCTTAGATGTAAAATCCTCTCGAGCGGTGATGATGGACAGGTTGCTGGAAAGTGTTTTGGCCTGAACACGGAGGCTGTCGGTGGCCGTTTCAAGTCCGGTGATGACGCTCTGAATAGCTGTTGCCCCTGAGGCAGCCCAACCGGAGGCGGTTATACCACTGGTTACTTCAAATACATCGGAGTCATCGCCGAATCCTACAACTCCCAGGTTAGAAGCATCAGTGGACGGTGAAAATTGAACTGTCATTACGGCACCTTGAAGCAAATTGACTCCCTTGTAACCGGAATCTACCGCTACTGTGTCGATCTGGTCCATAATTCCATTAAATTGCGTCTCGAATATGCCCGCATCGGTACTTGAAGCAGACAAGGCCGAAGATGCCAGCGATCTGGCCTGAGCAATAAGGTTGGAAATGGTTTCAATACCATTGTTAGCCGCCTTGATGGTCTGAATCGCCTCTGACATGCCGTCTTTTCTGGACGCCAAGTCGCCGGCACGGGTCCGGTGTTCCTGGGCGGCAAAGAAATTCAGCGGGTCGTCAAGAGCGGTGTTGACTTTCAGGCCGGTTGACAGACGGTTCTGGGTGGTTTCCATGTCCTTGGAGGTTTTTTGCAAGCTGAAGAGATTTGCCCGCATTCCTGCCGTCAAACTGATCGTGCTGAGTGCCATTTTCGTTTTTCCTTTCCTAGGAGTTTTTGTTGGCCGGCTTCCTGCCGGCGTTTGGTTTTGCCGCTGTTGGCGGCGGTGATTTCAAGGGCATTCAATGGTCAGGTTCGGTTGAGGCCTCCGTTCGGACCGTTGTCCTGCCTTCACTGTCCATTATCGGATTCGGATTGTAGAACTTGAGTAAATTTTACACGCGGGGCTATCGCATAAGGTGATGTGGGGCTTTGCGGGAAGGCGGCGTATTACTTGTTGGGCTTCTTCTACATGACGGCCGGCTTTTTGCTAAGCTGATGGATTCGCAATTTGCGAGGCTTACAATTCAATGTAAATTAAATGCAATACTTTAAATTACAATGATTTACGGGTGTGCCATCCCGTTTTTCACTGCATTTACGCGGCGGCAGCTTTATTTATTCTTCCAAATGGCGACGGAATCGGCAACATGGGTGTAATGTAAATATATATCGTTATTTAAAGTGGTTACAAAGAGATTGACTGCTTTGGCCTTGCTGAAGGCACTTTTGGCAAACCGCAATTATCGCATTTTGCAAACATTTTGACTGTGACAGGGTCTCTATAAAAGACATGTTATTCCGGACGGATATGGTTGTGAGGGGAATTGGTCTTAACTACCATTTTTGCCAATAATTGATTTTTGAGTGTCAATACCAAAATGTGGTGTCGCCAAATTCATTATCGGATCACATATAGTCTTTTCCTTCCGCACAGGCGCGTGATCTCAAAAATGAGTAATTCCTCAGGATGTTAAAACACCGGTTGGTGGCATGCTCCTTGCTCTGGTCCCATCACTTGATGAGCGCACCGGCGACGAGCGCACCGGCTCAGGTTGATTCATAAACTGGAGATGTGAAGGAGGATGACTTGCTGAACACAGCTGCTGATGACGCCATTGCCGTTGAAGACGAAATCCGACCGCGTGAGGCCCGCCTGGCCGCAGATGCTCTCAAGCCGGCGGGGTTTCTGGGTCTGATCGGTGCCAGTGAGGCCATGCGCACGGTCTTTGAACTGATTCAGAAGGTGGCCGACTCGGACAGCACCGTTTTGATCAGCGGCGAAACCGGCACCGGCAAGGGACTGGCGGCCAAGGCCATTCACTGCTGTTCCCCCCGCAAGGACAAGCCTTTTATCGCCATCAACTGCGGGGCCATCCCCGAGAACCTGCTCGAAAGCGAGCTGTTCGGTCACGTCAAGGGCTCTTTCACGGGCGCGACGGCCAACAAGGTCGGAAAATTCGAGCGGGCGCACGGCGGCACGCTTTTCCTGGATGAAATCGGCGACATGAGCCCGGACCTCCAGGTGAAACTGCTGAAAGTCCTGGAAGAAGGGGAGTTCGAGCCGGTCGGCGGCACGCGGACCATCAAGGTCGATGTGCGCATTGTGGCCGCCACCCACCGCGACCTCGACGAGGAGGTTCAGAAAGGGACCTTTCGCGAAGACCTGTTCTACCGACTTTTCGTGATCCCGATTCAGCTGCCGGCCCTGCGTCAGCGGTGTGCGGACATTTCCCTGCTGGTGGCCGAATTCCTGAAGGACTTCAATGGCCGAAACAACCGGTCCATCGACGGGGTGACGGAAGAGGCGCTCCAGGTCCTGATGAATCATTCCTGGCCCGGAAATGTCCGCGAACTGAAAAACATGATCGAAAGAATCGTCGTTCTGAAGGGCGAAGGGCGCATTACCGCCCGGGATTTGCCCGGCAAGATGAGAGGCGCGACGCCCGCCGGCGTGCCGGTGCCGCCGGTAGATATTACCGACGAGGGCTTGTCCCTGAATACCGCCGTCACCGAGTTCGAAAAGGCGCTGATCGTTAAAACCCTGGAAAAGACCAAGTGGGTCAAAAACCAGGCGGCCAAACTCCTGCAGCTCAACCGCACGACGCTGGTCGAAAAGATCAAGCGCCACCGGCTCGAACCGGAACCGGTGTGACGTTTCCTCTTTGATCAAACCGGGCGCCCCGCCGGCCAGCGGCATGGCGTAACCGGCCGCGGTCCAAATGAAACCGCAGGGGTTTTGTTAATGATTTTTTTTCGAACGACAGAATCCGTCTCTCAACCTCAAGTCGCCAAAACGCGTGCGCATCCCCCCATCCGTTTGACTCGGTAAATTTCCGCGTCTCTACGACCGATCGATGACCAGTTTCCCCGATGACGCGCATCGGCTTTGGGCAACCGTTCATGCGGTTGCGAAGCCCGATGCGCTTCGAACACCCTGACCCGGACACGTCGGAACCCGTTAGCCGGTTTGCCCGTCAGGCCCGTTTAGCCCGTGGGTTGTGAGTGACCCGGTGACGCTTAACCAATCGAGCCTGGACCAAACGAAATCATCATCACTCAGATATTCCGGTAAGACATGCGACGCGGCACTTCTGCGGGCGTCAAGGACCTGACGTGATCCGCGGCGATATTTGACGACGCTTCCGACGTTTCCGCCACCGGCCGCGGGACCGGGCGCAAAAGAGTTTTCCACCCGGCGGCTCACCCGGTCCGAGGCGGCGCGGGGGTCGGGAGCGTCCGGCATTCAATAATAGTGAACCGCTCTGCGGGGTACCCTGAAGCTCCGGGAGCGCACAGAGACCAATGGCACGAAACTTGAAGAAGTTCTTAGCCGCTGTCGAACGCCGCCTGTGAGCGGATGTTTTCTCTTAGGGCGTTTTCTTGGTCGCCTTCGCATCGAAGAAAGCGTCAGGTCCATGCCGACTCCAATGGTTCAACCCCATGCCGAAGCCATCGATTCTGATCGTCGAGGATGATCCCGCTGTCCGCAACATGCTGCTGCGGACACTCGATAGCAGCGGCTATGAGGTCGACAGCGCGGTCGATGGGACGGAAGCGTTGGACAAGTTCAGAAACGATCGCTTCGACCTGGTCATCACGGATATGCGGCTGCCGCAGATGAGCGGGCTGCAGCTGATGAGTGAGATCAGGCAGTCCGCGCCGCATGTTCCGGTCATCGTCATCACCGGTTACGGTTCGGTGCAGAATGCGGTGGAAGCCATGCAGGGCGGGGCCAGCGACTATCTGCTCAAGCCGTTTTCGAGCGAGACCCTGCGACTGGCCATCGGCCGGGCCGGTATCGTGTCGCGGACCGGGCCGGCACACCGGCCGGAGCGTGGTTCTCCGGCGGCGAAGAGGCGCATCGTCACCTGTGATCCGGCGTTTCTCGGCCTCCTGGAAGTGGCCGCCAACATCGCCGCCGCCTCTGCCACCGTGCTGATTCAAGGTGAGAGCGGGACCGGCAAGGAGCTATTGGCGCGCTACATTCACGAACAAGGCGGCCGGGCCGACGAACCGTATGTGGCGGTCAACTGCGCGGCGCTGCCGGATACGCTGGCCGAGAGTGAACTCTTCGGTCACGAAAAAGGGGCCTTCACCGGTGCCGTTGCCCGCAAGATCGGCAAATTCGAAGCCGCCGGGCGCGGGACCATCGTATTAGATGAAATCAGCGAAATGTCGCCGGCGCTGCAGGCCAAACTGCTGCGGGTGCTGCAGGAGCGTCAGGTCGAACGCATCGGCGGCAACGGCCCGGTGGCAATGCCGGCGCGCGTGATCGCCGTCTGCAATACCGATCTCGGGACGGCCGTCGAGGCCGGCAGGTTCCGCGCGGACCTCTTCTACCGGGTCAATGTCGTGCCGCTCAAGATACCGCCCCTCAGGGAGCGAAGAGACGATATCCAGCTGCTGGCGCGCCATTTCTGCGAAACATACGGCCGGTTGAACAACCGCAAGGCGGCGATTTCCGCGGCGGCCATGGAGCGGTTGCAACGCCACAGTTGGTCGGGGAACATCCGTGAGCTGGAAAACACCGTCGAGCGCGCGATCCTGATGGGCACCGGTCCGGAAATCAAACCGCAGGATCTGATTCTTGACGGCGGCGGCCTGACCATCGAGCCCGCCGGGGGGGCTCGCCTGCGGGCGGGAGTGACGGTCAGGGACATGGAACGCAAGTTGATCATGACCACCTTGCAGGCGGTCAATGCGAGCCGCTCCCAGGCGGCCGAAATGCTGGGCATCAGCATCCGCACCCTGCGCAACAAGCTTAAGGAGTACCGCGAGGCCAACACCGAGCGTTGTCGCCACGCCGGTTGACGGGCGCGACGGCCCACCGCCGCGGTCCACTGGTATGGATTTTGCTTCATTGCGGACAGCCGGGGGCAAGGAGAATCATTATGGAAGCATTCAAACTGGGCGGTAAGTCGATCGAGGTGTTGAGCCGGGCGCTAGATGTGCGATCGTCGAACCACAACGTCATCGTGTCGAACATCGCCAATGCCGATACGCCGAATTTCAAGGCGTTTCACGTCGAGGTCGAGCGGGAAATGGAAAAATTTGCCGCGGACCCCGGGCGCCTGCAGATGCGGCGCACCCGGGCGGGGCACCTGCCGGACGCGACAGGGGCCGAAGTTCGCGGAACCGTGCGCCAGGAAGATGGCGCCCAGTTCACCTTGCGCGGCGACGGCAACACGGTGGACATCGATCGGGCGATGGCCGACCTGGCGGAAAACAATCTTATGTACAACGCCGCCGCCCAGATCCTTCAGCAGAAGTTTCAAGCACTCAAGTCCGCCATCCTCGGCGGCAATGGAGGCAAGTAACAATGGATTTTTTCGGATCGCTTCACACCAGTTCGACGGGGCTTGCCGCGCAGCGGCTGCGGATGAGCCTGATTTCCAGCAATCTGGCCAACATCGACACCACGCGCACGGCCGATGGCGGTCCTTACCGGCGCAAGGATGCCGTATTTGCCGCGGTCCAGTCGCGGGGATCGTTTAAAAGGGCCCTGGATGACGCGCGCGGCGGCGAGCGGGCCGATGTCCGGATCGCCGGTGTCGTCGAGGACCCGGACCCTTTTCAGAAAAAATACGATCCGCGTCATCCGGATGCCGATGAGTCCGGCTACGTACTGGTTCCCAAAATCAATCTGATGGAAGAAATGGTCAACATGATCACGGCCACCCGCAGTTACGAGGCCAATGTGACCGCCATCAAGGCCACCAAGAGCATGGCGCTGAGAGCGCTGGAGATAGGCAGGTAAAAATGAAAATCGACGCCATAGAATCCATGCCGTCTTTTCGGTCGATGGGCGCCGCGGTTCAACCACCCGCGGCCGGGTCATCCGCACCTTCTTTCGCAGAGGCCATGCGGGAGATGTTCGATTCCACCAACCGTCTCCAGGAACGCGCCGACAGCGAAATCCAGGCCCTGACCGTCGGCAAGAACGGTGATCTTCACCAAACCATGATCGCCATGGAAGAGGCCGACGTATCGTTCCAGATGCTGATGCAGGTCCGCAACAAGATCGTTGCCGCCTACCAGGAAATCATGCGGATGCAGATCTAACCGGTGGTGGCGAAGGAGAGCAGTAGATGGCTTTGAACAGCGCGGGTCTTCAAATCAGGAATCTGCTGGCGAGTCTCAGCCCGGCCAAGAAAATCTCTCTGGTGATCATGATCGTCGGCACGATTGCCGGCTTTGTCCTGTTGATGGCCTGGACCGGAAAACCGGATTTCCGCAATCTCTACGCCAACCTCCCACCGGAAGATGCCGGTGAGATCCTGAATTACCTCAAGGAGCAGCGGATCGCCTATCGGGTCACGGAGAACGGGGCCGGCATCGAGGTCCCGGCCGAACGCGTCCACGAATGCCGCCTGTCGCTGGCCTCCAAAGGACTGCCCCAGGGCGGCGGCATCGGGTTCGAGGTGTTTGACAACACCAAGCTCGGCATGACCGAGTTCGTCCAGAACGTCAATTACCAGCGCGCCCTGCAGGGTGAGCTGTCGCGCACCATCAACCGCATAGCGGAGGTCGAAAGTTCCCGGGTCCACATCGTCATGTCGGCCAAATCGCTGTTTATCGACCAGGAAGAGCCGGCGACCGCTTCGGTAGTGTTGAAGCTGCGGCGGGGCAAGTGGCTGACCGCCGACCAGATCCAGGCCGTCGTCCATCTGGTGTCATCGAGCGTCTCGCGCCTCAAGCCCGAAAACGTCACCGTGGTGGACACCTCCGGCAAGTTGCTGGCCGGCTTTTCGGACCGCTCGGAGGTCACGCGTCTCAGCTCCGACCAGCTCGATTACCAGGAAAGCTTGGAGCGCAACCTGGAGAGCCGGATCAAGTCGATGCTCGAAAAAGCCCTCGGCCGGGACAAGGCCATCGTGCGGCTTTCCTGCGCGCTTGATTTCAAACGCCAGGAAATGACCGAGGAGCGGTTTTATCCCGACAACCGGGTGATCCGCAGCGAACAGATGTTGCAGGAAAAGTCGGGCGAACCGGCGGTGCTGCCGGCCGGTATCCCGGGGGTGAGGTCCAATGTCGCCAAGGGGGCGTCGGGCACCGGTGGCGGATCGTCCGAATTCGAAAAAAACGACCGCACGGTCAACTACGAGATCGGCAAGCTCACCAGCCACACGATCGAGCCCACGGCGCGGATCAAGCGCGTGTCGGTGGCCGTGATCGTCGATGGCAATTACCTGCCGCCGGAAAAGCCGGCCGCCGGCCGCGAGGCCACGTATGTTCCCCGCACGGCGGAAGAAATGGCGCAGCTGGAGAAGATTGTCAAAGGAGCGATTAACTTCGATGCCGATCGTGGCGACACCGTCGAGGTGGTCAATATCGCCTTCCAGGCCGAAAAGGCGGCGCCCGTGCCGGAAGATAAAAAACCGCCCGGCTGGGCCGAGCGCATAAGGCCCTATGCCGGTGTGCTCAAGTACTCGGTTCTGGGCATCTTTTTACTGCTGTCTTTCCTGTTCGTGGTGCGGCCGATCACCCGCTGGTTGACCTCCGGCAACGGCGGCGGGATCGAACTGCTCCAGCAACTGCCGAAGACCGTCGGCGAGATCGAGCGCGAAATCGGCGGGGCCGCCGCGGTCGGCATGCCGTACCGCGAAGAGATCAACCGCCTGTTGACGGCTGAAGGCGATGCCTCCACGGACGTGATGCGCGACTGGCTAAAAGAAAGTTAACCGCATGAATGCGAGCAATCTGCCCGGCTCACTCAAGGTCGCCATCTTGATCCAGTCCCTGGACAAGGAAGCCGCGCGGAAAATCATCGGCGGCTTAAACGACACCGAACGCCAACTGATCCACAGCCACCTGAACCAGATGGGTCCGGTGGCGCCGGTGTTGGTCGAAAAAGTCGCGCGGGAATTCGCGCAGAAAATAGCGCAGGCCCGCAGCCGGCGGGTGGGCAGCAGGGGTCCCGGCCCAGCGGTTGGCAAGCGATTCGACGACGCCAAGGAAACGGCCGAAGGCTCGAACCTCAAGGCGGTGTTGTCCCTGGCGCCGGATCAACTCTTCGGGTTGATCAAAGACGAGCACCCGCAGACCATCGCCATCGTCCTGGTCCACCTCGAAACCGCCGTGGCCAGCGACATCCTTTCGAAATTGCCCGATGATCTCAAGGCGGAGGTAGCCATCCGGATCGCCGGGCTGGACAAGGTCAGCGCCGGCATGGTGACGGAAATCAACTGCGTGTTCGAGGAGATCCTGAAGAACAAGGATACCTCCGTCACGCACCTGACCGGCGGCGTCGAACGCCTGGCGGAGATCCTGAATCAGAGTGACGAGCAGGCCAGCCAGCTGATTTTGAGTGAAATCGAAGCGAGCGCGCCCGAACTTGCGGCCCAGATCAAGCAGATGATGTTTGTTTTCGAAGATCTGGTCCTGGTCGACGATCGCGGTTTTCAGAAGGTGCTGCGCAAGGTCGAAACGGCCGAATTGGCCACGGCGCTCAAGGCGGCTTCCGAGGAGGTCAAAGAGAAAATCTTTCACAACATGTCGGCCCGCGCCGGTGACATGCTGAAAGAAGAGATGGCCAACATGGGGCCGGTGCGCATGAAGGATGTTGCCGATGCGCAGCAAAAAATAACGGCCATCATTCAAGAAATGGAAGCCAAGGGAGAGCTGATAATCGGCGGAAGAAGAGGAGAGGAATTTGTCGCCTGACTCAGGGGAGAGCCTGTCATTGAATCGGGAAAACGCTTTTCAACTGCATTACTTTCCGGAAATACCGCTGGATGGCACCGATTCCTGCCGGACCGCACGCGGGGAAGCCGTGCACGTTCCCAGCCGGGGCTTTGTGCGCGATGGCGGCGATGCCTCCTGGCGGGACTTTGCGCCGAACGACACGCTGCCGCCCGGCCTCGCCGGTCAATCCCGCGCCGAAATCGAAACCCAGGCCTATATTCGCGGATTCAACAAGGGTGAAAAGGCGGGTTTCGACGCGGCCGCGGAGAAAATCGAATCCTTGAAGGCTCTGGTGAGCGAGGCGGCTGAGGCCCTGCGGCGCGCGCAATTACAACTCCAGCGCGAGGTCGAGCAAGAAATCGTCGAATTGGCCCTGGCCGTCGCCGGACGGGTCGTCGGCCACGAAGTCAAAACCAGTCGCGACGGTATCGCGGCGGTGGTGGGCGAGGCGCTGCAAAGGGTTGAAAACCAGGATGCGGTCGTCATCAAGATAAATCCGGCTGACATCGATTTTCTCGATCGGCTGCAATTGCCGTTAACGGGTTTTTTCAGCAACCCGGACGCCGTAACGATCGAAGCCGATGAGAGTGTCGGGGCCGGGGGGTGCGTGATCGAAACCGGCGGCGGGGACATCGATGCCCGGCTGGAAAGCCGATTGCGGGTCGTCGAGGAAGCTTTTCGAAAGAAGCTGCGTCAGCAGCCCCCGGAAAACGACCACCCGGTTTCCGACGGTAGAGTGAAGGCCTGATGCCGTCTTGCCTGGACTTGAAAAAGTACCGCAGCTGCCTTGACGAATGCGATCTCATCTGCGCCCGCGGCCGGGTCACCAACGTCATCGGCCTGACGGTCGAGGCCTCCGGGCCGGTTTGCCGGTTGGGAACGGAGTGTCAGATACAACCCGGCGGCCGGGCGCCCGCCGTCACCGCCGAGGTGCTGGGATTTCGCGACGAGCGCGTGCTGTTGATGCCGCTGGAAGAAATGCGCGGCATCGGTCCCGGCTGCCGGGTGACGGCGCTGCGGGACCGCGCCGTCATGCCGGTCGGCCGGGGCCTGCTGGGCCGGGTCATCGATGGCTTGGGATGTCCGATCGACGGCAAGGGTTCCATTGCCGCCGATGTCGAGTATCCCATTTACGCCGAACCCCTGAACCCCTTGCAGCGTTCGCGTATTCACGCGCCACTGGACATCGGGGTGCGGGCCGTCAACGGGTTGCTCACCATCGGTTGCGGTCAGCGTGTCGGTATTTTCGCCGGCTCCGGCGTCGGCAAGAGCGTTTTGCTGGGCACCATGGCCCGCCACACGGCCGCCGACGTCAACGTGATCGCCCTGATCGGCGAGCGGGGTAGGGAAGTCAATGAGTTCATCGAAAAAGAACTCGGCGCGGAAGGCTTGCGCCGTTCGGTGATCGTGGTGGCGACCTCGGACCACCTGCCGCTGATCCGCCTGCGCGGTGCTTACATTGCCACGGCCGTGGCCGAGTACTTCCGCGACCTCGGGCTCAACGTCCTGCTGATGATGGACTCGGTCACCCGTTTTGCCATGGCCCAGCGCGAAATCGGCCTGGCCCTCGGCGAGCCGCCGACAACCAAAGGCTACACCCCGTCGGTTTTCACATTGCTGCCGCGCCTGCTGGAACGGGCCGGAACCTCGGCCGGCAGCGGCACCATCACGGGCCTTTACACCGTTCTCGTGGAAGGTGACGACACCAACGAACCGATCGCCGATGCCCTCAGGGCCATCCTGGACGGACACATCTGCCTGTCGCGCGAACTGGCGATGCAGAATCACTACCCGGCCATCGACGTCCTGGCATCCATCAGCCGGGTCATGGACGATATCATCGGTCCCGGGCAGCGGGAGTGCGCCCGGAAGTTCAAGTCCATGCTGGCCACCTACAAAAAGTCCGAAGACCTGATCAATATCGGCGCATATGTCGCCGGAAGCAATGACCGGATCGACCGCGCCGTGCGCATGATCAACCGTATCAACCGCTACCTGACCCAGGGCACTGGCGAGCGGGTGACCAGCGCCGACAGCGTGCGGCAGCTCGAAGAGCTGATCGCGCAGGCCGACGGCCCTGCGGCGGCGGCCACCGGCGCCGCCCAGTCGGCGTGACCCGTGGCATGGAAACTTGATACTGGTTACTGGAAACTCGCCAATAGGAATTCGATACCGATCCGATATTATCCTTTAACCTTGAACCTTTAACCTTGAACCCTCTTCTGACCCATGCCGGCCTTTAGCTTCAGTCTAGAGTCAGTTTTGCAGCACCGACGCCGGATCGAAGAGGACTGTCAGCGGAAGCTGGCCGCCGCGCGGGCCGTCCTCATGGAAGAGCAGCGCCTTCTGGCCGGCCTCGAAGCGTCCCGGGCCAGTTGCGCAGAAGATCTGCGGCTTAAAATGCAGCACAACGTGACGGCGGCCGAACTGCTTTTCTTCCAGCGGTACAGCGCCCGGCTGGCAGGTGACATTGCGGGTCGGCAGGTGAAAGTCGCGGCGGCGGCCAAAGATGTCGAGCTGCGGCGCACCGATTTGGTGGCGGCGCTTAAAAAGCGACAGGTCCTGGACAAGCTGAAAGAAAAACAGATGTTGAGCGCCGCCAAGTTAGAGCGGCGGCAGGAACAGGACTTCGCCAACGAAATGGCCGTCACGCGTTACGCCCGCCCCCGCTAGTCGCCGTGAAGAGACGGCCATCCAATTCGGTAACTTTTCTTTTTTTCCCTTTTTTTAACGCACCTGCATTCCTTCTCTGCTTCGAATACACGCCGGTGATCAGCCGGCAAAGTTTGCCGCTGTCGGTAATAATTTCCGGGAAAAAACAGCCGCGGTGAGTCCGGCGGGGCGCCGTCCGGGAAACAGGCCCGGACGACAACGCCCGCCGCAGTAACTAAATTCCATTTGAATTCAACCGTCTGCGCCAGTCAGCCGGCTATTGTTTCAGCGTTTCCGGCGGCCGGAGATCTTTGGCATGCTCTGTGCTCAGTACTGCTGCACGACGGGTTTCACTATCTCCTAAGGATCAGGCAAATGTCGGTAGACTTTCTCTTGGCAGGCAGCACACCAATTGATTTGCCGCGATGTGGCAGCGAGGCGATCGGGAGTCGGCGTGGCGGCGATCTGAAGATGACCGGCAAAGAGGCTTCGGGCAAGGGCACCGGCTCTTTTGACGCGGCCCTGCAGAGCGCCCGCACGCGGCCTGACACCAACACCGGCCCCGCCGGCGCGCGCCCTGCGGCAACTAAAGAAGCTGATCCGGCGGCTCCCCCCGTGCGCCGCCGTGCGGGCCAGACGGAAAGCGAGCCTCCGGCCGCGGATGACGAGACGATTCCGGCCGCAAGGGTCAGTAGCGGCCCCGACGCGGATAGTGACCTTGACGCCCCGTCAACCGATCTTGGTGAAACGATTCCGGCTGTCGCCCTGGAATTGACTTCGGCAACCGGCAATGTCATGGCCCGGCCGGTGACGGGAGATCTGACGGCAGACGCCGGTCAAAGCGCGGACACCTTTCCGGCGGACGCCGCGGAACCGATGCCTGATTTGCCCGCCGGCCGCGAGCCGGCCGCGCCCAATCAGACTCTTGCGCAAAGTGGTCCCGGCTCATCCGCACCGGCGCCGGTGACCGGCGAAGCGAAAGCCAGTCAGAGCCCGGACGGTGGCCAAATCCTGACCTCTGCACCGGCGGCGACTATCCTGCCACCGGCGGCCGAGATATCTGCTGCCGGTGGCCTCATCGATTCGCCGACGACCGGCGCCACGGTCGCGACCGACCCGATGCGGCCTGAAAAAATCGATCGTCCGGACCTGTTTGACCACCGGGCCGATCGCTTGCCCGAGAGCGGCCAGGCGGCAGAGCCGGCGGCTTCCGATCGGGGCGGGTTGCCGACGGCCGCACGATCCGGCGATTTTTCTACCCTGGTCACGTCATCCGCTGCGGGTGACGATGGATCGCAGCCTTTCGAGAACGGCGCCGATGGCGATGCCGACCCGTACCACAATCCGTCGCAGGCTTCCGGCAAAGAAGCCGCAAAAACCCCCTGGTTCACTTCGGTTTCGCACGCCGCCGCTGATTATCATGAGAGCACCGGGGCGGGGATTGCCGGTTCCGGCAGCGATGTCGACAAGGCTACCGAACAGTTGTTGTCACCTCAGCGCGCCGTTTACGGCGATGCCACGGCGCCGGCCGCTGACGCGGAGACCGGCGAAGTGCACCACTCGCGGGACCTGCGGGCCGAGACCCTGGCCCAGATCGTCGACAAGGCCGTTTTTCGTCTGCGCGACGGTCAATCGCAAGTTCGCATCGATCTCAAGCCGGAAAGCCTGGGGCACGTGCGGCTCGACATCGCGACCGAAAATCACCAGGTGACCCTGCGCATTACGGCCGAATCCCATGTCGCCAAGGACCTCATCGACAGCGGCATCAGTCAGCTCAAGGCCGACCTCCAGGCGCAGGGACTCAAGGTCGACGAACTCGAGGTGTCGGTGGCCGCCGAATTCAGCGATTTCAATCGTCACCAGGCATTTTCCGGTCGCGGGTCTCGGGGGCGGCGGCTGCCGTCCGGTGACCACGCCGGCCTTCAAGCGGCGGCCGCGGTGACGGGCTCGGCATCGGCCCAGCCGGGCCGTACGGCCGCCGGAATCGACTGTTTTATCTAAAGAGGGGCTGTTCGAGCCATAGTTCTTAAGACATTATAGGCTTTAAGATAAGGATTTTGGCAAGGCCGGAGGGAGAAGGCTGTATTAGTTCATACGCCGACGACCGACAACACAGCCAAAATCTTTATCTTAAAGCCTATACCAACCAAAAAAAAAGAGGATGCCGTATAACATGGCCATTGCCGCAATTGAACCGACCGGGGTTTCGACCACCGCTGCCGCCGTATCTTCCGATACGACGATCATGGGCAAGAATGATTTTTTGAACCTGCTGGTGGCCCAACTGCAGCACCAGGATCCGCTGAACCCCCTGGAGAGCACCGAATTCACCGCCCAACTGGCCCAGTTCACTTCCCTGGAGCAACTCAACAATGTCAACACCAACCTGGAAGGCCTGAAGAGCTACCAGGCCGCCATTAAAAACGCCCAGGCGCTCGATCTGATCGGCAAAACGGTCGAGGCGCCCGGCAGCAGTCTGCAGTTGACTGACGGCGGCGAGGCCGCACTTAATTTCGACCTGACCGAGGCGGTCGAATACCTTTCGGCCAACATTTACGGCCCGGCGGGCAATTTTGTCCGCACCATCGAGGGCACCGCCCAGCCGGCGGGACGCCACACGCTGGCCTGGGACGGCCGCGATCAAGAGGGCAACCGCTTGCCCGTCGGCCAATACACGTTTGAAATTCTGGCCACCGGCCACGATGGTGAAGCCGCGACGGCCCGGCCATATATTTCGGCCCGCGTGACCGGAGTGAATTTCGACGGCCAGACACCCCAGCTGCGCGCCGGAGATTACAGCATCCCGGTGACAGACATCAGGGAAGTGACGGCGGATGCCGTCGCCACTGCCGCAGAGGCGGCTCAAACCTACGAAGTGAATCCGTAAAAACCCGGACAGGAGGACCACCCACATGATTGGATCGTTATTTGCCGGTATATCGGGGTTAAACGCCAACGCCACGGCCATGACCGTCGTCGGCGACAACATCGCCAACGTCAACACCACTGCCTTCAAGTCCAACCGTTCCTCTTTCGCCAACATCCTGAGCCAGTCCCTGGGAGGGGGCGGCAGCAGCGACATCGGCCGCGGGGTCGATTTCTGGGGCACCACGCCGATGTGGAGCCAGGGATCGATGGAGAACACGAGCAGCCCGACCGATCTGGCCATCAACGGGCGCGGCTTTTTCATGGTCAACGACACCAACGGCGGCCGGTTTTTCACCCGCGCCGGCGAGTTTACCTTAGATCGCAACGGGGCCCTGCGCAATCCTGACGGATTGGTCGTCCAAGGGTACGCCGTCAACGGCGTGGCCGCCGACGGTGCGCTGTCCCTCGGCAGCATCGGCGATATTTCGGTGCCGGGCGGCAGCGTCTCTCCCCCGGTGTCCTCCAGCGAGTTTACGGCCGAACTCAACCTGAATGCCGGCGCGACGCCGGGCGACATCTATACCTCGGCGGCCACCTTCTACGACTCTTTAGGCAACAACATACCGGTGACCTTCACTTTCACCAACACCGCCCCCGGGCAGTGGACGGCCGCGGCCGGCATTCCCGCCTCGGCCGGCTCGGGTGTCACCTTGAACGGTGGGGCATCCATTCCGCTCACCTTCGATGCCTCGGGCAACCTGACCGCCCCGGCGGCCGACGTGAGCGTCGCCCTGGCCCTCACCAACGGGGCCAGCGCCCAGACCGTCACCTGGGACCTCTTTGATGATTCCGGGCTCAATCGCGGAGACGTGACGGGATACGCCTCACCGTCCACGACGACCTTCCAGACCCAGAACGGTTTTCCGGCCGGGACTCTCAGGGGGGTCTCCTTCGACGAGTCGGGCGTGGTCACCGGCTCGTATTCCAACGGGCAGCTGACGCCCCTGTTTCAAGTGGCACTGGTCGATTTCCCCAGTTATAACGGCCTGACCAAAATGGGTCACAACCTCTATGCCGAATCGCTCGAATCGGGCCAGGCCCTGCCCGGAACCCCCGGCAGCGGCACTCTCGGCAGCATCAGTCCCAGTTCGATCGAAATGTCGAACGTCGATTTGGCGCAGGAGTTCGTCAAGATGATCACGACCCAAAGGGCCTTTCAGGCGAACTCGCGGGTCATTACCACCAGCGACGAGATCCTTACCGAGTTGATCAACATCAAGCGTTAGGCCGAGTCACCCTGACGGGCGGCAATCGTTGATCCCCGCCGGTGGCGGGCCTGGAATTCGGGTCTGGCACCGCGCCTTGCGGCTGCGAGAACGTCCTCCCCGAAGTGACTCCCCGGCAAGTTGCCTGTCAGGCTGGAGCCTGCGGTTCGCTCCAGCCTGACAGGCACACTCCCGCCGCCAAATGCCGACGTCAAAGACTTGACTGATTCCGGCAATTATTGACGGCCGATGACCGGGCGCGGGCCCTTTCCGGTTGTCAACCGGCCGGTCGGCAACCCCTTTTCTTCCTTTTTCCTTTCTTCTCCGATGACTCTCCAGGGTTTCTTTTCGGTGGCATACTAATTGCTTTATCAGGGCGGAAGAACGTTGGCGTTATGCCGCCGACCGGTGTTTTACGGCTGCCGGCCGTCAGGCCGGACACTGCCAGGCAAAAAGATGTAAGACAGATAAACTACAGAGGCGATCATGTCGAACAAGGTGCTGATAATCGTTGCGGTCGTATTCGTACTACTCCTGGCAATGATGGGCACGGGGTTCTTTTTCATGTGGAACAAGATGAATGCCGCAAGCGCGCGCACCGCGGATCCCGTCGAAACACAGGCCGCCGAGGCGGAGGAACCGGTCAAGGTCGGACCGATTCATGAACTCGACACCTTCATCGTCAACCTCGCCGATGAAGGCGGCAGCCGCTACCTGCGCGTGACCATGAACCTCGAACTCAAGGACAAGGACACCATTGCCCTGGTCCAGGAGCGCTTGCCTTTGGTCCGCAACGGCATTCTGATGCTGCTGCCCTCGAAGAAATATGCCGATATCGCCACACTCGAAGGCAAAACCGCCCTGCGGGCGGAATTGGCGGAAAAGATGAACGGCTTTCTGAAGCCGGACAGCGTCACCAATATTTTTTTCACCGAATTCGTGATTCAGTAGAAGAAGGGCGACGATGGCCGATCAGGTCCTATCCCAGGAAGAAATCGATGCGCTCTTGTCCGCTATGGACAAAGGCGAAGTCGACCTCAAGCAGGACGCGCCGGCGCAGGAGGTCGTCCGGGAGTACAATCTGACCTCCCGCAACACCCTGCTCCGCAGCCAGTTCCATGGCCTTGAAGAGGTGTGCGACCGGTTTGCGACCCGCCTGAGCGTGGGCCTTTCGACCTCGCTCCAGCAGTCGATCGAGGTAGAACCGGTGTCCACCGAAATGGTAAAATACGGTGAGTTCATCAACATCTTTTCCACCCCGACCCATCTGAGCATCTTCACGCTGGAGCCCTTGATCGGCGAAGCCATGATGGCCATTCAGCCGCAGCTGGTTTTCTCGCTGATCGACTGCATGTTCGGCGGTCCCGGCAAGCCGCTCGGCCGCACCCGGGAATTCACGCTGATCGAGCAGCGCATGATGAAGAAATTCGCGGCCGAAGCCCTGGCGGGTCTGCAGGAGGCCTGGTCGGTCGTGCACAAGGTCAAGATCGGATTGCGCCGCAGCGAATCCAAACCCGAATTCGTCCGTCTGGCCGGCGCCAACGACCTGATGGTGATCATTGTTTTCGGCGTCAAGGGCGAGGCGTTCACCGGCAACATCCACCTGTGCCTTTCCTACCTGACGCTGGAGCCGATCAAGGACATCCTGGCGGCCACCGAAAGACATGAGAAGGATTCTCAACCTGCCTGGCACGACCAGTTGCGACGACTGCTCAAGGATACGCCGGTCAATATCATTGCCGAACTCGGGCAGACCTCGCGGACGGTCGGGGAGGTCCTCAAGCTGCAAGTCGACGATGTGCTGCACCTGCCTTCCGGACCCAAGGACCAGATCGTCCTCAAGGTTGACGGCGTGCCGAAATTCTTTGGCTTTCCGGGCATCATCAAGGGCAACCGGGCGGTTGAAATCACCCGCCTCGTCGACCGGTGAGGTTTTGGCGGATCCCGGCCGGGTCTTCTGGCCGCGGCCGGAAGAGGGGTCAGGGGCCACGCGCGGGGTCCGAGGGCGTCCGGCCGTCATTGCATCGCGCGACGCGCGCCGGGTTCAAGGACGCCGCTGCCGGCATCGACACCGCCGGAAGGTACCCATCTCCATTACCACAATTTCAAGCAACCCCTAACGAACTGATCGCCAGGGAAGTAGAATCATGGGAGAAACACACCCTACAACAGAAAGTCAGCCGTCGGCAAGCCTCGAAAAAAAGCGGCCCGCAGCGGCGCCGGTAACCCCGCAGGACGTGTCGGCCGGACCCGGAATGGAGTTTATCCTCGACATACCGCTGGAGATAACCGTCGAACTCGGCCGCACCCACATGGTGATCAACGACCTGCTCAAGCTCGGCCAGGGCGCGGTCATCGAACTGGCCAAAATGGCGGGCGAGACCCTTGAGATCCGGGCCAACCAGAAGCTGATCGCCAAAGGGGAAGTGGTCGAGGTCAACGAGAAGTACGGCGTGCGCCTGACCGAGATCGTCAGTCACACCGAAAGGGTGGAGAAACTTAAATGACGGGCACTCCGGAGATGCTGCCCTCGCTGCTGCAAATGCTGGCATCCCTGGCGGTCGTGCTGGGCGGTTTGCTGCTGACGCTCTGGTTTTTCAAACGGTTCGCCCGGACCAGAAGCGCCGGTGCCGGCAATCGGATGATTCGCTTGCTGGCCAGCAGCACCATCGGGTTGAAGAAGACCATCTCACTGGTGGAAGTTCCCGGCGCGATCCTGATCCTGGGGCTGACTGGAGATCGGATCAGCTTGCTCGGGCGGATCGAGGACCCGGAAACCATGCGCAAGGTCCGTGCGGAAGTCCCGCTCAAGTCTGCCGTGCCGTTTGCCGAACAATTGCAGTTTTTCTCGGCCCGGCTGAGAGGAAGACACCATGACCGGTAAGTCGGGGCTTTGCGATTCCGGCCCCCAACGCCTGCGGCCGGCGGCGGTGAGCCTGGCGGCGATCGCTGCCGTATGGCTGCTGCCGGCGGCCGGATGGGCGGCGTCGAGCGCCGCCGGGCCGCTGCTGAGCATCGACCTCAACCGGTCGGCCGAAACCGGCGGCACCTCGGTCGTGCTGCAGATCTTTTTGCTTCTGACCGTGCTCTCGATCGCCCCGGCCATCCTGATCATGGTGACCTCTTTTACCCGGATTTCCATTGTCCTGTCTGTTCTGAGGCGCGCGATCGGCACCCAGACCATGCCGCCCAACCAGGTGGTGCTCGGTCTGTCGCTGTTTCTGACCTTTTTCATCATGGGCCCGGTCTGGGAAAACATCAATCAGAACGCCTTGCAGCCATACCTCGGTAAGCAAATCACCCAGCAGCAGGCCCTCGAAAAGGCCCTGGGACCCATCCGGAGCTTCATGATCAAGCAGACGCGTGAAAAAGACCTGGCGCTGCTGGTCGATATTTCCAAGACGCCGCGGCCGAAGAACATCGATGATGTCGGCACCACCGTGCTCGTGCCGGCGTTCATCCTGAGCGAGCTGAAGACCGCCTTCCAGATCGCCTTCATGCTCTACGTGCCGTTTCTGGTGATCGACATGGTGGTCGCCAGCGTGCTGCTGTCGATGGGCATGATGATGCTGCCGCCCATTATGATATCCCTGCCGTTCAAGCTGATGCTCTTCGTTTTGGCCGACGGATGGTACCTGATCGTCGGCTCGCTGGTGAAGAGCTTCGGATAACTTGGAACGCCCAGTTCACCGAGGAAGGAACCCATGGCATGACGCCCGAATACGTGACCGGCTTTTTTCTGGAAGCGATCAAGCTGGCGATACTTCTCTCCGCACCGGTGCTGCTGGCCGGCCTGGCCGTTGGCATCCTGGTCAGTATTTTTCAGGCCGCCACCTCCATCAACGAGATGACCCTGACCTTTATTCCCAAGATGCTGGCGGTGGCCATCGCGCTGCTGATCTTTTTCCCCTGGATGCTGCAGGTGATGGTCGAGTACACCCAGAACCTGATGAACAGCCTGCCGACCGTGATCCGGTGAACCGGGCGACGGGAAATTTCAGATCGGTCCGGCGGCGATGACCACGCTCACCATTTCCCTCGAACAGCTCCAGCTCTTTTTGATCGTGTTTACCCGGGTGGCGGCCATTATCGCCAGCATTCCGGTTCTCGGCGGACGCAACATTCCGGTTCTGCTCAAAGTCGGTCTGATCCTGGCGATCAGCGTGCTCGTCTTTCCGCAGGTCTCCATCGCGCAGAATCCCTTTCTTAAAGACGGGATCTTTTTTGCCGTCGGGCTGGCGGGCGAGGTCATGTTAGGGGTGGCGATCGGGCTGATGGCCCAGATGATCTTTGCCGGCGTCCAGCTGGCCGGCGAACTGGCCGGCTATCAGATGGGGCTGGCCATCGCCAACGTGATCGATCCGGATTCCAACGATCAGATCCCCCTGATCTCCCAGTTCTACCAGGTCTATGCGATGCTGATCTTCGTGACGGTCAATGCCCATTACTGGTGCCTGGGGGCGATGCTGGAGAGCTTTCGGCTCATCCCGCCTTTCGGCTTTCACCTCGACAGCTCTCTGACCGAGCAGTTGGTGCGACTGGGCGGCGATGTTTTTACCATCGGCGTCAAAGTCGGCGCACCGGTTATCGTGGTCCTTCTGTTGACCAGCGTGTCGTTCGGCCTGATCGCCCGCACGGTGCCGCAGATGAACGTCTTCGTCGTGGCGATGCCGCTTAAAATCGCGGTCGGGCTGTTGTTTGTTTTCTTCAGCCTGCCGTATTTCTCGGCGTATTTGCAGCAGCTGTTTTTAGGGTTGGGGGAAAACATTATGCAACTACTTTCTATTGTCCATCCATAAATGGTCTTTTTTCCGCTGGGCGGCTGGTCGTAGCGGGTTTCCGGCTGTGGCATACATAAAGTACGCCTCGCCGCACACCCTTGTGTGGCCTTGCCCAGCAAAAAAAATCCACATTTATGAATTGGACACGCAACAGTGCCAAAAAGAATTGCGGATGGGCACTTTCTAACGGCGGATTGGGCGCGGCACGATGGCCGAAAACAGCCTGCAGGACAGGACCGAAAGAGCGACCCCCAAGCGGCGCCAGGATGCCCGCAAAAAGGGCCAGGTAGCCCAGAGCCGGGAAGTCTCGTCGGTGATGATCCTGTTGATGTCACTCGGGGTTTTCTTCTTTGGCGGCAGCTGGATGTTCTGGAACCTTGCCGCATACATGGGCGATACCCTGGGCTCCGCGGCCCAGGTTTACATCACCGATATCCCCGCGGCGGCAGTGTTTGTCATCCAGATCGCCCGCATCGTTTTCAAGATCCTGCTGCCGCTGCTGCTGGTGGTCTTTGTGGCCGGACTGGCCGGTAACGTCCTGCAGTCCGGTTTTCTTATCAGCACCGAGGCCCTGGCGCCGAAGTGGTCGAAATTGAATCCGGTCAACGGGTTGAAGCGCCTATTTTCCCTGCGGTCACTGGTCGAACTGCTCAAGTCGATGGTCAAGATCCTCTTTGTGGCCTCCGTCGCCTACCTGGTGGTCAAGCAGGAAATCGATCTGCTGCCCACCCTCATGCGGCAGGGCGTGGCCGATATTTTGGTCTTTGCCGCGCGCGTGGCTTTCAAGATAAGCCTCAACGTCTGTCTGGCCCTGGTGCTGTTGACCATTCTCGATTATGCCTACCAGCGCTGGGAACACGAGAAGAGCCTTAAAATGACCAAGCAGGAGGTCAAAGACGAGAACAAGCAGACCGAAGGCGATCCCAAGGTCAAGGCCCGCATCCGCAGCATCCAGATGGAGGCGGCCCGGCAGCGGATGATGGCGGCCGTGCCCGAGGCCGATGTGGTCATCACCAACCCGACCCATCTGGCCGTGGCGCTGCGCTTCGACGCCGCGCGGATGATCGCCCCGCAAGTCGTGGCCAAAGGCGCCGGTTACATGGCCGAGCGGATCAGACACATCGCCGCCGAAAACGATGTGCCGTTGGTCGAAGACAAACCGCTGGCCCGCACGCTTTACAAGATCGTGGAGGTCGGCCACACGATCCCGGCCGATCTTTACAAGGCGGTGGCCGAAGTGCTGGCCTACGTCTACCGGCTGCGCGGCCTGCGGCCGACCCCCCGCTAAACCGGCACCGACCGCCGCCTTCCCACCCCCTTGCCGACCCCACCCCCAGCGGGACTAACGGGCTCAACCGGCTCAACGGGCTCAGGCGTCAAGGTTTCCGCAGCCAGGCGTCAAGGTTCCAGCACCGCCGCCGGGACCCGTCGGCGGCCGGGGGGTCGGCCGGCTGCCGCATGATCCCCGGTGCCGCGGCCGGGTGATCCCGGAGACGCCGGTCGGTGGCATTTAGTCTCCCGGCATGAAACATGCAACATGGTCTGTTGGATCGGCGCCAGAAGCCGCGCCGAACGGCAAAAAAAGGGTCAGCGTTCACAGCGCACCGCATCTGCTGTGATGTCGGGAACTTGAAGTACACTTGTACGTCTGCACACCCGACGCCTTGCATCTGCGGCACCGTGTAAACGCTGACAGTCAGGTGGTTTGAAGCGCATCGGCTGGTCACCCCACTAAACGGTTAAAAAAAGGAATCGACCCCAGTTGGAGCTTGTCAGCGAATCGAATACCGCGGGACCCCTTCCGCTTATAACCCGCAACAGCGATGTCTTCATGGCGGTCGCGGTGGTGGGCATACTGGTGTTTATGGTCATTCCGCTGCCGACGATGATGCTCGACCTGCTGCTGGCGTTCAACATCACTGGCGCCCTGGTCATCCTGCTCTCCGGCATGTACATTTTGAAGCCGCTCGAAATGTCCTCCTTCCCGTCGATTCTGCTGATCGCCACGCTGTTCAGACTGTCGCTGAACATTGCCTCCACCCGGATTATCCTGCTCCACGGCCATGAGGGCGTCATGGCGGCCGGCAAGGTCATCAAGGCTTTCGGCGGTTTCGTCGTGGGCGGCAATTACGTGGTCGGCATCATTGTCTTTCTCATCCTGGTCCTGATCAATTTCATGGTGATCACCAAGGGTGCCGGCCGGATCGCGGAAGTCGCCGCCCGTTTCACCCTGGATGCAATGCCGGGCAAGCAGATGAGCATCGATGCCGACCTGAATGCCGGCATCATCAACGAACAGGAGGCCAAGAGCCGCAGAGAACTGATCGCGCGCGAAGCCGAATATTACGGTGCCATGGACGGTGCCAACAAATTCGTGCGCGGGGACGCCATTGCCGGGATCGTCATCACGCTGATCAATATCCTGGGCGGACTGGCCATCGGTGTCATCCAGAACAATATGAGTTTCTCCAGCGCGGCCCAGAACTACACCCTGCTGACCGTCGGCGACGGTCTGGTGACCCAGATACCGGCCCTGATCATTTCCACGGCCGCCGGCATCATCGTCAGTCGCGCCGGCTCGGAAGCGAGTCTCGGCCGGGAAATTACCAGCCAGATTCTCGTTCAGCCGCGGGCGATCGGTATTGCCGCAGGGGTTATCTTCGGCTTTGCGCTCGTTCCGGGGTTGCCGACCGTGCCCTTTGTCATACTGTCCCTGTCGGCCGCCGGATTGGCGCTGGCCCTTCACCGGGGCGGGAAACAGGCGGCCGCCGCGGCTGCGGCGAAGGCATCCGCAGCGTCGTCCGCCGGGGATTTGCCGGCTGCGGCCGGCTTGGAAAACCTGCTGCCGCTCGACACGCTGGCCATGGAAGTCGGTTACGGGCTGATCCCGCTGGTGGACACCGAACAAAACGGCGAGCTTCTCGGGCGCATCAAGACCATTCGGAAGCAATTCGCACAGGAACTCGGCATCATTGTCGCGCCGATCCACATTCAGGACAACATCCGGCTGAAACCGGGCGAATATGCCATTTTGTTGAAAGGCAACGAGGTGGCGCGCAGCGAGCTGATGGCCAATTACTTCCTGGCGATGGACCCCGGCACGGTCGAGGAGAAGGTGGAGGGCGTGGCGACCCATGAGCCGACCTACGGACTGCCGGCGCTCTGGATCAAGGAAAACGTCAAGGAGCGCGCCATTGCCAACGGCTACACGGTGGTGAATGCCGCCACCGTGATGACCACGCATCTCTCCGATGTCATCCGGCGGCACGCCCACGAACTGCTGGGGCGCCAGGAAGTCCAGGAACTGCTCGACAACCTGAAGGATACCCATCCCAAGGTCATCGAGGAACTGGTTCCCCATCTGTTGCCGCTGGGCGCGGTGGTCAAGGTCCTGCAGAGTCTGCTCCGGGAACAGGTTCCCATTCGGGACCTGCTGGCGATTCTGGAATCTCTGGCCGACTGGGCGCCGATGGTCAAGGATGCCGATGTGTTGACCGAATACGCACGCCAGGCCCTGGCGCGCACGATCACGCGCCAGCACCAGCCCGATGCCGGCGAAATGGCGGTGGTGAACCTCGGCCAGCGAGTGGAAACCCGTCTGACCGAGAGCCTGCAGAAGTCCGACCATGGACATTACCTAACGTTGAGCCCCGACCGGGTGGAAAGGATCGTCCGGTCGCTGGCCGGCCAGGTGGAAAAATTCGCGCCCCTCAACGTCAGACCGATCGTCCTATGTTCCGCGCATGTGCGGCCCTATTTCAAGCGGCTCATCGATCGGTATTTTCCCGACCTGACGGTCCTGTCATATGACGAACTGCTGCCGAACTGCAAACTCAGGTCGCTGGGGATGGTGGAATTGTCCGATGCAGATTAAACGATTCGAAGCCCGCACCATGACCGAGGCCTTGAAGCTCGTCAAGAACGAGTTGGGAACCGAAGCCGTGATTCTCTCCGCCTGCAGCCGGCGTGGCAGCGGGGTCTTCAGCTGCTTCAAAAAAGCCGGGGTGGAAGTCACCGCCGCGGGCGCCGGCGCGCTGCCGCCGCTGCAGTCGGGCACCTTGGCGGAGGATGGCTGCACCGCTGACCTCCCGGGTCCGCCCCTTTCGGCCGCCGTGCGTCGATCACCGCGGCCGAACCGCTTTCCGGGACTGGCCTGCCCGCCGGCGGTAGATCCGGAAAGGCTGCCGGAGGCCGGGCGTACGGACCAGGGGCTGGCGCGCATCGGTGGTCATTGGCTCTATCGGCGGCTGCTGTCGCGCGGTGTCGAAGAAAGGTATGCCCGGCGATTGACCGCTGATTTTCTGAAACACGAAAACGGCCCGGGCGACGATCCCGCCCTTCATCGTTCGCGGCTGGCGGGTGTCATCGCGCAAATGGGCGCCAGCGTCAAACCGCTGGCCATCGAACGCGGTCAGCGGCGGCGCATCGCGCTGGTCGGTCCGTCGGGGGTCGGAAAGACCATGGCGGCGGCCAAGCTCGCGGCCGCGTACACGCTCGTCCCGGGCATGAAGGTGGCCCTGCTCTCGCTGGACACCTACCGGGTTGCGGCCGTGGATGAACTGAAGGCGTATGCCGATATTATCAGCATTCCGGCCGTGGTCATCACCGACCGGGCCGGTCTGGACGAGGCCCTGGAAAACTACAGCCATTACGATCTGGTGTTAATCGACACGCCGGGTGTCAATCTGCGCGACACGGCTCTCCTTCGGAGGTTGGGCGAGCTGCTCGAGGGGATCGAGGCGCTCGAGGTTCTGCTGATGCTGAGCGCCACGGCGCGCCTGTGCGATGGCATCGATCTGTGCGCCAAATTGACCGGATTTCGGATCCAGCGGCTGATGTTCTCCAAGATCGATGAAACCAGCGCCTGCGGCAGCCTGCTGAATTTCCTGCTGCGGCTGCGCCTGCCGGCAGCCTGCCTCTTCGACGGGGCGCCGGGTGTAGACGGCGTCAAGGATGCCGATCTCGAGACGCTCGCCGCGCTGGTGGCCGACGACAACCGCGGACAATCGCCGGCGGTCACGGTCGCACCGGCTGATGCCGCACCGCAGCAGCGGGCGCTTTTCGCACCCGTTGCCGCGACGCACGCGTATGTGGCCAACCGGAACTCGAGCGTGTTTCACACCGCCGACTGCAAATGGGCGACCGCCATCAAGGATGAGAACATGATCGGATTCGCGAGCGTGGCGGAGGCCCGGAATCACCAGTACAAACCTTGCCGGACGTGCTGTCGTGAAGCACTCGTCGGCCGGCGGACCGAATCGTTGCCGGCCGGCCGCTGCCTGTCGGTGGGATATCGGTGAACAAAGAGACACCGTCACGTTTTCCGGTGTCCGGCCATCGGCAAGGCGCAATTGATCAACGAATCGAGCCGTTCTCCGGTTCGGGATGAACCGGAAGGACAAGAGGGCACACAACCATATGGATTCCAGCAAATCCTCGACAAATGTCATTCAGATTGCCAGGAGAATCGGGGAGCGAAAACAGATGGCCGGCACGGAAAACCGACACCGTGCGCGGTCGATGACGCGGGTCATAGCCATCACCAGCGGTAAGGGCGGCGTCGGTAAAACCAACATCGTGGCCAATCTCGGGTTTTCACTGGCGAGCCAGGGCAAAAAGGTGCTCATCCTGGATGCCGACTGGGGCTTGGGAAACCTGGATGTCCTGCTCGGTTTGGCGCCCCGGTACAACCTGTCGCACGTGATCGCCGGTGAAAAGAGCGTTCCCGAGGTGATCGTGACCGGACCCGGCGGCATGAAAATCCTGCCGGCCTCTTCCGGCATTCAGGAGTTGACCAGCCTGACCTTCGAGCAGAAGGTCAGGGTCCTGACCCAGCTCGACCTGCTGGTCGATTCGGTCGATATCCTGCTGATCGATACCGCCGCCGGAATTTCGACCAACGTCATGGATTTCAATGCCACGGCGCAGGAGATCATGGTGGTGGTGTCCCCGGAACCGACCTCTTTGACCGATGCCTATGCGTTGATGAAGGTCCTGTCGGTGAAGTACGCCGAGAAGAATTGCAAACTGCTGGTCAACCAGGCCGCCGACGTGCAGGAAGCCCTGGAAATCTACCGCCAGCTCGACACCGTGGTCAAAAAATTTCTGGACATATCCATCGAGTACATCGGTTGCGTGCTGTATGACGAAAAGATCCCGCGGGGCGTGAGGCGGCAGAAAATCGTGGCCGACCTTTTCCCGGGATGCCGGGCCAGCCGCTGTTTCAGTGCCTTGGCCAAGCGCATCGCCAGCCTGCCGGCGTCGAAGCAGCCGGTCGGTGATTCGAATTTTTTCTGGGACCACCTGTACACAAACAAACTGGCGTGAGGCGCGTCCGCCTGAGTGTGGAGTAGTCATTTTATGGGATACGCAGAAATGCGTCTGCCGGTGACGAGCGAACAAACCCTGCCGTCGCGCGAGCAGTTGATCACTAAATATCTGCCCTATGTCAAACGGATCGTCAACCGGATCGCCATCCATTTGCCGCCCAGCGTCGACACGGAAGATTTGGTGAATGTCGGCGTCATCGGCTTGATTCAGGCCATCGACCGTTTCGATCCCAGCCGGGACAACAAGTTCACCACCTATGCGGCTTTCCGTATCCGCGGGGCCGTGCTCAGCGAGCTGCGCTCGCGGGATTATCTGTCGCGATCGAGTCGCCGCAAGACCCGAGAACTCGAAAAGGTCTACCTTGCGCTGGAGCAGAAGTTTGGCCGCGAAGTCGACGACACCGAAGTGGCCCAGGCCATGGAGATCGACCTGGAGGAACTCTACCGCATCAAACAGATGTCCAACATATCGTTTATCAGTTACGAAGAACTGGGCTATTCTTCGGCGCGCGACAAGAACAAGCTGGCCAACTGCCTGATCAGGGACGACGAAGACGTATTTTCACAGGCCGGCTTGCGGGAATTGCAGATGGCCCTGGCGGAGGCCATCGAGGAGTTGCCCGAAAAGGAGAAACTGGTCCTCTCGCTCTACTATGCGGACGAGTTGACCATGAAAGAAACCGGTGAAGTCATCGGAGTGACCGAATCGCGAGTCTCGCAGCTTCATTCTCAGGCCATCATCCGGCTGCGCTCGAAGCTGAGAAAGAGACAACTGCTGCAAGACTGAGACGTCTCGGCAACAGTTTCGCTCACCCCGCAGACTATCCGGTCGCACGCGTCCGCCGTATTCGAGGTGTCCGGTCATGGTCGAGAAAATCAACACCGGCGGCAAGTGGGCCTGGGTTCTTTCCCCGACCGGAGTCCACAAGGCCGAGCAGCGGCGGTCCAAGAACAGGCGGCGCGATTTCCGGCGTGACCTGCAAGACCGGTATTCGGGCAAGGGGCGGGAAGAATCCGAGGAGTCGCCGACGAGTGCCGGGCCCGTCGCGGCCAACGACCCCGAGCCGGCCGATGAATCGGCGGCCGGCGCTCGCCCAAAAGCAAGGGGCCGGCGCATCGACGTGCATGTGTGAGGATTGGCGTTAACGATTATAGACGGCAGGATAAAAGTTTTGAACTGCGTTATCGGTCGACGGCGTATGACCTATACAGCCTTCTCCCTCTAACCTTGCCAAAACTTTTATCCTGACGTCTATATTTTTAAGCATATATCGAGGTGGAGATGATGCCGTATTATATCGCCATTTTTATCGACTCGTATCGGGAGGGATTTATCGTCGTGGCGTGCCTGCTGATGCTGGTGTACCTGGCCGGCAACCGTATCAGGTACCGTCAGTATCTCCTCGACCGCCGGCTGGCCCCACCGACAGGACCGGGCTTTTCGGCCCAGGTCATGGCCCGCATGGTCGGTCAACAGACGGAAAAGTCGTTGGCGGCCGTGATCAGGACCATTGTCGATGAAAGGGCGCGACTGCGGCAGTGGGTCGAGGAGAGCATGTTGCGGGCCGAAGGCCGGAGCACCGGTGAGCCGGCCGCCGGCCGAGCGCTGCCCGAAACGCCGCCCGCGGAACACCCGGAGGTCGTCGGCCAAGACTGCCCGCCCCATCGCTATGCAAAGATTCCGCAACTGGCCGAGTCCGGCCAGACCCCGCGTCAAATTGCGGCCGCCATTGACCGGCCGCTGGCCGAAGTTGAATTTTACCTCGCGCTGGCGCGGCGCCGGTCCGCGCGGGCGGCCGAAGAAAAACCGGAAAAACTTGCCGCCCTCGGCAAGAATTTCCGTCTGGTGCCGATGCGCCGGGTGGTTTGAGAGAAGGGCAGGGGGCAGAAGACAGACGGTAGAGGACAGAGGACAGACGACGGATGACGGACGACAGACGGCAGAGGACTGACGACAGGGGATAGATGGCGGACGACAGATGAGCGGACGACAGATGACAGAGGATAGATGACGGACGGCAGAGGGGCGGTGGAAGATATTTGCGGTAGTAAAGTGAGTGGCCTTTGTCGCCGACTCGGACCGGGGAAGTACTTTTGGAAAGATGGTATAAGTATTGCAAATGACTGGAACGGGACAACGGTTTCGGGGATAGTGCTAACGGAGAAAAACTCATGAGTGACGCGATATACATGGCGACTTCCGGCGCGCTGTGCAACCAGCAGCGCCTGGAAATCCTGTCCAACAACCTGGCCAATGTCAACACGACCGGCTTCAAGGAAGAGATGGCCTACATTCGGGTCACCGAGGTGCCGCCCGATGTCCTGGAAGGTTTGCAGAACACCGTGCCGGGCACCGGCGAACCGACGGCCCCGCTGTGGCAGGAACTCGAAAGTCGCACGGTCTTTTCGCAGGGCGGTCTGCGGACGACCGGCAGTCCGCTCGACATGGCGATCGACGGCGAGGCCTTCTTTTGTATCCAAACCCCCGATGGAGTGGCCTATACCCGCAACGGCAGCTTCACGCGCAGTGCGCAGGGCGAGTTGACGACCCACGACGGGTTGGCCGTTCTCGGTGAGAGCGGCCCGATTCAAATCGACGACGGGCGGCGTGTGACCATCGATGAGACCGGCAACGTGTCGGTGGACGGGACCCAGGTGGCCAAACTGCGCCTGGTCGAGTTGGATCAACCGTTGCTGTTGCAGCGACGCGGCGGTTCGCTCTTTGCCGCCCGGGAGGGTGCCGCCATCCAGGAAACGCCCTCCGAAAGCGCACGGGTCATTCAGGGCCACCTGGAGTTGTCGAATGTCGAGGCCGTACGGACGATGACCGAAATGATCGATGTTCTCAGGGGATTCGAGGCCTATCAGAAAGCGATTCGACAGATCGACGAAACCGAGGCCAAGGCCATCAATGAGGTCGGTCGCCTCGCTTGACAGGCTTTAAGATATGGGTTTTGGCGGCGTTATCGGTCGGCGGCGCATGACTTATGCAGCCGCCTCCCTCTGGCCTTGCCAAAACCCATATCTCAAAGCCTGTCAGAATGGAGTGAAAAGGGGTTCTGGCGGCGTTATCGGTCGGCGGCGTACGACCTGTACAGCCAGCCTCCCTCTGGCCTTACCAGAACCTCTATCTTACAACCTGCAAACCCGTGAACGTACTCGTGAACGAAAATGTATTCAATGGGTTTTAAAACACCCCATGTCGAGAATTTAGGTAACTCGGGTTCAGGGTGCAAGGTTCATGGTTCATGGTTTTTAAAATAAAGGTTTTGACGGTTGTATCGGTGGGTGGCGCATGACGTTTTCAGCCGCTTCAAACGGCGGGTGGTGACACTAAAAACGAGGCAGCGGGAGGTCATATGATCAGAAGTCTATGGACGGCGGCAACGGGCATGCAGGCCCAGACCCTCAACATCGATGTGATTTCCAACAACCTGGCCAACGTCAGCACGGCGGGGTTCAAGAAGAGTCGCGCCGAATTTCAGGATCTGCTCTACGAGACCCTGCGGCCGGCCGGGGTGGCCTCCTCGGAGAGCACCGAGGTGCCGACCGGGATCCAGGTGGGTCACGGCACCCGGCCATCGGCGGTCAACCGTATTTTCATTCAGGGCGATTTTCAGCAGACCAAAAACGAACTCGACCTGGCGATAGAAGGGGGCGGGTTTTTTCAGATCCTGCAGTCAAACGGCGATGTCGCCTACACCCGCGACGGCGCTTTCAAACTCGACAACGAGGGGCGCATCGTCAATGCCGACGGTTTTCTGCTCGAACCCGAGATCTCGGTGCCCAACAACACCATCGCCATATCGATCGCGATCGACGGGACGGTGTCTGTTTTGCAGGCCGGCCAGGCGGAACCGAGTGAAATCGGCACCGTCGAGCTGGCGCGCTTCATGAATCCCGCCGGGCTGCACAGCATCGGCCGCAATCTTTATACCCCGACCGCGGCATCCGGCGATGTGATCGTCGGAACGGCTGGCGAAGACGGTTTCGGAACGATCGCCCAAGGGTATCAGGAGGGCTCCAACGTCAGCGTGGTCGAGGAAATGGTGAGCATGATCGTTGCCCAGCGGGCCTACGAGACCAACAGCAAGGTGATTCAGGCCTCCGACGAGATGCTGCAAATGGCCAACAACGTCAGGCGATAGGATAAATGGCATGAATCAGGCAGGCGGACGGTTTTTTTTCGGTGGCCGGAATTTCCCGGTTCGGTACGGTTGGGCCATCGCATGGCTCCCGCTGACGCTTTGGCTGATGGCGGTGATCCCGCTTGACGCCGCGACCGGAATCTCGATTAACCTGCGACCGGTGGCCGAGGCCCGAGGCGCCGACATTCTCCTGGGAGACATCGCCGAGATCGCGTGCGCGGACCCGGATCTCGGTCAGCGGCTCGACCAACTGGTCATCGGCAAGGCGCCCCTCCCCGGGCAGTCACGCCACATCACGGACGATTACGTGCGGCTGCGGCTGCGACAACTCGGCAGCCAGGCGGCCCCGATACACCTTACCGGGGCCGAGCGGATCGAGGTTACCCTGCCGGGGGTCGAGATCAGCGAAGAGCAAATCCGGCAGATCGCTACTGATTTCATCAAGACCAGCGGCATCTGGGGCGCGGCCGAGGTGCGGGTCGCGGAACTCACCATCAGCGGCGACCGGACGCTGCCCGAAGGCCGGGCCACTTACCGGGTGCTGCCGCCCCGGCACATGCGCTCGCTGGTGACCGTGCCGCTGTCGGTCGTCTTCGAGGTTGCGGGCCGCTTCGAGAAAACGATCCGGGCCACCGCTCGGATCGAGGCGCTGGCGCCGGTGGTAGTGGCCGCGCGGCCGATCGGTCGCCTGAAGCCGATCGACAGCGATGACCTCAAACTTGAAAAAATGAATCTGGCCGAATTGCCCGACAGTGTGATGACCGATGCCGACGAGATCATCGGCATGCGGGCAAGGCGCAATATCGACGCCGGGGATATTTTGCGGCCCGACCTGATCGAGATGCCGCCACTGGTCAAGCGTGGGGACATGGTCATGATCGTCGCCGAATCCAGGGGTATCAAGGTCACCGCCACCGGCGAGGTCAAAGGCGACGGCCTGCGCGGCGAACGGGTCAAGGTCGTCAACCTGGATTCCAACAAACGGTTTTCGGCCCGGGTCGTGGACAAGAAAACCGTCATGGTCGATTTTTAGCGACCAGCAAGGGAGCACGTCATGCGGTGTCACACGAAGACCCCGGTTCTGAACATTCTGGCCGTGACGGCTTTGGGGGCGTTTCTCATCGTCGGGGCGACCGGTTGTGCAACCAGCACCAAGACCATCACCAAGACCGGCGGCTTGCCGGAAGCAAATCATTTGCCCGCGCCGCCGGTGCCGGATGTTGCGAGGGTCAGCGTGCCGGACGAAGAGAACGGGTCGCTGTGGCAGGATGGCGGCGTGTTCAGTGATATGTTCGATCTGCCCAAAGCACGCCGGGTCGGCGATATCGTGACCATTAAAATAGTCGAATCCTCGACGGCCACCAATCAGGCCAACACCCTGACGGAGCGCGACTCCAGCCTGTCGGCCAGAATCGATGCGTTCCTGGGGCTGGAGAAAAAATATCTGGACCCCGACAACCCGGGTTTCCGGGCGGGGCGCAACTTCAACCCATTCGGGGAGATCAAGGGCGGCATGACCTCGAAGTTCGACGGGACGGGAACAACCAGCCGCAGCGGTGATCTGACCGCCTACATAACGGCCCGGGTGACCGAGGTGCTGCCGAACGGCAACCTGATGATCGAAGGTTCGCGGGAGGTAGAAGTCAACCACGAGACCCAGTACATCACCCTGACGGGCGTCATTCGCACCCGTGATGTCGCGGCCGACAATATTATTTTATCCACCTACATCTCCGGCGCCCGGATCACGTACTCCGGATCGGGGGTCGTCGAAGAACGACAGCGGCCGGGGTGGATGGCGAACTTTCTGAACACGGTTTGGCCTTTCTGATCGGCATTGCCGATCAACCCTGTGGTTGGGCTCGCAAGCCAATCCCGCTTGAGCGGGACTTACAGGTCAACGGCCCCACCGAACACGTGGGAATCGATATGAGAAGCACTGCGACAATCCGGCCAGTGGCAAAGAATGCCCCGGTCTTTTTCTGGGTCCTCGGACTGATGCTGCTCGGGGTGTCGCTGGCCCAGGCCGCGCGCATCAAGGATATGGTCGACATCAAAGGGGCCCGCCAGAACCAGCTTGTCGGTTACGGCCTGGTGGTCGGCCTGGCCGGCACCGGGGACGGGAAAAAGTCCGTCTTCACGTCCCAGTCTCTGGCGGCAATGCTCGACAAAATGGGGGTGACGGTCAACCCGGAGCAGTTAAAGGGCGACAGTGTGGCCGCCGTTATGGTGACCGCCGACCTGCCGCCTTTTGCCAGGGCCGGCAGCCGGATCGATGTACTCGTGAGTGCCATCGGCGGGGCTGAAGCCCTGCAAGGCGGAACGCTGCTGCTCACACCGCTGCGGGCCGCCAACGGGCAGGTATACGCGGTTGCCCAGGGACCGGTCAGCACCGGAGGCTTCGTTATCAAGGGTGCTGCCGGTGGCGTCGCCAAAAATTTTCCCACCGTCGGGCGGGTGGCCGACGGCGCGCTGATCGAGCGGGAATTGACGCAGGCATTCAATGAAAAGGACCGGTTGTGTCTGGCGCTGCGGTCGCCGGATTTCACCACCGCCGCACGCGTGGCCCAGGCCATCAACGCCACCGTCTTTGACGGGGCGGCCTCGACGCCCGACGGGGGCACCGTCGATGTGATTGTTCCACAGGATTACCTGGGCAACGTGGTGGCCTTCGTCTCTATGATCGAAAGCCTGGAAGTCACCCCGGACATTGAAGCAAAGGTCGTGATCAACGAGCGCACCGGGACCGTCATCATGGGAGAAAACGTGCGGATATCCACCGTCGCGGTCGCCCACGGCAATTTGAGCATTCAGATCAACGAGTCCGCCAATGTCTCCCAGCCGCTGCCTTTTTCCGACGGCCGCACGGTCGTGACCCCCCAGACGGACGTGGCGGTGCAGGAGGGACGCAATCCGATTTATTTGATGAAGCAGGGGGTGAGCATCGGCGATGTCGTGCGGGCACTGAACGCATTAGGCGTATCCCCGCGGGACTTGATCGCCATATTCCAGGCCCTCAAAGCGGCCGGGGCCCTGCAGGCAAAACTGGAGATCATCTGATGAGCGATACCTCTTTGTTAACGGGACCCTTGCGGTCCGCGGCGGTGATCTCGCCGCCGGCTGCCGTCGGCCGGCGCGGCAACACCGAAAACGGCGGGCACCTGAAGAAAGCCTGCGCCGAGTTCGAGGCCCTTTTCATCAATCAGCTGCTCAAAGAACTGCGGGCGACGGTCGAAAAATCAGGCCTGATGGACGGCGGGCAGGCGGAAGAGGTGTATACCGGCATGATGGACGCCGAAATCGCCCGGGACCTGGCCTCCAAGGGGGGTATCGGCCTGGCCGCCATATTATACCGGCAGCTGAGTTCCACCAGTGCCATGACAACCGGGTCGGTGGATGAGGGAACACTGACGCGGGACCGTCAGGCGCTATCGGGCGCCGCCGCTGCTAAAGTTATCGGCACCCGCCGCCGATAAACCGTCTAAAGTGCCCTTGCCATGCCGTGGTACGGATCAGAAACCGCTGCAGCGCTTGAGGGCGCGCACGGACTGCGGGATAGTCGCAGTGGCTTGACGGGAGCGCTGTGGTGACGGCCCTTATATTTTAGAGTGGAATGTTTTCGTGAAAATAACTCACAAACAATCGGTCGGCGGCCGGATCACCCCGCTCGACCGCATTGGGAACAGCCGCCAGATGGATCCGATTCTTAAACCGCCGTTGCCCGGGGAGCCCAAGGGGGACAAGGTGGTGCTCTCGGGTGGGGCCCGGCAAGCTCAAATGGCCCTGTGGCGCAGCCGGTCGGTGTCCGCGGACGGCAGTGAAGCGGTAGGATCCCTGAAAGAACTGGTTCGAGGAAACGCCTACCTGTTCGACAATCGGCTCATCGCCCGCAAACTGATGGCCGAACACCTCTTGAACCATGCGTTTTAGGCGCCGGAGATCCGGGCGGCATCGGGAATGAGACCATGCGCGACACGTTGAACGAATTGCTGGTGGTACTCGATAAGCTCGAACATCTTTATCGGGCGCTGCACGGCGCACTGGAAAACGAGCGGGAGGCGTTGATCGCGGCCAACCTTTCCGGCTTTATGGTGGCCAAGGACCGTAAAGAGGCGTTTTTGAAACGCCTCGAAGGGCTTGGCGGGCAATACCGTCGGTTGGTCGATCTCCTGGCGGCTGACCTCGGTTTGTCGGATACGGAATTCACCGTCAGCCATCTGATTCAACGGCTGCCGGCGGCGGATGTCAGGCGGCTGAAAACCCGTGTCGAAAGGCTTGGAGAGAACCTGGCGCCAACCGCCAAGCTTTACGGGGTGAACCGCGCCCTGTGTGGAGCGTTCCAGGAATTCACCCGCCAATCGCTGGCGGTGCTGCAGGGCCTGCGGCGCCCGGGAACGGTTTACCGATGCACCGGACAAATGCACCGTGCGGCCTGCAGCGGCACCCTGCTGGCGGCGGATTTTTAAGGCGGGGGAGGGAAAACGGATGGCAGATGACAGACGACAGATGACAGAAGACAGATGGCAGATGACGGATGACAGATGACAGAAGATAGACGACGGATGACGGAAAGACAGATGACGGAAGACAGACGACGGGGGACAGTTGACGGATGACAGGAGACGGGAGGCGAACCTTAAATCGTCTTCATCCGTAACCTTGAGCCCTGAACCCTGAACCAAACATTTTCGTTCACGAGCACGTTCACGGGTATGTAGGCTTTAAAACAAAGATTTGGGCAAGACCATAGGAAAGGCTATATAGTCATATGCCGATGACCGATAACACAGCCAAAATCTTTATCTTAAAAACCTTGACCACTGAACCCATTTCTTTATCGCGACCCAGGAGAAAGCGAAACCTATCATGGCCAACATCGGCGGTCTGCTCGACATCGGTAAAAGCGCGCTGCTGACCCACCAGCAATCGCTCAACGTCACGGGTCACAACATTGCCAACGTGAACACTCCCGGTTACACCCGGCAGCGGGTGAACCTGGCGGCCAACACGCCACTCGATGCGACGCCCGGCCAGATGGGCGACGGGGCCGTGGCCGTCGATATCCAGCGGATTTACGATCGTTACATCGGCGGCCGGATTACCACCGAAAAACAGGCGTTTGGCCGTTGGGAGGCCCAAAAAAACGCGGTTGAGAGGGTTGAAATGACCTTCGACGAGACCGGCGGTTACGGTTTGAGCGGGTCCATGACGGAGTTTTGGAACGCCTGGCAGGATTTGTCCAATAGCCCCGCGGGTCACACCGAACGCGTCTCACTGGTGTCGCAGGCCCGGTTTTTGGTGGGGGCCTTCAACCAGAGTGCCGCCGATCTCGACCAGCAGCAGGTCGACCTGGATGCCGTCGTCAAGGGCGGCGTCGATGACGTCAATCGTCTGGCGGGCGAAATTGCCGATCTCAACCAGAAAATCGGTGAAGTCGAAACCGGGATTCAAAACGCCAACGACCTGCGCGACCGCCGGGATGCCCTGGTGAACCAGCTGGCGGAACTCATCGACATCAACACCTTCGAAAACGGGCAGGGGCATCTCAACATATCGGTCGCCAACGGCCGGCCGCTGGTCGACAGCGGTCAGGCGTGGCGCCTGGGGACCACTCCCAACGCCGACGGCCACCTGGGCGTCACCTGGTTAGATGCGAGCCATACGGCCAATGACATTTCAACCCGTATTGACGGCGGTCGGCTCAAGGGCTGGCTCGATGTGCGCGACGCCGTCATCCCCGATGCCCGGGCGCGCCTAAATGAATTGGCCGGCGAATTGGCGGCGGCGGTCAACACGGTGCATGCCGCCGGATTCGATCTATCCGGCGCCGCCGGCCAGATTTTTTTCAGCGGTTCCACCGCAGCCGACATCGGTGTCGATTCCCTGGTGGCCGCGGACCCCAACCGGATCGCCGCCGCCGCAACGGCGGCCGGTGTCCCCGGAGACAACGCCGCAGCGGTGGCCATGGCCGAATTGCAGCACGCCTCTGTCATGGGCGGCGGCACGGCGAACTTCGATGATTTCTATCGCGCGATCGTCTCCGATGTCGGCAGCCAGGTGCGTTCGGCGGCTGATTTCAGTGAACACCAGGCGGCGATGCTGACCAGTCTCGACAATTACCGTGAGTCGGTTTCGGGCGTGTCGCTGGACGAAGAGATGCTCAACCTGATCAAGTTTCAGCATGCTTTCGATGCGGCTGCCAAGCTGGTCACCACCGTGGATGAAATGATGCAGACCATAATGGATATGACCCGTTAGATGACCCCCAGTGTCCTGTCATTTTTTAAGGCATGGAAAAGGTTCAAGGTTCGCGGTCAAGCGGGTAGGTTGGGGTGAGTGTAACGAACCCCAACAAGAGAGGATGGACCTTCGCCGGTGTTGGGTTTCGCTGCGCTCAACCCAACCTACAAGGCTGAGAGTCAATGATCCGGCAAAACGATTTCGGAGGCTTTATGCGCGTTACCAGCAATATGATGACCGGCGGCATTGCCGAGAACCTCTATCGTCAGGCCGAACAGCTCTTGAAATCCCAGAAGACCGTGGCCACCGGAAAGCGCATCCAGCGCCCCTCGGACGATCCGGCCGGAATGGGCCGCGTGCTGGCCTACCGTCGCAGCCTGGCCAATATCGAGCAATATCAGGCAAATGTGGCCCGGGGCAAAATGCGACTCGAATTGAACGAGACCGTCCTCGATGATGTTTCCGGTTTACTTGACCGCGCCGTCAACGTCGCCGTAGAGGCCTCCACCGGTCCGCTGGACACCCGTCCGATTCTCGCTCAGGAAGTCAAAAACCTGCGCCTGCAGCTGGTTCAACTGGCCAACAGCAAAACAGGGGACGCCTATCTGTACGCCGGCCACCAGACCGACACCGCTCCTTATTCGCACCATATGGAGATCGCGGGCGGGGCGCCGGGAACCCTCACCTTCGGCCTGGCGGCCGCCGCCACCGATGTCAGCATCGAGATCCGCGATGCCGCGGGGGCACTGGTGCAGACCCTCACGCAAGGAGACGGGGTGAGCCCCGGCAGCGGTGGATCCGCCGGTACCAACAGCATTGTCTGGAGCGGTCCCGACGGTGACTACAGCTTTACGGTGACGGCCGGGTCCGCGGGCACGCCGGTCGTGGCGTACGAGACCTACACCGGCGACAGCGGCGATATCCGGTTGATACTCGGTGACCGGACCAACATCGTCATCAACGCCGACGGCGGTGAGACCTTCGGGGACATGTTCGAACGGTTGGCGCAGCTGCAGCAGGCGCTGCAGGATCCCGATCCGGTGGCGGGCACGGCCGCAGCCGCCGCCACCGTCGATTCGCTCGGCATCGCGGCCGATCGCCTCGAGCGTGTGCGGGCCGAAGGGGCCGTGACATTCAAACATCTTGAACTGACCGAAGACCGCTATGCCGGTTTGAAGCTCAATGTCGAAGACATTCTGGAAAAGACCGAAAAAGTCGACATGGCCACGGCTATCGTCGCGCTGCAGAAATTCGAGAGCGACTACCAGACGACCCTGGCCACGGCGGCCAGGGTGCTGCAGCCGAGCCTGATCGATTTTCTGAGATAGTGACATGGTTAAACGTCTTCTGGCAACCCTTCTGACTACCTCGCTATTACTCCTCGCAGCGCCGGGCGGGCACGGGTTCGAGAGCCGGGATATTTTGCGGCTGAAGCAGGCCGGCATTGCGGATGAGACCCTGCGGGTTCTGATACGGGAAAAATCGGTCGAGACCGGCGCCTTCACCATCGATGAGATCCTGGCCCTTAAAAAAGCCGGGGTGGCGGATGCCACCCTGCGGATGCTGATTGCCGAGCAGTCATTTCTCAAGGACCGTCAGCCCGTCATCTACGGCCGGCTGTTGCATCCGCTCCGCTTTACATCCATTCAGGATGTCATCCAGCTCAAGGAAGCCGGCCTGAGCGATGCCGTCATCGTGGCCATTTTGAATGTTCTCCGCGAAGAAAATCCGCAGGCGCGCCAAAAGGCCTGGGACATGTTGAACTCGATGGGCATTCTGGTCGACCAGCGCGGTGATCGCTGACGGCGCCTGGCGTGGCATCACCCCGGGGCAATTGTCCGATGGCCGAGATTGACTGCCATAGATGCGAACACTACTTCGTGACTTGGGAAGTGGGGCGGCCCCATGGCTGCCGTGCAATGGGGTTTAAGAGCCGGTTGTTCCCATCCGCGCTGGTGCGGCGGTGTGCGGACGGTGCCACCTGCCGCCTCTACAGCGACAAGCAACGGAGAAAACCCGGCGGCGCGCCGCCGGCGTGATCCCGCCTGCTCGAACCGATGGCTTGGGGATCAAGAATTCGAGGGGTCGATGGGCCAGGCAAAAAGGACCATTAAGGATTTAACCTGGATCCTTGAACCCTTGGGGCAACATCACTTTATTGAACTGAAGTTTTCGCCTGAAGGAGAGAATTTTTCTCCCATTCCCCGCGCGGGACAATAAAAGGCATCAACTATCTGGTGGGTGAATCAAAGACAGGTAACCGTTCAGAGGGTTGCACAAAAGGAGATGCAGATGAAAATCAGCGCCACCCCCCAACTTCGGCGCGACTTGCCGGTCACCAAGACTCGCCGCGAAACGACCGCGGCCACTCCCGATTTTCAGGCGATTTTAAAGCAGACGGTAGAAGGCTTGGGCGATCGGCGGCCGGCGGATGCTATTTCCGGGCCTTTCGGCCCGCCGACGGTGCGAGCCCTGATCATGCCGGCGGCCGATACACCGCTGCCCTTGACGGACCGGCTGGATCGACTGGTGGATCAATTGGAGCACTATCGGCAGAAACTCGCCGATCCGCAGGTGTCCCTGAAGTCTATCGAGCCACTGGTGATCGATATTGCCGCGGCGGCCCAAAAGCTGGCACCGGACCTGACCCCGGCGGATCGGACCGATTCCCTCAATGATATCTTGAAGCGCGCGCTGGTGACGGCTTCCGTGGAAATCACGCGCTTCAACCGCGGCGAGTACCTCTGATCGGTGGTCCCGTCGGGCCGTTGAGCCCGTTAGGCCCGATAGGCCGGTTGGCCGGTTAGCAGGCGGCGGCCGGGATTTTGAACCGAAACGGATGTCGATGCTGTTTTGAGGTCACCACCCCGTAGGGGCGAAAAATTTTTCGCCTCGAATGTGCCCATTTTTAATATGGTGGACGAAGCTGCCCCAGGATGTTCACGCAGACAAAGTCCTTCCGCGGCGGCAGTTCATATAGGCTTTAAGATAGAGGTTTTGGCACGGCCAGAGGGATGCGGCTGTATAGGTCATACGCCGCCGACCGATAACACAGCCAAAACCTTTATCTTGAAGCCTATAGATCGGGCCGCAGGCGGGTGCGCAGGAGTTTGCGCTGGTAGGTGTAAATGAATTCCGTCAACGCATTGAACTGGCCCTGATCGACCTCTATGAACTCCAAACCGCAACACGGGGCGGCAGTCGATGCGCCGTTGTCGAAACGGACCACGATCGCCTTTTTGATCTTCACTCGGGTCTCGCCCGCCACCGATGGAAAAAAGAGGTCGACGTCTTCCAGGATATCACCGAGCTGAAACGGCGGCTCGTTTCGCTTGTCATCTTCGCAGCAGACTATTGCGACAAGCGCCCCGCCCATGCTGATGTCGACGACCCGCTGGCGGCATGCGGACTGTTGGTAGACAAACGTAACCGTGGTGTCGTCGGGGGCCTCGAGCCGGAAGAATTTACGTCGTTGATTGCGATTGATGGTGTCGGGGAAGGGCAGGCAGAGCTGGTTCTGATAGAGTTCGCCACCGGAGGTGGAAAATGAGTAGGGAATCTTGTCGGGTCCGGTGAACTCGAAGTCGATTTCCCAAACATCTTTGTTTCCGGCCGCTTCCTTGAAGCCTTCCGGGTAACCGAGCAGAAAAAACCTGCGGTTCACCTTGCGGCGGAAGCCGGTTAAAACCGTCAGCTGCTCGTAATCGGCGCCGGTAAGGCGCAGCTTGATCAGGATCCTCGATTTTATAAGCGATTCGAGGACTTTCTTGATGTCGCCGGCGGTAACCTGATCATAGTCCATAGGATTATATTAACAGGCAGGCAAAAGATTTGCAATCTCGGAGATGCTTTACTTCTCCTCGATCTTCCCCAAAAAAATCCACGCCCTCTTTTTTCACTCCGGCTGAGCTGCGGCCCCGGTCTCTGACCGCGCCGCTTTTGATGGCGCTCTTCTACGACACTTCTTTTTCCGGCTGCTCCTCCAGACCGTATTTTTCTATCTTGCGATAAACCGTGGACGTATTGATCCCCAGGATTTCGGCCGCGCGGGCGCGGTTGCCCCCGGTGGCGTCCAGTACCTCGTGGATGTGCTTCTTCTCGAGTTCTTCCAAGGTCAGAAAGCCGCCGCCCGTCTTCGCAGCGCCGTCAATTGCCCCCGCCAGATCGGGGGCCGAGGAAAGGGTCAGCGCCGGTCCTTGTTCCCGCAAAACCGCCCCGGCGATAACGTGCTCGAGTTCGCGCACGTTGCCGGGGAAATTGGAGGCGACCAGCGATCGGGCGAGCTGCGGGTCGATGGTGGTGATGCATTTACGGTTGGCTTCGGCATGCTGCCGGGTGAAATGGCGGGCCAGGGGCAGAATATCCTTTTTTCTCTCCCTCAAAGGCGGCACTTTGATGGTGTACATGTTCAAACGGTAGAAAAGATCGGCACGAAAACGGTTGCTTTCGATTTCCGCCGTGATGTCGCGGTTGGTGGCGGCCAGGATCCGCACGTCCACATTGCGCACCTCGGTGCTGCCGAGCCGGTAGAACTCGCGCTCCTCGATGACCCGCAGCAGCTTGCCCTGCAGTGACGGCTCCAGTTCGGTAATTTCATCCAGAAACAGGGTGCCGCCGCCGGCGGCTTCGAAAAACCCTCTTTTGTCGCAGAGCGCATCGGTAAAAGCCCCCTTGGCATGGCCGAAAAATTCGTCTTCGAAGATGGTTTTGCTCACGGCCGCCATGTTAACGGCCAGAAACGGCATGTGGGCCCGCCGGCTCAGGCGGTGGATGACCCGGGCCAGCATCTCCTTGCCGGTGCCCGATTCGCCGTTGATAATGACGCTGTAGTCGGTCGGCGCGACCGTTTCGACCTGGCGGAAGACGAGTGCCATGGCCTCGTCCTCGGCAATGATCTCGCCGAAGGCCGCGGGATTCTTGAGTTGTGAGAAGGACTGCGTGGGCGACAGCAGCGACAATTCGTATTTGAGATTGAAGCGTTCGAGGGCCTGGTTGATCACGCCGGTCAGCTTTTCGCCGTTGATCGGTTTGACGAGGTAGTCGAAGGCGCCGAGGTTCATGGCCTGGACGGCCGCGGTCGCCTGATCGATCGCCGTGACCACGATACACTCGATGTTCGGGTGGGTTTCGTTTATTTTTCGCAGCAGTTCGAGACCACCGACGTGCGGCATGACCAGGTCGAGAAGGATGACCTTGAAGTCGTGGGCCTGGATGAGATCGAATGCCCGGCGGCTGTCGGAAACCAGGGCCGGCTCCGGCAGGCCGGCGCTGAGCAACGTGGACCTGATGCTCAGCAAAAGCCCCTGGTCGTCGTCGACAACCAGAAAGGGGGTGGATGTGTCAGGTATCGATTCCATAGATAAATTCGTAACCGTTCAGAAGGTAAGGCCTATTCTAAAAGAATTTCTTCAGGCGGTCAAGATATTGTCGATGAATTCAATAAGTTCGGTGACATCGAACGGTTTGGGTCGGATGTGAGTAAAGCCCAGCCGCTGGGCTTCGGCCAGCTTCGGGTGTTGCGGGTGGCCGGTGGTGATGATCACCTTTACAGCGGCCAGCGCCGGGTCCTTCCTCAGGGCGCGGCAGACCTCGATGCCGTCCATGTCGGGCATGAAGATGTCAAGAATCAGAAGGGCGGGGCGGTAGGTTCCGAGCTTCAGGCAGGCGTCGATGCCGTTGGCGGCTGCGGCCACCCGATAGGCGCGTTTGCCGGTCAAGGCCCGGGTCAGCAGGCGCCGAATGGCGGGGTCGTCGTCCACGACCAGGATCCTTACCGGTTTGTCGTCCGCGGCCAGCGTCGGCAGGTCGATGTGAAAAATGGTCCCTTTTGTCGCCCGGCTCTCGAAAGTAATCTCACCACCGTGCGCCTTGACGAGGCTCGAGGAGACCGAAAGACCGAGACCGGTGCCCCCCGCGGACTGCTTGTCGGTCACGAACGGATCGAACAGACGTTTGGCCAGCGCCGGTTCGACCCCTCTGCCGTTGTCGGCCACCGAAATGCGCAGGCGTCCGGGAATCGGGCTCAGACCGGTATCGATCCGAATTTGTCCGTGCGGATGATCGATGGCCTGAACGGCATTGATCAGAATGTTGACGATGACCTGTTCGATGTTTTGAAGATTGCCGTCGATAAGCGGCAGGTCCTCGGTCAGCCGGGTTTCTATCGTCACACCGGCGTTGCGCAAGGTGGTGTGGACCAACCGCATGGCATTGTCGACGGCGTTATTCACCGAGACGGGCTGCTTTTCAACCGCTTCTGACAGGCGCGCGAAGTTTTTTAAATCGGCGACGATCTTTGCCACCCGGCCGGCCGCCGATTCGATGTCGTCGACAAGCTGCAGGAGATGGCGGTCCAGAAAATCGATGGACAGTCCGCCGAATTTTTGGTGCGGCGCCGCATCCGATTGGGCCCTCAACACCGGCAGCAGATCGCCCCACACCTTCTGGAGCAACGGCGTGTTGTAAAGGATCAGATTGACCGGATTGTTGATTTCGTGCGCGACGCCGGCCATCAGCATGCCGAGCGCTTCCATTTTTTGGGCCTGATGCAACTCTTTTTCCAGTCGCATCGATTGACGCTTTTCCTGTTGCAGGAGTCGCTCCAGGTCCTGTATGTCGGCACCGGTTTTTTTCATCAGCGTGTCAGATACCTGCAGCAGGAAGGCGGCGGGTCACCGCGATGCGCGATCAGGGGGGTATGACCGGCAATCATGGGGTCATTATATCTTAAAAAGAAATACCGGACAACAGGCACCGATTCGAGCGGCGGACACGGGTCAGCATCTATGTTCCGGGATCGGCGGTTTCGTTGGAAAACCTTTCTCTGTCGCACTAAATTCCATTTTCGTGTAAGTGGTCCTTTATTTACCCTTGCTGTGGCGAGCGTCGGCTGCTTTGTCCGCGCTGCGTCGGATCGGACAATGCCGGCGGGGTGGCCAAAAGAGGTGTAAAATATCCGGGGGAACCCTGTTTTTTTCAAACGGGTCATCAAGAGCATGAATACTTCCAGAGAGGTCTTTCTCGAGCGGGTCCGAAGAGCGCTGGCGCCGGGTCGGGATGGCGGCAAAGGGGCGAAATGGCTGCCGCCCTCCGGGAACCGGGAACGGGCGGCGGCCGTATGCGAAAAGGTTACGCGGCGCACCCGGCAGGATCGGCTGAAATTGCTCGACCACCTGATGGAACGGGCCGCCATCACCGGTATGACCGTGACGCCCTGCCGCGGCGTGACGGCAGCCGCCCGGGCCGTGGCCGCGCTCATCCGGCAGGCGTCAGGGGGCAGGGATAAAGCTGCCGGACCGGTAGTTTGGCGGCACCCATTGATAGACCGGTTGATGCGTGAACCGGCGCTGACGGCGCTCATGCCGCCGGCCCATTTGCAGCGGGCCGGGGGTGGAAACGCCGGGATTTCCGCGGCCGTGCGGCAGCAAACGGCTGCGGCGGCTGTCGGCATCATCTCGGCCGAATGGTGCCTGGTCGACACGGCGACCCTGGTGTCGCGTACCCGGCCGGGGTGCGACCGGTCGATGGCGGTGGTTCCGCCGGTAACCATCGCCGTGGTGCTGCTCGATCACCTGGTCGCGGACCTCAGGGAACTCTTTGCCTTGTTGCAATGTGAGAACCCGGCATCCGCGCCGCGGCTGACAAATTATATGAGCCTGATCTCGGGTCCGAGCACCACCCGTGACATCGAGGGCATACCGGTCACCGGCGCCCACGGGCCGCGGGAAGTGACAATCCTGGTGGTGGTGTGAGCGACGGACCGATGGCCGCGAGTGCCCGGCGGACGCGGCTTTTTATTGCCCCACTCGGGGAATGGGAAAAAACCCCGCCTTCGGCGAAGACTTCAGATCAATGGCGGGATGTTGCCCCAAGGGTTCAAGGGGTCCAGGGGCCAAGGATTCAAGTAAAGGCGTAAATGGTCCTTTTTGCTTGGCCCTTCGAACCCTCGAATGTTTGATCCCCCAAGCCTTCGGCTTTAGCCGAAGGTCGTTGACCCGGCCCGGTTTCCGGGCTCAGCGCCGGATGGTCCGTCCAGGACCTTTCTGATCATTTTTGAGACCTGATAGGTATCGAATGGTTTTTGGATAAAGTCATCGCATCCCAGCAGGAGCATGTCCGAAGCGATTTCGTCGATGCTGTAACCACTGGCGATCAGGACCTTGATATCCGGATCGACCTGTTTTAATCGCCTGAACGTTTCGCGACCGTCCACCCCGGGCATGATCATGTCCAGGATGACAAGGGCGATACTCTCGCCGAGTTCACGGAAAATCACGACGGCTTCCTCGCCGCCGCGGGCCGTCAGGACCGTGTAGCCCATGTTGGTCAGCATAGCCCGGCAAGCGCTGAGGATGTACTCCTCGTCGTCGACGACCAGCAGTGTCTCGCTTCCGGTGCGGATCCCCGCGGACGTTTCGCCTTCCGGGACAATACTCCCATCCGTGGCAGGCAGGTAGATGAAAAACGTCGTGCCTTTCCCCGGTTGACTGGTGAAATCGATGATGCCGCCGTGATTCTTGACGATCCCGAAGGCGGATGCCAATCCCAAACCGGTTCCACCACCCATCGGCTTGGTCGTGAAAAACGGTTCGAAGGCGTGGTCTTGGACATCGGCCGTCATGCCGGAACCGGTGTCTTTGACCACGATCTTCACATATCGGCCGGGGTTGACATTGAACGGCCGGGTGAACCGGTCATCGAGAGTTACGTTTTCGGTTTTCAGATTCAGTACACCGCCCGGATTCATCGCGTGCCACGCATTGAGATATAGATTCACCAGAACCTGTTCGATCTGGTTCCGATCCACCTTCACGGTCCAGATGTCCGGGGGGCAGTCCCGCACGGTTCGGATTTCTTTTTTGGTGCGTTCGAACAGGTCGGCTGTTTTCAAGACGATTTCATTCGGATTGGTTGGCTTGACCAGGTATTTGCCGCCGCGGGCGTACCCCAACAGCTGGCGGGTCAGGTTGGCGCCGCTTTGGACGCAGCGCTCGATGCTCCTGATGTTCTCATAAAGCGGGTCTGTGGCATCGAGCGCGGCCAGCATGAGGCTCGCATTGCCTTGCACGCCCATGAGCAGGTTGTTGAAGTCGTGTGCGATGCCACCGGCCAATCGCCCTAACGCCTCCAGCCGCTGTGACTGCTGCAGGTGTTGGGTCAGCCGATTTCTTTCCATTTCGGCCTGTAGTTTCTCAGTAACGTCACGTCCAATGCCGCGATACCCGCTGGACCGCCCCGCGGCCTCGCTGTTAATTTGCACGGAAAGTTCGATGAAGCGCTTGCTGCCGTCCTTGCGAATGATGTCGAACTCGAAAGTACGGCGATGACCTTCGGTGTGATGAATCCCTATGAAGGTTTTCAGGACGCGGCGGGCGGTGTGGGGCCGCACGAATTTCCGAAAGCTCATGCCCGCCAGCTCGCTGCGCGGCCACCCCAGCAGTTGAGCGGTCGCATTGTTGAAAAAGGTCAATTTACCGCGCAAATCGGTCTCAAAATAGCTTTCCTGCATGCCCTCGAGAATGTTGCGGTACTTTTCTTCTTCCTGACCCAGGGCCCTCTGCGTCATGACGCGGGTGTCTATTTCGCGGCGCAATTCGGCGTTGACCCGCTCCAGTGCGGCCGTGCGCGCCGACACCAGATCCTCTAAATGGAGGCGGTAGCGCTCGAGTTCCTTTTCGGTTTTCTTGCGGACGGTGATATCGCGCATCGAGCCGATGATCTTCCGCGGCCGGCCCTGGTCATCTGTTTTGAGCACGGAGTTGAGCGAGATATTGATCGGTTCACCGCGCTCGTTTTTAAGGACGATTTCATAATCCATCACCCGTTTGTCTCTCAGCAAAAGGTCGACGAGTTGCTGGCGATCGGCCCTGTCTCTATAAAAAAGACTCACATCCCGGCCGAGCAGTTCTTCGCGTTTGTATCCCTCGATATTTTCTATCGACGGGCTGATTTCAAGCAGGGTCCCGTCCAAGTCGGCTTCATAATAGACATCCTGGATGTTTTCAAATATCTCGTGGTATTTTTCCTGGCTCCTGCCAATGGCGGTCTTCATGAGCCGGAAGGCTGTGGCGGTCTCGCGGATCTCCTTGAAGCGTGAGCGCAGATCGTCATCAAAGCCCATGTTGTTGTTTTTTATGGCCAGGGCGGCCTGCTCCAGGGTCGCCATCGGGCGGATGATGCTGCGGGCCAGGAGCAAGGCCAGCAGGGTGGCGATGGCTGAAATAACGAGCATCAGTAAAAAATTGTTGCGGCGGTTTTTCTTGAGGCCTCCCAGATAATCGTCTTCGGGCAGATACACCCCAATGATCCACGGCCAGTCGGCGATGGTAAAGGGCGCCAGAATCGCATGATAAAACTGGCCGTCGTGCTCGAAGCGCGCAAATCGAGAATGCTGCAGGCGATAGCGGCCGTCGGCTTCGATCGGCGGTTGGATCGCTGCAAAGGCTTTGCGGCTCAGAATGTCATCGAGTTCCTGGATTTTAACCAGCCGGTAGCCATTTGGATTTTCGCCGCCGCTCTTGCGAATCTTTTCCAAATCGGGAAAGGCGACCAGGTCCCCATTGTTGTTGATCATGAAAGCCCGGCCGTGCTTGCCGATTTTGAGGTTGCCGATGAAGGTGGAGAGTTGGTCGATGTCAATGTCGACCCCGATGACTCCCCGCAGGCTGCCGGTGACGTCATAGGTTGGTCCGGCAATGGTGATGCCCGGTTTCTGGGAGGTAAAAAAAATATACGGATCGGTCCAGACGATTTGCCGTTTTTCACGGGCCCTTTCATACCAGGGCCGGGCCCGTGGATCGAAGTCATCGAGCGGGTCAGACACATCGGCCACCAGTTTCAGTGCCGCGTCACGCCACAACAGTCGTGTGCTGCGGCCGCCGCCGGCATGCACAATGATTTTGGTGCGAAAGGATGCGCCCGGCTGCCCGGTGTTGCGGCTGACATAGAAAAAATCGCCGTTTGGTTTGCCGAGATAGATGCCGGCGAAGTGCGGGTAGATGACGAGCTGGTCCAGGAAATAATGTTCCAGTCTGTCGGCATTGTCCTCATCGTCGCCGACCACGTTGGCGGTGACCAGACGCCGGGTGAGGGCCGCTGCCGATTGGGCATGGGCCAGGTGATTCTGAGACTGTTCCTTCACCAAATCGGCGATGTTTTCCATGACATCGCGCGCGTGAAGGTTCAACACCCTTTTGGACGATATATACAGCGATGAGACCGTGATCAGATAAGTCCCCCAGATGAGGGTCAAAAAGCCGATGATCAAGGCCCAGCGAATGGAAAATCTCATTTATTCCCCCTGGTGGCAGCCGGCGGTGCAGCTGATGGGTTAAAATCAATCCATGCTCTTTAGATTCAAGTAGCTTGAATTGTCCACCACAAATTCGCTTTTTTCCATCGGCCATTCAGACAATTTCTGCATGACAAGGTGGGGGTATGCGATAAGCGAGCCGGCCGCGATCTATCCCTGTGTTGCCGATCCCTTCGGTAACGGCCCTATTTTTTTATAATTTGCGCCAAAGTGTGCGGTGATTCCGTACATCGGCGGACCCATCGAAGCAGGACGATGGCCAGGGCGCAGCCCAGAACGATCCAACCGTCCCGGAAACCTTCGAAGAGGATCGAGTGGACCACATCCGTCCAGTTCCGGTATCCCGTAGACCAGTTCAATTCGAAGGGCCAGAAAAAGGAAACCGGCGAATCCGTGAAAACGGCATCGGCGATGACATGCGAGAGGATCAGCAGCACGGAGCGCGAGTAGCCGAACGGTGAAATTTTCAGCCAACGTCGTGCGGCGTGAGAGGCCAAAAGGCCGCCGCAAAGGGCAAACGCCAGGCTGTGCGTCGGCCCGCGATGATAGGCGCTGCCGTTTACTTTCAGGAGCAGACCGATCAGAACGTCGATGTCGGGCAGATTGGCCAGAAGGACAATAAACACAAAGTTCTTCCAGCGGCCGAATGACGAGGCGCCGGTGCTCGCTTCATAGGTTGCCAGGCCGATGGCCGCATGGCCGAAGGGAAGGGGCATAAGGTCATCCAGTCAAGAAGTCTTTGCGCACCAGTCTCGGTTCGCGATCCCGGAAGAGTTCGACGCCGAATCCTTCGACATTGCACCAGACGACCGTTCCCCGCCGCTTTTCTTTTTCGGTTTCCGAGTATGGCAGGGCCACGGTAATGGTCTCACCCACGGGCAGCAGGATCGGGGACTTTATAAAGAGCCCGTATTTACTGTAGTCCTTGAGTTCACCCTCGAAGAATTGCCTGCGGGTGGTGAAGAAGATGTAGCGCGAATAGAAAATGCGCCGGTTTCTGCGTTTTTCCGCTTCGGTGGCGGCAATCGGTACGGTCATCATCAGGTCCTTTCAGCAGGAGAAGGCGACTTGCGCCCGGCTCGTGTGATTCTTCCGGCATCGGTGTGTCGATGGTGATGCGTCACCAGCACCGCAGCAACAAGCGTGCCTGAAGTTATAATCAAAAAATATTTTGTTGTTTTGGTGGGTTAGCTGAAAAGGGGTGATGTCGGCGGTGGCAATTGTGAAAAACATGTCATAAAAAAAGGACGACTGGGAAACAATACGGCCCCAAAATGACCGTAACCTTTTCTCAAAGCCTGGTGGGGGGCTTGAAGTAGTCCCGCCGCAGATAGGTGTAGGCCGCAAATCCCCACCAGCAAAGCAGGATCAAGAGTACCGCCGCCGTAAAGACCGTCAGCAGCAGGTGGGTGTCGCCGGCGGCCAGGATCTCGCCGAGGGGCCCCGGTTTGTTTTGGAGGTCGGCCAGGACCGCTTTTCGAAAAGCGAGAAGCTGAAGGCGGTCCAGCGTGTAGAGCGCGGTTGTTAAGTGCACCAGGGTGCCGCCCCACGGCTTGGCCTGCCACAGGCCGACACCCAGGCCGAGATAGAGGCCGGCGTATACCAGGTGGTAGAAAAGGGCCAGCGGCCCGCCGCGCAGGGCACCGAAGAGCGGCACCGGGCCGGTCGGCGGCACCATCTCCGTCACGGCCGAGAACACGAACAATACCGCCGCTATCCGAAAGGTCGTTTTCCCCTTGGCGGCCGCCGTCATGGCGGCGCTTCCGGGCGCGGCCGCCGCACTGATAGGGCGAAGGCAGCGGGGCGAAGTTGGCGACCCGCAAAGGTCTGCCTGAATTTTTTCATACGAAGCCGCGTTTGGCGCCGGCGCACCTGACGATCGACTCCAGGGTATCGTCGCGGTAACAGGCGACTGCGGGAATGCCATCCTGGTCGCTGATTCGTTGCAAACGGCGCAGATACGCGACAGTGGACTCGACGATATCGATATCCAATTGAAACCGGACGGCGAACTCTTTTATCGAAAAAGCGCCCCAGTCATCGATGATGGCTTCGACCTGCTCGACGCTCGGCAGTTTCTTTTGTGCGGTTAACGTCATATTTTTCGTGACCCCCCACTCCGGACGGCGCCGGTCTGCACGAACGGTCGTCGCGGTTGGTGGGGACCCGGTGGGAAAATACTTACTCCTACGAACGGCCGCTACCCGTGGAGTTAAGCCCGCAGGCCATCGCGTCGCTGCCGGGGCACCACCGGCCATGCTGGTCGATGAACCGGATGTAATCCCGCGTGGTCCAATTCTTGGTTCCGATCGGCGGCACCGGCATCAGGTAACGTCGGGCGCGATAGAGTTTTACCTTGTCTTCGTAAGTCATATCCTAGTTCCTCGATGAAGTGGCCACGGCGCCACCACCCGATTGGCGCGTTGCCTTCTTCAATGGTAGGTATTTTGGGGGTTTTTTCAAGCAAAAAACGTTTAGCTTTCTACACGTTCCGAGTCGATTGCGCAAGAGGGAAAAAGGGAGATGTTTTCTATTGACGATTGATGGAATCCTGTGGACAGTAAAAAAAAATCAAAATTCGATCCTGGGCGTGATTCTGTTCGACGGTCGTTTATAAACCCATAGACTCTCCGGATAGGCCGAGCGCAGCGAAACCCGACATCGGCGAAGGTTCGTCATCTCTTGTTGGGGTTCGTTACACTCACCCCAACCTATCCGCTAACGGTGGCTGACACTCGTTTCCACCAGACGGTAGGGGCACGGCGCGCCGTGCCCCTGCACAAAGATGCGGCTTTGGGCATTGACCGGAGGTGCGGGTCAAGGTCCCGGCCCGGGCGAAAAATTTTTCGCCCCGGCTCCGATGGATCACAGCCACCGGCTCTATTGGTCCAGCCAGATGTCAGCTTCCCCGCCACAGTGGCTGCAAACGGCATGACCCTTGGTTTTCCCTTTGCTTTCGGCGACGATATGCGGCTCAACCGCGGCCTGACCCCCTTCGTGTTCTGGCAATGAACAGGTGACGACCATTTCGGCTTCGTTCCCGCACTTTTTACACTCGCAGACCTGCTTAAAGGTTTTCTCCGGCATCAGATCACCTCCCATTTCAGTTAATTTGTCGAGAGGGGCCCGCAAGGCGGGCCCATTATCAAGGGTACTGCACGCTGAAGGTTTTCGAGCAATCAGCCGCCGCTCACTCCCTTGGCGATACGCTCGCCGACCTCCTTGTCGATGTTGCGCCAGTAGTCGAACGCACGTTGCAGCACCGGCTCGGACACGCCGGCCTTGAGGTGCCCGACGACGTTGGACACCAGCCGGTCGCGCGCGGCGTCGTTCATGACCTGACGCACCAGGGCGCCGGGCTGCACGAAGTCGTTGTCGTCCTTACGCGGGGTGTAGGCGGCGCGGACGAACTCACCGCTGGCCTTCCAGACCTCCACCTCTGGATAGCGCTCGCCGTCGGCCTGCGGGCCGCCCTTCGAGTTCGGTGCGTAAACGGGATCGGATACATTTTCCACCCGCATCGCCCCATCCTTGCTGTAGCTGTGTACCGCGACCTTTGGCCGGTTGACCGGGATTTGCTTGTAGTTGACCCCCAGACGGTGACGGTGAGCGTCGGCGTATGAGAAGAGGCGGGCCAGCAGCATTTTGTCGGGGCTGGGGCCGATGCCCGGAACGAGGCTGTTCGGTTCGAAGGCCGCCTGCTCGATCTCGGTGTGGAAGTCGGTCGGGTTGCGGTCGAGCGTCAGGCGGCCGACCTCTTGCACCGGGTAGTCGCCGTGCGGCCACACCTTGGTCAGATCAAACGGGTTGAAACGGTAGGTTTCGGCCTCCTCGAAAGGCATGATCTGCATCTTCAGCGTCCAGCTGGGGAAATCTCCCCGCTTGATCGTCTCGAACAGGTCGCGTCGATGGTAATCGGCGTCCTCGCCGGCAATCCGGTCGGCATCTTCCTGCGTGAGGAAGTCGATGCCCTGGTCGGTCTTGAAGTGGTACTTCACCCAGAAGCGCTCGCCCTTGGCATTGACCCACATGTAGGTGTGACTCGAGTAGCCGTTCATGTGCCGCCAGGTCTTCGGTATCCCGCGATCTCCCATCAGCCAGGTGACTTGGTGAGCCGATTCGGGTGACAGGGTCCAGAAGTCCCACTGCATGTCGTGGTCGCGCAGGCCGTTGTCCGCCCGCCGCTTCTGGGAGCGGATGAAATGCTGGAACTTCATGGGGTCGCGGACAAAAAACACCGGCGTGTTGTTGCCTACCATGTCGTAGTTGCCCTCGCTGGTGTAAAACTTCAACGCGAAGCCGCGCGGGTCGCGCCAGGTGTCGGGGCTGCCGCGTTCGCCGGCCACCGTCGAGAACCGGATCAGCGTGTCGGTTTTGGTGCCGGGCTGAAACACCGCCGCCTTGGTGTAGGCGCTGACATCCTGGGTGACCTCGAAGTGCCCGAAGGCCCCGGAGCCCTTGGCATGGGGCTGGCGTTCCGGAATCCGTTCGCGGTTGAAGTTGGCCATCTGCTCGATGAGATAGTGGTCCTGCAACAAAAGGGGACCGTCGGGCCCCACGGTAAGCGAGTACTCGTCGCTGGCTACCGGGATTCCGGCATCGTTGGTCGTGAATTTACGGTCATCGTTTTTCATTGTCTTACCTCCTTTGTGTCTTGGCGTTAGATCAGCCGATCAGTTCAGGTGACCGGATGAGATCGCCGCCGGCGTACCGGAACAACCGGCGGCGGGAATCACGGCCCGCAATTCTGGCAGATCCCGAAAAAATCCAGGCGGTGGGTCAAAATTTTAAATCCGGTTTCCTGGGCGACTTCCTGCGCCATGTCCTGCAGGGTGGAGAGGTCGGGATCGATGACCTTCTTGCATTTCACGCAAATCACATGCGGGTGAGGGTAGGGGCGGTTGCCGTCATAGCGGTTGCTGCCGTCCGGAAATCCGAGTTCCAGCACTTCCCCCAGGGACTTGAGCAGGATGACGTTGCGATAGACGGTCGCCAGGCTCATCGTCGGAAAATCATCCTGCAGCGCCTCGTAGATTTTTTCGACATTGGGGTGGCCGTCGCTGTGCGCCAGGACCTTAACGATGGCAATGCGCTGGGGGGTCAGCTTGTGATTGTGGTCGCGCAGTTTTCGCAGGATGGAATGGTATCTCTGGTCGGGATCCGTCATCTGGCGCCCCCTTTGGGGTTATTGATATGAAATTTTAATTGATAACTATTCTTATTAGATGATTTCCTCCCGCAGGTCAAGAAAATTTTCTCACCAAAAAAGTCGATGGCGATAATGGACCTGTAAACCTCGTAAATCAGCTCGAGGTCAACGGAGGTCAAAGCCACTGTCGGACGGGGTGTCAATGCCATCGGACGTCTCCTTGAAAAGTGCCTCCTTGCCAGCAATTTATCTGAGTGCCCACAAGGAACACTTGGTGAGCGAGTTAGTGGCCGGCGGAACCCCCTGAATCCGCAAATTGACTGAACAGTTGACGCGCGAACAATGTATGAAAACCCCTGCATGAGAAAGTATATGATTACAGCAAGTTGAGGGGGAACACCGCGGATTTGACGGATTGGTGAAGGAATTTCCAGTCAATAATTTTATATTTGATGCATCCTGACATGTATTTTATTAACGATATCAGTATTATAAGAAAATGGTACCGATCTTGCTGTCTCCAACCTCAATAAATAATTGCACGCGGTTTGATGCCAGGTTTCTCTCTTTAAACCCTATTGATGTGAGGTTGGAATGCCAAATTTTCGGAGGAAGGGTTCATATGTAAAACCAATTTTAAAAAAAATCATCTTAATCTCTCTATTTTTCGCTCTGTGTATCATCCTGTCACAATCGGCTTTTGCGGCCAATGTGAACGTGGCCTGGAATGCGAGTACCGGATCGAACATCTCCGGCTACAAGATTTACTATGGCACGTCCAGCCGGAATTACGCCTACAATGTCAACGTGGGCAAGTCAACGAGCGCCAGCCTGTCGGGACTGCAGGAGGGCCGCAAATATTACTTTGCCGCGACCGCTTACACGAGCAGTGCCGAAAGCAATTATTCGAGTGAACTGGCCTACACCGTTCCCACGGCGTCATCCGGCTCGACGACCCCCACCACCCCGACGAGTCCCAGCGGCACGATTACCATAGATAATGGCGGCTCGGGCACTTCAACATCCGGAACATGGATTACATCTGGCGGGTCCGGTTCTTATGGGTCGAAGTCGGTTTACAGCAAATCGGCCAACGCGACCTACACCTTTACCAAATCCATTTCCGGATCACAGACGGTTTACCTGCGGTGGACTTCTTATGCCAGCCGGTATACGAAGGTGCCGGTAAAGATTTACAATAATTCGTCTTTACTGAAGACGGTTTACGTCAATCAGCAGCAAAACGGCGGCAGCTGGAATTCTCTCGGCACGTATACGTTTTCCGGGACGGCGAAGGTGGTGGTCGTCTCGGCGACCAGCGCCTATTCAACCTGTGTCGATGGCGTCCAATTCATCGCCGGTTCATCCTCGTCGTCGTCTTCTGCGTCGAGTTCTTCGAGCAGCTCGAGTACATCCGGCTGCACTTTGAACGCCAAATTTCAAGAAACCTCGATGAAGAGCGGCGCGCAATGTTACACCGACCGCAATTACACCATCACGGGCGGCGTGCCGGACTGGATGGTCGGGCGCACGCTGATCAAAACCGCCAACGATGAGCGGTCCAATACCGCATCGAGCGGGTACCTGCGCTTTACGAATACTGATGACTGGTGGGTCTATGTTCTTTTCGACAGCCGGTCGGCAACCGCGCCGAGCTGGTTGAAGGGTTGGGAGCTGACCTCATACAAAATTTATACGTCGCTCAGTTCGCAGCCATACTTTAAAGTTTACCGCAAAAAATACGATGCCGGCCAGTGCGTTGATTTGGGCGGCAACTACGGTTCGGGTTCCACCATCGAAACCCGCAGCAATTACATGGTTGTCTACGGAAAATAGACGGTGACGGCCCGGATGGCCTTTGCGGCGCTCGCAGCGCCGCAAAGAGACCATCCGTCAACAATTAAAAACGCCAAAAGGGCTTCGGAAATTTCCGAAGCCCTTTTGGCGTTTTTAATTGGTAACGGGGGCTGAATTCGAACCGGCGATTTCCGGGCATTGAGTATTATGATTAGTAATAACAAAATTTTATACTAACAATGGCAGACAGGGCTTTACGAATCGCACCAGGTTCGATATTGCCAACCGGCACGACGGTCGCATATACAGGGGCCCTGCCGCCATCTCTGGTCCGAGCAAAAAAAGATTGTCGTTTGACCTCTCACCCTGGTTGGCGAGAACTGTTGAATTTGTTTGAACATTCTTTGTTCGGCGTGGTATGCTCTGCCGCTGAAGTGCCGCTGAAGTGCCGCTGGTGCCGGGAATCATAGCGTGTGTTCGGCTGGTGTGCGCAGTGGGCAATTCGCTTGCCGCGT
>CAWAAN010000007.1:0-94627 GCA_963779885.1 uncultured delta proteobacterium | reverse complement strand
CAAAACCCGCCAGGGGCGAGAAGAGGTGTGGCGGAGGATAGAAGCCTTGACAGCGTCGATTCACGGCGATTTAACACGAAAATAGATTTAACAGCGTCAACAAGGTAGGCGCCTCCGCCCGGATAAGCGCGGTTGCGTGCCGCGACTGAAACTCGCCGCCAACGGTCTCTAAGACCGGACCAGGCCTGTCAATAAATTATAAGTTTGGATTCGGTCTGAAGGGTGTACCTTTCAAGCGGCAATGACCTCGGGTCCGGTCTAAGATCCCCTAAGCGGCTCAAACAGTCAGCCGCTCTGCGCACCCGCTCATCCGGGCTCCGGTGCATCGTTTTCATGCACCTTGGTGGCCCGAAAGGCCATGGCTGTATAACACAAAAATAACATGCAAAATGACAGATTTCCCCCTCATGACAGCACCAAGCGGTTTCAGATCAGGGTTCGTGGCCATCGTCGGGGCGCCCAATGCCGGCAAGTCGACCTTGTTGAACCGAATCCTCGGCCAGAAGATATCGATTACCTCCCAAAAGCCGCAGACGACCCGCAACCGCATTTTAGGTGTTTTGCACCGCCCGCAGGCCCAACTCGTTTTTATCGACACGCCCGGAGTGCACAAGGCCAGCGATCCCTTGAACGTCCGCATCGTCGAAACGGCCTTGTCGAGCCTGGAGGAGGTGGATGTCATATTGGTTCTCATCGATGCGGTCCGTTCGGATGCGTCGTCCGAAGCGCTGATGGTTAAAAAGATCAAGGCCGGCAATAAGCCGGTCATTCTGGCGTTGAACAAGATCGACCTGATGGCGAAGGCCGACCTGCTGCCGCTGATCGACCGCTGGTCGGCGGTGTATCCTTTCAAAGACATCGTGCCGGTCAGCGCCGAGACGGGCGCTCAGGTGGACCGGCTGCTCGCGGCGCTGGAAACGGTTCTGTCCGCCGGCCCGCCGTTTTTTCCGGACGATACCGTGACCGATCTTCCCGAACGCTTCATCGCAGCCGAGATGATCCGCGAGAAAGTATACCGGCTCACCGGGGAAGAGATTCCCTATGCCACGGCGGTGACGATCGATACCTTCGAGGAGGAAAAAAAGGGCGCCCTGGTGCGGATTCACGCCACCATTCATATGGAGCGCGATTCGCAGAAGGCCATCATTATCGGCAAGGGCGGCCGCATGCTGAAGTCGATCGGCGAAAAATCGCGACTGGAAATCGAACGGTTTCTGGGCGTGAAGGTTTTTCTGAAACTCTTCGTCCGGGTTCAAAAAAATTGGAGCCGGGATACGCGGGCGCTTAGAAAATTCGGGTATTGACGCCGATGATCTTATCGTTTCACCCTCTTTTTGCGGCGGATCGCCAGATCCTCTGCGCCGGGCGCGCGCCCGGCGCAGAGGAGCAGCGGGCCATCACGGCGGCCGGGGCGGTTATTCTGCCCCAGGGGTGCCGGCAGGACCTCTACGAGATGGTGCGCGAGAATTGCTCCCTGTATTTCCCCAATTACGATGCCCGCTTCTCCCATCCCGGAAAAACTGGGCAGCTTGCCCTTTTCGAAAAAGCCGGTGTAACTTATCCGGGGACCATCGCCTTCAGCGACGCCACGGACTTTATGCGACGGTGCCGGCGGATTCCGGAGGACCTTCCGTTCGGATTTCCGTGCGTGTTCAAGTTCGACTGGGGCGGCGAGGGTGAAACCGTGTATCCGGTGGACACTGCGTCGTGTCTGCAGGCGTTTCTGCGCACGGCGTCGTCCTGCGAGCGGACCGGTCAAAGAGGCTTTCTGCTGCAGGAAATGATTCCCGCCGGCAATCGCAGCCTGCGGGTCGCGGTCATCGGCCGGCGCTGCATCGCCTATTGGCGGGTGCAGCCGGACCGGCGGATCTGGCATGCCAACCTGGCCCGTGGCGGACAAATCGATGCTGCGACCGACCCCGACCTTCAGGCGGCGGCCGTTGCCGCAGTCCGGAAATTCTGCCGGTTCACCCGTATCGATCTGGCCGGATTCGACCTGCTTTTTTCGGACGGGGCGGCTTCCGCCGCGCCCTTCTTCCTGGAGATCAACTATTTTTTCGGGCGGCGGGGTCTGGGAGGCTCGGCCGCCTATTACCGCCTGCTGGCCCAGGCGATCGACGGCTGGCTGTGCGACAATGGGTTGCCGGCGCTGACCACCACTACTTAGTGGCAGTCTGCGGTTCCAGCCCCATTGATGAGGTGCAAGCGCACCGGAGAAACACGCCATGAAAGAGCTGTCCGGCCGGGTTCAGGTCAACGTGCCCTTCACCATGCTGTGGGATCGCTACGCCGAAAACTTCCTGACCCGCGGCCTGAATCCCGAGATCGGCATCGATGCCGCGGCCCTGGACCGTTTCGCGCCGGCCGAGTTCGGCGCGATGGCCGCGCGGATCAGGGACCGGGGATTGACGGTTACGCTGCACGGCCCGTTTATCGACATGTCGTCCGGGTCCACCGATCCGAAAATCCGCGCCGTGACGCGCGAACGCTTCGAACAGCTGCTCGAAGTGGTCCCGTTATTCTCGCCTATAACCGTGGTGTGCCATGCCGGGTACGAGTGGAAGCGCTATGGTTACCTGATAGAAGAGTGGCTGGAAAACAGCATCGAGATGTGGCGCTGGCTGGCGCGGTGCCTGGATGAGCACGGTTGCCGCCTGATGCTCGAAAACGTCTACGAAAGCGGTCCCGAGGAACTGCGGCCCCTTTTCGAAAGCCTGGCGCCGCAGCAGGTCGGCTTCTGCCTGGACACCGGCCACCAGGCAGCCTTCGGGCAGGCCCCGCTGGCAAAGTGGCTCGACGTGCTGGGACCGCATATCGGTCAGCTGCATCTGCATGACAATCACGGGCGGCGCGACGACCACCTCGCGATGGGCGCCGGGACGATCGATTTCCCGTATGCTTTCAGACGTCTGAAAACTCTTCACGCCAACCCGCCGATCATCACCCTCGAGCCGCACACCGAAGAAGCCCTCGATCCCAGCTTGGCCTACCTAAAGAAGATCTGGCCGTGGTAGTCGGCCGTCCATGGTGGTTAATACGAAAAAAGGAAATTGACACTGGAAACTCGACACTTGAAACTGGCAAAGCGGAAACACCCGGCAGCGGAGTATCTCGACCGCCTTAGTCCTCGAACCCGGTTCCAGGCTCAGAAGCAATACCGAGATGCCTCTGCCAATGGGGCAATAATGGTGTTCGTTCGCGACGAACAAAAGGAGATTTTGCGATCATACATTTTCCCACGTGCTGATGAAAAGTAGCTTTGCCGAACGGTGTTACCGAACGGCCGCACAGTAAAAGGCATTGGATATTGAAATTTGGGATTTCCTTGGAATTAGAGATTTTTTGAATATCCCAATACCCGGGGTGGTGTTTCTAATGATGACCCTCCATTATCCGACTAACGGGCTCAACGGGCGCAACCGGCCAAATTTGACAGAGGTATGCGGAACGTGACGTTGCGTGCAAAATTGTCAGCGGTTGACGTCATTCGCAGTTCTGCCCTAAATACTTCCGGCAAAACGCATCGAAGTCATCGGCGGTGAAGATCTCGGCGAAGCGGCGGCCGCCGGTGCTGCGCTGCTTGTAGAGGGTCAGGCAGTCCGTGACAATGCGCACGGTTTCGTCTGCGGTGTAAATGCCCGGCAGCTCGCGGGCCAGGCGGGGGTGGCGGCCGAGTTTTCCGGCCAGCTGGACCCGGAAGCCCCGGCAGGTGCTGTGTAGGGTGCCGGACGGGCACACGGCGACACAGCGGCCGCAGTTCAGGCAGCGCCGATAGTCAATGGTGGGAACCTCATCTTCTTCCCGGAGAGCGATCGCTTTTTCATTACAGGCATCCACACAGGCTCCGCACCCCGTGCAGGCCGCTGCGCCGGTTTCCGGGACCGCGGCGCCGATGATGCCGATGTCTTTGATCTGCGGCTGCGAGCAGGCATTGGCGCAACCCGCCAGGTTGACCCTGAACTCATGGTGATACTTGAGATCGCCTTCCACCGACCGTTTCAAAAAGCCCAGAAGATCCGCCGTCTTCAAGTTTGCTTCGATCCGGGTTATCAGTTGATCCCCGATGACGGCCCGGTTCGGGCAGCCGCCGGGACCGAAGCAGGTCTCGATCCGGTAGCCCTGGATGTCGGATTGCTGACCGGCCAGAAATCGTTTCTGGGTGGCCTTGACCTCCGCTGGCGAGACGACAGTTTTTCCCGCCTCTTGGGTTTCTTTTTCAACCCGCGTCCTCACTTTTTTACGGACGAAAAAGGGTACTTTCTTCAACAGGTCTTCTGCTTCGGCGGTCCACTTCATGACGCGATCCCTTTCGAGTCGATATCAGAAGATGATACTTTTTCCGGTAATTGAGCAATGTTGGTAGTGACCTTGCGGCAGACTGTCAAGCTGTCGGGCTGTCATCATATAACTATCCGATGATCGAATGATCGTGCGAGGCGGATGAGGGGGTGCACGGCGATGATTTGTCCCGACCTATACTCAAATTGGCAGGATTGCATAGCGGGTCATTTCATTATTTGACAATATGGTATCAACACTTTTCACATTCCCCGACGGCCTTTGATAGGTTGGAGTTGGTGCAACTTTAAAAGTGACGTTTTCCAATTTGATTATGATGTATTCCCTGCTTTGACACTAAGCTACCGCGCACATGCTGTCAAGCAGCTCGTTGACTGCAACCGTTGCTATACCGGAATTGATGTCGGACATGGCGTAGGGAATGACCAATTCGTTGTTATGAATTATCGCTCCACAGGAATAAACAACATTGGGAACATATCCCTCGCGTTCTTTATCATGCGGGGTAAGCAACGGTTCATCCAGGTGGGCGATGACTTTTGTGGGATTATCAAGATCGAGCAGTATGGCGCCGATGCAATACTGACGCATCGGCCCGACGCCATGGGTGAGCACGATCCAGCCTTCATTAGTTTCGAGGGGTGAACCACAGTTGCCGATTTGAATGAATTCCCATGGGTACTGAGGCTCCTGGATGATTTGGGATTCTTGCCAGAAATGGATATTGTCTGAGAACATGATATGATTGTTTTCGCCATCCTGGCGCGAGAGCATGGCGTAACGTCCGCCAATTTTACGCGGAAAAAGCGCCATGCCTTTGTTTTGAATGGCTTTACCATTGAGCGTTAAGATGTTGAATGTGATGAAATCATTGGTTTCGATCAATTGCGGCAAAATGGTAACGCCATTGTAGGCGGTGTACGTCGCGAAATAGGTGATCTCCCCGGTGTCGTTGAAAAATTGAACGAACCGGGCATCTTCAATGCCTCTGCTTTCGTTTTTCGATACGGGAAAGATCACCCGTTCGGATATGCGATGATCGGCGTGGAAACTCACCTCATAATTGGATTTTGCAAGCCAGCTCATGGCCTTGAAGGTTTGGCTTTGGAGCGCTTCAGAAAATTGCGGTTTTGTGCGAAGTATTTCAAATTTTTCTATTAACTCATTATAAGTAAAATCTTCGGGCAGCTGGTTAAGAATATGGGCGGTTATCTCACTGCTGACCCCCATTTCGTTCAGCTTGAGTTGGAAAGGATTGCGTTTGTAAACCGGGTCTAATTGAAGATCCGGCGTTTCCACAAAATCACTGATCGGGTCGAAGTAAAACCGATTGTGCCGGTCAAGGGCGCCGCTGCGAAAGACTATTGACGAAATATGGCCTTCTCCGGTAGCCCGCAGGCTCATGATAAAGCGCAAGCTGCCTTTTTTCAGATGGCTCTGATCAGGATGGGCAACGAGGGAAGGGTTGAAAAGGGCGGCCGATTCAATAGAGTACTCCTTTGTAAAGTAGGCTCCGATGAGGGCCCTTTGAACGTCGCTGATCAGTGTATCCCGTGGAAGATAATCCTTCACCACATTCAGATGCCGCTCGAAGATGTGCCCGATGTCTTCGTGCCGTCCGGAAAAGTCATCCACAATTTGCGCAAGCAGATTTTCAGCCGCCGTGTCCGGCAGGCTCATTATCCGCTGAATTATTTTAGGGATGCGATACCTCTCATCGGGAAGATGAAGCCGGGTGATCACCCGTGAAGTATCCCCTACGATCCTATTCGCTTTTCTTTTAACGTTAAGCTTTTGATGTTTTTGAGGGTTCATATCATTTTTTCCTAGGTGTCGATTGATATTCAATACACTGCATCGTAAGAGTGTTCATCATGGTAAATCTTCAATTCCAGCCTACCCATGAAGTCGATCTGCCGGTCTGCGATCATCCGGCAATGTTCATCTACAGCGGAGGCCGGGAAATCGATAGGCAGAGCGCTACCAATTCATCAATGACGGCCGTACCGACGCACATGACCGTATCCGCGGCGCCCCAGTAGATCTTTACCGTACCGTCGCCTTCCGGGACCGCGCCGCAGGTAAAAACGACATTGGGGACATAGCCACTGACTTCCCAAGGATCCTCGGGCTGCAATATCCACTGATCGGAAACGCCGATGATGTGCGCCGGATCCTTAAGGTCATGCAAAGCCGCGCCTAAACGATACACCGTTCCGGACATGGTTTTAAAAACGCCATGGTAAATATGAAGCCAGCCCTTGTCGGTTTTGAAGGGCGGTGCGCCGGGTCCGATTTTCATTTCATCCCAATGGTAGATCACCGGCTTCATAATCACCCGGGAATCGCCCCAGTGCACCAGGTCGGGAGAATAGGAAATCCAGATCGACCAAGGCGAAATTTCCGAATGCGGCCGGTCCAAACGGGCATACCTGCCGCCGAACTTCTCGGGAAAAATAACCACGTTGCGAAAGTCGGCTTGAGTGATCAGCGCCACGCGGTCAACTTTTTCAAAATCCCGGGTGCGCGCCAAGGCAATCCGCACGCCGTGACGGGAATAGGCGCTGTAGGTAAGCAGGTACTCTCCCTCTACAGGGCAAATTCTGAGGTCCTCGACCCCGAACGCCTCGTATTCGTCAAAAACATTATCCGTAGCAGGTATCAGAAAGGGTTCGGGATGAACCGTAAATGAAAACCCATCCTCACTATCGGCCCGGCCGATGATGGAGCGCCCGTTGAGCAGATGCGACCTGAAAAGCATAATGTAACGATCGTCGTGCTTAACGATGCCCGCATTATGAACCGTAGCAACCGGATAGGGAACATCCCTTCTGGTCAGTATGGGGTTTTTTTTAAAACGCGTGATTATTGGAGTATGCGTTTTCATAGCGGTTTTTCCTGCATAATCATTTCATAGACGTGTATGTATTCATCGATCATACGCTCAACGGTGAAATGGCGTTCAACGTGGCCACGACAGTCTGCGCGGTCAATGCTATTTATCCGTGCGACAGCCTCAATGGCTTCATCCACGTTGCCCACCAAAAAGCCGGTTTCACCGTTTTCGATAAGTTCAGGCATGCTGCCCCTCTCAAAGGCGATCACGGGCGTTCCGCAGGCCATGGATTCGATCACGGACAAACCGAAAGGTTCGTCAAACTGTATCGGGTGTAACAGCGCACAGGCTTTGCCTATCAACCGGTTGCGTTCATCGGGTCCGACGCTGCCGATATAAATCACCTTGTCGCGGTCTAGGTGAGGGGCGACATACTGGTCATAGTAAGCATGATCCTGGATGATGCCCGCCATTATCAACTTTTTACTGCAGGCCCTGGCGATTTTCAGAGCCTCGCGGGTGCCTTTGTCCTGGTGAATGCGTCCGAAAAAAAGCAGGTAATCATCCGGGGCCGGTTGAAAATCAAACTGCTTGATGTCGATGCCGTGATGGATGGTTTTGATATAATCAAGATCCGGCGATCGATCGGCATCACTGATGGAAACATAGAATGCTTTGCCGTTGTATTTCTTGTAAACCGGCACAATCCCGGGCGATGAAAAGCCGTGGATGGTGGTCACCACCGGGGTTGTGGTCAGGCTGGTATAGGTCAGCGGCAGATAGTCAAAGTGGTTATGGATGATATCGTATGCATCGGCATGCTCAAAAAGTTCTGAAATGTGCAGACATTCCCAGACTTTTGGTATGAGGGAGCGGTCTTCTTCGTAGCCACGCGGGCAAACGGCATGCAGCGTGCCGCTGGTTTGCGAATCCGCGGTTGCAAACAAGGTGACGTCATGACCGCGCGCTACCAAACCTTCGGTCAACAGTGACGCCACGCTCTCCCAGGGGCCATAGTGACGTGGTGGCGTGCGCCAGGCAATGGGCGCGAGCATGGCAATGCGCATAATCGATCCTTTTTTAATCGGGTTTCAGTGACGACGGCTGGTTTAAAATCTCGTCGGCATAAAGCTTTTGCAAGGTCATCAGCGACAGCAGCCAGGCCAGGGAGGACTCGGCGCCTTCATTCTGGTTGATGCCGTCCGCCATCAATCCATCTCGGCAGCCGCCGGTCTTGGGATCATAGAGCGGCAAGTTGAGGTCGTTGTGTCCGAGAAACCAATTGAAACACATGACTGCATTTTCGAACCATGATTTATCCCGGGTGATATTAAAGGCTTCCACACAAGCCTCGATCATGGCATTGGCTTCAATGGGCTGCTGATCGAAGCGGGCTCTGGGGCCGCCTTGTTTATACCATCCGTTGCTGCCGATGGGCACAAAGTGACCGTCTTCGGTTTGAATGGTGATCAGCCACTTGAGGGAGTTGAGTCCCATATTGATCATGTCATTGCGTTGCATCCACTGGCCGGACAGCAGCAGGGCATGGGGCAGTTTGCCGTTAGCATAGTTCAATGCCTTTTCAAGCCAGGGCCAACCGTCCGTTGCATGGTTTATAAACTGATCGAATAGCTTGTCGGCCAGAGCTTCCCTGACCCTGCGCACATCACTGTCGCCGGAAAATTTAGCCAGGTAGGCGTGCACGCCCACCAGACAAAAAGCGATGGCGCGGGGTGAACTAAAATTCTCAACAGCTCGCAGCGCCTTGTTGAAAAGGGTCGTGCTCATTGCGATATGCCCGGAATTTTGAAGAAAAGCCACCGCTTTGCCGAGGCTCCAAATCGCCCGACCATGCGCATCCTCGGAGCCGATCTCCTCCATCCACTGCCGCGAATAGGTCATAAAGTTGCGAAAGCGCCCATTTTTTTCATTATAGGCATACAGGAGAAATCCGAGATAATGACCGCTGAGGGAATCAAGGCCCAATCCGGTGGTCGGCAGGTATTTTTGACCCATGGCGGCAACCAGCAGTGCCCTGGCATTATCATCGGTGCAGTAGCCATGGGTGCGATCGGGGATGGTATAGTTGGCGTGTTGCAAGATGCCGGTATCATCGGTAAAGGCTTTCAGGTGATCGAGCTTGATCTCCGGCAGCTCGAAATTCGTGATGGCCTCGATGTTTTCAATATAAGAGTGCCGGGGACGAGGGTTCCGGGTGCGGTTTTGCCGCACTTCACTGAAAACCTGGAGGTATTTTCGGCACACCTCCTTCCAAACCGCTTCACGACTAAATGTATAGGCTTTCTTGCGCATCGCGTCCCGGTCGACATCATTGTCCAGCAGGTCGATTATTTGTTCCGCCATGGCATCCGGATTGTGGAAGGGGACAATTCGGCCCCGGCCTTCGGCAAGCATCTCGGTGGCATACCAGTACGGTGTCGAAATGATGGCTTTGCCTGTACCCATGGCATAGGCAAGGGTCCCGGATGTAATCTGGGCTTCTTCAAGATAAGGGGTGACGTAAATATCGGCGATGCCAAGAAACTCACATAACTCCTTAAGTTCAACAAAACGATTTTGAAAGATGACATGTTCGCCAATATCGAGCTTGCGCACGAGCTGCTGCAGCACGATTCGGTATGCATCCCCATGCAATGCTAAAATATGCGGATGGGTTGCACCCAGGATAATATAGGCCACATCAGGATGTTTTTTGATGACCGCCGGAAGCGCCTGCAATACATTTTCAATGCCTTTATTCGGGGACAGCAAGCCGAAGGTGAGCAGCACTTTTTTGCCTTCTACGCCGAACTTGTCCTTGTTGAAGCTGGGGTCGATAAACGGCGTATCCGGAATGCCGTGATGGATAAAGACAATTTTATCCTCGGGCACGGCATAGATATCTTTGAGGAAATCAGATGCCTTATGGCTCATCACCACCAGTTTGTCCGACAGTTCGGACAGCTTGCACATGACGGCACGATATTCCGGCGCAGGGTCTTTCAAAACGGTATGTAACGTCGTCACCACCGGCATGCGCAGAGCATCCAATAGTTTCAGCAGGTGGCTGCCGGCCGGACCGCCGAACAGTCCATATTCATGTTGCACGCAGACAATATCCGTGTGACTGATATTAAGGAATTGAGACGCCATGCTGTAATCGCTCAATTTGTTCTGGTTGATCTCAAAACGCACTTTTTCAGGATATGGATATCCCTCGGGTTTGTCGTTCATGACCGCCGCCCAGCTGTAAATATCGGGGGCTTCCGCAGATAAGCCTTCAACCAAGTCCGTGGTGAAGGTTGCAATTCCGCACTGGCGGGGCAGATAGTTGCCGATTACGGCAACCGAATCGATTCCCTCATAATACTTGATGACAGATGTCATAGCCACATCCTTCTTGCTTCCGCTTCTCGATTAGTGTTTGCTTGCCTTTTTTTGTTCTTCGCGTTTGTCTTTATCTCTTTTTCCCTAGTCACCCACCTATTCACCTTTTTCTTTTAAAAGACATTTAATCCAATTATCACAACTAGTTCATCATATGTACTTTGCCAACAAAGTTTATCCCCGTCTATGAATTTCCCGAAAATGCTTAATGCAACCTTTCCTTTTTACTGAAAAAGATAACCCACATATGAATTACCTATAGTAGCCCGCTCATTTTTGACAAATAGATCAAGCCCATCGGTGCACGATAGGCCCACAGCATAGTCTGCCTTTTCCTGTCCGGGAATTTTATCCCAGCCAGCCTTATCAATGATTTCGGCTCTCTGATGTATGTCTTCGAAAGGTTTTGGATCAATCGATTGTATATAAACAGAGGGTTTCAAGTCTCAAATACCTTTTTGGGGTCGATTAGGCAACCCAAGAACAATTATTCTTTCTGCGCTGAATCACTGTTCTGACATTATCGGATTGAATTTTGGATTGCGCATGACAAACATATATTTTTTTAGCGTTTCATTTTGTTAACATTTCGTGCCTCCCGGTGAAATGGTCGGGGATTGAATTTCTTTGGGATCTCCAGATCCGCAAAGAGGACTGGACGCTGGGTGATCTGCCGATCGCGGACGAGGACCAGGCCAGTGTTCTTGCCAACATTTGCGAGTGGGTGAAGCGTTTCGAGCTCGCTCCCTCGATCCGCCTGGGTACGCGGGTGAACTCGGCCCGTCCTTCCGACGGTGGATGGATGGTCAGTGCCGATGGGTACGCCGGCCACTCCAGATTCCTCGTCGCCGCCACGGGCGGTCACAATCGGCCTGTTGTTCCGAAGATCGAGAGAGCCCTCCGACGCTGAGCGAGTATCACTCGTCTGCGCTGCGCGACCCTTCCGAGCTGACCGGTAAGGACGTGGTCGCCGTGGGGACGGGGGCCTCGGCGTACGACCTCCTCGATCTGTGCCTCGAACGGGGGGGCGCTCAGCGTCACCTGGGTCTATCGCTCGCTCAAGTGGATGCTCCCCGCGCCGCGCCGGAAGCACTACGCGTCGAATCTGCGTGCATTTGCGCGGATGCAGATGCTCGGCACTTTTGTCGCGACGCTGAACAAGCGGGTCAACATAGACCTTCGCTCCCGGTACAAGAAGGCAGGTCTCGACGAGCTTACACCCGAGAGGCCGATCGACCTCGGGTACCAGATGCTCATCCCCGGCCGCAGCCGCATGGTCCAGGACCTGGTGCACATCGCGCGCCACCGCGGCGAGATTGTACGCATCGAGGGGAATACGGTTTGGCCTCTCCTCGGGACAATCGTGTCGTGCCGATCTGGTGCTGTGGGGCACCGGATACGAAACGGACTTGGGCTACCTGGATGCTGGCGACCTTTCGCGGCTCACCCGTCTCGAGGCCATTGGCAGGCGCTGTGGGTCGTACTTTCTCGCGCCAGGAGTCCTGGAAACGATCACCTCGACTCCATGGGCAGGCGTCACGATTGAGCCTGTCAGCAAGGTCATCCTTCGCCATGCTAACCTATCAACCACTCAAAGGTATCTTGGAACCATCAGCGATATGGAAGCGATTCGGTGGATTGAGAATATATACGGCTAAAAGTGGGAAAGGGTGGGTCAAGTCAACCTGATCCGCCCTTTCGACCGAGATTATAGTCGATCATCGTTTGTATTTTTAAAATTGATGTCTGCATGGTTGATTTACAGTAGCTCCTTTAGTTTCTCTGAGAGTTCTTGTACAGAAACCGGCTTTTGTAAAAACCCGTGAGCGCCGGCATCCAGGATTTCCTGGGCCGGGCCTTCAATCGAATACCCGCTGCACACGAGGACCTTCAAGTCCGGACGGAATTCTTTGAGCAAGGGATAGACTTTATTCCCGTTCATATTCGGCAGGAAAACATCCAGAATGGCCAAGTCGATCTCTCCGTCATATGCTCTGGCCAAGCGAATGGCTTCTTTCCCGGTTTTGGCCTCAAGAACATTGTATCCCAAACGTTCCAATAATTTCCGGAGCGCCTCGATAACCGCCGACTCATCTTCAATCAGCAGAATGGTGCCGTTTCCAGTGAACGGTTCCTTGTGCACTCTTTGCGCCTTTTTTCCCTCGATCTCACGAACGGCCGGCAGGTAAATACACACGCTGGTTTCTCGGCCCGGTTGAGATTCAATGGATATCCAGCCGCCATGGTTCTTCACGATGCCATACGCCGCGGCCAAACCAAGCCCTCGGCCGAGAAACTTGGTCGTGAAAAACGGCTCGAAGGCCCGTTTTTTGGTTTCTTCATCCAATCCCCTCCCGTTATCCTCAATTGTCAAGCTGACAAAAGGTCCGGGCGACAATCCCGGGAAAGCCTTTGTGTCTTCCCTTGTTATCAATTCATTTCTGCAGGCGATTTTAATGTGGCCTTCACTTTCGATGGCCTCCACTGCATTGGACAAAAGGATCGACAAGACCATCACCAACTGGGTCAAATCGCCTTTAGTTTTCAAGATATCACCGGGCAGGTTGGTTTCTACAGAGATGGATGGGTCAAGGGTGTGTTGGAGCAAGGGCAACGTGTTGCGTACGAGAACACTCAGTGAAATGTCCGTGACCTCATATTTTCCTCCTCGGGCGTATGCCAGCAGCTGGCGCGTCAGCTGCGTCATTCGAGCCGTCGATTTTTTAATCGAGTCAAAATATTCCGACGTAATCTCTTCCTTTGGCACTTGCATCTCAAGTAGGTCGGTGGTGGCCACGATCACGAACAGGGCGTTATTGAACTGGTGGGCAATACCGCCGGCCAATTTGGCTATTGATTCCATCTTTTGAGCTTGCCGCAGCCGCCATTCGAGTTCCTTCTGTTCGGTGATATCACTGACGACAATTCTGATTTGCTTGGAAGCGCTGTCGCTCTCTCTGATAAGCATGCATTCCAGGTTCGTGAAAAAGTCGCCGCCGTCATTTTTCACCAACCTTAATTTGAAGGACTGCAAATCCCCGGATTCTAACAGGCGCTGGAGATTAAGGTAGTAAACATCCTGGTCCTCACGCTGGATAAAACGGCTGAACGGTTTTCCCACAACAGCCGATCGCTCCATCCCTATCAGGGTGGCGAAAGTGAGATTGGCCCCCTCGACTATTCCCTTTTCATTGACCGCCAGATAGCCCACCGGCGCAAAGTCGTATAAATGGGAATATCGATCCCGGGCCCCTTCGAGCTCCTCCTGGATGCGGCGCAGCTCTTCGTTCTGCATTTTCAACTCTATCTGGTGCACCCGCAGCTCGTGGATCATCTTCGCCATGTCTTTGGTCGACATCCCGGCAATTTCGTCAGAGTCCCCAAGCTCTGTTTTCATCTGCCTTTCGGCCCGCCGCCTGAGTTCCGAGCTCTCTGATTTTTTTTTGTCTTTTCCCATTTTCGCTCCAATCACTATGCGGGCAGCCACGCCAGGTCCCGTTCCGTGGTCGCAATTTCAATCGGCCGGCCGCTTTCGTCGGTCAACAACGTGGCCGTCAGCCAAACATCTAAAAGCTTGCCGTCTTTCGTCATCCGCCGAGTTTTGAATGCCTTCACGGCTTCACCCTTTTTGAGCTTGACCACCATGGCTTTTTCCTCTTTCAGTCTCTCCTTGGGAATAAGCTCTTCGATCTTCATTTTAAGGGCTTCAAATTCGGTCCAGCCATACATGGCCTCGGCCCCTTTGTTCCAGGCCAGAATGCGCCCCTTAAAATCCCGCACCGCAACGGCATCATTGGCGTCCTCCAGGATCGTGGCCAGACGCCGGATTTTTTCGGCTTGCTTGACCCTGTGGATATCCATCACGGTTATCACCACACCGGCGATGACATTTTCGCCGGTTCGATACGGCAAAACCTTCAGGGCATGCCAAATACGGTCTTCCGACAAAATTTCCGTTTCCAGGGTATTCAGATCCTTGAGGACTTTTTTTGCATGCCCGGCAAGATCGATCCCCGGAAAGCTGGTTTTAAGATCGCTCAAGGGCCTGCCGATATCGGTTGGAATCAGTTTGATGATCCGCGCAGCCGCCGGGGTGTAACGATTGATGTTAAGGCGGGTGTCCATAAAGATGGATGCGATTTCGGAGGCGGCCAGCAGGTTGTTCATGTCGTCACTGGCCTTGGAAAGCTCACTGACTTTATTTTGAAGCTCTGAATTGACCGTGTACAGTTCTTCATTGGTCGATTGAAGTTCCTCCTTGGAAGTCTCGAGTTCCTCATTCGTGCTTTGCAGTTCCTCATTGACCGACTGCATCTCTTCGTTGTTTGATTTTAGTTCCTCGTTCGAGGTTTCCAGCTCCTCGATGGTGGCCTGAAGATATTCACGGGTCGATTGCAGCTCCTGTTCCAGTTGATGGACTGTCGGGTCCTGAATTTCTTCTCCAGATTCGCGCACGAGATTTTCAACCGATTGGCATCCAGGTGCCTTTTCCTCGAAGAGGACCAGCATGAGGCCCGGTGGCAGTCCTTTGTCGGTCACAGGGCTGATCGATATGTCGACCATACAGGAAGTGTTGTTATAGTTGACCCGCACGCTCGTGCAGTCGGTGCGCTTTTTTTCACGGACCGCCTTGTGAAGCGCCGCCGTCAGTCTGAATTTGAGATCCTCGCGGGCCATTTTCAAAATGTTGAAACTGGGCTTGCCCGCCGACGGCGCGAGGAATTTTTCCGTCTGACCGACAAAATGCAGGATCTCATATTTGTCGTCGATCAAAACCCCCGTGGGTGCATATTGGCTGAGAATCGCTTTTTCGGTCACAGCCTGGATATCGGTTGAGACCGGCATCCTTATGGGGTCATCGAGTTCGAGCTTATCTTGCCCCCCATAGGTGATCTTTTTCGGACAACCGACGATACCTTCCTTGAAACTCTCCTTGCGTTGAAAGATCTTCCACTTGGCGTTCAGCGGTTGATATAAATCGGTAAACTCGCCGATGCTCTCAGAGGTGCCCAAGAATAGAACCCCTTGCGGATTCAATGTATAATGAAACAGCGGGATGATCTTTTTCTGAAGCGGCTGATCCAGATAGATCAGCAGATTACGGCAGCTCACCAGATCGAGTCGTGAAAAGGGCGGGTCCCTGATGATGCTTTGCAAAGAAAAAACGACCATATCCCGGATCTGTTTTTTGACCCTGAAAACACCGTCGTCTTTTGTGAAAAACTGATCTAAACGCTCTTTGGAAAGATCTGCGGCGATGCTGTCCGGAAAGATGCCCTTGCGGGCGTTCTCGATGGCCGCCTCGTCGATATCCGTGGCAAAAATCTGCACATTGAGATATTTTTTCAGTTTTTCCATCGCCTCCGAGACGATCACGGCCAACGAATAGGCTTCTTCCCCGGTCGAACACCCCACGACCCAGCAGCGAAGCGGATCATCCGGTTTTCTGCCGTGCAGTAATTTGGGAAGCACCTTTTGTTCAAGCACCTGATAGGCTTCCGGGTCCCTGAAAAAGCTCGTTACGCCGATCACCAGGTCTTTGAAGAGGGCATCGATTTCAAGGGGGTTTTTCTGCATGTACACGAGGTAATCCGTCAGCTTGTCGATCTGGTGAACAGCCAGGCGGCGTTCGATCCGGCGCTGGATGGTGGTATGCTTGTATTGCGAAAAATCGTGACCGGTGGCGTTGCGGATCAGGGCAAAAACCTTTTGGAGCTGGTGTTGAATGGTGGTCTCGGCGACGTTGATCTTGCCGGGTGACTTTAAAAATGGATGCTTGACATAATTGAACAACGTTTTCGGCATCCTTTCCACCGGAAGGATGAAATCGACCAGCCCGGTTCCGATGGCGCTTCTGGGCATGCCGTCGTATTTGGCCGTGTCCGGGTCCTGAGCCATCACCATGCCGCCTTCACCCTTGATGGCCTTGATGCCCAGAGTGCCGTCCGAGGCCGTCCCTGAGACAATGATGCCGATCGCCTTTTCTTTCTGGTCCTCCGACAGAGATCGGAAAAAGAAATCGATCGGCATGTTGATCGCGCCGCTTTTAACCGGTTCCATCAGGTGAAGGGTGCGATTGAATACGGCCACGTTTTTATTTGGTGGGTTGAGATAAACGCAATTCGGCGCAAGGGGCGTGCCGTCTTCGATCTCACTCACGGTCATCCGGGTATGTTTTGCCAGAAGCGACGCCATGATGCTTTTGAAGTTCGGACTGAGGTGCTGGATGATCACAAAGGCCATGTTGGCTTCAGGCGGCATCTTGGAAAAAAAGGCTTCCAGGGTTTCCAGACCGCCGGCAGAGGCACCGATGCCGACAATCGGGAAGCCGGCGCGTTTATTTGCTTTTTTCCCATTTGTTTTTTGAGTTGAAGAAGTTCGCTTGGCGGGTGAGGTTTTCCTCAATTTGGTTGGCATGGCTGGTGCCTTTCTATTGGAAAGAAATGAGAAAAAAACTTGAAATGGATACTCGCTGGATTACCGTCCAAAAAGAAGGCCCATCATTGTAATTGCGATCAATGCATGAGCCCCACTATCCAAGGCGGGCTGCGTCCGCAACCCAGAATTTTTAGGTGAAGTTGAGCCACCTCTGTTGTAAGAATGATGGCACAAAAACAAAAACATCAACTTACGCGAAAGGTGACTCATGAAAAAGCTTATAGAAAGGTTAGCGCGACTCGTCAAGGGCTCCGGGGGTGTCAGCATCCCGTAAACTGCACCGGTGAAGGGCGTGCCCGTGTTTTTGACCAGGTTGTCCACCTGATCCTTCATCAAGGCCTGGAGCGGGGAGAAGACCACCGTCAGCAGGCCGCGGCGCATATGCCGAACCAGCGCCGGCAGCTGGAAACAGAGCGACTTGCCGCCTCCCGTGGGAAGAATCGCCAGCAGGGGCGCGCTCCTGCATCCCGTTTAGAACGATTTCCCGCTGGAGGCTATCCCCGTCCACTCCTTTGGGAGTTTCCCGAAAAGCTTCGAAGCCGAAAAACCGCTTCAACTGCAGGTCGGGATCGTGGGTCGATCTGCAGTAGGCGCATTTTCGGTCACCACAGGGAATATCGCGAAGCTTTTTCAGAAAAGGAAAGCCGTAGGATCCATAGCCCGTTGACTGAAGAATGGATGCCGAAGCCGAGCTTCAGCGCAGACAGACGATCTCGGTGCAGCAGTCCTGGACGGCGACCTGCAGCCGGGTGCGGGTGCCGCTCAGAGCGGGGGCAATCGTGTTCAGGGCTTCGGCGGGGGTGTTGTTGGTCTCGCTGAGGTGGGCCAGGATGACGTGTTCGAGGCCGGCGTGGGCGACCTTGCCCAGCAGCCGCCGGGAATCGGCGTTCGAGAGGTGTCCCAGACGGCTCTGGATCCGCTGCTTCAACGGCCAGGGGTAGGGCCCGTCGATCAGCATGCGTGGATCGTGATTGGCTTCCAGGACCAGTGCCCGGCAGCCCTTCAGGTGTTCTGTGACCATGGCGGTCGCCACACCCAGATCGGTCGCAACGCCGATTTTGATGCCCCTGGATTGAATGGTGAATCCGGCGGGGTCTTCCGCATCGTGGGACAGCGAAAATGGGCGGATCTCAAGGTTGCCGATGGCGAAAAGTAAGCCGCAGTCGAAGCCGGCAACGCAATGGACGCGGCCGATACGTTTGGCCGCGTCGGCGGTCTTGCGGTTCAAGTAGACCGGCAGTCGGTAGCGGCGCGACAGCACCCCGACGCCGTGGATGTGATCGGCGTGTTCGTGGGAGACGACGATGGCCTGGATCTTTTCCGGTGCCAGTCCGCGCGATCTCAGGCGGCGTTCGATCTGGACGCCGGAAAGACCCGCGTCGATCAAAATGGCGGTGTGCCCGTCGGAGATATAGATCGCATTACCCTTGCTGCCGCTGGCCAGCACGCAGACGGCCAGCTTGTAAGGGGGCTCGGCGGTGGGGGGAGCGGAGTCTTCAGCAGGCATCAGGGCGACCGATGATTATTTTCCGGTGTGTCCGAATCCGCCGTAATTGCGACCGGTTTCTTCGAGTGATTCGACGATCGTGATCCGGGCCTGGCAGACCGGGTGGACAACCATCTGCGCCACCCGGTCGCCGCGCTTGAAGGTGTAGGGCGATTTGCCGAAGTTGATGGCGGCGATCTTGATTTCACCACGGTAGTCGGCGTCGATCGTGCCCGGGGCGTTGATCAGCCCGATGCCGTGCCGGACCGCCAGACCGCTGCGGGGCCTGATCTGGGCTTCGTAGCCTGGTGGCAGGGCCATGGCCAGGCCGGTGGGCAGCAGGGTAATGTCGCCCGGCGCGAGGACCAGCGGGGAGTCCAAGGCGACGGCGAGGTCCATTCCCGCGGCCCCGGACGTCATATAGCGCGGCAGCGGAATATCGGCGTCTTCGGATGGCCGTAAGCGGCGGAACCTGATTTCCGGCGGCTCGTTCATTACGTGCGGTTTATCAATCGCTGGCGGCACAAGGGTAAGCGGTCTCAGCGTGCCGCAGATGCAAGGTGTCGGGCGCGCGGGCGTGCTGTTGCACTTCAAGTGCCCGACAACTGCGCCGATGCAGTGCCATAATGTCAGCGGTCACAGGGTGCCGCAGATGCAAGGCGTCGGGCGCGTAGGCGTACTTTTGTACGTCAAGTGCCTGACAACTGCGCCGATGTGGTGCCCTGTGACCGCTGACGCGTGAAGAATCAGGTCAGGCCCGCAGCACATCCTCGAAGGACGCGCTGCCGTTCAGCGGGCCGAGGGCAGTCAGGGCCAGGTGGTCTTTTCGAAACAACTCCGCGGCCAGGTCGCGGATGTCCGCGGCCGTGATCGCCTCGACCTGGTCGATGATTTCTTCGAGCGGCACGCTGCGCCCGAAGCTGATCTCGTTCTGGGCCAGGCGGACCATCTGGTTGTCGACGCTTTCGGCGGCCAGCAGCAGGTTGCCCTTGGTGAAGTTCTTGGCGTCGTTCAGTTCGCCGTCCTCGACCGGATGTTTGCTGAGCGTGCGCATCTCTTCCACGATCAGGCCGACGGTTTCGCGCACCTTGTCCGGCTGAACACCGACGTAGGCGCCGAACAGGCCGGTATCCTCGTAGGAGGAGATAAAAGAATAGACCGCGTAGGCGAGTCCGCGGTGCTCACGTATCTTCTGAAAGAGCCGCGAACTCATGTTGCCGCCGAAAATCGTGTTCAGCAGTGAAAAAGCATAGCGTTTCGGATCGCTGATCGACACCCCGTGCGTGGCCAGGCAGACATGGACCTGTTCCAGACTGCGCTGGTGCAGTTTGACCTGCGGCCGGCCGGCCGGCGTCTGCCGGGCCGGGAAGACAGGACCGGTTTTAATGGTGGAGAAGGCCGGTCCGGCCAGGGCGAGGATTTTTTCATGGCTGACGTTGCCGGCCACCGCCACGACAATTTGGCTGGGCTGGTAGAACTGGTGGAAAAACGCCTTTATTTTTTCGGAGGTGAAGGCGCGGATGTTTTCCGGGGTGCCGATGATGGGGCGCCCCAGCGGGTTGTCACCCCAGAAGGCGCTGCCCGAAAGAACGTGAATGAATTCTTCCGGGCTGTCCTCGACCATGCCGATCTCCTGAAAGATGACCGGCCGCTCCTTGGCGACTTCCTCCTCGGCGAATTCGGAGTTCAGGAAAATGTCGGTCAGAATGTCCACCATCGTTTCGAGATGCGCATCCATCACGCGCGCATGGTAGCAGGTGTTCTCGTAACTGGTGAAGGCATTGGTGTGCCCGCCGATGGCATCGAACTCCTTGGCGATCTGGTAGGCCGTGCGCTGGCGGGTGCCCTTGAAAATCATGTGCTCGATCAGATGGGAGAGGCCGTTTTCGGCAGCCGACTCGTCCCGCGCCCCCACGTTGACCCACACGCCCATGGAGACGCTGCGCACGAACGGCATGGTGTTGGTCAGGATCCGCACGCCGTTCGGCAGAATGGTTTTATTGACGGGCGATGGCGTCATTCGTTTTCCAGCAGCGCTTTGTGACTCAAGCGGATTTTGCCGTCGCGACTGATTTCAAGGACCTTGACCTTCAGCTTCTGGCCCTCCTTGACGACATCCGAGACGTTGGTGACCCGGTGGTTGGCCAATTGGGAAATGTGGACCAAGCCGTCGGTGCCGGGAGAGAGCTGAACGAAGGCGCCGAAATCGGTGATCTTGACCACCGTGCCCTCGTAAATCGCGCCGATCTCGGGATCCATGGTGATGGCATCGACCATTTTCTTGGCTTTTTCGCCTTCTTCCGATGAATAGGCCGCAATCTTGACGATGCCCGAGTCGTCGATCTCGATCCGCGTGTTGGTTTCGCTCTGGATCATGCGCACGGTTTTTCCACCCGGGCCGATGATTTCGCGAATCTTGTCCGGGTTGATTTTGATCGTCAGCACCTTGGGGGCGTACGGGGAGATTTCCGTGCGCGACTCATGGAGGGTGGCCAGCATCCGGTCGAGAATGTGCAGACGGCCGGCCCGCGCCTGTTCGAGGGCCTTGAGCATGATGTCCCGTGACAGCTCGCGGATTTTGATGTCCATCTGAACGGCGGTGATGCCCTCTTGGGTTCCCGCCACCTTGAAGTCCATGTCGCCGGTGTGATCCTCGTCGCCGAGAATATCGGAGAGCACCACCACCTTGTCCTCACCCTTGACCAGCCCCATGGCGATCCCCGCCACGGGGGCCTTGATGGGCACGCCGCCGTCCATCATGGCCAGGGTGCCGGCGCAGACGGTGGCCATGGAGGACGAGCCGTTGCTTTCGAGCACCTCGGAGACGATCCGGATCGTGTAGTCGAAATCCTGCTTGTCCGGCAGGACTTTTTCCAGGGCGCGGGTCGAGAGACCGCCGTGGCCGATGTCGCGCCGCGAGGGGCCGCCCAGGCGCCGTGCTTCCCCGACCGAAAAGGGCGGGAAGTTGTAGTGCAGCATAAACGGCCGGAATTCATCGCCGCTCAGCGTTTCCACCCGCTGTTCGTCCTGTCCCGATCCGAGGGTCAGCACACCCAGGACCTGGGTTTCGCCGCGCGTGAACAGGGCGCTGCCGTGCGGGCGCGGCAGCACGCCGACCTCGCAGGTGATCGGGCGGACTTCATCGAATTTGCGGCCGTCGATGCGCCGGTTGGCTTTCAATACCAGGTCGCGGCAGACGCTTTTTTTCAAGTCGCTGATGATCTCGGAAATCTCCGCGCGCTGATCCGCGTAGGTCTCTCCCAGCAGCGCGAGGTAATTGTCCTTGACCTCCCGCAGGGCTTTGCTGCGTTTGATTTTTTCGGGAATGACCATCGCGGCCTCGATCTGCTCCCGCAGCTCGGAGGCGATGCGCTCGACCAGTGCCGGATCCCTTTCCACCGGAAGAAATACGCGTTTCTCGACCCCGGCCTCGGCCTTCATTTTTTCCTGCAGCTCGATGATCGGCTGCATTTCGGCATGCGCGAAGTAGATGGCATCGAGCAAATCCGCCTCGCTGACGTTGCGGCCGCCGCCTTCCACCATGACGATGCCGGTTTTGGAGCCGGCCACGATGATGTTCAAGTCCGCGCCTTCGAGTTCCGCGAGAATCGGATTGAGCACCAGTTGGCCGTTCAAACGCGCCACCCGCACGCTGGCGATCGGCCCGGCAAATGGAATTTCGGATATTCCCAGGGCCGCTGAGGCGCCGATCATGGCCAGGGTATCGGCGTCGTTTTCCTGGTCCATCGACAGCACCATGGCGATGATCTGGGTCTCGTTACGGTAGCCCTTGGGGAAAAGCGGGCGGATGGGCCGGTCGATCAGGCGCGCCGTCAGCGTTTCCTTTTCGCTGGGGCGTCCGATTTCACGCCGGAAATAGTTGCCGGGGATCCGCCCGGCGGCGTAGATCTTTTCCTGATACTCGACGGTCAGGGGCAGAAAATCCACCGGTCTTTCCTCCGGTGTCGAAACGACCGTCACCAGCACCGTCGTCTCACCGTAGCGGACCAGTACGGCGCCGGAAGCCTGTTTGGCGAGCTTGCCGGTTTGAATGGTCAATGTTTTCGCCCCGAGTTGGGCCTCTAATGATAGTTCCATTTTCTTCTCCTAAAAATAAGCGACTTACCCTTCTGCAATCGCTCGAAAGGTCGCTTAAACAGGCGAATTCTTCGCGAACGGCGGACAAAGGGAGTGAAAACTCACGTCTCCGGCGCGCACCCGCACCCCGTGTGAGTTTCGTAACGGACGCCAAGGGTCTTTCAGCGCTTCAACCCGAGGGTTTCGATAATGGCGCGATACCGGCCGACGTCCTTGTTCTTGACATAGTTCAACAGCCGGCGGCGCCGGCCGACCAGCATCAGCAGCCCCCTGCGGGAGTGGTGGTCTTTCTTGTGCAGCTTGAGATGCTCGGTCAAATAGGAAATCCGGTGGGTCAACAGCCCGACCTGGACCTCGGGTGATCCCGTGTCGCCCTCGTGTAACTTGAATTTGTCGATCAGTTCTTTTTTCGCTTCCGTTGTGAAGACCACTTTCTTTACTCCTCCTTTTTTAAAATGGCGGCGGCACTCAACTCTTTTGCTGCCCCTTTTCCCCTTTATTTATCCGGTCGCCGGTCCGATTCGTCTTCAGCCGGTCTCGGGGCTGAAAACACAGACGTAGCGAAACGCTTCATTGTCCGGGTCAATTTTAAGAATCGCCAGCAGATTTCCGTGGGCATCGAGGATTTTCACCAGATCCTGCGCCCCTGCAACGCCACCTGCGCTAACATCGCATTTTCGAACCACTTTGCCATGTTTTACGGTGTGAGTCAAAGATTTGTTGGCCACGATACCCGGAATCTGCGGCAGGGCGTCGGCCATCGTGACCGTGTGCTGCGCGATGCGGTTTTCCTGCCTCAAAACCTCCAGATCCTCGAGGGTCACCGCATCGGCAATGTCGAACCGTCCGCTGGCCAGCCGCCGGAGTTCCCGGAGGTGTCCCCCGCAGCCGATCCGCCGGCCGATATCCGCGCACAGCGTGCGGATGTATGTCCCGGCCGAGCAGGCGACCTCGATCCGAACAAAGGGCAGCGCGATGTCAAGGATGCGGATGGCGCCGATCTCCACTCGCCGCGCGGGCTTTTGGATCGCATGTCCCGCGCGGGCATACCGATACAGCGGGACGCCGCCGAGCTTCAGGGCGGAATAGGCGGGCGGCTGCTGCCAGTAGGCTCCCTCGAACTGCCTGACGACCTCGACGACCAGGTCCGGTTCGAGGGCCGCCGTCGCGGTGGAGGACACCACCTGGCCGGTGACATCCTGGGTGTCGGTCTCTATCCCCAGGTGCATGACGGCGAGGTATTTCTTGGGGCCGTGTAAAAAAAATTGCGCCAGCCGCGTGGCCTGGTTGAGACAGCAGACGAGCACGCCGGTGGCGAAAGGATCGAGCGTGCCGGCATGGCCGACCTTGCGGGCTTTCAAGAGGCGCTTGACCGCGGCCACCGTCTTGGCCGAGGACAGGCCCGCGGGTTTGTCCAGAACGATGATGCCGCTGGCGGCTGAAACGTCCATAATGCCCGGCCGGTGTCGACCTACAATTTCTCCGCCAATCGGGCCAGTTGTTTTTTTACCTCGAACAGCGGGGCTTCGATGCTGAAACCCGCCGCGCTCCGGTGGCCGCCACCGCCGTAAGAAACCGCCACGGCGGCGACATCGACCGAGCCATCGGACCGCAGGCTGACATGAAAGCGGCCCGGGCCCGAGGTCGCGCCTTTTCCATTCGGCTGTTCGTGGATCAGGGCGGCCACCCGCACGTCTTCGATGCGGCGGGCATAGTGAATCAGACCGTCGGCATCTTCGGGGTGTGTGCCGGTTTGGCGCAGCATTTCGCGGGTCACCGTCATGATCGAGAGCTTGCCGTCGCCCCTTATTTCAATCGAGTCCAGGGCGAGGTTCAGCAGTTTGATGCGGCCGAGGGAATAAGTTCCATAAACGTGCCGGGCGACGTCGTGGGGGTTGGCGCCCCGGCGGATCATTTCCAGGCAGATGGCGAAAGTGGCCGAACTGGTGTTGGCGAAACGAAACGATCCGGTGTCGGTCAAAATGCCGGTATATATTAGCGTGGCCAGTTCCTTGCCGATCGGGGCCCGCATGTGCACCAACAGGCGATACACCAGTTCCGCGGTGGCGCAGGCCTCCGGATCGACGAGGCGAATGGTGCCGAAACCGGTGTTGGTGATATGGTGATCGATGTTGACGACAACCGGTATCTCTTGGATCAGGGCCGCGGACGGCCCAAGGCGTTCCAGGCCGCCGCAGTCCAGGACCACGGCGGTGTCGAAACCACCCGCGGCGGTGATATCGTCCGTGATGCGCCCGACCGCCGGCAGGAAGCGGTACACCGCCGGAATCGGACTGGCATTGAAAAAGGTGACCGCTTTATTCTGCTGTTCGAGGGCCAGACCGACGGCCAGCAGCGAGCCGACGGCATCGCCATCGGGATTTTCATGGGACGCCACGACCACGCGCCGGCTGTCGGTCAGGGACCGGATAACCGCTTCCATCATGATGGTGTTCGCAGGGACCGGAGAAGTTTTTCGATATGGGCCCCATGATCGAAAGAATTGTCATAGTAGAACTCGAGATCCGGCATGTAGCGCAGACCGACCCGCCGCGCCAGCGTCAGCTTGACAAAACCCAGCGCGCTCTGGAAGCCCTGCTGAACCGCTTCGATTTTTTCGGGTCCGCCCGGTGTCGAAAAATAGATGCGCGCGATCCGCAGGTCGCGCGTCATTTTGACATCGGTGATCGTCGTCAGTTCGAGACGCGGGTCTTTGACTTCCCTGAGCAGGATCTCGGAGAGCGTCTGCTGTATCAGGCCCCCGACACGATCGGCGCGCGAGTAAGACATTATAGGGTAATGATCTCCATTTCGGTGTCGATGACTTCCGCCAGGCCCAAATCGTCGATCAGGTTGAAAACCTTGTCGATCTTGGAGTTGATGACCTGGCGGTCGTTGCCCGCCAGCGCGAACCCGATTTCAGCCCGCTGGTGCATATCGTTTGCTCCCGTTTCGGCGACCGAGACATTGAACTTACTGCGCACCTGGCCGATGATCGATCTGACGACGCCGCGTTTGGCTTTCAAAGAATGGCAGTCATGCAGCCTGAAGGTGACGATTCCGATCCCCACGACCATTTGCGGCTCACTTGGTTTACCCAGCGCCTGTTTTACACTTCCGGTTTGATTTCTTCCAGGTAAAAGCATTCCAGGACGTCGCCGACTTTTATGTCGTTGTAATTCTCGACGCCGACGCCGCATTCGTATCCGCTCTGCACTTCCTTGACATCGTCTTTAAAGCGGCGCAGCGAGGAGTTCTTGCCTTCGTACTGGACAACGCCGTCACGCAGCACCCGCAGGCGCCGCCCCCGTTCGATCTTGCCTTCGGTCACGTAGCATCCGGCAATGGTTCCGATTTTCGGGACGTGAAAGGTGTCTCGAACCTCGGCCTTTCCCAGCACACGCTCCTCGAAGGTTGAGGACATCATGCCGGCGATGGCATTCTTGATGTCCTTGATCACGTCGTAGATCACGTTGTAGAACCGCATGTCCACGCCTTCTTCGTTGGCCATCAGCTGAACCTTGGTCGAGGGGCGGACGTTGAAGCCGATGATGATGGCGTTCGAGACCGATGCCAGAGACACATCGGATTCGGTGATGGTTCCGGTGGCGGAGTGGACAACGTTGATGTTGACCTCTTGGTTGCTGAGTTTGGTCAGCGAATCGGCCAGGGCTTCGATCGAGCCGTGAACGTCGGCCTTGAGGATCAGGTTCAGGTCCTTGACCTCGCCCTGCTGCATTTGTTCGAAGAGTTTTTCCAGGCTCAGCCGCCCGGTCTTGGCCAGTTCCTTGGAGCGGTGCTTCTGGATGCGGTGCTCGCTGATCTGCTTGGCATTTTTTTCGTCCGCCACCGCGATCAACTCGTCTCCGGCCATGGGGACCCCGGACAGGCCGATGACCTCGACCGGGATGGACGGGCCGGCCGCATCGACCACCTGGCCCAGGTCGTTGAGCATGGCGCGGACCTTGCCCGAATAGACCCCGCAGACGACGGCGTCTCCGGTGTGCAGGGTGCCTTCCTGGATCAGCACGGTCGCGATCGCCCCGCGGCCCGGATCGATTTTCGACTCGACGACATGCCCGTAGGCCCGTTTGTCGGGATCGGCTTTCAATTCCAGGACCTCGGATTGCAGCAGAATCATATCGAGCAACTCGTCGATGCCGATGTTTTGCTTGGCCGAGACCTTGACGAAAATGGTGTCGCCGCCCCACTCCTCGGGCGACAAGCCCTGCTCGGACAGCTCCCGGTACACCCGGTCGATGTTGGCGTTGTCCTTGTCGATTTTATTGACGGCCACGATAATCGGTACGTTGGCGGCCCGGGCGTGGTTGATGGCCTCGATGGTCTGGGGCATGACGCCGTCATCGGCGGCGACCACCAGAATGACGATGTCGGTCACCTGCGCGCCCCGCGCCCGCATGGCGGTAAACGCTTCGTGGCCGGGGGTGTCGAGAAAGGCTACCTGGCCTTTGGAGGTGGCGACATTGTAGGCGCCGATATGCTGCGTGATGCCGCCGGCCTCCAGGTCCGTTATCCTCGTTTTCCGGATGACATCGAGCAAAGAGGTCTTGCCGTGATCGACATGTCCCATTATTGTGACCACCGGTGAGCGTTCAACCTGTCGGGTGGGATCGTCTGCTTCGACCTTCAATAACGTTTCCTCCTCGAAAGCGGCCAGTTCGACTTCATAGCCGAATTCGGTGGCCACCAGGGCGGCCGTATCGAAATCGATGGTTTGATTGACCGTGGTCATGACCCCCATGCCCATCAGGGTCCGGATCATTTCGGAGGCTTTGATGCCCATGCGTTTGGCCAGATCGGAAAGAATGATGGCCTCGTCGATTTTAACCCGCCGCTTGATGGCCTTGGCGGTGGTGATTTGGGTTTTCTGGGCGGTGGCGCTTGTCTTGACCTTGCCGCCTTTTTTGCCCTTGCGTGGACGCTGGCGGCCACCATAGAGATCCGCGCCTTCGATGACTTCTTTCTTGCGAAACGAGATTTTCTTCTTGAAAAATTTGTTTTCGACGCCGGGTTCCTCGACCTGCCGTTTCTTTTTCTTCTTCTTGGCATCTTTGCCCGCGTCTTCTCCGGGCGTGGCGGGCCTAAGGGCAACGACCTTGTCCGCCGGACGGAACGAGGCCCGGCCTCGCGGCGGTTCAGCGCCCGGTTCTTTGGCCGCGGGGGCGATCGGCATGCGGATGATCTTGGCGGCCTGATCTTTTTTGCGGGATTTCTTGACCGCCTGTTTCGCCACGACTTCCGCGTCCGGTTCCGCAGGGGTGGGTGCCGGCTCAGACGCCGTGACCGCGGCGGGGGGTTCCGGTCCGGCTTCTGGCTCGGCTTCCGGTTCTGCTTCGGCTTCGGCGACGATTTCTGCTTCTACGGGTGCCGCCGGAGTATCGTCCGCCACCTGGTCCGCAGCCTCCGGCAGAGCCGGGGATTCTGCTTCGGCCGCCGCCGTTACCGCTTCGGCCGCGACCGGCTCCGCATCGTCTGCTTCCGCGACGGTTTCGATTTCGGGCGGCACTTCGATGGTAACGGTTTTTTTTCGACGCCGGATAACGGTCGGCTTGACCCGCGTTTCGACAACGGTTTCGGATTTCTGTCCGAAGAGACCGGCCTTGATCTGCTCCACGGCCTCGTCTTCGAGCGCACTCATATGGCTCTTGATGTCGACGTCGATATCCATGTCCTTTATCTTGTCGATAAGGCTCTTGTTGGTCATGTTCAGATCCCTGGCAAGTTCATATACCCTGATCTTTGCCATCAATCCCCCTAAAAGTCACAGTTATGCGAGTGGCCTTCGCGCGCGGGCGACGGCGTTCGGACGCATGGTCCCGCCCGCCGGCCGCCGTTTCCGAACTCATTCATCGCCGGCGGGTTCCACGGCGGCCCCCGGTTCGACCGCATCGGCGGTGTCGCCGGCCGCCGCGACCGGCTCGTCTTCGGCCTCGGTCGCCGGCGCGGATTCATCCGCAGCAACTTCGGTCTCTATAGCTTGTTTTGACGCCGCGATCAATTTTATTGCACTGTCTTCGCCGATACCCTTGACCTGGATCAAGTCTTCCACTGTGGCCTTGCTGATCTCTTCGGCGGAGAAAAGTCCTCTTTCATACAAGGCATCGGCCAGGCTGATGCCGACCCCGGGCAGCGCGAGCAGAGAATCGTACCCGCTGCGCATGGCTTCGCTGTATTTGGATTCGCTTTTGACGTCCAGGTGCCACCCGGCAAGTCTGGACGCCAGCCGGACGTTTTGGCCGCGCTTGCCGATGGCGATCGAGAGAAATTCATCCGGCACGATAACCTCCATCGTGCGGTTGGCCTCATCGATGATCACGCGCGAGATCTCCGCCGGGGCCAGAGCATTGCACACATATCTGGCGGGGTCAACGTGCCAGGAAATGATGTCGATCTTTTCTCCACGCAGTTCCTGAACGACGTTTTGCACGCGGCTGCCTTTCATGCCGACGCAGGCACCCACCGGATCGATATCGGCGTTGCTGGAGGCGACGGCGATCTTGGCGCGCACGCCGGGTTCGCGGGCCGCGCCCATTATTTTCACGATGCCTTCGCTTATTTCCGGCACTTCCATTTTGAACAGGTTGATCAGAAAATCGACATGGGTCCGCGACAAGATGACCTGCGGCCCGCGGCTTTCGTGCAGGACCTCCAGAATCAACGCCCGGATGCGGTCGCCGCGGCGGTAGCCTTCGCGGGGGACCTGTTCGCGCACCGGCACGATCCCTTCGGTCTGGCCCAGATTGACGATGATGTCCCCGCGGTCGATGCGCTGGACGATGCCGTTGATCAACTCGCCCTTGCGGTTGATGAAACTGGCGAAAACCGCGTCCTTTTCGGCGTCCTTTATTTTTTGAATGATGACCTGCTTGGCGGATTGGGCCGCGATCCGGCCGAAAGTCGAGGTGTCCATTTTCGTGCCGAGACTGTCGCCGATCTCACATTCCGCGTCGAGTTTGCGTCCCTCCTCGAGGCTGATCTCCAGGGCCGGCTCCGTGATGACCTCGGCGACTTCCTTGAACTGAAAAACCTCGATTTCCCCGACTTCTTCGTTGTATTGGACCTCGATCTCCATTTTGTTGCCGAATTTTTTACGGGCGGCAGATTTCAAGGCTTCCTCGAGGGCCTTGATGAGGACATCGCGTGAAATCCCCTTGTCCTTGCTCACCTGCTCAACAACCCTTTTAATGTCTGATATCTGCATCGCTAATCTCCGTGATTGATCAGTCGCGCCCTTTTTATTGCGGTGTGCGGGATGGAGACGGTTTCCTTGTCGATCATCAGGGTGACCTGTCCGTTAACGATACCCGCCAGAATACCAGTGAAACTTTTCCGGCCGTCGAGCGGCCGCGATGTCTGAACTCTTATCTTTTTTCCTTTGAAGCGCTCGAAATCCTCGACTCTTCCGAGCGGCCGCTCGAGTCCGGGAGACGACACCTCGAGAGTGTAGGCGCCCATCTCCTCCAGGCTGACATCCAGGATGTCGGTGAGCTGGCGGCTGACGGCGGCACAGTCGTCCAGGGTGATGCCGCCGGGCTTGTCGATATAAACCCTCAGGACCCTGCCGGCGGCTTCCGAATGAAATTCGACGAAGACCAGTTCGATTCCTTCGGCCTCACACACCGGCTCGGCAATGGTAAAAACCTGCCGGGCGATCAACTCCAGGCCGGTTGGCGCGGCCGGAGCGACCGCGGCGCGCGCTTCACGGCCGGGTTTGGCCCGATTCGGTTGCTTTTTCGCCATTTTTTCGGGTCGGTCCTCAAAAACGCAAAAAACGGGCGTCCGCCCGTTTTCTTCCAGTCCGAGTGTGTCTTTGAGAGTGTTAATATGACCGATTCATTATATTAACCTTTAATAAGACGATGAACCAGTTACTGCCGGTTCGACTTCACTCAGCCTTCTGAAAAAGGAAAGGCGGAGAAGAATTGGAGCGGGCAACGAGATTCGAACTCGCGACACCAAGCTTGGGAAGCTTGTACTCTACCAGCTGAGCTATGCCCGCTCACAGCAGGACCTAATTAGGATACATTTAATACTTTGTCAATAATTTTCATCGATTATTTTTCAAGCGCCTGGACTATTCCGGCGGGCTTTGGTAGAATTCAAAGGATTGTGCCGATTGATTCCGGAATCGCCGAAACGGGCTTTTCCCGGGGGTAACCCAAGAGGTCCCGACTCGCCCATGCGCCCTCATAGCGCCGATCAGACGACCAAAAACGTGGCGGAGAAGCCAAAAAATCGGGTCTATTTCACCGATCAGATGGTGTTGATCGGCTGTGGTATCGCCGCGGTATACTGGTTGCTCGACTCGATCGTGGCGATTTTCATGGCGACTGACGGCCCCATTCTGCACCGGGTGCTCGGGGCCGACATGCGCGATATCTGGACGCGGCTGATCGTTTTGTGCCTGTTTGTCATTTTTGGCTCGCACGCGCAGTTTACGATCAACGAACGGCGCGAGGTGGCCAAGAAGCTGGAAAAAGACCGGCTGACCCGCGAGCGGTTCCAGCGCCTGCTCTCGCCCGATCTGGCCGAAATGGTGGTGTCGGGACAGCTCACAGTCGAGAAGGGCGGCGTTTCGCGGGTGGCGACCGTTATGTTCGTCGACATCCGCGGCTTTACCGCCATGAGTGAGCGCACGCCGCCCGGCGAAGTGCTCCAAATGCTCAATGAATACTTCGAAGTCGTCGTTTCGGTCGTGTTTCGCTACGAGGGCACGGTCGACAAATTCATGGGGGACGAAATCATGGTGATCTGGGGCGCCCCGATCGCTCACGGCGACGACCCGGCACGGGCGGTCCGCGCGGCGCTGGCCGTTCGGGACGAACTCGAGGCGTTCAACCGCAGCCGCCGGGCCGCCAACAAACCGCCCATACAGATCGGCATCGGCATCAATACGGGCACGCTGGTGGCCGGTTATATCGGCTCGTCCCAGACCATGAGCTATTCGGTCATCGGCGACACCGTCAACACCGCCTCGCGGTTGTGTAGCGCGGCGCGGGAAGGCCAGATCATCATTTCCGAAAACTCGCGCAACTGCATCGCAAACGGTTTCGATCTGGTCGAAATCGAGGCGGTGCGGGCCAAGGGCAAGTTCCATCCTATTCGGGCGTTTACGGTCGTGAAAGAACGGGCCGCCCCCCTGGCGGCGACCCCCGGCCGGTCGGCCGGAGCGGCCGATCCGCCGCCGTTTTCCGTCGCGGTGCCCGTCTCCAAGAGCATTTAGTTCTCGTCCAGGATCCGGCGAATGCTTTCCAGTTCGGTCTTCAGTTCCTGTGTGCTCAGGGGTGCCGCTACCGCTGCCGGTGGCGGCTGGTCGTCGGTACGCGTCGAGAGAAACTGCCGGGCGCCTTCGATGGTAAACTTTCTTTCATGCAGAAGATGGCGAATCTTCAGGACGGTTTCGACATCGGCCCGACGGTACAGCCGTTGTCCCGAACTGGTGCGCTTGGGACGGATGCAGGAAAATTCGTTTTCCCAGAAACGGAGCACATAGGTCGGCAGTTCGGCGATCTTGCTCACCTCGCCGATCTTGAAATAAAGCTTGTCCGGTACGGGCGTTTTTTCTGCCATGGTCCTTGTCTGTGACCGGCGGCGGCCGGTGATCACGCCGGAAGGGAAGCCTTGAACTCTTCCAGCAAATAGCCGGTGACCTGCCGATGAAGCCGGTTGATCTCTTCATCTTCCAGAGTTCGCGTCGCGGAGCGGTAGACGATTCGAAAAGAAATGCTCTTGCGCCCCTCGGGAATCGGCTGGCCCTCGAAGATATCGAAGAGTTGCAAGGCGTCGATCAACTTCTCGTCCATTTTCTCGATCCGGTCAAGAATTTTTCCTGCTTCGATGCGCCGATCGACAATGAGCGTGACATCCCGGGAGACCGCCGGATATTTGGGCAGGGACACGGCGCATTTCGCATCGGAGACCAGTGCGACCAGCCGGTCGATATTCAGCTCGAAAACGAAGGCGGTTTGCTTCAACTCGAAGCGGCGCCGGACCAGGGGATTGATTTCGCCCAAGACTCCGATTTCCTTGCCCTGCGCCAGGATTGACGCGCTGAACCCGGAACGAGTGTAGATGCAGTCATCATCCGGAACGGCGGTGAAGGCGATTTTCTGAATATCCAGCTGCTGAAACAGCGATTCGATGACCCCCTTCACATCGAAAAAATCGGCATCCACCCCGGCGCCGTGCCAGGAAAACGCGCTGCGCGAGCCGCTCCAGAGCCCGGCCAGCATCTCGATTTCTTCCGGCAGCTCTTCGGCATTTTTGGCGAAGAAGGTCTTGCCGATTTCAAACAACTTCAGGTTTTTTTCCTGCCGGGTGAGGTTGAGTTGCAGGGTCCGCAGCAGACCGGGAACCAGCGTGGTGCGCATCACGGCCTGCTCCTCGCTCAACGGATTGAGAATCGCCACCGTTTGGCGCCGGAAGTCATCTTTTTTCAGCCCGAGCCGGTCGCCGTCAGCGGGATCGATGAAACTGTAGGTGATGATTTCGTTGAAACCGCGGCCGGCCATCGCCGCCTTGACCCGGTTGCGCACGGCTCGTTTTTTTAACACTGGACGGCCCTTGACGGGCACGGCGGGATAGGTCGGCAGAATATGGTCGTATCCCGAAAGGCGGGCCACTTCTTCGATCAAGTCTTCCGGCCGGCCGATATCGACCCTGAAGCTGGGTGGTATGACCGTGAAGTGATCGCCGTTTTCCGGTTTCACCTCGAAGTCGATCGACTCCAGCAGCGCGGCGATCTGCGGGGCCTGGAAATCGGTTCCCAGCAAGCGGTTGGTCTCGGCAACGCTCAGGCGCACCGAGGGGATGTCAGCTGGTTGCGGATGCTCGTCGATAAGGCCCTCGACCAGTTCGGCCCCTGAAATTTCGGCCATGAGCCGGGCGGCGCGGTTCAGCGCCGCCACCGTCCGGTGGGGATCGACGCCGCGCTCGAACCGGAAAGAGGCCTCGGTGTTCAACCCAAGCACTTTGGCCGTGCGGCGGATACTGGCAGGGCTGAAGTAGGCACCTTCGATGAAGACGCGCGTGGTGGACGGCTCGATTTCCGAATTGAGCCCGCCCATGACCCCGCCGATGGCCACCGGCCTTTCCGCATCGCAGATCAACAGCATGTCGGGCGACAGCGGCCGGTCTTTTTGGTCGAGGGTCGTGAAGACTTCTCCCGCCGCAGCGGTCCGCACCACGATGCGGCGGCCCGCCAGGCGGTCGAAATCGAAGGCGTGCAGCGGCTGGCCGAGTTCCATGAGGACAAAGTTGGTGACATCGACGATGTTGTTGATCGGCCGCAAGCCGATCGACAGCAGACGGTCCTGGAGCCAGAAGGGGGAAGGCCCGACGGTGACGCCGGTCAGCAGACGGGCGGCATAGCGCGGGCAAAGGGCCGGGGCGGCGATGGTGACCGAAGTCAGATCCTCGATCGCGTGGCCGCCCTCGGGCAGGCGGCAGTCCGGATACCGCAGCGGCGTTTTCTGAAGAGCCGCAATTTCGCGGGCGATGCCGAGCAGGCTGAGGCAGTCGGGCCGGTTGGGCGTCAGGTCGATGTCGATCACCGTGTCGGCAAGATCGAGGGCGGACTTGAGGGTCCGGCCCGGCGTCAGGCGTGAATCGAGTTCCATGACGCCGCCGGCCTGGTTTCCGAGCCCCAGCTCCTGTTCACTGCAGATCATGCCCTCGGAGGCGCTGCCGCGGATGACGCTTTTCTGCAGGACGGTGCCGTCGGGCAGCACGGCGCCCGGCAGGGCCACGGCCACCAGCAGGTCTTTGCGGGCATTGGGTGCGCCGCAGACCACCGTCACGCTGCCGCTGCCCAGGTCCACGTCGCAGAGCTTGAGCGTGTCGGCCCGCGGATGGGGAGCCACCTCACGGATCAGGCCGACCACCACCCGCTCGAGATAGGCGTAGCGATCGGAAACCGTATCGACCTCGAGGCCGGCCATGGTCAGGGCATCCACCAGGCGATCGACCGGCATGTCGATCGTGACATATTCCTTCAACCAGCTCAGGCTGACCCGCATGTTAAAACTGCCTCAAGAATCGGGTATCGTTTTCAAAATATTTGCGGATGTCGTCGATACCGTATTTGAGCATGGCGATTCGTTCGACCCCCATTCCGAAGGCGAAACCGGAATACTCGCCGGCCGGATACCCGACATTCTCATAGAGCGCCGGGTGAACCATGCCGGAGCCGAGGATTTCGAGCCAACCGGTCTGCGAGCAGACCCGGCATCCGACCCCGCGGCACATGACGCAAAGGATGTCGACTTCCGCGCTCGGCTCGGTGAACGGAAAGAAGCTGGGCCTGAAACGCAGGCTGGTGCGCTCATCGAACATCTGGTGCACGAAGGTCGTCAAAACCCCCTTGAGGTCGCCGAAAGAGATCCCCCGGTCAACCAGCAGACCCTCCACCTGGTGAAACATCGGGGTGTGGGTCAAATCGGAGTCCCGGCGATAGACTTTGCCGGGGGCGATGACGGCCACCGGCGGCGGCTGCTTTTCCATGGTCCGGATCTGAACCGGTGAGGTGTGGGTCCGCAGCACGATATTTTCGGACACGTAATAGGTGTCCTGCATGTCACGGGCCGGGTGGTTCCTGGGCAGGTTGAGCGCTTCGAAATTGTACCAGTCGCTCTCGACTTCCGGTCCTTCGACGATGTCGAACCCCAGGCGCACGAAAATGTCGCATATTTCCTGGGTGATCCGGCTGATCGGATGAAGGGTGCCGACTGGAATCGGCCGTCCGGGAAGCGAGACATCGATGCGCTCCGCAGCCTCCGCGCGGCTGGATTCAAGCCGCTGAACGGCGTCCTTGAAGGCCTCCTCGAGGGTCTTCTTGACGGCATTGGCGCGTTGGCCCATCGCGGCCCGTTCCGCCGGCGGCATCTGGCTGATGCCCCTTAAAAACAGGGTGACGGCGCCTTTCCGGCCCAGATAGCGGATTGAAAGCGCCCGGACGCTTTCGGCATCCGTGGTGTTCTCGAGAGTTGTTAACGCCTCGGCGAGTATCTGTTCGACTGATGGGACCACGCGGGACTCGCTGGTTTCCGTTCATAAATGGCCCTTTTCAGCAATTTCGGCGTCAAATCGGCGGAATCGCTTGTACGGCAGACAGAGCCGTCTGCCGCCGCGCAATGCCGCCGATTTCCTTGAATTTGCAAAAATTGCTCATTTCTGAATCGGAAACCCATTGGTGTTGTAATAAAAAACGGATGGGCATTCGCTAAGAAATCAGGTTGGCAAATACGGGCCTGGCGCGGCTCGGCCGAAAAACGCGCGAACACGGGGAATACCTGAATATAGGCTTTAAGATAACGGTTTTGGCTGTGTTATCGGTCGGCGGCGGATGACGTATACAGCCGACTTCCTCTGCCCTTGCCAAAACCGTTATCTTAAAGCCTATAGTTACCGTGCTCGCGCCGGTGTCCGGATGAGATGCATTGGCCCGTCGAACAGGCCGGTCATTTTACTGAACGACCCCTGATATCTGCCGGGTCGCCAATTGGGCGATCTGGCTAAAGCCGGCCGGATCGGCAATGGCCAGTTCGGCCAGCACTTTGCGGTCCAGGGCGACCCCCGCCCGTTTCAGGCCGTTGATGAATTTGCTGTAGGATAGTTCGTTCATCCGCGCGGCCGCGTTGATTCTGGCAATCCAGAGCTGACGGAAATCCCGCTTGCGCTGGCGCCGGTCGCGGTAGGCGTACATGAGCGCTTTATCGACCGAGTCGGCCGCGGTGCGAAACAACTTGCTGCGGCCACCGCGAAACCCCTTGGCCAGTTTCAACACTTTCTGCCGCCGTCTTCTCGCTTTAAATCCTCTTTTGACTCGCATGATGGTTCTCCTGCACGTATTTGAGACCAGGAACCGGCTCGCGCAACGGCACCCGCAACAGACGGGCAGCGGCCGTCAGCTTGTCGGCGGCTTTTGCGCGGGAAGTTTCCTGGGTCCGATCACGATAAAAAAGTTGTTTATATTTGGCGGTTTTAAGTTTTAAGTAAAAAAGACCCAATTCCTATTGCTTAAAACCTAAAACTTAATACCTAAAACCAATCAGCATCTACCCGTTTGGCAGCAAGAGCCGCAGTTCCCTCATGTCGCACTTCTTGATGACCTGGGGCTGCCGTAACTGGCGTTTGCGCTTGGTGGTTTTCTTGGTCAGAATGTGGCTCTTGTGCGATTTGCCATAAACGAATTTTCCGCTGCCGGTTTTTTTAAATCGCTTGGCGGCTGAACGATTGGTCTTTATTTTCGGCATGAATGACTCCTTTGCTCAGGGCTACTTAACATACCACGCTGTCCGGACATCGACAAATTTAGTCAGTCCGCGTTTCAAACCCAATAAATGCCATTGACGTCACCGGGTTCGGGCTCTACCGGCCGGGCGGCTCAATGGGTCCAGGGGCCGAATCATGCGTGCCGGGACCGTGAGCGCCCGGCACGCTCACCGCCGACGAGATATCATCCGGTGCGTGACCGGTCCAAAAAAACAGATGGCGTGCGATAAGGACTCAACATCGCCACACGCCACCATCGTGGTGAAACTCAAAAAAAATTGTGCCCGCGCGCGCCCGTTGGCCGCCTCGGCCACTTTTTTTGATTTGGTGCGCCGCCCCGGCGACTATCGGGGAGAGAGCACCATCATCAGCGTTCGGCCTTCGAACTTCGGGTACTGCTCGACCACGGCCACCTCGGCCGTTTCTTCGGCGATCTTGGACAGCATGTCACGGCCGAGCTGGGACAGTGTAATTTCGCGGCCCCTGAACATGACGGTAACCTTGACCTTGTCCTTTTTCTCGATAAATTTTTTAATATACCCGATCTTCGTTTGAAGGTCATGGTCATCCGTATTGGGACGAACCTTTATTTCCTTGAGCTGGAAAGTGGCCTGTTTCTTTTTTGCCTCCTGCTTTTTCTTGGTCTGCTCGTATTTGTAGCGACCGTAGTCCATGATCTTGCAGACCGGAGGCGTCGCGTTGGGTGAAATTTCCACAAGATCCAGACCAAATTCCGCTGCGCTCTTGAGCGCTTCGGAAATCGGGATGATACCGACCTGGTTGCCTTCCGGGTCGATGACCCGGACTTCTCTGGCTCTGATTGACTGATTTATGTTTGTTCGATCAGCCGGTTTTGATTTGAATATTCGTCCTTTTAAGGCTATCCCGGCACCTCCACCATTCTAAGAGTTGTGTCGATACGGCGCACGCGTCCGCTCCCGGTTCGTGCCGCAGGATATCGCGCAGCCCGTCATTAAATAATGTAGTGAGTTAACCAATAACAATACGGAATGCAAGAAAAAAATTCAAGGCCGAAAAAATGAGAGCACCGGTTCGGGGATCACGCCCCTGGCCGGCGCCGGCAAAACGATCGCAATTCACTGACTCAGGGTGAAGCGGGCCAGCAGGCTGTTCTTCCAATAGCCGTTTTTCGGATCGGCAAAGAAAGCTTGCAGCAACTTGACGCTTGGCCCGCGACGCACATGCGGTACAATCGAGATGGCGGCGTTGCGGTAAAGCGGGTTGAGCCGCGCCAGATCGCACGATGTTCCGCCGCCCATCACGTCTTCGAAAGCAAAGACGATAGTTCTGATGCCGCTCAAGATGATCGCTCCATAACACATCAGGCAAGGCTCGAGCGTACTGAAGAGGACGATTTCATCCGGAGCGACATCTCTGCCGACGGCTACCAAACGCCTCAAGGCCACCATTTCGGCATGATCGACTTCATTGATCCCTTCGGCGGCGGTGCCCGTCCGGCGCCCGGATGCCAGGATCCGGTCCTCGTGGACCAAAACGCACCCGACCGGAAATTCACCGGCGTGATAGGCGGCTTCGGCCTGCTCGAGGGCCGCGGTCATGAAATGGGCATAATCCATTGGAAGCGTCTCAAAGGCGGCAGATCGTCTCGTCGCAGGGGCAAGCGCCATCCACCTCATAGGCATAGAGGATCCGTGATTCCATCTCGGCCCGCTGCGCAGAAACGAGGGTGACTTCGGCCGCTGCGATCGTCGCCTGCAGCCGCTGCCTGTCCGGCAGGTCCTCCAGGCTGCGGCCGATGACGCGGCCGCTTGCTCCGTCCAGGACATCGGCATCCTCACCGTTGGTGACCACGACCACCGGAATCTGATACGGCGCCAGCAGGCGCGCTGCCGCCAGAGCCGGACGGTGGCGCGTGGTGATCGAACCGGGGCCGAATTTGACAATCATTCCGATTTGTTCCCCAAGCGTGACCACAAAATCGATTGTCAACACGGCGCTCTGCCGACCGGCGCGAGCGGTCAACGATCGCCGGGGGTGAACCTCGCTTTTTGCATAGCCTTTTTTTTCAATCAGTAAGCGGGCCAGGTTCTGGCGATAGCGCTCGTCGAGTGTATCGGCCAGGATTTCACCGGTAATGGTGTCGGTCAGTTCGCCGAGTATCAGGTGGTGGCCGGTCATAGTAGAATAGAATTCACCCCCGCGCCACGGCTAAGGATTCCGGCGGTTCGGGACCGGCAGCCGGCGAGCGTTAACGCCGAGCGATGTGAGCCGTGAGCATCGATGCGACAGTTATTGGCTACTCCAATATCGGCCGGGAGTCAAGCCCGTGAACCTTATGGGCAAGCGGTGCGCGCCTTTCGGTTTGACCTTTACATGAACCCGTCATGTGGGATACTAAATGGCTTTTGCCGCCGGCGGAGAAAAGCGTCGGTAGCGCTTGGGAATCGATTGAACTGGTGTTGGATGAACGGTTAAGGGGTCGCAGGGTCGCATGCTGTCGATACGGGAGGAGTTTGAAATCAGGGAACGCGGCTTCATGTCGCCCTTCGGCTGCCTGAGCATGGAGTCGCGCGGTCGCCGGCGTCCCGAAACGCCCTGCCCGATTCGAACGGCGTTCCAGGTCGATCGTGACCGGATCGTTTATTCCAATGCGTTCAGGCGCTTGAAGCACAAAACCCAGGTGTTTCTGGCACCATTGGGCGATCAATACCGGACCCGGTTGACCCACACCCTCGAAGTCGCGCAGATGGCGCGCAACATCGCCCGGGCCCTCAGGCTCAACGAGGACCTGGCCGAAGCCATTGCCCTCGGCCACGATCTGGGGCACACACCGTTCGGGCACGGCGGTGAAACCGCCCTGAAGCAGGTCTATTCCGAGCACTTCACGCATAAAGCCCAGAGCCTGCGGGTGGTTGACGTGCTGGAACGCAACGGTGACGGCCTGAACCTCACCTTTGAGGTGCGCGACGGCATTCTCAAACACTCGAAAGGATACGGAAAGATCATTCCGGACGATCCGGGCGAGCTGGCGGTTACGGTCGAGGGCCGCATCGTAAGAATTGCCGACATCATGGCCTATTTGAACCACGATCTGGAAGACGCCATCCGCAGCGGCATCATCATAGAAGAGCAGGTGCCGCGGGAGTGCGGGCGCGTCCTCGGGCGCACCCATCCGGAAAGAGCCACGACCATGATTCGGGACGTGGTTTACAACAGCAGCGCCGATGACGGGAGTTTCGTGCTGCGGATGAGCGACGGCGTTTCGGCCGCCATGACCAGCCTGCGCGAATTTTTATATGAAAACGTTTATCGCTCCCCGAAGGTTCACAACGAATTCGTGAAGGCCAAAAAAATCCTGATTGAACTTTACGACTACTTTCTGAATCAGCCGGAACTGCTGGCGCTGGAAGTGGCCAAAATCGGCATGGGAAACTGCAATCACCAGGATCAGCCGCTCGAACGGCGGGTGTGCGATTTTATCGCCAGCCTGACCGACAGCCATGCCATGGACCTCTACGAGCGGATTTTTTTTCCGTCACCCCTTTTTTTCGAACCCCGTGACCGTGTTGCCCTCAATAAATAACGTTTTTCCGCCACCGGAGCGCTGCGGCCGGTATCTGCGCCGGCTGGAACGGGTCTTTGCGGCAATGGACCAGGCGTATAAAAGCGCCGCCGACCGGTACGGTTTCGAGTGCAACGGATGCGGTGAGAACTGCTGCCGGACGCTGTTTTATCATCATACCATGATCGAGTTCCTGTATTTTTCGGCCGGATTCCGGTCCCTGGAGCGCGAGGTGCGGCTGGCCCTGTCGGCGCGAGCCGAAGCGTTTGGCCAGGCCGTGCGCGCGACCGTTAAAAATGGATCTTTCCCGCGGCACATGTGCCCGGTCAACGAGGCCGATCGCTGCCGGCTATACGCCTTCCGACCGATGATCTGCCGGTTGCACGGCATCCCCAGTGACCTGCAGCGTCCCGACGGCGAGACCCTGCAGACGCCGGGATGCGCCGTATTTGCCGACAGTTGCGGACACCTGGCGCAGGTTGTCTTCGACCGGACCCCTTTTTATCGGGAACTCGCCGGAATCGAGCAGGACCTGCGCCGTGACGTGCCGCCGGTCGGAAAAATAAAAATGACCGTGGCGGAAATGATTCTGGCGGTTTCATGAAAACCATCGACGAAAAAGACCTGAAGGATCTGCCCGGAATTCGCCTGAAGCCCGGCGACGGTTTCTCCTTCAGCTGCCATCCGGGCATCGCCTGCTTCAACAAGTGCTGCCGCAACCTGAATCTGTTTTTGTACCCCTACGATGTCATCCGGCTGAAGGCCGCCCTGGAAATCGATTCGGATCGGTTTCTGGACCGGTATGTGGATGTGGTCTTGCGGGATTTCAACTTTTTCCCCGATGTTCTGCTGCGCATGGCCGACAACGCGCAGCGCACCTGTCCTTTTTTGACCGATAGCGGCTGCGCCGTTTATCCGGACCGGCCCGACACCTGCCGCACCTTTCCGGTCGAGCAGGGCCTGCACTTCGATGCCGCGTCCGGTAAAAACCAGCCCGTTCACTTTTTCAGGCCTCCGGATTTCTGCCTCGGCCGGCACGCGGAAACCCGCTGGACCACCGCCACCTGGGCCCGCGATCAGCAGGCCCAGGTTTACAACAAAATGACCACCCGCTGGGCCGAACTCAAACAGCTCTTTCAAACGGACCCCTGGGGCGGCGAAGGGCCCGAGGGGCCCAAGGCGCGGATGGCCTTCATGGCGGCTTACAACATCGATCGCTTTCGTGAATTTGTGTTTGCCAGCACCTTGTTGAAGCGCTACAAGCTCAAGGCGGCGCTCGTGAAGAAAATCCGCACGGACGATGCCGACCTGTTGACCCTCGGATTCGACTGGATCAAGCTGTTTGTCTGGGGAATACCCTCCAAGCAGATCCGGCCGCGGTAAAAAGGGGAAAGGGCGAAAGGCGAAGGGAGAAGGGCAGACAACAGACAACAGACGGCAGAGGGCAGATGACAGACGGCAGAGGCAGACGGCAGAACGACAGCGGGCTAAAGGCGGACGGTCCAGGGGTCACCGGTTCTGTCAGCTATCGGATGTCATCGATATTACATCGAGGCTGCCACAATACATCAGATGACGCGCCGGAGCCTGGATGTTTTCGTTGGGGTGAATGAAACGAACCCCAACAAAAAAAAGGATCCTCGCCGTCGTTGGGTTTTGCTTCGCTCAACCCAAAGACGTTCTTTTTCGAATGACGGTTTTTCCGCTTTGCAAGTTTCGAGTTTCAAGTCTCAAGTATCGAGCTAAAGGACCCCCGGCGGCAGGGGCGCCACGCGATCGCCGCCCAGAACGTAGCCGCCATCCAGCCGCAGGACGGCGCCGGTCATGAACGGGGCGTTTGCGACCATGAAAAGAACCGCCTTGACCACATCGTCGATGGTGCCGGTTCTGGCCGCCAGGGTGTGGTCGATCAGGGCCTGTTTTTGAGCCTCGGAGAGCAGGCGCCAGCCGCGGGTGCCCCGCCCGTGACGGCTTTCGACGAATCCGAGCATCAGTTCGTTCACCCGGACCACCGGGGCGCCCATGCGGGCCCAGGTTTCGGTCAGAAGGGAAACTCCGCGGTTGGCGGCCGCGTAGCCGTCGTTGAACACTGGACCCGCCGGCCCGCTGCGGCCGACGATGCCGGCGATAGAGGAAATATTGATGACCACCCCGTCTCCGCCGGCCTTGAGGTGGGGCAGGGCCTCTTCGAAAAGCCATCTTTTGGCCCGCAGGCAGGTGTCGAGTTCGAGGTCCCACTGCGGCCGCACATAGGGGCCGTGGACGATCGGCCAGCCCCCGCGCTCGATGTTGTTGATCAGGATGTCGAGGCGGCCGAAACGGTCGATGACCCGGTCGATGAGGCCTTTGATCTCTTCGGTTTCAAGCAGATTCGTGCGCAGGACAAGATAGGGTGACGGCTGTTCGGCGAAAGCCCGCTTGAGATCCGGCAGGCTCTCTTCCCAGTCGTAATAATTCAGGGCGACACCGGCCCCCCGGGCGGCAAGGGCCAGTCCGATTTCCTTGCCGATGCCCTTGATCGCACCGAGCACCAAGGCCACTTTGCCGGCAAGTTCCATATTTACGGGACCTGGCGCGGTTGCAGCGGACCCGGTCGGCGCGGCGGCCCCCCGATGGATGGGCCGGTCCGCGCCGTTTCGATTCCGTCGAACACGTTTTTTTTCACCCAGGCATGGGCGAATTCAAACAGGGCGATCTCATCTGATTGCAGGTCGGGTTTCAGATCCGGTTTCAGCCCAGGTTTGAGATCGGGGTCAATGATCGGCGAATCGGCCGGATCGATATGGCGGTGTTTGCCGAAGCTCTCGGGCGAGACCAGCTCTCGAAAAGAATCAATATCATACAGGGCCGTGAAAAAAAGCCGCTCGCGCTGCGGTTCGAGCCGACCGGGTTGGCGCCGGTTTTTGAGGCTGATGAGTTCCAGGAACATATCGTTGTAACGGTTGTAGGGCGCAAGCCCCTGGTCCCGCATCCAGTCCCGGGGGGCCGTTCGGGCGGTTTCCTGGTCAAAGCCGCGGCAATGGGGTTCGCGGATCAGGGCGAAATGCTCGCTGATGCGGGCGCTGGCGCGGTGGCGGGCGGTGCCGCGCGCCAGCGGATAAAGTCGGCAGGAGGCGGGCCGGTCGCGGTAAACCCGGCACCCCGCGGGGGTGACGAACGGGCAGTGCCGGTTGGCCTGGCGGGCGAAATTCAAGGAGATGACCGGCAGGCCCGTCTCCGGCCCGATGCGGCGGATGGTAAAGGCCTCGAGAAAGTCTCCGGAAGAGAGCCTTAGGGCGTTTTTCAATCGGAGAATGTCATAGGGGGCCAGGGCCTGGTTCAAATCGCGGCAGCATGCGTTGAAACACGACAGCGCCGGCGAACAGGCGAAGGAAAACGAGGTATCGTCCCGCAGCGGTGTGATTTTTGGCTCCATATCGGCTTGTCGCCCCTTTTGTGCCCTCTTAGCACGGCCGCCGGCTTTCGGCAACCCGCGGTCCGGTTGGAGCCTTCCGGTTTTTCACGGGGCACCGACCGCTGTTATCGCGAACTGCTGCGGTGAGGGGAACTTTGGGCTTTTGCACAAGATGTAGTGCCGAACCAAACAAGGTTGACTACATGTTGGAACATATCGCCGGGGGGCTCAACGGTGCAACTATTTTAATACCGGCATGCTCGAAAGTTCTTGACAAGAAAAAAGCCGGGTGATAAATATTCTACTTTGTTGGGGCTATATCCTATTGATTTTATAAGATAAATTTATATCGAATCCGGTTTCTGCCACACCGGTTGCTTCAATTGAATCATGAGCGAAAACGGTTATCAGGCCGTGGTATAAAATCAAGACGCGCCAAAATAGGCCGAAAAATTTTGGCCAAACTTAAGAAGGGGGGTGTTAAAGACCGGTTTTTATTTAGGACAGAACATTGGCGAATGTTTCATGTGTGAAATTAGAATTAAAAAAACGAGGAGGTAGAGTCAATGCCAAGTTTTGTAATTGAAGAAAAATGTGACGGCTGCAAGGGCGGTGACAAAACTGCTTGTATGTACATTTGCCCCAACGACCTGATGGTGTTGGACCCGAATGCAATGAAAGCATACAACCAGGAACCCGATCAGTGCTGGGAATGTTTCTCCTGCGTCAAGATCTGCCCCACCCAAGCCGTGGAAGTTCGTGGTTATGCCGATTTCGTCCCGCTGGGAAGCAGTGTCATGCCGATGCTGGGAACCGAGGATGTCATGTGGACCTGCAAATTCAGAAACGGCGTCATCAAGCGTTTCAAGTTCCCCATCCGGACCACCGCGGAAGGTGCTGCCAATGCCTATAAGGATCTGAAAGGCAAAGATATCGAAAGCGGCCTGCTGGCCACTCAGGAAGCCGACGGCTACCAGATCCCGACGCCCAAAACCGCTTAGGCCTGTGCTGATTTTTCGGATTCCGATCATCGAATGACACATTAATCACCACTGATTCCTATCAAGGAGGATGAAATATGGCATTACCAAACAAAGCCTTGGGCGAACTCAAGGCCGTCAAAGACCCTGCAGTTGAAGAGCGTGAGGTTGATGTTCTGATCGTCGGCGGCGGCATGGCAGCCTGCGGCTCGGCATTTGAAGTCAAAAAGTGGATGTCCGACGACCAGAAAGTCCTGCTGGTCGACAAGGCCGCCATGGAAAGAAGCGGCGCCGTGGCCCAAGGGCTTTCCGCCATCAATACCTACGTCGGTGAAAACTCCCCGGAAGACTACGTCCGCATGGTCCGCAACGACCTGATGGGCATTGTCCGCGAGGACCTGATCTACGATCTGGGCTGTTTCGTCGACGACTCGGTCCACCTGTTCGAGGAATGGGGTCTGCCGATCTGGAAAAAGAATGCCGAAGGCAAAAACCTTGACGGCAAGAAAGGCCAGTCCATGGGCACCCTGAAGGGGGGCGCCAAGCCGGTTCGCACCGGCAAATGGCAGATCATGATCAACGGCGAGTCCTACAAGAGAATCGTGGCCGAAGCGGCCAAGCTGGCGATCGGCGATGAGAACGTCCTGGAGCGGGTCTTCATTGTCGAGCTGCTCCTGGATGCCAACAAGGAAAACCAGATTGCCGGCGCGGTCGGCTTCTCGGTCCGTGAAAACAAGGTCTTCATCATCAAATGCAAGACCATGATGGTTGCTTGCGGCGGCGCGGTCAACATCTATCAGCCGCGGTCGATGGGTGAAGGCAAAGGCCGGGCCTGGTATCCGGTATGGAACTCCGGCTCGACTTACACCATGCTCATGCGCGTCGGTGCCGAGCTGTCGATGATGGAAAACCGGTTCACGCCGGCTCGTTTCAAAGACGGTTACGGTCCGGTCGGGGCCTGGTTCCTGCTCTTCAAGGCCAAGACCCTCAACGGTCTGGGTGAAAACTTCGCCGCCAGTGACGCCGCCAAGGCCGAGCTGCAGAAGTATGCGCCTTACGGAACCGCCGCCATCACGCCGACCTGTCTGCGGAACCACTTGATGCTCTTCGAGATGAAAGAGGGCCGCGGCCCGATCATCATGGACACGGTCAGCGCGCTGGCCGAGCTTGGCAAGACCATGGACAAGAAGGAACTCAAGCACCTGGAGTCCGAAGCCTGGGAAGACTTCCTCGACATGACCTGCGGCCAGGCCAACCTGTGGTGTGCCACCAACACCGAGCCGGAAAAGAAGAACTCCGAAGTCATGCCGACCGAGCCGTACCTGCTGGGCTCGCACTCGGGCTGCTGCGGTCTGTGGGTCTCGGGCCCGGATTATGACTGGGTGCCGGATGCCTACAAGATCAAAGCCGACAACGGCAAGGTCTACAACCGCATGACCACGGTCAACGGCCTGTTTACCTCCGGCGACGGCGTCGGCTGCTCCGGCCACAAGTTCTCCTCCGGCTCGCATGCCGAGGGACGGATCGCGGCCAAGCAGATGGTTCGCTATGCCAAGGACCACGCCGACTTCAAACCGACCCTGAAGCAGTCCAAGGAAGAACTGGTCGATTTGGTTTACAAACCGGTGCGCACCTTCCTGGAACACAGCAAGTACACCACCGCCATCGACATCAACCCCAACTACCTCAAGCCGAACGGGATGATGTACCGCTTGATGAAGGCGACCCACGAATACGGCGGCGGGACGGCGACCTACTACCTGACCACCAGCAAGAACCTGGAAGTCGTCATGGACCTGCTGGCGGTTATGCGCGAGGACTGCGAGAAGCTGGCAGCCGGCGACCTGCACGAACTGATGCGCGCCTGGGAAATCATGCACCGCATCTGGACGGTGGAAGCCCACCTGCGTCACATCCAGTTCCGCAAGGAAACCCGTTACCCCGGATTCTACTATCAAGCCGACTATCCGGGACAGGATGACGAAAATTGGTTCTGTTTCGTCAACTCCAAGTATGATCCGAAATCCGGCAAATGGGATGTCTTCAAGAAAGACTACATCAAGATCATCCCCTGATCGATCGGAGGCCGTATTGGGTCATAAGTACTGAATAAAAAAACCTCCAGGCGTCGGGAGACGCCTGGAGGTTTTTATTAACTTAGTGCTGGAAACTTGAGATTTGAAACTGGAAACTTGGAATATTTAATTGTTGCGTTGACAAGTTTCAAGTTTCAAGTTTCAAGTTTCATTTTTTTATCCATCCCAAACTTCTATTACGGAGGACAGCATGACAGAAAACGGAGCAGCCCCTGTGAGCGGAAGCATCATGGTTGTCGGCGGGGGGATCAGTGGCCTGACCGCAGCCTTGGAAGCCGCCGAGGTGGGGTACGAGGTTTTCCTGGTTGAGAAAAATCCGTATCTGGGCGGCCGCGTCGCGCAGCTGAACCAGTACTTTCCCAAGCTGTGCCCGCCGAGCTGCGGCTTGGAGATCAATTTCCGCAGGATCAAAGACAATCCGCGGATAAAGGTCTTCACGATGAGCGAGATTGAAAAGGTCGACGGCGGTCCCGGCGATTACACCGTCGGCGTTAAGATGAACCCGCGCTACGTGAATGAAAACTGCACCTGCTGCGGGGCGTGCACGGAAGCCTGCCAGACCGAAATAGAGAGCGCCTTCGACTTCGGCATGCAGAAAATAAAAGGGGCCTACCTGCCGACCGAAATGTCTTTTCCCGCCCGCTTCGTCATCGATAAGGCCGTAAAGAATTCGCCCGAAGAGGCACAGCGGGTCAAGGACTCCTGCAAGTACGACGCCGTCGATTACGACATGGCGGCCAAATCGATCGACCTCAAGGTCGGCTCGATTATCTGGGCCACCGGCTGGGAGCCCTACGACGCCAAGAAGATCACCAACCTGGGATTCGGCGCGCAGGCGAACATCATGACCAACATGATGATGGAACGCATGGCGGCCCCCAACGGCCCCACCAAGGGCAAGATCCACCGGCCCTCCGACCAGAAAGGGCCTGACAGCGTGGCCTTCGTCCAGTGCGCCGGTTCGCGCGACGAAAACCATTTGCCCTACTGCTCGTATATCTGCTGCATGGCTTCCCTCAAGCAGGCGACCTACGTGCGCGAGCAGTACCCCGAGGCCAAGATCTATATCTTTTATATCGACATGCGGACGCCCGGTTTGAGGTACGAGAAGTTCTACCAGAAAATCAAGGAAGACCCGAACATCTTTTTCATCAAAGGCAAGGTGGCCGAGGTCAACGATGCCGGGAACGGAAATGTCACCGTGGTCGCCGAAAATGCCGTAACCGGGGAAAAGATTCATCAAACCGTCGACATGGTGGTCCTTGCAACCGGCATGCAGCCCACAGCGGCCAAGGTGAAGTTATCCGCGGACCTGAAGTATACCGACGATGGATTCATCATCAACGATTTTCAGAAAGGCGGCATGTTTGCAGCGGGATGCGCCAACAAGCCCCTGGACGTGGTGACATCCAATCAGAATGCGACCGGTATGGCCCTTAAGGCGATTCAAACCCTGGTGAACAAGTAGCGGGAGGCATAACCATGGACAAGAAATACGGTGTTTATATCTGCACGGGCTGCGGTATCGGGGACTCGCTCGATATCGATGCCCTCAAGGAAGTGGCCGGCGAGGAAGGATTTCCGGCTCAGACGCACGAGATGTTCTGCGGCAAGGCCGGTGTCGAGCTGCTCAATAAGGATATCGCTGAAAAAGGCATCAATTCGCTTGTCATCGCGGCGTGTTCAAGGCGCGTCAACTTCGATGTCTTCCGCTTCGACGGCTGCATCGTCGATCGTGTGAACCTTCGTGAACAGGTGGTCTGGTCCCACCCGCGGTCCGAGTTCCCGAAGTTGGAGGAAGAGCAGAAAGAAGACGGCGTCCATTTCGACCGCGTTCAGATGCTGGCCGATGACTATCTCAAAATGAGCATGGCCCGCATCAAAAAAGTCAACCTGCCCGAGCCTTACAAAGTGGAATCCCTCAGCCGCCGGATCCTGGTGATCGGTGGCGGCATCACCGGTTTGTCGGCGGCCTTGGACGCCGCCAACGCCGGCTACGAGGTGCTGATTGTCGAAAAGGAAAACGAGTTGGGCGGCCATGCGCTCAATTGGCGCAAACAGCTGCCGCTGGGCACGCCCTATGAGAAACTCAGCCCGCCGGTTATCGCCGAAAAAATTCAGGCGGTCCAGGACCATCCCAAGATTACGGTCAAAACCGGTACGGTGTTGGCGCGGCTGGCCGGCGAGCCGGGCAACCTGACGGCCACACTCAAGAAGCCGGGCGAGAAAATCGAGTTCGATGTTCCCTATCCGCTGCCGGAAGAAATGCGGGTCGATGACAGCGGCAAGGAACTCAACGCCGAGCAGCTCCACGAACGGTATATGGAGTATAACAAGGGCAAGAACGACATCCTGACGCTCGATCCGGCCGGCGAAAAATTCGGCGCCGTCATCCTGGCGGCCGGCTGGCGTCCGGCCAAGATCGAGGGTGAACTTTACGCTCACCTGGGAGTCGATCTGCCGGACGTGGTGACCAACGAGCAGTTTGAAGCCATCGCCAAGGCGGGCAAGGTGACCCGCCCCTCGGACGGCAAAGCGGCACAGTCGGTGGTTTTTATCCAGAGCCCCGGCAAGGAAGACGACAGCGATTTTCCATACGCCGGCGCGGTGACCAGCCTGGTGGCGTTGAAACAGGCCCAGTACGTTCGCGAAGATTACCCGGACAACGGCAAGGCCTATATTTTTTACCAGCACATGCGCACCCCGGGTCTGGCCGAAAATTTCTATAAGACCGCCCAGCAGGACCCCGGCATCTTCATGAGCAAGGGGACCATCGTCGGCGTGACCAAAAACGGCGACGGAATGGCCGTTGAGGCCGCAGACACGCTCCTGGGTGAAAAACTCAAGGTCAAGGCCGACATAGTGGTGCTGGCTGCCGGCATGGTGCCGGCCACCAAGGACGATCCGGTCGTCAACCTGGCCTACCGCCAGGGGCCGGCTTTCAGGGACATCGGTTTGTTCGACGGCTATGTCGACTCGAACTACATCTGCTTCCCCTACGAGACCCAGCGCACCGGCATCTATGCCGCCGGTGCCATACGGCGGGCGATGACCGTCGAAGATGCCATGGAAGATGCCGCCGGATCGGCCCTGAAGGCGATCCAGTGTATCGAATCGGTCAACCGCGGGGTGTCGGTGCATCCCCGATCGGGCGACATGACCTTCCCGGACTTTTTCTTTCAGCGCTGCACCCAGTGCAAACGCTGCACCGAGGAATGCCCGTTCGGCGCCCTGGACGACGACGCCAAGGGCACCCCGAAACCGAATCCGGCCCGCTGCCGGCGCTGCGGCACCTGCATGGGGGCCTGTCCGGAACGGATCATCGGCTTCGCCGATTACAATGTCGACAGCATCGGGTCGATGGTCAAGGCGATCGGCGTGCCCTCCGAGGATGATTACGAAGAGCCGCCCATGCGGGTTCTGGGCCTGGTGTGTGAAAACGATGCCTATCCGGCACTCGATATCGCCGGCCTGAACCGGTTGTCCTACTCGGCCGAGGTGCGCTTTATTCCGATCCGGTGTCTCGGTTCGATGAACGTCATCTGGATCAAGGATGCCCTTTCCCAGGGCATGGACGGCGTCTTTTTGCTGGGCTGCAAGCACGGCGACGATTACCAGTGCCATTTCATCAAGGGCAGCGAACTGGCCGAAATCCGCATCAAGAAAATCGGTGACGCCCTGGCCAGCCTGGCGCTGGAAAATGAACGCGTGGCGCAGTTCACCCTGGCCATTGATGAGTACGACAAGATTCCGCAGATCATCAATGACTTCGTGGCCTCGATTGAAGAACTCGGTCCGAACCCGTTCAAGGGGTTCTAAACTCTTTATCTTAGACGGCGGCTGCCGGCTGTAGGCCATCAGCCGCCTTTCTGCAATGCAGGAGGTAAAACATGGCGGAAACCACCACGCTCGAGCCCGATCTTGGTTTTATTAAGGAAGTGGGTCAGCTGGGAGGCGGCGACCTGAAAAAATGTTATCAGTGCGCCACCTGCTCGGTTGCCTGCAAGATATCGCCGGACAACAAACCGTTTCCGCGCAAGGAAATGATCGCTGCGTCCTGGGGCCTGAAAGACCGGCTGATCGCCGACTATGACGTCTGGTTGTGTCACAATTGCGGGGATTGCACCACCCTTTGCCCGCGCGGGGCCAAACCGGGCGACGTCATGGGCGCCATCCGCGCCTATGCGATCAAGTCCTATTCGAAGCCGAAATTTCTGGCCGATTGGGTCAACGATCCGTCCAAGATTCCATTTTTGCTGGCCATTCCGGCGGTGTTGATCATCGTTGTCGGCTTCATCCTCAACGTTGTTTTCGGACCGGTTTTTCACACCACTTTTCTGAATTTCACTCCCCACGACGGCGTGATCGCCCACGCGAATTTCATTCACACCAGCCTTGTGGACGTGATCATGATTCCGGCCTTCCTGTTTGGCATCGGCGTGTTTGCGGTTGGCATCAAACAATTTCTCAACGATATGCATCGGCAGGCGATTGCCACCGGAAAAGCGGCAGACAAACCACTGGAGGCGGCTGGGTTCATTCAGGCGCTGATCCGCACCGTGCCGACCATTCTGACCCACAAAAAATTCAACGAGTGCGGCGAAAATAAAGACCGGGCGACCGCCCACCTGCTGGTGCTGTTCTCCTTCATCGGCCTTTTCATCGTGACAAGCATCTTCTTCGTGGCCCTATACATTTTGCAGGAACACGGTCCCTATTCACAAATGAATCCGGTGAAATGGCTGGCCAACATTGCCGCCGTGGCCCTGATCGTGGGCAGTTTTCTTCTGATTCAGAAACGCCGGTCGACAACCGATCAGTCCAGCGCCTATAAGGACTGGTACCTGTTGGGTCTCGTATTTCTGCTGGGGGTCACGGGCCTGGGCTCCGAACTCACCCGGCTGGCCGGCTGGGCCACCGTGACGTACTGGGTTTATTTTATCCACCTTCTGTTGATATTCAGCCTGTTCGCCTACACGCCGTTTTCGAAACTGGCGCACCTGGTTTACCGGACGGTCGCCATGACTTACGCCGAGTACACGAATCGGAAATAGCCTGTAAAACGATACGGATTTGCCAGAAGTAAAAAGAGGGGGCCGATGAAAGAAAGATCACCGGCCCCCTCTTTTTTATTGAGGCGGTGTTTTACAGCTGGTGTTTGGTATTCGGTTTTTAGTGTTTGGGGGTCCGTGTTTCCGAGTTGGTATTTAGTGAGTCGGCTTTTCGCTTAATAGGCGGGTTTTTGATCTTAGTTTTTGCGTTTCCGCATGCGACGCGTGGCATTCCGGGCTACACGCATACCGGGTAATGTCTTCAATGCCGTCTCTTGCCACACACTAAAGACAACACACCAAACACAAAAAAAAAGGGGGAACTCGATTAGGAGTTCCCCCTTTTTTATTGCTATTTTACTGGCCGGTGGCGGCCTTGTGGGTCTTGATTTCCACCTTGTCGGTCACTCCTTCGTAGTACTTGCGCAGGATTTCAACGACCTCGTCGCGGCCGAAGTGATCCGGAAGATCTCCGCCTTCGGAGAGCATTTTGCGCAGCATGGTGCCCGAGAGCAATACCCGGTCTTCCTTGCCGTGCGGGCAGGTTCGCAGGGAGGCCATGCCGTCGCACTTGTGGCAGTAGAAGGTCCAGTCGATCTTGAGCGGTTTGCACAGCAGGGCCTTGCCTTCTTCGCTGGGGTGCGGGATCTTATCGAAGATGGTCTGGGCTTCGAACATGCCGTAGAAGTCGCCCACGCCGGCGTGGTCGCGGCCGATGATCATGCGCGAGCAACCGTAGTTCTGGCGGAAAACGGCATGCAGCAGGCCTTCGCGGGGGCCGGCATAGCGCATGTCGAGCGGATAACCGCCCTGAACGACGTTCTTTTCCACGAAGTAATTTTTCACCAGGGCGTCGATGCATTCACCCGCACCGATGCCGGAATATCACCGGGCTTGAGGTTGCCGACCAGCGAATGGATGTAAACCCCGTCACAGACTTCAACGGCGATCTTGCACAGGTATTCGTGCGAGCGGTGCATCGGATTTCTAAGCTGCAGGGCGGCGACTTCGCTCCACCCGCGGTCCTCGAAAATCTTGCGGGATTCTTCGGGACGGTGATAGACACCGGCATAGCGCTTGGGATACTCACCTTCGCTGAGCACCTTGACCGGTCCGGCCAGGTTGACGTCTTTTTGCTGCATGACCATCTGGACGCCCGGGTGGTCGTCTTCGGCGATCTTCCAGAATTCGGCCGCCGTCGGGGTGCCTTCGCCCATGAAGACCTTTTCGCATTCGAACTTCTTGTCGTCGGCGCTCAGGGCATACTTCTCGGTGACCTTCATCGTGGCCATGATCTCTTTGCCTTCCGGATCATAGAGCGCGATTTCCTCGCCTTCCTGGATGGATTCGGCCTCTTCCTTGCTGACATCCAGGGTCACCGGAACCGGCCAAAAGGTGCCGTCCGCCAAGAGGCATTTGTCGCACACGCTCTTCCAATCGGCCTTGGTCATGAAACCGGTCAGGGGGCTGAAGCCGCCGATGCCGATCATGATCAGGTCGCCCTTGACCCGCGGTGAAATCGACACCTTTTTGAGGCCCTCGGCTTTTTTCTTTTCCTCGGCCAGCTGAGCGCCCTCGAGCAGACACTTGGTCAGCCCTTTTCCGCCATGCGGTGGAATTAACTTCGCCATTTGCTCTGATCTCCTTTCATCCTTGGTTATTTTTCGTGGCCCTTTTGCTGGACCACCCGATACGGACATTTTTGGATTAAAGATGGTATGTTTAGTCGGTCGAAACGGTTTTGTCAAGCGGAATTCAAGGCTTTTCGAGAGGCTTGCGGGTCGCTGCCGAGCCTGTGGTCACCTGTTCGGAATCGGGGGAGGACGCTGATGTAGTCCTCGATGCGGACAACCGGTTGGTGAACACCGGACAAGACTCGATCCACTGGCACGGAAACCGCTTTGCATGATATGTGATCGACGGCGGCGGCATGCCGCTGCAACACCCGGATGGTTTAGACAATGAAGACAGCCGCTTTCCGTTTATCATGCGGCCCCACGGCCTCGGTCAGATTTTCGGCCCAGGGCTCACAGACGGCCCGTTCCCTGAGCATGACGAACCGCGTTAGAAATCAATCTGCCATTTGGCGCCGATGTACCACAGGTCTTCCAGCAGTTGATCGGTGCCGAGTTCAGTTGCCCCCTTGCCGTAGTCGAGGTAACCGATTTCAGGTATCAGATACACATTCGGGGCCAATGTCAAAACCGATTGCAGGTAAAGGGCATACCAATCGTTGTCGAGGTCGATATCCCCCTTCCCGTCGTTGTGCAGCCAACCCCCGCCGGTTTCGAAACGAACCCGCTCCGTCGCCGCATAGCCGATGGCCGCCATGGCCATGAAGGAGTCTACATCCTTGACCTTTCCATCCGATCCGACGACCGGAGTCGTTGAAATGGACGCTTTTCCCTGCAGCGTGCTCTCTAACCAGCCGGCCGCGGCACCGCCCTTGTACCAACTGGCCTGGGGCTTGATGTATACCGGCCCTAAATAGAATTCCCCGCCGGCACCGATGACGAAGGAAGTGATTGTATCGGAGGTGCTGGTCCCGTCATTGAAGCTGGCGTGATATTTGTAATTCTGCCAACCCCCGAAGACGTGAACGCTCATGTTATCGGCAAAAACGTATTTGTAGGAGGCCTCGAGCTTGGGCCAGTAGCTTTCAGTGCCGACTGTGGACACGTACCCTCCGGCCTCGATAGCCTGTGCCGTGGTCGGTGTGATGGCCGCGAACTTGAACCCCCGGCCCTCGAGGGCAATCTGGCCCACGCGGCCGCCATAGGCGTTACCGTACTGCCACAGGTTGAGGTCGTTGTCGAATACTTGATAGCTCAAGCCAAAGTGGATCGGCGTGTAATCCTTGCCGATCTTGAGGCCCCAGGTATCGGAAAATTTCCAGATGCCATAAAGAAGGCGCGTTGTGACACTGGTCTCGTCGGCTCCGAGCTCGAACCGGGCCTCGATGGTATCGCCAGCGACCTTGCCGCCGATGCGTGTGTTGCTTTGCAGTTCCCACAGCGTGTCATTGATCCGCTCGCGACCGAAATCATCGGGGACGTTTTCTCCCTGATCCTCGCTTGTGTAAAAGGTGGCCATGCGGGCGCTGCCGTATAGGTTCCACTCGGCGGCAAAGGATACAGCAGATGACTCAAATATAAATGCAGCCGCTATTATCAATGCTATTCTTTTCATCTAGCACCTCATACGATTTGATTTTTCGGTGAATTTGTCTGATCGACGACTTACAAGACCCCGCCCGGCGAGCAGTTCGCCATTCGCAAGCAAGTCTACCGGCTGATACAGGAGGCGTTTCAGGAGGCCGACCTCAAGTTCGCCCACCGGAACGTCACCGACTCCCTGCCGCCGTAAGTCGAAAAATCTTTGGCCCACGCAGATGCCGGAACCCGCCAAAAAATTTTGGAAGCCGGCGCCGCAGCCGCCGGAGCGGCAATCCAGGCCGAAGAGGAAGAAAAGGTAAGGAAAAAAAAGCGTGACCCCGCGCTGAAAACACCGAGCACAGACGAGTCCGCATATGAAGCTGCTGCCCTTTATACAGTCGGTTCCACCGGAGAAATCTTGACCTCGGCCCGAAACCTGCATTACCGAGGCAAAAGCGGACCGCATTCATTTCGGATTCGGCAAGGTGGTTTCTACGGGGAGTGAGATTCCACCGGCCATGGGGTTGAGCCTCACTTTAGGTGGTTTACCCTTGAAAAAAAAGAAAGACCGCCCGGCTCGGGCGGTCTAACCTATTGAAATGGCGGAGAGACCGGGATTCGAACCCGGGGTGCAACTTTCGCCGCACACTCGCTTAGCAGGCGAGCGCCTTCAGCCGACTCGGCCATCTCTCCAATTTATTATTCAAAACAGGGTTACCCGTTTTGAATAATAAATGACTGTTGGGAAAAATCCATTATCAAGACGGTCTGCGACCGTCTTAATAGCACTTCAGCAAATTCAATTCCGCGACCCCGGAAACCCCTCCGATCTGTATTTTGAGCGACGCAGGCGCGTTTCATAAATTATCACGACAAATTTATTTGTCGTGATAATTTATCTGGCGGAGGGAGTAGGATTCGAACCCACGGAGGTTTAACCCTCAACGGTTTTCAAGACCGCCGCTTTCGACCACTCAGCCATCCCTCCGAGATCGCCGTTCGTGCTTTCTATCATTGCGGCGGCAAGCGGTCAATATTTTTATTGAAAATGACCCCGCTTGTATATTGACAGAGGCGGACAGATATGGTTTCATTTTGCCTTTAAAATAGAGAGAATATCGACCTTGAGAGGATTTAAACGATGAAACAAAAATACGAGATCGTTAAAGACGATGAAAAAAACATTTTGATTCTAAGGGAGTACGCCGAACTGGATAAGGATACACTCTCGCCGCTGTGTGAGGAGTCCTATGAGATCTCCGCGATAGCCGCGGCTGTTTCAGGCGGCAAGAGCGCGTTGATCGCCGCCTTGCGCACCAAGAACATGTATCCCCCGGGGCTCTATGCCGAGCAAATTGCCGCTGCCGTCATGGACCTGTTGGCCGGGGGTGACCGGCAGGTGGCTACACTTCTGTTCGATGATATCGACCTGCTGAACCGGGAAAGGGAAAGCGAGATCCGCCAGGTTGAGGTAAAAGAAGAGGTCGAGGAAATCGACGAACTCCTGACCGATGAATTCGAGGATGAGGAAGACGATTTCGAGGGTGGGGGTGAGATCAAGGACATCAACTCCCTGAAAGTCGCCGATGACGAATACGTCGACGGTGACGAAGAACCCTGAGCGGATTGAAACGGGAGCACCACCATTCGACCTGCAGCCGGGCTTCTGCCGGTAACGGCGTGTTCAGATAGACCTTGACACAAGGGGCAGGATTCAATACCCTGCTTTGTCCGCTCGAAGGCCGCATCGTTGGCACTCGGAATTCAGAAGCTCAAGCCGTTTTTGCCGGAGGTCGATAGTGCCGACAACGGGCAAATGCGGCTTTTGATTGTTGGCGAGACAGGTCGTATTCTACCCGCGGATGACCCATCCGCAATACAATCGCATCAAGGAGGTGCCGATGGAAAAGGAACAACAATTTTATGAAAGACTGGCGGAGAGAGGTGTCAGCAGGCGCGATTTCATGAAGTATTGCACCTTTCTTACGGCGACCTTGGGGCTTTCGTCTTCTTTCATTCCCAAGGTGGCCGAGGTGTTTGCCGCTCCCAAGGAACGCCCACCGGTCATCTGGTTGCACTTCGGCGAGTGCACGGGCTGCTCGGAGTCGTTGCTCAGGACGCAGTATCCGTACATCGATGAGCTGGTTCTTGAAACGCTTTCGCTGGAATATCACGAAACCGTCATGGCGGCCGCCGGCCGGCAGGCGGAAGACCAGTTGCAGGCATCGGCCAAAAAATACAGCGGCAAATTCATCTGTGTCGTCGAGGGCTCCATTCCGACGAAGTTCAATGGCGGTTACGGCAAAATCGCCGGTCGGCCGTTCATTGAAATCGCCAAGGAAATCTGTCCTCAGGCCGCGGCGGTTATCGCCATCGGTGCCTGTGCCACTTTCGGCGGCATCCCGGCCGCTAAACCCAATCCCGGCGGCTACCAGAGCGTTACCGAGGCTATCGGCATCAAGACCGTCAACCTGGCCGGTTGCCCCCCCAACCCGGTGAACACGGTTGGAACGATTCTGAACTACCTGCTGTTGGGCAAACTGCCGGAGCTGGACGAACTGGGCCGGCCGAAGTTCGCCTATGGCAAGACCATCCACGACCAGTGTCCCCGCCGGTCCCACTTCGAAAACGGCGAGTTCGTCGAGGAATTCGGATCGGAAGAGGCGGCGCTGGGGTACTGCCTTTACAAGATGGGGTGCCGCGGACCGGAAACCTACAACAACTGCCCCATCGTCAAATTCAACAGCGGCACGAGTTGGCCGGTTCAGGCGGGCCACCCCTGCATCGGGTGCAGCGAACCGGATTTCTGGGATAAGTTCACGCCCTTCTACGAGGAAATGTAGTCTCGATATCAACCCCATTACGGTAGATCCTTATTCCACTAAAAGGAGAATATATGGCGCAACGAATTGTAGTAGACCCGATAACGAGGATTGAAGGCCATCTGCGCATCGAGGTCGAGGTCGCCGATGGCAAGGTCGTGAATGCCTGGAGTTCAGGGCAGATGTTCAGAGGGATCGAGCTGATACTGCTGGGCCGCGATCCGCGCGACGCCCACCATTTTGTGCAACGATCCTGCGGGGTCTGAACGTACACCCACGCACTGTCCTCGGTGAGGGCAGCCGAAATGGCCATCGGGGTCAAAATTCCCGAAAACGCTCGGATTATCCGCAACCTTCTCATGGGGGCGCAGTTCCAGCACGACCACCTGGTCCATTTTTACCACCTGCACGCGCTGGACTGGGTCGATATCGTCAGCGCCCTGAAGGCCGATCCTGTCAAAACCGCCCAACTCTCCGACAATGTCAGCCAGGCGCAGATGGGCGGTTCGGCCTACTTCAAACAGGTGCAGCAGCGCCTGCAGACCTTTGTCGACAGCGGACAGCTCGGTCCCTTTGCCAACGCCTACTGGGGACATCCGGCCTACAAGCTGCCGCCGGAGGCCAATTTGATGGCCGCCGCCCATTATATCGAAGCCCTGAGGCTTCAATCCAGAACCGCTCAACTGCACGCGATCTTTGGCGCCAAGAATCCCCACTTGCAATCGCTGGTGGTTGGTGGTGTCACTTCGGTCCGGGATCTGAATCCCGACCGCATTGCCGAATTCCTTTATATCACCAAGGAAACGCAGAATTTCATTAAAAACGTGTATATTCCCGACCTGCTGGCGGTCGCGTCCTTTTACAAGGACTGGGGCGGCATCGGCGGAACGACCAACTTTTTGGCCTGGGGCGAGTTTCCCGCGAGCGATGTCGAACCCGACAGCCTTTATATGCCCCGGGGCCTCATCATGAAACGCGACCTGGCCAAGGTTACCCAGCCCAGCCAGGAAAAGGTCACCGAAGACGTCTCGCGCGGCTGGTATGAAAACGGTCCGGCGTTGCAGCCTTACAAAGGTGAAACCAAACCGCTTCAGGAGGATCCGCAATACAAGCCCGACGACGGCAAATACTCCTGGTCCAAGGCGCCGCGCTATGAAAACGAGCCCTGCGAAGTCGGCCCGCTGGCGCGCGTCCTGGTCGCCTACGCCAAAGGCCATAAAGACATCAAACCGGTCGTCGACAAGGTCCTCAAGGATCTCGGCATTCCGGCCACGGCGCTTTTTTCCACCCTCGGCCGGACCGCGGCCCGGGGGATCGAGACCGTCGCCATCGGCGACGCCATGCAGGGCTGGGTGATGGAACTGGTGGAAAACGTCAAGAACGGCGATACCAAGACCTACCAATCCTGGACCATGCCGGAAAAAGGCATGGGCGTCGGCCTGAACGACGTGCCGCGGGGGTCGCTGGGCCACTGGATGCAAATTGAAGGCGGCAAGATCAAGAATTATCAGTACGTCGTGCCGTCGACTTGGAACCTGGGCCCCCGTGACGCCAAGGGCAAACTCGGTCCGGTCGAGGAAGCCTTGATTGGAACGCCGATCGCCGATCCGAAGAAACCGCTGGAAATCCTCCGGACGGTCCACTCCTTCGATCCGTGTATCGCCTGCGGTGTTCACGTGATAGATCCGGCCTCGAACGAGGTTTACAAAATCAAAGTCCTGTAACCTGTCAATCCGGCGTTCTTCAGCCTCTTCACGTCGAAGGGGCTGAAGAACGTTTCCGGCCGGATTCTATTTCGAATCTGCCGGCCAGCAATCCACCTGCCTGCCGTTTTCTTGCCCGGGTGCCGAACCGGTTCTTCCTTTGCCTGGTTGCCGTCTCTCGTCTTGCAATATCCGGTTTCAGCAGTCGCAGAAGGCCGAGGTCCGTGGAGAAAGACATTGAGCAACGATACCAAACAAGTGATGATTCTGGGCGTGGGATGCATTCTTTATGCCGATGAGGGCTTCGGCGTGCGGGTGGTGCAGGAAATCCAGTCAAGATACACCTTCCCTGAAAATGTCGCCGTGGTCGACGGCGGGGTCTTGGGCGTTAATCTCCTGGGCGTGATATCCCAGCCCGACCACTTGATCGTCGTGGATGTCATTCGCAATCAAGGCCACCCGGGAGACCTTTACCGGCTCGCGGGCGAGGAGATTCCGCAACGGATCCGGGCCAAGAATTCGCTTCACCAGGTCGATTTTCTGGAGGCACTGACGTTGTGTCAGGCCCTTGACAAGGTTCCGCAAACCGTTATCCTGGGAGTGGAGCCCAAAGACATCGACACCCTCAGCATCGAATTGACCCCGGTCACAAAAGCCAGGGTCGATGAGGTCATCGCCATGGTTCTGGCCGAACTGGACCGGCTGGGTGTTTCCTACGCAGAAGGGAATTCGCAGGATGTGCCTCGCTATCCCATCTAAAATCACACGCATCGAAAACGGAATGGGCACTATCGATGTGGACGGTGTCCGGCGAACCTGCAGCCTGCTGCTGCTCGAAGATGCCCAAGTGGGCGACTGGGTCATTGTGCACGCCGGCTTTGCACTGCACAAAATCGATGAAGCCGCGGCCAGGGAATCCCTGGCGCTTTTAAAAGAGGCGGCGGCTTATGCCGATGAGCACTATTCCTCCAAATCCAAATGACCACCGCAGCCCACCTCCGCCCCTGTTCCGCGAATCATGGCCCGCGCGTGCAGGATCCGCCTTCTGAACCCTCTGCGATGAACCGGCCGTGTGAGGCGGCAAGGATCGAGGTCAACGGCATCGTGCAGGGCGTCGGCTTCCGTCCGTTTATCTACACCCTGGCCCGGCGCCACGGTCTTGCGGGCGAGGTCTCCAATACCTCCGCGGGTGTGGTCATTCTCGTCGAAGGCCCGGGTGCGGCCATCGATGCCTTTGCCGCCGATCTCGTCAAAGACCCGCCGCCGCTGGCGCATATCGTCGACGTGTCGCGCCAGACGGTGCCGGCGACCGGAACCACCACCTTCACCATTGCTCGCAGCACGGCCGCGGCCGCCCGGTCCACCCTCATTTCGCCGGATGTATCCATTTGCGATGATTGCCGGCGGGAACTCTTCGACCCCGGCGATCGACGTTACCAGTACCCTTTTATCAACTGCACCAACTGCGGTCCCCGGTACACCATCATCGACGACATCCCCTACGACCGGCCGCGAACCTCGATGAAATATTTCGAAATGTGCCCGCAATGCCGGAAAGAATACGACGATCCGCTGAACCGGCGCTTCCACGCCCAGCCCAATGCCTGTGCGGCGTGCGGACCACGGGTGGCGCTCTTCGACCGGAGCCGCCGCCGGTTTACCGGTGTCGATCCGATCCAGGAAACCGCGCGCCGGCTTAAAAGCGGGCGGATCGTCGCCATCAAGGGGCTGGGCGGCTTTCATCTGGCGGTCGATGCCGAAAACCCGGCCGCCGTTCGTTGTCTGAGATCCCGAAAACAGCGCGAGGAGAAGCCGTTTGCGCTCATGGCGAGAAATATCGCGCATATCCGGAAGTTTGCCCGGTGCGATGCGGCCGAGGAAGCGCTGCTGACCGGCATCCAGCGTCCCATCGTGCTGTTGCGCAAACGGGAACCCAACCCGATTGCGGCGGACGTTGCGCCCGACAACCGGTATTTCGGGGTGATGCTGCCCTACACGCCGCTGCACTATCTGCTGCTCGACCACGGCTTTACCGCCCTGGTCATGACCAGCGGCAACATGAGCGAGGAGCCGATCGCGATCGACAACGACGAGGCCTTTCGGCGCCTGGACGCGATGGCGGACGACTTTCTGGTGCACGACCGCGAGATCTACCTGCGCAGCGACGACTCCATCGTGCGCCGCGCGGCCGGTGAAACACGCCTGATCCGGCGATCGAGGGGCTACGTGCCCGTGCCGGTATTTCTGCGGCAAAAAGTCCCGGCGGTGCTGGCCTGCGGCGCTGAACTCAAGAACACGGTCTGCCTGACCCGGGGCAACCAGGCTTTTTTGAGCCAGCACATCGGTGACCTCGAGAATGCCGCCAGCGAGGAGTTTTTCCGGTTCACCATCGGGCACATGCAGCGCATACTGGAAATTACGCCGGAAATCCTCGCCTACGATCTGCATCCCGATTATCTCAGCTCCCGTTGGGCGCTGGCGCAGGAAGGGGCGCGGAAATTAACCGTGCAGCACCACCACGCGCACATCGTCAGTGCCATGGCGGAGAACCGGATCGACGGGCCGGTGATCGGGCTGGCGTTCGACGGGACCGGTTACGGGACCGACGGCGCCATCTGGGGCGGCGAGGTGCTGGTGGCCGATGAACGCAGATTTGACCGGGCGGCCCACCTCGCCTATGTGCCGATGCCCGGCAGCGCGGCGGCCATCAAGCAGCCCTGGCGCATGGGATTGAGCTATCTGCACGCGGCTTACGGCGAAGAGGTGGAAAATTTGCGACTGCCGTTTTTGGCTGGCATCGATGCCGCCCGTGCGACCACCATCCGGGAGATGATCCAAAAACGGATCAACTCGCCGGCGACGTCCAGTCTCGGGCGCCTGTTCGACGGCGTGGCCGCCATCATCGGCCTGCGTCAAGAGGTGGCCTTTGAAGGCCAGGCCGCCATGGAACTCGAGATGATCGCCGCGGCCGCGGCCGACCACCCCTATGATTTTTCCTGGGAACCCGGAGCGGCGGGCGCCCCGCTGCAGATAGCGACCGCCCCGATCATACGCGGCGTGGTCGAAGATCTAAAACAGGGGACCGCGCCGGCGCTCATCAGCGCGCGGTTCCATTCGACCCTGGCGTGTCTTTTTGCCGACTTGTGCGACCAGCTGCGCAAAGATACCGATCTGGCGCGGGTCGTGCTGAGCGGCGGCGTGTTTCAAAACGCCGTTTTGCTGACCAAATTGGTGCGGGCGCTGGAAGACAAAAAGTTTAAGGTGTATGCGCATAAACAAGTGCCGACCAATGACGGCGGCCTCAGCCTGGGCCAGGCGGTCATCGCCGCCTCGCAGGCCATGCGGTAACCATATATCAGCGTAGGGGCACGGCGCGGCGCGCCCCTATTTCAATACCCCAATCGTTTTTCTTGCACCCTGACGGCTCCCGGAACCACGGCCGTTTAATACGAAAACTGATAATATCGACGACATTCTTTAACCGGCAAACGGGTTAAACGGGCATAATCGGCTCAAACTTTAAGGTTGAACCCATGAGCAGGAAATTAACATCGCACATGTGATATTTCAGGAAACGGACGGCGGCTATGGCCCTTAAACACGTCGAGGAATACCGCAGCGCCGATCTGTCCCGCGCGCTGGCGGATAAGATAAACCGGGTCAGCACCCGCAACATCCGGCTGATGGAAGTGTGCGGCACCCACACGGTGTCGATCTTCAGGAGCGGGATTCGATCGCTCCTGCCGCCGACCATCTCACTGCTATCCGGCCCCGGTTGCCCGGTATGCGTGACGGCCCAGTTTGAAATCGATGCCTTCATCGCGCTGGCGCGTGAAGACGGCGTTATCATCGCAACGTTCGGCGACCTGATGCGGGTGCCGGGAACGGTGTCAACCCTGCGCAAAGAACGGGCCGAGGGCCGCGATATCCGGATGGTATATTCCACGATGGATGCGATCGATATCGCCCGCAAGAATCCGGACAAAAAAGTTGTTTTTCTCGGCGTGGGATTCGAAACCACCGCGCCGACGATTGCCGCCGCCATTCTGACCGCCCGGCAAACGGGCCTGGAGAACTTTTTTGTCTATTCGGCGCACAAGCTGGTGCCGCCGGCGCTCAACGCCCTGATGTCGCTGGCCGGCTCCGGTATCGATGGGTTTATCCTGCCCGGGCATGTCTCGGTCATTATCGGCCTGGACGGTTACCGTGATTTTTTTGAGACCCACCGGATTCCCAGCGTGGTGGCGGGATTCGAACCGACCGATCTGCTCCAGGCGATCGCCATGCTGGTCGAACAGGTCGAAAATAATGCACCAGCACTTGAAAATGCCTACGGGCGCGCCGTGACCGAAGCCGGCAATCCGGCCGCTCGCAAACTTCTGGGCGAGGTTTTCGAAACGGACGACGTGCCCTGGCGGGGCATCGGCGTGATTCCCGGCAGCGGTCTCAAGATCAGAGACCGCTTTGCGGCGCTGGATGCCGAAAAAACATTTTCCCTGACCTTGCCCGCGGCCAGGGAGCCCAAGGGCTGCGCCTGCGGTGACATTCTCACCGGCACGAAGATTCCGCCGCAGTGCGCCCTGTACAAAACCGTCTGCACGCCTATCGACCCGGTCGGCCCCTGCATGGTATCGAGCGAAGGCACGTGCGCGGCCTACTACCGCTATCATCCGGATTGAGAGTAGCCGATGTCGGTACGCGCCGGTTCCAGTCAAATTGTCGGCCTGAATCCTTTAATGCGTCAATCGTTTCCGGCAGTATCGGCCATCACGGGTTATGTATTGCGGGTTTTCAAGTATCAAGTGTCAATTTGCCACATACGACGAGGACGGCATGAAGTTCGACAAGGTGACGCTCGACCACGGCAGCGGCGGCAAGATCTCCCACAGCCTGATGACCGACATTTTGCTGCCCGTTTTCGACAACCCGATTCTGGCCGGTCTCGATGACGGCGCCATCCTCGAACTGGGCGGGCGGCGACTGGCTTTTTCCACCGACTCCTACACCGTGGATCCGATATTTTTCCCGGGCGGACACATCGGCGATCTGGCCATCAACGGCACGGTCAACGACATCGCCATGTGCGGCGGCACGCCGCTCTATCTGAGTGTCGGCCTGATCATCGAGGAAGGGTTTGCGATGGCGGATCTGGAGCGGATCCTCGCCGGGATGGGAGCCGCCGCCCGCAAGGCCGGGGTGACGGTCGTCACGGGCGACACCAAGGTCGTGCCCAAGGGCGCGGCCGACAAAATTTTTATCAACACCTCCGGCATCGGTTTGATTCCGGAAGAAGTCGATGTGGGCAGCACCAAAGCCTGCGCCGGCGATCGTATCATCTTGAGCGGCACGATGGCCGATCACGGCGTCACCATTCTCACCCAGCGCGAGGGGCTCACCTTCGACTCGCCGCTGACCAGCGACAGCGCCCCGCTCAATCAGATGGTGGCCGCCATGTTTGCCGCCAGCCGGTCGATCCACGTGTTGCGCGATCCCACCCGCGGCGGTGTCGGCACGGCGTTAAACGAAATTGCGCGCAAATCGGAGGTCGGGATAACGCTGTTCGAGGACCGGATCCCGCTCAAAAAAGAGGTGGCCGGGATCTGCGAACTGCTGGGCTTCGATCCGCTGTACCTGGCCAACGAGGGCAAGCTGCTGGCCTTCGTGGCCGCGGAGCACGTCGACCGCGTTCTAAAGGCCATCCGGCAGAACGAATACGGCCGGGATGCCGCCGTCGTCGGCGAAGTGGCGGCCGAGCACCCGGGACGCGTGACCATGCAAACCAGGATCGGCGGCCGTCGCATCGTGGACATGCTGACCGGTGAGCAATTGCCAAGGATCTGCTGAGACCCGATGGTGGCGCATTGGTTTGCCAGAGAAGTTATCCACAGCGTTTTTTGGTTTGACAAATACCCGTTATGTAAGTAAAAAAACTGCTATTACCCCCTTATTTTCGCCCTGGCGCCCGCCCCAAACCGCATAATAGGATGACTTCGTCATGCGCAGCAGGATCGTCAACCTTCTTTCGCCGCGCGGTTACCTGGAATGGACTGTCAGACGGCCGGCGATTGCCATTGCGGTAGCCCTGGCGGTTTCGGTCTTCTTCGCCTGGCAAATCCCGCACCTTACCTTCAAGACGTCCGTTTACGATCTCGAGATCGAAGATCTTGCCGAGACCCTCCGCTATCAGGATTTCAAAAAAGTTTTCGGCTCCGATGAAATCATCCGCATCGTCCCTCATCTTGAATGAAAAAAGGTCATTATGCGTGAAAAATTAACGGCGGGCCGCGCGACGAGCGCAGGCATTTTTTTCATCGCCATCGGCTTGCTGTGGGGTGTATCCGGCGGTTGCAATGCCCGCACGGAAACCGCCTTCACCGGCCGCACGATGGGCACCACCTACCGGATCAAGCTGGTGACCGGTTCCCGGCCGTCGATCGCCGGCCTGCAGGCCCAGATCGAGCAGCGGTTGGAGGAGATCAATCAAAGCATGTCAATCTACAGAGCCGACAGCGAAATCAGTCGGTTCAACCGCCTGACGACCACCGGTGAAAAATTTCAGGCCACGGACGATTTCATCCGGGTCGTGCAGGCGGCCCGGAAGATTTTTCTCCTGACCGATGGCGCCTGGGACGGGACCGTGAAGCCACTGGTCGATCTGTGGGGCTTCGGGAGCGCGGGGGTCGTCGTCGAGCCCCCGCCGCCGGCGATGGTGCGCCAGCGGCTGAACGATGTGGGTTTCGATGCCGTCCAGGTTCTCGAGGACCGTTTCCTGGTAAAGCGCAACGCCGCCGTGACCCTCGATCTGGGCTCGATTGCCAAAGGCTACGGTGTCGACCAGATCGCCGCGCTGCTGCGCGACCATAAGATCGAGGATTTTCTGGTGGAAATAGGGGGCGAGGTTTACGCGGCCGGGCACCGCAAAGACGGCCGCGACTGGCGCGTCGGCATCAACACGCCCAGAAAAGAAGCCGCACCCGACCAGGTGTACAAAGTCGTCTTCCTGACGCAAAGGGCCATGGCCACCAGCGGGGATTACCGCAGTTTTTTCGAAATCGACAATAAGAGGTATTCGCACGTGATCGATCCGCGTAGCGGCTTTCCGGTGGCCAACGGGGTCGTCAGCGTCTCGGTTCTTGCCGCCGACTGCACCTTTGCCGACGGCCTGGCGACGGCGCTGATGGTCTTGGGACCTGCCAGAGGCATCGAGCTGGTCGACCGGCTCGAAGGGGTGAGCTGCCTGATGGTGGTGCGGCAGGCGGACGGGACGCTGATCGACCATTTTTCATCCGCTTTTCCGCAGACGGGTTAAACAAACCGGTCCCAAACGAGCGCTTGACAATCGCGGTCCAGTCCGGTAGTTCTTTTTTTTAATTCATTTATTCAAGGAGCTTACGCAAAATTTCGTCCGTCAGCGACAAGAAAATCGGTGACAAGGGACAAAAAACGCCCGCCAACACATATCAAATTGAAAGGAAGAAGCAGTGGAAATTGTCGTCCTATTGAAACAGGTTCCCGCGACCGAGTCGATGATCAGTGTTGCCGAAGATGGGATGTCGATCAAAACCGCCGATATCAAATGGGTGATCAGCCCCTATGATGAGTTTGCGGTCGAGGAGGCCCTGCGCATCAAGGAAGCCCAGGGCGGCAAGGTCACCATCCTTACCGTCGGACCGGACAAGGCCAGCGAAGCCATTCGAACGGCCCTGGCCATGGGCGCCGACGAAGGTATTTTGATCAACGATCCCGCGGCCTTGGGCTGCGATGGTTTGGGCGTCGCCCGGATACTCGCCGCTGCGCTCAAGCAGATGCCTTACGATGTCATCATCGCCGGGCAGCGGGCCGTCGATGACGACAATTTCCTGGTGGGCACCGCCGTGGCCGAGCTGCTCGGCATCCCCAACATTTCGATCGTCAACAAGCAGGAGATCGGCGATGGAAAAATCCGGTGCCGACGAACGATCGAGGGCGGCGTGGTCGAGATCGAAGCGCCGCTGCCGGCGCTTTTCACCACCCAGCGCGGGATCAACGAACCGCGCTACGCCTCTTTGCCCGGGATCATGAAAGCCAAGAAAAAACCGCTGGCCACCAAGAGCCTGGCCGACATCGGACTGGATGCGGCCGCCCTTGGGGAACCGAAGACCAAAATAGTCTCCCTGCAGCCGCCGCCGGAAAGAAAAGGCGGCCGCATGGTCGCCGGCGAGACCGCCGCCGAAAAAGCGGCCGCGCTGGTGCGGTTGCTAGCCGAAGAAGCCAAAGTCATTTGAGTGCCCAGCCACAGACGGCATCTTTCAGTCCAAGCCGGCGTTCTCGTTTTTTGCAATCCTCGACGTAGCCCGCTACGCCTCCGGTTGCAAAAGCACTGCGGCCTTGGCCTGAACCGCAATCTACCATTTCTGACTGGGCACTGGCGCAATTTATAAATTTTTTGCAAAAAAATTTATGGGGGAACAATATGAGCGTTTTAGCCATAACCGAGCAAAGAGACGGTAAGTTCAGAAAAGTCACCTTTGAAGCCGTGAGCGAAGGCCGGCGGATCGCCGACGCCATGGGCACCGAACTGGCCGCGCTGGTGATGGGCTCCGGGATCGAGGCCATCGCCGGCGAACTTGCAAAATTCGGGGCCGACAAAATCATCGTGGCCGACGACCCGCGCCTGGCGGACTATCTGACCGACACTTACACCACCGTGGTGGCCGGCGTGATCGCCGCGGCCGACCCAGCGGTGGTCATTACCGGGGCCTCGACCCAGGGCAAGGATTTGGCCGCGCGTCTGGCCGCGCGTCTCGATGCCGGGTTGGCCATGGACTGCGTGGCGCTGGCGGTCGAAGGCGGCAACATCGTCGCCACCCGTCCGCTTTACGGTGGCAAGGTGCTGGCGAAAGTCGCGCTGACCGGTAAACCGCAAATCGTGGCCACGCGACCGAACGCCATCGCCATTGCCGAATCCGCCAAGGCGGGCGTGATCGAAAAAAGCAGCATCGATCCGGGCGAGAGCCAACTTAAGCTGATCGAAAAAACCCTGGAAACCGAAAAGATCGAGTTGACCGAGGCCGACGTCATCGTCTCCGGCGGCCGGGGCATGGGGGGGGCGGATTACAGCCAGATCGAAGCGTTGGCCGGCGTTCTGGGCGGCGCCGTGGGGGCGTCGCGCTCGGCGGTCGATGAAGGCTGGCGCCCGCATTCCGAGCAGGTGGGCCAGACCGGAAAGGTCGTCTCGCCGACGCTTTATATCGCCTGCGGCATCTCCGGAGCCATTCAACACCTGGCCGGCATGTCGTCTTCCAAGGTGATCGTGGCGATCAACAAAGACGTCGAGGCCCCGATTTTTTCCAAGGCCGATTACGGCGTGGTAGGCGATTTGTTCGAGATCGTTCCCTTGATCACGGAGGAAGTCAAAAAGCGACAGGGGTGATCGAAGCGCTTCCATGAAAGTCCATCTCACCAGCCTCGGGTGTGCGCGCAACCAGATCGACAGCGACATCATGATCGGGCGCCTCAAAGCGGCCGGCGCCCTTTTCACCGGCACGCCCGATGAGGCCGACGTGATCGTCATCAATACGTGCAGCTTCATCGAGTCGGCGGCCGACGAATCGATCGACACGATTTTGGGACTGGCGGCATTTAAAGACAAGGGCCGCTGCCGTCGGCTGATCGTGACCGGTTGCCTGCCGGAGCGATACCGGCGCGAGATCGTGCGGGCCATTCCGGAGGTGGATGTATTTCTGGGAACGGGCGCCTTCGATCGAATCGTCGCGGCGGCTGAAGGCAAGTTGGATGCCGACCGGTGCCTTTTGCCGGACCCGGACGCCCTGTCGCCGTCCGGCAGTGGTGTGCCGCGTGAACGCGGCAACCGCGGCATGGCCTATGTAAAGGTTGCCGAGGGCTGCGACCGGCACTGCACTTACTGCATCATTCCCCGGTTGCGCGGCCGGCAGAAGAGCCGGTTTGTGGCGGATGTGGTCGCCGAGGCCCGGCAGCTTCTGGCCACCGGCGTCCGGGAACTGGTTTTGGTGTCGCAGGAAACCACCGCTTACGGGCGTGATCTTCAACCGCCGGCCGATCTGGCCCGTCTTCTGACGGCCCTGGCCGCCCTGCCGGAAGCTCCGGGCGCCGATGCCTTCTGGATTCGGTTCTTGTACGGGCATCCGCAAAGTATCGATGACAATCTGGTGACGGCGGTGGCCCGCCACACGAATATCTGCTCCTATTTCGACATTCCGATCCAACATGCCAGCGCCGCGGTCCTTAAAAAGATGGGGCGCAGCTACGGCCCCGATGACTTGCGGCGCCAGTTTGACCGCATCCGGACCCTGATGCCGGAGGCGGCCCTGCGGACCACGGTCATCGTCGGCTTTCCGGGGGAAACCGATAAGGATTTCGATGAGTTGCTGCGCTTCGTTGACGCCGAACGCTTTGAGCACCTGGGATGCTTCATATATTCCGACGCCGAGGACCTGGCGGCCCACAAGTTATCCGCTCACGTGCCGCCGGCGATAGCGCGGAAGCGCCACCGCATTCTGATGACGCGTCAGCAGGAAATTTCGGCCGCACGCAATCTTGACTACCGGGGGAGAACACTGACCGTTCTGGTCGAGGACCATCCCGAAGAGGGCCTGTATGTCGGCCGCACCGAATTTCAGGCCCCTGAAGTCGACGGGGTAACCTACATTCACGCTGACCGGCTGCAGACCGGTGAATTTGCGAAAGTCAACATCAGCGACACACTCGAATACGATCTGGTGGGGCAAGCCGTATGACCGGGGATCTCAAGCAGAGCATTATCGACCGGGTGTCAGAGGACCTGGTCAAGATCGAATCCGCGCTTTCCGCCAATCTGAAGCCTTACCTGGAGCTGGTCTCCGACATCGCCCGCCACATCCTGTTCAGTGGCGGCAAGCGGCTGCGGCCGCTTCTGATGGTGATCAGCGCCAGGATGTGCGGTGACGCAGGGAGCGAGACGCACAAATTTTCTACTATTTTCGAGTATTTGCATGCTGCCACGCTGCTGCACGACGATCTGGTCGACGGCGCCGCGATGCGCCGCGGCCGCCCGGTGGCGCACTCCATCTGGGATAACTCCAGCGCCGTTCTCGTTGGCGATTTCCTGCTGGCGCGCTCGCTGACCATCGCGGCCGACACCGGTCGGCCGCGAGATTATCCGGGTGATCGCGGGGATCACCGAAAACATGTCCCAGGGCGAAATCCACCAATTGATGCGCAAGGGGGCGCTCGATCTGACCGAAGCCGAATACCGCGAGGTCATCCGCCGCAAGACCGCGGTCCTGTTCGAAGGCGCCTGCCGGACCAGCGCCATCCTGGCGGATCAATTGCCGCCGCAAGAGGCGGCGCTCGGCGCCTACGGACTGAACCTGGGGCTCGCCTTCCAAATGGCCGACGATCTGCTCGATTACACGGCCGACAGCACCGAGCTTGGAAAGCTGGTCGGCGCGGACCTGCGCGAAGGCAAGCTGACCCTTCCGATCATTCATGCCCTGCAACATGCCGGCAACGGAAACCGGGAACGCCTGCTGGGCGTCGTTCGCGACAAAGATTTCTCGCCGGCTGAATTCAGGGACCTGGTCGACCTGCTCGAACGAAGCGGCAGCCTCGACTACACCCGCGCCAAGGCGGCCGACCACATCCGGCAGGCCAAGCAGGCGCTGGAGATTTTCGAGCCGTCACCGGCCAGGGAACTGCTGCTCGATATCGCCGATTACGCCCTGGCCCGCAAAATCTGATTGACAGCCGGTCTCTCCGATGCTAACAACAAACCTCTTGCAGGGGTAACCGTTCACAACGTCGCAAAGTCCGATGGGATTTAAATCACATAATCGTAAGCGTTTACAGAGTGCCGCAGGTGCAAGGCGTCGGGCGCGCAGACGTACTATTGTACTTCAAGCGCCCGACAAGACGGCAGATGCGGTGCTATGTGAACGCTTACCTTACAGGCACGTAGCTCAGGGGGAGAGCGCTACCCTGACACGGTAGAAGTCGCTGGTTCAAATCCAGTCGTGCCTACCAGAAAACCAAAGGGGCTGCGGAGTGATCCGCGGCCCCTTTTTACCTTTGTGCGCAGCTGTTTTGTGCCCAGCTGTTTTTGTACCGGTCCTATTTTCTTTTTTCCTTACTTTTTGCCACGGTGCCTTTGTGCCAATGTAAGTAGGACACCTACCCATTGACACGCGCCGCGGAGGCAGACATCGGTCAATCGCATTTCCAGACCATCGCCCCTGCGAGCCCTCAGCTTTGAGCTTTCTCGGATTAAGGCTTCTTGTCTAAGAACCTTTGGGAGCTTATTCTAACTGAATTTTGACCATCTCGACCGATAGCCTTTAACCTTAAGCCTTTCGCCCTTGGTTTAATGATGAACCTTTTAAAAGAGATCGACCAAAAAGCAAAACTCCAGAGCCGCAGCATCGAGATTACCTCCTACGAAGGTGACGATGCGCACATCATCGTCTGCGGTGAGCTGCGCGACCGCCGGCTGGTTCAAACCTATACCCTGGAAGGAACGCCGCGGGAGGCGGCCGCCGTGCACCACATGCGCATCTGCATGAAGGTGGCCGTTCGCACCCTCACCATCACGGAGATCGACGCCGAACTGCCGCGGACGCCGCACGAGGAGTGCGCCGACATGCACCGCACGCTTGCGGAGATCAGGGGCTTTACCCTGTCGCGCGGGTTTTCTTCACGGGTTCGCAAGAAAATCGGTGGTCGCAGCGGCTGCATCCACCTGACGACCCTGCTGCTGGCCATGGCGCCGGCCGCTTTGCAGGGATACTGGGTGCACAACGACCGCAACCCGCAACGCCGCAGGATCTCGGGCGAACACCTGGAGCACTACCTGATCGACACCTGCCGGGTCTGGCGCCGCGAGGGCCCGCTGGTGGAAAAGATCGCCACGGCCGCAGGCCTCTGCGTGAAAGAGGGAAAGGGGAGATGTGGTGAAAAAATCGTTAAAGAGTGACGTCGGCGACGCTTCGGCGGCTGCCCAGGGGGTCATCGTCGCCTGGTGACGGGCGCAGGGAATCAAGAGAAGGGCCTAATAGAAATAAGGTAGTCGATTTCAGCGGCGGTCAGCTCAAACTTCGTTATCCGTCAACCGCACTTATGTGATGCATCACTACGGCCAACAGCGCGGCGGCCAACTCACGTCTTTTGCCGGGGGAGGGTTGCCATCCACTGCCACGCCGGAGCGACGAGCACCCGTTGGGCATCGTTGGAAATCAACCGAAAGCCCCCATCTTGTCGATTGGTCAGCTGGACGGCCGGAACCTGGAGTGCCGTCTGAAATTTCAACAAGGCTGGCGAAGGCTGAGTTTCTGAGAGCTTGGCCTCGATCAGGATCAACGGGCGCTTGTCTTCGACAATCAAAAAATCGACTTCCTGCTTTTCCTTGTTCTTGATGCTATAATCCAAGTATTGGTATCCATGGGATATTTTAGTATACTATGTTTGTTTTACAGTTGTGGTCGGACAGACTCTTCGCCCTGTTGGGGCCGTTAAAACGGCGAACAGTCCGCGGCATTCTTTCTTGCCGCACGCCGTATTTTGGGCTATTTCAAGCTCTGACCAACTGGTTCGCCGCCGGGCAGGACCACCCGGGTGCCACCGTCCGGTCCACGACCCTACCGACTTCATGCTGAAGGAAAGTATCCGATGAGAGCGTCGGTCCTCATTTTCATCAATATTCTGGTGATGGCCTGGCTATCGGTCCTGGCGCCGATTTGCGGGATCAGCGTTGCTGCGGATGACCAAGTAAAGAGCGAAACACCTGATTTTACAAAGTTTTCATTAGAAGAGCTGAAAACCGTCCAAATCGTCTCGGCGTCAAAGAGACCTGAAATCGTTTGGGACGCCGCTTCGGCGGTATATGTGATCACCAAGGAACAGATTCGGCGTTCAGGAGCGACCAGCATCCCCGAAGTGCTGCGGTTGGCCCCGGGTGTCCATGTGGCCCGTATCAGCGCCACGGAGTGGGCCGTCAACATCCGGGGGCTCAACAACCAGTTCGCCGAAAACCTGCTGGTACTCATGGACGGCCGCAGCGTTTACACGCACGTCTTTTCCGGCGTCTTCTGGGATGTTCAGGACACGGTCATGGAGGACATCGAGCGAATCGAGGTGATCCGGGGACCGGGGGCCGCCCTTTGGGGGAGCAACGCCGTCAACGGTGTCATCAATATCATCACCAAGAACGCATACGAGACCCAGGGCGGAAAGGCCGTGGCATTGGCCGGCAGCGAGGAACAGATTGCCAGCCTCCGCTATGGCGGTACCCTCGGGCGACAGACGGCTTACCGGGCCTATGGCAAGTTTTTCAACCGCGGGGATTTGAACAGTGTCGCCGGAGGCTTGGCGGATGCCGCCGGCAATCCGCAGTCGAGCGATAACTGGCGTTCCGGCCGGGCGGGGTTCCGCATCGACAACGCGCCCGCCAATGGTGTGCCGGCCGTCGGAGCCAATACCTTCAACCTGCAGGGGGAAGCTTACAGAAACAGGTACAACAAGGAGTTCGAGCGGCGCTCGATACTCTTTCCCACCGCTCCCACGGGTCAAGGCCCTCAAACCGACGACTCCGAGGCCAGTGGGTTCTTCTTGCTGGGACGATGGCAGCACGACTTCTCTCCGGCTTCGGATACATCGCTGCAGGTCTATTTAGACCACGCCGAAAAGGATTATGATCCGGCCAGCGGCAAAGTGGATACGGTCGATCTGGATTTTCAGAACAACCTGACGCTCGCGAAATACCACGACATCGTGTGGGGTCTTCAATATCGATTCATCTCCGATGAATTCCAGAACAGCCCCAACTTCAAGATGGATCCACTGGATTTGAATCAAAGCCTGTGGAGCGCCTTCATACAGGATCAGGTCCATCTGGCACCCGATCTGCTCACCTTGACCGTGGGGTCGAAATTTGAACACAACGAGTTCACCGGGCTGGAAATCCAACCGAGCCTCCGGCTGATGTATACACCGTACCGCCAACTGTCCCTTTGGACGGCCGTCTCACGGGCGGTGCGCGTGCCTTCCCGGCTCGAATTGCATGGTCAGATCAGCGACCAGCTTCTGCTGCCGGCTTTAGACCCCACTGTCCCGGTGGTCGTCAACACCCAGGGCAACGCAGATCTCGACAGCGAAAAACTCACGGCCTACGAATTCGGTCTGCGCTTTATGCCGATCCAATCCCTATGGTTCGATGTCGCTCTGTATTACAATGACTACGATAACTTGATCGGACTCGAACAGATCTCCAGCAACCCGCCGACCGGGCCGTACGGTCTTTCCTACGCCAACAACGCCACGGGACGAGCCTATGGCTTGGAGGTTGCCGCCGATTGGCAGGTCAAGACCAATTGGCGGTTGGGGGGCACCTATACCTACCTGAACACGCAAATCGACAAAAACCTGGTCGTTGACCCGAACATCGCCGAATTCGTCTCCAAGGGCGTCAATCCACGCCATGTCGTCTCCATCCGGTCTTTCTTGAACGTCACACCACAGATCGATTTCGATGCGGCACTGCGCTTTGTCGGCAGCTTGCCGGAAAGGAACATCGATAGCTACACGGTCATGGATGCCCGGCTGGCCTGGCGCCCTTTCCCGAAACTGGAACTGTCCCTGGTGGGGCAGAATCTCCTGGAGGAGGGGCATGCGGAGTTCTCGACGCTGGAGGTCCAACGCAGCGTCTACGGTAAAATCGACTGGAATTTCTAAGGGCCTGCCCGATGGCAGCATTATCCGGAAAATGGCACACCAGAAGAAGCGGCGCCGCGCGGGTCGGCATGTCTCTCCTGTTCTGCCTGTTGATCTTCATACCGGCGGTGGTTTGGGGCGCTTCCCTCATCGGCACCGAGTATGACGTCAAAACCGGCTTCATTTACAATTTCGCGAATTTCGTCTCGTGGCCCCCGGCGGCTTTCAAGGACAAGGACGACGACCTGGTCCTGTGCTTAGCGTCCGATACGCCGGCCGCAGACGCCCTGTTCAAATTAAACGATCAAACCATCAGGGGCAGAAGAATCAAGGTTATCCCTTATACGCAGGAGAGTTGCCTAGACGCCAGCCATATCCTCTATATCGCCACCCAAGACAGAAACCTGGTTCAGAAGCTTCTCGGCATGGTCCAAGAACGCAGCATATTGACCATAGGAGAGATCGAGGGCTTCACCCAAATGGGCGGGGTCATCAATTTCTTCGAAGATAAAAATCGCCTGCGCTTCAAAGTCAATATCGATGCCGCCAAGCGGGCCGGATTGACGATGAGTTCACAATTGCTCGGTTCCGCACAGATATACCGAGAGGGGCAAAAGTAAAATGGGCGCCTTCCGGGACGTCTCGATCCGATGGAAGTTGAAATTGATCATTATGCTCACCAGCGGCATCGCCCTGCTGTTTGCTTCCGCGGCCCTGATGTTCAGGGACATCACCAAGACCCGCAATAACCTGCGCAGCGATCTCACCAGCCTGGCCCAGGTGATCGGGGCCAACAGCGTCGGCGCCATCGTATTCAACGATCGCGTCACAGCGGAAACCAACCTGGCGGCGCTCCACGCCCGGTCGTATGTCGTGCTGGCCTGCATCTACGATCGCGACGGACAACAGTTCGCCGTGTTTGTGCACCAGGACAAAAAAAACCATCTTTCCGTTCCCAGCCTGCGGGAACCCGGCCAATACTTTGACGGCGACTACCTGTTCGTGTTTGACCCCATCATACAGGAAGAAAAAGTCATCGGCACCATTTGCATTCAATACGATCTGAGCGGCACCAGAAGGGAGATATACGCCTCGGTGGCCATATTCGGGATCATCGTTTCGGCCGCGTTCCTGATCGCCTGGCTGTTGTCGGCTTCTTTCCAGAAGGTGATTTCCCAGCCGATCCTGAACCTGACACGGGTGGTCGGGTCTGTTTCCGAACAAAAGGATTTTTCGGTCCGGGTCCAAAAACACTCCCAGGATGAAATCGGCGTGTTGATCGATGCCTTCAACGGGATGCTCGCCGCGCTCCAGTCCCGCGATCAAAAACTCCAGGAATACCGTGAACACCTGGAAGATCAGGTGGCCGCCCGCACGAGGGCTTTGAGCGATACCAACAAAATGCTCCAGGCCGCCAAGGAGACGGCCGAATCGGCCAGCCGGACCAAGAGCGAATTCCTTGCCAACATCTCCCATGAAATCCGCACGCCGATGAACGCCGTCCTCGGTTTCTCCGACCTTCTCGAACCGCTGATCACCGACCCCAAACAGAAAAACTACCTGGCATCCATCAGTTCCAGCGGCAAGAACCTATTGAGTCTGATCAACGGCATCCTGGATTTGTCCAAAATCGAAGCGGGCAAGATGGAACTCGAGTACGAACCGGTCAGGCCGCGCGCCTTGTTCGATGAAGTTCGCAGGATGTTTTCCGCGCAAGCCACTTTGAAGAACATCGAAATGGTGGTCGACTGTTCAGGGGATATCCCCGACTGTTTGATCCTCGATGAAGTGCGTCTGAAGCAAATCCTCTTCAACCTCATCGGCAACGCCGTCAAATTCACCGAAAAGGGATTCGTGCGCCTCGAGGTTCAAAAGCGGGACGCCGTGGGCGGCGACGGCATCGACCTGTCGATCGCGGTCGAAGATACGGGCATCGGCATACCGGCGCAGTATCACACCGACATCTTCGAGGCCTTCAAGCAGAAAGACGGTCAAAGCACAAAGCGCTTCGGCGGCACCGGCCTGGGTCTTTCAATCACCAAGCGGCTGGTGGAGATGATGGGCGGCACCATCACCGTTCAAAGCAAAGAAAACAAAGGCAGCCGATTCCAGATCGTCATCCCGCACGTGACGGTAGTGCCGGTGGCGACCGAGCCCGAGGCCTTGCCCGGTAAGGAGTCTGAGGATATTGTCTTCGATCCGGCCTGCATCCTCATCGTGGATGACCTGACCCTCAACCGCATGTTGATCAAGGAGTATTTGGCTCGGACGCCGTTGACCATCATAGAAGCCGAAAACGGCGAAGATGCCGTGCGCCTGGCCAGGCAGCACCAACCGGACCTGATCCTGATGGATATTTACATGCCGGTCCTGGACGGTATCGAGGCCATGAAACAGATCGGCCGCGACGAGGAGACCCGGCACATTCCAGTGGTGGCCCTCACCGCTTCGGTCATGGAAGAAGAAAGAGATTCCCTTATGGCCATCGGATTTGCCGGATTTCTGGACAAGCCGGTCACCGAAAATGTTCTCTTCGGGGAGCTGAAACGCTTCATCGGCTATGCCGATCGGTTGTACGAACCCCGAGAGGCGCCGGCCTCGGACCTGACGCCCGCCCGCTTCGATCTTTTTCCGCAGATTCTGGAACTCCTCGAAAACGAGTGCATGCGGCGCTGGACGGCCACCCGGCAAAACCTGTTTTTCGACGAGATCGACGACTTTGCCCGTCGGGTAAGCGCCTTGGGCGACGCCTATTCCCTGGCGATCCTGAGGCGGTACGGAACGGATCTGAGTGCCCATGTCAAAGCCTTCGACGTGGAACAGGTGAACAGCGCGTTGAGCCTCTATCCGCAGATCGTCGCCAATTTGAAATCCTTTTACCTGACAAGAGAAAAGGAATCGATCGATGGATCCGAATCGACATAACCGTTTCAAAATACTCATCGTTGACGACGTGCCCAAAAACATCCAGGTCGCCGCCAGCATCCTGCAGAGCGACAGCTACCATATGGCGTTTGCCCAGGATGGCGCGACGGCTTTGAGCCAGGTCGAGAGCAATCGCTTCGACCTGATCCTGCTGGATATCATGATGCCCCAGATGGATGGGTTCGAGGTCTGCCGCCGCATTCGAAACCGGCCCGACAGCCGCGATACGCCCATCATTTTCCTGACGGCCAAGAACGATACCGACAGCATCGTCAAGGGGTTCGCCATGGGGGCCATGGATTTTTTGAGCAAGCCTTTCAACGGTCCTGAATTGCAGGCCAGGGTCAAAACCCACCTGGAGCTCTACCGGTCCAGGAAAGCGCTCGAGGAGGTCAACCAGCGTCTGAACATGGAAATGGCCGTGCGCATCAAAGCCGAGGAAGAACTCAAGCGAAGCGAGGAAAACTACCGTTATTTATCCCTGCACGATAATTTGACCGGCCTGTACAATACGCGCTATTTTTATCGCTCCTTGGAAAAACTGGTCGAAGAGGGCCGATTAAAGGGCACTATCTTTTCCCTGATTTTTTTCGATATCGACAACTTCAAACGTGTAGTCGACACCCACGGCCATCTCAACGGCAGCAAGGCCCTGGCGGAAGTGGCCGCGGTGCTGGGCAGCTGCCTCGCCGAACCCTCTTATGGCGTGGCCTACGGCGGCGACGAATTCGTGGCCGTTCTTCCCGGCCATGACAAGAACCGGGCCCTTCAAAAAGCCAAAGAGATCCGCGCCGCGCTGCTGCAAACGATGTTCCTGCCCAACATCGAAAACGGCGTCCGGCTGCAGGCCAGCTTCGGCGTATCGACCTATCCCGACGACGCCGGAGACATCACCGCCATTATTGCGCGGGCGGACCAGGCCATGTTCAACGTGAAAAGCAAAGGCAAAAACGCCGTGGGCGATGTGAACGGCGCCATTCTCTTGCACGGTCAGGATGAAGATGCCGGCGAGCCGGTGCGGCCGCCGTTGACCCGGCATGCCCTGAACGGCGAGGAGGCATGACCGGCGCCGCCCCGGGGTGCTTGATGACAAGGAGCGATGTTCCGGCACACGTCAATCATTAAACAAGAAAAGCGGGGACTTTACAACCGACGACTTTGAACTGCTGGACCTGACCGCCCGTTTGGTGGCTGTTGCTATTACCAACAGCAGACGCTACGATGAAATACTCACCATATCCAATTCTCATTGAGGCTTTATGCTTTGGCTTCATTGAAGCGGGTTGTGATAGCCTTGGCACAGATAGATCAACTGAGCCTTTATCAGGACGAGGGATGGCGCGAGCAACGAAAATTATTTCGGGATTGACCGTAACCGTCCTCTTGATCGCTTCTCATTTCCCAATCGGCTGCACTGCGTCCGTGCCGCAGGGAAACCGTCTTGTGGGACAGAAAACCTACCGGGGCTCAGTGGACATCCGCATAAACGGGTTTCGCCGCAATTACCTGGTTCATATCCCCGCCGGCTACAAACCGGAAATACCGTTGCCCCTGGTTGTCGTCATTCACGGGGCTTTCGACACGGCCAAGGGGATGGAAAAATTTTCCAATTTCAGCCGCTTGGCGGACAGCGAAAATTTTATCGTCATGTATCCCAACGGGTTCGGAATTATGGGATTTCTGCAGCACTGGAATGCCGGACACTGTTGCGGAAAAGCCGCTGACGACAAATTAGACGACGTGGGATTTATTGCCGCGGCCATTGAAGATGTGAGCGTTCGGTTAAAGATTGATCGTGATCGCATCTATATGGTCGGTTTTTCCAACGGCGGCATGCTGGTGTATCGCTTTGCAGCGGAGAGGGGAGAGCTTCTGGCTGCCATTGCGCCACTTGCTGCTTCCATTGGCGGAAGACCGGCGGCGGATGCTCCGGAGTGGCGCATCCCGGAACCCGTGAAGCCGCTTTCCGTCATCGCCTTTCACGGTCTGGCCGATGATGACGTCCCCTATGAAGGCGGCGTCAGCCGCCACAGAGGCGGCACCCGCGCATATTGGTCGGTGGAGGATTCGGTTGGATTCTGGGTTGACCACAACGGATGCGATCCCCAACCGGTCACTCAAGCATTGCGGGGCGAGAACGTGTTGATCAAAACCTGGGAGAACTGTAAAAACGACACCGCAGTCGCTCTCTGGCTGATCAAGGGCTGGGGTCATGTGTGGCCCGGCACATATTTTACGGCCGACCTGGCCGAAGACGACCCGCTGAAGAATTTCGATGCCGCCGAGATCATTTGGGACTTTTTCAAATCCCGGCGCCGGTATGACCATAGGGTTGGCGACTCCCCAACAACATGGCACAGAATAGTTGAATGATCATGCCATGGCCTGTTTAACCACCGTCTCATATATGTGTGCTTCTGGACTTCAAACTCCCTTGTCAGCGCTCCCCGTCTGTCACTATTTGAGCCGATTTCGGGCTCTGGAAGACCCCGCCTCAATGGTTTTTGTTCATAAACGGTCTATTCTTATTAAACCTCGGCGAGCAATGAGCCCCTCAAATGCAACAGCCGGGAAAGGCAGGCGACATCCGTCCAGAATCTTCCGACCATCTTTCAGTCACGATACTGCAATGAGCTTTTATACGGACCCGACGGGTACAAAAAACCCTATGATCTGTTGCCTTTGTCATTTCGGGTGCTTGGAAGTATCCTACCGGATTACGTCGCCGAAAACCCGGGTTTCAAGATTGGGATCGCCTGCTATTCCATATCGACGAGGCCATGAGCTGGAAAGTGTGCGCGATATCGACAGGATGAAGGCCACCTTGACGGATTCGGAATATAGCGGCACAAGCAGACATACCAGACGAACCGGCCCAATGCATCCACAGGTGTCCTCGATCCTGGACAAGGTGTTGAGCAAGATGAGAGGTGGCGAACGATTATGAAGTTAAGCAAGGGTAATTGGGACAGGCGGGGGTGAATAAAAAAGCAAAATCAATCTCACACTGAGCCGCAGAGTTCGCAGAGACAACGTCTTTTTTGACCGGCCGTGAGGGGCAGCCGCTTAAAAACTACTCATCAGCTAAAGCTGATTTGTGTTTCAGGATTCCCCGTATTGTGCTGATGGTCGTTTATCCAACTTCACTTGACATATCCGGGCTGAGTCAGCCATTCCCGTCCTCCTCCGCGTCCTCCGTGCCTCGAGTCCCGCCTAAGCGGGACGGGCGGTGAACTCATTGAATAGGATCGATCATGCCCAAGAAAGCCATTCAAAAATCAGCGATTCCAGCCGAAAAAATCGCACGCATGATTTACCTCATTCGCAGTCAAAAAGTCATGCTGGACCGCGATCTGGCTGAGTTGTATGGCGTGCAGACCAAGGTCTTGAAACAGGCCGTCCGGAGAAATATTGAGCGTTTTCCACCTGATTTTATGTTTGAACTCACAGATGAGGAGCAAAAATCTTTAAGGTCACAAATTGTGACCTTAAAGAGGGGACAGCACTCCAAATACCTTTCATTTGCTTTCACAGAGCAGGGTTTGATAAAAAAAAACGATAAGCGCGGGAACATGATTTTAAATCAAATGGAGAGATAGAACGGACGTTCCACAGTCTTCCCCCAGATTCCGTCTGGCGTCAGTCTCGCTGGGGAGACCGCATCCGCCGGTCGGCACCGGAACCGGGGTAGGTTAGATGGACCGAATTTATACTTCGTCGACGGCGGCGGGCGACTGCAAATGATCTCCAGCTAATGCCTGGCAGGGCTTGCGGATTTAGATGCGATAGGTCGTCACAGACGGCATAACCGCCGTGCCGCAAGGCGCTGGTCGGGGGAACGCTTCGCGGAAACGGCACCCGAGCCGAGTGGTGCATTATTCGGGAACCGCGGATACAACGTACCAACCGGTTCGGGACATTCTCGCCGCCAGTATTTCCCGCCCGCCCTGGACAAAGCGGATGACCGAGGAAGCGGGCGCATTCGCTTCCCTGGCCAGGAGCTCTTCAGTAACCTGGTCTATCCATGCGGAAGCGGACGCATCCGCCGATCTACTGCCCAGCCGTCTCAGGCCTTGCACCGTGCGATAATGCAGAACCGCCGCGGCCGCCCTGGAATTGACGAGGTCCAGTTCCCGGGCGAGCACGGGATCACTGACGCCGATCACCAAGCCCGATCGATCCACGATGAACGCGACTGCGCCCTCACCCGCCGCCAGATGATTCAACACCTCGCTCGACAGCTGCTTCAGGGTGATGTCCCTCGAGACTACTCCGAGGAGAGTATCACCTTTGTAAACCGGATAGGAAACCGTGATCATCATGCCTGCTCCGGCCAGGTCCAGATAGGGTAGCGTCCAACCAACGTCACGACTTTTGAAATCGGCGCTGGTGTAAAACACCTTCCGCGTCGGCTGGGCGTTGTTCACGGCCTCGGTGAGCGGCAGAAATGGATAGATCAACATCATGTCCCGGGCGGTGGTGAGATACACCCAGGAGAAGCCGAAACTCCTGTATGCCGCACGAAACAATGGCGTCATGCGTTTAAAGATTTCGAGTTGACGGAAGGTGTCGTCGGTAAACGCCTTCCCCTTGTAATCATAAAACGATGGATATGGGGCTTGAAAAGGCGGCGAGGAGCGCGGATCGCCCGGCCAGCTCTTAAAGCCCACGGTATTGCCCTTGGCTTGAAAACGTCTCATCCAGGCGCCGCGCTCGGCCGGCGTCACCGGCGGGACACTCTCGGACAGGGCCACGTACTCGCCGGCAAGGGCACGGGTGCTCGCCGCGACATCGCCAAAGACACGATCGATTTGCGCGGCGGCGAGTTTAATCAAGGCATCCCAGGACTTCGCACAGTCGGCGGCGAGCGCCGGTCTTGGAATCAACACCGCCAGCGCCAACACCGCCGCGAGAACCCACGGCGCGCTCTTCCGGAATTTCTCCTCTTTTCCCGGGCGCGCATATTCGTTCCGTTGCAACAACGTCATCATCTTTCCTCCTTGCGACCGCGGTTCATCAGCCCGCGCCGCGAGTCCTACTGACCGATGTCCGAAGTCGCTTCCTGATCAAGCAAGATTAGAGACAATCTCATTCCGGTAATATACTGTTTTTTTGGCGAGAAAAGCGATGACAGGAAGTTCAGTTAAAAGTTCACAGAACATTTTTTCAACTTCTAAGCGTTCTTTTTCGCCTTTACCCTGAAAAACAGCAACGTGGAGAGGATTGTTGAGCATAGCAACGCTAAGAATGTTATTTTTATAATTTAATCATTGATGCGAAGTCTGCCAGGGTCGTTTCCCAATGTCTATGCCATTTTTCTAACAACAATGTTTATCCTGCAGATTCTCACGATCGCCAACACGGCTGCCTACATCCTCATGAATACGCTTACTTCTTATCCCCAGGTGACTGGTTTTTCAATTTTCTGTATCTGAAAAAGTAAGCGGGATGCTGATCTATAAGTGCAGGTGAAAGAAAACGATCGGCATATGTTGTGTTATGCCTTTTTCAGTTGATCACCGTGTTACAGTCCAGTATCTACATAAACTCTAAATTTGAGATACGTTTATCAGTCATCACCGACTTTTTACGTCAAGCGGTGCAGTTTTCACGAACGAACCATTTCGGCGAAATATTGGTGGAAGCGTAGATCGTGGGAAAGCTCCGGGTGGATGGAGGTGACGAGCCATTTGAACTGGCGGGCAGCGACGGCGGTGCCATCCGCCAGGAAGGCGATAATGCCGGCCGAGCCGCGACCAGTCGCGGCGCACGTATGAAGATGCCGGGAAGCGGACTTTGCCGCCCGTTGCTCAATACCTCCCCGGTCGGATCTTCCTCGAAGCTGTCGATTTGGCGACTCAACGCAATGCGCTCGACAGTGATGGCCGCCGGGCCTTCCATTACCGGCAGCTGGCTGGCGAAATCGAGAAAAAAACATAAGAGGGGCCCTATCAGGCCGGAGAGAAGCTGCCCTCCATCCGCACGCTCCGCCAACAGACGAACCTCAGCATCTCAACTGTATACCAGCCTTACATAGAGCTAAAAACCACGGGATTCGTCGAAGCTCAGCCCGAATCCGGCTATTATGTCAGGCTGGTCGCTTTTAAACATCTCGAGGCGCCGGCGCCGCGCAAAAAAAGACCACACCGTCAGCGGGTCAACCTGGCACCCGAGATTGAAATCGGTAACTTTTGTCCTTAATGTAATTTTAACATGATGTCCATTTTACATTCCCATAAAAGGACATAAAAAAGACGTCTATTCAATTTATCACCACGACTATCAACTGGAATAATATTGCCACTGGAATGCAATTGCCGCCCAGTTTGTTAAGGGAATTGCTACGTTTTCAGCTCATCAATTATTTCAGTTCGTATCAAACCGACGAGGGATACACACGGTCGCAGATCAATTATACCTAACCATTTTCTGCCTCTGGCCGGTGTTAAGCCGCGCTTCACACCGCCAGGTGACGCGCACGCATTCGGCGCCTGCATAGACATTTCCTGAAATGGGCCTTATCTCTAATAAATGAGACGACGTGCCCTTTTGGTCCAAGATGCGGACCGCCGAACACCGAGATGCAGGGGTGTCGATCCACGCTATCGAAAAAATGCAATTTGAAGAGGAGAAACCCCCATGTTATTTATAGCTTATACTAAAATAAAAACGGAGAATCGGGATGCCGTCTATAAACGATTCCAAGAAATTGGCAATGGTGAAGTCGAGGGAGTCAAACTTCTTGGAACATGGCACTCTCTCACGCAAGATGAAAACTGGAGTATTTTAGAGTCTTCGGATGCGATACAGATTGCCAAATTGTTTCATATGTGGACCGATTTGGCGCTCAACAATCTCACGCCGATCGTCGACAATGATGATATGTACAAGGTGTTGGCAAGCAAGTAGTGCTTATATCCAACACGATCCCATTGCAGGGAGAAGGCTTGATGTCTCCAGCAGTGAATCGGCTTAAAGCTTATCTTTTATTTCAGACTGCCCACCCTATTAGGGGGCCATCGCCGTCCACTATGCTCCGACAGGCGCCAGAGCGGTAATAAATAAAAGTTCGGAATCAGCTTTGGGGGCAAACTTTCGGTGGCCATATCAATATGGTCTGCTGTGACCAGCCATCTCTCTGCACCGATACCAAACGAACGACCGGGCTTTGAGCAGCCCTGTGCCCGCCCATGAAGCCGGCACAAGATTTCTTGGGGCAATACCAAAGTAAAAACCGAGCACCCTTAATTTGGCAGATCGCGCCATAATCGATACGCGCCGTTCTCATTGAGAATCCGGCAACGCCGTTTGCATCCAGGACAACGACAATCATTATTATGTCCTTTCTCTTTTTGGTCAAGATCGGTATCGTCGTAGAGATTATGTAAAATATGTTCAGAAAGGAGCAGCATTGGGACGACGGCCGGAGCTTGTTGCGGTGGGTTAGTCAGGAGTCTGGGGGGATGGTCAGAGGTTTTATCGCTGAGGAGCCGTGGCGAAAAGCAGCGGTCGGATCAGAGAATCTTAGGAGACAGCGAGTTTGCCCAAGAGGTCATATCCGGTCTGGACGGTCTGGTCAAAAAGAATCTTAGGCTCTCGGGTCAGCGGATAGATATGGAGGCCTTGGCACAGCACGTGTGCAGGAAATACGATATATCCCTGACAGAGCGTTGTTCCGGCAGCCGCAGACGGGTTATTGATCTTTCAGCTCACTCCCATTTTCCAACCCTCAAAGTGCATTCTAACCCTGGTACAGAGTTTCGTAATTATTGACATTTTTGTTTCATGGCGATAGATTCTGCAGTATACGGAAAACTATTGAGCACCTGAATAATGAAACTGAACGATGCCATTAATATAATTAAGCAAAATCAAGATCTTTTGCGGGACTATTTTGTTAAAGACCTCTATATTTTTGGCTCCTTTGCTCGCAATGAGGTGCGGGAAATGAGCGATATTGACATCCTGGTTGATTTCGAACCGGATGCCCGGATTGGTATATTTGAATTCATCCGTTTGAAAAGGGATTTAAGTGAATTGCTCCATTGCGAAGTTGACCTTGCGACGCGGGACTCCCTTCACAAGGCGTTGAGAAAAGATATTCTGAACGAGGCTGTTCATGCCGCATAGAGCTTGGGAATTTCGCGTCGCGGACATAGTTGATTCGATAGAAAAGATTCTCAGTTACACCGCGGGCATGAGTTTCGAGCAGTTTCGCAATGATTCTAGGTCACGGTAAGACATAATTCCACAAGATTGCGCCGGATTTGGGTTCGTCTACAAGGCACATCCAGCGGCGCATATCGAGATACGTGTCGAAGGATGTAACGCAGTAGACGGGCCAAAAGACAAGCAAGATGTGGAATTATCTTTTCTGGGGCCCCTAAGACGATCGATGCCGTAATAAGGAATTTTACAATCATCGGAGAAGCTGCGAGACACATCCCGGACGAGATTGTTCAATCGCACTCCGAGATCCCTTGGAGGGAGATGGCGGATCTGCGAAATATCATTGTTCATGAGTATTCCGGCGTAAATGAAAAAATCATATGGGAAACGATTCAAACAGACCTGCCGGGTTTACTTTCTTCTTTACGGAAAATTGTTTAAGTCTGCTTTAACAACCATACCCATGAACATCGTGCTCAGCGACAAAGAGGTCCGGGTGCTCGGCTGTCTGATCGAGAAAGAGCTGTCGACACCGGAATATTACCCTCTTTCCATCAATGCCCTGACGACCGCCTGCAATCAGAAATCCAGTCGCGATCCGGTCGTCTCCTACACGGAGAAGACCGTGGAAGAGATTGTGGACGAACTGGCCCAGAAAGAACTGGTCCATAAAAGCCACGTCGGCCGGGTCCCGAAGGCCGAGGAGCGCTTTACCCACGCGCACAACCTCGTTCCCCGGGAATCCGCGGTCCTTTGCGTTCTGCTGCTTCGCGGGCCCCAGACAGCGGGCGAGATCAAGGGCCGCACCACCCGGCTCTGCACGTTCGAAACCCTGGATGAGGTTTATGAAACCCTGGGCCGCCTCGAAGAAGTCGGCTTTGCCGGGTGCCTCCCGCGCCAGCCCGGCCGCAAGGAATCCCGTTACAGCCACCTTCTTTGCGGCGAACCGCAACTCATTAAAGAAGAAACAGTGGCTGATGCCGGGCATGACGTCTCCGCGGAACCTGAGCGTATCGCAAAAATCGAACAAGACATCCAGGCCTTGGGAAATGAGTTGGCGGAGCTGAAAAGAGAATTCAACGAATTCAAAAAACAGTTCTACTGATCCTCTACGATGGTATCCAGGAATTCCGCCGGTGTGAGAATCGGGATATTCTTATAGGATGTCAACGATAGCAGGTGGTGGGCCCCGCTGATAATGTATTTGGCGCCGGCGGCTTCGGCGCAACGCAGGAACATGTCGTCGTGGGGGTCGTCTTCGACGATCAACGGGCCTTTCGGGATTTCCACTACATCAAAAAATGGTAGGATTTGCGTATACAGTATGTAATCGATTTCCTTTTCAGACAGGTCGAATTTAGGATAGGCCAGTACGCGGATAAGCTCGTCGATCATCTCTTCGGACAGAAACGGTCGCAGGTGCTTATTTCTCCATAGATCGATCAGCCTGGCGGGCTTCCCGCCGATAAGCAGGGCAGAGACCAAATCGTTGGTGTCGATTACGACCGGGGTGATTTTGACCGCGCCCATTTTACCGCTTCACTAACACTGTCCGGCGTCAGGTTGAGCTTTGCGACCTTCGAGCGGATCTTGTCGAGATCGGTGTCGTATGTTTTGAGGGGCCTCAATACAATGACACCCTCTTGCAGCGCCACTTCGAAATACCGAATCTCCCCGAGCTGCGCGATAATTTTCTTCGGTATGGTGATCTGGTTTTTAGACGTCAATTTTACCAGCATTTTAGAAGTTCCTTATAATCTTATTTTCTTACTTCCTTACAATACGCGCTGCAGCTTGTCAACGGCCCTTTGCCATACACGCGTACTTCTCTCCCCGAGCGAGTCGTTAAAAAGTCTGGTGCTCATCCACGGTTTCATGTGGGTACGGATGCGTAAAGATATAAAGCCAACACTGTGGCTTCAAAAAAGTTCCTAAAAAGGGAACTTTTAAGTTGACACTTAATTGGGAACCGATTAAATTGTGCATGTCATAAGCCAGAAAAAGCTGATTGCCTTTTACGAGCAGCCTGGCCAGGGGGACGCCAAGGGATCTTTGGAGGCATGGTATTACGAAGCCAGGAATGCGCAATGGGGCTCACCGGCGGATATAAAGGAGCGGTACCGGTCGGCCAGCATAATCGGTGACAATCGGGTGGTTTTCAACATTGCCGGCAACAAATACCGGCTGATCGTCAGAATCAACTATGCGTCAAAAACCGTGTTTGTTAGGTTTATTGGAACTCACAAAGAATACGACAAAATCAATGCAGAGGAGGCTTAGATGATAAGCCGTCTGATAAAAACGGAGAAAGACTACGAAACGGCATTATCTCGCATTGAGGGGCTTATGGATGCCAAACCCGGCACGGCTGAAATGGATGCGCTGGAGCTGTTGACCGCCCTGGTGGAGATGTACGAGGAGAGGCATTATCCCATCAGACCACCCGACCCCATTGAGGCAATTAAATTTCGCATGGATCAGCTCGGGCTCGGCCAGAAAGACATGGTCCCTTACCTCGGAGCCAAAAGCAAGGTTTCCGAGGTCCTAAACGGCAAGCGCCCGCTCACCCTGGCCATGATGCGGTCGCTGAATCGCAGCTTGGGCATTCCGGCCGAAGTGCTCCTTAGAGAGCCGGGGGCCGGTTTCCCGGAAGAGATGCAGGATGTGGCGTGGCACCGATTTCCGATAATCGAAATGGACAAGCGTTGCTGGATACCCAAGGGAAAAAACCTCAAAGAGAATGCCGAAGAACTGATGCGCAGTTTCATAGCCCAAGCCGGCGGCCTGGAGGCGGTTTCTCCGGCATTTTTCCGAAAGGGAAAAGGCGCGCGTTACAACAGCAAAATGGACCCTTACGCTCTGACGGCCTGGTGCGTCCGGGTGCTCTCAATCGCCAGGAACAACCCCCTGAACCACAAATATAAAAAGGGATCGATCAAGCAGAGCACTTTGCAGGAAATCGCGCGGCTTAGCTATTTTGAAGACGGTCCCCTGCTGGCCAGGGAATATCTGCAAAAAAACGGAATACACCTCATCGTCTTACCCCACCTGCCCAAAACATACCTGGATGGTGCGGCGATGCTAATGCCGGACGGCACCCCGGTGATCGGCCTGACCCTCCGTTATGACCGGATCGACAATTTCTGGTTCTGCCTGATGCATGAGCTCGCCCACGTTGCCAGACACCTGACTTCAACGGAGCGGATTATTATCGATGATCTGGATTTAAGAGCACATGATGCGGACCGAGAGGATAAGACCGAAAAAGAAGCGGACGAGATGACCCGAGACGGGCTAATCCCCAAGAAAATATGGGATAAAAATCCGCTGAAAGGCGAGACAACGGCGGACAAAATTTCCGCCCTTGCGGAAAAATTAAGAGTCCACCCCGCCATCATCGCCGGGCGGATAAGATATGAGCGGAACAATTACAGGCTGCTGTCCAAAATGGTGGGCAGCGGGCAGGTACGCAATCACTTCACCGACACCAGCCTGTGCCCCACGACATGATGGGAAAATGATTTAAACCAAATAGAGAGATGAAACGGACGTCCCGCCAGGCGGATTTCGTTGCCGCTGAACCTCAGAAATAGATTTCCTGGTTTAGGATGAGTGTATCCTTGTACCACTGCCGGACGGCCACCGGCCAGGGAGTCGACGTTTCGCTCGAAAACCCTCAGGGCCGGCTCGTCGCCGTCGAAACCAAGCCGGCGGCATCCGTTGAAAGAAGGAATTTTAAAGGCATCAAATCCATTTTTACCACTCGAATTGATTGACAATTTTGAGAGATAACGATACCTTATATTGTCAATACCTAAACAAGGCTGTGAACGATGCCGCTTCAAAGAGACCGCCTAAACACTGTTGTTCGTCAAATCGTAGACTTAGTCCAGCCGATAAAAATTATCCTTTTCGGCTCCGCGAGCCGAGAGAGTGAAAACAAAGAGAGCGACTACGACATCCTGGTGATCATGCCGGAAGGCACCCACCGTCGTAATACATCAAAACTACTTTATAAAAAGGTCGCTGAATCAGGAATTCCGGTCGATATAATCGTCGCAACACCCGAGGACATTGAAAAGCACAAAAATAATATCGGGTTGATATACCGGGCGATTCTTGTTGAGGGGAGGGAGCTTTATGCCGCCTGAAAAAGGGAGCCCTCAAGATTGGCTGATTCATGCAGAAAGTGACCTGCAGTTGGCCGCCACCGGAAAATTACCAAAGGTTTTATACGAAACCCTGTGCTTTTGTAGAATCCCACGTTAAAGCGGTCGGAAAAGGGGTGAATTTTTCACAATGAATTGATAGACAGGGTGCGGATTGCAGATTAAATGGTCTCTTGTAAAAGGGGCCATTTTTATTTGGAGAAACCGGAAGCGGTGAGTGAAGCCACACTCACCGCTCCCCAAAACGCAGAGGCTGGTTTGCCTTACCAAACGGTGAAGCGATGATAGCTTTTTTTGATCTGGATCTCAAGCGAATTGCGCAAGATGCCTCTAAGTGCACTTGGCCGAGACCTCCGTGCTGTGGCCGGTGCGGTCATCCCAAGGTTTGGGGCCACGGGCTGGTGCTTACGATTTTTGAAGGCTTTGCCAAGGCGCTGCGGCTGCGTTGTTATCGGTGCCCGGCCTGCGGCTGCATCATCCGCCTGCGGCCAAGGGGCTACTTCAAAAGGCATCAGAGCGCTGCGGCCACCATCCGCAACACCCTGGCCGAACGTCTCGAAACAGGCTTTTGGCCCCGGGGATGCAAGGCCAGCCGTGCCCGCAACTGGCTGCGGCATTTACGGCCCAGGAGCTGGCTGTTTTCGGCGTGCCGGCCGACACCGACCTGATCGCCGCCTTTGACCGGCTGGTGGGTATGGGCCGGGTACCGTCAGCCGGACGGTTTAATGTGTCGTCGGGGCTGGACGGCAACCACCCCACCGAACAGTGCCTGCGACAGCTTCAATCCCTTGGTCTATGACAGGGCAAACCCTATCAAAAGGAGCTTTGCCATGGACGAAGAGCAAAAAAAACAGGTTGCGGTCTTCCGTTTTCGGGGTCATTGCCGATTTTGTGACCGGTGCCAGGCTGCCGCGAGAGAACAGGGGCCGATTGCTTGCGCAGAAGTGCGCCCGAAAATGGACCATTCCTTATTCACATCGCACCCGCATCGGCAAAAGCACGCTGCGCGACTTAGATTGCCCGCTACCGTGCCGGCGGGCAAAAACTCGAGGCCCTTTATCCGGGGGACAGAAACGACAGCGGCAAATCGCGCAGCATCGATTCTGAGACCTCCGCCAACCTGGTGCAGCTGCGAAAAGAGATGCCGAAGGCCACCGTCGCATCGATCATCGAGGTCATGCAGAAGCGCCAACTGGTCAGCCCCGGCATCCGGCTGGCGCCAAGCAGTGTGTGGCGCTTTTTTACGCGCCACTGCCTGATGTCTTCGGCCGCGCCGCCGGCGGTTGACCGGCGAAAGTTCGAGGCCGAGCTGCCCAACGACATCTGGCATTATGCCGCCAGCCGGATTATGCCGGCAATCAATAACCTAACTTGAACCCGCCATTCTATTTACCCGCCAATACAGTAGAATCCATGATTTTTTTCGCGGCATAATCCGACCTAATCTCCTCAAATCTATAAACAGAAAAGGAGGCGATATGACCGATCAATTCTACACAGACCAACGGGTACTGGATCGTCTGCACGGAGGCCCATTAGGCCCACACATTGATGATTTTGCGGCATGGCTTTCAAAGCAGCCCTCTGTGCCAATGTAAGTGAGACACCTACCCATTGATAAATTAATGTAGGGCGGGTAGGAGGTAGAGTTATGAAAACACTGCACACACTAAACCCTTTGCATGCTGAACCCGAGGCCTTGGCCGCGGTTGGGGAAACGCAGGGAGTCCGTAGGACGACCGGAGTTTCCCCAACCGCGGGGCGATCAATCCCCGCCGGACCCATCAACACGCCGGATCCCGAAGTGCCGGAGAAAAAGAGACGCAAAACATTTACCGCCGGCTATAAGCTGCGCATGCTGCACGAGGCCGAGCAGTGCCTTAAACCCGGTGAAATAGGAGCCCTGCTGCGCCGTGAGGGGCTTTATTCCTCGCATCTTACCACCTGGCGGCGGCAGCGTGATAAGGGCATCCTAAACGGCTTGAGCCCCAGAAAGAGAGGGCGCAAAGAATCCCTAAAAGATCCCTCTGCCGAGCGCATCGCGCAGCTGGAAAATGAAAACCAGCGCCTTCAAGGCCGTCTGCGAAAAGCCGAGATCATCATCGAGGCACAAAAAAAAATCTCGGAGATTCTGGGCATCGAGCAGAATCTGGAAAAGATCGAAAGCGGCAACTGATGCAAGCCGCCGACAAATTGAGCTTCACGGTCGGCAAAAAGGCCGCCTGCGAGGCGATGGGTCTTTGCCGGGCCAGCTTCTACCGCTACCACAGCCCGGCCGCCACCAGGCCGAAAGCTGGACGGCCGGCGCCGCCGCTGGCCCTGAGAGAGCCTGAACGAGAGGCGGTTTTAGACGAGTTTCACAGCGAACGGTTCCAGGACAGGGCCCCTCTTGAGGTATATGCCACGCTGCTCGACGAGGGCCGCTACCTATGCTCGCCCAGAACAATGTATCGCATACTGGTCGCCGAACACGGCAATGTCAAAGAGCGGCGGCAGCAGGTTCAGCGGCCCCATTACAGCAAACCGGAGCTTCTGGCCACCGGGCCGAACCAGCTCTGGAGCTGGGATATAACCAAACTCAAAGGACCGGCCAAATGGACATACTTTTATCTGTACGTGATCCTGGATGTTTTCAGCCGCTTCGTTGTGGGTTGGATGGTTGCCCATTGCGAACAAAAAGCGCTCGCCAAGCGCCTGATCGAGCAGAGCTGCCTGAAGCAGCACATTGAGCCCGGACAACTGACATTGCACGCAGATCGAGGATCGAGCATGAAATCAAAAGCAGTGGCCCAGCTGCTGGCGGACCTGGGAGTGACAAAAACCCACAGTCGCCCGCATGTCAGCAACGACAACCCTTACTCGGAATCCCAGTTCAGAACGCTCAAGTACTGTCCGCAGTTTCCAGGGCGCTTCGGCTCCATCCAGGATAGCCGATCTTTCTGCCAGGACTTTTTCTCCTGGCACAACAAGGAGCACCGGCACAGCGGCATCGCACTGATGACCCCTGAGCAGGTACATTATGGCTTTGCCGATGAGATCGCAAGCCACCGGGCATCGGTGCTTGCATCGGCGTTCAATCGACATCCGAACCGGTTCAAGAATAAAATGCCGGTTCCTGGCACTCTGCCGAAGGCGGTGTGGATCAATCCGCCCTCGACAGAAAATTCGAGAGTTTAATTTATTTGAAAGTGTGTCTCATTTTCATTGACACGCGCCGCAGGGGTACGCGAAGTCCACCATCACCTACGGCCTTCGGCTCGTAGGAGCCTTGAGTGGTTGGATGCAACTGGGAGGCTTGAGTGTGACGGACCTGGATGAGAAGACCACCGCTGATTTCCTTCGGGATCGAAAGAGTGAGCGACGTATTCATCTGGCCGACATTCCAAAATTAAACCTGCTCCTTGAGCATTTGAGACAGTCACATGTGATTCCTGTCCCCGCAACGGAGGTGGACAACAGCGAATTGGGGAGCATTGAGCGCGAGTTTGCAAATTACCTTTCTCAAGAACGAAAACTTTCGGAAGCGAGCCTGCAAAATTATGTTCCGGTGGTTCGCCAGTTCTTGGAAGAGCGATTTGGAACCCGACCTATCATGTTTGAGGAAATCCGGCAGATAGATATTTCTCGCTTTGTACCATGCGACAACGGCAAGCAAGTCGGCATACAGTCGCTGCATACCGCGATACATCTTGCCTCTTGCTAAGATTTGCCAAAACCGCCCAGCCCTTTCAAGGCAGTACTTCTATTTTTTTTCTACGCGCAATGATTTTAGCCGTAGAGACATGGGCGTATTTTTGCAACTGATCCGTTTAGGTTGCGGCTTTTTGGGTCCTCGGGGATGCTTTCGAAAGGCGGCCAGCCTCACATTTGCCGCCAGCGCTTTGAGCATCTTTACCAATTGGGCTGGCGTCATCTGATGAAACACGACCCAGCGGTCATATTCGATGGCGATCATCATTCCCCGATATGTAGCTGATATTTCATCGGCCACATAATTGCCGGAAACCTGTTTAGAGATGACATCGGCGTCATGGACACTGGCAAGCGCGGAATTTATGACACACAAGATGCGTAGCAATGCGTC
>CAWAAN010000006.1:0-202971 GCA_963779885.1 uncultured delta proteobacterium | reverse complement strand
AACGGCATCAAGGTTTTCGACGGCCAGGGCTTCAAACTGTCGGACGGGATGGAAAATGCACTCGAAGCGACCTTGCTCGATGATGATCTTGCCGCCGCTGCCGGAGCAATTCGGAATACCGGCCAAATAAGCGGGCTCGAGGCGGGCGGCCATCAATACCAGCAGTTTTTGGCGCGTTGCTTTCCAACCGATTGCCGCCTCGATAACTTAAAAATCGTGCTGGATTGTGCCAACGGCGCCACCTCCTACCTGGCGCCGAGCCTTTTTTCAGAATTGGGCGCGGATGTTTGCGCGTTGTATGTGGAACCGGATGGTAAAAACATCAACGCTGGATGCGGCTCCCAGCACCCGCAGGGCCTGGCCGAAAAGGTGACGGCCACCGGTGCAAATATCGGGTTGGCGTTCGATGGCGACGGCGACCGGTTGATTGCCGTCGATGAAACCGGTGCCGTTCTCACCGGCGACCAGGTTCTGGCCATATGTGCCCGGTATCTGAAGCGCCAGGGCCGCCTCAATAACAATGTGGTCGTGAGCACGGTCATGAGCAACATGGGCCTCGGGGAGTCCTTGCAAAAAGAAGGCATCAAAAACGTCGTCACCGGCGTCGGTGATCGTTATGTGATGGAAGAAATGCACAGCCAGGGCGCCGTGCTCGGCGGCGAAGATTCCGGCCACACGGTTTTTCTGAACCATCAGACAACCGGCGACGGCATGCTGACAGCTCTGAAGCTTCTCGAAATCATGCAAACCGACAACACGCCACTATCAAAACTGAGAACGATCATGACGGTTTTTCCACAGGTGCTGGTCAATGTGAATGTGACCAGCAAACCGCCTCTGGAATCGCTGCCAGATGTTGTAGCGGCTATCAGGGGAGTGGAACAAAAACTTGATGGCAAGGGCAGGGTACTAGTGCGCTACTCAGGCACCCAGCCGCAGTGTCGCGTGATGGTCGAAGGCCCTAATACAAAGGATACAAATCTTTTTTGCAATAAAATCGCCATGGTGATTAAGGAGATCATAGGCAGCTGATTGGCTGCTGAAGATACTTTACAGCAGTTTTGACAAGACCTTGTGAAACAAAAAGTCCTGCTTAAAGAACGACTCCGTCACGTTTTCATAAATTTTTCCCCAGAAAAATTTATTTAATGTTCAAATTCAATCGATTACCGGATAACATTCTGTCCCTCCTGCCTGCCGCCGCCAGGTGTTTGGAATCTCACCCCAGAGTTCTTTTTGCCTATCTTTTCGGCAGCCTCGCCACCGGTGTCAGAAAACCGTCAAGTGATGTGGATATTGCAATTTATCTTGAAGGCCATGAGAATTTCAGTGAAACAAAACTGGAAATATTGGAATCCTTGACCGATGCTCTTCAAACAGATGAAATTGATCTGGTCATTCTTAATACCGCAAGCCTGCCGCTTGCAATGAATGTTTTAAGAAAAAAAAATATTCTCGTGGATAAACAGCCTTTTACACGCCATGCAGTTGAGTCTTTAACGATGAGAAAATATTTTGATTTTTCGATCAAAGAATCGGCTATACTTCGCAGGAGATACCTCAATGGTCGATGAGGTGATGATACTCCGGAAACTGTCGGAACTGGACGGTTATCATCAGCAGATCATAGTAGGGTATCTGAAAAAACAATAATTTAAATAACTTGGTAATTTGACGAGGCGTTTATTGGAAGAATGAGAATGGAAAACCTTGGTGAAAGCAAGAGGAGCCTTATAAAAGTGGCCGGCCGGATTCCAAGAAGGCCCAAAGACGAAAAAGCTTTCCATCTTCAGGCCTTCTCATAAAATTCATAAATCTTAAATTATGAGCTGGAAATTTCCCCGTTCCCGGCTCATAATTTATCGGCGGTCACCCATAATCCGCAGCAGCATCAAGAACAGGTTGATGAAATCAAGGTATAGAGAGAGGGCGCCCAGGATGGCGCCTTTGCGAACCACGCCGGCTTCGAGGTCGGCCGGTTGGGCCAGAGCCATGTTTTTCAGGCGCTGGGTGTCATAGACCGTCAGACCGGTGAACAGCAGGACCCCGATGTAGCTGATAACCAGCGTCATTCCCGAACTCCTGATGAACATATTGACGACAGAGGCGATGATGATGCCGATCAGGCCCATGAACAGGAAGCTGCCAAACGAGGTCAGGTCCTTTTTCGTGGTATAACCGTAAACACTGGCCGCCACGAAGGTCCCGGCGCACACGAAGAAGGTCGATGCGATCGAAGAACTGGTGTAGGCCAGGAATATCGCCGACAAGGTCAGGCCGTTAAGAGCTGCATACGCCACAAAAAGGGATGTCGCGGTTGACGCCTGCATCTTGGCGACCCGTGCGCTGAGGTAAAAAACCATTACCAATTGACCGATGATCAGTCCATAGAACACGATCGGGTTGCCAAAGATGATGTTCTGCATTGTCTGGCTGTTGGCGACATAAAAAGCCACAAAGCCCGTCAACGCCAGACCGATCGCCATCCAGTTGTAGACGCTGCGTATGAACGAATTGACAATGATCTGACTCTGAGTTTGGGTTTGTCGTACCGGGACTGAATCCATTTAGTTCCTCCTCAAATAAATTCGGGTGCCCCGAATTTATGAAACGCGGCTGCGCCGCTATTAATGATGGTTTAAAATCATTTTTATTTTACCGGCTAATATAACATCGATCCGCTAAATTTCAATAGGATTCGGTTTAGTGACCTATTTCAAACTTTCATAAATTTTTCGCAGAAAAATTTATTATGGGACCCGAAGCGCTTTATTCCGAGCTTAAACAGTTGGCCGAGAAACTTCAGGTGACCGTGTCGGAACAGAACCTGAAAATTACCGGCCTTAAGGTCAAGAGCGGTTTCTGCATCGTCAAGGGTCAAAAGCAGTTTATTCTGGACAAGCACAAGCCGCTTCACAAAAGAACAAAGCTCCTGGCGCAGTGTCTGAGCCGGATGGCCCACGAGGATATTTATGTCATGCCGGCGGTGAGGGACCTTCTGAACAAGTATGCCGAAAAATGACCTGCTGGTCCTCGTAGCGCCGCAATTTCCGGCTTTCTTCTAAAAGTTTACATAATATACATTATCAGACGTTAGTGATTGATCGGCAGGGCGGACGGCCGGGCCATCTCGCGCGTTACGTCACCTGACACCACTTGGGTTGAACCTATTATTTATTTACCGCCAGCCTCCAGCGGCAAATATAAAAAAATCACTCAGCGGCCTCCACATCTCGGTGGTGAATAATAATACCCCCGCCAATGCAGGTTTAAATCAGACACCCTTTATTTAATGTCCAACACTCCCCAAACCATCGCCCGCATTTATACGGTTTCCGAGCTGACCGGCAGGATCAAAGCGATCCTTGAACAAAACTTCCCGTTCATCTGGATTACGGGCGAGATTTCCAATTTTCGCCGGCCCGCGTCCGGTCATTTCTATTTCACTCTGAAAGATGCGGCCGCCCAGATTCAGACCGTCATGTTCAAGGGTCAGAACCAACACCTGAAGTTCGCTCCAGAAGATGGAATGTCTGTTACCGGCCTGGGGCGGATCAGTGTGTTCGAGCCGCGGGGCTCCTATCAAGTGATTCTTGAATATATTGAGCCCAAGGGCACCGGCGCCTTGCAGGTGGCGTTCGAACAGCTCAAAAAGCAACTGAGCGCCGAGGGTCTGTTCGACACCCGCTGCAAGAAACCGTTGCCATTTCTGCCGGAAAAGATCGGGCTGATCACATCCCCGACCGGAGCCGTTGTTCACGACATCCTGCACGTTATCAAACGCCGCTTTCCGGGCGTTCCACTTGACATCGTTCCGGTCAGGGTCCAGGGTGACGGCGCCATCGAAGATATTGTCGCCGCCCTCGAGCTGCTGAACCGGCTCCGAGACGTCGACGTGATCATTCTGGCCCGTGGCGGCGGTTCGCTCGAAGACCTGCAGGCGTTCAATTCGGAAGCGGTGGCCCGCGCGATATTCGCTTCCGAAATATCCGTCGTTTCGGCGGTCGGTCATGAAACCGATGTCAGCATTGCCGATTTCGTTGCCGACCTGCGCGCCCCGACGCCTTCGGCCGCTGCTGAACTGGTCGTTCCCGTCAAGGTTGATCTATATAGAAAATTATTTGAATTCAAACAGGTTATAATATTTAACCTTCAGCGGTACATTAAGAATTACCGCATTGACATCGATAAGCTGTGCGCCAGGTTGGTCGATCCGAAAAAGAAAGTCGCCGATCACCGGTTGAAGCTCGACGATCACACCTGCCGCTTGACACGGGCCATGGTAAACCTGGTCGCATTGCGCCGCGAACGTTTATCCTGGAGATCTGAAAAATTTTTATACAATAATCCAGTTAGTTATGTAGATAAACTTAAACATAAGCTTGAAAATATCACCCGCCTGTTGCGGCAGGCGATGCAAAACGGCATTTCAGATTGCCAGGTGCGGCTGAGAGAAGTCGATACAAAACTCGATTCGTTGAATCCCACCGCCATCCTGGCCCGGGGCTTCAGTATCACCCGCACCCGGCCCGAGGCGGCGATCGTGAGGGATTCGGCGGCCGTCGCGCTCGAACAACCGTTGGAGATCGTCCTCGCCCGGGGGGCCTTGACGTGTGTGGTAAAGGAGAGGTTTAAAAATGGCGAAAAAATCGTTTGAACAGGCCATGCAGATGCTCGAAAAAATCGTCCAGGAACTCGAATCCGGCGACCTGCCGCTCGAAAAGGCCATGAGCAAGTTCGAGGAAGGCATCCAATTGACGCGCTTTTGTTCCCAAAAGCTCGATGAAACCGAACAGAAGGTAAACCTCCTGCTGCAGGATCAGCAGGGCGATGTTTCAAGCAAACCTTTTGGAACGTATGATGCTGAGAACGCAGAGTAGAGGCACGGCGCGCCGTGCCCCTACCATAATTGCGACGCCGAAACTCAGCCGGCAAACCCGGCCCAACGACTAAACCGACCACCCGACTCAATGGAAACCTCTACCCTTTTTGATCTCCAAACTTATCTGAACTCAAAGCAGCGCCTGGTCAATGACCTGTTGGCCCGCTTACTGCCGCCGGCTGATGGCGGGCGGATCGCCGCGGCCTTGCGCTATTGCGTTATGGCCGGCGGAAAGCGTCTGCGACCGGTGCTGTGCCTGGCGGCTTCCGAGGCCGTCGGCGGCCGTTCGGAAGATGCGCTGAAGACGGCGGCCGCATTAGAGTTCATTCACACCTATTCCCTGGTTCACGATGACCTGCCGGCCATGGACGACGATGCGCTGCGGCGCGGCCAGCCGACCTGCCACACGGCCTTCGACGAGGCCACCGCCATTCTGGCCGGCGATGCCCTGCTCACCCTGGCATTTCGGTTGCTGGCAGCGCCGGAAGACGCGGCCGGTGTTGCGGCCGACAGACGGCTGCAAATCATCGATGTGATCGCCGACGCCGCCGGATATGCCGGCATGATCGGCGGACAGATGGCGGACATCACCGCCGAGGGCGGCGAACACCTCATTGACCTGTCCGAACTCGAACGCGTACACCTGATGAAAACCGGCGCCCTCATCGCGGCCGCCGTTGCGAGCGGTGCCATTATAGGCGGCGGAGCGATGGAGCAGGTCCGGCAACTTCACCGGTACGCGCAGCACATAGGCCTTGCATTTCAGATCACCGATGATATCCTCAATGTCGAAGGCGATCCGGCCCTGCTCGGCAAAGCGGTCGGCACCGACAGGGAAAAGAAAAAGTCAACCTACCCCGCCCTGCTCGGCCTGGAAAAATCAAAAACGCTGGCGGCCGAAAAAGTAACCGCAGCCTTGGAAACTCTTAAAAGTTTTGATAAAATGGCAGATCCACTGCGGGCCATCGCCCACTACATCATCACCCGCAACCGCTGACCGACGATAGAAAGGTTCAAGGTTTAAGGTTCAAGGTTCGCGGTTCAGGGATTCAAACGGGTAGGTTGGGGTGAGTGTAACGAACCCCAACAAGAGATGAGAGAACTTCGCCGATGTTGGGTTTCGCTGCGCTCAACCCAACCTACGAGGCTGTGCCATTTCGGCGTAGTTTCAAAGGATTATCCATCTTAAAGCGGCACCGCCGCGTTTCATAAAATCGGAAAACCTTAAATTTGACGCTACTCGATCATGTCGATCTGCCGCAGGACGTTAAACAGCTGACAAGGCCCGAGCTCGAACAGTTGGCGGCGGAAATACGCCGGGTCATCGTGGATGTGGTCGCCGCTTCCGGAGGCCACCTGGCCTCGAGCCTCGGGGCGGTTGAACTGGCCATTGCCCTGCACTATGTGTTCGACACGCCGCAGGATCGGATCATCTGGGACGTCGGCCACCAGGCCTATGCCCACAAACTGATCACCGGGCGTCGCGATCGTTTTCACACCCTGCGTCGTCATAACGGCCTGTCGGGGTTCACCCGCATCGGCGAGAGCCCCTACGACGCCTTCTCGACCGGTCACAGCAGCACCTCGATTTCAGCGGGCCTGGGCATGGCCTGCGGCAAATCCCTGAAAGACGAAGATTCCAAGGTGATCGCGGTGATCGGCGACGGCTCCCTGACCGCCGGCTTGGCCTTCGAGGGCCTCAACCAGGCCGGCAGCCACAACGACAAGCAGCTGATCGTCATCCTCAACGACAACGAAATGTCGATCACCCGCAACGTCGGCGCCTTGTCGTCGCTGTTGAGCCGGACTTTTTCGAAGAAACGGCTGCAGGGCCTGCGCAAGGATTTCGGGCTGTTTCTCAAATCCCTGCCGAAAATCGGTGACGACATCTATCAGTTCGCCAAGCGCACGGAGGAATCCTTCAAGACCTTCGTGACGCCGGGCATGCTGTTCGAGGCCTTCAACTTCGAGTATTTCGGTCCGATCGACGGGCACAATCTGGACCATCTTATTGATATATTAAACAACATAAAATACCTAAAAGAGCCGGTGCTGCTGCACATCACCACCCGCAAAGGCAAGGGTTACCTGCCGGCCGAAAAAAACCCCGTCTATTTTCACGGCTGCGGCAGTTTCGACATCGACACCGGCGCCTGCCTGGATCTCAAGAGCGGTCCGGCCACCTACACCCAGGTTTTCGGGGAAACCCTGCTGAGCCTGGCGCACGATGACGAGCGGATCGTGGCCGTCACGGCGGCCATGCCCGAGGGTACCGGACTGGCGTCTTTTTCAAAGGCATTTCCCGCCCGTTTTTTCGATGTCGGCATCGCCGAGCAACACGGGGTGACCTTTGCCGCGGGCCTGGCGACCGAAGGGTTCATCCCGGTGGTGGCCATCTATTCCACCTTCCTGCAGCGCGCATACGACCAGATCCTGCACGACGTCTGCCTGGACGCCCATCACGTGATCTTTGCGCTGGATCGCGGCGGCATCGTGGGCGATGACGGACCGACCCATCATGGCCTGTTTGATTTATCCTATTTGCGCAGCCTGCCGAACATGGTGGTCATGGCGCCCAGCAACGAAAACGAACTGCGGCGCATGATGGTCACGGCCGTGCGGCACAACGGGCCGATTGCGTTTCGCTACCCGCGCGGCCAGGGCGAAGGCGTTGGGATGTCGATGACGCCGCAGCCCCTGCCGATCGGAAAAGCCGAAGTCCTGACAACCGGTGCGGACGTGTTGATCCTGGCGGTCGGCCGTCCCGTGAACGAGGCCCTTGCGGCGCAGCGCCTGCTGGCCGACGAAGGGATCGCCGCCACGGTCGTCAACTGCCGCTTCATCAAACCGCTGGATGCCGAGTTGATCGCACGGCTGGCCGAAAAGATTCCGCGGGTCATAACGGTGGAAGAAAATGTGCTCAGCGGCGGGTTCGGCAGTGCCGTGCTCGAATGCTTGACCGATCTGGGGCTAACCGGATGCGCCTTCAAGCGCATCGGCATTGCCGACGCCTTTGTCGAGCATGGTTCGCAGGCGTTTCTCAGGTCCAGATACGGCATCGACGCCGCGGCGATCGCCGCCGCGGCCCGGCAACTGACGGCCGCCGATGAAGAAATGAAGATGCGTCACGCCGGATAGGGTTAAGCAAAAAAGACCATTCAAGCCTTTACCTGGATCCTTGGCCTCCGGACCCCTGGAACCCTGGGGGCAACATCTCTCCGTTGAACTGAAGTCTTCGCCTAAAAGCGAGGGTTTTCTCCAATTCCCCACCCCCCCTTCCCTATGAAGGCTTCCGATAAAAAGCGCCTCGATGTGGCCGTTTTGAACAGGGGTCTTGCGGCCAGCCGGCAACGCGCCCGCGCGCTGATAATGTCGGGCAAGATCCTTGTCAACCGCCAGCCGGTCGACAAGGCCGGGCTGGCGGTTACCGATCGGGATGAAATTCTCCTTAAAGCAGAAGACCATCCCTTCGTGAGCCGCGGCGGGCTCAAGCTGGAGGCCGGACTACGGGCTTTCACGATATCCGCCACGGACAAGATCTGCCTCGACGTCGGCGCTTCCACCGGCGGCTTCACCGATTGTCTCCTCCAGCACGGGGCGCGCAAGGTGTATGCCGTCGATGTCGGCTACGGGCAACTGGCCTGGAAACTGCGGCAGGATCCGCGGGTGGTGGCCATCGAACGGACCAATATCCGCCACCTGCCCCGGGGCGTCATCGGCGAACCGCTCGATCTGATCACGATCGATGTGTCCTTTATTTCTCTTGAAATCGTCGTTCCCACCGTCATTGACCTGATGAAAGTTGGCGCCGCTGTCGTGGCGCTGATCAAGCCCCAGTTCGAGGTCGGAAAGGGACAGGTCGGAAAGGGCGGCGTGGTGCGGGACCCGGTGCGTCACCGGCAGGTGATCGACAGGTTGACCGCTTTTTTCAGTCACCTACCGCTGTCGGTCGAGGCCGTGACCGATTCGCCGATCTCGGGACCCAAGGGCAACAAGGAATTCTTGATTCATATGCAGCGACTCTCCTTCGAAAGTTGGCCTTGATTTTTGCGGTTGAAGAGGGTAGGAAATTTTGACTTGCACTCTTTGGTCATAATCGAAGCGGATCGGCCCCCATGTGCCCGCGGCCGGCGGATAACCTTGATTTTTGGGTCGCGTCTGCGCCGGGCTGGGGCAAGCGCTTTGCGGAATCGTCAGGATAACCAACGAGAGGGGAACATAGATGAGTGAGATGGTGGACAAACTGAGGAACATCGCACTGGTCGGCCACGGTGGTTCGGGCAAGACCTCCCTTGCTGAAGTCATGCTGTTCAAAGCCGGTGTCACCAACCGCATCGGACGGGTTGAAGACGGTAACACCGCGATGGACTTCGAGCCCGAAGAACTGCGGCGCCAGTCGAGCATCAGCAGCTCTTTTCATCAGTTCGGCTGGAAAAAGCACACGATCAATATCATCGATACTCCCGGCGACCAGAATTTTTTCAATGACACCAAATTCTGCCTGCCGGCCGCCGACTGCGCCATTTTCCTGATCGATGCCGTCGACGGCATCAAGGTGCAGACCGAGCAGGCGTGGGAGTTCGCCCGGGAATTCGACATGCCCTGCGTCATCTTCGTCAACAAGCTGGACCGCGAACGATCGGATTTCAGGCGCACTTTCGAGGAAGCGCGCGACACCCTGGACCCCAAGCCGATTGTCGTGCAGTTGCCGATTGGAACGGAAGCCGATTTCAACGGTGTCATCGATTTGATTCGCATGAAGGCCTATGCCTATGCGGCCGACGGGCAGGCTAAGGAAATCGACATCCCGGCCGACATGAAGGAAGCGGTCGATTCGGAAAGAGAGGCCTTTATCGAAAATGTGGCCGAGGCCGACGATGCCCTGGTCGAACGCTATCTGGAAGGCGAGGAACTCACGGACGAGGACATCAAGGCGGCGCTGACCAAAGGCCTGCTGGCCCGCATTTTCGTGCCGGTTCTGTGCGGTTCGGCGACCGCCGGCATCGGCATCGACCTGCTGATGGATTTTATCGTCGGCAGCGTCCCCTCCCCGGCCGACCGCGGCGCGATCACCGCCACCGACGAGTCGGGCGAAAAAACCATCGCCTGCGAGCCCGATCCATCGGCCCCTTTTGCCGGATTTGTGTTCAAGACCGTCGCCGATCCTTACGCCGGCCGTCTGTCGATCTTCCGGGTCGTCTCCGGCACCCTGGCGGGTGACGGAACGTTCTACAACACCAAAAAACGCACCCGCGAGCGCTACAACCAGCTCCTGACCCTGGCCGGCAAAGAACAGAAACCCGCCGGAGAGGCCGGCCCCGGGGCGATCGTGGCGGTTGCCAAGCTCAAGGAAACCACCACCGGCGACACGCTTTGCGCTGAAAACCGAAAAGTCATCTTTGCCACCGCTCAGCCGATACCAACGTTGATCTCCTATGCCCTCAGCGCCAAAGCCAAGGGAGACGAAGACAAGATCTTCAGCTCGCTCTCGCGGCTGATGGAAGAAGACATGGGGTTGAAGCTCGATCGCAATGCGGAAACCAAAGAAATTCTGCTCTCCGGTGCCGGCCAGATCCATATCGAAACCACGGTCGAAAAGCTGAAGCGAAAATTCAACGTCGACGCCGTGCTCAACATCCCCAAGGTGCCCTACCGCGAGACGATCAAGAAGAAAGTCCGCGTTCAGGGCCGGCATAAAAAGCAAACCGGCGGCCATGGCCAGTTCGGCGACTGCTGGATTCAACTCGAGCCGCAACCCAAGGGGGTGGGATTCGAATTCGTGGATGCCATCGTCGGCGGCTCGATTCCGCGCCAGTACATCCCGGCGGTCGAAAAAGGCATCATCGAATCCTGCCAGAAGGGAGTTTTGGCCGGCTTTCCCTGTATCGACTTCAAGGTGACCCTCGACGACGGTTCCTTCCACGCCGTGGATTCATCGGAAATGGCATTCAAGATCGCCGGCTCGCTGGCATTCAAAAAAGCCTCCGAACAGGCGAATCCGGTCCTGCTCGAACCGATCATGGATGTCACCATAACCGCCCCCGACGAATACATGGGGGATATCATGGGCGATCTCAACGGACGCCGGGGGCGGGTGCTCGGGATGGACAGCGCCGGCCGCTACCAGGTCATCAAGGCCCAGGTGCCGATGGCCGAATTCTTGACCTATGCCCCCGACCTGCGTTCGATGACCGGCGGGCGCGGCATCTACACCATGAAATTTTCCCACTACGATGAAGTGCCGACCCAGATAGCCGAAAAAATCATCGCGGAGGTCAACAAGGACAAGGGCTGATGGCCTAACCACACGGCGTCTTTGCCACACGTTAGAAAAAGGGATTCGAGACGATCGAACCCCTTTTTCTGCTTTCAGGGGCCGCATTTTTTGGAGGGCGCGTACCCCTGCCAGTAAGCCTCCCATTGGCTCGCCAGGCGGCGCCGGTTTTTGGGGTGGATCTTTTTTGATTCGGGACAGCGCTCTAAATGAAAGCGCCGCGAGCGGCGGTTGCCGACGATGGTCTCACCGTCTTCGTGCCACCGGCTCCAGATACCGAGCCCGGCCTTCATGGCGCGGCGCTGGGTCTCTATCAGAATCCGGTCGCAGCGGTCATTCGGTTTTTTGTAGAGGACGTAGGCCCAACCCGCGGCGATCATCTCCTGGTTGACGCAGCGCCCGTCCTCGAGGTAGACATACGCCAGCAGCCGGCCGTAATGGTCTTTTAATTCCCGGTCCCATTCCAGGCGGATCTTTTTGCCGTAGACCAGCTCCTGGTTGGCAGCTCGCGCGCGATCGCCGAAAGGCTCGGCCGCGCGGCCGTACTTGGCGTGGGCGACTTCCGGCGCGTTGATGCCGATGTAGCGCACGCGCCGCCCGTCGGTTAACAGGATTGTGTCGCCGTCATCGACCCACTTGACGCTGAGCCACCCGGCGGCCGCAGAACATTCGGCCGCCAGCAGCCACAGCAGAAAAACACATCCCGCCGCAATCCACCACCACCGTTTGTCATGATACTCCCGCCTCGGATAAACCGGAAAATCCACAACCCCAAATTCCAATTCCAAATTGGTTCTTGATATTTGAGGGGTCATGCTATCTTTACGCCAATAAATTTAAAATATATAACAAAATTAATATATTTTACCGTCTTCGTGCCCCGGGTTCGCCGTCAACGCCCGCGGGTCGAGACCGCAGCGGCGCGCGGCGCTGTCATCGAGCAGCCGTGGCAGCCCGCCCCGCTCGGCAGGCCGAAATCCGAGTGATTTTTGCCAGACCTCATCGTCTTCCATGCAGAAGTAAATCGTGGCCTCCGGCGCAAATTCCCTGATCCAGCCGGCCATTTTGCGATACAAGGCTATCCGCAGCGGCTTGAAATAGCGCATCTTGCCGTCCAGACCGCCGATGAATTCACCATAGATGATATCGGATTCGGGAAAACGCGCCTCGATGATCGGTTTCAATGCCGGTGGAAACCGGAAAGTTCCCAGACTGATCCAGACCACATTTTCGGGCGACACGCTGGCAAACAGCCGTTCGACGACCGCGCGGTAATCATCTTCGCAGCCATCGTAGATCAGCATCGGATCGAAGTGAAAGGCCAGCGGATACCCCCAGGATTCACACCGGGCCGCGGCCTGCAGCCGGGCCGCAAGAGAGGTCGTTGCACGCTCCTGGCGCGAAATGACGCGCGGCGTGTTCAGCGACCAGGCCAGGATCGTTTTGCGCTTGTGGGCGAGCGACGCCAGTTTCTCGATGGCCGTGGTCTTTGATTTGAGTTCCAGCACTGCGGTATCCTGGGCGGCAAAGCGCGAGACCAGGACCTGCGACAGATCGGTCCAGCTTTCCCAGATCAGGCTGTCCGTAAATTCGCCGGTGCCGATGCGGGCGATCCGCCGGCGGGCGAAAAGCCGGTCGAGTTCACCGAAGAGATCCTCGTGGTTGACAAAGTACTGCAGCACCGGCGGGTGAAAATAGGACTGCAGAATACAGTAAGCGCAGTCCATGTTGCAGAAGGTGCCGATGTGAAGGATGCCGTAGTCACAGCAGGTATAGTGGCGCGTGCCCGGGCACTTTCTGACGAAGGCGCCCTTGTTCTGGGTCAGGAAGAGAACCTCCTTGCCGCGCTGCACCGGGTCCGGGGCTGCGGCCACGGCGGCAAAAACCGCCGGCGCGCCGGTCACGGTTTCCCCCGGCAGATTCAACCGGCGGCAGATATCGCGCACCTGGCGGTTATCGGCGACGGCTTGATCGATGTATATTTTTTTTATGACCATAAAGATCGATTCGATAGAGCAAGTTTTAGGGTGCCCCCTGCTCGTTGACACCCGGCCGTCCATCCTCTATACACAGATAGTGTGCACCCATAGAAAGTTTGCGGATCGGCCCTCCATAGCATACTTGACCGGCGATGTCATTTGGCCTTACGGGCGCGCTCATAATGCCGTCTTGTCGCAGGGCCCAAAGCCCTTGGTGCGGCTGAGCGGGTCAAGGATTATAATGTCGAGATATTCATTGGTTTCTGTGCCGGTCGACAGACGGCTTGAGGCCTGAAATTGCCGACTCATTTATCGCTAGCCCGACAGAGGTTGGCCATGTCGCCTGAATCGATGATCAGTCGCCGCCTGTTCGCCTTGTTTCTGCTTGGCTGCCTTCTGCTGAATTACCCGGTTCTGTCCCTTTTCAGCTTGCCGGTATTTCTGTTTGGAATTCCGCTGTTATACCTCTACCTATTTGCTGTCTGGGCGTTTTTGATCCTCATGATCGTCTTCGTGACGCGGGCGTACGCCAAAATGCGCTCCGCGGCGGCCCGCCGCCGGAAAAGTTTCGAATCTTGAAAGCGACATGCTGACCACCGAGACCATTTTGTTTTTCTCCTTCGGCTACATCGGCCTGTTGTTCGCCATTGCCTATATCGGCGACCGGCACGCGCAGATCGGCCAGAGCCTGGTCAGCAATCCCTACATTTATGCCCTTTCCCTGGCCGTCTATTGCACGGCCTGGACCTTTTACGGCAGCGTGGGCCGCGCGGCCACCAGCGGGATAGGTTTTCTGCCGACCTATATCGGGCCGACGCTGGTCGCCACGCTGGGCTGGTTCGTGCTGCGCAAGATCATCCGCATCAGCAAGGTGCATCGCATTACCTCCATCGCCGATTTCATCGCCTCACGCTACGGCAAGAGCGCCACGCTGGGCAGCGTGGTGACCATCATCGCGGTGCTGGGCATCATTCCTTACATATCGCTGCAGCTGAAGGCCATTTCGACCAGTTACCTGGTGATCAGGGACTATCCCCTGATCCAGGTCCCGGTTCACTTTGCCAAAATTCCGGTTTTCCAGGACACGGCGTTTTACACCGCCCTGATCCTGGCGGTTTTCACGATATTCTTCGGCACGCGCTCTCTGGAGGCCACCGAACGGCACGAAGGATTGGTGGCCGCCATCGCCTTCGAATCGATCGTCAAGCTGATCGCGTTTCTGGCGGTCGGTATTTTCGTTACCTACGGGATCTACAACGGGTTCGGCGATATTTTCAACCGCTCGCGTGCCCTGCCCGAACTCCAGCGGCTCTTGACCTTCGAGCTGCACGCCGGAACGTATGCCGACTGGTGCATCCATATATTCCTGTCCATGATGGCGGTCATGTTCCTGCCGCGCCAATTCCAGATCATGGTGGTGGAAAACGTCAACGAGGACCATCTGGACAAGGCCATCTGGCTCTTCCCCCTGTATCTGCTGGCGATCAACATCTTCGTGCTGCCGATAGCCTTCGGCGGCGTGATGCAGTTCGGTTCCGGCTCCATGGATGCCGATACGTTCGTGCTGACGCTGCCGATGGCGCAGCACAAGGAGTTCCTGGCGCTGCTGGTTTTCATCGGCGGCATGTCGGCTGCGACCAGCATGGTCATCGTGGCCACCATCGCCCTGTCGACCATGATCTGCAACGACCTGGTGATGCCGGTATTGCTGCGGCTGCCGTCACTGCGACTCGCGCAGCGCGCCGATCTGAGTCATATTCTGCTGGCCATCCGCCGCGGCAGCAATATCCTGGTAATGATGTTCGGTTACGCCTATTTTCATTTCATCGGCGAGTTCTACACACTGGTGTCGATCGGCCTGATTTCATTTGCGGCCGTGGCCCAGTTCGCGCCCGCGATTCTGGGCGGCATCTTTTGGAAACGCGCCACCAAGGCCGGGGCGTTAAGCGGTTTGCTCGCTGGTTTCGTCTTGTGGCTCTACACCCTGGTCCTGCCGTCCCTGGTGCAGGCTGGTTTTATGGACCCGCAATTCGTGACGAGCGGTCCCTTTGACATCGCCTGGTTGAAACCATTCGCCCTTTTTGGACTGCGGGACTTCGATCACGTGGCCCACGCGGTTTTCTGGAGCCTGCTCTTCAACACCCTGCTGTATATCGGCGTATCGCTGTACAGCCGGCCCAGCGCCATCGAACATTCTCAGGCGACGCTCTTTGTCGAAGCCTATCGTTATGCCGGAGAAACCGACGGATCGAGTTTCTGGCGGGGCACGGCCTCGGTCGGAGACCTCAGGTCCCTGCTGGTCCGATTCCTGGGCCGTGAGCGGACGGAGGAAGAGTTGACGGCCTATGCGACCAGGCATGCTAACGGCAAACGCCGTTTTAAATGGGAAGACGACCTGGAAGCCGATGCCGGCCTGGTCAGCTACGTCGAAAAACTCCTGGCCGGCACTATCGGATCGGCCTCGGCCCGGGTGGTGGTCTCAAAAACGGTCAAGGAGGAACCACTGGGCATCGATGAGGTCATGGACATCCTCGATGAAACCCGGCAAGTCATCGCCTATAGTCACGAACTCGAAAAGGCAAGCGCCGACCTCAGGGCCGCCAACGAGCGCCTGAAGGAGCTGGACCGGCTTAAAGACGAATTTATTTCGACGGTTACCCATGAATTGCGCACGCCGCTGACATCCGTACGGTCGATCGCCGAGATTCTGCATGCCAATCCCGGGATCGAGCACCGGCAGCACCAGGAGTTCACGGCCATCATCGTCAAAGAGAGCGAGCGATTGACGCGCCTGATCAACCAGGTGTTGGACTTTCAGAAAATCGAAACGGGCCGGATGGCATGGCAAATATTAGAAGTCGATCTCAAAGAGGTCATTCAGGATGCTCTCTCCTCCGCCAACAGCCTCGTCACGGACAAACACATCCGGATCGAACAAAATATCCCCGATCAGGTGCCGGTGGTGGCCGGCGATCGCGATCGGTTGATCCAGGTCATGGTGAACCTGATCTCGAATGCGGTGAAGTTCTGCACCGAAGACGACGGCCTGATCGGGATCGGACTCGACGTGGCGCCGGATCATGTGCGGGTGTGGGTTAAAGACAACGGCATCGGCATCAGCGGCAACGATTGCGAAACCATCTTCCAGGAGTTCCGGCAGATAAAGCACTCGCTGAAGGGTCGTCCGCCGGGCAGCGGCTTAGGGTTGACCATCACCCGCCGGATCATCGATTTTCACGGCGGCCGCATCTGGGTGGAGAGCGAGCTGGGACGGGGAGCGACTTTCTATTTCACCCTCCCCCGCGAAAAACGCCCGGCCTGATCCACGGATACCCTCCCCTTAATTCGCCGTCTGTCTTCTGTCGTCTGTCTTCTGTCGCCTGTCTTCGGTCGTCTGTCGTCCGCCTGTTGCCGCATCCCTTTCACCCTTTTTTAATACTTCAAGCGTGCATAATAGGATTTGCGTGACGCCAGGCGCGCTTGTTTCAGCGTCGTGATGCCCTGGCTTTCCAGCAGCGGAATCAATTTGAGGAAGATTTCACCGGTGGCGATGGCATCGCCCAGGGCCGTGTGGCGGCCGACGATGCTCACCCCCAGTCGCTCGGCGATCTGTTCCATATCATGATTCTTGTGGCCGGGGTGCACCACGGCCGACAGGAGCAGCGTATCCAGCACCGGATTGTCGAATTTGACTCTGGCGGCGGCTTCTTTGAGTTGCAGCATCCGCATGTCGAAGGCCGCGTTGTGGGCCACCAATATCGTTTCATCGGCAAACTGGTGGAAAGAAGGCAGCACCCGATCGATGGTGGGCTGGTTTTCGAGCATCTGGGGCTGGATACCATGAATGTTGACCGACTGCGGAGGAATGTCGCGTTGGGGATCGACCAGCTGGTCGAAGAATTCGCCGTGCAGCAAGCGGTTGTTAACGATGCGAACCGCGCCGATCGAAATGATTTCATCACCGTTCTGCGGATCGAGGCCGGTGGTTTCGGTGTCAAAGACGGTATAGGTCAACTCGGTCAACTTGCGGTTGTCCAGTTCCGGAATCTGACCGGGTTGACTGAACAAATCGAAATCGAAAAACTCGGGCCGACTCTTGGATAAAATGGTCAGGTTGCGAATGGGCTCGATATCGACTGTATCGGTCGCCGGGAACAGAAATCGCAGGTAGGCCTTCCCACCGGGGCCCAGAGAGTGTGACCAGATTTCGGCTTTATGATGCCCGATGACCTCTTTAAGCGTCGTGGGCAGCACCTCGTCGGCCACTGCTACCGGCTCTTCCTGCCATTTTCGAATGGTTTCCATCTTGACCGGTTTGCCGGCCCATATGAAATCGATACAGACAAAGGGACCGTCCCTGGAAACCCGGCACACAAAGCTTTCGCAACCGGTTTCCGATCGCAACCGCTGCTGGGCAAACAGCAGGGCCGCGCCGATAGAGTAGCTGTCGACCTGAATCCAGGCATTGACATCGTTCACCTCGATATGAATCGCCAGGTCGAGTTTTTCTTCGGCCTTGTGGGCCATCGCGGCGACGACCTCTCCGGCCGACATGCGGACCAGCGGATAGCGGGTCTGCAGCCGCCGGGAGTAATAGGAAGTGGTTTTATCGATGATTTTTCCGATCGCGATCGATTCCTGGTGGATAATTTCCTTGAATTTCTGCAATTGACGGCTGTCCATGCCCGGGTAATCGAGGATGGCTTCGATGGCGGCCCGGATGCTGGCCAGGGAGGAGCGGGTGCTGCGCGAGAGCGACCGCAGCAGCGTATCCAGTTGTTTTTCGGAATCCAGCTGTTGGGTGATGTCATGGAAAATCAGGATGAAGCCGGTGAATTCGCGCCGGTGGTTCAGAATCGGAACGGCTTCCACCCGCAACAGTCGGTGCTCGAAGCCGAAGACCACGAAGTAGGCTGCCACATCGGGTTCCGCGCGTCCCAGTTTATCCGCAATTTCCCCTAAGGCATGTACGATGAGGTGTTTGTCGATCAGACCGAATACGGAGCGCCCCAGGCCAATGAAACGGCCCGGATGGGATTCCGCGGCCGACTCGACCGGCCCGCCGGCCGCCGCGCCGATAAGCAGGCGAGTGACGCGCGTGTTGTAGAGCAGGATCTGGCCCTCGGTGTTGCAGATCAGGACCCCTTCGGGCAGCTCGGCCACGATGGCCGCCAGGATATTTTTTTCTTCCTCGACCTCCGCCCGGGCTGCATCGATTTTTTTTTGCACCTGGTTGAACAGGTCTTCATAGCGATCGGCGCTTTCGTTGATGACATTCACCAGCCGAACGATGTCGTACACGCCCTCGATTTGAATGCGGTGGGACGGGTTGACCGAATGAATCAGGCGGGTTTCCGAGGCGATTTTATCAATGGGAATGATGTACAGCCGAAAGACCCAGTCCAGCGCAAATCCGAAACCAGCCAGGAGCAGGACGGCGCCGCTGAAAAGAAACCCAAGGTTCTGACGGCCCAGTTGGAAGAGGTAATCCCGGTCGGAGGCTGGTAGCTGCTGCCAGAAAATAATTGTCAGGCTCAGGAGTACCAGCAGCGTAAATCCGACCGATGCCAACAAAAACCACAAAAATGTGTTTCTGCGGGTCACTGGCGGATCAATTCTTTGACTTTGGCGATGACTTCCGCGTTCGAAAACGGTTTGGTGATATAGGCGTCGGCGCCCAGCGCCAGCCCCTTGGCGATGTTGGTTTCACTGCCCATGGCGGTCAGCAGGATGATCCGGATGTCGTCCCATTCCGGATTCTCGCGCACGCGCTGGCAGACTTCGAAACCATCGATGATCGGCAGCATGATATCGAGCAGGATCAGGTTGGGATGCGCAGCGGCGATCGTTTCCATGGCCTCCTCCCCGCTGAACGCCACCCGGGTCTCATATCCGTTTTGTTCCATTAAAAATTGCAACGGGACGATGATGCTGGGTTCATCATCCACGATCAATACTTTTTTCGGCATAAGGTTACCCTGCATAACCGGATTCCGAAAAAAGTAGCCGGCATCCCTTCGCTGAAGTGCCGGCTACTCTTACTCTCATGCAGTATTCCGCAGGTTTACTGCTTGCGTGCATTGCCGAGGCCGATCTTCTCCAGGGCGTCCCTCATTTCATCCAGGATGGCGGGATCGTCGATGGTGGCCGGCATGTTCCACTGCTTGTTGTCGGCGATCTTCTGAATGGTCCCGCGCAGGATCTTGCCCGAGCGGGTTTTGGGCAGCCGCTTGACGACCGTGGCGGTTTTGAACGAGGCGACCGGTCCGATGCGGTCCCGGACCATTTGCACCACCTCCTTGACGATCTCCTGGTGGTCACGTTCGACGCCGGCGTTGAGCACCATGAATCCGACCGGAACCTGGCCCTTGAGCTTGTCATCGACACCCAGCACCGCACACTCGGCGACATCGGGATGATCGGCCAGGATCTCTTCCATGGCGCCGGTCGACAGCCGGTGACCGGCCACATTGATGATGTCGTCCGTGCGGGTCATGACGTAGGCGTAGCCGTCCTCATCGATGAAGCCCGCATCCGCGGTTTTATAATAACCGGGAAACTCTTCCAGGTAGGACTTGATGTAACCCTGATCGTTGTTCCAGAGCGTGGGTAGTGTGCCGGGCGGCAGTGGCAGCTTGACGACCAGCGCGCCGATCTCTCCGGCCTTTACCGGGGTTTTGGCCTCCGGATCGAGCACCTGCAGATTCCAGCCCGGCGCCGGTTTGGTGGGCGAGCCCTCCTTGACCGCAAACCGGTGCAACCCCATGCAGTTGGCGCAGATGGCCCAACCGGTCTCGGTCTGCCACCAGTGGTCGATCACCGGTACGCCGAGGTTTCTTTCGGCCCAGTGCAGGGTGTCAGGGTCCAGCCGCTCGCCGGCCAGAAACAGCGTTTTGAAATTCGACAAGTCGTAATCCTTGATCAACTCGCCGGTCGGGTCCTGCTGTTTAATGGCCCTGAAGGCCGTGGGCGCCGTGAACATGGCTTTGACCTTGTGCTGGGAAATCACGCGCCAGAAGGCCCCGGCATCCGGAGTGCCGACCGGCTTGCCCTCGTAGAGTATCGTCGTGGATCCATTGAACAGGGGCGCGTAGACGATGTAGGAGTGCCCCACGACCCAACCGACATCGGAGGCGGCCCAATAGACGTCGCCCGCATCGATGTTATAAATGTTCTTCATGGTCCACTTGAGGGCCACCACGTGACCGCCGTTGTCGCGCACGACACCTTTCGGCACACCGGTCGTGCCGGAAGTATACAGGATATACAGCGGATCGGTCGCGGCGACCTTGACGCAGTCGTGGGGTTTGGCCGATGCCATGGCCTCTGCGTAATCCAGGTCGCGGCCGGCCTTCATTTCGGCCTTCTCCATCGGGCGCTGCAGGATGATACACTTCTCCGGCTTGAAACTGGCCGTTTCAATGGCCTTGTCGAGCAGCGGCTTGTAAGGAATCACCCGTTTGACCTCGATGCCGCAGGAGGCGGAAACGATGACCTTAGGCTTGGCGTCGTTGATGCGCACGGCGAGTTCCTTGGCCGCGAAGCCGCCGAAGACAACCGAGTGAACCGCACCGATGCGGGCCGTGGCCAGCATGGCAATGGCGGCCTCGGCAATCATCGGCATGTAGATCAGGACGCGATCGCCCTTTTTGACGCCCTGGGCCGCCAGCACGCCGGCGAATTTGGCGACTTCGTCGCGCAGCTGTGTGTAGGTGTAGGTTTTGATGGTGTCGGTCACCGGGCTGTCATAGATCAACGCCGCCTGGTCGCCGCGGCCCTGCTCGATATGGTAATCGAGCGCATTGTAGGCCGTGTTGATCTCGCCGCCGCTGAACCACCGGTAAAAGGGCTTGTTGCTGTCATCGAGCACCTTGTCCCACTTCTTGTACCAGTGGACCTTTTCCCCGGCCGCGCCCCAGAAGCCATTGGGGTCCTTGATCGATTTTTCGAAAGCCTCATCGTACGGATTGGTCATGTGTCTTCCTCCTTTTTGTGATCACTTATAATATCGCCACTTTTATGGACCAGATCCCTTGGTGGATCGATTTTTCAGCATCAGCCTGTCGGCGTGAGCAAACACGTTTCTTCCGTCGGTGCGGCGCTTTCGCTTTTCAGGCCGCTGGGAGGTAAAAATCTGGAAGATGGTTAACCGACAGGGTCGTCAGAATAGTTATTTCAACGCGAATTCAGATACAATGGGTCGGGCCGAATCGTAAAATCGATGTGCCATAACAAATTTCTCAGGGCCCCTCAAGAATATATTGCGTCACCTTACGGATAATATGAATGCCGACGCTAAGCGCGCCTGCGGCTCGCAGCCGGTACGGAGCCGGTTTTTGGTCGTTCGATTTTATAAAAGTTTTGGCTGTCTTATCGGTCGTTGGCGTATGACTATACAGCCGTCTTCCTCTATCCTTGCCAAAACCTTTATCTTAAAGCCTGTAGGTATGGTCGCGAGAGCGTCCGGCCGGAAGAAGAATCAGACTTCCGGCCGGATTTTTCGTTACAGGCATAGGACTCTAAGGTCTATCCCCAGAGGCCCCATCCGAAGGATGCGGTGAAAAGGATGCAGAAGGCAACGATGCCGATCATCCATAGATCTTCAGATTTCATGGTCTCATCTCCTCTTTAATCGGTTGTCGGTTTAGGCTTCCTTGACCACGATGTTGGTTTCGACCTCGGCGCGCTGGATCTGCTCTTCACTGGTTGTTGACATCTCGGCTTTGAAGCACAAGGCCCACATCATGATGATGCCAAGGATCCACCAGAAGATCTGCCAGGACCACAGCGACGGGAACCCGGCAAACGAGAAGGCGTTGTTGCCCAGGATACAGGCCGGACCGATGGCGAAGAAATACCAGATCGGCACGATGATCTTCATCGCGTTGCGCCACTTGCGGCCGGATTCACTGGGCGAGTCGATGCTGTCGAGGAAGGTGCGCACCTCGTTCTGGCGTTTGATGGTCTCCTCGTTGTCCTTGATGCCCAGGCCGCGGCACAGATAAGCCACCAGCAGACCGATGCCGAGCCCCCAGCCCGCACAGTGGAATGAGAGCGGATAGACCCAGATGTAATAGGTGACGAAGACCGCGATCATGCCGGCCAGGACCCCCAGCGAGGCGCCGATACTCGGAAAGCGAAACCCCCAGTGGACCCCCATGAGGTAGACGTACTGCACGAAGCCGAAGGCGGTGGCCAGGGCCCCCAGAATGACCAGGGCGGCCGTGGAGGTCATGCCGACCCACAAGGCGGCGATGGTCACGAAGGTCGCCAGCAGGCGGTTGACCCAGATCTGCTCGGAATGGCCGGCCTGCTGGTTGCGGATGTAGCGCCAGTAGACGTCGCGCAGCAAGATGGTGCCGCCGCTGCCGATGTACGGCGCGGCCGTGGAATGGATCGCCGCGATGGCCCCCAGGAAGACGACGCCGAGTACGAAGGGCGGCAGGTAGGTCTTCATCAGGATCGGCACGACATCCGAGTCCTTGGTGAATTCGAGGACTCCCTGGAGTTGGAGGATCTTGGCGCCCATGCCCTGAAAAGCGGTGAAGTAGAACAGGGCGAAGCCGACCACGAAGGTCGACATGAAGGTCTGCTGCCAAGCCAGGGGCTTCGGGCTTTTAATGCCGAAGTTCCAGAGCGTGAAGGCCGGCGAGGACTGGATCCCCATCAGGGCGAACATGTAAGATAAAATCATGACGGCCGTCCAGACGGTCTCCTTGTTGGCCTTGGCATATTTCGTGGCATCCAGGACCGGGTAGATGACGGCCGGCACCTCAAGCATCCGGTGCTTGACCTCGGGCGCCATCGCCGCGAGATTCTTGCCGAACGCCGTCCAGCCGCCGATGGCGTCGGAGGTGATGACGAAGTAGCCGAGCAGGATGATGCCGCCCACCAGCAGGATGAACTGGAGCACGCCGACCCAGGTGGCGGCCTTCAGGCCGCCGGAGACGACGTAGAACCAGACGATGAAGGCCATGAAGATGGCGCCGAAGGTCACCGGCACGCCGGCCACCCAGTGAAAAAGCGCGGCCGAGGCCATCAGTTGAACGGCCGAGTAGAACATGGAGTAGAGAAAGGCGGTTAAGACCGTCAGCCAGCGGGCGGCCTCCGAGTTGTAATAATAGGCGAACATGTCGCCGGGGGTGATGAAGCCGTAGCGCTTGCCCATCAGCCAGTTCCGTTTGGCGAAAAACGTGCCGGTGATCGGAATGGTGAGAACGTAGAAGGAAGCAAACGCGTAGGCCAGACCGTCACGCCAGATCAGGCCGGGGTGACCGATAAAGGTCCATCCCGAAAACGAGGCCGCCGTCGCCGCCATCAAGAAGGCGAAGAAGGGGATGGAACGGCCCGCAATGGCATATCCGGCGGAGGTTTTCTCGGAGAAGTACCCCTTCAACCCCCAGTAGAAGCAATAGATGATGTAGATGCCGAGCATAATGTATACCCAAGTGGTTCCACTCATTTCTACCTCCTGTACAATCGTCGCTGCAATTGATTGTCAAATTGTAATGTGGACACGTCGAAGCATTCCAAACGTCACCTATGCGGTACCACCCCCTTTCGGCGCTTCATTAATCCGGTCCGACGTCCGCCGGCGGCTGAAGCCCTTTCTTCAGTATCACCGGGTTGGGATAGCGCGGGCGTCTGAATCAGAATGACCTTTTTTGAAATTGTGACGCCGTAACCGAGGCGATCGGTTTTTCAGCTCCGGGTAACAGAGGACTCCCGCTACCCGGACCTGAGGGACCGAGGACGATTATCCCTGGACCATTTTCTTGATGGCCGCCACAATTTCAGGGTTCGCCAGGGTCGTGACATCGCCTTCATCCTGTTTGTTGGAGATCGAGCCGAGCACCCGCCGCATGATCTTGCCGGAGCGGGTCTTGGGCATATCGGGGACGATCCAGACGTGCCGCGGTTTGGCGATTTTGCCGATCTCGGTGGAGATGGTGTCGGCGATCTTCTTGGCCAACTCCGGGCTGGCCTTATAACCGGGCTTCAGGGCAATGTACATGTCCGGCTCTCTGCCCTTGATCTCGTGAGCCACCGGCACCACCGCGGCCTCGGCCACTTCTTCGCAGACCAGGGCGGCCGATTCGATTTCCTTGGTCCCCAGGCGGTGACCGGAAACGTTGATGACATCGTCGATGCGGCCCAGGATGCGCACGTAACCGTCTTCGGCCACCACGGCGGCGTCACCGGTCATATAGGGCCAGTCCTGCCACTTCGTGCTCTTGGGGTCCTTGCAGTAGCGGGAGAAGTAAGTCTCGACGAACCGGTCGCGGTTGCCCCAGATGGTCTGGAACATGCCCGGCCAGGGGTTCTGGATGCAGATGTTGCCGGCCTTGCCCGAACCGGTCGGCACCTCTTGGCCCTCGTCGTCGTAGACGATCGGGTGGATACCGGGCATACCCGGACCGGCGCTGCCCGGTTTCATCGGTTTGATGGCCGGCAGGGTGCTGCAAAGGAAGCCGCCGGTTTCGGTCTGCCACCAGGTGTCCACGATGGCGGCCTTGCCCTGGCCGACGACGTTGTAATACCACTTCCACACCTCGGGCTCGATCGGCTCGCCCACGGTGGTCATGTGTTTGAATTCGTAATTGTACTTGGCGGGTTCATCGGGGCCTATTTTACGCAGGGCGCGGATGGCCGTCGGCGCGGTGTGAAAGATGTTCACATCCAGATCCTGGGCGATGCGCCAGGCGCGGCCCGCATCCGGATAGGTGGGAACGCCTTCGTAAATAACCGTCGATGCGGCGATGGCCAGGGGGCCGTAAACGATGTAGGAGTGGCCGGTAATCCAGCCGATATCGGCCATGCACCAGTAAACATCGGTCGGATGGATGTCCTGCACGTACTTGGAGGTGCCGGCGGTGTAGGCCAGGAAGCCGCCGGTGCCATGCTGGCAGCCCTTGGGTTTGCCGGTGGTGCCGCTGGTGTACATCAGGAACAGCGGGTCCTCGGCGTTCATCTTTTCGGGCTCGACCCGGGCGCCGTAGTAGTCCTTGAGTACGTCGTTGACGAAATAGTCCCGTCCGTCGACCATCGCTTTCGGGCTGGAGGCCTTGCCGTTGTAACGCTGCCACACGAGAACCTTGTCGACTTTCTGCCCGTCTTTGCCCGCCAGGTCGACGGCAATGTCCGCATTTTGCTTGTGGTCGATCAGGGTCCCGCTGCGGTAATAGGCGTCCATCGTGATCAACACCCGGCTGCCGGAGTCGACGATCCGGTCGGCGCAGGCACGGCCGCTGAACCCGCCGAACACCTGGCTGTGAATGACTCCCAGGCGGGCGCAGGCCAGCATGGTGATCGGCAGCTCGGGGACCATCGGCATGTGGAGGGTCACCCGGTCGCCGCGCTTGAGACCGGCAAAATCTCTGAGCAGGGCCGCGAATTCGTTCACGCGGACATACAATTCCTGATAGGTGATGTGCTGGTAGCCCTCTTCGAGCGGCTCGGGCACGAAATGAATCGCGGTCTTGTTCTTGTACTGCGCCAGATGACGATCCACGCAGTTGTAGCTGGCATTGATTTTTCCGCCCTTGAACCATTTATAGCACGGGGCGTCACTGGTATCCAGGATCTCGTCCCAATACTCATACCAGGTCAGCAGATCGGCATATTCCTTGAAGCAGTTCGGGAAGTTTTCCAGGCTGAAGCGCTCATAGACCTTTTCATCGGTCATGTTGGCCTGGGCGATGAATTTCGGTGTGGGAAAATACAGGCCTTCTTCCTGCCAGTGGACGGCAATCTGAGCTTCTGAAGTTTCGACGATTTCTTTTTCTGCCATAAATCACACTCCTTAAAGCTTGTGGTTGCAATGTTGACGGACGATCATCCGACGCTGTACTTTACTCTTTCTCCTCCCCTTCCCTCCTTTCCCGAAATTTTGGTCATACGTGCTTCCCCGCTGAACCTATCTGCCGTGCTGTCAAAACCCGTGGGGTCTCAAATCCGGCCCAACCCGATTCCCGCCGCCGCCTGACGTGCACGGCATGGGCTGCTTCAGGTGCCGCGGCGCTCCGACGGTCAGTTTTTTCGTTTGCGGGAACGGCCGCCGGCAACCGGTTTGGTTATCCCCTGCCGGAAGATTTCAAAGGCCGCCTCGAGCGTCGGCTTCAAATAATCCTTGTCCTGGTTGATGATCCGCTTGCTTTCCTCCCAGAGGATGATTCCGGAAAACATGGCCCATAAAATGTCGGCCAAAGCCACCGGGTGCTGGTCGATGAAAGCCCCTTTGCGAATGCCCTCTTCGAAAATTTCGGCCATCGTGCCCAGGGACCCCCGGCTGAGTTGTTTGATTTCCTCCATCAGTTCCGGCGACAGGCTCTTCAAGGTTTCGCTGGACTGAAGGTGAAACATGTTGATTAAAATGAGAGGATCGAAGGCATATACATCATAAAGTGCCTCTTTTAAAGAGGCGATGCGGTCGTCGTGGTCTTTGAAGGTTTCGTTCTTGACGTGTTCGAGACGGACGTTGAGATGCTTGAGAATGCGCAGGGAAAGTGACGCGTAAAGCTCGTCTTTGTTCTTGAAATAAATGTAGAGAGTCCCGGGACTGAGTTCGGCCTCTTTGGCGATATCTTCCATGGTGGCCTTGTTGAAGCCCTTGGCGGAAAAAACTCTTTTGGCGGCCACGATGATTTGCTGACGGCGTCTTTCGCGTTCGCGCTCTTTCCGTTCTTGGATTCCCATTATTTTCTAAATCCAATTTAGTTGTTACAGCTGTTTACAAACGTTAGGTTCTATTTGTCAAGAAAAAAGTGGATGATAATCTGTAATTTTATATAAATTTTTTAATTGACTTCAATGCCGGCTGCGTGGCAAGACTGACATCGCTTGGGCGACGTGAACTCGTCAGCCACCGCCCCCTGCCATCATTTTCCGACTCGGGGATTGTGGGACAAACCGGCGCTTTTAGCGAAGACTTTGTTTAATGGCTGATGGTGCCACAAGGATCCGGTGGGTCCAGGGTCAAAAGGTTCAGAAAAGGCTCGAAGGGACTTTTTCACTCGACCCCTCGGATCCTTGAATCCTTGAATCCTTGATCCCTAAGCCTTCGGCTTGAGCCGAAGGCAGCTGATTTCATTTAACCTACAGAAAGACCGAAATGTTCAATACCGCCATAAAGTTCGGGACGTATCCCCCGAGTGTGAAAAAAGGCATCGCCTGCCTGACCCTGGGATGGCTGGGCCACCTCATTTTTTATTTCAATTTTTTTACCGGTGACGTGCTGGTTCGCAACGACTACTTGATGGCAGGGACCGGCATCGCGATCTGCTATTTCGTGGCCGCCATCAACACCTGGGCCCGCGCGCTGAGTATTTTTTTCAACATCGGTATTCTGGCCATCTACCTGGCGCTGCTGGCTTTCCAGAATGTCGGCTTCGAGCTGCAGGTGCTGACGGTGGCGGTGATCGTGCTCTTTGCCCTGGCCACGTATTACCTGCTGCGCAAGGAGACGGCCGAGTTTTTCGGGAGATTTAATGCCTGAGCGGCACGCTGAGAAAAAAATGGATGGAAGCGACCAGACCCGGCGTCGATCGACAGGCCTTCAACCCGTAGCGGAAAACGTTACCCTTCGGAGATTTGCACCGTCCGAAGCGCTTTAAACCACCTAATAGTCAGCGTTTACAGGGTGGCGCAGACGCAAGGCGTCTGGCGCGTCGACGACCCTTTTCGACGTCAAGTGCCCGACAACGACGCCGATGCGGTGCCCTGCAGATGCTGACCGGAAAACAGTGATCTTAAATGACTATGCCCCTGCCTCCAATAGACATCGAGTGCCCCTGCGGCCACGTTACGACATTGCAGACGAAAAAACTGAGATGTATCAAGTGCGGGAAGTTTTTATTTTACGATGATAAGGAGAAAAGACGGCACGGCACCAATCAGATATACTTTGTCGCCATGCTGTCGGCGGCCATCGGGATCGTTACCTATCTCTTTGTCGAAATGATCGTCAGGCCGCTTTTTGGGTAATCATGATCGGCGGCGATTCGTTATCGTTTCGCGGGCATATCCCGCCGTTGGTCTGACCTCATTTTGCCAGAAAATCCTTGAATCCCCGGCTGGTAAAAATTTTTGCGAGTCCGCGGCTTCTGGTCTCCAGCTGGTCGAGCCGGTCGAAGCCGATGGCCACCGTATACGTGGTGCCCTCGAAATCAACGGGAGGGATCAGCCGCACGCCGGGGCCGAGGGTCAACTCTCGCACCAGGCCCTGAAAGCGGGCCGTGGTGCTGCTGATCGCCGGATAGCGGCGTCGCCGCAGCAGGACCCGCAGCCGTCCCGCTTTTTGCCCCCGGTCGAGGTCAGGTGCCGAGAGAATCTCTGCAAGCCCGGGGTCGGATAGAATATCGACAACCGTCGCCTGTTCGCGCCGGGCGATTTCGGTCACCAGCGTCAGCATCTCCCGCTGGCGGTTCAACCCCAGTTTGAGGTCGGCAAAGAGGCGCGCCAGAATTTCGGCCGTCGGTTGGTCGAACCGCTGCAAATCGAGCGCCATGGCCAGGGTCAGTTCGCCGGCTGCCAGGTGCTCCTGAAGACCGGCCGGCAGCATCGTCAGCGACATGATCTTGCGCATCAAAGCCGGGTTATCGGGCAGCGCCAGGGCGGCCGCATGACGGCTCAATGCGTGCTCGCTGTCGGAAGCCCTGGCCAGCAGGTTCAGCGCGCGCGCGGTTTCGATCGGACCCAGCGGCCGCTGCAGGGAATTGTCGGCGATGGCCAACCGGACGCGGGTGACCTCGTCGCCGTCGCCGGGCAACACCCGCGCCCGGATCTTGGCGTGTCCCAGAAGTCGGCAGCCCTCGATGCGGCGGAACCCGGCCACGATTCGATAGCCCCCGGCCTGTGCGCACACCATCGGGGGATCGATGACGCCCAGGTCGGCAATCGAGGCGGTGAGCTTTTCGAGCGGACCACGGTCGGTGATGCGGTAGTGCTCATCTTCGAGCTGCACACTCTCGATAAGCAGGGACTGCTCGTTAAAACGCATGCCGGACGCCGGTCAGCTGGTCGAGAGCTTCCAGGTATTTGCGGCGGGTGTCCCGGACCACCGCCGCGGGCAGTGCGGGCGCCGGCGGCTGTTTGTTCCAGTTGATCGACACCAGGTAGTCGCGCAGATACTGCTTGTCATAGCTTTTCTGGGCACCGCCGGGTGCGTAGGTGGCGCGTGGCCAGAAGCGTGAAGAGTCCGGGGTGAGTACTTCATCGATGAGAACCAGTTCATCGTCGCAGTACCCGAACTCGAACTTGGTGTCGGCGATGATAATTCCCTTTTCCTCGGCCAGGTCGGCCCCGCGGCGGTAGATGTCGAGGCTCAGCTGCCGCACCCTTCCGGCGGCTTCGGCGCCGATGCGGCGCACCGCTTCCTCGAAGTCGATGTTGATGTCGTGCTGGCCGACCTCCTCCTTGGTGGACGGTGTGAAAATCGGCTGCGGCAGTTTGTCCGACTCTTTCAGGCCCTCGGGCAGGCGGATGCCGCAGACGGTGCCGTTTTTTCGATAGGACGCCCATCCCGAACCGGAAATATAACCGCGTACGACACATTCGATCGGCAGCGGCCGGGCTTTTTTCACCAGCATGCTCCGGTCCTGAAGCTCGGCGGCATACGGTCGGCACGCTTTCGGATAGTCGGCGGCATCGCCGCTCACCACGTGGTTGCGGACCAGGGCCTGCATTTCCCCGAACCAGAAGAGCGACAGGCGGTTGAGAATCTTGCCCTTTTCGGGGATCGGATCGGGCATCACCACGTCAAAGGCCGAGATGCGATCGGTGGCGACCATCAGGAGGTGTTCGCCGAGATCGTAGACGTCGCGCACCTTGCCTCTTTTCAACAGGTCAAGGCCTGGAAAACTGGTTTCAACAATCGGCGTTCCCATAATATTTCCTTACCTTTTTAAGCGTTGGGGGGTGTTACGGGTTACGAGTTGCGGGTTGTGTATTACGAGTGGCAGGGTGTGACCAATGGGTCCCGTGTTTACCGTTTCAAGTCTCCTTATTTTCAAGTTTCTACAGGCTATAAGATAAAGATTTTGGCAAGGCCGGAGGGCGGCGGCTGTATAGTTATACGCCTACGACCGATAATACAGCCAAAAACTTTATCTCGAAACCTATATTTTGGTCCCGCGGTGTTCCCGGAAGGCCTGAATGAATTTGATTAAAATCGCGCGCGCGGCCGCATCCGGTTCGAGCAGCTCGACGCCGAGTTCGTATTTGCCGGCCTCGTTTTTCCGGGCATGAACCACGCGGCCCTTGATGTCGACGACGTTGTCCTCGAGACCAAGAGACAGCATGAGGTGGCGCCCGACCTCGACCGGCAGGTGGGTTTCCAGGCGAATGCCGGCTTCGGAAACGTCCAGGGTCCGGCCCATGGTCTGGCGGTCGGCCTCGCCCGCGCCGTCGACCATCACATACGACAGGTTCAGGGAGTTGATGCGGGTGAATTTTCTTTTGTCAGCGCTTGTCATGGGTGCACTCTTTCCATCGGCCGGTTAGGTGGTTTGTGATGTCGTTTCAGGATGCAGGTTCCTGTGGTGCTCACAGGCAATCATGGTGGTAACCGAAATGCTGGTCGCCAAATTTTCGATGATGTGCCGAAACGAGTCGGGCAGGCATTCGTATTCCGTCACCAGCCCGGCGGTGTCCAGCGGCGATATCTTGAGGTCGGGGGAAGCAAATACCGCTGCGGCGTGCGGTTCATGGCCCATTTTAAGAAAGGGAATGTGGCCGAAGAAATCGCCCTTGGTCAACTCGACCAGCGGCACGAGGCCCGTTTCGGTTTTACGCCCGATCGCCGCCCGGCCCCGCGTAATCGTGAAGGCCCGCTGTTCGTTCTGGCCCTGGTCGATCACCGACCGCTTGTCGCTCAGCAAGCGCTTGGCATTGTCCTCATGGGCATGGATCCGCGCCAACTGGTCGGTGACCTGATTCAGACGCTTGTCGAGACTCTTGACGACCTCGCGCAACTCCGGGCTCATGGCGGCATATTCGGTGGCCAGCAGGTGTGAATCGAGCATCCCCAGCTGAACCCGGTTCATCGCCCTGGCCGTGGTGCGGCGGACGCTGCTCTCGGTCAGGAAAGAGGAAATACTGCCGACGTAGGCGCCATCGCTGAGGCGCAGGATCTTCAGGGGTCCGGCGGGCGTCTGCTTCGATATTTCCACGATGCCCTCCAGCACGACCCACATCCAGTTGCCGTAGTTGCCCTCGATGACGATTTCGTCGCCTTCGTAGAATTCCTCTTCGTCCACCACGTACATATAGTCGACAAATGGTCCCTTGATCAACGGCAGTGGCCTCTCGCCGCCCGCCGTGCCGGACTCCGCGCGGTAGGAAACCGGGCCGAGCACCGGGACCTTGCCGTCATCGACCATGCGCGAACCGTCCAGGATGATTTCCATGCGGTTCTTGTTGATGACATTTTCGTGGTCGACCGGTTCCTGGCTGAAGGCAAATTCGCCCTGCGTCCAGCCGAACAGCGAAAAAAGGGCCTCCAGACCGGTCAGCTTCGCGTTGACGGCATCGAGCGGATCGCCCTTGGAGAAGAAAATCAGGCCGGGCGACGGGGCGTATTGGCTCATCAGGCGCAGCACGCCGGTACCGCCGTTGTTGCCGATAATCTGCACTAACTCGCCCAGGCTGAAAAAATCAAGGCTTCCTGAAAATGCAAGGCCGATGCTCATGGGTGCGAATCGTACACGATCACAGGGTTGCACAATCTAATGGGTTTCAAATCACCGAATTGTAGGTGTTTACTGGGTGACGCAGATGCCAGGCGTCGGGTGCGCAGACGGACGGTTGGACGTCAAGTGACCGACAACGACGCCGATGCGTTGCCCCCGTAAAACTTTACTGCGAATCAATCGTTCCAGCTCAACTCCTTTTTCAAGGAGAGCAGCGTCAATTTCAGACAGGCCTGCAGGGTCTTGCCGACGCCCTCGCCCTTGACGGCACTGGCCTGGATTGTGGGGACCTTCAACTGGCGGTTCAGTTCATGCTCCATCTGTTCGATCGGCATCAGGGGGATGCCTTCGCGGGCGAGATCTCGCTTGTTGAACTGCATGACCAGGGGCACCTTCAGGATGTTCAGCCCGTAATCTTTCAGGTTCTGATGAAGGTCCTTGAGGGAGAGCATGTTCTTCTCGCGCCGGACCTCCAGCGAATCCGCCACGAAAACCAGCCCGTCCACGCCCCTCAACACGAGCTTGCGGGTCGAGGTGTACTGCACCTGCCCCGGAACCGTGTAAAGATGAACGCGCACATCGCAGCCTCGCAGCTTGCCGAGTTCCATGGGCAAAAAGTCGAAAAACAGGGTCCGGTCGCCGTCGGTGTTGATCGACACCATCTCGCCCGACACCTGCTTTTTATAGGCCTTGAAGATGTAATCGAGGTTCGTGGTCTTGCCGCAGCGTCCCGGTCCGTAATAGACGATTTTACACTCGATTTCGCGCTTCTTGAGATTGACGATGGCCATTGAGGCGACTCCAGACTGTTTCGGATGATAAGATGAAATTTAACCTTATGATCATAGCCTGTTTTGCGGGTTTGTGTCAATATCGGGAAGGATATAAATATGTTGACATTCATCCAGATTGTGCTAACGAATTCGGATTCTGGCAATCTTTCGATCTCTTTATCTCTTTTAAGCGAGTGCCCATCCGCGATTTTTTTTAGGCACCGTTGCGTGTCCAATTCAGAAATGAGGATTTTTTTCGCAGGTCAAGGCCGCACAAGGGTTTGCGGCGAGGCGTACTTTATGTACGCCGCAGCCGTAAACCCGCGGAGAACACCGTCCAGCGAAAAAAAGGCCGTTTCTGGATGGACACAAGCGAGAATCTCTTTTTACACCCTTAACCTTTCCGAAAGGAGTGTGTCATGGACAAGAAAGTTACCGTGGTCGGCGCCGGCAATGTCGGCGCCACGGCCGCTCAGCGGTTGGCCGAAAAAGAACTCTGCGATGTGGTGCTGGTGGATATCATCGAGGGTGTTCCGCAGGGCAAATCCCTGGACCTGACCGAGGCCGCCCCCATCGAAAAACACGATGCCCGTCTGACCGGCACCAACACCTACGATGCCACGGCCGGCTCGAACATCATCGTCATCACCGCCGGTATTCCGCGTAAACCGGGGATGAGCCGTGACGATCTGCTCGGCACCAACGCCGGCATCATGAAGAAGGTGACCGAGCAGGTCGCCAAGCTGTCGCCCGAGGCGGTGATCATCATCGTCAGCAACCCGCTGGATGCCATGTGCCATGTCGCCTTCGAGGCCAGCGGCTTTCCGAAAGAACGAGTCCTGGGCATGGCCGGCGTGCTCGACTCGGCTCGTTTCCGGGCCTTCATCGCCATGGAACTCAACGTCTCGGTGGAAAACACGCACGCCTTCGTGCTGGGCGGCCACGGCGACACCATGGTCCCGCTGCCGCGCTTTTCGACCGTCGCCGGCATTCCCATCACCGAACTGCTGCCGCCGGAGCGCATCGAGGCCATCGTCGAGCGCACCCGGACCGGCGGGGCCGAAATCGTCAGCCTGCTCAAAACCGGCAGCGCCTACTATGCCCCGGCGTCGGCGGCTGTGGAAATGGCGGAGTCGATCCTGAAGGACAAGAAAAAGATCCTGCCGTGCGCGGCCCTGCTGAAAGGCGAATACGGCATCGATGACCTGTTTATCGGCGTTCCCGTGAAGCTGGGAGCCGCCGGCATCGAAGAGGTCATTCAGATCAAATTGACCGAAAACGAACAGGAGGCGCTCAACCGCTCGGCCGCCGCCGTTCAGGAATTGAAGGAAGCGTTGAAGAAATTGAATTATTGATTCAAGTGCTCCCTGATATTTTGGGCCAACCGGCGGTCGATGCCTGTCACGGCACACAGGTCTTCGATCGACGCCTCCCGAACGAGGCGCACGCTCTTGAAATGACTCAACAGCGCCTTTTTCTTGGCCGGCCCCACGCCCGCTATATCGTCTAACGCCGATCCCAGGGCATTCTTGCCACGCTGTTTGCGGTGGTAGGTGATGGCAAAGCGGTGGGCCTCGTCGCGGATGCGCTGGATGAAAAGCAGCAGGTCGGCATCGCGGCCGAAGTTGACCGGGTTGGCGCGGCCGGGCGTAAAGACTTTGTCCGCCGTTTCGCCGCGCAGCACATCTTTCTTGGCGATGCCGATCAGGTCGAAACGGTCTTGGAGCCCCAGATCGGCGACCACCGCCAGGGCGATGTTCAGTTGCCCCTTGCCGCCGTCGACAATCAGCAGGTCGGGCGGCGGTGCCGGCGCCTCGGGTTTTAACCGCCGCCGGAGCACTTCGTTCATGCTGGCGTAGTCGTCGGGACCGCTGACCTGGCGGATGCGGTAGCGGCGATAGGCGTTTTTCTCCGGCTTGCCATTGGCAAAGACCACCATGCTCGCCACCGCCGCGGTGCCGGCCAGATTCGAGTTGTCGAAACACTCGATGCGGGTCGGCACCCGCTCGAGTTGCAGGCGTTTCTGCAGGCGCTCGAGAACATCGCCGCGCTCGGAGGCGGCCGCCGCGCGCTCCCCGAGTTCTTTGGCGGCGTTTTGAGCGGCCATGTCGAGCAGCCGCGCTTTTTCCCCGCGGCGCGGCCGGTGAAGAACCACCCGCTTGCCCCTCAGCGTCTGCAACCACTCTTCGAGCAACCCGGCCTCTTCCGGCCGCACCGGCAGCAGGATCTCCTCGGGGATGAACAGCGCTGTTTCGTAGTACTGCCGGATAAAGGCCGATATCAGTTCGCGGTCATCGGCAATGGGGGCCGATACACCGAAGCTGCGGCTGCCCAGCAGAAACCCGCCACGCACGAAAAGCAGCGTCACCAGGGCCAGATCCGCCTCGCGGGCGCAGGCGATCACGTCGCGGTCGCCGGCATCGGTGGTCACGGCGACCTGCTTTTCGACCGTCCGTTCGAGAGAAAACATCTTGTCCCGCAATCGGGCGGCCTTTTCGAAATCCTGCCGCTCGGCGGCCGCGACCATATCGGCCTTGATTTTGCGGATCAGGTCGGGAGTCCGGCCCTTCAAAAACAACACCGCCTCCCGGATCATCTCCGTATACTCCCGCCGGTCCACGTCACGGCAGCAAGGGGCCAGGCACCCCTGCATCTGGCAGTGCAGGCACGGTCGGGTCCGCAGCGTGAATTCGCGATCGGTGCATTTTCGCAGTTTAAAGGTCTTGTTGATGATCTTGAGCGTCTGGCGCACGGCGTGGGCCGATGCATAGGGCCCGAAATAGAGTGCACCATCTTTTTTGGGCATGCGCACGATCGACAGGCGCGGATAGGGGTGGGTCACGTCGAGCCGCAGTGACGGGTAGCGTTTGTCGTCCTTGAGGTTGACGTTGTATCGCGGCCGGTGGCGCTTGATGAGATTCGATTCGAGAATCAGGGCCTCTTTTTCGGAAGCCGTGACGATGGTTTCGATGTCGGCAATTTTCTTGATCAGCACGCCGGTCTTGACATCCGGTTTTTCGGCGGCCGAAAAATAAGAGGCCAGCCGCTTGCGCAGGCTGCGGGCCTTGCCGACATAAATGACCGCCCCGGCGGCATCGCGCATGATATAAACCCCCGGTGCGCCCGGCAGATGCGGCAGCATGGCGCGCAGCTCCTCCCAGGACTGCCGGACCGTCGGGCCGCCGGTTTCCGGGGCCGCCCCGGCGGCAGCCGGCCCGGTGTGTTCCGGACGCGACCCCTCAGCGGCCGCCTTTTTTCTCACGTCGTGCTCGCCCTCAATCATTTTAAATAAACAAGTCCCCAGCGTTCTCACCGTCTTGTGACAATGAATATCTAAACAGCCCCCTTATTCGTGTGTCTATCCAGGCTACTCCTTTTAGGGGCGGTATTGGACTGCGTCTGTCGATCGCGTTAACTCTCGAAAACGGCCAAATTCCTGAGGGACCGGATCCGGTCGCGCAAATCGGCCGCACGCTCGAATTCAAGGGCGCGGGCGGCGGTTTTCATTTCCTGTTCCATTTCCCGGACGGCCCGGTCGATATCCTCCAGGGTATCGAAGGCCGCCACCGCTTCGGCGACCCGGCCGGGTTCCGGGCGGGTCGCGGCGGCATCGGCTTCGGAAACGAAGGCGGCTGTGATCTCCTTGACGATCGAGGCCGGCGTGATGCCGTGTTCGCGGTTGTAGTCTTGCTGGATGCGCCGCCGCCGGTCCGTTTCGCCGATGGCGGCCTCCATCGAGGGCGTCACCCGGTCCGCGTACAGGATGACCCGGCCGCTCAGGTTGCGGGCCGCCCGGCCGAAGGTCTGAATCAGAGAGCGCGCGGACCGCAGAAAGCCCTCCTTGTCGGCATCGAGAATGGCCACCAGCGCCACTTCGGGAATATCGAGGCCTTCGCGCAGCAGGTTGATGCCGATCAACACCTCGAAGACCCCCAGTCTCAGGTCCCGCAGGATGTCCATGCGCTCGAGGGTCGTGATGTCGGAGTGCAGGTAGCGCACCGGCAGGCCCAGGTCGGTATAGTATTCGGTGAGGTCCTCGGCCATGCGCTTGGTCAGGGTGGTCACCAGCGTCCGCAGGCCGAGACTGCGGCAGCGGCGGATCTCTTCCAACAGGTCGTCGACCTGGTTGACGGCACTGCGCACCTCGATCGGCGGATCGATCAGCCCGGTGGGACGTACGATCTGCTCGACCAGGGTGTCGGCCGCCAGCGAGCGCTCGTAGTCGGCTGGGGTCGCCGAGACAAAGACCACCTGGTTGAAGCGCTCCTGGCACTCCTCGAATCTCAGGGGCCGGTTATCGAGCGCCGACGGCAGCCGGAATCCATAGTGGACAAGGGTCTCCTTGCGTGACCGGTCGCCGCGGTACATGGCCCGCAACTGCGGTACGGCGATGTGGCTCTCGTCGATGAACATCAGGTAGTCTTCCGGAAAATAGTCGAGCAGCGTCGGCGGCGGGTCCCCGGCCGCCCGGCCGGTCAGATGGCGCGAATAGTTTTCGATGCCGTTGCAGTAGCCGAGTTCCTGGATCATCTCCAGGTCGAAATTGGTGCGCTCTTCGATCCTCTGGGTTTCGATGTATCGCTTTTCCGAACGGAAAAACGCGATGCGCTCCTTCAACTCGGCAATGATGGTGTCGATGGCGCGCCGGCGCGTGACCTTGGAGGTGACGTAGTGGCTGGCCGGAAAAATGGTCGTGCGCTCCAACCGCTTGATGACCAGGCCGCGCAGCGCGTCGATTTCGGCGATCGCCTCGATCCGGTCGCCGAAAAAATCGATCCGCAGGGCGCGGTCCTCTTCGTAGGCGGGAAACAACTCGATGCGGTCGCCCCGGACCCGAAAGACGCCGCGGTGAAAATCGAGATCGTTGCGCTCGTACTGCAGGGCCACCAGGTCCCGCAGCAGCCGGTCGCGGCCGCATTCCATTTCCCGTTCCAGATCGATCCGCATGCCCAAATAGTCCTCGGGCGCCCCCAGGCCGTAAATGCAGGAGACGCTGGCCACCACGATCACATCGCGGCGCGACAGGACCGAGCGGGTGGCCGAGTGCCGCAGCTTGTCGATCATCTCGTTGATGGACGAATCCTTGGAGATGTAAGTGTCGCTCGCCGGGATGTAAGCTTCCGGCTGATAGTAGTCGTAATAGCTGACGAAATACTCGACGGCGTTTTCTGGAAAGAGCGACTTGAACTCGTTGTAGAGTTGCGCCGCCAGGGTCTTGTTGGGGGCCAGGATCAGCGTCGGACGGGCCAGTTCGGCAATCACCTGCGCCATGGTGAAGGTCTTGCCCGATCCGGTGACCCCCAGCAGGACATGCCGCGGTTTTCCCATCCGGATATTTTCGCTGAGGGCGGCGATGGCCTGGGGCTGGTCGCCGCTGGGGCCGTAGGGCGCCACTAAGTTAAACAGTGACATTATGTTTTATTTCATAAAACATTAAAATTTAAATAAAATAAAAAAATTAGCGATGGAGTGCGCGCGTTGGTTTGACCGTGCAAGCCGTTTACCGAATCTCGACTCGACTCGATTTCGGAGGCATTTCATTGCCGGGTCGTCAGGACTGATCCTCATCCATTTTTTTGGAAAGAAGGGCGATGCACAGGGCGGCGATGCCCTCTCCGCGGCCGATTGGCCCCAGTCCTTCGGTCGTGGTGGCCTTGATGTTGACGCGGCCGGGATCGAGACCCATGGCGCGGGCCATCGAGTTCTGCATTTCCTTGCGATACGGCTGCAGTTTCGGCGCTTCGGCCAGGACAACCGCATCCAGGTTGACCACCGAAAAACCCTTGTCGCGCAGAACGGCGACCGTCGACTCCAGGAGGCGGATGCTGTAAATGTTCCGGTAGCGGGGGTCGCTATCGGGAAAATGGCGGCCGATGTCCCCTGCACCGGCGGCGCCCAGCAGCGCGTCGCAGGCGGCATGCACCAGGACATCGGCATCGGAATGCCCGTCCAGCCCTTTGGCGAAGGGGATTCTAACGCCGCCGAGCACCAGCGGGCGCCCGCCGACCAGCCGGTGTACATCGTATCCCTGACCAATTCGCATGTTATTGTCCCACGCGGGAAACCTGAAATACCTGATTGTTTTTAGTCACTTAAATTCGAGCCAGTCTATGCATCCGTACCGGTATTGTCAACGCCCCGCGGACCGGGCCGGTCCTGATCCCGCACGGGTTCTCCGCCCGGCCTATTACGTCCGCCGGCCTGACGGCCCAAATAAAAAAAGTGGATTTGCGGGGTCTGAAGAATCGCGTCATTAATCGACAATGGCGACCAACGGGCTTGCGGCCTGTCCGACTCAGCGAGGGTGATTGCCGGGCATATCGGCGCGCGGCCTCTTGTCATCTGGCGTCGTCCATGGTATAAATATGCACTACATTGTAAATCATAAAAATGACGACCGATATAAAAAAGGACGGCTCAATTGACGACTTCCTCCCTCTCCAGCGATCGCCGCGAATGCCAGTTTGACTTCGATCTCGGGTATCTCGTCAAGAGTCCCTGCCGGGACTGCGACCAGAGAAAATCCGCCTTTCCCGAGTGTTCTCAGGGTTGCCTTCTCCTGGCCCAGGTGCAGACGGCTCTGTCGGCGTCGGTGTCGTGCCACAGAAAGAACTGACCGCGGTTGGCTCATGAACCATGACGGGGGATGGCGGACAGCGCCGCTGATCGCGCCCCGCCGCTTTACGGGACCGCCGCTCCAGGCTCCGGCCCCTGCGGGGGCGGAGGGGCGGGCCTTGTGTCTTCCACCAAATCATCACCGGCTTCCGTCCTGCCCCACAAGGCCTCGCGCAATCCCGACCGCCGTACGATCCGGCGCGTGATCGCCGCCGCCAATACTTTTTCCTGTCCCCAGATGGTCACGCTCGAGCGCGCGCGCGTCACGGCGGTGTAAATCAGCTCGCGGGTCAGAATCGGCCCGTCGGCATCGGGCAGGATCAGGTGTACATAATCGAATTCAGAGCCCTGGCTCTTGTGGACCGTCATGGCGAATGCGGTGTCGGGGGGTTGCAGCCGGTCAACCGCAAAGCAGCGCAGGTCATCGCCGCCAGCCTCAAAACAGACCGCCAGCCGCTGGCTTGCCGCATCGTCCGCGGCCACCGTCAGCCCGATGTCCCCGTTGAACAGCCCCAGACGATAATCGTTGGCGGTGACCAGCACCGGTCGGCCCGCATACCAGCCATCATGACGGTCGTTTCCCGCGGTGATCAGTCGCGCCTGGCGCAGCACGTGTTCCGTCAGGCGGTTGATGGCGGCGACACCGCAAAAGCCCCTGTTGACGGCGCACAGAATCCTGAAACGGTTGAAGTGCGCCAGGGCGCGGCGCGGGTCGCCGGCGGCCAGGCTCTTGCGATAGCCCTCGCGGAGGTGCGGGGGCAAGCGGCGGTGAAGCTCGCGTGGGGAGGCCACCGGATTCCAGTGGATGTCCCGGCCGTGACCGGCCTTCAAAAGCTGCAGGGCGCCGGCGGCATCCCCCCGATTGACCGCCCGGCTCAAGGCGCCGATACCGCTATTCTCCCCGAAACGGTAGCTTCGCACCAGATTGACGATGCTGTCCTGCCGCCCGTTCTGATCTTCCCGGCCGCCATGGCCGGACTGAAGCGATATACCCGTCGCCTGTTTTACCGCACGGCAAAAAAACGGCGAGTACCGGTGCGGGCGGCCGCGATCGCAGATGTCGCCCAAAACGGCGCCCGCTTCGACCGACGCCAGCTGGTCCTTGTCGCCGATCAGCACCAGCCGGGTCCGCTCGCCAAGGGCCGCCACCAGTTTCGCGAGCAGGGCCAGATCGACCATCGAGGCCTCGTCGACGATGACGATGTCCGCGGGCAGCCGGTTGTCGGCGTTATAGCGAAAAAAGGGGGTGCCGGAAACCGGCTGCAGCATCCGGTGAATGGTCCGCGCCTCGACCGGTATCTGTTCCCGCACTTGCGGGCGGCAGGCCAGCAACCCGCGGGCCGACCGCAAAGACTCTCCGAGACGGGCGGCCGCCTTGCCGGTCGGTGCCGCCAGCAGGATGTCGAGCGGGGCGCCGTCGGCCAGTTCGATCAACAGGGCCAGGATTGTGGCGACGGTATGGGTTTTGCCGGTGCCGGGCCCGCCCGTAATAACGCAGAACCCCGTGAGGTACACCGCCAGCGCGGCGATTTTCTGCCAATCGATGTCGCCGGCCGGTCCGTCGGCCGGAAACAGGCGCTCGAGAGCCTCGCACAGGGCCGCCGGATTCCAGCCCGCCGGCAACACGGCGCCGCCCGTCCGCCGCCGGATGGCAGCGGCCAGGCCCTGCTCGTAAGCAAAATAACGATACAGGTAGAGCCGGCCGGCAGAATCCAGAATCAACGGGCGCCGGTCACCGGGACGCCCGACCGTCGGCGCGCTCTCCAGGTGTCGGCCCCACTCCGCGGCCGGGGGGCAGATCACCGCCGGGTGGCCTTCCCGCGCCGGCAGCAGTTCAGCGCCGGCGAGCTGTTTCAAGTCGATGCAGACGTGGCCGTCACCGGCCGCGCGGCTCACCAGGGCCGCGGCCAGGGCGACATCGGAAAACCCGCCACCGCCGAGACGTTCGATGAAGCCGGCGAAATGGACATCGATATCCGCCAGGCGACCACTGCGATAAAGGGCTGTCAGGTCGGTGCCGCGCATCGGTTCAGACTCCGGCCGGATCGCGATCGGCGCTTCCGGCCCATTTCGGGTTCGGCGGTCCATCCATCAGCGGCCGGCGACCAGGGCCCGGTCGAGAGCGGCGATCAGGTCGGCATCCGGCCGGTCGTGGTAGATGCCGTACACCGGCCCCCTATCCGGATCGATACCGCGAATGAAGATGTAGAACACGCCGCCGAAATGGCTTTCATAGCGGTAAGCCGGGTCCCGCAACCGAAGGTAACGGTTGAAGGCCACGGTGTAAAGACAGTACTGGAGGATGTAGCAGTCGTCATTCATCGCTGTTTCAAGATGCTGAGCATCGTAGTCCGCCACCCGGTGTCCCAGGTGATTGGACTTCCAGTCAATCAGGTAGTAGCGCCCTTCGTGGCAAAACGTCATGTCGATGTAGCCCTTCATGAACCCGCGCGACGGGGCGAAGCTGAGTTTTTCGAGTTCGGCGGGAAAGCGGGCCGGAATGCCGGCGGCCGGGTGCGCGGTAAAAATATCCCTTAACCGGCGGGGGCCGACCGGTTTAACGGGCAGATAAAATTCCATTTCGTTGCGCCGTTGCGCGGGTCCGATCGCCTTCAGGACCAGTCCGGGAATACCGGGAGCCAGCGCAACGGATAAAACGCGATCGATTGTCTGTCTGACCGTTGCAGTCCAGGCGGTATCGAACCCGTGCGCACTCAACCGGGCGCCGATGAACGCTTCCAGGCTTTCCGAGTCTGTCTCCGTAAAGTCGATCCGCTCGAACAGTTCGTGGAAGAAGATACCGGCCCGGGCGCCGGTGGGAAACGTGAATATGGTGCAGGATTTCGCGCTCGGGTCGGCGGCGTCGTATGCCGCATCGCCGACGGGCGGGCGCGGCCAACCGGCGTCGCGGTCGGGTGACTCCGCATCCTGGCTCCGATGTGCCACCAGGGACGAATAGCTCGATATGCGCCAGTCGCCGGCGAGGGCGCCGTTGAAGTCGCGGCAGGCGCGCGGCGCCGCGGCGTATATGGGTGCGGAAGCCGCAGCGGCTGGTTCGCCTGGGATGTCGCGCACCAGGATGCTGCCACCGGACGCCGCGGCCAGCCGCCCCAGGTCTGCCCGCCGATCCTCGTCGCTCAGCCCGGCCAGGTGGGTTTTCAACAGGGTGACGATGTCGTCTCCATCGTGCGGCGGCCGATGCAGAAGATAGGCCAGAGCTGAGGTCTCGGCGGTTTTGATATGGCCCCACACCAGATAGCAGCGGCTCTTGGCGCGGGTGAGCGCCACGTAGAGCAGCCGCAGGTTTTCCGCCAGCAACTCCTGCTCGGCCAGCCGCCGGCGCCGCGCGAACTGCTCGGACCCCAGGTCGAGAACCCGCCGCCGCGGCGGCCCCTTTTCGTGGCACATAATATCGCGCGTGGCGATGATCTCCGAGCCTTCCCAGCCGAAGGGGCAGAACACGACGGGATATTCCAGTCCCTTGCTGCGGTGGGTGGTCACGATGCGCACCGCCCGCGCATCGCTTTCCAGCCGCAGCTGGTGGTCATCCGAGCGCGGCGTTTCCGGATCGAGTTGATCGGTGAGCCACTTGAGCAGCCCGGCCCGGCCGGTTTGCTCCCGGACGCTTTGCTGGTGCAGGATTTCGGCCAGATGAAGCAGGTTGGTCAGCCGGCGATCGCCGTCCGGATACGCCAGCAAGCGCGGCCGCACGCCTTCACGGACCATCAGCCAACGCAGCATGCGCATGAACCCGTACCGGCCCCACTCGTGGGCATATTCCCTGAAGCACATCCGCCGGTCCTCCAGATGGTCCTCACTCGCGGCGGCGGGATCGATTTCAGCCGCCGCAACCCCCAGCAAGTCAGTGGCCAGGGCCGCCCGGAAGCGGTCTTCCCGACCGTGGTCGAGCACCCCGGTCAATACCTGCAGGATCTCAGCGGCTTCAGGTGTCTCGAAGATGTTGCCGGCCCCGTAGAGCACGGAGGGAATGCGTCGCCGGGCAAGGCTTTCTTTGACCTGCCGGGCCTGGCGATTGGTGCGCACGAGAACGGCGATATCGGCCGGCGGCAGCGGTACCGCTCCGGTCGTGGTCAACCGCGCGATTTCATCGCCCACCGCGGCGGCGATCTGGTGTGTCGCGGCGCTCTTGGCAACGGCTTTGGCCTGCCGCGAGGCAAGATACCAGAGGGTCAGCGCCGGCTCGGCCCCGGCCGGTGCGAGCTGTCTACCCGCCCCGGCGCGCGCCGCCGCGAAACCGATCTCCTCATAAACAAACGGCCGGGGTACCCGGGAAAAAAGCGTGTTGACGGCGGCGATCATCCCGGGTCCGGAACGCCAGTTCTCGGAAAGGGTGCAGCGAGTCGCGGCCTGTTCGGCGGCGGCCATGTACGAAAAAATGTCGGCGCCGCGAAAACCGTAGATCGACTGCTTGGGGTCGCCGATCAGGAAAAGAATCGCCGGGGGCCGGCCGAAAAGCCGTGAGAAAATCTCGTATTGAACGGCATCGGTGTCCTGAAATTCATCCACCAGCGCGGCCTTGAAACGCCGTCGCACGGACCGGATCAGCTCGTCGCCACCCGGCCGCTGCGCTTGCAGGGCGGCCCGCACGTTCAAGAGCAGGTCCTCGTAAAACAGCCGGTTGTGCCGCTTTTTCTTTGCGGCCAGCGCGACGCGGGCATCGCGTAGAAAAGCGCCCTTGAGATACAAAAAATAGCGCTCCATCTCGGCTGTCAACGCCGCATGCACCGCATGAAGCCGGTCGCACAGGTCGAAGAAAGGATGCTCGGGCGTGGAGCAGGTCTTTTTGGTCGCCCGCAGCAGGCCCGTTCGGGAAAATTTCTCGAATCCGCCGAACAGCGGAAAACCTTCGGCATCCGCCGCGCATAACCGGTCCATGGCTGCCGTCAGCCCAGCGATTTTGATATCCCGCGGTCGCAGGCCGCTCGCCTGGCGGTCGGATTTGAGGCTACCGTATATGGTGGCGTTCAAGGCCGGGTCAGCCAGCAGTTCTACCACCGGCGCACGGGCGCCGGGCCATTTGGCCACCAGACGCCGCCACAGGCGCCGGTATTCATCCAGGTGTGTCAACGGCGGCTCGGCGAGTTCGGGCACGACTTCCAGGTCCGCAATGCCGGCAGTGTCTATCAAGCGGCGAAACACTTCCGGGCCACCGGCCTTTTTCTCGGTCAGTAAAAAACCGGCCAACTCGGGGACGGCATCGTAAATGTTTCTGCGCCAGAAGTCTTCGGCCGCCTCGCGGGTGTAAATCGTCGGGTCGGTCATGAGTTCGGCATCGTAAACCGTGCCGGTTTCAAAGGCGTGCTCGTGCAGCAGCCGCTGGCAGAACCCGTGAATGGTCACGATGGCGGCGCGGTCGAAATCGACCAGCACGCCGTCGAGCCGCGCCGCGGCGGCCCCGGGATCGAGGCTGGCGGCAATGAGGCCGCCGATGAAAGGATCCTCGCTGTGGCCGCGCGCCAAAGCCTGCCGGGTCTGGATCAATTTGCTGCGGATGCGGGTTTTCAACTCCTCGGTGGCGGCCGTGGTGTAGGTCACCACCAGGATCTGGTCGACCGCCAGGTCGTGCTCGAGGACCAGACGCACGAACAGTCCGGCGATGGTGTAGGTCTTGCCGGTCCCGGCGCTGGCCTCGATCAGGGTCGTGCCGCTCAGGGGCGCTGTGTTCGGATCGAAGGGTTTCATAAACGGTGGCGGTCCGGTGCGCGTGGATCGATTCACAAACGGATACGGCGCTGGTGAGGCGCCGGCCCCTGGGCTGAACCCGAAAATACGGCCGGCGCGCCCGCGAACGCGAATCCGCCGGCAAACCGGCTAGGCATAGGGGCATCGGTTGCCGGTAGCCATACCACAATCAGGCCGTGGTGGAAACGCCCTTCCGCGGCCTCCGGCGGCCGCACCCGCCAGCCGGCCGCGGTTTGCGAAAAACCGCCGCCTGTGGTAAACACCAGCGGCCGAACGGGTAAAAAGGTGCACACACCCCCAGGCAGACCGGTGCTTCAGCGGCGCCGGGTCATCGAGGAAGCTCATGTTTTCAGGTCTACAGGAAATTCTGCTGATCCTTCTGATCGTGCTGGCCATTTTTTTCTTGCCGCGCCTGGCCGCTCGCCGCCGGGCCCCGGTAGCTCCCGACCGGGTGACCCGCCGCCCGCGCCCGCGACTCTCCGGACCATTGCGGACGGCCATTCTGGCCTCGCTGGTCTGGCTTTTCCTGACGGCGGTCCATTTCGAGCCCTGGCAGCGGAACCTCACCCCCTATCTTTACGCGGGTGCCGCGCCGGTCGCCCTCTTCTGGGGGGTCCTGTGGATCGTGACCGGTTTTCGCCAGCGCCGTAAATAACCTCATCGGTCGAGCCCCCGCCGGCGCGCCCGCCGCCACCGTATCGTGCGTGTCGAATTTTGTCCGGGTCAAAGTTTTGACGTCGGCTGCGGCAGGATGTCAAGCCTGCCGCCTGAAAGTCCTGACGCCATTTAACCAGATCAGCTATCTTTCTGTCATCATTATTCATTTCGTTTCTGCCAGTCCGGCACGGTTCCTGCAAATTTTTCCCGCAACCGGTGGCACCCGCAGAAGGCTGCGGGCAGACGCCCTTCATTTTATTGGTGTATTCCATCAGATGGTGGCGCGCGATGATGTCGACAACCCAGCGAAAATTTAGTGATATCTGCACCAGAATCAGCTTGAATCTGCCCTCCCGGTGCGCCTGGTGCTGGGACGAGGTGTTCGGCACGGCTTTAGTGGTTTTCGACTGCGGCGATATGGACCTGGTCTATTTCCCCATGACGCAGGAATTCGAAGCCCAGTGGGACATGGCGTCCATCGACCGGGCACCGCGGCATTTTCAGGGCTATGTCAACAAGGTCTTCGGCATCATACCGGGTCAGAAAGTCTTCACCGTCACCTGCGACCACACCCTTTTCGCCGTCTGGTGGCCATGGGGCGACGGCGCCAAAATTTCGCTGCGCGTCGGGCTCTTGACGCCCGCGGGCGAGCCGATCGATCAACGGCTGAACAAGGAGCGCCTGACCGATTGGTTTCATTTGTAGCCGCCATGTCGGGACCGCCGGCCTCTGATGCGGCCGCCGGGAAAATGACCGGCAACCCTGCGGGAGAACGATCACGGGCGCCATCGATTTGTTTTCTGAAATTCTGTGAATCATCCGGGATCAACAGCGGCCTGTCACCGACAGGCATGATCGACAAGAGTTGAGGTGATCGAGCCGATGAATTTTTCGTGCAGCAGTTGCCGCAAGACTTACACCATAGCGGATGCCAAGCTTCCGGACTCAAAAAAACTGGCCTTTCCCTGTCCGAATTGCGGTCGCCGGATCCAGCTCGATCTAAGCCGCGAGGCGGGTGCTGCGATGACGGCGGGGGTAAAAACCGCCGCGGGCGCGGCGCCGTCCACCGCGCCACCCGAGCCGACCGACGCCGCATCGGCCCCCGCGCCATCCGATGACCGCCAAACCGCCGAGGAACTCAAGCAACGGATTCTGCGCAACCTGAACGAATTGCCGCCCATGCCGCAGATCGTCTTCAAGGCCCACGACATCATGGACAGTGCCAGCTCGAGCACCAAGCAGGTGGCCGATTTGATCGAAACCGACCAGGCCATCGCGGCCAAAGTGCTGAAGATGGCCAACTCGGCCTATTACGGCATGAGCGGCAAGGTCTCCTCCATTCAGCACGCAGCGGTCGTGCTGGGGGACAAGGCCCTGGGTGAATTAATCACCCTGGCCGGCACATCGAGCCTGCTCGGCAACCGGCTCTACGGCTACGAGATGGACTCCGGGGAGCTGTGGCGTCATTGCATGACCGTGGCCTTCGGATCGAAAATCATTGCCGGGCGGCACCATCCGCACCTGGAAAACGACGCCTTTTCCGCGGGTCTCATTCACGATGTCGGCAAACTGGTGCTCGACCGGCCGGTGTTGAACCGTAAAAGCCTGTTCGATGAATTAATGGCCGCCGGCGACAAAACCTTCCTGAGCGCCGAAAACCGGATCCTCGGCTTCGATCACGCCGATATCGGCTATGACATCTGTCAGCATTGGCGGATTCCGGACAGCCTCGCCACGGCGATCCGCTATCACCACCGGCCGAATGAGGCGGTGGATGACGACCTGGTCGCGATCGTGTCGATGGCCGACACCATCGCCATCATGGCCGCCGCCATGGGCATGGTCGGGCGCATCGAAACCGGCATCGAAGCGGTCCTGTACATGGTGGATGACGCCGTCATGGAGCGCCTGGCGCTCGAAGAGAAGGATCTCGGCGGCATCATGGACGCCGCTGCGGACGCGGTGGAAAAAATCACGCGCGACATTCATGCCTCCTGAGCCGCACCGCCAGGGTTCGAGGACAGCCTGAGGGCGCCCGGCCGTTTTTCGACCACGCCTTTAGGACAATTCCTCGACGTGGCACAACAGCGGCGCGAGGATTTTTTCCGCCAACTCCTGGAATTTCTCGTCGATCGGATCGCTGTCCCCAAAACACAACCGGTAATACGGGTCTTGCGACACGCCGCGCTGAAAATCGTTGCCGATCCAGTCTTTCCTCACCGTTTCGGCGGCGGCCGGCGCCAGCCGGCCGTTTTCGGTCACCAATCTCAGAAAGAGCAATGACAAGTCGGGAAAAAAAGGCAGCGGGCGGCGCAGCCCTTCTGAAAAAATCGCCAGCATTTCCTCGAGAAGCGCATCCGGTTGGTCCACCGGTCGAAAGCGGGCGATGCCATCGGCGCCCACCAGCGTGGTCACCGGAACCCGCCCGGTGGCCGCCGCGCACATGACAAGGTGGTATACCCAGGCCGAAAGATAGTCCCGGGCCCGGCGCCGCGCGAACCGGATTTGAATGCGTCCCGGCGGATACAGCCCCTCCAGCGTCCCCGCCAGACGGATGCCGGATATCCTCAAATCGACCGCAAGCGTTTCGGCCGGCTGTTCACCGGTGATCCCCAGCAGCCGCGCGGCGAATTCGTCCGTCTGATTTTTCAGGTCGCTGTAGGACAGCCGGCCGATGATTCCCTGCGGCAAAACCCCCTTGGCCCGCTGGATCGGAAAATGCCCGGCCAGATCGCCTCCGGCGATCCGCACCCTCAACAGATCCTCACGAATCCGGTAGGCCGCGAGGGCATCGAGAGTAAAATTTTCCTTGTCCTCAGGCAGACTACCCGTGATTCCCAGAAAAATCCCGAGCCTCTGTTGCACGAAAAAGCGCGCCGGCTGAGAATAAAATCGCGCCAGCTGCGCCAGTGACAGGTCTTGCCATTCTTCCGGGGCCGGCGGCAGTGGTCCGCTGAAAAACGGCCGCGGGCCGGCGGCGGCAACCGCTCCGGCGGTGGCCAGGAAATTTTCGACTGAATAGCTGAAGAGCGCCGCTGTCGCTGCCGTCGAAGTAGCGCGGCGAATAGGCCTGCAGCGGATGGCGGACCACCAGTTCGGCCGGCGAAATGCCGTAGGCGCTCTCGATCGCATCGATCAGTTCGCTGACGACCACCGCGGGGGGAATATCGCTGTTGTCCTGCACGCTCTGGCCCACGTAGCTGATGTAGAATATTCGGCCGGCGGACACCAGCGCTTCCAGAAAAAGATATTTGTCGTCCCGGCGCCGCGACCGGTCACCGGGTCTGGGAAACCGCGCCATGAGATCGAATCCCAGCGGGGTATCCTCGCGCGGAAATGCCGCGCTGTTCAAGCCCACCAGGCAGACCACCTCGAAGGGGATGCTGCGCATGGGAAGCATGGCGCAGAACGTCACGCCGCCCGCGATGAACCCGCCGGCCCCATGGGGGCCTTCGAGAATTCGACCAAGATGGCAGCGCACGGCCTCCAATGCGAGCGGCGCGGTGAAACCGGCGTGATCTTCCATGCCGCCGAAATCTTCGAAGCAGCGACGCAGCTGCTGCGCCTCCGGTTCGTCTTCCTCGTCGACAGCGATAAACCGTTCCAGCAAGCCGGTCAGGACATCGCGCCAGGCGCGGGGGGCGAGGGACGCCTCGAGCCGTTCCGACCACTTGAAGAGGTGTTTCAGAAACGCGACGAACCGCCCCAGAACCAGGGCCTCGCCGCCCTCGATATTCTCATAGGGCAGGATGCCCGCAAACATGACCCGGTCATCGCCCGGCATGGCATACCCGAGCAGCATGCGGTCGATACCGGCCTGCCAGGTGTTTTCCGCCAGGCCGGGCAGGCCGAGGCGCAATCGGTCGGCGGCATCGCGCCCCCAACGGATGTTCACCTCGGTGACCCAGCGCTCGATCGTCGGCAGGTCGGCCGCCGTCAGGCCGAAACGCTCCTTGATGCCCGGTGACGCCAGCAGGTCGAGAATGCGGGTCGTCTCGAAGCGGCTGCCTTTCAAATCGAGCAGGCCCAGGAAACTCCGCAACACGCCGGGATGGCTGCCGGGGGCCTGGTCGGCGATGCTGAAAGGGATCCGGTGCCCGGTGTCGGTTTGCGTGTCGAAAACGGCCTGGATGTAAGGCGTGTAGGCGGTGATATCCGGTGTCATCACGATCACATCCCGGGGCCGAAGATCCGGGTGGGCCTCGAAAAGGGCCAGCAGGCGGTCGTGAAGCACTTCGATTTCACGCAGCGGCCCGTGGCAGGCATGAATTTGAATCGAGGCGGCATCCGCCGCCGGATCGCCGGTCGCCGCCGCGCCGCGCACCGCGGTCGCCGGCTCCGGGTGTTCACGCAGATAATAAATGTCGGCTTGAAGACGGGACAGCAGGCTGCGCTCTTCGACCGGTACGAAGCACTCCTCGATGGGCGCGTCGAGGGCGCTGATGGAATACAGGAAATCCTTGCCCAAGGCGCCCAGGGACGCCAGCAGCGGGTGCCCCTGTTCCAGATGCAGGGCATCGGCCGCGACCCGGCGGCCGGTTTTTTTTTGCATGAGCCGGTGCATCTCGCGTCGGCTCATGATATCGGCCCAGTATTCCCGGCAGGGGTTCAAGAGGAAGAGATAGACCGGCCGGATGCGGGCCAGCCCGACCAGGGCCTGAAGGTGGAAAGGCGGCAGATAGGAAATGCCGAAAACCGAGATGCGCGCCGGCAGGCCCTCCGATCCGGCCGCAAGCGCGTTCAGCCGCATCAAGAGGTGCCGGTGCAGATAGGCGCGGTGAATTTTCTCCCGGCCGCGTGACAGTTCGCGCCACAGCTCGGCCTGCCAGAGACTGTCGCCGGCCTCTTCGGCCAGCCCCTTCTCCCACTGGCGGATCATGTCCGGTCGAAACACCAGGTACTGATCGAAGAGATCGGATAGCTTGACCGCAAGCTGGTATAGCTTGACCCCCCACGAGTCATCGGCCAGGTAACGGTTGAGACCGGCAAAAGCCGGCCGCTTTAAAAGGGCCGGTAGGCACTTCATGATCCGAAAAGCCAGAATCGGAGGGGCAAAGGGCGAGGGGTCCGGCAGCTCGGGCAGGAAACGCCGAAACAACTCGTCCAGGAAGGCATTCGGAAAGGGAAACGCCATGTTGGCGCAAATGCCGTTGCGGCGCGCAAGCGCCATCGACACCCAGCGCTCCATCCCCCGGCTCTGAACGATGACGGTCTCGGTTTCCAGGGCCGTTGCCAAAGGCCCGCGCACCACCTCGGCCAGCCGGTCGGCCAAAATTTCGAGCCGGTTGCCGGTATAAATTTTCAGTCCAGACATAATTTATCGGAGATGAGCCTTCGGGGGCCGCCGGCCTTGCCGCCGATCCGCTGAGAGCCAAAGCGCCCTTTGAGGCGCAAGCCCCGATCCGCGGTGGTGGCAGGGTGCGGAGGCGGTCCTGCTGTTACGCCAGCACGTGTCGATCGAGCACGAAACAGGTAAACGTCCCGCTGAAAACCATTTCGCCGCCTTTTCTGACGGTGACCGCCACATTTTTTTTGCGGTCCGAACCGCTTTCCACGCGCGCCTCGGCCACGACCTGTTCTCCGGACTTGACCGGTTTTAAAAACTTGACCTCGGCCGCCCCCAGCACGACGTTGGGATGATTGACGGCCAGCATGGCCGCATGATCGGCGAGGCCGAAGATAAACCCGCCATGCACCAAACCGGATGCATCGACCATCATTTCAGCGGTGGTTTCCATTTCGATGCGGCTGACGCCGGGCCCGGTGCTAAGCGGGCGGCCGCAGAGCCGGTGATCGATCCTCTGATGGGTCTCAATGTTCACCATGGTTCCCCCTTCCCTTTTTAGCGATGTCCCGCCGGCCGTTCGTGGCTGGCGGTAACTGTCATTCGCCGTCCACCGCAACGGGTCGCGTGCCCCGCGGCCATGGCGACAGCGGAGGCTAAAGCGTGAATCGGGTCGGGATACCCATACCAACACCCGACCGGTGCGGTCAACCAGGCGGCGCGCTGAAAGTGCAGCCCCGCTGTAAATATCTTGCGGATCCGGTCCGATATGATTTAAAATAAAAACATGGCCGTCTCGCACCTGTAGAATTCTGGCGTGCCGGCCGGTTCATCTTCCGCCGGTATTTTTTTTACCGGCCACCCGGATAGTGTGCGTCGTCTTGTCCGGCGGGCGGGCGCAAAGGCCATCACGGTTTTCGGATGCTCAAGAAAAAACACCGCAACATATTCATCGCCGTCTGCCTCGGTGCGGGTTTTCTCGTCGGGATTTTCTGCCTGCGGGGAGAAAAATTTTTACGCGTCGAGAGCGACTCACCCGGCCGCAAGACCGGTGCCGTCGTTGTTTTGGCCGGATTGGCGAAAGAAGACAGGGAACGCATCGAAGAGGGCTCGGCCTTGCTCCGTCAGGGCAAGGGCGGCATTCTCATCCTGCCCCTGCGCCATGCCGCCATCGATTGGCCCTGGGCCGTCCGCCACTACGGCCTGCAGGACGCCCTGCCCGAGGACAAGGTCGTCATCGGAAGGTCGACGCCCATTGACGAACCGCTGATCGACCGGTTCGGCGGCACTTACGTGGAAGCGATCAAGACCGTTCGGATCATGGGCGATTTGAATCTCACATCGGCCATCATCGTCAGCTCGGCCTATCACATGCGGCGGGCCCAGATCGCCTTCGAGCAGTTCAGTCAGCCCGGTCGCCTCGAGTTTTATTATCACCCGGTCGATCTCGAACCGCGACCGCCGCTGCCGTGGTGGACCGATGCGGAATATGTGGCCCGGGTCCTGCAGGAATACAAAAAACTGCTGGCAGCCTATTTCATCTATCAGCTCAACCCCCCGCCCGCCTCTTGAGAGATATCTTTGCCGATGACGGCGTGATATTGACGATTGTCTATTGACTATTAAATATTAAATATTGACAATTGATTGGCGTAGGGACGACAGATTTTTCGCCCCTACGATGATATCGGATCGGACCCGATGGCGATGCCATTTCAAAGACACATCCTGTTGTGTAGGGGCACCGCGCGCCGTGCCCCTACCGCCCGTTAGCGGCAAGTTTCAGCCGGTATCGCACCACAGACTGTTTTCTTGATAAAAATGTTTTCCTTTCTGCAAGTTGGCACACCAATGGCCACCGACCAACGTCGCCGCCTGTTTTACATCGGTCTGTCCTTCGGGGTGGGACTGACGTTGATGGCGATCAAGTTTTATGCGTATCGCCTCACGCGCTCTTCGGCCATCCTCTCGGACGCGCTCGAATCGATTATCAACGTGGTCGCCAGTGCGTTCGCCATCGGCAGCATCATCATGGCCGCCATACCGCCCGACGAGAGCCATCCGTACGGTCACGGTAAAATCGAATTTTTCTCGGCCGGCTTCGAGGGGGCCCTCATCATCGTGGCCGCCTGCGGAATTTTCAAAACCGGCATTGCCCGCCTCCTGGCCCCTCAACCCCTGCCGTACCTCGATGCCGGACTGATGATCCTGGTGACCACGAGCATCGTCAACCTGATTCTGGGCCTGGGTCTCGTCCGGGCCGGCCGCCAAACTGATTCCATTACGCTTGTGGCCGACGGGCGCCACGTACTCACGGATGTTTACACTTCGGCCGGGGTCGTGGTGGGCCTGGGGCTGGTCATGTGGACAGGGTGGCTCTGGCTCGACGGCCTGGTGGCGTGCCTGGTCGGCCTGAACATATTGATTACCGGATTTTCGCTCGTGCGGCAGGCGTTTCACGGGTTGATGGATGCCGCGGACCCGTCGGTCCTGAAAAGCCTTTCGGAAATGCTGATCGAAAATCGCCGACCCAACTGGATCGACATCCATCAATTGAGAGCCTGGAAGGCGGGTGATCACACCCATATCGACATGCACCTGGTGCTGCCCCGGGACTGTTGCCTGGAGGCCGCCCACGCGGAAGCCAAAAAGGTGGAAGCCCTTGTCATTGGCCACTTCGGCGGGCGGGCCAGCGCCCTGATTCACCTGGACGCCTGCATCGAAGACGATTGTCCGGTCTGTCATTCCCACATGTGCGGCTTGCGCAACGAATCAACGGATGACAAACGGCAGTGGCGCCTCGACACGGTCACCGCCCAGAAGGGTGACGGACGCTTTCGTTTTTCGACCCGGCGCAAAGCATAGTGGCTTGTCACGCATAAATTGTCTAAATGGCCGCCCCCGAAACCTCGAATCGATTTCATCCGCCAACCCTGAACCATGAACCTTGAACCTCTTGTGTTCCCGCACTTGCCTCGTTCGATGTCGAGGCGACACTTCAAAGATGACACATCACTAGCTCCAGGGTGGTTTCATAGTGAATGCTCGGATAGGGTTCCGGAATTATTTGTAATATCTTCGGGATACTTATTTTTGAAGGGTCATTTCAGCCTATTTGATTAATTTATCAGTTATATCAACAGGATAAAATGTTGCCCCCTCTCGGCCCCCAAGACGATCACCGGGGGCCATCCTGATATTAATACTTGTAACCGATTTAAATTCTTGATATAAATTTAATATATTTTTGAACTTCGCATCGGGGGAGAGGGTAAACCATGGCATTGACGAAGGCCGAAATCATCGAAGCGGTCGCCGAAGGCAACGGGTTTTCAAAAAAACAAGCCACCGACACCGTCGAGATGCTGCTGGAGATCATGAAACGCACCCTGGCATCCGGAGAGGATGTCCTGGTCAGCGGATTCGGGAAATTTTGCGTCAAGGAAAAATCCGAGCGCAGGGGTCGTAACCCCGCCACCGGCGATGCCATGATGTTGAGGCCGCGACGGGTGGTCACCTTTAAATGTTCCGGTAAACTTCGCGAAAAAATCGATCCAGACGCCTGAAGCCCATCCCGACAGCCACCGTCATCCGCTAGTTTGTTAAAAGAGACGCTCGTGTCGCAATCCATCAAACGAATCGCGATATCCACCGGTGGTGGTGATGCCCCCGGGCTCAACGCGGTTATTCGGGCCATCGTGCTCTCGGCCGTTAACCGGGGTTGGCAATGTGTCGGCATTCGCGATGGATACAACGGCCTGCTGCTGCCGCAGCAGTATCCGCAGGGCGGCCTGCTGCCGTTAGGTCGGGATGCGGTGCGCGGGATCACGCATCTGGGCGGCACGATTCTGGGAACCACCAACCGGGGCAATCCCCTGCGCTTTCCCACCCTCTCTGACGGCGGCCGGATCTTGGAAAAAGACCGCACCGAAGAGTTGATCGCCGCTTTTGCCCATCACCGGCTGGATGCCCTGATCGCCATCGGCGGCGACGGTTCGCTGGCCATCGCCGCCGCGCTTCACCACAAGGGGCTGCGCGTGGTCGGCGTGCCCAAAACGATCGACAACGATCTGGATAAAACCGTCATCACCTTCGGTTTCGACACGGCCGTGCATTTTGCCACCGAATGCATCGACCGCCTGCACTCGACGGCCGAGGCCCATAGGCGGGTTTTCGTGGTCGAGGTCATGGGACGCTACGCCGGCTGGATTGCCCTGAATGCCGGGGTGTCGGCCACCGCCGATGCCATTCTGATTCCCGAAATTTCCTTCGACATCCACAAGGTCGCCGAAAAGGTGATGGAACGGGAGCGCAGCGGCCGTCGGTTTTCGATTGTCGTGGTGGCCGAAGGGGCCCGGCCGATCGGCGGCCAGCACACCGTGGCAGCCGGCAACACTCCCGGCCAGGCCGAAAGGCTGGGCGGTATCGGTCAGCTGGTGTGTGAGAAACTGGCCTCCCTGACCGGCAAGGAAGCCCGCACGGTTGTTTTGGGCCACCTGCTGCGTGGCGGCACCCCCACCTCATTCGACCGCCTCCTGTCACTGCGGTTCGGAGCCGCGAGCGTCCGCGCTCTCGATCACGGCCAGTCCGGCATCATGGTCGTCCTGGATCCGCCGGCGGTGGCTTACGTGCCGCTCGACCAGGGCACCCAGCGCATGAAGACCGTTCCCCCCGATTGCGACACTATCCTGACCGCCCGGGATCTGGGTATTTCCTTCGGCGACTAAGTGGCCCCATCCTTAAATACGGTGGCGATCAACGACCGCTGCATCCCGACGCACGGCGTTGCTCGGCACGCACATACACTTGGTACGCCAGCTTCTCGCGCCTTGCACCTCGGGCGCCGCGGCCATCTCGGTGCGTCACCGTATTTAAGGGTGGCGGCGATCCCCTTGCATATAAGCGCTGGTGCGCGTGTTTGAAGAAGGATCGACACGCAGGTCTGGAATGTATGAAGAAGGGCGGACACGCAGGTCCGCCCCTACCATTCGTCACATTTGAGGGGCACGATGAAGAAAATCGTTGGCTGTGTGTCAGCCGTGCTGCTGGTTATCGGCGTCTTGTCGCCGCCCGATGCGACAGGCGGCAGCCTGGCAGCCGTCAAGCAGATGATCGGGCGCCAGGATGCGATTCTGGTCACCGATCCCGCGGGACGGGTGCTGGTGTCCAAAAACGACAACCGGTTGTTGGTGCCGGCGTCGACTCTCAAGGTCTTCACCGCCCTGGTCGCCCTTGACACCCTCGGGCCCGACTACCGCTTTACGACCGAATTTTATCGCGACGACAATGACAATCTGACCATCAAGGGCTACGGTGACCCGGGTCTCGTGTCCGAGGTGCTGGCGGATATCGCGCGGCACCTCGCCCGCGATCTACCGCATGTCAACGATATCATTCTGGATGCATCCTACTTCGCCCAGCCGCTGGTAATCCCGGGCATCTCAACTTCCACCGAGCCCTACGATGCCCCCAACGGCGCGTTGTGCGTCAATTTCAATACGGTATCCTTCAAGAGGGAAAATGGGGCCTATTCCAGCGCCGAGCCTCAGACACCCCTTCTTCCGGTCGTCCTCGGGCGGATCGCATCAACAGGGCTCAGTGAAGGCCGGATCGTTTTATCTCACGCACAAGACGAGATCACGCTCTACGGCGGTCATCTGTTCGGACACTTCCTGCGCCAATGCGGCGTTTCTGTCACGGGCACGATCGCCACCGGCACCGTCCGCGCCGGCCGCGACTGTCTGGTGTATCGCCACCAGTCGCCGCTCACGCTCAGCGAGACCATTGCGCAACTGCTGACTTTTTCCAACAACTTCACCACCAACCAGATCCTGATCGCCGCCGGCGCCCGGCGCTACGGCCCGCCCGGAACGCTTGAAAAAGGCGTACGGGCCGCCCGCGAATACGCCCGCGACGTTCTCAAGCTCAAAGACCTTCACATCAGCGAGGGGTCGGGCATTTCGCGCGACAACCGCGTCACGGCCCGCGACATGCACAAAGTTCTCGATGCCTTCGCGCCCCACCACACGCTGATGCGCCGCGAGGGCCGCCAGTACTACAAAACCGGCACGCTGCGCGGCATCAGCACCCGGGCCGGCTACATAGAACGCCCCGACGGCACGCTGTACCGCTTTGTGGTCCTGATCAATTCACCGGGCCGCTCGGCCGAACAGGTCACGCGCCGTTTAATTCAAAGCATGGAATAGGATAGTACAAACGGTTACGAAGGCAGGATTGAATTTGGCTGACCTTGAGGGAACGTCCGTCACCCGGCCGATTTTTTAATGTTCCCAACCTTCAGGCAGGCCTTCCGAGAGCAGAAAGGAGATTTTATCACTTTCGATCAATTTTTGAGCTTTTTTATCAAAAGTAAGCCAACAGCCTTTCAAGTCCAGTGCCAAGGCCGCATAACAGGCGTCATATCCGGTTAGGCCTTTTTTGACAAAACGGTTTGCTTTAACGGCCAGATCTTCAGTCATGGGATGCCTCAGCAGTCCGCCTTGAAGAACCGGGATGACGCCTTCTTGGAAGGCGGTAAGTCCATGGGGATGAAGGCGTTGCAATACTGCATATACCTCAAACGCGAAGAGTTCCGGAATCGCGAATTTTCTTGGATTTTCAATGACGGCTTTCAGCACTTCGTCGGCACAATCATGAGCCTCTTCTTCGAGAAACCAGCGCACTGCAACCGAGGCATCGATGATCCAGATCATTCGTCATACCCCCTCAATTGTCTTAGTAAATCAATGCTATCGACCGGCTCCTTTCGCTTTTGTTTTAACGTGTGCATCCGATCGAGTAAACGTTTTTTGCTCTCTGTTATTTTATAGTCTAAGAAGCGGGCATCAAAATCTTGAGGGGTAACCAGAACAGCCCGTAACTTCCTCCCTTTACAAATTAAAATTGGTTCGCCCGTCGCGCTGAGACGGTCTAATATTTCGCCTAAATTATTTCTTATTTTAAGTGCGTTGACCTCTTCCATGGCGTTGAGTCCCCTTCTATATTTTTGGTCTGAATATGACCCTGAAATATATGCATGTCAAGTGTATATGTGAATACGTAAGCATATTTTAAGCAACCGTTCAGAGGGTTTTCGCAGAAACGAGGATTTAATCGCCAGGATGGGATTCGGGTGATTTGGAGACAGCGCCCGACAGGGCCGGGGTTGCAGACAAAAAAACCAAATGCACCACAATCCGAATATGTCTTAAAGTTAGAAAGGAGAGCTTTAGGCCATGGCCACCGCCCGGGACCTTACTGGTCGGTATCGCTGGTGATGTGGGCGTAGGCGCTGTGGTTGTGGATCGACTCGAAGTTTTCGGCGCTGACCGAAAACCAGGTGATGTTGTCGTCGTCTTTCAGGCGCTGGGAAACGTCGCGCACGATGTCCTCGACAAACTTGGGGTTCGAAAACCCGCGCTCGGTCACACATTTTTCGTCGACGCGCTTGAGGACCGAATAGACGTCGCACGAAGCCGTTTCCTCCACGAGCCGGACCATGTCCTCGATCCAGATGAATTTCTTGAAGCGGGTGCAGACCTTTACCCGGCCGCGCTGGTTGTGGGCCCCGTGATCGCTGATTTCCTTGGAACAGGGACAGACCGATGAGATCGGCACACTCACCTCGACCATCAGGTCCAACCGGCCTGCCGGGTCGCTGTAGCCCCGGAACCGGCACTCGTAATCCATCAATCCCGGCGCCGAGCTCACGGGCGCTTTTTTTTCAATAAAATAGGGAAAGGTCACTTCGATATGGGCCGAAGCGGCATTGAGGTGTTCCTTCATCTGCTCCAGCACTTCGGAAATCCGGTTCAAGGACACCTCGGGCCGGAACAGGTGCAGAATTTCGACGAAGCGGCTCATGTGCGTGCCCTTGTTCTTGTGCGGCAGGTCGACGTACATGTTGATGGAAGCCACCGTGTTCTGATAGCCGTTTTCACGGTCGAGGACCGTGATCGGATATTTCAGGTTCTTGATCCCCACCTTGTCGATCGGAATGTTGCGGTGGTCGCGCTCGTTTTGTACATCTCGCATATGCTTGCGGAGTCTCCCCTCCCGCCATAGACCGGAAGAGATGTCGTTGCGGTTGGTCACGTGAAAAGATAGTCCGTTCGGACACGGCTGAGCGACCGGAAGATGTTGCCTTTTATCTTGTCGTTGCTCGTGTAGAGCCGCTGCAAAAGGTCTTTGACCACGCGGCGCTTGGAGACGGCGGCACTGGGGCAGGGATTGACGAAGTCCGGAAACTCCTGCTCCGCGGCAAACCGTCGGATCAGGCCCTCATCCACGTAGGCCAGCGGGCGGATCACCGTGAAGCGCCCCTCGAAAAGGGGCTGATAGGGCATCATGGTGCTGATCTCGCCGGCGTAGCACATGTTCATGAAAAGGGTTTCGATAATATCATCCTTGTTGTGCCCCAGGGCCAACTTGCGGCAGCCGAGTTCGGCCGCGATTTCAAACAGGCGTTTGCGCCGCTTCCAGGCGCACAGAAAACACGGATTCTCCCGGTTTTCGTCACTGTGCGCCCGCACCCCGTAATCGGTTTGCTCCATCCTTAGCCGATATCCGGCCGTGCGGCAATAGCTTTCCAGCCGGTCGCCGAACCCGCCCTCAAAGCCAGGGTCGAGATAGACGGCCGTCAGGTCGTACGTGATCCGGACCCGCCGCAGGCGTTCAGTCAAAAACCACATCAGGGCCAGGCTGTCTTTACCACCCGACAGGCCGACCAGAATGCGATCGCCATCGCCCAGCATGTCGTGGCGATGAATGGCCCGGCCGAGATGCCGGTTTATTTTTCGGTATGTGGGGCTGGGGGGCGGCAAAGCCTATTCGCCGGCCGCGGTTTCGCTGATCTCCCGGGGGGGCTCGTCTGTTTCAACCTCGGGCAGCGCCGCGGCCTCCGCTGTTTCCGGCAGCTCCGGGATGACCGGCGTCAGGGTGATCTTTCCGGCCGCGATTTCCCGCAGGGAAACGACGATGTCCTCATTCTTCGGTGCGCTGACCAGGTATTCCGATCCTTCGCGTATCTGCCTGACCCGTTTGGCCACCATGTTGACCAGCAGGAATCGGTTCGACACTTTTTTCAGGCAATCCTCGACGGTGATTCGCGCCACAGTGTAACCTCCATGTTTGGTTCATCCGTCCGGCCGGCTGCCACAAGCCGTCGAACGGCAAAATCGCAACCGCCTCTGCATCAGTTCATCTACAGGATATCTACCAGTTCGTACGTGCGCTTGCCCCCCGGCACCTGAATCGTCAGCTCGTCACCGGGTTTCTTGCCGATGATGGCGCTTCCCAAAGGCGAGGAGGTCGAAATCCGGCCCGCCTCGACGTTCGACTCATCCGGTCCGACCAGCTGGTATTCGACGTCTTCTCCGGTGTCGGTATTTTCCAGCACGACCCGGCTGCCGAAAACCGCCTTTTCCTTCGACAGGTTGCGGATGTCGATAATGTCGGCATTGGCCACCTTGTATTCGAGTTCGGCAATCCGGCCTTCGAGAAAACTCTGGCGTTCCTTGGCCGCCGCGAACTCGGCATTTTCCGAAAGGTCCCCGTGCGCGCGGGCCTCCTCGATGGCGCGAATGTTCGCCGGCCGTTCCACGCGCTTCAACCGCTCCAGTTCGCTCTTCAGGGTCTCGTGGCCTTCGGGTGTCATCGGAATCTTGTTCACTGGTATAACGCTCCGCTGAAATAAAATGGTTTGGGGTGATTTCCGTGCCTCCGGCCGGCCGGATGCGGAAATAAAAACCCGTCACCGGTCATCGCAAAGGACCGCTGAGGGGCTTTGGAGATCTCTATAATTTACGCCTATAAATAATCCTTGACCAGGATCTCGGCAATCTGAACCGCGTTGGTGGCGGCGCCCTTGCGGATGTTGTCGGCAACGATCCACAGGTTTATTCCGTTGGCGACCGATTCGTCCTGGCGGATGCGGCCGACCAGGGTCAGGTCCTGCCCGGCGGCATCGGTGGCCAGCGGATAGCGGTTGGCCGACGGTTCGTCGATGACCGCCACCCCGGGGGCTTTGGCCAGCATCTCGCGCACCGCGGCGGCGGTGATCTTTTCGCGGGTCTCGACGTTGACGGCTTCCGAGTGCCCGTAAAAGACCGGCACCCGCACGGTCGTGGCGGTGACGCCGATGGTATCGTCCTCCAGGATCTTGCGGGTTTCGTGGACCATTTTCATCTCTTCCTTCGTGTACCCGTTTTCCTGGAAGCGGTCGATGTGGGGCAGGCAGTTGAAGGCGATCCGGTGCGGATATATTTTTTTCTCGTAGCCCAGAAAGTTGATCATGGCACGGGTCTGGTCAAGCAGTTCGTCAACCGCCTTTTTGCCCGTGCCCGAGACGGCCTGGTAGGTCGAGACCACAATGCGTCGGATGCCGAAGGCCCGGTGAATCGGGTTCAGGGCGACGACCATCTGAATCGTCGAACAGTTGGGATTGGCGATGATGCCTTTGGCCGTATAGCCGGCGATGGCGTGCGGATTGACCTCCGGAACCACCAGGGGCACCGCCGGGTCCATGCGCCAGGCGCTGGAGTTGTCCACCACCACGCATCCGGCTTCCGCGGCTCGCGGGGCGAAGGTCAGGCTCGGGTCGCCGCCGGCCGAAAAAAGCGCCACGTCGACACCCTCGAACGAGCCGGCCGTCAATTCCTGCACCGGGATCGGGTCTCCTCTGAAACGCAGTTCACGGCCCACCGAACGCGCCGATGCCAACAGCCGGAGCGATTTGACCGGAAAATTTCTTTCCTCCAGGCAGCGGATCATCTGATTGCCCACCGCTCCGGTGGCCCCGGCAACGGCGACGGTTACCATTTTCTCAGCCATAGGGTATCGTCCTCGCTTGACCGTCAACGATCAGGTCGTCTTAACCGGCCGCTGCCGGCTGAATTCATGCCGCGCGAATAAAGTCAGCGACCAGGTCGCCGACCTCCGCGGTCGAATGTCCCATTTTTCCGGCGGACACCTCGGCGATATCCTCGCGCAGGACCTTGGTGACGGCCGCTTCGATCAGGGCGGCGCCCCGCGGTTCACCCAGCGTTTCGAGCATCAGCTGGCCGGCGGAAATCGCGGCGATCGGATTGATGATGTTTTTTCCGGCATACTTGGGTGCGGACCCACCGATCGGCTCGAACATGGAGACGCCGGCCGGGTTAATGTTGGCCCCGGCGGCAATGCCCATCCCGCCCTGAATCATGGCGGCCAGGTCGGTGATGATATCGCCGAACATGTTGTCGGTCACGATCACATCGAACCATTCGGGATTTTTGACCATCCACATGCAGATGGCATCCACGTGAGCGTAATCGACCTGAATGTCTGGATATTCGTCAGCGACCTCATAAAACGTTCTGTGCCATAAGTCAAACGCAAAGGTCAGAACGTTGGTCTTGCCGCACAGGGTGAGTTTCTGGCGCCGGTTGCGCCGCCGGCAGTAATCGAACGCGAAACGGATGCAGCGCTCGACGCCCTTGCGGGTGTTGATCGATTCCTGCACGGCGACCTCATCGGGGGTCCCGCGTTTCAGGCACCCGCCGGCGCCCGCGTACAGGCCTTCCGTATTTTCGCGCACGACGACGAAGTCGATATCTTCAGGGCCCTTGTCCTTGAGCGGCGTGGCGACGCCCTCGTAGAGCTTGACCGGGCGCAGATTGACGTACTGGTCCAGGTGAAAGCGAATTTCGAGCAGGATCCCTTTTTCGAGCAGGCCGGGCTTGACGTCCGGGTGCCCGATGGCCCCCAGATAGATGGCGTCGGCTTTGGAGAGGGTGGCCAAGGCGTTATCGGGCAATATGACGCCGGTGGTCGTGTAGTGCTCTCCGCCCCAGTTGTAAAAGCTGTAATTCAGCTTGAAGCCGCATTTGTCGGCGACGGCCTCGAGAACCTTCAGGCCCTCCCGGACGACTTCAGGCCCGGTGCCATCACCGGGGATCACCGCAATGTCATAAGTTTTGGCCATGGTATCCTCTTAATGTCATCATCAATTGACGCCGGTCGCGCCATAAAACAGGTGGTGCTTCAGACGGAATCACAACGCCGATAGAAACTTGAAACACAGAGTCCGGAAGCCTTAAACCCAGAGCCCCTGAACCTGATCCGGGATACCGGTCAGCTATGGGTTTGTCCGGTTTTCCGGACTGGTGCGCTCGGCCTCGATGTCCTGCGGCTTCTCACCGGCGGTCCTTGACCGGTGCACGTGCCGCCACACGGCACTGACCGGTCCGGAGACGACATACGCCAGACTCAGGGCGAAAAGGGCGACCGAGGGCTGGGCGGCAATGAACATCAGCACCAGGACGGCGGCGACCAGAACGTTGAAGGTCATCTTATGATAGAGCCCGGCCTTCTTGAAGCTGTTGTAGTGAATGTTGCTGACCATCAAAAAGGCCAGCACGTAGAGCATGATCAGGATAAACAGGCGGTAGGGTTCCACGGCGAAACCGAAGCGGTGCCACAGCAGCATGGTGGTGGCGTTCATGGCGGCCGCGGCCGGTATCGGCAACCCGACGAAATGATCGCTGCTGACGGTGCCGACCTGGGTGTTGAAACGGGCCAGCCGCAGGGCCCCGCAGACCATGAACAGAAAGGCCGCCAACCAGCCGATCCGGCCCAGGGGTTTCAAGGCGTAGAGATACATCATCAGGCCGGGCGCTAGGCCGAAAGAGACCAGATCGGCCAGCGAGTCGTATTCGACGCCGAATTTGCTGGTGGTGTGCGTGGCCCGCGCGATCTTGCCGTCCAGCAGATCGAAAACGGCGGCGATGATGATGGCCAGAGCGGCGGGAAGATACTTGCCGTTAATGGCGGCGATGACCGAATAGAACCCGAAAAATATATTCAGGGAAGTGAAGATGTTCGGCAGGATGTAAATCCCGCGCCGCAGGCGCTCCCCTTTGGTTTTCTTGCGTCGTTTCATGCTAAAACTCCCATGATGGAGCTGCCGGCACTCACGCGGTCGCCGACCGCCACCCGGATGTCGGTGGTCGGCGGAACGAACAGTTCGACCCGCGAACCGAAACAAATCAGTCCCAGACGCTGGCCGCGGCGAACGGTTTCCTCCGGTCCGACGGCACAGATGATGCGTCTGGCGATCAGCCCGGCAATCTGGATCACGGTGATGGCCGGCCCCTCTGCGGTTTCGATAAAAATGGCGTTGCGCTCGTTGTCTGAAGACGCCTTGTCGCGATTGGCGGATATGAATTTTCCCGGATGATAGACGATCTTCCGGACGGTACCCTCATAGGGAATGCGATTGACGTGCACGTTGAAAACCGACATGAAGATGCTGATTTTTTGGCATTCACCCGTATAAAAAGGCGTCTGTTCGAGCGTTTCGACGGCAATCACGCGGCCATCGGCCGGCGACACCACCGTCCGGGGCGCCCCCGGAACGATCCGATCGGGATCCCGAAAAAAATAGACTATGAAAAAGGTGATCACCAGGGCGATCAGGGCGGGCACGGTCAGCTCCAGCAGCGCCAGCACCACGGTGACGAATGCGCAGCCCCCGATCAGGGGCCATCCGGGTCTTGCCACCGGAAAAGCGGTTTGGCGGGGACGATCCGGCCACACGAAATCTGTCATTGCACGATCCCCTTTTCATTATGTGGTGCCCATCCGCGATCTTTTTTGGGCACCTTAATGTGTCCAATTCATAAATGAGGATTTTTTTTCGCTGGGCAAGGCCGCACAAAGGTTTGCGGCGAGGCGTACTTTTAGTCCGACCGCAGCCGGAAACCCGCTACGACCAACCGCCCAGCGGAAAAAGACCATTTATGGGTGGACACTATCTAAGCCGCAAAGACCACTATAAAGCCGATAAGGCAAAAATCTTAAACCAAAACTTTATAATTACCAGATATCATGCGCCCTCGTCAACCTGTCGGTGGCCATCGGCTGCCGGCCCTTTATTTCCGGGGTCCGGGGTGAATCTGGGCGTCTGATTTCCGCAAATAGTCCGGCACGAAGCGGGCGATCTCGTCGCTGTCACCATCTGCAAGCCTTTGCCTGGCTAAACGCGCCACCGTGCAGGCCCGTATGGCGTGCGCCGCTGTCCGGGCAAAGTGCGCATTTTTTTCCAGCCTGTCGCGGATCTGGCGCCGGTAAAGTTCGGCGCCGTTGCCGATGAATGTGCAGGGCAAATCGATGCCGCGCAGCACCCGGTCCAGCGGCGTCACCCGGGCGGAATGCCGCTGGGTCAGGACGCCGTCGTCAAGGCCGTAACAGGCACCGTAAACTTCACTCCGGCGGGCGTCGATCAGCGGACAGACCAGCGGGGTGGATGCGGCCGCCTGCTCGGCCAGCGCCCGCAACGCCGAAATGCCGACAATCGGACGCCCGGCGCCTTCCGCCAAGCCCTTGACGGTGCTCACTCCGATCCGCAGGCCGGTGAAAGATCCGGGGCCTTTAACCACGGCATAGGCGTCCAGCGCCCCAACCGCCACGCCCGCCAGCCGGCAGACGTCACGCACCATGCCGGCCAGGTGACGGGTATGGGTCCGGGAGTCCCCGAGGTTGATTTCGGCCAGGAGGCGTTCGCCGTCGATCACCGCGACGCTGCAGGTGGTGGTGGCCGTATCGACCGCCAGGATCTTCATGAATACCGTCCGAGGGGGTGTCGCCGCCGGGGTCAGCGGCGCTTGCGCGGGCCGGCGGCGGCCGTCTTTTTTCTCCTGACCGTGCGCCGCGCTGCCGCTTCCAGTGCCACGGACAGCACTTCGTCCATCCGTTCGACCGAAATATATTTGACCTTGCGCCGGATGGTTTTGGGAATCTCGACCAGGTCTTTCTGGTTTTTGGACGGAATGATGATGGTTTTGATCCCGGAGCGGATGGCCCCCAGGGACTTTTCCTTTAATCCGCCGATCGGCAGGACGCGGCCGCGCAGGGTGATCTCACCGGTCATGGCGACATCGTTGCGGATCGAGCGACCGGTGGCGGCCGAGATCAGGGCGGTGGCCATGGCGATCCCGGCCGAAGGTCCGTCCTTCGGAATGGCGCCGGCCGGCACGTGAATATGGGTGTCGACATTGTCGAAAATGTTTTCCTTGCCACCGTAAGCGCCGATGCTGGCACGGGTATAGCTCACCGCCGCGCGGGCGGATTCCTGCATGACCTCGCCCAGCTGGCCGGTGATGATGAGCTCTCCCTTGCCGCGGATCAGTGAGGCCTCGACGTACATCACCTCGCCACCGGCCTGAGTCCAGGCCAGCCCCGTGGCCAGTCCGATCTGGGCTTCCTCCTGATCCATCTCCGGATAATACTTCGCCACTCCGAGGTACTTGTGCAGGTTGTTGCGGCTGATCGAAAACTGACCCTTCTGGCCCTCGGCGATCTTGCGGGCCACCTTGCGGCAGATCGAACCGATTTCCCGTTCCAGGTTTCTGACCCCGGCCTCGGCCGTGTATTCCGCGATGATCAGATCCAAGGTGGCGGTACTGATGACCAGGTCGCGATTTTTAAGGCCGTTTTGCTTCATCTGGCGTGGAATGAGGTATTTCTGGGCGATGATGCGCTTTTCCTCCTGGGTGTATCCCGGAAGGTTGATGACCTCCATGCGGTCGAGAAGGGCCGAGGGGATCGTGTCCGTCAGGTTGGCCGTCAGGATGAACATGACCTGGGATAAGTCGAATGGCATGTTCAGGTAATGGTCGCTGAAGGCCGCGTTTTGTTCCGGGTCCAGTGCTTCGAGCAGGGCCGAGGACGGGTCGCCGCGAAAATCGGCGCCCAGTTTGTCGATTTCGTCCATCATGAAGACCGGGTTGCGTGTGCCGCACTGCTTCAGTCCCTGCAGGATGCGCCCCGGAAGTGCACCGATATAGGTGCGACGGTGCCCGCGGATCTCGGCTTCGTCGCGGATGCCGCCCAGGGAAATGCGTACGAACTTGCGCTTGAGGGCGTGCGCGATGGCCTGCCCCAGCGAGGTCTTGCCGACGCCGGGCGGGCCAACGAAGCACAGGATCGGCCCCTTCATTTCCGGGTTGAGCCGGCGCACGCTCAAGTACTCGAGAATGCGCTCCTTGATCCGGTCCAGGCCGTGGTGGTTTTGATCCAGGACTTTTTTGGCGAGCTTGATATCGATGATATCGCGGGTCGTCTTGCTCCAGGGCATCTCCACCAGCCAGTCGAGATAGGTGCGGACCACCGCCGATTCGGCCGAATCCGGATGCATCTGATCCAGGCGGCGGAGTTGCTTGAGCGCCTCCTTATCTGCTTCCTTGGACATTTTGGCACGTTTGATCTTCTTGCGGTATTCCTCTATTTCCATAACCTTCTCATCCTGCTCGCCCAGTTCCTTATGGATCGCACGCACCTGTTCGCGCAGGAAGTAATCGCGCTGGTTTTTAAAAATCTCGTCCTTGACCTCGGACTGAATCTTGGCCTGCATCGTCGAGAGTTCGAGTTCTTTCATCAAAAACCGGTTGACGGCCTTGAGCCGCTCCACCGGGTCGAATATTTCCAGCAGCTGCTGGGACTCTTCGATCTTGAGCTTGAGGTTGGTGGCCACCAGATCGGCCAGTTTTCCGGGATCCTCGATGCTCTCGAGAACCGTGCTCACGTCACCGGTCATCTCGCCCCTTAACGCCAGGATCTTTTCGGACTGTTCGCGGGCGTTGCGCATCAGGGCTTCGACCTCGACGGTCACCTCTTTCATCGCGGCTTCTTCGATCAGAGCGAGCTTGACCCGGTAAAACGGTTTTTTACCGATGTAGCGGACGATTTTGGCCTTGGCGATGCCCTGCACGAGGGTTTTCACCCGACCGTCGGGCAGCTTGAGCACCCGCAAAATGCGCCCGATGGTGCCGGTGCGGTATATGTCGTCCGGCGTCGGATTTTCGGTCGTCGGGTCCTTCTGCGTCACCAGGAAAAGGAAACCGTCTTTGGCCACGGCGTCTTCCACGGCCCGGACCGACTTTTCACGCCCCACGAAGAGCGGCAGCAGCATGTCGGTAAATATGACGATGTCCCGCACCGGCATCATCGGAAGAGACAGGGGAATATCGGCCACGGCGTCTTCCTCGTCCAGGATGCTGATCAAATCATCTTTATCTGTTTCGGCCATCAAAAACTCCTTGTTGCCGGACTATAATCCATGCCCGGGCACGGGAAATCCATTATGGGTGCTCCTTGGACAAACTTTGCATTATAACGTATATCTCATCTTTGGCAATAACAACCTTGATTTTTTTTGGCATCCCCGGTATGCTTCATGGCTGGGGTGACTTCGGGAAATAGCCGTCGACAACCGCAATCGTCAGGTGATCGTTCGTCATATGAATCAAGTGCCGCTGGGGTTAATCGTCGTTGTTTTCGGGCTGTGCGTGGGCAGTTTCCTCAATGTCTGCATCTACCGTATTCCGGCCGCCAAATCGATCGTCTTTCCCGGTTCCATGTGCCCCAGCTGCCAGACACCCATCCGTATTTACGACAACATTCCCTTGCTCGGTTTTCTGTCGCTGGGCGGCAAGTGCCGACACTGCCGGGCGCCGATTTCGATCCGTTATCCCCTGATCGAGCTGCTGACCGGCACACTCGCCCTCGGCCTTTTTCTCACATACGGCGCTTCGATCGAGGCCTTGATCTATTTTGCCTTTGCCGGCGTTTTGATCGTCATCACCTTCATCGACATCGATCACCGCATCATTCCCGACCGCCTGTCGCTGCCCGGCATATTGGTATTTTTCATGGCCGCCCTGGCGCTTCCCTCCATGAATTGGCTGGAGGCCCTGCTGGGGATCGTGATCGGCGGCGGCAGCCTGTTCCTGGTGGCGCTGGTCTACCATCTGCTGACCCGCCAGGAGGGCATGGGAGGTGGGGACATCAAGTTGCTGGCCATGATCGGGGCCCTGATCGGCTGGAAGGGGGTGCTGTTCACCATTTTCGTTTCTTCCGCCGTGGGCACGGTGACGGGTCTGGCGATCATGGCGGCTACCCGCCAGAACATGAAGCTGGCCGTGCCCTTCGGCCCCTTTCTCTCGATCGGCGCGCTCGTCTATGTCTTTGCCGGTCCCCAGCTCATCGGCTGGTACTTCCGGCTGATGTAAGGCGCCGGCCGGCTGCCGAAGACACTGCCGGCCCCAAGGACGTTACCCCGCATGCGACTGGCCGTCATTTCGGATATTCACGGAAACTGGGATGCGTTCACGGCGGTTCTGGCCGACATCGACGCCGAGGCGCCCAACGGCGTCTTTTGCCTCGGAGACAGCATCGGCTACGGCGGCGAACCCGAACGGGTGATCCAGGAGCTACGTCGACGCGCCATCGCCTCGGTTCGCGGCAACCACGAACAGGCCGTGCTGGCGCCCGATCTCCTCAAGTGGTTCAATCCCCTGGCCCGAAAATCCCTGGTCCGGACCGCCACGATGCTCTCCGCAAAATCGCAGCAGGTCCTGGCCTCTTTTCCCGTCGCCTTATCATCACACGGCTGCCGTTTCGTCCACGGCTTTCCGCCGGATTCCGTCACCACCTACTACTTCGAGGTGCCCGACGGTGACCGGCGCCGGATTATAAGATCGATGGCGGAACACATCTGTTTCATCGGCCACACCCATGACCTGGCCCTGATCACCTGCGACGGCCGCCGGCTGACCGCAGCCGCGCTCGACGCCGGAACGGTCCACCTCCGGCCGGGCCAGCGCGCCGTCGTCTGCGCCGGCAGCGTCGGCCAGCCGCGGGATGGCACCGCCGAGGCCAAGTACGTCATCTGGGACGATGCCGCGGCAACGATAGAGGTCCGGTTCGTTCGTTACGATATCGCGGCCGCGGCTGAAAAAATCATTGCCGCCGGCCTGCCGCGGGCGCACGCCAACCGGCTGTGGTGCCGGAAATGATTTGAAAACAATCGGCAAATACATCATTCGCGGTCTCCTGGGACGCGGCGGAATGAGCCGGATCTACAAGGTCGAGCATCCGGTCATCGGCAAAATCCTGGCCCTCAAACATCTGGACCCGGACCCGCTTCTGGTCAGGCTGATGGGAATGGAGGATATCCGGGCGATGTTCGTGGCCGAGGCCGTCACCATGGCCGGCTTGCGGCATCCAAACATTGTCGAGATATTCGATTTCGACGAGGTTGCGGGACGGCCGTTTTACCTGATGGCCTATTTCGCCAACAACCTGCGGGTGATGATCGGCGAAAGCAACCGTCCCGACGAACCCTCGCGGCCCCTGCCGGTGGAAAAGGCCATCCGCTATACCCGCCACACCCTGCAGGGGCTCGCCTGCCTGCACCATTCAGGCATTGTTCACCGCGACATCAAGCCGGCCAACCTGCTGATCACCGATCAGGATGCGGTCAAGATCTGCGATTTCGGCCTCTCGAAACTTCACGGTGAAAAATTCCGCGGGCCGCCGAGCCTCAAGGTGGGGTCGGCCTGGTACGCACCGCCCGAGCAGGAAACCGACCCGGACGATGTGGACGCCCGCGCCGACCTCTTTTCGGTGGGGCTGACCTTCTACCGCCTGCTGACCGGGGTTCTGCCGCCGGACAGCTATCGGCCGGTCGGCCGGTTCAATGCCGATCTGGACGAGGACTGGGACGACTTCATCCAAACGGCCGCGGCCCCGCGCGTCCGGGATCGTTTTGGGTCGGCACCCGAAATGCTGGCGGCGCTGGATGCCCTCGCACGGTCATGGCAGTCCGCCAATGAACGGATCTGCCGCCTGCGCGACAGCGAAAAGGACCACCTGAAGCCGGAAATCACCGTCGCCGCCGCCCCCCTGCGCCGCGACTGCCTCAAGGTCGATCCGCGGCAGGCGTCGAACCGTTTCCCCATCGACCGCCTGCGGCGGCCGCGGATATACCATCACCGGAACTTCGAGCGCTCCGCCGCCGAAACGGTGACCGATGGCGCCGCCCGCCGCCTGTGGCAGCAGGCCGGCTCGCCCTTTCAGTTGTCCTGGCCCACGGCCCGGGCCTACATCGAGCGCCTGAACACCGAGGGTTTCGCCGGTCACCGCGACTGGCGGCTGCCCACGATCGATGAACTGATCACGTTGCTCACGGACATTCCGCGGGTCGGCGACGATTGCCTGGCGCCGGTGTTCGCACCGGGCCGGCCGTGGCTGTGGAGCTGCGACCGACGCTCGTTCACGGCCGCCTGGTATGTCAGTACCGATATGGGGTTCGTCGCCTGGCAGGACTTCAGCGCGCCCTTATATGTCCGCGCCGTCAGGAATCTGTCATAGGCTTTAAGATAAAGATTTTGGCTGTGGTATCGGTCGTCGGCGTGTGACCATACAGCCTCCTCCCTTTGGCCTTGCCAAAATCTTTATCTTAAAGCCTATGGATGATTGACACTTGGATGCCGGCAATAAGCATATCGGCTGGGTTGAGCAGAGCGCAACGCACCATCTTTTTGCGGGGACTTCGTTTACCTCAACCCTCCCTACTCTACCCGCTTGGAAACTTATAAATCGTTATTCAGGAGTGGGGGTTGTGTCAGTTGAGTCAGTTAAAGGATTTTATCGATTTTACGTCCCGGTCGCCACAATACCATCAGATGATGGCACCGTTGCCCGTCAGAAAAGAGACGCCAGCATCTGATGGCGGGTTCCGTGCTTTGAGTTTCCAGTTTCCGTTTTTTCCACTTTCGCATCGATAAAGCAGCTGCGAATAAAATTATTTATTCTCAGATATGTTTCTTCACGCGACCTGCCCCTGCCCCAGTTCCATCCCCAGTTCGAGCGCCTGGCGGTTCATGTCCAGGAAACCCGGTGGAATCCGGCTCTCCAGGACCTGCATGATCGATTCGGGCTTGACGAGCTGCGCCAGACTGACCACGGCGCCCAGCATGCAGATGTTGAAAACGATCGGCTTGCCGATTTTTTCGACGACCGACCGGTACAACGGCAGTTCGACCTGGCGCGCATCGACTTTTTTTTCCGTTTTGACATAGCGGCTGTCGGTCAGCAGCAGGCCGCCGGGCCGGATGATGGGATAAAAAGAGCTGTAGGCCTCCTGGGTCAGGCACACCAGCACATTGGGCTGGATGACCTTGGGAAAATGGATGACCGTATCCGATATGATGACATCGCTGCGGGTGGCGCCGCCGCGGGCGGCCGCGCCGTAGGACTGGGACTGCACCGCGTTGAGATCCTCATAAATGACGGCCGCCTCGGCAATGATGATCGCGGCCGTGATGACGCCCTGGCCGCCGGAGCCCGAAAACACCATTCTGCATCTTTCCATCGTTACTGTCCCCTCGTGGCCCGTTCGATGACCCGGTCGTACTGCGCGCAGTATTCCGGCATTTCTTTTTGAACGAAAATGCCCCTTTCGATCAGCTCCGGGTTTTCCTGCTTGGCCTTGGAACCGATCGGGGTCGTGACCTCCTGGTAGCGTCTGAGCATGTCCGCCGCCGAGCCCTCTTTGTTCTTACGGCCGAAATGGGTTGGGCACTGGGTCAGGATTTCAACGACGGAAAACCCCTTGTGCGCGATCGCCTGCCGGATGAAATCGGTGATCTGCTTGACGTGATACGCCGTGGTCCGGGCCACGAAACTCGCCCCGGCCGCTCGGGCCAGCTCGACCACGTCGAAGGCCGGATCGATATTGGAAAAAGGAGCCGTGGAGGCATTGATGCCACAGCCTGAAAGCGGTGAAAACTGCCCGCCGGTCATGCCGTAGATACGGTTGTTCATCACGATGGCCGTCATGTCGATGTTGCGCCGCGCGGCGTGAATGAAGTGGTTGCCGCCGATGGCCAGGGCGTCGCCGTCCCCCATCGGCACGATCAGGTTCAACTCCGGGCGGCTGATCTTGACCCCGGTGGCAAACGCCAGCGCGCGGCCGTGCAGGGTATGCAGGGTGTGGAAGTCCACATATCCGGAAATACGGGCCGAACACCCGATACCCGATACCATCACGATCTCGTTCTTGCTCAGGCCCAGCTGTTCGACCGCCCGCAGTAGCCCGTTGAGGACAATTCCATGGCCGCAGCCCGGGCACCAGAGGTGAGGGAAGAACCGTTCCCTGAGATAGGTCTTGGTGGACATGGGTTAGACTCCCTTTCCCTGAATCAGGCGCAGGATATTCTGGATGTCGGTGGGGGTGATGAAAGTGCCGTCGACGCGGTTGGCCAGAAAGACCTTGTCGGGCTGCTCGACCGCCATTTTCACCAGCTGCATGACCTGCCCCATGTTGTGCTCGACCACGATCACGGCCCTGGCATCGGCGCATTTCTCCCGAATGATCTCGACCGGAAAAGGCCACAGAGTCTGGAGTTCCAGCAGGCCGAGCTTCTCGCCCCGCAGGCGGCGGTTTTTCACCACGTGCAGGGCCGAACGCGCGGCGGACCCGTATGAGATCAGGACGATCCGGGCATCCTCCATGAAGAAATCCTTGTACCGGGCCAGCTTGTTGACGCGGTTCTCCAGCTTGTCCACCAGGTGCCGGATCAGGCCGTGCACCACCCGTGGTTCGCTGGAGGGAAACCCCCACATGTCGTGGTAGAGGCCGGTGACGTTGTAGCGGTGAACACCGCCGAAATCCGACATGGGCAGCCGGCCGTCTTCGCGCGGCAGATAGGGATGATAGTCGACCCCTTCCTTGACGGAGGTTTGCAGTCTTTCCACCAGCGGCAGTTCGCCTTTTTCCGGAACTACGAGCCGTTCGCGCATGTGCGCCGCCACCTCGTCGAAGAGCAGGATCACCGGCGTGCGATAGGTTTCGGCCAGGTTGAAGGCCGTGACCGTCACCTCGAAGATATCCTGGTGGGTGGAGGCCGTCATGGCGATAATCGCATGGTCGCCGTGCGTTCCCCAGCGCGCCTGGTTCACGTCGCCCTGGCTGCCGTGAGTCGGGATGCCGGTCGAGGGGCCGCCGCGCATGACATTGACGATCACGCACGGGATCTCGGTCATCACGGCATAACCCAGGGCCTCCTGCATCAGCGAAAACCCGGGACCGCTGGTGGCGGTCATGACCTTGTGCCCGGTCAGTGAGGCGCCGATGATGGCGCACAGGGAAGCGATCTCGTCCTCCATCTGAATGAACTTGCCGCGGACCTCGGGCAGACGCTTGGACAGGATTTCCGCGATTTCCGAGGAGGGGGTGATGGGGTAGCCGGCATAAAAGCCCAGCCCCGCATACAGCGCGGCCTCCGCCACCACCTCGTTGCCCTGGACGAACTTGATGTTTGGGTTCATGTCTGTCGCCTATTCGGTTTCCGGTTCAGAAATGGCCCTTTTACACAATTTTTACGTCAATCGACGGAATCGATTGTGCGGCATACACCAGTATGCCTCCGCGCGATGCCGCCGATTTCCCTGACCATGCGGAAAATTGTTCATTTCTGGACCGGAAACATATCAGTGTCATTAATGATCACAACTAAATACCTATTCGGTTTCGATGTCGATGGCCAGGTCCGGGCAGCGCAATTCGCAGAGCCGGCAGCAGATGCACTCCTCGGGCCGGACAGCGACCGCCCGCTCCGATTCGTCCAGTTCCAGCACGTTTTTGGGGCAGAATTCGACGCAGATGCCACAGCCCTTGCACCAGTCGCGGTTGATGAGGTGCTGTTTGAGTTTTGGTTTCGCCATGTTGCGACCTTCTTTTCCTTCCACAGCCAAATTTTCGTCCGGACTTGCTCCGGCAGCACGCCTTGCGAGTAACAGTTGGTGCCGACAGCTATCTTACAGTTAAAATCAACTGAAGGAAAAATAGCCGAAAAAGCACGCAAAATCAAGCCCGATTCATATATCCGTCCGCCCCCGTCTAAAAAGCGGCGGCGCTTTGACAAGTCGCCTGTCTTTACCATACAATACACCAACAGCCGCCGCGGTCATCAAGTCCGCGGCCTCCAAAGTTCGTGATCCGCCATCTTTTTTTTTATCGATCGAACACCGTAAATGCGAAAATGGGTTGCCATACTCCTGGTTTTCGTGCTGACGGCCCTGGCCGCGGCCTGGTTCGCGTATGCCGATTTGCAGCGCTATGCTGCCACCCCGGCTAAGACCGGCGCTCAGGCGGCCGGACGGATCATCACGGTGGCCAAGGGGCAGAACTTCGGGCGGACCACGCAGCTGATGCACGCGCACCATCTGATCGAGCACCCCTTTAAATTTCGTCTGCTGGCCCGTCTGCAGGGCAAGGACAAACAGATTCAGGCCGGGGAGTACCTGCTGTCGGCCGCCATGTCGCCGGCCGATATCCTGGAGGCGCTGGTGACCGGCAAGGTTCGACTTTACAGGTTCACCGTGCCCGAAGGATCGAACCTGAAGCAGATTGCCGCCATTGTCGCAACCGCCGGCCTGGGGTCGCCGGCCGAGTTTCTCGGCGCGGCCACGGACGTCGAGTTTGCCAAAGCCAAAGGCATCGCGGCGGCGAGCTTCGAGGGCTATCTTTTCCCCGACACCTATTTTTTCCCCAAAAACGCCCCGGCGCGCGAGATTATTGCGGTGATGGTCGATCGGCTGCGGACCGAGCTGACGCCGGCCTGGGAAAAAGAGCGGCTGATATCGGCCTGTCGATTCACCAAGTGCTCACCCTGGCCTCGATCATCGAGAAGGAAACCGGCGCGGCCGTCGAGCGACCGATCATCTCATCGGTGTTCCACAACCGCCTGCGGCGGGGGATGCGCCTTGAAACCGATCCGACGGTCATCTACGGCATCGAAAACTTCGACGGCAACCTGACCCGCAAAGACCTGACCACCCCAACCCCCTACAACACCTATCTGATCAGCGGACTGCCCCCCGGCCCGATCGCCAGCCCGGGCCGGGCCGCCATCGAAGCGGCGCTCTACCCGTCCGACACCCCCTACCTGTATTTTGTGTCCAAAAAAGACGGCACCCACCAGTTTTCCAAATCCCTGGCGGATCACAACCGGGCCATAGTGACATATCAGCTTAAAAAGTGATACAATGTCAAGACAACTGACGGGGCACACGCCGACCGACACCCAAGTAGGAGAACACGGCACCATGGACGGTAACAACATTATCTTTCTGGAGAATATCGAGTGGTTCGATGAAAGCGGGCAGGAACTCGTGCACCGGATTCCTGAGCAGGGTTCCGGTGACATCAAATACGGGGCGCAGTTGACGGTGCGGGAAAGTCAGGCCGGCATATTTTTCTACCGCGGCAAGGCCGTCGGGGCCTTCGGGCCGGGCCGCCACACCCTCAAGACGGCCAACATCCCGATTCTGACCAAAATCGCCAGTCTGCCCTGGGCTTTCCGCAGCCCGCTACGAGCCGAGGTCTACCTGGTCAATCTAAAGGTCTTCGCCAACCTGAAATGGGGCACCCGCGATCCGGTGGCCTTCAAGGACTCGGAACTGGGACTGGTACGGTTGCGGGCCTTCGGCGTCTTCAACCTCCAGGTGGTCCAACCGGTCCTTTTCATCAACACCCTGGTCGGCACTCAGGGAATTCTGGCAACAACCGATATCGCCGAGTATCTCAACCGGGTCATCGTGTCGCGTTTCAATGACCTGATGGGCGAGAGCCTCGATTCGATCCTGAACCTGCCCTCGCGCTACGATGCACTTTCCGACGGCCTCGCCGAGCGCCTGCGCCGGGATTTCAGCCATTTCGGGATCCGGCTGACCCAACTGTACATCGACGCCATAACCCCGCCGCCGGAGGTGCAGCAGGCCATCGACGACCGCAGCCGCATGGGCGCTTTCAAGGACATGGACAAGCTGATGCGGATGAAAGCAGCGATGGCGATGGAAAAGGCCGCGGGGTCCGACGGATCGCCCGGCGCCGCCGAGGGGATGGGGGCCGGCCTGGGGTTGATGCTGCCGGCCATGTTCGCCCGCTACTTCGCCGGCGATAACGCCTCCGCGCCGGCCGAATCGGGTCCGGCCCTATCCGCCTGTCCGGAATGCCGGCAAGCGGTGCCGATCGCGGCCGCGTTCTGCCCGCAGTGCGGCCATCAGCAGGTCGTCTTCGATCAGTGCCACGCGTGCGGCAAAAACCTGACGCCGGGGGCCAAGTTCTGCCCACGCTGCGGCCAGGCGGTCGGCAACCGGCCCCTGCCCCGCGCCTGCGCCAAATGCGGCGCGGAAAACCTGACCGATTCCTTGTTTTGCAACCAGTGCGGTGAAAAACTCTAACGTTCTCATCGACCATAGCTGCCCGCAGTGCGGCGCGCCGGCCGTGCTGACCGAAACCGAGCGTTTGTTCACCTGCGGATTCTGCCGCGTCAAATCCTACCTGTCGGCCGGCAGCGGATTGCGCTACCTGCTGCCGGGCCAGGCCCCGCCGGGCAGGGACCTCTACTACTATCCCTACTGGCGCTTCAAGGGCATGCTGTTTTCCTGCGTCCGCGACGGCGTGCGCCACAAATTCATCGACGTCAGCCATCAGGCCGCCGCCTCGCACCATTTCCCGCTGTCCCTGGGCTTCAGAAGCCAGGCGCTCAAGCTGCGGTTTGTGACTCCGGAGGCCGAGGGGCGCTTTCTGCCCGTTCGGCTGCCCCTCGACGAGGTGATGCAAAACTTCAATCAAAACTTTAACCTGCCCCTGCCGCAGCCGATCTTCCACCAGGCGCATGTCGGCGAACTGGTGAGCCTGGTGTATGCCCCCTTTTATGCCGCCGACCGGCTCTACGATGCGGTCCTGAACGAACCGTTCGGCGAGGGCCTGCCGCCGGATATCGATGCGAGCCTTGCCGGCGCCGGACCATCCGATTGGCACCTGCAATTTCTCGCGACCCTTTGCCCGGCCTGCGGCTGGGACCTGGAGGGGTCGCCGGACACGCTCGTTCTGACCTGCGCCAATTGCGATTCGGCCTGGAAGCCGGGCGCCGACAGTTTTGAGCGGCTGGACGTCGGTCATCTGCCGCCGCCCGGCGGCCCTGAGTCGATCCTCTATCTCCCCTTTTGGCGCACAAAGGCCGAGGTCACCGGCCTGGCGCTGGACACCTTCGGCGATCTGGTCGGGGCCGCCAATTTACCTGTTGTCCCGCGCCCGGAACGGCGCGAGCGCCCCTTTTACTTCTGGAGCCCGGCCTTCAAGATCCGGCCCCAGACCTATCTGCCCCTGGCCACCCGGATGACGCTGGCCCAGCCGCAGGCGGAACCGGACGCCGGTCTTCCCGCCGGTGACTTTTACCCCGTTACCCTGCCGGGTGCGGACGCGGCCGACAGCCTGAAAATTATCCTGGCCGCCTTCATCAAACCCCGCAAGGTCGTTTATCCGCGACTGGCGGCCATCACCGTCGCCTCGCAAGCCTGCCGGCTCATCTATGTCCCTTTCGTCCGCAGTCACCACGACCTGACCCAGCCGTCGCTGAAAATCAGTGTGCCCGCCAACCAGCTCGCTCTGGCCGGAAACCTCTGACCTATCCTATTGTTCATCCATAAATGGTCTTTTTTCCGATAGGCGGTCGGTCGCAGCGGTTTTCCGGCTGCGGCGTGCATAAGGTACGCCTCGCCGTAAACCCTTGTGCCGCCTTGTTCCACGAAAAAAATCCACATTTATGAATTGGACACGTAACAGTGCCTAAAATAGATCGCGGATGGGCACTATAACATCATTACGGTGGATGGCGGTCTGGTTGACAGCCGAGGGGATATCTTCTAACGTCGAGGCGATGTGATATCCGGGTGGAGGCGCCCTTGCCGGGCGCGGCTTGATGATTCAGGGTGCTGAAGCGGTAGCGGGTTGGGTTGAGTGAAATGAAAACAAAAACAAACGGTCACAAGCCTTTCTCGCCAGCGCAGGGTTTGGCATTGTTCTACCCGACCCGCGAGCTTGACCGGGCCTTAATGCCGTTGCCGTGGACGGTACAACTATTTGGTAGGGGCACACCGCGCCGTGCCCCTGCGGCATGTTAACCATTAAGCATTTTTGAGAAGCCGGCGGCGGCGAGTTACCTTCATCTTTCGAACCCTTATACCAGGGCGCAGTCGCCTGCCTTACTTGCGTGTTTAACTATGGAACAGGGTCCCAGACCGGTCACGACCGGCATCGACCACCTGGACCGGCTGCTCGGCGGGCTCCGCATCGGCGACAACGTGGTGTGGTACGACGATGCCGGCAGCCTGGCGGCCGTTTTTTACCTCAATTTCATGCTGGCCTCCCAGAGGTGCCAAAAACCCTTGATCTATGTCAGTTTCGATCGGTCGCCGAAGAACCTGCTGGACCAGCTGGGCCCTTTGGCGGAAAACGACGCCCTGACGATCCTGGATTGCTTCACTTACGGCAAGGGCGCCGGCTCGGATGTCTTCCTGAAATTCTACCGCGACCCATCGACCCGGCCAGGTTGCCGGATCATCCGCGTGGCCGACCCACGCAACGACCACCAGGTCATGGAGGCGGTCTACGCGGCCCATGGCAACATCGAGAGCGATGATGTCTATTTTGTCTTCGAGAGTCTAACCGGCATGCAGGAACTCTGGGGCGGCGAGGACCATATCGTCAACTTCTATTCGCACTCCTGCCCGCGCCTCTACGAGCTGAACACGGTTGCCTACTGGATCATCGAGAAAAAAGCCCACTCGCAGCGGCTGCGCGCCCGGATCAACCAGATCGCCCAGGTCGCCATCGATCTGGCCGTCAAGAGGGGCAAGACCTCGCTGACGATCCTCAAGGCCGAAAAACGCGCGTTGGAAACAATCAACAAACCGTTCACCTATTGGTCCAGGGAGCACGAGGTGACCTTCGATACGGAAGCGCGCGCGGCGGCGGGCCGGATCGATCTGGGCGGGCGTCTCAAGGCGGTGCGCGCCTGGCAGGGACTGTCGCAAACCGAACTGGCCAAACTGGTGGGAGTCACCCCGAGCACGATTTCACAGGTCGAAAGCAACCTGATCTACCCGTCGCTTCCGGCACTTTTCAAAATGGCCGAGGTGCTGTCGATCGACATGAGTGCCTTTTTCAGAGACACCGTCGATGCCGTCTGCCCGTCGGTGTTTGCGGCCGCCGCGGCCGTCACCCACAAGTTTCCCAACCTGCCCCGCGACAGCGTGTCCGGCCAACGGCTGACCGGCGTCGATTTCGCGGCCAAAGCCGAGCCCTATCTGATCGAAATCCCCGCCGGAAAGAGTCTTCCGCGCCATTTTTTCGCCCATAAAGGCGAGGAGTTCGGGTACATGCTGTCCGGAGAATTGCAGGTCACAATCGGCCGCAGCTCCGAGACATTGACGGCCGGAGACACAGTGTACCTGAAGGCCGACACCCCGTCTCAGTGGAAGAACGGCGGAACCGATGCCGCCCGCATGATCTGGGTCAAAATAAAATGACCCGGCGCCGGCACGGTCTCAACACCACCGTGCCGGTATGGCAAACTGATTTGACGGTTCAGTGTCAGGCGTCGATGACCGCCAGGGCCTCCTCCTTGTAAGCCTCCATGATGTACGGCAGGCCGGTCACGCGCGCCGACTCTTCGGTCAAGGCGGCCAGGTCCTTGCGCGTGATCAGGTGCGGCCGCCACTTGCGGGCGCCGGCCATGAGCTGCTGCAGGCCGACCCGCAGCTTCTCGGCCGCGCTGTAAAGGCCGATCGCCCCGAGCGGAAATTTTTCAATGTCCTTGCCGTATTTGGTTCTCAGTTCCGCATAGGAGACGAAGATCTCTTCCTTGGTGCTGCCGTATTTCGATACGGTCGACGGCAGGCCGCCGTCCTCGCCCTTCAGCCAGCGGCCGATGTTCTTGCCGACCATGCCGGGGATCATCAGCGCGCGCCCCATGCAAACGGCCTTGCAATAAGGCGCCCCGAGCGCCAGGGCCTTGAAAATGTGGTCTTCCGAGGAAAAACCGCCGGCAAAGGCGATGTCCGGCACCCAGGCGCCCTTCTTCGCCAGGCGCAGGCACAGGTCATAGGCCATGGAGTGCAGGTAGATGGCCGGTATGCCCCACTCGCTCATCATGCGCCAGGGACTCATGCCGGTGCCGCCCGGGGCGCCGTCGATCGTCAGCAGGCTGATCTTGGCATCCGAGGCCCAGCGGATCGCCATGGCCAGCTCCCGCATCGGATAGGCGCCGGTCTTGAGGGTGACGCGCTTGGCCCCCAGCTTGCGGATCCGGTCGACCTCGCGCATGAATTCCTCCTGATCGAGAAAGCCGACCCGCGAGTGGCGCTCGAATTCCTTTATGGCGCCGTCCTTGTAGGCCTTGACATTGGAGCCGTTCGACGGGTCGGGGGTCACCAGATAACCCCGCTTTTGGAGTTCCAGGGCGCGCTCGATCGAATCGACCTTGATTTCACCGCCGATGCACTTGGCGCCCTGTCCCCATTTCAGTTCGATCGTCTCGACGCCCAATTTCTCGACGACGTATTCGCCCACGCCCAGCCGGGTGTCCTCGACGTTCAGCTGGACCATGATGTCCCCGAAACCTTCGTGAAACCGCCGGTACTGTTCCACCCGCCGCCGCATTTCGGGCGAGTCCTTCACCTTGCCGTTCTTGTCGATCTTCAGCTCGGGATCGATGCCGCAGACATTTTCGCCACAGACCAGGCTGATGCCGGTGATGGCGGCGCCGATGGCAAAGTGTTCCCAGTTGGAGCGGGCGATTTCTGTGCTCCCCAGCGCGCCGGTGAACATCGGAATCCGCATCTTGACCTTCTCCGTGGCGCCGTACCAGGCGGTCGTGTCGACTTTGGGAAAAATGGCGTGGTCCGGATCGGCCTCGATGCCTTCGGCCCCGATGGCGTAGCCCATGATGTTCAAGTGCGAGTAGTCCACCGGATAATCTTTGTCCGCACCGGCCGTGACTTTACCGAAGGGCGTCGGGTAGAGCAGCTCGCGACCGCGGAAGGTCGACTTGAACAGGTCGCAGTTGCCCTTGCAGCCGTCGACGCAGCGGCTGCAGATACCGGACTGGGGGGCGACACTGCGGGAGCGATTTTTGGTTTCCAGAGCTTCGTTCGAATTGGGTTGCTGCAAGTTCATGGCGGTCTCCTCACGGTTCCATTGAGTGAATAAAAAAAGGCTAAGCATTCACAGGACACTGCATCTGCCGTGTTGTCGGGCACTTGACGTACAATGGTACGCCTGCGCGCCCGACACATTGCATCTGCAGCACCCTGCAAACGCTGACGATGAGAGGCTTTAATTGCCTCGGACGTTGCGTTCCCGCGAATGGTACAAAAAAAGGCGTCTTTTCCCGGATGAAAAAGACGCCTTTGTCCCGTACCCGATTGCACCCCGATTCCCACGCCGTTGTACGAATCAAGGTTTTATCAAATTTTGGACTCTTTTAGTTTCACTAAACAGCAATGTCAAGAGTATTCATTAAAAAAGGGGTCTGTTTTTTAGTCTGACGAATAAGTGGGTCGCCAGGGGTATCGCCCCCAAGAGGCGACGGCTGCTCGGCGGCGAGGTTTCAAAGGCAGATAGTGAAGACCGGATATCGCCGCCGATGAAAGTGGGACATTAAAAATTTTTGATTTCGCCTGGTCCTGGATGGATTGGTAAGGCTGCAGCGGGTGATTCACAGCCTGCGAACTAAATTCCGTCGGCGGCGGAACCAACGGACACACCGGCTAACGGGTTCCGGCTTGTCCGGGTTTAAAGAGTCTTATTCGATTTCCTCGGAAAGCAAAATGGCTTCGGCCACCCGGCGCATCGAGGTGCGCATGTCCATGCTGCGCTTCTGCAGCCAGCGATACGCCTCTTCGCCGTTCTTGTTGCGCCGTTTCATCAGGATTTCCTTGGCCCTTTCAACCAACTTGCGGGTCTCGAGTTCCTCCTGAATCACCTGGGTCTTGACCATCAATTCGGTATTCATGATCGCCACCGCGGCTTGGTTGGCGACGGTCGACATCAGGTTGACCTCGGTCTGGGTGAAGGTGTGCGCCTCGGCGGTAAAGCAGTTGAGAACGCCGATGACCTTGCCGTCCTTGACCTGCAGCGGGACGCTGACCATCGACACCAGCCCGAGTTTGGCGGCCATCTCCTTTTCCTTGAAACGCGGCTCCTTCAGGACGTCGGCGATCGTCAACGGCTTTTTGGTCGTGGCAACGTAGCCCACGACCCCTTCGTTGAGGTTCAGGGCGCGATCCTTGACGTAATCCGGATCGATGGCCTGGGTGGCCTTGAGGCGAATTTTGACCGGGTTGGCGTTTTCATCGATCAGCCACATGGAGCAGATCTCAACTCCGGTGACCTTGGCCGTGACCATGACGATCAGCTTGAGAATGTCTTCGATATAAAGATCGGAGGTGATGGCGCGGCTGATGGCCATTAACCCCCGGATGTACTGTTCATGTGAATCGGTGCTGAGTTTGCTCATGATTTCGATAACCGGGTTGCAGAAACATTGGCGGGCGCACCGACGGGCCCCAAGTGGCCCTGTGCGGTGGAGGCCGGGGGAAAGTGCCCGCCGGCTGGCCTTTTGCGAACCGTCGAACCGGCCGGCACCAGTGACATGGATCAATAACCGGGCCGCACCGGCCAGCCGTCCTTTCGCACCGTCTGAACTGGCGCTCTATGCCGCGGCCCATTTGCCGGCAGGAGGCCGGTGTTGGCGACCAGATGAAAATTTTTTACCAGAGCAGATACCGCCCTGTCAATACGCCACCTCGGCGGTCTCTGCGGCAGCGGATCCATCCGTGATGCCAGGCAACTGCGGGGGGAGGACAGCGGGCGTCTGTGGGCAGCGCATCCGTACCGTCGCGGGGTCACGGTCCGGCGCGACCCAGACCTGTCGGCTGAGGTCTTGTCCCCGCCAACTTTTTTTTCGCCGGCAGCGGCTGCCTTGATCACCAGTAGCGATGTGGTATACTCTTTGAAACTCATTTGAGGCTCAACACCGCACCCGAAAACAGCATGAGGAGATTGTCTTGGAAAATTTGATCGCGCAACGGGTCGCGCGTCTGCGTGACCTGATGCATGACACAGCGTCCGATACTCTGCTGGCCGATACCCTGCTGGTGCTTACGGACGAAAACCGCCGGTATATGAGCGGTTTCACCGGCCAGGACACCCAGTTCGACGAATCCGCCGGCGCCCTGCTCATTAGCCGCAGCGATTTGATTCTGCTGACCGATACGCGCTACGAGCTTCAGGCGCAGCAGGAGGCCCCCCTATTCGAAATCGTTTGCTACAAGAAGGGACTGGCCGAAGAGCTGCCCGCGCTCCTGTTGTCCCTGGGTACGAAGACACTCGGCTTTGAAAGCGTGCGCCTGTCGGTTCATCACTACCGGAAAATCTCGGAGGCCATCGCCGCCGCCGGTCTCGAGGTCAAACTTGAGGCGGTCGAGGACCTGGTCGCACAGTTGCGGATTAGAAAAGCGCCCCGCGAAATCGACACCCTGCGCCGGGCCCTGTCAATTGCCGAAGCGGCGTTCACGGCCTGCACCGCCCAAGTCAAACCCGGCCTGACGGAGAAGGAAGTGGCCTGGATCATGGAAAAAGAAATGCGGGAAGCCGGTGCCGAGGGCCTCAGCTTTCCGACCATCGTGGCGGGCGGACCCAACAGCGCCCTGCCGCATGCGATTCCCGGCGATCGACCGATCAGGGCCGGGGAACCGCTCCTGTTCGACTGGGGCGCTCGTCTCGACGGCTACTGTTCCGACATCTCCCGCACGGTCGTTATCGGTGAGCCGGACGCCACCTTCGAGAAGGTGTTTCAGACCGTCCTCGAGGCCCAGCGCCGGGCGATCGATGCGATCCGGGCCGGCGTGAGTTCGCGGGCAGTGGACGCCGTCGCCCGCGATTACATCGAAAAACAGGGCTTCGGCGGCAAGTTCGGCCACGGCCTGGGACACGGCACCGGACTGGCCATTCACGAAGCGCCCCGTCTCAGCCCCCTTAAGGATACGGTGCTGGAGGCGGGCATGGTGACGACGGTCGAACCGGGTATTTACCTGGCCGACTGGGGCGGTGTGCGCCTCGAAAACATGGTCGTGGTGCGCGAGGATGGCGCCGAGGTGCTCAACCGCCTCGATCCGGCGGCTGTGCGCATCTGATCGGGTTCCGGTCCGAAACGGTCCCGTGCGCACTGTCAGCCGCGCCGGAACGTGGCCGCCTCGATCGCATCGGCGCTGCAACCCGCCGGCAGTTCCGGATCGGACCGCGGCTGCCGCTTTACCGGCCAGCAAGAACATTTCTCTTAGAAAAGGCTGTCATCATGCAGGCATCCGGCGACACGCTGGTGGACCGGTATCTGGAGTTTCTTATCGTTGAAAAAGGGCTGGCGGCCCAGACCCTGGAGGCTTACAGCCGGGACCTCATCGGCTACATGAGGTTTTTGGCGGCCAGCGGCCGTGCCGGTGTATCCGAAGCGGACACCCCGCTGATCCTCAAGTACCTCATCTCGATGCGCGCAGACGGGTTGAACGCCCGTTCGCGGGCCCGCCACCTGGTTTCCATCCGCGGGTTTTACCGTTTTCTGGTGCAGGAAGAGATCCTGGGCAGTGATCCGTCACGCCTGATCGATCTGCCCAAGAGCGGGTTGAAACTGCCGGATGTGTTGACGATCGAGGAGGTCAAGCGTCTGCTCGATGCGCCCGCGGGCGCCAAGGCGAGCGGCAGCCGGGATGCCGCCATGCTGGAGTTGCTGTACGCCGCCGGTCTGCGCGTCTCGGAGCTGACCGGCCTCAAGCTTCAGGATGTCAACCTGACCGGCGGCTATGTCCGGGTTTTCGGCAAGGGCGCCAAAGAACGCGTGGTGCCGATCGGCCAATACGCCCAGGATAAAATCCGTCGCTACACCGCCGGGCCGCGCGAGACGCTTCTCAAAGGCCGTGTCAGCGTTTATCTATTTGTGGCGCGGGCCGGAAAACCGCTCACCCGCCAGGGCTTCTGGAAGCTGATCAAACGCTACGGACGGCAGGCCGGGCTTAAAAAGGTCATCACGCCCCACACGCTGCGGCACTCCTTCGCCAGCCACCTGCTCGAGGGCGGTGCCGACTTGCGCGCGGTGCAAACCATGCTGGGCCATGCCGACATCGCCACGACCCAAATTTACACCCACGTGGCGCGCGAGCACCTGAAATACCTGCACGATAAATTTCATCCGCGCGGATGACAAGCGCCTCAGTGACGGGCCGGTTTCGTAAGGGAAAAAAGAGAAACTCTTCTTGTAGATCACTCGAAGACTTGACAGCAACCATGGGTACCACGTAAAAAAGTTTCGCAGGTTGGGGGTGAGTGAAACGACCCCCCACAAAGATAATGAATCCTTGCCGATGTTGGGTTGCGCTTTGCTTACCCATCCTACGATTCATAGCCGCTGAACCTGGAATCCTGGTACCGATCAGTTCTATTTTCGTCTTAAAGCTCAGCCATTGCCGACACCGCCCGGAAAAGGACGGATATCCATGCAGACACCGAATTTTGCCTTGCGCCCGATCGGTTGGTGGAACCCCGCCAACCAGCCGCCGGAGACGGGTGACGAAGCCCTCAGGGCCGCCATTCGCCGTGTCGGCACGCCGGTCTGCGTGATCGCGGTCGACGGCCGGCCCGCGGTCGGCCGCGGCGGCCGTATTACCCTCGGATGCGGCCGGGCGGAGACCGGCGGCCCGCCGGACGGCTACCCGGTGCTCGGCTATGTCCCCGCGCTGCATCCCGCAGATTTCGGCGATCCGTATTTCAAGCATTCCCTGCGGCTGCGCTATCCCTATGTTATCGGCGCCATGGCCAACGGCATCACCTCGGTCAACATGGTGGAAACTGCGGCGCGCGCCGGCATGATCGGGTTTTTCGGCGCCGCCGGCTTGTCCCTGGCGGCCATCGAAGCCGCGATCGTCACCCTGCGCCGGAACCTGGCCGATCTGCCCTTCGGATTCAATCTCATTCACAGCCCGAACGAGCCCGGCCTGGAAGCGGCCACGGTCGATCTCTACCTCAAACACGCCATCGGCCACATCAGCGCTTCGGCTTACCTGGATCTCACCCTGCCCCTGGTGTATTACCGCGTCAAGGGGATTCATCGCGACCGCGACGGTCGGATCGTCTGCCCCCGGCACGTGACCGCCAAGGTCTCGCGCATCGAAGTCGCCCGTAAATTCTTTTCGCCACCGCCGGAAAAGATCCTGCGGCAGCTGCTGGACCGGCACATGATCACGGCGGCCGAAGCCGAACTGGCCCGGAGCATTCCCGTGGCCGACACCATGACGGCCGAAGCCGATTCCGGGGGGCACACGGACAATCAGCCCGCCATTTCCCTGCTGCCCACCATCCTGGCCCTCAAGGACCAAATGGCCGAATCATTTGGCTACGACCGTCCCCTGTGTGTCGGCCTGGGCGGCGGCATCGCCACCCCGGCGGCCGTGGCGGCGGCGTTTGCACTCGGTGCCGCCTTCGTTCTGACCGGCTCGGTCAACCAGGCCTGCATCGAAGCCGGCACCTCGGCCGCGGTGCGCTCGATGCTGGCCGATGCCTGCCAGGCCGACGTGGCCATGGCGCCGGCGGCCGACATGTTCGAAATGAACGTCAAGGTGCAGGTGCTGAAACGCGGCACCCTGTTTCCCTTCCGCGCCGCCAAACTCTACGATATCTATGGCCGCTGTGACTCGCTGGCGGACATACCGCCGAAAGAGAAGCTGGTCCTGGAACGCGATTTTTTCCGCCGCAGCCTCGACGAGGAATGGGAGCAGACCCTGGCCTTCTTCAGGCTGAGGGACCCGCGGCAGATCGAGCGCGCCGAACGGGACCCCAAACACAAAATGGCGCTGGTTTTTCGCTCTTATCTGGGTCAATCCTCGAACTGGGCCAACAGCGGCGACCCGGCCCGTAAAGTCGACTACCAGATCTGGTGCGGCCCGGCGATGGGCGCGTTCAATGAATGGACACGCGGGAGCTTTCTCGCCGCGCCCGAGAACCGCACGGTCGTGACGGTGGCCCACAACCTGCTGCTCGGCGCGGCCGTGGCCATGCGTTTCAACTGGCTAACGGCCCAGGGGCTCGTCCTGCCGCCCGCTTCCGGCCTATTTCGCCCCCTGCCGCCGCAAGACCTCGCGCCGCTGCTCGACAGGGACTCTGCGCCGTTCGTATAAAATCGGGAAATGCCCTTTATCCAACCCCAGGGCCGTGGCAAAAAAATCGGATAGTGCCGAAAGGTTCAGGGTGCGATGGCTCAGCCGCTGCGGCACGGATGTCGGCGAGGGCAAGATGAGTTCCTCGATATACCGGTCGGTGGTGACCCTACGGCCTTTGGTTTCCTCGGACGTGCCGGATATACTCCCCCGCAGCAAATAAGAAAACCGCGCCGCGCCCACCGCAGATTGGCGATCACGGTAAATGCGGAGGGCGTATTCGCGAATCGGATCGGTCGCGCCGGACAAAAATGGTTGATCACTGCGGCCGCTGGCGAAGAAACCGATACGCAGCAGACAGTGATGCAGGTCGCTCAAAATCTGCCTGGCGGCCGGAATGCCATACGTGAGTTCGGCCACCAGGTAGCCGCCCATGAAAACCGTCAGGGCTTCATCCACGCTGAACTGCCTGGCGACGCCGGACTGCCATCCCCCTAACGGATCGGGCGGCAGAAACTCGCGCGACCATCTTTTCCATTTTGCCGGAGCCACCGACAGTCTATCGGATAGTTCACGGCTGGTGAAAAACCGCAACATGGCGTCTCCTTGTGTGCTTGTTATACCAATATGACAAGTTAAAATGAAGAGGTCAATCCCTTGCAATTGGTGCGACCATGTAATATAAGTAGACATGCGAAACGCCCTCGAAGGGGTGGTGTTTTGCCCGCGGCGTTTTCCCGCATCCTATGATTATGGTGCCACGCAGACAAACCTCCAGCCTTGCTATTTCTTTGTATAAGGGTTGACCTTGGCAGACGACACATCAGCGATTCGTTCATCGGCACCGATCGCCATTATCGGCATCGGGTGTTTTTTCCCGAAATCGCCGGGCTTAAAAGAGTTCTGGCGTCTGATCGTCACGGGTGAAGACGCGATCGGCGAGGTTCCCGCGACGCACTGGACGGCTGAGGATTATTTCGATGCCGACCCCGATGCCCCCGACCGCACATATTGTAAACGCGGCGGTTTTCTGCCGCCCGTGATGTTCGATCCGACCGAGTTCGGTATTCCGCCGGCCCTGCTCGAAGCGACCGACACCTCGCAACTGCTGGGGCTCATGGCGGCCAAGATGGCCCTCACGGACGCCGGCTACGGCGACGGCAAAGCGTTTAATCGCGCGAAAACCAGCGTCATCTTAGGCGTTACCGGGACCCAGGAACTGGTCATCCCGCTGGGGGCCCGGCTGGGGTTCCCTCACTGGCGGCGCGCGCTCGAGCGCGCGGGAGTGGCGGCCGCAACGGTGGAAGATGTCCTTTCCCGCATATCGAATGCCTACGTCCCCTGGCAGGAAGGCTCTTTTCCCGGCCTGCTCGGCAATGTGGTCGCCGGCCGGATCTGCAATCGTCTCGATCTCGGGGGGACCAATTGCGTGGTCGATGCGGCCTGCGCCAGTTCGATGAGCGCGATTCACATGGCCATTCTGGAACTCGCCGCCGGCCGCAGCGACATGGTGGTCACCGGCGGGGTCGATACGCTCAACGACATTTTCATGCACATGTGTTTCGCCAAAACGCGCATCCTCTCCCCGACCGGCGACGCCCGACCTTTTTCGAAGGATGCCGACGGCACCGTCCTCGGCGAGGGCGTCGGTCTTCTGGTGGTCAAACGGCTGGCCGACGCCGAAAAAGACGGCGACCGGATCTATGCCGTCATCCGCGGCATCGGCAGCGCCAGCGACGGCAAAAGCCAGAGCATATACGCCCCCCGACCCGAAGGCCAGGCGATGGCCTTGCAAAACGCGTATGCAAACGCCGGCATCGATCCGAACACCGTTGAACTGATCGAGGCGCACGGCACGGGCACCCGGGTCGGCGACAAGGTCGAATTCCAGGCCCTGTCGCGCGTGTTCGGTGACCGCACCGCCGCCGAACCGGACTGCGCCATCGGCTCGGTCAAATCGATGATCGGTCACGCCAAAGCCGCCGCCGGCGCGGCAGGGCTGATAAAAAGCGTTTTGGCCCTGCACCATAAAATTCTGCCGCCGACATTGAAAGCCGAGCAACCGGACCCGGAGCTGGGCATCGATTCCAGCCGGTTTTATCTCAACGCCGTCAACCGGCCGTGGCTGCCGCGGCCGGATCACCCGCGCCGCTGCGGCGTGAGTGCCTTTGGATTCGGCGGCAGCAACTTTCATGTGGTTCTCGAAGAATACGGGTCCGAAAAAACGGCCGCCGCCTGGGATGGTTCGATTGAGATCATGGCGGTATCCGCCGCTTCGAAAGCCGCGCTGCGCCAAAAAATCTTGCGCCTGAAAAGTGATATCGAGGCCGGGTTGCCGCCGGCCGCGGCGGCTTTTCAATCGCGCCGGGCGTTTGGCGCCGATGATGCCTGCCGCCTGCTGGGGGTCCTCGAGCCGGCCGCCGCCGACGCGCGGTCGGATTCACCGTCAGCCAATTTCCTGCAGGAGGCCCTGGCGTTCCTCGACGACCACGGGGTCGCCCCCCCCGTCCACCGCCCCAATCTGTTTTATGGTGAGGGCCGGCCGGGCGGAAAACTGGCATTTTTGTTTCCGGGTCAGGGCAGCCAGTATCCGGGGATGGGCCGCGATCTGGTCTGCCGGTTCCCGGACGCCTTCGACGCCTTGACCGCCGCCGATCGCGAATTCGACGGCGAAAGGAGCTTGAGCCGCGCCGTTTACCCGCTTCCCGTATCTTATCCTCAAGACTCCGCACTGCAGGCCACCGCTCTGCGCCGAACCGATATGGCCCAACCGGCCATCGGTGCGATCAGCCTCGCCATGCTGGCGGTGCTGGCCGACTTTGGCGTCCGACCAGACGCCACCGCGGGTCACAGCTTCGGTGAACTGACCGCCCTGCACGCCGCCGGGTGGATCGACCGGCCGTCTTTTATTTCCCTGGCCGTCACCCGCGGCCGGTTGATGGCCGCCGCGGACCTGGGCGCTGGCGCCGCCGCCAGCGGGATGCTGGCCGTGCAGGCGCCGCTGGCGGAAATCGAGGCGCTCATCGATTCCCATGGACTCGATGTTGTCCTGGCCAATCGCAATGCGCCGCGACAAGGGGTGTTGGCCGGGTCCCGTGCGGCGCTGGCCGCCGCGGAATCGATCTGCCGCGAAAAAGGCTACGGCTGCGTGCGCCTGCCGGTGGCCGCGGGATTTCACAGCAAGTACATGGAAAAAGCCCTCCAGCCTTTCCAAAAAGCCCTGCGATCGATCGGCGTTTCACCGACGGCGATCCCTGTTTTTTCCAACACGACCGGCGAGCCCTATCCGGCTGACGCCCAGCGGGCGGCGGTCTTGCTGGGTGACCACCTGCGGCAGCCGGTCGCTTTTGTCGACGAGATCAACCATCTTCACGCCGCCGGCATACGGACATTTCTAGAAATCGGCCCGCGCAGCATCCTTTCCGGCCTGGTGGCCGACATCCTGGCCGGCGAAACCTTCGAGGCTCTGGCACTCGATGCGTCGACCGGCAAACGTTCCGGTCTCGGCGACCTGGCCCGCACCTTGTGCCGCCTGGCGGCGATCGGGCATCCGGTCAAGCTCGGCCGCTGGGAAGACGCGCCGCCGCGGCCAGGCGCCCGCAAACCGCTGATGCAGATTCCCTTGACCGGAGCGAATTCCCGCTCCCCCGACGGGAAAAAGCGCCGTCAGCCGCCGGTATCACCGCCGCCGGCCCGCTCCGATGAGGTGCAGGCCCCAGCGGTGCTAACCACGCCCGCTCCGTTTGAGGCCAAGACACCAAACAGTCACTCGCCCCTTGACACTGAAAGCACGACGATGATCAAAAAACCCGCTTCTCCCCAACCGATCGATCCCCCTGCAGTGCCTGCGGTCCCCTCCCGGGCGACCGACGCCGCCTGGATCGGCCAGGCCTTCGCGACACTGCAGCAGGGTCTGTCATCGATGCAGGCGCTGCAACAACAGACCGCCGAAACCCACCAGAAATTCCTGGACGCCCAGATCCAGGCCGGCCGCACCCTGCAGACCATGCTGGAACACACCCGGCACCTGGCGGCCACCGCAACCCACCAGGGCTACACCTCCGTTATCCCGGAGGTTAAGGAACCGGCGCCACCCGCCGCCTACCCCACCCCCCTCCCGCAATTCGGCCGCCGGCCAACGTCCGGTCGGAAAGAAACAATTGACCCGGCTGAAAAATCGCCTTCGGCCACCGGGGCGCAGGATGACGCCCGGCGCGGCGCGCCCGACGCGGCGCCGTCCGGTGCCCCTTCGCCAGGATCGCCGACAGCGATGGAACTGCAACGGGTTCTGATAGAGGTCGTCTCTGATCTGACGGGCTATCCGATCGAGATGATCAAACCGGATATGGACATCGAGGCCGACCTGGGCATCGACTCCATCAAGCGCGTCGAGATTCTCTCGACCATCGAGGAACGCGTTCCCGGCCTGCCCGCCATTGCCCCGGCCGTCATCGGAAAAATGAAAACCCTGGGACAGGTCGCCGACCTCCTGCTCGCACCCCGGGACCGGTCGCCGGACGCGGAGCCCGCGCCGGGCCGGGAAGCGCCCGCTGCCGCAGCGCAGCCCTTGGAGGCGGATCGCCAGGCCCTGATGGGCGTTTTGATCGAGGTGGTCGGCGAACTGACCGGTTATCCGGCCGAAATGATCGATGCCGGCATGGACATCGAGGCCGATTTGGGCATCGATTCGATCAAACGGGTGGAAATCCTGTCGGCCATTGAGGAAAAACTGCCCGGACTCCACCGCGTGTCGCCGGCCGACATGGGCCGCCTTAAAACCCTGGATCACATCGCCGATTATCTCGGCACGCCGGGCCGTGTGGCACCGCCGGACGCCTTGCCGCCTGAAACGTTGACACAGGGCGCATCACCCGTAACCGCAGCGACTGCCGCCGTGCCGCACCTTGTGGAGGCCAGCGCGTCTCTGCGCCGTCAGGTCGTCAAGATCGTCGCGGCCCCGTCGCAGGCTCAACAAGAGTTCACGATAGCAGCCGGGCGCAAAGTGTTCATCACCGAGGACGATAGCGGACTGGCCGCCGCACTGGCCGGGGAACTGGCACGGCGGCACATGGAAACGGACCTGATCTCCCCGGGGCAAATTAAAAACAGTGCGGACGTTTCGCCGGCCGGCGGCCTTGTTTTGATCTCTCCGGTCAAGACCCCGACCACCGCCGACGACCTGAAGGCCCTGTTCGGGCTGGCGCGCCACTTCGGACCCGATCTGATGCGGGCAGCTTCCGGTGGAGGGGCCATGTTTGCCACGGTGACGAGAATGGACGGTGCCTTCGGCTTTCATGGCCGGAATATCGTGCACCCCTTGCAGGGCGCCCTGGCCGGCCTGGCCAAAACCGCCGCTCTCGAATGGGAGGGGGTTCACTGCCGCGCCGTCGACGTGGCGCCGGACTGGTCGAATCTTCCCGCGGTGGCTGCGGCTGTGGCCGATGCCCTGCTCCATCGCGGGCCTGGGGATCCGGTCGAAATCGGCCTGGCGCAAAATGGCCGTTGGTCACTCGCACTGCAAGAGGCGCCCCTGCCGGCCGATGCTTCCGAGGATCGCCTGTTTGACGCCGGTGAGGTGGTCGTGGTTTCCGGCGGCGCCCGCGGAGTGACGGCGGCCGCCGCCATTGCCCTGGCGGCGCGCCCGCAGCCGAAGTTGATCCTGTTGGGCCGTTCGCCCGCCCCGGAACCGGAGCCCTCCTGGCTGCAGACACTGGACGGTGAAGGCGCCATAAAACGGGCGATCCTGACGCATGAATTCGGCGGCGACGCCACGCCCGCCAGGCTGGAAGCCGCCTTTCACCGGTACATGGCCAACCGCGAAATCGCCGCGAGCCTGGCGGCGATACGCGACACCGGTGCCGAAGCCCACTATTACCGCCTCGATGTCCGCCGGGCCGACGACGTGCGCGACTTCATCGCCGCGGTAACCGATCGCCATGGGCCGGTCAGGGCGATCGTCCACGGCGCCGGCGTGATCGAAGACCGCCTGATCGTGGACCAGAAGCCAGAAAACTTCGCACGCGTCTTCGACACCAAGGTCACGGGGCTCGAAAACCTGCTGGCCGCAACCGACAAGGCCGCGCTGCGCCATCTGGTGCTGTTTTCCTCCGTCACCGCCCGCTTGGGCAACCGCGGACAGGCCGCCTACGCCATGGCCAACGAGGCCCTGAATAAAATCGCGCGCCGGTTTGCCCTCGACTGCCCGCAGTGCCGCGTCAAGGCCATCAACTGGGGGCCCTGGGAAGGCGGCATGGTATCGGCCGGCCTCGGCCGGGAATTTCGCCGGCGCGGCGTCGATCTGATCCCCATGGCCAGTGGTGCCCGGCATCTGGTCGAGGAGATGGGCCGGGCCGGCGACCCGGAGATCGAAGTGCTGGTCGGCGCCACGATTCCCGCCTCCGACGCCCGGCCGGCGCTGCCGCCCGCAGCCCCCATCGCCGCCGGCGGCGAAGCGGAGACCGCGCCCGAGCTGTCGCTCACCTTCCATCGTGACCTGGACCTCGGCAACCATCCCGTCCTGCGCTCGCATGTCATCGGCGGCACGGCCGTCGTGCCGCTGGCGCTGATGACCGAATGGTTCGCGCACGGCGCCCTGCACGGCAATCCGGGTTTAGTGCTGCAAGGGTTGGATGATCTGCGGGTATTAAAAGGCATCCGGCTCGATCGGGGGAAAAAACACATCCGGCTGATGGCCGGAAAGGCCCGGCCCAGCCGGGGTACGTTCGAAGTGCCCCTGGAACTGCGCGACGGCGTTCACGGCGACGTGGAACTCATTCATTCCCGCGCCCGCGCCATTCTGACCGAAGAACTGGCGCCGGCCCCGCCCTATCGCATCCCCGCCAGTTTAACCCGGCCATCCTACGACCGGCCGATCGCCGAAGTCTATGAGCGGATCTTATTTCACGGACCGGACATGCGCGGCCTGCGCGGAATCAGCCACCTGTCCGCCGCGGGCATGGTGGCCGATGTCGCGGCGGCTCCGGCCCCCTCCGCCTGGGTCACCGAACCCCTGCGCAAGCAATGGCTGTCGGATCCGCTGGTTCTGGATGCGGCCTTTCAAATGGCGACCATCTGGTGCTTCGAGGAGAAAGGCGCCGCCGCCCTGCCGAGCTATTGTGCCGCCTACCGCCAGTACCGCCGCCGGTTTCCGGCCGAAGGCGTCACGGCGGTCCTTGAAGTCACGGCGGCCGGGAATCATAAGATGCAGGGCAACGTCACGTTTCTCGATCGCGACGGCGCGGTGGTGGCCCGGATGACCGGCTGCGAATCCGTCATGGACCCCGCGCTGCAAAAGGTCTTCAGATCGGCGGCGGCCTAACACGAAGGAGATGTTGTTTTGTCTGAAGGAACGACACCCGGCGGTATGCCCGCCGGGTGTCGTTTTTTTTATTCAGAGTTTCATTTGACAAAGTTTCTTTTTTGCCTGCTGTTTCACCTGGACCAACCCCGGCGAATTGTGCAGGTACATTAGTGAAGAGCCGAGCCCGGCTTCAATGAAAATCGTCTCGAGGTCGTCGAAGAGCACCGGGCGGTCGGGCCAGGTGAATAGTTTCTTTTGCTCACCAAATGCCTCCCACCGGCGCCGCAGGTCGGGCCGGTCCCCGAACACCGCCTTTTCCGCACGGTCGCACAGGAACATGGCGCACACGATCGGCTTTACGCGCCACAGGCAGCCGGACGGACCAAGATAGACGCACTTCGGTCCGTTCTCGCCGCGCGCCAGCGCCTGCGCCAGGCGGTCGATTTCAAGCGGCGTGGACATCACCGCGTTGATCACCACGTCCGCAAAAAATGTGACGATCCCTTCACGATTGCAGCAGGCACTCAGCCGGTTCTGATAACAGGCCTGATGGCAGGTCGCCGCGAAGTGCGCCTGCAGGAAGACCTCGACCGACCGCCGGAACCGCAGGTAGTCATCCATCCCGGCCGCCAGCACGGACTTTTCGGCGGTGCCGCAGTGGGTCAGATGCCCCCGCACCACTTCCAGTGCGTCGTATTGTTCCCGGTTGTAGGAATTCATGGCACCGCCGGTAGGCCTTGGGTCCGTTCTTAATCTTCCTGCAGCGTTTGGAACCGGGCCTCTTTTTCGGCCGCGATCCGGCGCGCATCCGCCCGGTTTCTGAGCACGCGCGGCGTCAGGAAAACCAGCAGGTTGGTTTTCTGGTGCGACTGCGTCTCGTAGGTAAACAGCCGGCCCAGCAGCGGAATATCCCCTAACAGCGGCACCTTGGTTTCCGATCGCGAGGGGCTGTCCTCGATCAATCCGCCGATAACCACCGTTTGGCTGTCCTTGACCTGGACGCTCGTATCGATCGTCCGTTTGAGGGTGGTCGGCCGGAAGTCGGTGGTCGACTCGAGCGCCGAGACCTCCAGACCGATGGTCAAGCGCACCGTTTCGTTATCGCTGATTTGCGGCGTCACCTTCAAAATCGTGCCGACGTCGCGATATTCAAACGAATTGAAGGACTCGTTAAAGGTGGTCGAGGTGCTGGTTTGAAAAGGGATGTTCTTGCCGACATTGATCTTGGCCTCTTCCTGGTCGGTAGTCAGGATTTGCGGGGTGGAAAGTATGCTGACGTCTTTTTTCTGCTGGAAGGCCTGGATCAGCGCCGTCAGATTGTTGAATTTGACGCCGGCGATGTCGATGGCTTCGGTGAAAACCCCGAGGGAGAAGCCGGTGGGAAAAGCACCGGTCACAAATCCCGGCAGGGCTGATTCCTGGGGGCCTCGAATGAAACCGCCGCCGACCGCGGCATCTTTGCCGTCGATCCGGGTGTCACCGACCGCCGTCCATTCGACGCCGATACGCAGATCGTTTTGGGCATCGACCTCCATGATCAATACCTCGACCTGCACCATCGAACGCGGACGGTCGAGCCGGGCGATGACCTCCTCCAATGTTTGAAGTTCTGCGCCGCTCTCGGCCGACAGGATCAGACTGTTGGTCGCGGCATCGGCAAAAGTGCCGACGGTCTGTGAAATGGCCGGCAACGCGCCCTTGGCCGGCGGGGCGTCGCGGCCCTTACCGGGCAGATCCTGCAGGACCTTGACCAGGTCTTCGGCCCTGGCGTTCTTGAGGTAATATACCCGGATTTTTCCCCTTTCACGCAGGGTTTTCTGATCCAGCAGGGCGATGACCTCTTTGATCCCGGCAAGATCGGCCTCCGGAGCGATAACCACCAGCCGGTTGGTCCGCTCGTCGGCCACGAAAGTGGCCGTGCCGGTCGGTCGACCTTTGACCGGCGAAGACCGCGATGAAAACAGGCTGGGCAGCAACTGGGACAGCTTGGCGGCGTTGGCGTATTGCAACGGCACAACCGCCAGGTCTCGCCGGTTGCCGGCCACATCGATTTCGTGAATTATTTTCAGCAGGCGCCGGACGCTGGCGGCCGTATCGGTGATGACCAGTTCGCTGGCGGCCGCCAACGCGCCGATGAAAGCGTTGCGTGAGACCAGCGGCGTGAGGAGACGTTTGACCTCATCGGCATCGGCGTGGGCCAATCGGATGACCCGGGTCACCGGTTCATCGCCCGCAGGGGTCGGCTGCGCCGCCGGTCCGGTATCGATGTTCATGGTCCGGGCCTCGGCCGCGGGAACGATTTTTACCGCCGGACCAGCGGCCACCGCACTGAAGCCGTGAACCTGGAGAACGGATTCAAAGAACCGGTACAGATCCGCCACCGGAATCCGGGTGGGGGCGATGACCGTGACATTGCCGCGCACCCGCGGGTCGACGATAAAATTCTTTCCAGTCAATTCACCGACAAGATTGATAAAAACGGTAATGTCGACGTTGTTCAGATCCAGGGTGACCAGCCGCTCGGCGGCGGTTTCCCCGCTCTCATCGGCGGCCGCCGGCACGGTGGGCTGTGCCGCAGCGGCCAACAGCAGGCCCAGCAGCAAAAAAAGGGGCGTTGATTTCATCATTTGAGACGAACCACGTCGGTGAGTCGCCGAGATCGACGGCTAAAGCAGGCGGTGATCGCGTCGATCGACCGCGAAACTTAAGGACCGGCATTCAACCCTTAGCCGACGCCGGATTTTCACGTCCGACTGTTTATTTGATGTTGTACTCTATGGTGCGCGGCCGGCCGCCGCGTTTGATGTCCACGGTGACGTTTTCGGCCGATTTCAACCCGTCGTAAAAACTCAGGGCATCATCGACCGTGGCGATCGAACGTCCGTTGACCCCGGTGATGATATCCCCGTTGCGAAGCCCCATGCGCATGAAGATGGAGTTGGGTCGAATGCGGGAGAACATCATGCCGTCCGGCTGCCCCTGGTTAAAGTGGGGGCGAATATTGACCTGGTCCATCAGCTGCGCGACATCCTGAACCGCACTCTCGATTTGGTTGCGCCGCAGTGTGATTCTCTGCGTGCGAACCGGAGCCTGGTCCACACCCTGGGCCGGCACGGGACGTCCGGCAACGGTCCTGCCCCCCTTCCCACCGGGTCCGGCGGCCTTCTCGATCTCCAGGACTTCATCTTTCCCTTGAACGGTCAGGATGATTTTTTCTCTCAGGATCATCTTGACCGTTGCCTCCTGGATCGCATCTCCGACCCGATAGAGATTCTGTTCTTTTTTTCCCGCTTCCTCGATGACGGCATAGGCTTCCTCGGGAGGACCCGTCACCGTGCCCCACAACTTGAGTTTGAGGCTCGTTTGTTCCAGGTCATCGACATCGACGTTCTTGGTCGTCGCCTCGGCGGTCGCCTTGGTGTCGAAGAGGTTGCGTTCGACGACCGGGTTGTAGTCGGACAGCGGGCGCTGGCTGCCCCGCTCGGGCGTCACGGGCGCCGTTCCGGTTTCGGCGGCCGGCGGCGTCTGATCCAAATGCGCGGAGGTCACCGTAAAAAAGGTGCTCACGCCAAAATAGACGATCGCCCCGATAAGCAGCAGATTCAAAAAGATAAAAATTTGCTTGTACATAAGTCATCGACCAGTTGAAGGGGTTGAGTGTTTCGCCCGACCGGCTTCAAGATGTCCACCGGAAGTCGTACTACCTTTTACCTATAGCCTTTTGTCCTTAACCTCTAAGCTTTAGCCTGGCACCGTTTCCGCATGCCCATTCGCCAATTTTTAGAAGATGGTCGGTAATCGCACTTCTGCGAAAGCGCCTAATTCGTGGATAGCTGCAGCGCGCCCAGCGGGCCGCTGATGCGCACCGGCAGTCCTCCCTTGGCCTTCAGGCCCGCCAGGTAGGGGCCCGGAAGCCGGAGCGCGGACTTGTCGAGAAATTGTTTCTGCGGCATGACGGTGCCCGTCAAATTGACGGCGCTTCGCATGAGATCCTGGCTCAGGGAGGCCGTTCCCGCGAGAGTGCCCTCGATCTGGTCGCCGCTAAAGTCCACCCGCGAAATTTCGAGGTGTTGATGGCGCAGGAGAGCATCGGCATGAACTTTTTCGAAACGGACCCGGTCGAGAGTTAGAAAGGGCGGCGTCAACGCGACGGCCATCTGCCGGATGTCAAGGGTCGCATTCACCGTCTCGGGTTTGTCGTCGCCGGCAGCATAGGCGATGGTGGCATCCAGGATGCCCTCGACGCGTCCGGCGGGCAGCTGCTGCAGGACCGGAATGCCGCTCAGGTTCATCCCCGCGACCACCGCATCGACGTTCACCGCCTGCTGGCCCTGCATTTCCGCCGTTCCGGTGACAAGGCCCTCGTAGGCCGTCATCTTGAAAGAAAACACCTTCCGGTCACCCCAAAGGCTCTTGATGTGCGGATAGATCACCACATCGTCAGCGAACAGTACCGGCCCGTCCGCATGATCCAGGCGTACATTCGAAAGGCGCACGCCCGGCGGAAACACCAGGCCGGCATTATCGATGCTCACCCTTCCGGCCGGGTAAATTCGGTTGGCCTCCAGGACGATAAAGGTCTTCAACCGTTCAGCCGGGAAAAGATAATAGACAAAAATAACTGCCAGGACAACGGCGTAGAGACTATACAGAAACCATTTTTTTTTAACCATGACGGATCAGAACGGCACTCGGCGCCGATGGGGTTGCTTACCGGTAAATGACTTAATTTATCATTCGCGGCTCTTTAAGGCAAGCCGCATCCGGCATGGGGCGTCTTTTCCCCTTTTTCAGCCCCGCTAAACGTCACGCGGGACGGCTCCCCCGCCGGGGCGCGGGCCGCCCTGGCGCCTCTGCTTTTGACGGTTGACCGGCAGACGTTTTTGTGGTTAATTAAGCCTCTTATGAAAGAGTCGCTGGCACATACCGCAGCCGGTCGGCCTGACTCCCGCCGGCTTTCGCGCCCGCCAAACCGACGGGAGCCAGGCGTTTATTATCCCGACGCTCCGATGGTGGGCTTCTTTTCCGGTGCCAATCTCCACCCGTCATCCCCTGCCCCCGGGTCCTTAGTCGACAACTGGCCGTCGCTGTAATAGCCGCATGACGAAACGATCCCCGATCGCCGTGGTGGGAATGGCCGGAATTTTTCCGGGCGCTGCCGATCTGTCGACTTTCTGGCGCAACATCGTCGCCGGAGTCGATGCCGGCCGCGAGGTGCCTGCTGACCGGTGGATCGCCGACGCCGGCCGGATGGTCAGTCGCACCCCGGCGCCGGACAAAGCCTTCCACCGGCGCGGCTGCTTCCTCGATCCACTGGACTTCGACCCGGCCGGATTCGATCTGGCGCCTGATCTCCTGCAGGGCCTCGACCCGATGTTGCGCCTGGTTTTGACCGTCGGCAAAACGGCGCTGTCGGGGACGACACCGGTCAGGTGCGACCGGCGCCGGACCGGTGTCGTCCTGGCGGCCATCGCCCTGCCGACCGATGCGGCTTCCGCCCTGACCCGGGATCTCACCCGCGGCCTCATCGAACATCACCTCTTCGGTGCCAACTCCTACCGCCCGTCCGCGACGACCCGGCGGTCCTCTGCCCGCGTGACCAGCCTGCCGGCCGCACTGCTGGCCCGGGCTCTCGGACTCGGCGGCGGCGCTTTCACCCTCGATGCGGCCTGTGCCTCCTCGCTTTATGCGCTTAAGCTGGCCTGTGATGAACTTGCGGCCGGCAGGACCGACGCCATGCTGGCCGGCGGCGTCTCGCGACCCGACTGTCTGTTCACCCAGGTCGGTTTCAGCCAGTTGCGCGCCCTGTCGCCTTCGGGCCGCTGCGCCCCGTTTGACCGCGGCGCCGATGGCCTGGTGGTCGGCGAAGGCGCCGGGATTCTCGTTTTAAAGCGCCTCGCGGATGCCCGCGCGGACAAGGACCGGATCTACGGCCTGATCCGTGGCATCGGCCTGTCAAACGACATGCGCGGCAATCTTCTGGCCCCGGACGCCGAAGGTCAACTGCGCGCCATGCAGGCGGCGTATGCAGCGGCCGGGTGGCCGCCGGATGCGGTGGACCTGATCGAATGCCACGGAGCGGGCACACCGGTCGGCGATGCCACCGAACTGCGCAGCCTGTGCCGCCTCTGGGAGTCAGCCGGCCCCGGCCCCTGCGCCATAGGTTCGGTCAAGTCGATGATCGGCCACCTCCTGACCGCCGCCGCCGCCGCCGGCACGATCAAGGTCCTTCTGGCGCTGAACGAAAAAATCCTGCCGCCCTCGCTCAATTTCGAAGCCCCGCCCGCGGACAGCCCCCTGATCGGCAGTCCCTTCCGGGTGCAGACCACGGCCGACCCATGGCCCGCGCACCGCGACGGCACTCCGCGCCGCGCCGCCGTCAGCGGATTCGGCTTTGGGGGCATAAACGCTCATGTTCTGCTTGAAGAATGGAATCCGAAACAGTTTGAATCGTTACGTGACATCCCCGGTATCCAGCCCGGCAACGGAAATGGACGGCAGACGGCGGCCCCGGCGGACGGCGGATCGCGGAGTCCGGTGGCCATGACCGGCATGGCGCTGGCCTGCGGGTCGATCGCCTCGCTGTCGGAGTTCCAGGAAATCGTTTTCAGCGGCCGCCGCATCGTTGCGGACCCTCCCGCGACCCGCTGGAAGGGCTGCGAAGACATGCTGCGAAAAAGCGGCGTGCCGCTGCCGTCCAAAGGCGGTTTCATGCAGCGCCTGCCGATCGGGATCACCGAATTTCGCATCCCGCCGCGCGAGATTCCGGACCTCCTGCCCCAGCACCTGCTCATGCTGAAAGTGGCCGCCGCGGCCATGGCCGATGCCGGCCTGACCGAAAGCGTCGAGCGCCCGCGCATGGGGGTCGTCATCGGTTTGGATTTCGATTATGAGGCCACCAATTTCCACCTGCGCTGGTGGCTGTTCGAACAGGTTCAGACGTGGCGCCGGCGCCATTATCCAACACTCACTGACCAAACGGCCGCGGACTGGTGCGCCGCGCTCCAAAACATCACCGCTCCGCCATTGACCGCCAGCCGCACGTTAGGCGCTCTGGGCGGCATCGTCGCCAGCCGGGTGGCGCGCGAATTTCGCTGCGGCGGACCGAGCTTTACCGTCTCGGCCGAAGCCGCCGGCGGCAATCGCGCCCTTGAGATCGGCGTGCGGCTGTTGCAGAGCGAAGAGGTCGATGCCGTCCTGGTCGGCGCCGTCGACCTGGCCGCCGACATCCGTCAGGTCCTGATCGGCGGCACGGCCGGCGAATTTAGCAGCGCCGACATCATTCGGCCATTTGGCGGCGGCCGGGGAACCCTGCCGGCAGACGGTGCCGCCGCGGTGGTCCTCGTGCGGGGCGATCGAGCGACCGCCGCCAAATACCGCACCTACGCAGAGATTCTCGGCCTCGGTCACGCCGGCGGCGGCACCGGTGAAGACGCCGCGGAGGACACCCACACGCGAGCCCTTAAAGGGGCCCTGCACGATGCCGACACCCCGGCTGACCAGATCGATTTCATCGAAACCCTCGGCAGCGGCATACCGGATCGGGACCGGGCCGAGGTGCGGGCGCTGGCGGCGGTCTTCTCCGGCCGCCGACGCCCCTGCCCTATCGGCACCACCCTGCCCGGCCTGGGACATGCCGGTGCGGTGGCCGGCCTGGCCGCGATCGTCAAGACGGCGTTGTGCCTTCATCGGAAAATCATTCCGCCCGTGCCGGGTTTCGGCGAACCCGCGCCAGAAGGCCTGAACCGCGCTGTCTTTCAGATTCCGCCCGCCGCGCAGGACTGGGCCCCTAACGGCAACGGCGGGCGGCGACGGGCCTGCGTGGGTGTGACGACCGGCGACGGCGACAGTTGCGCGGTAGTCCTGGCCGAGGCCGCGCCCGATTTAACCTCTCTTTCGCCCCCCGCCCCCCGGCTGACAGCGGCTCCGGCACGCAACAGGCGGCCGCCGGGCGAGACTATAGAGATTGTCGTCGGCGGCTGCGTGCCGGTTTTTTGCGGTCCGGCCGGAATTGACACGCACCCGGCGGCAATTGACGCCGCCGGGGATGCCCTGGCCGCAGCGAGGCCCACATCAGCGCCCGGCGAAGCGACGACGGTCGCGCCCGGGCAACATCCCGGTTACCGGTCCCCGTCGCCCCCGCGGTCGGCCCCTGACGCCGGCCATCCGGCGCCACTACCGTTCGATCGGGTCCCGGTGTCGCCCGGCCCGGCCTCCTCCCCGACCCACTTGATCGCGGCGTTCAACGACAGCACGGCCGCCACCGCCGCGGCTCACCGCCGGTTTATCGATTTTTCCATCGAACTCGGCCAGGCCTACGCGGAAAATACAACCGGTCAGGTCCAGTTGCTGGAGGCCCTGGCCGCCGGCGGACGGGGCCTGGACCCATTAGCGGCGGATTTACCGCCGCCGGCTGTCAACTTCGGCGGCTTGGATGCGGTGGCCTTTACGCGCGACCAGTGCCTGGAGTTCGCCACCGGCCGGGCCGCAACTGTTCTGGGGCCTGACTTTGACGCGGTCGACACCTACCCGACCCGGGTGCGGCTGCCGGACGAGCCGCTGATGCTGGTGGACCGCATTCTTTCGATCGCCGGCCGGCGCCGCAGTCTCACCGCGGGACATCTGGTCACCGAGCATGACGTGCGGCCGGGGGCCTGGTACCTTGACGGCGGCCGGGCACCGGTGTGCATCGCCGTCGAAGCCGGACAGGCCGATCTGTTTCTGTGCGCGTATCTGGGCATCGACCTGGCCGTTGAGGGCCGGCGGGTCTACCGGCTGCTCGATGCCGGCGTTGTCTTTCATCGCGACCTGCCGCTGCCCGGTGAAACCATCCGCTATCGGATCGAGATCGAAAAATTCATCCGCCAGGGAGAGACCTGGCTGTTTTTCTTCGGCTTCGAGGGCACGATTGGCGGCCAGCCCTTGATCACGATGACTGGCGGCTGTGCCGGCTTTTTCACGCCCGAGGAAATCGAAAATTCGGGCGGCATCGTCCGCCGGCCCGAAGACCGCGCGGTGCAAAGCGGACGGCGGGATGACCGGCTCACGGATTTCGTGCCGCAGGCGGTGGCCAGCTTCGATGAGGCGGCGCTCGAAGCCCTGCGGGCTGGCGACCTGGCCGCCGCCTTCGGACCGTCGTTCGACGGCATCACCTTGCCCCCTGCCTTACGGCTGCCGGGCGGCCGGATGAAGCTGATCGACCGTATCGAGCGCCTCGAGCCCCGCGGCGGCCGCTTCGGACTCGGATCGATTCGGGCCATCGCCGACATCCATCCGGACGACTGGTTCCTGACCTGCCATTTCGTGGACGACATGACCATGCCGGGCACTCTCATGTACGAGTGCTGCGCGCACGCGCTGCGGGTGTACCTCCAGCGCCTGGGCTGGGTGACGGACCTTCCGGACGTGCACTACGCGCCGGTGGCGGAAGTCAAGAGCGTTCTGCAGTGCCGCGGTCCGGTGACGCCGCAAACCCGTCAGGTGATCTACGAGGTAGACATCAAGGAGATCGGATGCGGCCCCGAGCCTTACGCGCTGGCCGATGCCCATATGCATGCCGACGGCCGCTGCATCGTGCGCTTCACGGACATGACACTGCGCATGGCCGGCCTCGATCCCGAATCGATCGCGGCCTTCTGGCGCCGGCAGCGACGCAAACCAAAGGCGGCACCAAAAAATGGCCCGCCGCGGGTCCTGTTCACCCGCCATCAGTTGCTGACCTTTGCCACCGGCAACCCTTCGGAGGCCTTCGGCCAGCCCTACGCCCCCTTCGACCGGAATCGTTTTCTGGCCCGGCTGCCGGCGCCGCCCTACGCATTCATCGATCGGATCGTTGCGGCCGAACCGCCGGCCTGGCAGCTGGCACCCGGCGGCTGGGTGGATGCCGAACTCGACATCGACCCCGCGGCCTGGTATTTCAGGGCCGAACGAACCGATCGTCTGCCGTATTGCGTGCTGCTCGAAATCGCCCTGCAGACCTGCGGGTGGCTGGCGGCTTACCTGGGGTCCGCGCTTCACAGCCGCAAGGACCTGCACTTCCGTAATCTGGACGGGCAAGCCGCCCAGCACCTGGAGGTTCCGGCCGCCTCGCAAACTGTGCGTGTCCGCTGCCGGCTGACGAAGGTGTCGCGCTCGGGCGACATTATCATCGAGGCCTTCGAATTCAAAGTGCTGAGCGGGAGCCAGTTGGTTTACGACGGCTCCACGGTCTTCGGTTTCTTTACGGCCGAAGCCCTGGCGGACCAAAAAGGCCTCCCGGCCGAGGCAGACCAGGCGCCTCCTTCGGCGCCCGGCGCCCGCCCGGCGTTCGCACCGAAAACCTTCGATGACCAGGCGCCGCTGACGCCCGCCGACCCGCATTTTTCACCGGCAGCGGGTCTGTCCCTGCCGGCCAAGGCCTTGCGGATGATCGATCGCGTCGAGATGCACCGACCACACGGCGGCCGCCACAAACTCGGCTGGCTGCGGGCCTCCAAACGCATCGATCCGGCGGAGTGGTTCTTCAAGGCCCACTTTCACCAGGACCCGGTCTGCCCCGGTTCCCTCGGCATCGAGTCGCTGCTGCAGCTGTTGAAGTATGCCGCCATCCGCCGCTGGCCCGATCTGATCGAGGGCCACCGCTTCGAGCACCCGCTCGGCGTCGCCCACAGCTGGCAATATCGCGGGCAGATCGTGCCCGGAAACCGTTTGGTGGAAGTGGACGCCGAGATCACGGCGGTAACCGATGGCCCGACCCCGGAACTGCACGCCGACGGCCTGCTCAGGGTCGACGGCCTGACCATCTACCGCATGAAAAATTTCGGCATCAAAATAACGCCGAGGGATGAATAGAAACGTGATAATTGAAACTTGATATTTGAACCTGGCAACTTGCCGCCGACGGGATCACAATAAAGTATACTGGTTTACATGCGGTAGGGGCGCGGCGCGCCCCTACCAAAACGACATCTCCATCGTAATTTTTAATATTTAAAATTAATATTTTTCCCGGGTATATTTTCCCGGGGGAAAATATACCCGGGAAAAATATGCGCTTCACCCACGTTTGCATCGACTCTTTCGGATACGAACTGCCGCCTCACGTCATTTCCTCCGAGGACCTCGAAGACCGCCTCACCCCGCTTTACCAGGCCTTGCATATTTCCAGGGGCCAGTTGGAAACGCTGACCGGCATCCGGGAACGACGGTTCTGGGACCCGGATTTCACGATGGCGCAAGGGGCCGTTCGGGCCGGCCGCAAAGCGCTTGCCGCCTCCGGCATCGCCCCTGAAGAGATCGGCCTGCTGGTCTACGGCGGGGTCTGCCGCGACAACATCGAGCCGGCCACCGCCTGCGCCGTCTCCCACGGCTTGAACCTGCCGCCGCAGGCCCAGGTCTTTGACGTGTCGAACGCCTGCCTGGGTGTTTTGAACGGCATGGTCCTGGTCGCCAATGCGATCGAACTGGGCCAGATCAGGGCCGGGCTGGTCACGGCCTGCGAAAGCTCGCGCGAGGTCATCGATGCCACCATCGAACACCTGAACGGCTCTGGCGACATGGATTTTTTCAGAAAAAACATCGCCACTCTGACCGGCGGCTCGGGCGCCGTGGCGGTCCTCATGACCAAAAACAGCCTGTCGCCCAGCGGTCACCGGCTGATCGGCGGCACCGTCCGGCACGCCAACCAGCACCACCGGCTGTGCCGATGGACGGCCGCCAACGATGCCCCCTCCGGCCGGCCCTGTATCGAGACCGATGCCATGGGAATTCTCAGCCACGGTGTGCGGCTGGGCAGCGACACATTCCAAGCCTTCCGGCGCGAACTCGGCTGGATGGCGGACCTGCCCGATCGCATCATCTGCCACCAGGTCGGCCGCACGCATCAGAAAAACATCCTGGCAGCCATCGGCGTTTCGGCGGAAAAAGACTTCAGCACCTACCAGTACCTCGGCAACATCGGCTCGGTCTCCTTGCCGATAACGGCCGCCATCGCCGCCGACCGCGGGGTGCTTCGCCGGGGCGAGCGCATCGGATTTTTGGGGATCGGCAGCGGGTTGAACTGCCTGATGCTCGGCATCGAATGGGGCGGCGGGTGAAGGCGCGCGTGGACAAGCCGGTCGACCAGTCGCCCTGGCGGCATCTCTACCCGTTCAAGTCCCATTTTATCGAGCAGCGGGGACTGCGGTACCACTACCTGGACGAAGGCTCCGGCGACCCGGTGCTCATGGTTCACGGCAATCCGACCTGGTCGTTTTATTTCCGCGGCCTGGTCGGCGCGCTCTCGCCGCACTATCGCACGATCGTACCGGATCATATCGGCTGCGGATTGTCGGACAAGCCCGGGCTCGACCGCTACGACTACCGCCTGCAAAGCCGCATCGAGGACCTGGCGCGTCTTCTCGCCCACCTCGATCTGAAGCAAAAATTGACGCTGGTACTCCACGACTGGGGCGGCGTCATCGGCCTGGCGGCGGCCCTGCAGCGACCCGAGAGGATCGGCCGGCTGGTCATCCTCAACACGGCCGCGTTTACACCACCGGCCGGCAAGAGGCTGCCGTGGCGGCTGCGCATCATCCGCAATGTTCCCGCCCTGGCCGGCCCGGCCGTGCTGGGCGGCAACCTGTTCGTGCGCGCCGCCCTGCGCATGGCGCCCCGGCGCCGGCTGGACCGCGCGGTTCGCGCCGGACTGGCGGCTCCTTACAACTGCCGGCAAAACCGCCTGGCCACGCTGATGTTCGTGCGCGACATCCCCCTCGGCCCGGCCGATCCCAGCTACGGCGCGGTTGAGTTCGTCGATAAAAACCTCCACCTCTTCGGCGACCTGCCAATGCTGATCTGTTGGGGGGCGCATGATTTTGTCTTCGATGCGGATTACCTGCAGGAATGGCGGCGGCGTTTTCCCGCCGCCGAGGTGCATCGGTTGCCCGAAGCCGGCCACTACCTTCTCGAGGACGCCCCGCACCGAATCGCCAGACTGGTCGGCCGGTTCCTGCACCGCCATCCGCTCTGAACAAGGAGAGAGTTTCGATTTTATGGATTTTGATCAGCCATTCAGCGGGATCGAACCTTTTGACCTGAGCGGCGCCGGAGCGCCGAACGACAAGCCGCCCGGCGGGCCGCAGCCCAGACCGCCGGTCTGGGCCCCGGCCGACGCCGCACTGCCGATCGAGGGGGCGGCCACCGACCCCGTTTTCAACGTCGCGTCTTTCCTGAAGCGCATGGCCCGGGTCCAGCCGCACAAAAAAGCGGTTATCTGCCCCTGTGGCGGTGATCGCCGTGGACACGTGGCCTACACCCACCTCACCTTTCAGCAGCTCGACCAGGAATCGGACCACCTGGCCTGGGGCCTGGAAAGCGCCGGCATCACCCGCGGGACCCGCACGATCCTGATGGTCAGGCCGGGACTCGATTTTTTTACCCTGATTTTCGCTCTTTTCAAAAGCGGTGCCGTACCGGTGGTCGTCGATCCGGGCATGGGACTCAGGCGCATGGCGACCTGCTTCAGACAGTCGAACCCGGCGGCCTTTATCGGCATTCCCGCGGCGCATGTCCTGAGGATTTTGTTCCCGCGCTTCTTCGGCTCGGTCAACGCCTGGGTCACCGTCGGTCGCCGGTGGCTGCCGGGTGGCCGGCGACTCGCGGAGCTGGCCTGCATCAACCGGGCGCCCTTTCCGGCGGCCCAGACCACCCGCGATGAAACCGCGGCCATCCTCTTCACCACCGGCAGCACCGGTCCGGCCAAGGGCGCCGTTTACACCCATGGCATCTTCGCCGCCCAGATCGCCGCCATCAAGACCCACTTTTTCATTTCCACCGGCGAGATCGACCTGCCGACTTTTCCCCTGTTCGCCCTTTTCGACCCGGCCCTGGGCATGACGGCCGTCATCCCGGACATGGACCCCACCCGCCCGGCGCAGGTCGATCCCTTGAAAATCATCGCGGCGATCAACGACCAGGGCGTCACCAACATGTTCGCTTCCCCGGCCCTGCTGCATCGGGTGGGGCGCTATGGCCGTGAAAACGGCATCACGCTGCCGTCTCTCAAACGGGTCATCTCGGCCGGCGCTCCAATCATGCCGGCCAACATCGAACAGTTCACCGGCCTGCTCGGAGAAGAGGCCGAAATCCACACCGGCTATGGCGCCACCGAGGCCATGCCGGTCGCCGCCATCGAAGGCCGCGACGTCTTGAACGACACCCGCTCCCAAAGCGAGACAGGCGGGGGCATCTGCGTCGGCGCACCCCTGCCGGGGGTCGAGGCGCGCATCATCGTCATCGATGACGAACCGATCGCCACCTGGTCCGAAGACCTGGCGGCCGGCAGCGGCACTGTCGGAGAAATCATCGTCAGGGGCGAACAGGTCACGCGGCACTACTTTGAAGACCTCGCGGCCGATGCCCTGGCAAAGATCAAGGATGGCGAGAGCTTCTGGCACCGCATGGGCGATCTGGGCCGTTTTGACGAAAAGGGCCGCATCTGGTACTACGGCCGCAAGGGCCAGCGGGTGGTCGGCGGCGGCGCAACGTTTTTTACCATTGCCTGCGAGGCGATTTTCAACAAACACCCGTTGGTTTATCGCAGCGCCCTGGTCGGTGTCGGCACCGCGCCCAACCAGATCCCGGTCATCTGCATCGAACTCGAGCCGGGCCTGGGACAATCCGACAAGGCCCAGTTGACCCGTGAACTCTTGGAACTGGCCCAGGGCAGCGCGGCGACGCGCCCCATCACGACGGTGCTCTACCCCGGGAAATTTCCGGTGGACATCCGCCACAACGCCAAAATTTTCCGGGAAAAACTGGCCCTATGGGCTCAAAAAGCGCCGGCCTTAACGTCCTTAGATTCTTAACCGCGAGCCAAGGTCATCACTCCCGTGCACGAATTGAAAAACAAGCCGGTTCTGGTCACCGGCGGCTCCGGCTTTCTGGGCCGGTCCGTCGTCCTGCGGCTGCTGGCGCAAGGGGCGCTGGTGCGCAGCTTTTCCCGCCGCCCTTCCCCGCTGCTCGCGGCCGCCGGCGTGGATCAGCTGCCGGGCGACATCGGCGATGCGCGGGCCGTCGCCGCCGCCTGCCGCGGCGTCGAGGCGGTGTTTCACGTCGCGGCCAAGACCGGTGTCTGGGGGCGCCCGGCGGAGTTCTACCACGCCAACGTGCGGGGCACCCGCAACGTCATTGCCGCCTGCAGCGCCGGCGGCGTCCAGGCCCTGGTCTATACGTCCTCGCCCAGCGTCGTCTTCGACGGCACGGACATGCAAGGCGTCGACGAGTCGGTGCCGTATCCCAAAACCTATCCGGCGCCTTATCCGTATACCAAGGCGCTGGCCGAACAAGAGGTCGTTGCGGCGGCCCGCACCGGCTTGAAGACCATTGTACTGCGCCCGCACCTGATCTGGGGTCCGGGCGACGGCCACCTGGTTCCGCGCATCATCGGGCGCGCCCGGCACCTGCGTCAGATCGGCGACGGGCGCAACCGGGTCGACACGGTGTACATCGACAATGCTGCCGCGGCCCACATCGCGGCGGCCAAACACCTGATGGCCCGGCCGGAGCTGGCGGGTCGCATCTATTTCATCAGCCAGGGCGAGCCGGTTTACCTCTGGGAAATGATCAATGCGATCCTGGCCGCCGCCGGCCGGCTGCCGGTGCGAAGGAAAATGTCCCTGCAAACGGCCCGCCGGCTGGGATTCCTGCTGGAAACCGTTTACCGGCTCCTGCGACTGGAAAGCGAGCCGCCGCTGACCCGGTTCGTGGCCGAAGAACTGGCGACGGCCCACTGGTTCGACATCGGCGCCGCCCGTCGGGACCTGGGCTACCGTCCGGCGGTGTCGACCGCCGAAGGACTGCGCCGCCTGGCCGAGTGGCTGAACGCCAGCCGTTAAAAGGACGCGGGGAAACCGCCTGTCGGCCATCGAGAATTTTAAACTGAAAAGGAAGGTATTTTTTATTGACGTTTGACAATTGGCAATTGATGGAATTCTGTCGACTGGGTAAAACGATTCAAAATTCGATCTCGGGCTCAGTCCGGATCTTCGACGGTCATTCTTTGACACGTATACTCGTAGGGTGAGTCGAACGAAGCGAAACCCTACATCGGCGAATGGTCACCATCTCTTGTTGGGGTTCGCTTCACTCGCTCCAACCACGGGCTAAACGGGCTTAACCGACTTAACCGACTCAACCTGACGAAGGAACACCAATGAAACTCATTGATATTTTGCCGCTCGACGAATGGATCGCGCTTGAAAAAGACCTCCACAACCGCTATGGAGTCGATGTCAATGTCTTCGATACGGCCGGGGTGCGCATTTCGGACTTCAAGGTCTGGGTCAACCGGCTGTGCCCGGCCATAAAGGCAACCGACAAGGGCCAGAGCTTCATCTGCGCGGTGGCGCACATGAACATCGCCGTCCAGGCCATGCAGACGCGCCAGGCGGCGATCGAGGAATGCGATGCCGGCCTGGTCAAGATCGTGGTGCCGATTTTCGTCGACGAGGAGTTTGTGGGCGCCCTTGGTGCCTGCGGCCTAATGCTCGACGAGGGCGAGATCGACACCTTCCTGATTGACAAGACCACCGGCATCGACGAGGAAACAGCGCAGAACCTGGCCGCGGAGGTCGCCACGATCTCCAACGCGGCCGCCGAATCGCTGGCCGGGGAGATGACGCGGCGAGTGGCCGCCATCGTTTCCGATTACAAGCGTCGTCTCGAACCGTAACCTTTGCGGGCCCGGCGCTCTGCAAGACGTAACCCCTGTGTCCGGTAACCGCGTCGGTCTAGACCGGGGCGTATGGCGGAATGCCGTCAACACGCGGCTCATCCGCAGGATAAATGATAGGAGAAGTGATGTGATGGCGGCCAGAGAAGAGATCCTGATCATCGGTGGCGGCGTTGCCGGTCTTTCCGCGGCCCTGGGCCTGTCGCAGCTGGGCATCCGATCGGTCCTGGTCGAAAAGCAGGCCGGCCTGGGAGGCTATGCGGCCCAGTATGCCTGCAAGGCGACCACGGCCTGCGTCAAGTGCGGCGCCTGCGTGGTGATGGAAAAAATCAGCCGGGCGATAGCGGACCCCAACATCGAGGTGCTGACCGGCAGCCGGGTCGAGCGCATGTCACGGGCGCTGGGGTTCGAAACGCTCATCGGCGGCGCCGCCGGCGACGGGCCGCCTGCGAGCCAGACCCGCACGGCCGCGGCCGTGATTCTGGCCTGCGGGTTCAAGCCGTTTGATCCTGAAAACAAGCCTTACGGCTACAAGCGCTTTGCCAATGTCGTCACCAATTTGGATCTCGAAAGAATCCTGCGGGCCAACAGCGTGCCCCTGCGGCCGTCGGACGGTGCCGCACCGGCGCGCATGGCTTTCGTTCAATGTGTCGGCAGCCGGGATGCCAGCCTTGGCCACCTGTGGTGTTCGAAGGTCTGCTGCGCGTCGGCCCTGCGCATGGCACGCCTGATCAAGATGCGGCGGCCCGCCACCGAACTGACCTTTTTCTATATCGATATCCAGAGCTTCGGCGAACGGTTTCAGGGCGTCTATGACGAGATCCGCCGGGACTTTCGCATGATCCGCGCCCTGCCCGGCGATGTATTCCAGGCCCCGGACGAGTCCTTGACGGTCGTTTACTACGACAGCCAGGGCCGGCAGAGCCACGAAGAGCCGTTCGACATGCTGGTGCTCTCGGTGGGCATCACCCCGGCCGAAGATACCGCAGACCTGGCGGCCATGACCGGTTTGCCGATCGGCTCCGCCGGTTTCGTTCCGGCCGTGGCCGACAACCGACCGCAGGCGGCCGCCGGCGTCTTTGCCGCCGGGACGGTGTGCGGACCGATGAGCATCGCCGAAGCGGTCGCCGCCGGTGATCAGGCGGCCCAGGCCGCCGCGGCTTATCTGCGGGGCGCCCGTGATGCTTAGCGCGGGATACATCGACTTTAGAGGGGAGGTGTTCTGTTGACCGGCCCGAGCTTGATCATCGGCAGTGGATGCTGCGCGGAAAAACTGGCCCATCTTTTGGCGGCCGCGGGCCGCGATGTCCTCATCGCCGCCGCGGATGATGCCGCCGGCGATCGGCCGCACCCGGCGGCCGGCAGGCCCGGCGTCGGGACGATCGAGCGTCTGGCCGGCGCCCGGCTCCTCGCTTGCCACGGCTTTATCGGCCGATTCGACGCGACGTTTTCGCAAAACGGTGCCACGCACGTGCAGCAGGCGGCGCACATCATCGTCGCCGAGGATTTCCGGCGTCAGCCCAATTTCGATCTGTACCGCCTGCGGGCCGCAGCGGCCGTGCGCTCGCTGTCAGACTTCAACAAAGACCTGGCGGCAAATCCCGCGGGGTTCGCCAACCGCCGCATCGTCTTTTTGCACGGCCTGCGGCAGGAGAGCACGCCCGTGATGGCCGCCGAGGTATTTGGCAGTGCGCTCGAGCTGCAGAAGGTCCCCGGCGCCCGTGGACACGTCTTTACGGGCAACCTCAAAGTGGCTGCCCGGGGTCTCGAAGCCCTCTACCGCGATGCCAAACAGGCCGGCACCCTTTTCTTCAAATTCAGCGACACGCAGCCGGCCATCACCCAGCTGGCAGACGACCGGGTCGTGATCGAGTTCCGGGACGAATTGACGGGCCAGGACGTCCGCCTGCCGGCGGATGTCACCGTGGTCGACGAGAGCATCGTTCCCGCCCCCGACCTGGAGCATCTATCCGCCATCCTGGGCCTGCACCGCAGTCCGGCGGGCTTTCTGCAAACCGAAAACGTCCACCGCCTGCCGGTTTACACCAACCGGCGCGGCATCCTGGCGGTCGGACCGGCGCGGGCCGTCCTGGCGCCGGCCGACCTCGAGCGCGAGGCAGCCTGCGGCGCCCGGGCCGCGCTCGGCCTGGGCGAGCCGGGCGGACATCCGCCGGTGGACACGGCCGAAATTGACCCCGGCCAGTGCATCCACTGTCTGACCTGCTATCGTCTGTGTCCGTACGGCGCCGTCACCAAAGCCGACCGCATCGCGGTCGTCACCGACGCCTGCGCGGGTTGCGGCATCTGCGTGGCGGAGTGTCCGCGCGGTGCCATCCGGCTGGGGGCGATCCCCGCCGCCGGAAAACCCGCCGGCGCTGCCGCGGCCCCGGTCCGTCCCGGCGCAGGGCCGTATGGGGTCGTTTTCTGCTGCGCCCGCTCGGCCGATCGGGCCCGCACGCTGGCCGCCGACACCGAACCCGAATCGGCCGACGACCTGCGAGTCGTAACGGTCCCTTGTGCCGGGGCCGTTGCGGTCCGGGACATTCTTACGGCCTTTGCCGCCGGCGCCGCGGGCGTACTGGTCCTGACCTGCCACATCGACAACTGCCATTCCGAAACCGGCAACCGGCATGCGCGGCGGCGGGTCGAGTATCTGGCAGACCATCTGGAGCAGATGGGCTTTGGCGGCGATCGCCTCCAAATCGCCACCCTGGCCGCCAACATGCCGGCCGAGTATGCCGATGTGACCCGCCGGTTTTATCAGAACATCAAAAATATGCACGTCAGAGGTGACAAATGACCGAAATCCCGCACCCGACGATCGATGGGACCCGTTTCGCCCCCGACCGTTTCGACGCCTGGCCGTACGCGCAGGATGTCTGCCTGGCCTGCGGTTTGTGCGCCAGCGCCTGCCCGGCGTCCGGCATCGACGGCTTCGACCCGCGCACCATCGTGCGCATGGTCGCCCTCGGGCAGGAAAAGGAGGTCGTCGAGGCCCGCTGGCCCTGGATCTGCACCATGTGCGCCAAGTGTGAAGTCCTTTGCCCGATGCAGATCGATATCCCGAACATCATGCGCTCGATCCGTTCCCTGCGCGACCGCGACCAGGTGCCGGGCATCCTGCACAAGGGGGTCGAAGCGGCCCTTAAGACCGGAAACAACCTCGGCCTGCCCACCGAAGACTTTGTCTTCATCGTCGAAGACGTGGCGGCCGAAATCGCCGAGGAACCGGGCTTCGAGGACTTCAAGGTGCCGATCGACAAAAAGGGCGCCAACATCCTGTCCACCATTCACAACAAACTGGTCAACACCCACACCGAAGACCTGAAGCACTGGTGGAAGCTCTTTCATGCGGCCGGGGAAGACTGGACCATCACGTCCGAAGCCTGGGAAGGCACCAGCTGGGGGTTTTTCACGGGCGACGACGAGGCCATGAAAGTCATGGCCGGGCGCATCGTCGCGCAACTGGAAAAGCTGGACATCAAAAATCTCATGTGGCCCGAATGAGGGCACGCGTATCTGTCGACCAGGTCTGGTCTCGAAAAATGGTATCCCGAAATCTTGCAGAAGATCGGCACCTATACGGTCTTCGATCTGTTGATCAACTACATCAAGCAGGGCCGGATCAAACTGGACAAGAAACGCTTCGATGGGCTGGCCACCTACCACGATCCTTGCAACTACTGCCGCAAGGCGCAAAAGTTGTTCGGCCACGGGTACTACGAAGAACCGCGCTGGATCCTCTCGCAGTGTCTCGAAAACTGGGTCGATCTCTACCCGTCGCGCGAGCATCAGATCTGCTGCGGCGGCGGCGGCGGTTCCCTGACCACCGGCTATCACAAGGAAAGAGTTTTTTACGGCCGCCGGAAAATGGAGCAGATCAAGGCCTCGGGCGCCGGCATGATCGTGGTCCCCTGCCACAGCTGTCACGGGCAGTTCAACAACATCAAGAAGCATTACGGCCTGCAGGACCTGACGGTCAAATACCTCTGGGAGCTGGTCGCCGACTGCCTGATTCTTTAATAAGGGAAAGAGCGAATCATGGAAAAGGCCGTCATTTCGGTCCTGGGGCCGGATAAGCCCGGCATCATCGCGGCCGTGACCCGGATGCTGTTCGAAAAGAACTGCAACATCGAAAACGTCAGCCAGACCATCCTGCAGTCCGAATTCAGCGGCATTTTCATCGTGGTCCTACCCGACGAGCAGGCGCTCGCGGACCTGCACGAGTATCTCGCGCAAGGCCTGACGCCGCTCAATCACCAGGTGTTCGTCAAGCCGCTCGAGATGACCGGCCCGGCCTTTGCGATCGCCGATAGCGAGCCGTTCGTGATCACCACCCGGGGGCCGGACCGCAAGGGGCTGGTGGCCGCCATTACCGAAATCATCGCCCGCTACGGGGTCAACGTGACCCGGTTGCAGGCGGTCTTCAAGGGCGGTGAGGATCCCAACAGCAACATCATGATCTATGAGGTTGACATTCCGGGCGACATCGATCAGCAGGGACTCTATGCCGACCTGCGCGCCAAGGCGGGCGAATTGAACCTGCACATCAGCATTCAGCACCGCAACATTTTCGAGGCCATCAACCGCATTTAACCTCAGACAATAATCGGAAATCCCGATGAAAGAAACCCCATGCTGACGGACAGAGAAATTCTCTCGACCCTTGAAATGCTGGAGAGCGAGCACCTCGACGTGCGCACGGTCACGCTGGGCATCAACCTGCTCGACTGCGCCAGCCACGACCTCAAACGGTTCCAGGACAACATCCTGTCCAAAATCGGCGACCTGGCCGGGCCCCTGGTCAGGACCTGCGACCGGGTCGGCGGCACGTACGGCATCCCGGTGGTCAACAAGCGGATTTCGGTCAGCCCGATCGGCGTCGCGGCGGCGCCGTTTTCATCCTCCCAGATGATCGACATCGCCCGCACCCTGGACCGTGCGGCCCGGGAGGTGAACGTGGATTTCATCGGCGGGTTTTCGGCGCTGGTGGAAAAAGGGATGGCCAGGGGTGACCGCGCCCTGATCGACGCCATCCCCGAGGCGCTGGCCGGCACCGACCGGGTCTGCGCGTCGATCAACGTGGCCTCCACGCGGGCCGGCACCAACATGGACGCCGTCTACCTGATGGGCCAGAAGATCAAACGCGCCGCCAGCCTCACCACGCGCCAGGACGGCATCGCCTGCGCCAAGCTGTGCATCTTTGCCAACATCCCGCAAGACATTCCCTTCATGGCCGGGGCCTACCTGGGCATCGGCGAAGCCGATGCCGTCATCAACGTCGGCGTCAGCGGACCCGGGGTGGTGAAAAAGGCCATCGACCGCGCCCTGGCCGCGGACCCCGGCCTGGACCTGGGGCAGCTGTCCGAATTGATCAAACGTACGGCTTACAAGGTCACCCGGGTGGGCGAACTCATCGGCCGCGAAGTGGCGGCGAAGCTCGGCATCCGGTTCGGCGTGGTCGATCTGTCCCTGGCGCCGACACCCAACGTCGGCGACAGCGTGGGGGAAATCTTCCAGAGCCTCGGCCTGCTCGCGATCGGCGTCCCCGGCACCACGGCCGCCCTGGCACTTTTAAACGACGCCGTGAAAAAGGGCGGCGCCTTTGCCAGTTCGCATGTCGGCGGCTTGAGCGGCGCCTTCATTCCGGTCAGCGAAGACCTGAACATTTCCGCGGCGGCCGCGGCCGGGCACCTGAGCCTTGAAAAGCTCGAAGCGATCACCAGCGTCTGCTCGGTCGGCCTCGACATGGTGGCGCTGCCGGGAGACACCTCCGATGAAACTCTGGCCGCGATCATCGCCGATGAAATGGCGATCGGGGTGATCAACAAGAAAACGACGGCGGCCCGGCTGATTCCGGTACCGGGAAAAAAGGCGGGCGACACGGCCTATTTCGGCGGCCTGCTCGGTCAGTCCGTCATCATGGCGGTGAACAACTCGCGCGGGGCCAACCGCTTCATTCGGCACGGCGGCCGGATTCCCGCCCCCATCCAGAGCCTGGTCAACTGACCAGGCGGCCGGCGGCACACGCGCATTGAGGTGTCGGTTTGAGGTCATGGATCAACCCCGTTGCCCCCTCGAAGCCGGAGGGCGACGGGCTTTGGCATTTGCAGAGGCGGCCTCGATGTGGTAAGCCGGGCATGCCGATCAAAATCCGAACCGCAGTGACGCCGGTGCCAGTGAAGGCCGGATACCGCGCCTTTAGCCGCGGGCGGTCGAAACGGTTATCGAGGAAGGTGCCAGCGATGTATCTTCATAACCTCATGCTGAAATACTACTGTAAACTGCTGCTGTTCAATCCGAACAGATAAGGTTCAAACGAACCGAAGATCAGAGCCCATGCCACTGTCACGTTATCAAAGCCCTTCAGGCCGCCGTTTCCCGTTTCTCCAGCGCCATCTTCTGCCGGATCTGTTCAAATACGCGGCCGTCATCGGCGCTCTGGGCTGGCTGATCTACAGCGGTGTCGAAGGGCTGGGCTACAACTGGCAGTGGTACCGCGTCCCTTCCTACCTCTATGTCATCGAAAACGGCCGTTTGACCGCGGGCCCCCTGGTCGACGGCCTCCTGGTCACCCTCAAGATCACCCTTGTCAGCCTGGTCCTGGCGTTTTTGTTCGGCCTGATCACCGCCTTGTTGCGGCTCTCGCACTCTTTTGCCGCCCGGGGACTCTCGCGCGGCTATATCGAAGCGGTGCGCAACACGCCGCTTCTGGTGCAGCTTTTCCTCATTTATTTCGTGCTGTCGCCGGCCCTGGGCATGGGTGCGTTTACATCGGCCGTGCTGGCCCTGAGCCTGTTCGAAGGCGCCTACATCTCGGAAATCATCCGCGCCGGGATCGTATCGGTTTCCCGGCACCAGTGGGAAGCCGCCTTCAGCATCGGCCTGAGCCGGTGGCACACCTACCGGTTCGTCGTTTTGCCGCAAGCGGTTCGCCGGATACTGCCGCCGCTCACCAGCCAGGCCGTCTCGCTCATCAAGGATTCGGCCCTGGTCAGCACGATCGCCATTTATGATCTGACCATGCAGGGCCAGATCATCATCGCCCGGACCTATCTGGTCTTTGAACTCTGGTTCACGATAGCCGCCATTTACCTGGTGATGACGATGAGCCTGTCGCTGACGGTTTACACCCTGGAAAAACGTTTGAAAATTGCTGAGTGAGGTGCGATGTGATCGATGGCGGCAGTCGACAAATGAAGATGCCCGAAACAGCGGGCGAAGGATTCTCGTGCGCGAAACAGCGTCTCAAAGCGTCGAAAGGAGCGTCATTATGAATCGCAGCTTGACATTGCGGGTAGTGGTGGGTGTGCTGTTGGTCTTGACCAGTCTCGGCGGTAGCGCCCACGCGGGCAAGGTTCAACAGGAACTGACCGGTGAGAGCACCATCGAAAATGTGCTCCAGCGGGGCGTGCTGCGGGTGGGCATGTCGACCTTCGTCCCGTGGGCCATGAAGGACAAGACCGGCAAGCTCGTCGGCTTTGAAATCGATGTCGCCAACCGTCTGGCGCAGGACACCGGCGTCAAGATTGAATTCGTGCCCACCAAATGGGCCGGAATCATTCCGGCCTTGCTGACCGGCAAGTTCGACGTCATCATCGGCGGCATGGGCATCCTGCCGCAGCGCAACCTCAAGGTGAACTTCACCATCCCCTATGACTACAGCGGCATGTCGATCGTGGCCCATAAACAGCTGGCCACCGGTTTCAAGAGCCTGGATGATTTCAACCGGCCCGAGGTCAAGATCGCCGTGCGCCTGGGCTCGACGGCCGAAATGGCCGCCCGGAAATACATGCCGCAGGCCAAGCTCCAACTCTTCGACGACGAATCGCAGGTCATCCAGGAACTGCGCAGCGGAAGGGTCCACGCCCTGGTCTCATCGGCACCGCTGCCGGCCTTTCTCGCCCTTGAAAACCCGGATATTTTATTTCTGCCGCTGCCGGAGACCTTCACCCGGGAGCCGATCGGCTTTGCCGTTCGCAAAAGCGACGTCGACACGCTGAATTATTTCGACAACTGGATTCGGGTGGTCGAAGCGGAAGGCTGGCTGAAAGAACGCAAACAATACTGGTTCAACACGAAGGAGTGGGAGAAAGACGTGAAGTAAGTGCCCGGGAAAAAAATCAGAATATCGGTGCTGGATGTCGCCGTGCTCCTGCTCGTGACGGCCGCCGGCGCCACCATCGCCTACCGGATTCAGGACCACCTGCACTACAAGTGGCACTGGGACGCCATCCCGCAGTACCTGTTCCGTTTCGATGCGGCCACGAGCAGCTGGAAACCAAACGTTCTGGTTCTCGGTCTTCTCAACACGATCCGCCTGAGCTTCTGGGCCACGCTGCTGGCCACGATCATCGGCATCGTCATGGGACTGCTGCGGGCCGGCGGTGGACTTTTCAACCAATTGATCGGCGGGACCTATGTCGAGATCGTCCGCAATCTGCCGCCGCTGGTGCTGGTGTTTATTTTTTACTTCTTCATCGGTGATCAGATCCTGCCGGCGCTCGGCATCGAAAAGCTGTTGTTCGACCTGCCGGAGCCCGGCCGCAACCTGCTAAGCCTGCTCTTTGCGCCGCCGGCCCTGCTGGTGCCCTTTTTCTCGGCCGTGTTGACGCTCGCCGTCTTCGAGGGCGCCTACATCACCGAAATCGTGCGCTCCGGGATTCAGTCGATCGAAAAAGGGCAGTGGGAGGCCGCGGCCGCCCTCGGCTTCACCAAACCCCAGCAGATGCGCCACATCATCATTCCCCAGGCCGCCCAACGCATTTTGCCACCGCTGGCCGGTCAGTTCATTTCAACGATCAAGGACTCGGCCATCGTATCGATCATCTCGATTCAGGAACTGACGTTTCAGGGGATGGAGCTGATGGCCACCACCTATTTCACCTTCGAAATATGGATCACCATCACCGGCCTTTACCTGCTGCTGACGCTCAGCTGCTCCCTGGCGGTCGAACGGCTCGAAATCCGGCTGCGACGCCGGCGCACCGTCTGACGGCAGTGCGCCGATCAGCCATGTGTTGAAAAAAGCGGCCGTGCACCACCGCGCCGCTGCGGCGGCAAACCCGCTCCATATGTATCTATCCGCGATCTTGTTTAAACACTTTTCAGTGTCCAATTCATAAATGAGGATTTTTTTCGCTGGGCAAGGCCGCACAAGGGTTTGCGGCGAGGCGTACTTTACGTATGCCGCAGCCGGAAACCCGCTGCGACCGACCGCCCAGCGGGAAAAAGACCATTTATGGATGGACACCCGCTATTTGATCGACAAAACCGGACAAGGCGCCTTGATAATCACGAATTGGGCCGTGGACCCCATCAACAACTTGCCCACCTTGGATCGCCGCTTCACCCCCACCACCACCAGGTCGACCGCGTTTTCCCGGGCGAATCGGATCAGGTCTTCCCCCGGTGAGAGGCCGCGGATCAGAAGATGGGTCTCGCAGGCGATCTTCTCAGCCGCGAAAAGAGACTCGGCGTAATCCAGCCCGCGCTGAGCCTGCAGTATCTCCGCCTGTTCGTTCTCGGTGCCCTTCACCATCGAGGTGACGATGCTGACCGTTGCGCCAAGGGTCGCGGCATATTTTCTGGCGACCTCGATCGCATCCTTGGCGGCCCCCGACCCATCAAAGCCCACTAAAATTTTCATCAGCCTGCCCTCCTTTTCGACTTTATTAACCGACCCCTGGTCGTTAGTGCCCATCCGCTGATGGCTGAAAGGCACCCTTGAGTGTCCAATTCAATGTCATCGACATACATAGGCATCCTGCAAAAATGGTCTATCAGGATATATCAAACCGGTCGGAAGTCAAAGACTTTCGGCTAAATCCGAAGGCTTGGGGGGCAAGGATGCGAGGGGTCGAGGGGCCAGACAAAAAGGTCCATTTAAGCCTTTCCTTGGATCATTGGCCCCTGGACCCCTTGAACCTATGGGTCAACATCACTCCAATTATCTGACGTCTTCGCCTAAGGGCGAGAATTTTTTCCATTCCCCGAATGGGACTATAGACAGGGGCCGGATGAAAAAATCAGCCGCCGGTTTCAGGCCGGATTTTTTGCCGGTCCGGTGCGCCGCGGGGTGCTCAGGCCGGCAGCTGATGGGCAACGATCTGGCTCATGATATTTTTGGCGGCCGTCGAACCGAGTTCGATGGCACGCGTCGCGTGCTCGCGCGCGGTTTCATAGAACCGCAGGCGAAATGACACATCGGCCAGGTGATAATATCCTCTGGGATCGTCGGGGACCAGGCGCGTCACCTTGGAAAAATGCTGGATCGCTTTCAAGTAGTCCTTGTTTTCAACCGCCGCCCGGCCGAGTTCAAATATATTTTTGAGCCGTTCGTTCTGGAAATCCCCGTCCGGGTCCTCTGCCTGCGGCATCGCGACCACAGGTCCGGCCGCCGTCTTGGCGGCGGATTCACTTTCGTCCTCCGCTCTGGCGTCGAACACCATCTCATCTTCCTTTCGGCCATCGGGGGTGTCATCGACCGCAGCGGAAAAAAGCGCCTGATTGATTTCTTCTTCCAGTTCGTCGGCGCCCCAGATCGAGGCGGTATCCGCCAAGCCGGTATCAGCGTGGTTTTCGGTGGCGGAAACGCCCGGAGGGTTGTTAGGGGTTCCCAATGCCGGACCAACTGGCGCCAGCACGCCGGCGGCCCTAAGCCGGGCCGTTTTCGACTCGATTTTTTTGACGATCTTCCGCGCCGCCCCGGCGCCCAGGTCCTGCGCCCGCCGGGCACATGTCAGTGCCTGTGGGTAGTCTTTGAGACGGTAGTGTAAAATCGCCAGGTTATAGTGCCCTTTGGCTTCGTGCGGCCGCAAGGTGGTAAACCGGCTGAAATGCTCGAGTCCCGTACGAAAGTCTTTTTTCCGGTAAGCGCGCATGCCGTCGACAAAGAGGCGTTTGGCCGCGGCACCGTCATCCTGGTGCATCGCGCCGGCCGGCCGGGGGCTTGGGACAACCATAGACCCCGCCGGTTCAATCAGCGCCGTCTCATCGTTTAACAGCGGATCAAGGGCCGCGCCGCTGGACAGGTCCAAAAGGTCATCTTCCAAGACCGCGTGGCGCAGCAACTCCCCATCGTTGTCGGCCGGCTTAGCGCCCGCTCCAGGCACCGTCGCTTGACGGTCTTCTGCGGGGACAACGTCTGCCGTCAGGGTCATGTGGTGCACCGTTTCGGTTTCAAGCAAGGCATCCGCGACGCTCATGCCGCCCCCGGCCTCTGCCGCCGCAGCGGGCGCCGACTTGAGGGTTATTTTCGCCATGATGTGTTCGGCGTTCGTGTAGCCAAGATCCAGGGCCTTGCGGGCATGGGTTGACGCTTGGCGGTAATCTTTCATGCGGTAATGTAAAATTGCCAGGTTATAGGACCCGCGCGGATCATCGGGCGTCAGTTCGAGAAAACGGGTGAAAAAGTCGATCGCTTTGACGTAGTCTTTTCTCTGACAGGCCAGCTTGCCTTGCCCGAAAAGAACTTTGGCCCGCGCCGTTTTCCCCTTCGACTGAGGCGGCAACCCGCCGGTTTCCTCCGTCTTTTTGCCTGCGGCCTCTGCCGCGGGCACCGGCGCAGGGCCGGAGGTTGAATCGCTTCCCGCCAGCTCCGCACGCTCGGGTGCCCGTTCGATGATCGCCTCTTCCTTGAGGTCGATGACCTCGAAGGTGTTGGTAGCGGCGTCTTCGATGTTCTCGAGGCAATCCTCGACAGCTTCGGAAGCGAACCGGTCGTCCGAAACGCCGCCGCTCTCCCCGGCCACGGGCTCCTCGGCGCCCGGCGGGGTTGACCCGGCTGTCGGCTCCGGCCCTTCACTTGTGTCCGGATCTGCAGAAGATGCTCGATATTCAGCCGGGCGGTCGCTGTGAATTTCATCCAGAAGCGTGATGATCGCATCGAGTTCCACCGGCATGTCGTCCGCCAGCGGATCCGCTGTTTCGGTGGCCAACATCGTCCCGCGCGGTGCCTCTAAAACATAGTTGGTGTTCAGGGAGGAACTTTCAATGGTCTCGTCCACCGCGATATCTTCGGTATCCCGCCCATCCGGCGCCTTGGCCTCAACGGCCGGCATATCGTCCGGCAAAGGGTCGTGCGCCTTGTCCGCGGTGTCCACTTCGTTCAGCAGATCGATGATATCGGACGGCGCACCGTCATCGGCGGCGACCGCTGCGACTGTTGCTTCCAGGTCTTGCGCCTGGTTCGGCTGATCCTGATCGGCGTGCGTATACGTCATCTCCGCGGGCTGCATAGCCAGAGACGGCACCTCTCCCAGAGTGTCTAATTCATCGGTGGAAGACGCCTCACGGGCGAGGTCGTCAGCTGGCGACGCCACGCAAGGGTCGTCGCTTGCGGGAAAATCCTGCGAACCAGCGCGGCCGGCATCGCCCGCCGCGTCTTCGGGCGCGGGATCGTTTTGCTCCGGTGCCGGCGTCAATGCCGGGCCTTGCGGTTCTTCGGCGGCCGGTTCGAAATGCGCCGCCTGACAAATGGCAATCCGGTGCGCTTCCGGCGCCGTAATGGTGAAAGGTTGATCCTGCAGGGGCGCCAGGAGAAGTAAAGAGAGCCTGTTTTCGAGTTCTCTGATTCGTTGGCCATCCTGCTGCTCCCGCAAAATGGCCAACTCTTCGCGCTGTTGATGCCGCGCCAGTTGCGCCACAAGATATTTCTGGCCCCGCTGCAGATCGTCAAGACTCTGCGCCATGCGCTGATTTTCTTCAATCACCCGATCGCAGCGGGTTTTCAAAGCAAAGACGGCCTGACTCACCTGCCGCCGCAACTCCCGCACCTGATGGTTATCGGCGCCGTGCACCTGTTGCTGGATAAATTTTGACAACATCCCGTTGTTGGCCGCCGCCGGGAACGACCCCGCGGACAGCGCTCGTGACGTACTGAAAGTCAATTCTCCGACGGCCGGTTTCGGCAAGGTGGTGGTTTGAAATCTGTCCATGCTGTTCTCTCGCTTGTTTGGGTCAGTTCGTTGTATGGCGGATTGACTCTTTATTGTCATCCTGATAAGCATGCGCCTGCGCCGATCGGGGCCAAAGGAAGTAAGGATCGACATGCCTGCGCCTAACCGACAAAATCCTTCGAAAAATTACGTTCGTATCGGGGTCATCTCCGATACCCACGGGCATTTCGATCAGCGCGTCATCGACGCCTTTGCCGGTGCGGACCTGATTGTCCATGCCGGTGATATCGACCGGCCGAATATCATCGAGCGGCTCGCGATCATCGCGCCCGTCAGGGCGGTACGGGGCAACATGGACCGCGGGCCGTGGGCCGAAGACCTCCCCTTGACCGCCCTGGTCGTCGTCTACAACGTGACGCTGTATGTACTGCACGATTTAGCGCAGCTCGATCTGGACCCCGCGGCGGCCGGTATCCAGGTCGTGATCAGCGGTCACACCCACCGGGCCGCGCTGACGAAAAAAAACAAGGTGGTCTTCCTCAACCCCGGCAGCGCGGCGGATCCGCGCCAGGACCGGCCGCCGACGGTGGCTGTCTTGACGGCCCGCGGCGACACCATCGATGTCCGGTTCGTCGAACTGCCGGCGGTGTAATACGGTGTCAGCCGAAGCGGACGACCACGATGCTCCTGTCGCTGTCAAATACCGGCAGCCGGTAGTGCTTGACAGTCAACTCGGGCACCCCGAGGCCGCCGCGGACTGACGATCCGATGGCCGTCAGAAACCGCCGGGCGGTCGCCACTTCCGCCGCGGAGATCCGACCTTTCAGGGCCAGGATAAGGCCTTTGGCCGCGACGAGCGGTACGGCCAGCGCCAAATAATCCTCCAGGGACGCCAGGGCGCGGCTGACAATGACATCGAATGGACCCAGCCCGACGGCGGCGGGCCGCGTCGTTTCCGCGGCGCTCTTTAATTTCTCAAGCCGCAGGTGGACGGCGCGATAGCCCGTCAGGTGCAGCACCCGGCCGACATGATTGAGGAAACTGACCTTTTTCCGGGCGGCGTCTATCAGCGTCAGCGTCAGCGCCGGCTGCAGCAGTTTAAGCGGCAAGCCCGGGAAGCCGCCGCCGGTACCGATATCGAGCACCCGGGCCGGCGCCGGGATCAGGTTCGCCGGGGCAATGGCGTCGATGTAATGGTTGACCGCCACCGCCAGGGGATCGGTAATGGCCGTCAGGTTGATCTTGCTGTTCCAGAGCAGCAATTCACGCGCGTGCACGGCAAACTGGTCGAGCACGGCCCCCGGCACATCGACGCCCAGCCGGCCGGCGCCGTCCCGGATGACCTCCCGCCACTCTGGTGTTCCGATCATCATGCGCAAAGATAACACGACACTAATTGATACAAACGCGCCGGACTTCGCGCACATCGGTGATGCCCTTGAAGACCTTCAAGATGCCGTCTTGCTTCAGGGTGGTCATGGCATCCTTGGAAGCTTGCTCGAAGATTTCTTCGGTAGAGGCCTGTTTCTTGATCATCCGTTTGACGGCCGGCGTGCCTTCCATCAGCTCGTGAATTCCCAGGCGGCCCTTGTAACCGGTTCCCGAGCACTGGTCACAGCTGCCCGCGCCCTTCAAGGTCAGGTCCGCATCGAATTGGATGCCCGTTTTTTCAAAAGCCTTGCGGCCGTAATCGGACACGATTTCCTCGTACTCTTCGCGCGACGGGTTATATTCCTTGGCGCAATTACTGCAAAGCCTGCGAACCAGCCGCTGCGCCAGCACGCCCAGAAAGGCGTCGGAGAAATTTAAGGGGTTGAGCCCCATGTCCAGCAGGCGGGTGATGGTCTCCGGTGCGCTGTTGGTGTGCAGGGTTGAAAACACCAGGTGGCCGGTCAGCGATGCCTCCACGCCGATGGCGGCGGTCTCCTGGTCGCGCATTTCACCGATCATGATGACATCCGGGTCGGCGCGCAGAAAGGCGCGCATGATCTTGGCAAAATCCAGACCGATGCGCGGCCGGGCTTCCACCTGCCGCAGGCCCGCCTGGGTGATTTCAACCGGATCCTCGGCCGTCCATATTTTGATTCCCGGATCGTTGATGGAGCCGAGCGCGGCATGCAGGGTCGTGGTTTTACCGGAGCCGGTGGGCCCCACGCATAAAATCAGCCCATAGGGCCTTTGGGTGATCGTCTTCAGGACATTGAAGTTTCTCTCGGTCAGCCCCATGTCCTCCATCTTCATCGCTCCGGCCTTGGCCAAGATACGCAGGACCGCATCCTCGAATCCGCCCGTGGTGGGCAGGGTCGCCACCCGCAGTTCGAAGGCCGGAATGCCCTTGCGCTTGAACTTGATTTTGCCGTCCTGGGGCAGCCGGCGCTCGGCGATGTCCAGCTGTGACATGATCTTGATGCGCGAGAGTATGCCGCGCGCCATGGAATTCGGGACCTTCAGGTACTCCTGGCACACGCCGTCCATCCGGAAACGGATCGTCGTGGCCTTGCTGGTCGGCGATGGTTCGATGTGAATGTCCGAGGCATGCTTGCGGTAGGCGGCAATGATGAATTGGTCCACCAGCTTGACAACCTTGCTCGAGCTTTCATCGGCTTCGTCGGTCGTCTCGTCGTCTTCTTCTTCCTCGAAGGAGACATCCGGGATGATGTCGAAATTGTCGAGGTTGTCTTCGCCGGTATCGTCATCGAGCGTATGGTCTTTGTCGAAAAAGCGCTTGACGAACTCCTCGATATCTTCCTTGGTCGCCACCGAAAAATTGATTTTCGGGGTGTTCAAAAGGGTCTTGATGTTGTCGGTCTTGTTCAAGTCGCGCGGATCGTCGACCAGCACCTCGACGAAATCCTTGTCCCAGTTGAGCGGCACCCAGCCTTCGTTGATCAGGAAGGCTTCCTTGAGATTGCTCAGAAGTTCGTGCGGCGTGGCCACGTTGGGGTCGTATTCGCGAAAGGGACACCCGTAATAGGCTGAAAACGACTTGCCGATGTCGGCTTTCCGGAGTCCGTATTGCCCGATCAAAACGAACTCGACGCTCTTGTTCATTTTCTTGGACAGGGCGAAAGCCTTCTGCAGCTGATCGGTGGTGACCGTGTTTTGGCGCAGCAGCAAATCATATTTCGACTTGGAGGCCAGGCTGGCCGTCAGGCCTTCCAGGCGCTTGCGGATTTCGGTGTCGGTTCGATCGGCCTTGAGGGCGCTTTTGTAAAGATCCAGGGCAGGATCCTTGTGGTCCCTTTTTTCCATTTCCTGCCCGAAGAGATACAACACCGCGGCCCTGTATTCCTTGGCCAGGCGCTGGTCGCCGACCAGTTTCATGATGTACTCGATCACCTTGTCCGGCGAGTGCAGCTTGAGAAGGCAATCGGCAAAATCGGCGGCGATGCTCTCGGGGGTGTAGCTCTGGATGATCAGCTTCTCGTATTCGGTGATGGCCTCGCTGAAGAGCCCCAGCTCCTTGAAACTGGCGGCGCTGTCCTGCAGCGTCTGTCCGCTCGGGCCGTCCTGACCGGCGTCCTGGCTCGACAGGGTCTTTTTGAGCATGCTGATGTCTTTGGCCGACACCCGCTTGACCTCGGTTTGTTCCCGGGCGGCAATCTCGCTGCGGATCTTCTCGATGCGGCTCTTGACCGTATCGAGAAGATCACCCTCGGTGTCGGCCAGATTGGTCAGAATCTGCTCGTAGATGGTCAGGGACTCATCATAGAGGCCCATGGAACGGCAGACTTCCGCTTCATTGATCCGCACGTCGACGTCTGATTGAGCCTTGGCGTGGCCGGCTGTCATAATTTTACACTCCGGAACTGGTCGTTTTACACAGCGTCATCATTACAGGCGCATTCGCACGACATAGATTTTATGCCAGGGCCATCATCAGGTGTCCAGCACGCTAGACGATGTGCATGCCTGCGCAATGAATAATATCTTTCTGTATAGGTCGGTCGCGGCAGGGCCGCAAACGATGAGGAAGATCATTTCCGAAAAAATCGCTTTAAACCCTTCGATTCCGCCGTCGGCTTGAGGGTCGGCAGTAAAATGTCGCAATTGAGACGCAGCATGGGCACCGACGCCGTATCCGACATGGTGACCAGAAGAAATCCGATATCGCTGCGGCGAATATAAATGCGGCCGCCCTGATACACCGCATCGGTCTCGCGCACACCGTCGAGAGCGGCCAGCAGCCCCTGCCGATCGTGCGCTTCGATGGTTGCGGCGCCTGTGCCGCGGTAGTCTTCGAAGAGAATCGTGCCATCGAAGGACAGGAGCATGGCGCCCTTGACGCCTTCCATGCCGACAATGTCGCTGAATACATTCTTCATAGTTGGGTGCTCCTGCGGACGGGCGGCGCCGCCCGCCGGCTGCCGTCTCAAGGGTTCAAGGCCTGAATGATCTTGTCATGCGGCGATTTCGGACTCACGCTGATGACCGTCGTCTCGTGACCGGGGATGATGATGTGGTCCGAAGAATCGCCCCGGTCGACGAAACACAGTTTCATGGGTCCGTTTTGAAAATGGTCCCCCAGCGCCGCGAGCCGATGGATCAAACTGTTCCACGAATTGTCCTGATAGATATCTTCGATGCCGCCGGCCCGGCCGATCCGGCTTTCAAGCGCGCACCGGATTTGGCTGATCGCATCTGCGGGTGCGCTTTCGCCGGCGGCCGCCGCCCCGGCCGATTCAGCGGGTTCTTGAAGCGGGTCTTCCGACGGCGAAACCTCGTCCTTCAACCGGGCGGCCTCGAGGACTAGCGGCTGAAGCTCGCTGTCGACGGTGTTTTCGATTCGCGGACATTTGTTTTGGATGGATATGGTGACCTTGTCCCAGGTCAAAATTCGCTGGGCCGCCGGTTTCCCGCGCAAATGCGCCACCCGCGCATCGAGCAATTCGCCGTCGAAAAAAAACAGAATTCCTTTTTGCCCAGCGTTTTTTTCTTCGAGCCGGATGGTGCAGGTCTTTTGCTCCATTTCGATCAACTGCAGGAAAATGCCGGATGAAACGCCGTGCAGCGTCCCCCCGTCGGATTCACTGTGCAAAAGGGCCACAATCTCCTGTGCCATGTGGTCCGGGCGGTAGGGTTTGGGAATATAGGCCGCCGCACCCGCTTGCCGGGCCAGCCGCTCCATGTCGGGCGTGCTGGCGCCGGGGGTGATAAAAATAGGAATCTCGGGGTAGTGTTCCATCAAATGCTTCAGGAGCCCGACCCCCTCGCGCAGGGGCATGTCAAGATCGGTAACGACCAGCGAGATCAATTCGTGCCGCAAGGTGTCACCGGCGCCTTGAGCGTCAGCGGCCGCAACCACCGTGAACATATCGGCATACGGTGCGAAGTCATTTTTCAGGCCGGTCACCAGTTCCCGGTCAGCGTCGACGATCAGAACCTTTGCTATCATGTACAGACTCTCGGCTTCTCGATTAGGTCCGTTGATGTCAAGGCGCCCCGGTTACGCCCGGCAGACACCCAGGTGATCGAGTTTTTTTTCGTATTTTTGCTGCCATGACGCCAGATATTTTCGCAACTCATCCCGCAGCCCGATTTCCTCGGCCAGCTCGGTGGACGAGACGATGATGCCCTGGGCCAGTTCGGACTCATCGGCATCGCCGCTGAAACTAATCTTGCGATCGCTGAAATCGAACTCCCCGGCAAACGGGTCGAGAAAGGTGAAGCGTTCCGCATTTTCGACGAATTTTTTTCGAATGAGGCTGTTGAAATCTGTTTTGTGGTCTTTTTGGGTGTTGTGCAGAGTTTCGAAAATACCCAGGAATTCTTCGAGCATCCGCAAGACGACCTGTGGCCGGCCTGCGGGTTTCTCCGCGCGCTGAACCGACGGCTGGGCCGCGGTGGTCGGTATGCGGCAGACATTAAAAACCCCGCCGGCTTTTTTTGTTTTCTCGATCAGCAGCCCGCTGGCAGCCCTGACCGCATCGCCCGCCACCGGGCCCCACGAAAAAGAGCCGCCGACCATCTCGCCCCCGCCGAAAAATATCAGGCCGCTTTCCTGCCCGTTATCGACCAGGATGTCGATGTAGCCGGACAGTTTTTCGGCGCTCATCTTTTTGATCAGCCCCTTGAGATCGGTAAACTCCGTGCTCAGGTCCTTGTAGATTTTCTCGGCCGCGGTCGTCCCGGCCCAAAAATAAACCTCTTCGTGCGGGACGCGGTAGATATCGACGCTGAAGTTGTAGGTGGCATCGGCCTGCACGAGCCTTTCCACGGCGCTTTCTCCGCGCAGTTCACCGGATTTCTCTGAAAAATACCCGTTCACGATGTCATCGGGATCAAAATAGAGGACGCCCTGGGCGTGGGCCGACTTGAAACAGATGCCCCCGGCCCCCATTTCCCCCTGACAGTGCTCGATCAATTTGTCGATCTTCAGGTAGTAGGTGTTCAGATTGGTCAAAACCGGTTTTTCCTTTGGAACGACCAGCATTCTCACTCCTTTACCGATGCCACCGCGCGGGACGTGTCACGCCCCGCGCGTTTCACCGGTTTCGATCCGATGATCTTAAACCGGTGCCGGTTTTTGCTCTCAACTGCTTGATTTCTTCTCGCAAGGCTTGACATTCTTGCCGGACGACCCGCTTGAGATCCTCGATGGCCTTGAGGATCTCGGGCTGCGGACCAGCGGGAGCCGCCCGGACGGCGACCGGGACCGGGACCGGGCCTGTGGCAGCGGCCGGGGCCCTGGTCGTTGCGAGCTGGCTCTTTAATTTCTTGTACTTGCCCAATTCGACGGCCAGGATCTTTTTCTTTTCGGCCTCGGTCAGGTCCGCGGACCGGACGATTTTCTCAAGTTCGGTGAACAGCGAGTTGAGAAGTTTAAACGCATCCGGATGAGATTTTCCGAGATGCGTGCGGATGTACTCGCCGATCGAACCGAGCAACTGCAAAAAGGCCAGCACGATCCTGTCATCGCCATGCCGGTCCTGCAGCACGTCGACCTGTTCGACAAAACTGGTCATGACCTCGTCGGTGATTTCCCAATCGATCGACAGGAGGATGGTCTTGAGGTCCCTGAGCGGATGCGGTACGATTTCGGCGCTGTCGATATCGGCGACCTCGGTCGGATCTTCATCGCCGAAGAGGTTCTCCAGCCGGTCCTCGACTTCTTCGGAAAACTGGTCTTCGGGCGTCTCGTTTTCCATTGTCATTCCCCCGTTTCGTCTCCGGTCCCTATGACCCGGAAGTCCTTTCCGTGCCTCTTGACACCATGAGCGACCGCTATTTGAGGTCCCTCACGATAGATGCCATCGTCAACGCGATTATTTTTTTCAGGGTGGCGACGACATTGGTTCCCACCAGCGCGCTGGCGGGAAAAGAGGCGGTCTTGAGTTTTGAGTTGAGGTCTTGTTCGAGCGTCTCGACCGGCAGGACCGGAATACCCTGCTCGGCCAGATCGAGCTTGTTGTACTGCAGGACTATCGGGACCTTGAAAATACTCTTTTTATAATTGGCGAGGTTCTCCTGCAGGTTTTTCAGCGATAAAATATTTTTTTCTCTGCGCACCGTCATGGCATCGGCCACGAATACCATTCCGTCCACGCCTCTTAAAACCAGGCGCCGGGTGGCGTTGTACTTGACCTGACCCGGTACGGTGTACAATTGGATTTTGACGTCGTAGCCGTTCACCTTGCCGATATCGAAGGGCAGAAAATCGAAAAAGAGCGTGCGGTCGCCATGGGTCTTGATGGTAACCATTTCGGTTTTGATGCGACTGTTGAACTTGTCGTATATGTATTCCAGGTTGGTGGTCTTGCCACCCCGGCCGGGACCGTAATAAACGATTTTTACTTGAACTTCTTTCTTTTTGGGATTGACGAATGCCATGGGTCGTGTACCTGCAAGCTGTTGCGAGCGGTTCATCAAGGAAGACAAAAAATGTCGCACCGAAGGGTCAGGGCACCTCGATCGCTCCCAGGGTGTGCTTTATTTTCTCGACGGATTCGTTGACTTTGAGGCGCAGGAAACCGAGTGAAATGTCGTTGCTGAATATCGTGATCATCAAAAAGTCTGAGATAATTTTGTTGAAATGAATGTTTTCCTTTTTTCCTTTGTGGAATAACAGCGAAAACTCCCCTTCACCGATGATTTTGGCCATGGCGCTGACCGCGCCGAAATTTCCCGCCGCCAGGGCGGCCAGCGAATAGACGTCGTGCTGGCTCTCGCCATTATCGCAGTTGGCGATGATATTGCCCGCCATGTCGATGATAAACACACAACTCACACCGACATCGATAAGATCCTGCTGCAGGATCTCTTCGATGCCATCCAACTGTGCCTGTCCGAGCGAATATGACACTTGGCCGCCTCCCCCATTAGAAATGAATTACAAACAACATACTATGTCATATAAGAATACCAAATTATGGCGTGTTTTATCAAGATATATTTCGTCGTAGATGTCTCCGCGGTTGAGTTTAACACTTGGAAAAGTCTATAAAAACGAAACGGGCAGGATGCCATGCCCGCTCGGCGCCATGGAAAACCGCCAGGGTCCGATGTTTTACCGTGCCGGCGGAAAATCCGGTCACCGTTCCAAAGGGACTTTATTGACTTCGTGATTACGCTCCATTATCAACGAAAGAAACTGCCGGTTTTCAAAAAGGCCCGAGGCAATGACCGACGACAGGCGCACAGGCCGTCACCGGCCCTTCAAACAGTTGAGTCGACTGTTGGACAAAAAAACTTTAGCGGGAACGGCCACTGACCCGCCAGTTCAGAAAAAATCGATGGCCGCGCTGAATTTTGTTGACAAAATTCTATATCTAATTATTATTAGCGGTTTTAATATTGCCCAAGTGAAGGACTTTTTGTCTGCTGGCGGAATGGGCAGGGTTTTTGCGACCTGCAGACACGGGACCATCGGCATAAAGCTTGAGCGATCGGGGCATCGAAACAGCCATTTCAGGAGAGAACGACATGATCAATGAACAAAAACGCGTCAGAAACATCGGCATCAGCGCGCACATCGATTCCGGCAAGACCACCTTGACGGAACGCATCCTCTATTACACCCACCGCATCCATGCCATCCACGATGTCAGGGGCAAGGATGGCATCGGCGCCACGATGGATTCGATGGAACTCGAACGCGAGCGCGGCATCACCATTGCCTCGGCCGCCACTTTTTGCCAATGGGAGGGGCACGAAATCAATATCATCGACACGCCGGGCCACGTCGATTTTACCATCGAGGTCGAGCGGTCCCTGCGGGTGCTCGACGGCGCGGTCCTGGTGCTGTGTGCCGTCGGCGGGGTCCAGTCGCAGTCGATCACCGTCGATCAGCAGATGCGGCGCTACAACGTGCCTTTCATCGCTTTTATCAACAAATGCGACCGCAACGGCGCCAATCCGGAGCGCGTGATCCAGCAGCTCGCGGAGAAGCTGGGTCACAAGCCGGTGGCCATGCAGCTGCCGATCGGACTGGAAGCGGACCTGGACGGTGTGGTGGACCTGGTCAGCATGAAAGCCCTATACTTCGAGGGCGCCAACGGAGAAGAACTGCGCGAGGCGACGATACCCGAGGCCCTGCTGCCGCTGGCGCTCGAGAAAAGAGAGGCCCTGATCGATGCGGCGGCCATGTTTTCGGACGAATTGACCGAAGCGGCGCTGGAGGAGAAGGTGACCCCGGAGCTGATCATCGAGGCGGTTCGCCGCGGGACGATCGCCCGCGCGATGACACCGGTTTTCGTGGGCTCGGCTTACAAGAACAAGGGCGTCCAACCGCTTCTGGATGCCGTGACCCGGTATTTGCCCTGTCCGGCCGATGTTCAGAACGAAGCCCTGGACATGGAAAAAGACGAAGCGCCCGTCAAACTCGTTTCCGACCCGCAAGCGCCCCTGGTGGCACTGGCCTTCAAGCTCGAAGACGGTCAGTACGGCCAGCTTTCCTATGTGCGCGTCTACCAGGGCACCCTGACCAAGGGCGCGCCCATCGTCAATATGCGCACCGGGCGGAAAATAAAGGTCGGCCGACTGGTGCGGATGCACGCCGACCAGATGGAAGAAATCGTTTCGATTCCAGCCGGTTACATCGGCGCCCTGTTTGGCGTGGACTGTGCCTCCGGCGACACGTTTGTCAGTCCCGGCATCAACCTGAGCCTGACCTCCATGTATATTCCCCAGCCGGTCATATCCCTGGCGATCGTGCCCAAGGACAACAAGGCCCAGATCAACATGTCCAAGGCCCTGAACCGCTTCACGAAAGAGGATCCAACCTTTCGCACCTACGTCAACGAGGAAACCAACGAGACGATCATCGAAGGCATGGGCGAGCTTCATCTGGAGGTCTACGTGGAGCGCATGCGGCGCGAATACAATGCCGCCGTGGAAACCGGCCAGCCGCAGGTCGCCTATCGCGAAACCATCACCCGCCGGGCCGAGTTCAACTACACCCACAAGAAACAGACCGGCGGCGCGGGTCAGTACGGCCGGGTGGCCGGATACCTCGAGCCGGTTGCGGACGAAGCCTTTGTCTTCGACAATCAGGTGTTCGGCGGGTCTATCCCGACCCAGTATATTCCGGCCTGCGAGAAGGGGTTTCGCGGATGCCTGAAAAAGGGGCCGAAGCTGGAATTCCCGGTCACCGGGGTCAAGGTCGTGCTCAACGACGGGGCCTCCCATTCGGTCGACTCATCCGAGGTGGCGTTCATGGCGGCGGCCCGCGGCGCCTTCATGGAAGCCTACCTGAAGGCCAACCCGGTGATTCACGAACCGATAATGAAAGTCGTGGTGGAAAGTCCCACCGAATTTCAGGGGCCGGTCATGGGCTCACTGAACCAGCGCCGCGGCATGATTCTCGGCGCCCAGGACGAAGGCGTCATGTGCGTGATCGAGGCCCAGATCCCGCTGGCCGAAATGTTCGGTTATTCGACGGTTCTGCGCTCGCTCACTCAGGGCAAGGCCCAGTTCACGATGGAGTTTTCCACTTACAAGCAGGTGCCGCAGTCGATCACCGAAGAACTCGCCAAGAAAGCGCTCGAAAACAAAAAAGTGGCTTAGGCCGGTGTCGCTGCAGGTCGCGGTCGGCTGCGATGTCTGCCCGGCCGGGCCGCGCCCTGTGGTTTCCGTGCAGCCGATACACCGTGGTGTGGATGCAAAACAGGATCAAGCCAGAGAACGATCGAACGGCTGGCGCAAAGAGCGGGAGTCCAAAGACCGGTGATTTTATCACCGGCGGCGTCATCCTCGGCGCCGCCATGACCCATGCCGGCAGTCATCGCGGATCCATCGCGGCCGCTACCGCCGTCGGGCGACGGTCGGCAGCGTCACCGCGGATCATTTATCTCAAGGAAAGGAGCCTGAACATGCTCAAAAATGACCTGATCCTGCGCAATCCACTGCGGCTCATGCAGAAAGATCCCCAAAACAGCCTGCTGCCGGTCGGCGGTTTCGGTGCCGTGCTGGCGCGGGCCGGTGTCGGAAAGACCGCTTTGCTGGTGCAGATATCCCTCAATTCCCTCCTGGAGGGCTGGAATGTCCTGCACATCAGCCTCGAAGACCCGGTCGAGAAGGTCAACCTGTGGTATACTGAAGTATTTACTCACATTGCCCGTCAGTACAATGTTAAACCGGCCAACGAACTGTGGGATGCCTTGCTGCCGCACCGGTTTATCATGACCTTTCGCGTGGAGGGATTCAGCGTGCCCAAGCTGGACGAGCGGCTCACGGACCTGATCGAGCAGAATATCTTCACCCCGCATGTCATCATCATCGACGGCCTGCCCTTCGACCAGAACGTGCGCCCCCCTTTGGCCGAACTGAAGGAGCTGACGCAACGACGCGGCTGTCACGCCTGGTTCACCGTGCGGACCCACCGTCATGAAAGACCGGACGAAAAGGGCATCCCGACCCAGTTAACCGGGTTGGTGGATCTCTTCGACGTGATTCTCGAGCTTCAGCCCCAGGACAAGGACGTTCACATCATGGCCCTTAAAGGCCGGGAAAACGATTCAGAACAAACCGGTCTGATGCTGGATCCGGCCACGATGCTGATAACCGAAACCCGATAGTATCCGTCATCAGGTTCTGTGCCCGGCCCGTGCCTTGCCTGAAACGAGCCGGGCTGAGGCCGGATCGTCGTCGCAAAGAATGTGGGTTTCACAGTCGGTCGCTTAAACGGCCTCCATCGCACCGGCGCCCATGCCGATGGCGTTGGCCTTCTCGCGGCACCGGCCGTGATGGACATCCAGCCAGGTATCCTTCAGATATTCCCATGATGAATTGCTGATAGCGGCGTGCCCAACCGCCAACTCCCACATGCCCGTTTGTGAATCACGCCGCAGCACATGCTTCTGTCGGCAATGTCGGCATTCGATCGTTTTGGATTCCATAGATACTCTTTCAGTCGTCAGTACTCCGGTTGAATTCAAAACTCGCCCATGAGAAAAGCATGATCTGTGCCAAAAACGCCAAAAATGTTTTATGCTGTGTTTTTGAATAGTTGATGATTTTCCGGCGGATAAGAGGACGGCCATTATGAGGCATCGGGGAGTGAGTTTTATGAAAAATATTTCACAGCAGCGCGCGCGATGACACCGTGGAAGGGATGGCTTCGCAGCGGCGTGCCGCAGGCAGCCCGGGGATCTCGATCTCTTCGCATTTTCCCAGCTCTTTTTTTTCAGGGCAGCAAGCTCGCGACAAACTCGGCGATGGCCGGCGAGGCCGTCAACCCCGGCGACTCGATGCCGATCAGATTAACCAGGCCCGGCAGCCCCTGGGCGGACTCCTCCCGGATGATAAAATCCCTGACCGCATCGCCCGGTTTCTGTAACTTCGGCCGGATTCCGGCATAGTCCGGTGCCAGGTCTTCAAGCGTCAGCGCCTTCAAATAACGCCGCGCCGCCATAAAAAACTCCGGCCGGTGGGCGGCATCCACGCTGTAGTCGACGCTGCGCTGTGGCAGAAACACGGCGTTGGGGCCCAACTTGACCCTTCCGCTCAGATCGAAGGTGGCATGAATGCCCAGGCCTTCGTTGTTGGGCAGCGGGACCGGATAGACCAGATGGTTGAGGGTTTGGGGGGCCAGCGCCACGCTGAAGTACTCCCCCTTCCAAAAAAACTGCTCGTAGCGGTGGCTGCGAATATCGATTCCCATGCCGGCGGCGATCCGGTCGGAATTCAGACCGGCACAGTTGACCAGGTAACGGGACGTAAATTTTTCCGTCTGTCCGTCCGGATAGCGCACGTGAACCCGGTAGCGCGGTCCGGCCAGAGGTTCGACCCGTGTGACGTCGCAGCGGTAGACGAACCGCGCACCGTTTTTTTGGGCCTGGGCGGCAAAATGGCGCATCAGGCGATGGGAATGGATAATGCCGGTCGACGGTGAAAAAAGTGCCGAAACCGCATCGACGGCGGGCTCCATCCGGGCTAACTGCGCCGCGCTCACCATCTGCAGGTCCGCGACCCCATTGGCGCGCGCTTTTTCCTGGATCGCCGCCAGAAAGCCCTCTTCGCCCAGGCCGGTCGCCACGATGAGCTTGCCGCATTTCCGAAAGGGAATCCGTTTTTTTCCGCACAAGGCGTACAGCATCTGCCGGCCCTCCACGCACAAGCGGGCTTTAAGCGAGTCCGGCGGATAATAGATCCCGGCATGAATCACTTCGCTGTTGCGGCTGCTCGTTTCCTGGCCGAACCGGTCGTTTTTCTCGATGACGAAAACATGTTTATACCGTTGTGACAACCGGGCCGCAACCGCCAGGCCGACGACGCCCGCACCGATGATGGTCGCTTCGACATCCAAATTTCAGCGTCACCTTTCCGATTCTTTTCCGATCACATTATTCACTTTATTAACGTAGGCTTTTATGTCGCATTTGCGCTCGAGACCGGAAGCCGCCATGTAGCGGACCTTGCCGAAAATCGGCCGTTCGGGCCAGGGGCGGTCGTGCATGCCGTAGATCCACGCCACGCCGGCAAAAGAATTCGGGTTGCGGCCGTCGAGAAAATATTTGTTGTTCAGCGCCAGGGTGGTGTCGAAAGCCTGGCGCGGGGTCCGGCTCCACTCGAGTATTTTCTTGCCCCAGTACATGCGCATGTAGGTGTGCATGAACCCGGTGTGGGTCATCTCCAGCATGGCGGCATTCCAGTAGGGGTCGTGAGTCGCAGCCTGCTCCAGTTGCCTCCGGGAGTAGCGGTGGCTGCGCTTGTCGGACCGATGCTCGCCGAGGGTTTGCGACGCCCAGGCCGGAATGGCATCGTAGGCGTCGTAATCCGGCGTGGCGTTCACGAAATTGATCGCCAGTTCCCGGCGCACGATCAGTTGCTCGATAAACGCTTCGATGGAGGCCAGGCCCACCGACCGGCCGTCTGTGGCCTTCACCTGCCGGGCCAGGTAGAGCGGGGAAATCTGGCCGAAGTGCAGATAAGGGCTCATGTGCGAGACGTCGTCAGTTTGGGGCTGGTTGTGATGGTCGGCATACACTTTGAGACGATCGTCTAAAAATTCTTTGAAGCGTTGCTTGGCCGCGGCGGCCCCGCCCTTGAAAAATTCAGGCACCGGCGCGACGCTGCGGTCGATATCCAGCCGGGAGAGCAGCGCATCGATCTTTTCGAGATCAACGGCCGGTGTCAGCGCCGCGATGTCGAGGCGTGTGGAACGGCGCTGCAACGGCGCGGGCCGGGACTCCTTCAGGTAATCCGTGAGATGCCGGTGAATTTTGGGCCGCAGGGTCCGGGCGGCATATTCGGCCTTGCCGCTGGCCACCTCCACCGGAACGACCACATCGGATTCCACCGCGACAACCCGGCAGGCGGCTTTGCGGGCCACCATCTGGCGCCAGGTTTTCTGGTGGCGCGCATAGCCGCAGTCGCAGACGATGGCGGCGGCGCGTCGGCCCGCGTTCAAGGCCACATCGGGCGGCGACCCCAACTGCACCGCCATTTTAATACCGCGCCGCGCCAGGGTGGCGGCCGTTTCCCGCAAGCCCTCGAGCATGAACCGGTAGTGCCTGAGATTGGCCTCGGGATATCCGTTTGTCAGCCCGAAGGCGACCACGGCCGGCAGATCGAGGTGGTTGGCGAGTTCCACGGCGTATTCCAGGGCATGGTTTTCTTCGGCGCGCTGGGATTGCTGCATCCAATAGAGCACATAGTCGCCCGCGGTCATTTCTTTCTGGTTGAGCGGATGGATACGGGCGGGTTCAACCGCCGGGTGCTGCGGAAAAGGAGGCATTCGGATTTACTTTCAGCCACGGGTGATCATTTTCAGGCATGATTGCGCAGTTTGAGTTCGATCGGGTGCGGATTCAGGTACACCTGCTGCTGCAGATACGGTTGCCGATACTTGCGCACGTAGTGGTTGATCAGGGTGATCGGCACGATCAGCGGAACGACCTCGCGCCGGAACTGCTCGATGATGTCGAGCAGTTCCTGCTTCTCGTCGGCCGAGAGTTCCTTCTTGAAGTATCCCAGCAGGTGATAGAGGACGTTGCCGTTTTTCTTTATCGTCATCTTCAGCCGCATGGCCTCGATAAGCTGCTGTTCATACCGATCGTAAAGCTCTGGGGCCGCAAGCGATTTTCCGCCGGCCACCAGCTTGCCCATGGCCCGGTAGTGCGTCGGGCTGTGGGCGAGGATCAGCAGCTTGTGCCGGGTGTGAAAATCGACCAGGTTGGCCATGTCTTTCTTTTGAGCCAGAGCCTCGCGCCAGCGTTTAAGGGTAAATAGGAGTTCGATGAAAGTTTCCCTGAGCACCGGATCATTCAACCGACCGTCTTCCTCGACGGGAATGCGCGGAAAATGTTCCGTAAAGGCCCGGGCGAACAGTCCGACCCCCTGCTTCACCGGCATTCCTTTTTCGGAGTAAACCTTGACCCTGAACAGCCCGCTGTTGGGCGAATCTTTTTTAAAAATAAACCCGCAAAGATTCTCCTTTTCCAGCTCCAAGACCCGCCGGGCGGCCCACCGCCGCACCGGATCGGTATGGTCGATGCGAGTTCTGGAGGTGACCAGGCGCGGACTGACCGGATCACCGATAAGGCGAAACGTTTCCCGCGGAACCGGAAACCCGGCTTCCACTTCCGGACATACCGGCACGAAATCCGCGTATTGGCCAAGGATGTCGGTAATGAAACGGTCGCGTGCATGCCCGCCGTTCCAGCGGACTTTTTCGCCCAACAAACAGGCACTGACACCGATTCTGATTCGGGTTTCCATCGCTTGCGCCCCTTTCCTGAAAGACCGGCGCCACCCGGAGAGTGATGCCGTCCGGGATCGCCGGCCGCGGTGGCTTGAATTGTTGCAACGGCGTCGATCGAAGGCCATTGAAACGGTTCACCATAATTTCGATGCCGCAAAAAAACAAGCGTTATGAATGCCGGCAGGGCGGCCCGACACCGTAACATGGATAAAAAATTTGCAAAATTGTTCAGAAAGTGCTTTTATTTGATAAACGACCTCGAAAAAGAATCCAAAAGAATACGGTCACGATGGTCGTTTTAAACTCGCCTAAGATGTCGCCTACCGGTCAACGGCCGTTCATGATGAGATAGATATTGCCGGAGCACATGAAAAATCGATCCTTGGTCATTGGGTTTTGCCTGGCGGCAGTGCTTCTGACCATCTTCTTGCCCGCCGGCCTGCGACATGTCGGCCTGGCCGGTTTGGCCGCCGTGACTCCGCTGACCCACTCGATTGGCACGGCGCAGCAGATGTCACTGACCGGTTTTTCCGCCCGGCCGATAATCATTTGCAATAAAATAAGCCCGTCGCCCACCCTGCTGGTCGCCGCCGATTCCGTTATCGTGTCAAAGAAAATTCGGCCGCCGCCCGATGCGTTAAACGGTGATTCCGCGTCACCGGCCGCCACAGCGCCGCCAAGTGATACGGCACCCCCTCAAACGACATTCGAACTCACCGCAACAGCCGACAAATGGCCGCTAACCGCCCTTTTTTTACATTTCGTCGATCGTTGGCGGGTCCCATATCTCAGCGGCACTCTTGAATATGACACCGGCACCGCCGAACCTGATTTACCGGCTTCGGCCCAAGGTGACGAGGCGGCCCTTTCCTCCGATCGGCCCCTGGGGGTTGCCCCCGTCGTGAACGCGCTTCTGACCGGAAACGACGCCGAGGGCATTTCAGCCGCAATGCTCTCGGCGAACCAGACGAGCGGTGCCGCACCCGCGACGCCGCCCCGGCCGGAACCGGCCCCGACGGCACCCTCATCGCCGGCTGCGACCGGCAAGTCAGATGAGCCCCCGTCGCTGCCGTATTCGCTTCAGCTCTCCAGCTGCCGCGCTCTTAAAAACGCGCGCCAGGCCGCGGCTGACTTCCGCAAAAAGGGACTGGACCCCTACCTTGTGAATGTGTATCTTAAGAGCAAACCCGGGTCGTGGTGGCGTGTGATGGTCGGCCAATACCCCTCCCTGGAAGCGGCCCAGCGTGCCAAGGAATCGCTTCAGCTCACCCAGGCGATTGTCAAACGGACAAGATTCGCCAACTTGATCGGTGAATACCAAAACGAGGACGCGCTGCTCGAAGTGAAAAAACGCCTGGAAGCCAGTCGTTTCTCAGCTTATGCGGTCAAGGATGCCACGTCAGGCCTTCGTCTTTACGTCGGCGCCTTCACGCGCCAACATCAGGCGGAAGAACAGGCGGTCGATCTGCGGGCCAACGGAATGATGTGCCGGGTAGTTTTGCGGTAAAGCGGGCCGGCAGGGGGGCAATTAAAGGCGACGATACGGGCAAAATTGCATTGAATTGATCGGGGTCGGGCACACCTTCACTGAAGGAGGTCCTGGATGATGATCGTCAATCGCGCTTTTATAGAACGACGCTCGGGCAAGGACAGGCGCCGGAGAATGCGGATTCAACGCTTCTTTTTCAAGGCTCTCGAAAGAAGGCGTGCAAGCGACAGGCGCGCCAATGCGGAAAGACGCAACGGGTGGATCAGGGTCAGCAAGTGGTCAAGCGCCCCTTTGGCGGAATTAAAAATCGCGAAGTTTCTGAAAAACCATCCATAATCCTTTTTTTTAACCATCCCGGAACTCGATACCCTCCCCTGTCACAATTTCCGCTCTCATGGCGGACTTCATCCCTATAGGTTGGCGTACAAACCGCGCCGGCCCCGCACTTTTCAGCACTGGAAAAGTGATCCGGCGGGGCGGGCGCGGTGCACCCGACGGCTTTTTTTCACCTCCAGTTGCCTGCGACTCCCCGGGATTCAGGCATCGACCACACTCACGGCCGGGCAAAAGGCAGACAGCAGGTCGAGCAATACCGGCGTGACCGATTGTTTTTCATCGGGTCCGACGGTGTCGATGACCGTTTCGGTCAACTCGTAGAGAGTCGTCCGGATTACGACCAATGGGCGGTTTTTTCGATGGCGCTTTACGACGGCATTCTGATGTCGGCTCAATTTTTCCCCTCCCGTTGCAGTGATTTCAGCAGAAGATACACCGTCACAATTCAAAAGCCGTACCAGAAAGCGAACATGGATCAATTGACAATTGTTTTAATCATTTAGGTAAAAACAGCCAAGGAGGCCGGCCGGGCTGAGATCGGGGCTTGAGGGATTGAACCCAGCCTCGTTGGGGACTTTGACCCGAGGCCGGCGGTGGGGCATTCAAAAAGATAAATCGGAATTCACTCTTGACCTCAGCGCTGGTTCGGATATTTGTATCCTTCGGATAACGGGATACAAGGACAGATGACTTGAGTTGTCCACTGACTCGATCGATGACCATCAGCGCAGTGAAAGGGCTAACGCCATGATTGACAGAGAGGAGACACCCTTTAGTCAGGAGTTTGTGGACCGGTTCTTTCTCAAATGGCCTGTTTGCCTGCCATTTGGCCATAGATGCGCCGATGCCTTCACCATGGATGGCCACCTGGATAAATGCGGACACCAGAGGATCTACTGCAGGAAAACAAATTCGGGCAAAGGCTCATTTACAATCAAATCCCGGGCCCAGTGCCCGATCATGCGCTGGTAAGGCCCAGAAAACCAGTTGAAACAGGAGACAGGCGTGTCAACATCAGATAATGAAGTCGTGGTCACCAATATCAAAATGCCGTTTGGCTCCATGGTCGTGTTCATGGTCAAGCTGGCGATCGCCACCATACCGGCCATGATTATTCTCAGCGCGGTCGGCACCATCACCTTTGCCCTTATCAATTTTTTCCTGGGGGGGACGACTCATTTCAAGCTGTACCGGTTTTGAGGCCGGCCGGTGAGGGGCGCGCCGCCATCCCTGTTATTTCCGGTGACGGCGCTACGGGAACTGATATAATTGGAGGCGGCACCCGGATTCGAACCAGGGAATGGAGGTTTTGCAGCCTTCCAAATCGATATTTGATGTAGTAATTTCAATATTTTATATGGAATTGGTTGCATGAATTTTGCCTCATTTTGCAACCTATACGCAACCATTTGCAAGGCTTTGCAGAGGGGTGTCTCCCCTTCCCTGGCCAGCTAAAAATTCTCCGTCATTGTGCGTTTTAAGTATACCCTTTCACTGTATTAGACTGAATTTACATGAATACAATTCATTTTTTATATCATATTCTTATTAATTTACCATATTTATTCCACAGAAAATCACTAATATTAACTGAAAAATCGCAAATCAATTAAAAAAATATCCAACAATTCGTTTCAAGCGGATTATGCGCCAGTCTTCGACTGGCGCTCTAAAATTGTCTCCGACTGGCGGCAAGGTGCTCCGCCTTCGGCAGCTCAATTCGGCACCCCAATTCGATACCATACCAAGACCTTCATGGAAATGCCGAAACCAACAACAGCAAGGTTAGATTGCCTCATCTTAGATCATCCTTGAACTCGTAACAAAATACCTATCAGCGGAGCAAGAATATTGTTCTCGGCTTGTCGGCCTGGCCGAAGGCCAGGCCGGTATAATGGACTTTGAGCCTGGATTGGTTCAGTGGTGTTCAACCTCACAGCATTTCGACAGTGAGATCAACGGCGTGACGATTCATTTCAGCGACAAGGAACTGACCAACCTGACGGATTTGTGGAGATCGGCAGGGGAGGGCTTTGGATAAAAAGAAACCGATCTACTGGTTGAGAGGGGAACCTGCGAAGGAAATTGTTGAACAAGTTCGGAAGGATACAAAAGGTGCTTTAACGCACCTTTTACAAACCCGCGTTGGGCGTACCGGTGGCACCTTTGCCCACTGGAAAATCGCTCTGGCGTATACTGAGTTCCTCAGTGCCAAGATCCATTCCCAGTATTTGGGCCTCCCATAAATTCAACCCGTGCATCCGGAAACAGACCGATACCGGACTGATCCGGAAAAGGCCATCATCCCTGCATCTTATCATCGGTTACATCTCATGATCCCACCAGTAATCATGACACCTGGCATGCCCTAACAGCCTTGATTACAATATAAAAATGATAATAGTTAATCTGATTATGGAGGTTAATAATGGTGTAGAATCCCACGTTAAAGCGGTCGGAAAAGGGGTGAATTTTTCACAATGAATTGACAGACAGGGTGCGGATTGCAGATTAAATGGTCTCTTGTAAAAGGGGCCATTTTTATTTGGAGAAACCGGAAGCGGTGAGTGAAGCCACACCCACCGCTCCCCAAAACGCAGAGGCTGTTTTTGCCTCTGACCAAACGGTGAAGCGATGATAGCTTTTTTTGATCTGGATCTCAAGCGAATTGCGCAAGATGCCTCTAAGTGCACTTGGCCGAGACCTCCGTGCTGTGGCCGGTGCGGTCATCCCAAGGTTTGGGGCCACGGGCTGGTGCTTACGATTTTTGAAGGCTTTGCCAAGGCGCTGCGGCTGCGTCGTTATCGGTGCCCGGCCTGCGGCTGCATCATCCGCCTCGGCAAAAGCACGCTGCGCGACTTGGATTGCCCGCTACCGTGCCGGCGGGCAAAAACTCGAGGCCCTTTATCCGGGGGACAGAAACGACAGCGGCAAATCGCGCAGCATCGATTCTGAGACCTCCGCCAACCTGGTGCAGCTGCGAAAAGAGATGCCGAAGGCCACCGTCGCATCGATCATCGAGGTCATGCAGAAGCGCCAACTGGTCAGCCCCGGCATCCGGCTGGCGCCAAGCAGTGTGTGGCGCTTTTTTACGCGCCACTGCCTGATGTCTTCGGCCGCGCCGCCGGCGGTTGACCGGCGAAAGTTCGAGGCCGAGCTGCCCAACGACATCTGGCAGTCAGATGTGATGCACGGGCCGCTGGTGATGATAGAGGGCCGGCGGCGCAAAGCCTATCCTGTATGTGACGGCCACCACCGGCTCGATCCTGGAACTCTACCGCCAGATCGCCTCCGCCCTTGGCGCCGAAAATCGCGGCATCTCACGGGCCGTGATGCTTAAAACCATCCGCGGTCTGGTCACCGAGCTGTCCTGCTCCAAAAAACTCAAACTGCTGCTGATAATCGATGAGGCCTCGCTGCTGCGCATGGAGGTCCTCTCCGAACTGCACACCCTTTTGCAGTTCGAAAAAGACGCCAAACCCTATCTGCCTCTGGTTTTGGCCGGTCAGAACAACCTGCTTGACAGCCTGGCCTACCGGCCGGCCGCTCCACTGGCCTCCCGTGTGGTGGCCCGCAGCCACCTGGAGGGCGTCGGACGAGGCCAGATGCAAGCCTATATCGCTCACCATCTGGCAATCGCCGGTGTGACCCGCGATCTGTTTGACGATGCCGCCATCACCGCCATCCACCAGGGCGCCGGTGGTCTGTTCAGAAAGGCCAATCACCTGGCCCGAGGGGCACTGATTGTTGCCGCCAACCAGAAAACAATGACGGTCAGCGCCGAACACGTGCGGCTGGCGGCCACCGAACTGCTCTGATAAGCAATAAAAGAAAGGAGTAAATCGATGCGATTCTCAGATACCGAAGACTTCAGCGAACAAAAGCTTGAACGGATCGAAACGATGATAGAAGATCTTGCCCTGGATACGGTACTGTCTGTATTGTATAGAATCTCTGAAAAACGCAAGCAGTTGCCACAGGTGATTTGTTATAAATCCGATTGCCCCCTGCGCGATGACATCCCTTTTTAACCAAATATGCCGCTCATCTGCTGCGCCGCTACGGCGGCGCACTCCGGAACAATTTGAAAATTGTTCAAACTGCCGGATTAATCAGAAAAAGATGGACGGATTAAAGCGGAAGGCAACACCAATCCGGCGCTGTGATTATGGACAAGCCGGTATCTACGTTGAAAAGCGGATTTATGGAACTTTGGTTGCCGAGAAATCGCACAATCAATTTGACAACGACCGATCAGTGGCCTGAACCGTTCGGCCACAGAGGTCATCACGACCACCGACGGCAGCGCCACATGCAAAACTACAATGCAGCTTCAATAACCTCGCTTGACAGCGTCCGAACGCCTTTTATCATTTGGCCGTTTTGGTCTGACCCACAGTGGAATGCCAGAATACGATGGCAGCTGCCTGATTGGATGAACCAGTTCGTGCACTTTATGGATGCGTGAAACTACCGTCAGCTGGCAATATCGAATGAGAAGCCGGGCAAAGCCCGGCTTTTTCATTTTTTAGCACCCAAATTGTTCGTTAGATCAGTTAAGATGGTCACCGTCCCATCACACCGATTGAAAAGGCCACGTTCGGATCCAAAACCGACAGGCTAAACCCAATGCCGGCATGAGACCGGTAGGGATGATTGGGTTGGTGGTACTTATGGATTACCACCGGTCTGCGGTGATAGCCCCTGTCGTCCTTTAAAAATTGCTTGTGACGATACTGATTTTGAAAGTGCCTGTTGTGTTCAAACTTGTCATTCTTGTCCTGCTTGTAATGACTATAAGTCTTTGCTTTTACATTGTTCTGCCGACCGCCCTTGCGTTCTTGAGCCATCGAAACACCTGCACTAAAGAAGGCAATTACCGCTGTAACCAGAATAATCTTTACAAGTTTCGTTTTCATAGGGACCTCCTCTCATTTGAGATTTGACCCCTTGGACGAAACGAGACTGGAAAAGGTTTACGGAAAATCAACCGCACACAAGTCATAAGAGGAGGGGCATCCGATCACCGGTTGGCAGAGACCAACTTTGTGGATGCGGTGGATAACGGCTTAGGAAGGATTAAAACGGCACCGAGCAAATGACCGCAATACCCACACCTTAAACACTTGGAACCTGATCTGGCCAGAACATTTCTGAAGAATGGACAATACGCTGATTCAACTGCCTGATGCGTAAATTGCCGACGATGGTTTCACCATGAAGTTCACATTAATCCCGGCCATCCGGACACCATCTGCCGCATTGATCGATATACCTGATGTAATCCCGCAAGGTCCAGTTTTTTGTTCCCAGAGGGGGCAGCGGCATCAGATAACGTTTCGCTTTGAACAACCTTACCTTATCTTCGTAGGTCATAATTTTATTCCTCGATAAATCTTCACTGTCAATGGAAAGCTGATCTGCATATCGAGATTTTGTATTACATTCCTTCTTTAAAATAATTTGAGGTAATAACTCATCCATCATTGCCGACAATAAATCATCTGGATAGTTCACCGTTTAGCTTTTGTCCTTTCCTGTAATTTTTGTTTTCTCCACACAGAGTTCAGCGATACTAAACAAGAACCATACCAATACAAACCATTAAGACAATATGAATGTAATAACAGAAGGTTAAAGTGGATAAAGGCGGATAGGATGGATACGATTGTGGATCAGAGGTGTGGAAATCAAACAACTCATTTATTAAGCTTATTACATAGAGAATTCACGACGGATATTCCCATTTCTCCGTGCATCCCTTTGTGTCAATGAAAGGTGAGACACCCACCCCTTGCTAAATTAAGGTAGGGCGGATAGGAGATTCACCTATGAAAACAACCGATGTAATTACATTATATTATATGGCAAAATACATGATCGGACCTATTTGTGACCCATGCATCATATTTTAATTTTCGCTTTAGTAGTTTTTTTTGGGTCAACATCTTGTTGAAAACAGTCTTTCAGAAGGAGAAAGGTGTGATTAAAATTGGTAGGATTTTATTTACATTGTTGGTGCTCATCCTTCTTTGTAGTGAAGTGTTAGCCGATGAATTTCACCTTGACAGTCCCCGCAATAAAGGAATCCTAAGAATTGAAATCGACAATGACATAGTTTGGGGCGATGACAGTGGTTTCACGAATGGTTGGAGTATTCAATATCACACGGCTTCCTACAGCGGATGGAATAATACCAAGTCGCCGGATTTTATTAAATGGGTCGGTAAACATTTTCCCACCCTCAACGATAATGACAGTGTCGTGCGCAACGGTCACGGTATCGGTCAGAATATGATAACTCCTGGAGACACCGAGTCCGAAATTCCGCAGGAAGGAGATCTGCCCTATGCCGGAACATTGACCTATTCTCTTAACTGGCAGAGTTTCAACCGGAAAACTGCGCGCATTTTCCAGGTGTCTCTCGGCGTTCTGGGCCAAGAATCATTTGCAGAACAATTTCAAAGGTTTGCTCACAACGGCCTGGGTCTCGGCGACGAACCGCAGGGTTGGAATACTCAGAGGGATAGCGAACCGATCCTAAATATTGGTTACCAATATGCGTGGTGTGTTGCAAATTTTGGTGAATATCAAAACGACTGGGCAGGACAACTGACCATTGCCCCGAGTGCGTCGTTGGGAAATCTATTCACGGCGGTAGAGCTTATCGCAGCTTTTCGTTTTGGTTGGAACATCCCCGAAGGCTTCAGCACATACCCGGCGCCGCCAGGGCGTGGCTTTTTTCAGTCTTCTTTTCTTCCCAAGCCACCCTCTGCTTCGCCTCATGCCATTGAGGTTACTGTGGGTGTCCGCGGGACCGGATTACTTTACTCGGTTATTTATGACGGCAGCTTTATCACTAACGATGATAGGGAAGTTGAACGAAATGGATATTATTTTTCTACAGGAATAAGCATCGCATATCATTATTATGATTTTTGCTCCATACGCGCCACTGTACAAAAATCCACCGATTTGCTGGATGAAGATTCCCTTCCGACACCGCCGCCCGGCAGAAGCAAAACTGAAGCAGATCCATCGTTCGGATCTTTGATTATCGATTTTTATTTTTGACATTGCCAAAGAAAACGATTTCGCAGGAAGTTAACTTTTGCGTCTTTGCGGACAGACATCTGCATAGGGGGCACCGGCTGCAGAGAAACCCTGAATGGCTAAAATCCTGGGCCGAAAAGAATCAGCGGCAATATACCTGGGTCATTTATTTGGCTCGATCGGTTCGAATCCGTAATTACGGTAAATGGCGGCCGCAACTTCTTCGGTTATAAATTTCAAAAAATTCGCCGCCGTTCGCTGGTGGACCGAATTTTTCAAAATGGCGGCCGAGGTTGTGCCGCTTACATTTTGGGGGGTGGAAATCGCAACGTCCGCGATAGGATTACCGATCATTTGCTGGAATCGAATTTCGGTTTCCCAGACCAAGAGCGCGGATAATTTTTAGGATTCCCCTCGGCGACCATGATGGCAAGACGATTTTTGAATTGGGGTTGGGACTCGGAGAAGAATCCTTCCTGGTCGAGTCGGTTGATCCGCTTTTCGCCTGCTATAAAAACATCCGGATAATTTTTAAATTGCCGATTACCAGGCTGCCAGACTTGAGCTGCTGCTCGATTATACCCGGCGGCAGGGTTTCGTAGAATACTCCGCGAACATCCGGGTATCGTTCCTGAAAAGCCTTAATCAGTTCGGGCAGAACCATGAACTGATTCCCCCGAAAAAAATTCCCAAATCCGGATCATGAAGATCTCCGTGTAGATCTGACACGCTGTTGACATCCGGCATCCCCGACATTGCGCTTTGTTAATTTCGGCATGGCGGTTTTTATCGCGTTTGACATGGCAGTTGACATGCGGGTTAATCAGCCGATACAACATTTTTGAAGACGCACCTAACCCGTCGAGCGAAAATGCTTTTGGCACCTTCGGCATCAGTGCTTGTGCCTTGAAATCAAAAAATGAGGAAGCGGAGATAGCGGAATCTCGGCAACAAAATCTGGCATGCCGATCGGGGTCGAATAAATATGCCGGGCGTGGGCACGGGCACACCATTTCTAAAACCTTGAAGTGAAACCATGAAAATCACTGCGGAACATCGACGACTTGAAGAATATCACCGCCGCCGGAAGAACTGGAAAAAATGGGGACCTTACCTCAGTGAAAGATCCTGGGGTACGGTTCGGGAAGACTACAGCGCAGAAGGCAGTGCCTGGGAATACTTTCCTCACGATCATGCCAGAAGCCGAGCCTACCGCTGGGGCGATGACGGCATCGCCGGGATATCGGACCGTTATCAGTACGTCTGCTTCGCCCTGGGATTGTGGAACGGCAATGATCCGATATTAAAAGAGCGCCTGTTCGGCCTGACCGGAAACGAAGGCAATCACGGTGAGGACGTCAAGGAATACTATTTCTACCTGGATAGCACCCCAACGCACAGCTACATGAAAATGCTGTACAAGTATCCCCAGGCGGTGTTTCCTTACACGGATCTGGTTGCCGAAAATCGTCGGCGGGGATTTTCCGATTTTGAGTACGAGCTTATAGATACCGGCGTTTTCGACGGAAACCGGTACTTCGATATCTTCGTCGAATATGCCAAGGCGGCCCAGAATGACATTCTGGTCAGGATCACCCTGGTCAATCGGGGTCCGGAAGCCGCCGAATGTTTCGTGCTGCCCAGTCTCTGGTTTCGCAACACCTGGTCATGGGGCTACGAAAACGGCCCGATGAACGATGTTTCCGCCAGACCCCGCCTCGAGCAGATCGAAGCCGCCGCGAATATCGCCGCCGTGGAAATCGATCACCCGACCGCCGGGCGGTACTATCTGTACTCGGAAAACAGCGAGAGGCTTCTGTTTACCGACAACGAGACCAACCCGGCGCGGTTTGCACTTTCTCCAAACGGCAATCCGTACGTCAAAGACGCCTTTCACCGCTACCTGGTCGAGGGTGACCAAACGGCCGTCAACCCCGCCCGGAAAGGCACCAAGGTGGCCGCCCTGTATCGCGGTGTTGTCGATCCGGGTCAACCGCGCATCATTCGCCTCAGGTTGACCGACTCCCGGCGCCAGGCTCCCTTCGCCGAATGTGACGCCGTATTGGCCGAACGAAGGGCCGAAGCCGATGAATTTTACGACGCGATTCAAAAGCCTGGACTCAGTGAAGACGAACGGCAGGTGCAGCGCCAAGCCCTGGCCGGCATGCTCTGGACCAAACAGTTTTATTACTACAACATCGAACAATGGCTGGACGGCGACCCGGGTCTGCCGCCGGTACCGGAATCCCGACGTGCCGGGCGCAACCATGAATGGGAGCACCTGAACAACTTTGACATCATCTCCATGCCCGACAAGTGGGAATATCCCTGGTACGCGGCCTGGGACCTGGCCTTTCACTGCATTCCGCTCGCCATCGTGGACGCCGATTTTGCCAAACGGCAGATAAACCTGATGGCCCGCGAATGGTACATGCACCCGAACGGCTCGTTTCCGGCCTATGAATGGAAATTCGGTGATGTCAACCCACCGGTGCACGCCTGGGCAGCCTGGCGAGTGTACAAAATCGACGCCAAACAACGCGGATTGGCCGATCGCGAATTTCTGGAAGGAATTTTTCACAAGCTGCTGCTGAATTTCACCTGGTGGGTCAACAAAAAGGACGCCGAGGGCAACAACGTCTTCCAGGGGGGGTTCCTGGGCCTGGACAATATCAGCGTCTTCGACCGCAGTGCGCCGCTGCCCACCGGAGGACACATCGACCAGTCCGACGGCACCTCCTGGATGGGATTCTACTGCCTGGTGATGCTTAAAATTGCCTTGGAGCTGGCCAAGGACAATCCGGTATACCAGGACTCGGCCAGCAAGTTTTTCGAACATTTCCTGCGCATCGCCCGCGCTATGACCGGTGCATACCGCGACGGCAAAAGCCTGTGGGACGAGGAGGACGGCTTTTTCTACGACGTGCTGCACCTGCCCGACGGTAACATCGTGCCGTTGAAAGTCCGATCCCTGGTGGGTTTGATGCCCCTTTTGGCCGTGGAGACCATAGAGCACGACCTGATTGAAAGTCTGCCGGACTTCAAGCGGCGCCTGAACTGGTTTTTCAACAACCGGGTCTACCTGCGCGACAGTGGCAACGTGGCCTGTGTCAAGGCCGAAGGCGAAAATGCCCGCCGGCTTCTGGCCGTTGTCAACCGCGATCGCCTTGTCCGGGCACTGAAACCGATGCTGGACGAAAACGAATTTTTATCCGACTACGGCATCCGCTCGGTTTCCAAATTCCACCGCGAAAACCCGTACCGATTTCACATAGACGGACAGACGCACGCCATCAGCTACCAGCCAGCCGAATCCGAAAGCGGGCTTTTTGGCGGCAACTCCAACTGGCGCGGTCCGATCTGGTTTCCGATCAATTACCTGCTGATCGAATCTCTGCAAAAGTTCCATCATTACTATAGCGATTCCCTTCGAGTCGAGTGCCCTACCGGTTCCGGGCAGCTGATGACCCTCGGGGAAGTTGCGACCGAACTGTCCCACCGGCTGGTCAAGATGTTTCTGCGCAAATCTGATGGCAAAAGGCCGATTTATGGCGGCCTGAACATCTTTCAGCAGGACCCTCATTGGCGTGATTTGATTCTGTTCAATGAATATTTTCACGGCGAAAATGGTGCCGGGCTGGGAGCCAGCCATCAGACCGGTTGGACTGGACTGGTGGCCAAGCTGATCCAGCAGGCCGGCGGATGGCGGGAAGAAGTGGATTCATAAAGGAGAGGCAATCATGAGTGTTAAACCCTACCCCGAAGTGGTGATGCCGAAGTGTCCGGCAGAGACGATATTAAGAGGACTTTAATGAAATGACCATCGAGCAGTGGCATGCCGTCATCAAAAATGGGAATCGAACCCCGTTGTTGGTTTATAAGATAACCACGGTCGGGAGAACCCACGAGGACACCAATTTATAAGCCTTAGGGCCGAACTAAATACGCCAATGCGTCCCACAACAAAAATATTCCAAGACCAGCTAAGACGGTTCCAAGAGCTCGCATCATATAGAGATATATTTGTCCCTCCAAAAAAGCGCGGAATCTGCCGACAATAATTCATCAGTAAGGCCAAGAAGGAACCTAAAGACAGCCATCAAAACCAGGAAGATCCAAACTGTCCAGAGTTTATCGAGGAGCTGAATAAAAAGCATGCGGTGGTGATGCCTGGCCGAGGTGAGCAAAGAAATGGGCCATAGATCTCCTGCTATTACCTATAAAACCTACTACAGGTGGCTACCCAAAGAGAGTCGATCAAATATTGATGAACTTGATGGGAGCTGGGCGGAAGACACAACCATCCGCAACCTATCCGCAACCAAATAAAAACGGGCCTCATGGCCCGCACTATAACTATCTGATTTAATTGGAGGCGGCACCCGGATTCGAACCGGGGAATGGAGGTTTTGCAGACCTCTGCCTTACCACTTGGCTATGCCGCCTAAAAAAAATGGAGCGGGAAACGGGATTTGAACCCGCGACTTCGACCTTGGCAAGGTCGCACTCTACCACTGAGTTATTCCCGCTCAATGTGGGGCTATTTTTTAACGGTAAAGAGACTCTTTGTCAACTGAAAAAAACTCATATTTCGAGTAGTTTTCGGAACCGGATGAAATAGTCGGCTCCCGACCAGACGGTGAAGACGAGCGCGCCGATCAGAAAAAAGTATCCGATCTGGTGTAAGTTGATTCCGAAATACGGGTAGTGGAACAGCAGCGGAATGATGGCGGCAATCTGGAAGCCGGTTTTGTATTTTCCCAGCCAGGAGGCCGACAGGTCCTCGCCTTCCCCGGCAATCAGGTTCCGCAATCCGGTCACCGCCAGCTCGCGCCCGATGATGATACACACCATCCAGGCCGGTATCCAGCTGTGGGAGGTGATCATGATAAAGGCTGACGAAACCAGCAGCTTGTCCGCCACGGGATCCATCACCTTGCCCAGTGTCGTTTCCAGGCCCCGCCGCCGGGCCAGATACCCGTCCAGGTAGTCGGTAATGGCGGCAGCGCTGAACAAAAGCGCCGCCAGGGCGGTGAAAATCCGGTTGGGATAGATCATCAACATCACGATGATCGGCACGGCGACGACCCGAAAGAGCGTCAGGGTGTTGGGATGACTCAAAAACCCCGTTATCCTCTCATCCGTTTTCATGGCGGCGGCCCCGACGGTCGTGTTCACGCTACTTTTTGGCCTTTTTCCAGTCATCCAGAAAGGCTTTCAAGCCCTTGTCGGTCAGCGGATGAGCGGCAAGCTTGCTGAGCACGTTGAAGGGAATGGTGGCGATGTCGGCCCCGATCAGGGCCGCTTCGAGCACATGCAGGGGATGCCGGACGCTGGCGACAATGATTTCCGTTTCAAAATCATAATTGGTGTAGATGTCGGCGATCTGTTCCACCAGAAGCAGGCCGTCGTGCGCGATATCATCCAGGCGTCCCACGAAGGGGCTCACATAGGCGGCGCCCGCCTTGGCGGCCATCAGGGCCTGAATCGGGGAGAACACCAGGGTCACATTGGTTCGAACGCCGTCTTCGGTCAGTTTCCTGACCGCCTTGAGGCCGTCCACGGTCATTGGAATCTTGACCACGATATTCGGGTGAATCTTGACCAGCTTGCGGGCTTCGGTCAGCATGCCCTTGGTGTCGGTACTGATCACCTCGGCGCTCACGGGCCCGTCGACCAAATCGCAGATCTCTTTTATCAATCCCTCGAACTCACGCCCTTCCCTGGCGACCAGCGAGGGGTTGGTGGTGACGCCGTCGACCATTCCCATGCTGGCGGCTTCCTTGATTTCTTTTATGTTGGCCGTATCGATAAAAAACTTCATGACTTCCCATCCTTTCCGTGTCCATTGGGTTCGCTATCGCCGTGTCCGTGATTTTCGAGGAACGTGTCGCGGCACTCGGTGCTGCAAAAATAAAGGTCCCGGCCGTCAATTCTGGCCTGAACCGCTTTTCGTTTCGGAAAATACACCTCGCACTGCGGGTCTTTCACCATGACATCGTCGATGGCGCCGGCATCCCGGTGATCGACCGTCCGGCCGGACAGGCGGGAGTGCCCCAGCATCCACCGGGTGAAAACCCGGTAGAGGAGATAGACCAGGGCCCCAATGATCAGCAGTCGCAGCATATCGGCTCCACGCGTTGAGCGTCGTCCTTGAGTTGATCCAGCAACATGCCAACGTCCTGATTAAGCACCGGATGAACGATGGCGGGATCTATATCACAGATCGGTTGCAACACAAAGCGTCTTTTGTGCAGGCGCGGATGGGGTACTTGCAGCTCCGGCGTCTCGATGACGGCCGCGTCGAAAAAGATGATGTCCAGGTCGATGATGCGCGGCCCGAAGCGCACCGGATCGCCGCGGCGTCCAGCCCGGCGCTGTATCTCTTGCAGCGCCGCCAACAATTGGGATGCCTTGAGGCGCGTGGTGATTTTCACGGCGGCATTCACGAACCAGTCCTGATCCAGGTAGTCGACCGGAGCGGTTTTATAAAACCGCGAACAGGCGCAAAGCTGCGTCTGTACCACCGATCGCAAGGACTCGATGGCCCGCCGGCAGTTTTCCAGCTTGTCGCCCAGGTTGGATCCGATGGAGATAATGGCCGTATGCGGGCCGTTGCGCCGGTCAAATTGACTATTTGAGGATGATTTCATTTTATTTCAAGAAACAGGGTGTAACCGCCATAAATGACAGGGTGAAACGATTCATCCAATCGTCAACCGTCAATCGTCAATTTTCTCTCCTTCCCAGGCTTCGGGCCACATCTCGCCGCTGTAAATGATGCGGGCATCGCCTTCGAGATAGACATTCCGGAAGCTTTCGCCCTGCCGGCTGAAATGGATCGTCAACCGGGTGCCGGCGCGCGTCTTGACGCGGATCGGCGAGACGGTGCCGTGGCGGGCGGCCGTCACCAGGGCCGCTGCGATCGAACCGGTGCCGCAGGCCAGGGTTTCGTTTTCCACGCCGCGTTCATAGGTACGGACGGCGACCGTGTCACCCGCCGGCGGGCTGATGATATTGACGTTGGTGCCGGCCGGGGCGAAGGCCTGGTGATAACGGATTTCCCGCCCCAGGCCGAGGAGATCGACCGCCTCGATGTCCGGCACTTCGAGCACGACATGCGGCACCCCGGTATTGACAGCGGCCACCGTGCGGTGGCCGCCGGTCAGATCGAGGCCCACAGCGGCCGTCACGGCGGACGGATCGGTCATCTTGACCTTGACGCCATCGGCTACGATCGCAGCGGAAACAATCCCCGCATCGGTCTCGAAGCTCAGCTCCGGGCCGGCAATCCCGTTGACGAAGGCATAGCGGGCGGCGCAGCGGGCGCCGTTGCCGCACATCTCGGCCCGGCTGGCATCCGAATTGTAAAAGTGCCACTTGAAGTCCGCCCGCGTGGACGCATCGATCAGGATCAGACCGTCGGCGCCCGCGGAAAGCTTGCGGCGGCAGACGTTGACGATAAACCGGCTCAGGTGCGCGTCCGCGACGAGCCGGTGGCGGTTGTCGATGATGATAAAATCGTTGCCGCTGCCACTCATTTTGAAAAATGGAATGCGGACTTTTGACTCAGGCGTGTTCACGTGTCGGTTTTCCTTTTCATTTCCCGGGGCATCCCTCGCGCTTAACGGGCGGCAGGCAAACGGCCGCGCACGTCAATCGGCAAAGAACGACGGGAGCCTTTCGCCTTCCACCAGATCCTCGTAGCCTTGCCGCGCCCGAACGACCTCGTACCGGTCGGCGCTGACCATCACTTCGGCCACCCGCGGGCGGGAGCAGTAATTGGAGGACATGCTGAAACCATAGGCTCCCGCGCCCATGACCGCCAACAGTTCACCATTGGCGACGTCGGCCATTTCGCGGTCGCGGGCCAGGAAATCGCCCGTTTCGCAGATCGGGCCGACGACATCGGCCGTGACTTTCTGGTCGGTGTCGAACACCACGGGCTGAATGGCGTGAAAGGCCTGGTAGAGCGTCGGGCGCAGCAGATCGTTCATCCCGGCATCGACGATGACAAAATTCTTTTCGCCGCCGAATTTGCGGTAAAGCGCGCGGGTGACGAGAATGCCGGCATTGCCGACGATCACCCGTCCGGGCTCGAGGATCAGCGTCACCGGAAGGTCCTTGAGCGCGGTGACGATCGCCCGCGCGTATTCATCCGGGGCCGGCGGCATTTCCCTGTCGTAGGTGATGCCCAATCCGCCGCCCATGTCCAGGTATCCGATGTCGATGCCCAGAAATTTCAGTTCCCGCATCAGGGTTTTGAGACTTTCGAGAGCATCGGCAAACGGTTTTATCTCGGTGATCTGCGAGCCGATGTGGCAGTCGATGCCGACGATGGCGACATTCTTCAGACGGCGGGCGGATTTGTAGGCTTCCAGGGCCGTGGCGACATCGACGCCGAACTTGTTTTTCTTCAAGCCGGTCGAGATGTAGGGATGGGTCTTGGGATCCACGTCCGGATTGACGCGGATCGCGATCGGCGCCTTCCGGCCCAGTTCGCCGGCCCGGCTGTTGATCAGCTCCAGTTCGTCAAGCGATTCGATGTTGAACATCAGAATGCCGCTCTTAAGGGCGAAATCGATCTCGTCCGACGTCTTGCCGACCCCCGAGTAAACGATCTTGGCCGGCGCGATCCCGGCCTTGAGTCCCCGGAAGAGTTCGCCGCCGGAGACGATGTCGAGCCCGCTGCCCAGGCAGCCCAACAGGGTTAAAATCGCCCGGTTGGCATTGGCCTTGGCGGAAAAGCACACCACCCGCCGGGACTCCGCAAAAGCGCCGTCGAAGGCTCTGAAATGACGTTCCAGGGTGGCCCGGCTGTACAGGTAAAAGGGCGTGCCGACCGCGGCGGCGATTTCCCTGACGGTGACATCCTCGCAATAAAGTTCAGCACCGCGATAGTGAAAGTGATGCATTCAAAAATCCCCGTCGATCCGGTTGGTCCCGCCGTCGGCGGGCATGGTCAGTTTACCCCAACGTTGGGGTTTAGTCCGTCACCTGTTTTGGGCTTTTTGATTGTGGGCCCGTTTAGCCACTTGACGGTGCGCGGGTGGCGGTCGTCAGTAACTGAAGTTGACGACGTTCGAATCCGCCCCCAACCCCCCGTCACGCGCGGTGCAGGCGACCTTGAAGGTGTAGATGAAGCCCGGCGTCAAAACGCCCGTATAGGTCATACCGCGTCTTAAAGCCCCGCCCGGCTCGCCGGGTGGGACTCTTGTGTCCGCCACGCGGGTGAAAGGCTCGGAGCAGTCCGGGCAGCCGCTGGTCGCCAGCGGTTGCCTGGCCTGGTAAACGAAACAGCCGACCGGGGCGGCCGCCTGATCATCGGTGGGTGCTGGCACCGACCAGGACAAGGTGACGCTCTCGCCGTCGATGGCATAGGCCAGATCCGTCACGGACGGCGGCCTGAAGCGCGGCGGCGGCACCGGCGGTCCTTTTTTACCGCAGGACGCCTGAATTCCGGCCAGAAGCACCACCAGGAGAAATACGCACAGCCCTGAACGCCAGTTGTCTTTCATTTCCGCCGGTGTCCCCCGGGTCGATTTGCCGCTTGACCGCCGGCACCGTAGCAGGCCCGCGTCAAATGCCGCGGCTCACGTCGCCCTGACGCTTCCGTTCCATCACGGCCGTCGGCGGGTCTTGCCCCAAATCGGTCGTCCATGTCATGGTGCACCGAGGGCGGCCCTGGCCGCGGCAATGGCCGCCCGCACGTTTTCGGTGGCGGTGCCGCCGGCCGAGCGGCGCCGATCGATCATCGCCGCGGTGGTCAATATTTCGAAGACATCCTTCTGAATCAGGTTCGAGAATGTCTTGAGTTCGTCCAGCGTGAGCTGCTCCAGTTCCTTGTGATGGGCCAGCGCGTAACCGACCGCCTGCCCCACGCAATGATGCGCATTGCGAAAGGCCATGCCTTTTCCGACCAGGTAATCGGCGAAATCGGTGGCGTTCAGAAAACCGGTCCGGGTGGCGTCACGCATGGCCTGGCGGTTCACCGTGATTTGAGGCAGCATCATGGCATAGATCTCGATGCACGCCTGCAGCGTGTCGACACTGTCGAAAAGAAGTTCCTTGTCCTCCTGCAGGTCGCGGTTGTAGGCCAGCGGCAACCCCTTCATGACGGTCAAAAGGGCCATCAGATTGCCGAAAACACGGCCGGACTTGCCGCGCACAAGTTCGGCAACGTCGGGGTTTTTTTTCTGGGGCATGATGCTGCTGCCGGTGGCGAAAGCATCCGGCAGCTCGATGAAGCCGAATTCGGCCGAGGACCACAGAATCATTTCTTCGGAGAGACGGCTCAGGTGCACCATGCAGATGCTGGCAGCCGCGAGGAACTCGAGGCTGAAATCGCGATCGGCGACGGCATCGATGCTGTTGGCCGAAATCGCGGGAAAATCGAGCAGATCGGCGGTGGCCTGGCGATCGATCGGATAGGTCGTTCCGGCCAGCGCCGCCGTGCCAAGGGGCATGACGTCGGTGCGTCGCAATCCGTCACGCAACCGGTCGGCATCGCGCGTGAACATTTCGTAGTAGGCCATCAGATGATGGGAAAACAGCACCGGCTGGGCCCGCTGCAGATGGGTATAGCCCGGCATGACGACCGCCAGGTGCTCGTCGGCCATCGCGACCAGCACCTTCCTCAAGCCCGTCAGCAACTCGATGGTGCGGTGGGTTTCGGCCCGTAAAAACAGGCGCGCATCCAGCGCCACCTGGTCGTTGCGGCTGCGGGCGGTGTGGAGCTTCAAGGCGACCTTGCCCACTTCCTCCACCAGCCGGGTTTCGATGTGCATGTGAATGTCTTCCAGGCCGGCATCGAACTCGAAAGCACCCCGATCCAGTTCACGTTTGATCCGGCCCAGACCTTCGACAAGCACGTCGGTCTCGTCCGGCGTAATGATCCCGGTTTGCGCCAGCATGCGGCAGTGCGCAATGCTCCCCTCGATGTCATAGGGATACAGCCGCTGGTCGACGTCAATGGACGCCGTAAAGGTTTCCACGCGCCGGTCGGTCTTGTCGCCGAATCGGCCGCCCCAGGTTTTGTTCGCCATTCAATCCCCTATTTCCACGGCATTTTCATAAAGTAACGCTTCAGGTTTTTTTTGCGTTCGAGACCATGTTGAGAATTCGCAGGCGCAGCGCATTGAGCCGGATGAACCCCTCGGCGTCTTTCTGGCTGTAGACCGAATCGTCTTCGAAGGTCGCAAAATCCATCCGGTAGAGCGACGCATCGGATTTGCGGCCCAGAACCCGGCAGTTGCCCTTATAAAGCTCGAGGCGCACGACACCGCTGACATTTTTCTGGGTTTCATCGATCAGTTTCTGCAATACCGATCTTTCGGGCGAAAACCAGAAGCCATTGTAAATCAATTCAGCATATTTCGGAACGAGTCCGTCGCGCAGGTGCATCACCTCGCGATCGAGCGTGAGCGATTCCATGGCCATGTGGGCGGCGCGCAGAACGGTGCCGCCCGGCGTCTCGTAGACGCCCCGGGACTTCATGCCCACGAAGCGGTTTTCCACGATGTCGACCCGCCCGACCCCGTTGCGACCCGCCAGACGGTTGAGGTCGGACAGCAGGGCCGCCGGCGACAGGCTGCGGCCGTTGACGGCCACCGGGTCTCCGGCCTGAAAGCTCACCTCGATGACCTCGGGCGTATCGGGCGCCGCGCGCGGCGACACCGTGAGCGTGTAAATATCCTCGGGGGCCGCCGCCCACGGATCTTCCAGGACGCCACCCTCGTAGCTGATGTGAAGCAGGTTCGAGTCCGTGCTGTAGGGTTTCTCATGCGTGGTGGGCACCTTGATGCCGTGCTTGCGGGCAAAGGCCATCAGGGCCGTGCGGGAGGTCAGGTCCCATTGGCGCCACGGCGCGATGATTTTGATCTGCGGCTCGTAGGCCAGATAGGCCAGCTCGAAACGCACCTGGTCGTTGCCCTTGCCGGTCGCCCCGTGGCTGACCGCGTCCGCCTCTTCGCGCCGGGCGATTTCGACCTGTCGCCGGGCGATCAGCGGCCGGGCCAGGGATGTTCCCAGCAGGTACTGGCCCTCGTAGATGGCATTGGCGCGGAAGGCCGGAAAGACATAGTCCCGGACGAAGTCTTCCTTCAGGTCCTCGATGTAAATCTTGGAGGCGCCGGTCTTGCGCGCGTTTTCCCTGATCTGATCGAAATCATCCTCCTGCCCGATGTCGGCTGAAAAAGTGATGACCTCACACCCGTAGGTCTCGATCAGCCATTTCAGAATCACGGAGGTATCCAGACCGCCGGAATAGGCCAGTACCACTTTTTTGATGTTGTCCGTCAACGCACTTTCTCCTTGCAGTTGAGTCAGTTAGGTCAGTTAGGTCGGTGGGTTAGTTTATTGAGTTTATTGAGTTTGTTTCAAGGTTGAGTTGAGTGAAACGAACCCTAACAAATGATCACGAACTTTCGCCGATGTTGGATACTCTCCACTCAACCCAACCGACGTATTTTTCGCCTTTAATCTTAAACTTTTAACCTTACACCTCATACCATAAACCTTGAACCTTATACCTTGCACCTTATACCTTGCACCTTTTCCCTTTTGACTTTATCCTTTAGCCCTTTGCCTTTGTCCTTTCCCCTTTGCCTTTATCCTTTAACCTTTTTCGAAAACACCTCGTCCAGGCACGCAATCAGGCGAGCGATGTCCTGGCGGGTGACGATCAACGGGGGCACGAATCGCAGGATGTCACCCTGGATGCCATTGACCAGAAATCCTTTTTCGAGGCACGCCATCACCACCGGCTCGGCCGCCGCGGCCAGCTTCAGGCCCAGCAGCAGGCCCAGACCGCGCACCTCTTCGATGACCGGGTGGCGCGCTTTCAGCTGCAAGAGCTGCTCGAAGAAATAGGCGCCGGTCCGGCGACAGGTTCCGGGGATATCCTCTTCGAGCATCTGCTGCAACACCGCGCGCGACGCCGCAGCCACCAGCGGCGTGCCGCCGAAGGTTGAGGCGTGGGCGCCCGGTCCGAAAGCCGCGGCAACCTCTTCACGGGCCAGCATCGCGCCCATGGGAAGGCCGTTGGCCAGGGCCTTGGCCAGGGTCATGATGTCCGGTTCATTGCCGAAGTGCTGGTAGGCGAACAATTTGCCGGTCCGCCCCATTCCGGTCTGAATCTCATCGAAGATGAGAAGCGTGCCGGTTTCGTCGCACAGGGCGCGCACGGCTGCGAGATAGCCCGCGCCCGGACAGCGCACGCCACCCTCGCCCTGGATCGGCTCGATCAGCACGGCGGCGGTTCTCCGATCGAGTTTGTTCCTGAGAGCCGCGATGTCGTCGAAGGGAACGAAATCGAACCCGCCGAGCACCGGATCGAAACCCTTGCGGATCTTCTCCTGCCCGGTGGCTGACAGGGTCGCCATGGTGCGCCCGTGAAAGGACTTGTCCATGGCGATGATCCGGAACCGCTCGGCATCGCCCTTATCGTGAAAGTACTTGCGGGCCAGTTTGATGGCCGCTTCGTTGGCCTCGGCCCCGCTGTTGCAGAAAAAGACCCGGTCCGCGAAACTGTTGGCCACCAGAAGCGCGGCCACCTCGGCCTGCGGCTCGGTATAAAAAAGGTTGGAGACGTGCACCAATCGCGCCGCCTGATCGGCGACGGCGCGCGTGACGGCCGGGTGGGCATGCCCGAGGTTGCAGACGGCGATACCGGCCACGAAATCGAGGTAAGCCCGGCCGGACTCGTCCCAGAGCGTGCACCCTTCGCCCCTGGTCAGAACAACGGGCAGCCTTTTGTAAGTCGCCGCAATGAAGGCATCGGCTTTCTTGATGATGTCACTTGCCATGTGTCAGTCCGTCGGGCTGGTTGGCGGTTCGCCCGGGTGCCGGTTGTCCGGTTGATCCCAACAATGAGATAGAACTTTGATCGGTTCCATGTTCAGAGACGACTTATCGTAGGTTGGGTCGACAAAGGGAAACCCTACATGGCAAGGAATCCCTTGAGTCTTGGGTCTGTGGTATTCCATTCCAATAATCATTCGCCTTCGCCCGGAAAACTACTGCCAATCGTGGTGAATTTTAAAATATAATTGAAAAATTTCGATCTTCGATATCCTTAACCGGCCCCTAATCAATGCTTTAAACCTAATGCCTGTAGGGCACGGCACGCCGTGCCCCTACCGTCCATTCGAAGCACCTTTCGACATATTAACGTCAGTTCAATATCTTGCACCTTTCTTAACCTTACACCTTTAACCTTACACCCTGTACCTCAACCTTTCACCCTCAGCCTTTCGCCTTTACCCCTTTGCCTTTACCCCTTTGTTCTTCCCTTTCACCTCCGTGCCGATACCCCGGTCGGTGAAGAGTTCCAGCAGGAGGGAATGGCGTTTTTTGCCGTTGATGATCGGTACTTTCTCCACGCCCTCGCGCAGCGCCTCCAGCGCATAATTTATTTTGGGGATCATGCCACCCGAGATGGTCCCCGCGGCAATCATCTGCCGGATGGTGGCCGCATCGATCGAGGAAATCAGGGTGCCGTCGGCATCGAGAACGCCGTCGACATCGGTGAGATAGATCAGCCGGCCGGCCGCCAGGGCCACCGCCACGCGGCAGGCCACCATGTCGGCGTTGATGTTGTAAGTCTCGCCGGTCTCGCCGACCCCGACGGGCGCGATGATCGGGATGAAACCCCGTTCGGTCAGGGTGTGGATCAGGTCGGGATCGATGCGGGTGACCTCGCCCACATGACCCGGATCGATGATTTCAGGCGGCGTGTTGTCGTCATTCTGGCAGACGATGTGGAGCTTCTTGGCCTGAATCAGGCCGCCGTCTTTGCCGGAGAGCCCCACCGCCTTGCCGCCTTGCCGGTTGATCTGGGCCACGATGGCCTTGTTGACCTTGCCCCCCAACACCATTTCGACGACATCCATGGTCGGCGTGTCGGTCAGTCGCATACCCTTCACAAACCTCGACTGGATACCCATTTGCTGGAGAACGGAATTGATCTGCGGCCCTCCGCCGTGCACCACGACCGGATTGAGCCCGATGAACTTCAGGAGGGTGACATCGCGCGCGAAATCCTCCTTGAGCTGGTCGTCGGCCATGGCATGACCGCCGTATTTGATCACGATGGTCATCCCGTAAAAACGCCGGATGTAGGGCAGCGATTCAATGAGTATGCCGGCAACCTGTTCGTTCATAAAATATACCGGCTCAAATCCTCGTCGTCCTTGACCGCCGACAACCGTCCGAGGACATACTCCTGCGTGATGGCGATGCGCTTTTCGGTGTTATCGGGCGCATCGAATAAGATGTCCTCCAGCAGGTATTCGAGCATGGTGTGCAGGCGCCGCGCACCGATATTTTCGGTGTTGGCATTGACCTCCTCGGCAATTTTGGCGATCTCGCGGACCGCGTCGTCCTCGAAAACGATTTCCACCCCTTCGGTCTTGAGCAATTCCCGGTACTGCAGCAGCAGCGCGTTTTTCGGTTCGGTCAGAATTTTGTAAAATTCCTCGCGGCCCAGGGAGTCGAGTTCGACCCGGATCGGAAAACGGCCCTGCAGTTCGGGAATCAGATCCGATGGCTTGGTGGCGTTAAAGGCCCCGGCGGCGATAAAAAGAATGTGGTCGGTTTTAACGGGCCCGTACTTGGTCGTCACGGTGCTGCCCTCGACGATCGGCAGCAGATCGCGCTGCACGCCTTCGCGCGAGACGTCAGGCCCATGGGCGCTGCTGCGTCCGGCGATTTTGTCGATCTCGTCCAGAAAGATGATACCGGATTGCTCGACTTTTTCGGTGGCGGTGCGCACCACCTTTTCCATGTCGATCAGGCTCTGGGCTTCCTCCTGGGTCAGAATCTTCATCGCCTCGGCCACCTTGGCTTTGCGCCGCTTGGTTCCCTTGGGCAAGAGCCCGCCGAGCATGTCCCTCAAATTGATGCCCATCTCTTCCATGCCGACGTTTGAAAAAATCTCGACCATCGGCAGCGAACGGTCGGCCACATCCAGATCGACATACCGGTCGTTGAGCCGGCCGTCGCGCAGCATGCGGCGCAGCTTCTCTCGCGTGGGCGTGGACTTGTCGGCCGTCGTGAGGGCGGTGATCTCCTGGGGCCCAGGCACGACCGGCCCGGCTTTGGCCTCGGGCTGTCCGCCGTGCGGCAGCAGCAGATCGAGCATGCGCTCCTCGGCGTTTTGCCGGGCCTTGTCCTGCACCCGTTCGGTTTCCTCGGACTTGCCCATCGTGACGGTCACTTCCACCAGGTCGCGCACCATCGATTCGACGTCCCGTCCGACATAACCGACCTCGGTGAACTTGGAGGCCTCCACCTTGGTGAAGGGCGAATCGGTGAACCGGGACAGGCGCCGGGAGATCTCGGTCTTGCCGACGCCGGTCGGGCCGATCAGTATGATGTTTTTCGGTGCGATTTCGTCCCGGAGATGATCGGGCACCTGCTGCCGGCGCCAGCGGTTGCGCAAGGCGACGGCCATCGAGCGCTTGGCCTTGTGCTGCCCGATGATGTATTTGTCGAGTTCCGCGACGATCTCCGTTGGTTTGAGATGAATCATGGTGTCATCCTGAAAAAGGTTTCTGGTGGTCCGGGGTCAGATTTCCTCGATCGTCACCTGGTCATTGGTGTAGATGCAGATGGAGGCGGCGATCTTCATGGCTTCCGCGGCGATCCGGCGGGCCTCCAGTTCGGTATTGTTGGCCAACGCGGTGGCGGCCGCCTGGGCGGCGACGCCGCCCGAACCGATCCCGATCAATCCGTTATCGGGCTCGATCACATCGCCGTTGCCCGAGATGAGAAACATGCGGGACTCGTCCACGGCAATCATCACGGCCTCCAGGCGCCGGAGGTATTTGTCGGTGCGCCAGTCACGGGCCAGCTCCACCGCGGCCCGCATCAGGTTGCCGTTGTAGCGTTCCAGCTTGGCTTCGAGCTGCTCGGAGAGGTTCAGGGCATCGGCCGCCGTACCGGCGAATCCGACGATGATCTTGTCGTTGTAAATGCGCCTGACCTTGCGGGCAAAATGTTTGATGACCGACGCCTGCATGGTGACCTGCCCGTCTCCGGCAACCACCGTGCGTCCCTTGCTGCGGATGGCCAGAATCGTGGTCCCGCGTGTTTTCATGGTTCACCTTCCCTGGCGACCCGTCGGGATGCGCCGGTCTCCGCGGCTCCGGCACAGCCCCCGCCCGCCGCGCTGTCTCTCGGCGGCCGGCCTATTTTCGGGGGTGGGCCTTGTCATAGGTTGCCATCAGCCGGTCTATGCTGACGTGGGTGTACTTCTGGGTGGTCGACAAGCTCTTGTGGCCCAGCAGCTCCTGAATCGCCCGCAGGTCGGCGCCCGAATCGAGCATGTGCGTCGCGAAGCTGTGGCGCAGAACGTGCGGGCTGACCGGCACCATCAGGCAGGAGTCCCGGACGAGTTTGTCCAGGATACGGGCCATCGAGCGCATGCTCAGCCGCCCGCCGTGCTTGTTTAAAAACAGCGGCCCGCCGGCGTCATCCGGCCCGGCGGCCTCGATCCCCAGCCGTCGGCGGTAGGCGGCGATCGCCGCAAGAGCCTTATGGCCGATGGGCACGATTCTTTCCTTGGACCCCTTGCCAAAAACCCGCACCATGCCGGTGTCGTGATCGACGGCCGCCACGTCCAGGCCCGCGACTTCGGAGATCCGCAGGCCGCAGGAGTAGAAGGTCTCGAAAATAGCGCGGTTGCGCAGCCCCTGCAGGTCGTTGGTCTGGATGGAATCGAGCAACCGAAAAACCTCATCGACCCCGAGATAGCGCGGGATCGGGTGGTCCTGTTTCGGCGTCAGGATCATGTCGGTCGGGTTGCTCTCGATGATGCCCTGTTTCAGGAGAAATCGAAAAAACGACCGCACGGCCGACAGCTTGCGGCCGATGGTGGTCTTCTTGTGGCGGCGGTGGAGCTGTCCGAGGTATTTACGGACCGTCAGCGGATCGACCTCGGGCAGGGGCAGAGCCAGATCCCGAACCGGCCGCGGCCGGTCTGCGGCGCCGTCCGCGGTGATGACTAATTCAAAGAACTCCGCCAAATCATGGCGATAGGCCCGGGCCGTGTTGCCGGAATACCCTTTTTCGGCCAGCAGGAGGTCGATGAAGATTTGGATCAGTTCCGCGACCGATCGGGTTTCCATGAGCAGTGGACCAGTTCCTAAAACGCGATCAGCGCGGAGAGTTCCCGCCAGTCGCCGACTTCCGTGAACGGGTGAACTTCGCGGTTCCAGGGCTGCCGGTAAAGCACCGGCTCGATGCCCTCCTCTTGCAGGCGGTAGCAGGTTTCCAAACGGTCTTCGACAAAACAGCGGATGCCGCGTTCGAGCAGGACCGTGGTTTTGGCTTGGTAGGTTCCGGTCGCCACGACCTGGACGGCCGCCGGTGTCAGCCCCACCAGGGAGCACATCCACTCCGCAATGGGTCCCGGATGAGGCCGTGCGGTAACGAAAAGCAACGGATTGCGGTAACCGGCAATGCGCGAGAGCACCGGCGCCGCCCCGCTGAAGGCCGGCAGCGGATCCGTGTAATCGCCCTCCATGATCCGGTTGAGAATGATTCTGATCAACTCGGGATCCATGGCCAGGCTATCCTCGAGGGAATAGGAAGTGATATCCTCGTAACTAAGGCCGGCGATACCGTATTCGCGGCGGGCCATCTCCAGAAAGAGGGTCATGGTATCGGCAATGACGCCATCGACATCGAATGCCACCGTCATCGGATCGATCATGGGGCGTATTTATCCACGGATTTAAATCCTCGCACGTGTCAGGTCGCGGCGTGGGTTTTTTTCTTCAACCGCGATATGCGCCGCCGGTAAATCGTGGCCATCTTCTTGTCGCTGGCTTCGAGGGCCGCCTGGCGCTGGACTTTCAAAGTTTTGATCTTCTGCTTCAACTGGCGGACTTCCCCGCTCTTCTTCTTGCCGGTTTTGTCATCGGCAATTCCGCGCTCCTGTTTGATGGCCGACAGCAGCTCTTCCTTGTTCATTCCATGAACACCCGTGAGGCCTGCAATCGTTTTGGCGATCTCGCGCATTTCCTTGGCCGTCATCTTGTCGAGGGGTTTTTCCTTTTCGGCCTTTTTCTTGGCTGCCATTTTTTTGTTGTCACTCCTTTCTCCTGCAAAATTGAAAACTGTTTAAATAGCCCAATTTATTTCGGCCTGTCAATAGCGAATCCGGGGCTGTTTCGCGGCTATGGCTCCTCCGGCGACGGCTTTGGGCCAGCCGGGATGACGGTCGGCGGCTCTGGATCCGACTGCGACTTTTTATAAAGATTGACGAAGGGCGTCAGCAGCTCGAGCGGCAGCGGAAAAATAGTGGTCGTATTGGTTTCGGCCGACATTTCATTGACGGTCTGCAGGTATCGCAACTGCAGGGCGGTCGGGTGCTTCTCGATAATTCGCGACGCCTCGGCCAGGCGGGCGGCGGCTTGAAATTCGCCTTCGGCGTTGATGACCTTGGCGCGGCGCTCGCGCTCGGCCTCGGCCTGGCGGGCCATGGCGCGCTGCATCTCCTGCGGCAGGTCGATGTGCTTGAGTTCGACCGTGGCCACCTTTATGCCCCACGGATCGGTGTGGGTATCGAGTATTTCCTGCAGTTCGGCATTGATTTTTTCTCGTTCCGACAGCAGGTCGTCCAGTTCGGCCTGCCCGCAAACGCTGCGGATGGTGGTCTGGGCCAACTGCGACATGGCGTAGCTGAAATTTTCCACCTCCACGATGGCCTTGACCGGCTCGATCACCCGAAAATAAATGACCGCGTTGACCTTGACCGAGACGTTGTCGCGGGTGATCACATCCTGCGGATCGACATCGATCACCACGAGCCGCAGGCTGACCTTGACCATCTTGTCGACGATAGGAATCAAGATGATGAGACCCGGCCCCTTGGCACCGATGACGCGCCCCAGGCGAAAGACGACCCCGCGTTCGTACTCGTTTAAAATGCGCAGGGCGGCACTGAGGAAAAAAACGATCAGAACGACGATGGCAATCAGCGGATACAGCATGGCGGCACTCCTTCTTTTATTGTCCCACGCGGGGAATGGGAGGTAAACCCTCGCCTCTAAACGATTTCTTCATTTCAATGAAGTGATGTTGCCCCAAAGGTTCAAGGGGTCCAGGGGCCAAGGATCCAAGTAAAGGTTTGAATGGTCCTTTTTGCTTGGCCCCTCGAACCCTCGCATCCTTGGCCCCCAAGCCTTCGGCTTTAGCCGAAGATCGATGACTTTCGAGTGCAGGCGTTCGGCGGGCAGGTCTGGTCAGGCAACGTTGGGCCTCTTGTTTTCCCCCGGCTCAACGGGCTCGACGGTGAGCAGCAGGTTTTCTATGCCGACCACCCGGACGCGGGCCCCTTGGGCGACCGGCACGCCGGCAGTCGCCTTCCACAATTCACCGTGAACGAAAACCTTGCCCTCCGGAGTGAGCGGCAGGCGGACCACCCCGATTTTTCCGATCATGCCAGTTGAGCCGGTGCGCGGCTGTGCCACCTGGGCCCGAAAGACCAGGCCGGCCACGACCGCAAAGAACCCGGACACCAGAAGGACCGTAGTCACCATCACGGTCAGGGAAATCCTCATTTCCGGGCTGGTCGACTTGAAGAGCATCAGCGAGCCGAGCACCATGGTGACGATGCCCGCGATGCTCAAGAGCCCGTAACTGGCGATTTTCATTTCGAGGACGAAGAAAACGATGGCCAACAGGATTAACAGGATGCCGGCGGTGTTGATTGGCAGGGCCTGAAGCGCGAAAAAGGCCAGAATGATGCTGATGCCGCCGATCACCCCCGGAAAAATGGCACCGGGATGGGAAAGCTCGAAGTAAAGGCCCGCCAGACCGACCATCAAAAGGATGTAGGCGATGTTGGGATCGCTGATTGTCCGCAGAATCCGGTCGCGCAGGTTTTCGGTCAGGACCACCTTACCGGCCTCCGCGAGTTTGAGGCGTCCCTTGTCCTTGATTTCGCGTCCGTCGAGTTTGCCGATCAGCTCATCGGTGTCCTTGGCGATCAGGTCGATCACATTTTTCTTCAAGGCCTCGGTTTCGGTGGCCGACACGCTCTCGCGGATGGCCTTTTCGACCCAGGCTGCGTTACGACCGCGTTTTTCGGCGATGCTGCGGGCCTGGGCGACCATGTCGTTGACCACCTTCTCCGCCATGGTCTTGTTGATCTCCTGCCCGCCGCCGCCCACCGGGTGGGCCGCGCCGATGTTCGTACCCGGCGCCATCGCGGCAATGTCGGCGGCCATGGTGATCATCACGCCGGCCGAAGCGGCGCGGGCGCCGCTGGGCGACACATAAACGGCGACCGGAACCCTGCTGGCCAATATCGCCTTGTCGATGGTGCGCATCGACTCGGCCAGCCCGCCGGGCGTATCGAGTTCGATGATCAGCAGGGCGGCCTCCTGCTCGTTGGCCGTGGTGATGCCGCTGGTGATGTAGTCGGCGACGCCGGGCCCGATGGCGGCATTGACTTTCAGGATGTAGATGTCGCCGGCGGCGCAGCGGGCCTTGTCGATGGCCGGCGATCCCGGCGCAAACAGCGATAAAAGGCCGATGATAAGAGCCGCGGTTTTCAAAACGGACCGCTCCTTAAAAAAATGATGTAATCGCGCGGGTCGGCGCCGTGCCGTCGTCGGCGCGCCGCCCGCCAGTGGCCGAGTTGTTTTCAAGGGGCATCTTTCCGACGCTCGGGCAGCGACAGCCCCATGGCCCGCATCAGCAGCTGCATGTCGGCCCAGACCGCCCGCTTCTGCTCCGGGTTGCGAAGCAGGTAAGCCGGGTGGTAGGTCGGCAGCAGTTTGGCGCCCATGCAATCGTAGAACCGCCCCCGCAGCCGCGAAATCGGGGTGGTGACCTGCAGGAGCGTCTGGGCGGCAAAAGACCCCAGGGCGCAAATGAATTCAGGGGCGATGGCCGCGATCTGACGTTTCAAAAACGGGCTGCAGGCATCGATCTCGTCGGGGTGCGGATTGCGGTTGCCGGGCGGGCGGCATTTGATGATGTTGCAGATGTAGACCGATTCCCGATCGAGTCCGATCGCCTCGATGATCTTTGTCAGCAGCCGGCCGGCTGCGCCCACAAATGGCTGCCCCTGAACATCCTCGTCATGGCCCGGCCCCTCGCCCACGAACACCAGCCGCGCCTGGCCGCTGCCGATGCCGTAAACGATGTTCTGGCGGCCGTTCGCCAGTTTGCAGCGGCGGCACTCGCCGAGGTCGCGGCGAATCGACTCCAGGGATTCGGAGGTTCCGGAAACAGGCGCGCGCGGGGCCGTGGACCAGAAATCCATCAACGCCCGGGAACCGTCCGACACATCGACACCTTTCCATCCCAGGCGCTCTATTTGCCGCAGGGCCCGTTTGATATCGTCTATGGCGGTCAGCACCGCGGGCCGTTGATTCATGGCAACCCAATCCGGATAAACCGGAAATTTTAAAAACTCAGCTACCAAGTTCCAGTCAACTACCTTCGGCTAAAGCCGAAGGTTTGGGGGTCAAGGGTTCGAGGGGCCAAGCAAAAGGGACCATTCAAGCCTTTACTTGGATCCTCGGCCCCTGGACCCTTTGAACCCTGATGGCATCATCACTCCATTGAACTGACGTCTTCGCCTAAAGGCGAGGATTTTTTCCCATTCCCCGAGTGGGACAACAAAGAGACGCTCCGGCAGCGGGTGGACCCTGATCGCCGTCGGCTCGCGCCGCGCTCAGGCGGGCTAATGGGGGCGGGAAAACCCCGCGCGGTCGACGACCCTGTCCCACAAGATATGGGCCATGGCGAATTTGTCCATGACCGCCACCTCCTCCCGGCGCCCGTCGCGATAGAAAAGCGTGACCTGGTTGGTGTCGGATTCAAAGCCCGTGCCGGGGCATCCGATCAGGTTGCCGGCAATGATGTCCAGGTTCTTGGCAGCCAGTTTCTGGGCCGCGTTTTTCTGGAGGTCCTCGGTTTCGGCCGCAAACCCCACCAGGAACTGGTGTGCCTTGCGCCGGCCCGCTTCCCTGAGAATGTCCGTCGTCTGCTCGAAGTCGATCGACAGGCTGGCGCGGTCTTTTTTGATTTTGTGCCCCGCGGTGAGTTTCGGCCGGTAATCCGACACCGCGGCCGTCTTGACCAGGACATCGCAGCCCGCGAAACGATCCAGCACCGCCTGCGCCATCTCCCCGGCGGTTTGAACGCGGATGACCTCGACATTGATCGGATCGGCCAGCGGCGTCGGACCGGTGATCAGGGTCACGGCGGCGCCGCGGTTTTCTGCCGCCCGCGCCACGGCAAACCCCATCTTGCCGGTCGACGGGTTGCTGACAAAGCGCACCGGGTCGATCGGCTCGCGCGTCGGTCCGGCCGTCACCAGCACCCTGCGGTTTTCCAGATCCTTGGGCGTCAGTCGGGCCACCAGCCGGTCCAGGATCTCGGGCGGCTCCGGCAGGCGTCCGGGCCCGACGGTGCCGCAGGCCAGGTCCCCGGCGGCCGGTTCCACAATGGAGTATCCGTCGCTGCGCAGAATGTCGAGGTTCCGCTGAACGGCACGGTTGGCATACATGTTGGAATTCATGGACGGGCAGAGGAGCACCGGCGCCCTGACCACCATCATCATGGTCGTCAACGCGTCATCGGCAATGCCGTTGGCCAGCTTTCCGATCACATCGGCCGAGGCCGGCGCGATGACCACCGCATCGGCCGCGGTGGCCCAGTCGATATGCCGAAAAGAGGTTTCGTTTGCCTTCTCGAAAAGATCGGTGCAGACCGGACGGCCCGAGAGGGCCTCAAAGGTCATCCAGCCGATGAAGTGCCGCGCGTTGCGGGTCATCACGACCCTCACGGCGGCGTCCCGGCGGGTCATGAGGCGCAGCAGCTCGACGCTCTTGTAGGCCGCGATGCCGCCGCTGACGCCCAGAATGATATTTTTACCCGTGAGTTCGCCGCCCAACTCGATTGACCTCGTTCATCACGCCCGTGGCGTGAGGCTTCTGGAATCCCTTGGGACAAAGAGGGAGATGTTTTGAATTGACGATTGACGATTGACTATTGAAGGAATTCTGTCGATCACCAGTTTGAAACTCGAAACTTGATACTTGAAACTCGCAATAGGGAACCACGGAATCATAGGTTGGGTCTGAGTGGAGCGATGCCCAACATCGGCAAAGGTTCCGTGGTCATTTGTTGGAGTTCGTTCCACTCACCCCAACCTACGAAACTCGATGAACTCAATAAACCCAATAAACTCAAAAAACTAACCAACTGACTCAACCGATCCAACCGACTCAACCGACAAAACTGCTTTATTTTTCGGACTATACAAACGATCGCGCCTTCCGTCAATTTATCCCGGCGCGGAAAAATGTCCGGAGGCGCTTTTTTCGAGGTACCAGCGGTAGGTGGCGCGGATGCCGTCGGCCAGGGCGATGCGGGGCGCCCAGCCGGTGCGGCTGAGCCGCGAAATGTCGAGAAGCTTGCGGGGCGTGCCGTCCGGCTTGGACGCATCCCAGATGGTGCGGCCCTTGTAGCCGACCGCGGCGCTGACGATTTCGGCCAGCTCGGCGATGGTCAAGTCCGTTCCGACGCCGATGTTGATGTGCGACACCGGCGCCGGCTCGTCAGCATCGGGGCCATTTCCGGCCTCGGTGTGGCGGCCGCCGGCCGCGGGCGCCGTGCGGCACAACTGCTCATAAATCTTGTCCGGCAGCCCCATGATCGTCAGACAGGCCGCGGCCAGATCGTCGACGTGCAGAAACTCGCGGTGCGGAGACCCGCTGCCCCACAGGCGCACGGCGGCGCCCGCCGCCACGGCCGGTCGGCCGCCGGCGGCTTCCCGGGCCTTTAAAGTTTCCCGGATGTCGTCCGGAAGCGGGCCGAAAACCTGCGCATCCCGCTCGATGCCGGGCCAATCGTTTCCGGCGGCCAGCTTGGCCAGATGGTACTTGCGGATCAAGGCCGGCAGGACGTGCGAATTTTCAAGATCGAAGCTGTCGTTCGGCCCGTAGAGGTTGGTGGGCATGACCGAGCGGTAGTGGGTGCCGTGCTGCCGGTTGATGCTCTCGCAGAGTTTGATGCCCGCGATCTTGGCGATGGCGTAAGGCTCGTTGGTGGGTTCCAGGCGGCCGGCGAGAAGGTCCTCCTCGCGCATCGGCTGCGGGGCGTGTTTGGGGTAGATGCAGGAACTGCCGAGAAACAACAGGCGCTCGACGCCGTTTCCAAGCGCCGCCTCGATCACGTTGGCCTCGATCATCAGGTTCTGGTAGATGAAATCGGCCGGGCGGCTGTTGTTGGCAAGGATCCCGCCGACCCTGGCCGCGGCCAGAACGACGTAGTCGATCGGGGTGGCGGCGAAAAAATCCCGCACCGCGCGCTGGTCCAGCAAATCCAGTTCCGCGTGCGGGCGCACGATCAGGCGGGTGTAGCCGGCATCGGTCAACCGGCGTCCGATGGCCGAGCCGACCATGCCCCGGTGCCCGGCGATAAAGATCCGGCTTTTCTGTGACAGCACCTCCGGTGACGGCGCCGCGTTTGGCCCTTCAGGCATCGGCCGCACCTCCTGCTCATTCGAAGTGGTTGAAGGTTCGGAACCCTTCCTGCTGGCAGAGGGCATCCCGCTCGGCTTCCTTTTTGTCTTCGGCCACCATTTCCGAGACCAGCTGCGCAAAACCGGTGCGGGATTGCCAGCCGAGCTTCCGGCGGGCCTTGGACGCATCGCCAAGCAGGGTGTCGACCTCCGTGGGCCTGAAATAGCGCCGGTCGACCGCCACGATGACCTTGCCGGTGGACTCGTCGACACCTTTTTCCTCGACGCCCTTTCCTTCCCAACGCACACTGAAGCCAAGTTCGGTGGCGGCCGCGACGATGAATTCACGCACCGAGTGCTGCTCCCCGGTGGCGATGACGTAATCCTCCGGCGCTTCCTGCTGCAGCATCAGCCATTGCATCTCGACGTAGTCGCGCGCATGTCCCCAGTCACGCAAGGCATCCAGATTGCCGATGTAAAGACACTCCTGCAGGCCCATTTTGATCCGCGCCAGACCGCGCGTGATTTTGCGGGTGACGAAGGTCTCGCCGCGAATCGGCGATTCGTGGTTGAAGAGAATCCCGTTGCAGGCGTAGATCCCATAGGCTTCGCGGTAATTGACCGTAATCCAGTAAGCGTAGAGCTTGGCGGCCCCGTAGGGCGAGCGCGGGTAAAAGGGCGTGGTTTCCCGCTGGGGCTTCTCCTGGACCTTGCCGAAAATCTCCGAGGTCGACGCCTGGTAGAAGCGCGTTTTGGCGCTCAGGTTCAGGATCCGGATGGCTTCAAGCAGGCGCAGCGTCCCCAGGCCGTCCACGTTGGCGGTGTATTCGGGGGTTTCAAACGACACCATCACGTGGCTTTGGGCCGCCAGGTTGTAGATTTCGTCCGGCTGCACCTCCTGGATGATGCGAATCAGGTTGGTCGCATCGGTCAGGTCCCCGTAATGAAGGGCAAAACGCCGGTTCTTTTCATGCGGGTCCTGGTACAGGTGGTCGATGCGGGCCGTATTGAACGACGAGGCCCGGCGCTTGATGCCGTGGACGCGGTAGCTTTTATTGAGCAGAAATTCGGCCAGATACGCCCCGTCCTGACCGGTAATGCCGGTGATCAAAGCACTTTTTGCCGTCATCGTTCTCCTTTGAGCGGTTCATCGGACAGTGGTTTCGGTATCGCTGGCCGACCGGTAATCAGGGGCCGTCCCCTGCTGTCGAATCGATCCGTGCCGGCCCAGGTTTTTAAAATAGTCGATGGTGCGCCGCAGTCCGTTTTCCAGGTTGATGGCCGGCACCCATCCCAGTTTTTCACGGGCCAGGGTGATGTCGGGCTTGCGCTGCAGCGGATCGTCCTGCGGCAGCGACTTGAAGACAATGGACGAGGTGGCGGCGGTCAGGGCGATGATTTTTTCGGCCAGCTCGAGAATCGTGAATTCGCCCGGGTTGCCGAGATTGACCGGGCCGGTGACGTCATCCGGGCTGTTCATCAGTCGGAAAAGGCCTTCAATCAGGTCGTCGACGAAGCAGAAAGACCGGGTCTGGCGCCCGTCGCCGTATATGGTGATGTCGCGGTTCGATAACGCCTGCACGATGAAATTGCTCACGACCCGCCCGTCGTTGGGGTGCATGCGCGGACCGTAGGTGTTGAAAATCCGGGCCACCTTTATCGTGGTTTGGTGCTGACGGCGGTAATCGAAAAACAAGGTCTCGGCGCAGCGCTTGCCTTCGTCGTAACAAGAGCGCGGACCGATGCAGTTGACGTTGCCGCGGTAGTCCTCCCGCTGCGGATGAACGGTGGGGTCGCCGTAGACCTCCGAGGTCGAGGCCTGAAGGATCCGGGCTTTGAGCCGTTTGGCCAGCCCGAGCATGTTGATGGCCCCGTGCACGTTGACCTTGGTCGTTTGCACCGGATCGTTCTGATAATGTACCGGAGATGCCGGGCAGGCCAGATTATAGATTTCGTCCACTTCGAGATAAAGGGGAAAAGTGATGTCGTGGCGCATCAATTCGAAATAAGGGTTCTCGAGCAGATGGACGATGTTGTGCTTGGTGCCGGTGTAGAAATTGTCAACACAGATGACGTCGCAGTTTTCCTGTAGCAGGCGCTCACAAAGAAATGAACCCAGAAAGCCGGCTCCCCCGGTGACAAGAACGCGTTTGCGCAGATGCATGTTCTGATTCTTTCCTGAGAGTGCCCATCCGCGATCTCTTTTAAACACCGTTACTGTCCGATTCAGAAATGTGGAGTTGTTCGCTAGGCCAGGCCGTCGGGGTTTGCGGCGAGGCGTACATTATGGTCGCCGCAGCCGGATACCCTCTGACCGACCATCCAGCGGAAAAAAAGACCATTTCCGGATGGACACTATCGGTTAAAATTAACCATTCAACCGCAAGATTTTATACCACAGTCGGGGTCTCGATTCAAATAAATCCGCCACCTCACCAGAGGGTCCATTTAAACGCTGGTCCAAGCTGGATTGGTTAACCCCATAGTTGCATAAACAACATATCAACGATGGCTAATAGTTTTTGATTATAGCAAATTTCACAGCGACACGACTAATTTAAGGACCCCACCGGGGAATTCGAAGGATGGGGTCGTATTTTGCTATGTTGTTTACCCGCAGCGGAAAGCCGGAGGACTTCAGATCGCCCGTGTGGTCAAAGGACTGCGGTAGGTATTTACAGCTTCACCCTTGACGCCTTGGCTCTGACAGCCCTCCGACTTTTGCAATGTTGGGGTTATGCTTCACCGGTTGACTCACAGTCCACGGGCTAAACGGGCCAACCGGCGCCACGGCCCAGGTGGTTTGATGCGCATCGGACTTGGCAACCCCTTGTATGGTGACAAAAAGTGATTGTCGGATTTTTCCATAAGGGGGTTGACTTGAAAAAACGAAATAATCATGTTAATAATACTCATAATCTAAAGGAGGACACCAAACGACGGAATAAAGGTTCACCCCCTGTTATTCAGTGAGAAGGCTCAACGATAACGACCCCGCTTCTGCCTGCTGAGATCGATTTCCCGACCGCGCCCTCTTTCGAGCGTTGACCTATACCGGTTTCTAATGCATCCGTCGCTCGGCAGTTGTCAACATTCAGCTTGAAATCGACAAAGCTGTATGCTCATTTGTCGCGAATTTGATTGAATTTTTTCCCCGTCCTTCTTTAGTGCGTTGATTTGATAGCACACTCACCCCGGAAAGGAGGATTACCATGGCATTCAGAGACCTTTTTCTTCCCAAAATCGCTCATTCGAATCCCGAAGTCCGCAAGAAAGCCGTAGCGGGTGAAAAGGACAAGGCCCTGTTGAAGCGGGTCATTGAAAACGACCGCGACCCGGAGGTCATCAACACGGCCAAACAGCGCCTCGAAGAGTTGACCGCCTGAAAAACGTCCGCAGCCTTTGTCGGTGCCCCCGCCGTCGGGCCGGGTGGCGGAGTGAACCTCGATTCCCGCCGCCCGGCGGATCAATTCGATATGAATGCCTGGCTGTCACCGATCTTCCCTGCATTGTCCCCCTTTTTTGCGCTGCAATCGACTCGGACAACAGACAGTTGCAAAACCCGCCGGATTGGTATATCTGGTTTCAAAATTCATCTGAATACCGATTTGCCGATGTTTACCCGTTACCGGATAGTTTTTTCCATTAGTTTCCTCAACCTACCTCCGCGCCCCCGTAGCTCAGTGGATAGAGCAATGGATTCCTAATCCATGTGTGGCAAGTTCGATTCTTGCCGGGGGCACCAATAAAATCAGGTACTTGCAAACTCCTATCAAAAAATGGTTTTTCTGATATCTGCTGTTTGTCCCAATTCTGTCCCAACTTTTTCAGATTCTAATACTCGAAACCTTTGCAGAAATGGTCCATTTTGTTATCGGTCAACGCGCTCTCCTGCGGCATTCTTTAGATACAATTGAAAAGAGTATATTGGATTTTTGTAATTGCAAGTGCACCGTTGTGAAAGGGCAGCCGATTGCAGGCGGAGGCGGATACCAGAAGATTATTTTGCTGCTGGAAGGTCAGGGAGTTGGGGTATACGGCATCCCCACGGCCGAAAAGCTGAACAGAATAGTAGCCGGAATTGTGTAGGCCGTTCGAAGAGACCAAAAGCTGGCCCATCGACGTAATCTTGAGCTTTAAGAGTTCAGGACGTCCGTCGCGCCTCTCTAACGACGGTTTCCGCCAGAACCTGGGACGCGTCGTAGAGAACGGCAGTGGACCGGATCTCCCCAGCGACGATGGAGATTTCGGTGCATGCCACCAGCAGGGCTTCGGCCCCCTGCGCCAGGATATTGTCAGCACCGGCCTGGATGGCGGCCGTCACGTCCCGGCTGTAACGGCTCGTCTTGATTGTTCTGATGGCGCCCATGACGACGGACTGAACTTTATCAGCGGGCGTCAGCAGGGCGACCCTTTCACGGGCAAATCGCCGCGCGTAGAGTTCGAGGCGGATCACGGCCGTCGAAGCCAGAAGCCCCACTCGAGTGATTCCAGGGGTTGTCGCAATCACCGCCCGCACGGCCAGATCGATCATATCCAGCAGGGGAACGGTCACGGCCGCTTGGATATCCGGGTGGTAGTAATGGGCCGTGTTGCAGGGCATGGCCAGGAAATCAGCGCCCCAGGAGGCTAGCCTTTGGGCCATCTCCTGCAGGCAACGCACCGGACTTTGGTTGCCCCCTTCAAGGATCGCCACAATACGTGAGGGGATCTTCGGATTGTTGTCCACCAGCATGCGCAGGTGGTCACGGTCGTCCCGAGCCGGGGTGGCCTTAATAATCCGGTTCATGAAATCAACGGTGGCTTCCGGCCCCATCCCGCCGATGATGCCGACAGTTTTTTCCTTCATGGCCATTCTCCGGCCGACGACCCAATGAGTGTTTTTCGGACAATCTACGGATATCCATCAGTTCCGGGCGCTTTCAGTCCGCCACTCCTTCACTCCCGAGCAGAGGCCCCATGTAGGCGTAGAGGCCCGGCGAGCCCCCAGTGTGAACGAATAGTACGTTTTCTCCCTTTATGAACCTTCCCTCACGGCTGAGCCCGATGAGGCCGGCCATGGCCTTGCCGGTATAGACCGGGTCCAGCAGGATGCCTTCAGTCTGGGCCATCAGGTTGACGGCCTCGACCATTTTCCTGTTGGGCACCGAGTATTTCGGCTGCCAGTAACCGCCAATGGAAACCACGGCTTCCCGCGGGATTTCCTGCCGCACCCCCAGGCGCTCGGCTGTACGACAGGCCAAATCGTAGACGATCGGCTCCTGGTCGCGCGCATCACGGCTGACCCCCACGCCCACGATGGGGATGTTCATGTTGCAGCCGACAAATCCGGTGACCAGGCCGGCGTGGGTGCCGGCGCTGCCCGAGGCCACGCAGAGCCGGTCGATGGTGAGCCCCTTTTCGAAGAGCTGGTCCTGAATCTCTTGGGCGCAGGCCACGTAACCGGTGGCGCCGATTGGGTTCGACCCGCCGCCGGGGATAACGTATCCCTTGCGGCCCTCCTTGGCCAGATTTTCGGATACCTTCTGCATGGCTCCCATCATATCGGTGCCACCGGGGACGACCTTAATGGCCTCGACACCGAGTAGCCGAAATAGAAAATTGTTGCCCGATGCTTCCTCGTTATAGCTGCCCGGCACACGCTCTTCCAAGACCAGACGACACTTCAAGCCTTCCTTGACAGCCGCCGCCAAAGTCAAGCGGCAGTGGTTCGACTGCACCGCGCCGCAGGTGATCAAGGTGTCGGCCCCCTGTGCCAGGGCGTCGGCCACGAGGAATTCCAACTTGCGCGTCTTGTTGCCACCGGCCGTCAGACCGAGAAGGTCGTCGCGTTTGATGTAGATATTGGGCCCGCCCAACGCTTCGGTAAAACGGGGCAAGAATTCGACCGGGGTCTTGCCGGCGGAGTAGCGCCGGCGGGGAAACTTGGATAGATTCATGGGAGCCTCGCAACAAAAGTGAAGGTTAATAAAAAAACAAAGGATTAAAAAAGTATCTTGTTCAGGAAATCCCTGGCCCGTTCGGTCTTGGGATTCTTGAAGAAGGTCTTATCGGTGCCCCGCTCGATGATGCGGCCATCGTCCATGAAGATGATCTCGTCGGCCACCTCGCGGGCAAATCCCATTTCGTGAGTCACCACCACCATGGTCATTCCCGATTTGGCAAGATCGATCATCACATCAAGCACCTCCTTGATCATCTCCGGATCTAAGGCCGAGGTGGGTTCGTCGAAGAGCATGATTTCGGGATCCATGGCGAGCGCCCGGGCGATGGCCACCCGCTGCTGTTGCCCACCGGAAAGGTTGCCGGGGTATTTGTCGGCCTGTTCCGGGATCCCAACGCGCTCCAGAAGCTCCGTGGCGCACTTGATCGCCTCCTTTTCGGGCACCCTTTTGACCTTGATGGGGGCGATGGTGATGTTCTCGACCACCTTGAGGTGCGGGTAGAGCTCAAAGCGCTGAAAGACCATTCCCATCTTTTGGCGCAGCTTGAAAAGGTTGGTGGCGGGGTCCATGAGCGACTGTCCGTCCACGATGATGTCGCCTTCCTGGAACCGCTCGAGACCGTTCAGGCATTTGAGGATCGTACTTTTGCCCGAGCCCGACGGCCCGCAGATGACCACCACCTGACCCTTTTCGATGGTTTCGTTGATCTTATCGAGGACCTGGAAGGTACCAAACCACTTGCTCACATTGTTAATTTCGATCATCAGGCATGCTCTCTTTGGATTTCCAGACGTTTGCTCATCTTGCTCATCGTGAAGCAGATCACGAAATAGACCGCGCCCACGAAGGCATACAGTTCTAGACTGCGCATCTCCCGCGCATCCACAATGGAGGCGGATCGTAGGAATTCCTTGAGACCGATCACGAAGGCCAGCGAGGTATCCTGAAAGACGACCACCGACTGTGTCAGCAACGAGGGCACCATATTGCGCAAGGCCTGGGGAATGATAATGTAACGCATCGTGTCTCGGTAGGCGAACCCCGTCGAGTAGGCCGCCTGCATCTGTCCGGTCGATATGGACTGAATCCCGGCGCGCACGATTTCGGCGAAATAGGCGGCCTCGAAGATCACGAAGGCCACGCAGGCCGAGAAGAAATCCCCCATCGGCCGACCGGCGATGACCGGCACGAGGAAGTAGAACCAGAAGATGACCAGGATCAGGGGCAGGCTGCGCATGAGGTTGACGAAAGCGGTGGCCGGATAATAGATCGCCTTTATTGAACTCAGCCGCGCCATGCCCACCAGGATGCCAAGCAGCAGCCCGCCGGTGATGGACACCAGGGCGAGTTTGAAGGTGGTCGTCAGGCCCTGCAGCAGAAAAGCGAGGTTGTTCGTTATAACCTCCCAGTTGAACCCATCCATTGCCTCACATCCCCCCTTTCCGCGTGATGAGACCCGGCACCGCCAGTCGTTTTTCCACTAGGCCCATCACAAACACCACGGTCAGTGTGATGACCATGTAGACTAGCGAGGCTGCCGTGGTGGCTTCGATGGCCTGGAAGGTGTAGGCCTCAATTTGTTGGCTCATGAAGGTGGTCTCCAGCACCCCCACCGTCATAGCCAGGGCCGTGTTCTTGAAAACGGTCAAACACTCGGCAGTCAGGGGCGGGATTACGAGGCGCACCGCAAAGGGGATAATGATGTAGCGGTAGGCCTGGAAATGCGTAAACCCCGTGCTCAACGCGGCGTTGAACTGGTCCTCTGGAATCGCCTGCATGCCGGCGCGAATGTGTTCAGCGACCCGCGACGAGGTGTAGATGGACAGGCCCACCACCACGATCCAAAACTCGGAGTCGGGCAGTCCCCGGTAGAGCCACATTTCGATTGGCTTGGGAAGAATCGAGGGGGCAGCGAAATACCAAAAGAAGAGTTGCACCAGAAGGGGAATGTCCCGGAAGATTTCCGTGTAGACCGTACCGAAGATCCGCAAGGGCCTAAAGGGCGTCACCCGGAAGGTACCGATCACGATGCCCAGAAACAGGGCAATGAACCAACAGATCAGCCCTAGCCGAATGGTGGTCCAGATTCCCTGGAGCATCCATTGACTATAGGGTTCGGTCCAGATGACAGACCAATTGAAGTTATAGGAAAGCACAATCTATCTCCTTTTTGGCGTGTTGCGAACGAACTCCTCGGGCTTTCGGATCGCAACATTGGCCGCCACACAGGAAGGTGGCCGCGCGGGGCATCGGGAACGTCCCGCGCGGTCAACCCGTCACATCACGGCCAGGCCTGGAGCTTTATCAGGATGGCGGCTTCCTTGGTCATCGGGTAGGGCACAGTCCCGTTCGGTCCGAACCACTTTTCATAATACTGTTCGTAGCGACCGTCCTTGATCATTCCGATTAATTCGATGTTGATAAAATCCCGGAATTTGGAATCGTCCTCCGGCACGATGTAGGCATACGGGTCATAAGTGATGAGGTCACCCACCAGTTCATATTCTTCAGGGTTAGGCGCCTTAGCTTTCAATCCCGCCAGCAGGATGCCGTCCGTGCAGTAGGCGTCAATGATGTCTTTTTGCAAGGCCAGCATGCCCTGGCTGTGCTCCTGGTAAACCACGATGTCGGCCGGCGGATCGATCGCCTTCTTCTCGTTCAAATCGCGGATGGCCTTCTCATTGGTCGATCCCTGCGCCGCCCCGACCCTCTTGCCGGCCATGTCCTTGTAGCTCGTAAAACCCTTATTCTTCTTGGCGAGAAGTTGGGTCCCGGTCAGGAACACCGTGATGGTAAAGTCCACGGTTTCTTCCCGGGCCACGGTGTGCGTGGACGATCCGGCCACCATGTTCAGCGTGCGGTTGGCCACTAAGGGAATGCGTGTTTTAGGGTTGATTGTCTTCAGGGTCAGTTTGATCGGCTTACCGAACTTGGCTTCCAGAGCCTTGTTGAATTCCTTGGCCATGTCGACGCTGAAGCCGACTTGCTGGTTGTTGGCATCAAAGAATCCGAAGGGTATGGCACCGTCACGAACCCCCACCACAAATTCGCCCTTCTTTTCGATGTCGTCCAGTGCACCGGCATGCCCCGCGGCCGCAAAACACAGCGTCAGCGTGACGACGACTACCGCAAAAATTGAATTTTTCATGGCATTCCTTCCTTTCTCATTGGTTGTGGTTCCTTAAAGCATCCGGCGGTCTCGCGGACTAAAATGATGCCGGGCTGTCCTTTCCCGCATGATTCCCAAACCTCCGCAGAGGAACTGTTATCTCTCCGTGATGGTCATGATATAGGACAGATCGTGGGCCATTTTCAGGAGAACGGCCACATGATCGCGCACGACGCTTTCCAAAGAGTGCTCGCCGAGGGCGAAATCGAAGCTCACCGCTCCGAGTACGGTCCCGCTCTGGAAGTTTACCAGTGCGGCCCCGATTGCCACGAGCCCCAAAAAGAACTCTTCGTTGTTGATTGCATAGCCCCTGGAATGCGTTACATTCAGCTCGGCTTCCAACGTCCTCCGGTCGGTAATCGTGTTCGGCGTGTGGGCCGTCAAAACGAGTTTGGCGAGCGCCTGTTCACGCTCCCCGGCGGCCAAGCCGGCCAGGACGGCCTTGCCCATGGCCCGCGCGTGGAGGTCTCGGCTAACCAATGGATGGCGGAAGAATATGGTTCCGGACCCCTCGCGGCGGTAGAGGGCCAAAAGGCTCAAATCGGAAAACAGGGCGGTGTCGATCGTCATCTTCCGTTTACTGAAGGTTTCGTCGATGAGCGGCTTGACCGTCTGGAGCAGTTCGAATCCCTGCAAGAAGTTATGGCCCAGCGCCAGTGCGTTGCACCCCAAACGCAGAAACTTGCTTTGGGGGTTTTTATGGAGATAGCTTAGGCCGACCAAGGTATTGACGAGCCGGTAGGCGGATGTTTTGTTGAGGCCGCATTGTGCGGTGATTTGAGAAAGGGTCAGTCGCGTGTGGTCGCGATCGAAAAGGCGCAGGATAGACAGACCTTTTTCCAGGGTCGTCGAAAAATACTGGTCGGACGATGGAGACATGGCATTAAATTATTACGATTATAGTAACGCCGTTAAGATTTAGCTCGATTCGTAGCATTTGTCACTTTAAATGTCAAACGAAAAAAATCGACCAAAAAATCGCGGCTATGATGAGAATTGTTTCTAATTTCCGAGTAGGATGCTTGTTGAGTTGATGATCTCCTTACCACTTTTATTAGGGGATAAAAGAGCATCCAGCTATAATTGGAGACGCAGTGCCGCCAGTCACCCTTACCACCGATATGGATGCCAATTTCATCGACATACGCTATACACCAAGTCGGTAAGCTTGTCCTTTGCCCCGCTTTTCAAACTCGGCCAGAAGTTCGAAGGCCTCTTAACTGAATTTGAAGAGCGAGCCCCCTCTCTGACCGGTATGTGCAATTTTTCCGCAAAATGATTCAGCACTCTTTTGTAGGGGATCAGTCAAAACTGTGCCCTATATACTGCATGAGTTCTCTACCCCGTCCCAAATTGAACCGCCTTGGTAATTCCTTCGGACGATGAACCGCGTGCCTTATCATCTAATATCCAGACCCGATATTCAGTGTTCCACTGAAACGGGGTTATTCAATTTTTAGGAAAGGAGCTTGAAGCGGAATGGAGGGCAACCAAAAGCTGACACGAGTCGTGAGATGGTCGAAAGGCAGTGGCGGACGGCACGGTCCAGGATAGTGGCGGAGCTGGAAAAGGATGGCGTCTTATGGGAAGCCGAGATCGAGGTGCAGGAACGCACGGAAGACCTTATAGCCGACCCGGACGTACCCTATCCGCACCCATAAATGAAAAAAGCGACCTAAGCCGCTGATTTCATAATAAGATGGTGCCGAAGGGGAGACTCGAACTCCCACGGACGTACATCCACTAGACCCTGAACCTAGCGCGTCTACCAGTTCCGCCACTTCGGCTTGAAACTTAAAGGGATTGATTTATTTTCAAAGTTGGAATAAATATCCCTCTTTACCAAACCTGTCAAGCGGATTTCGCAAGCCGGAACGAAATTTTAAATGGAAATCATTCGAAGCCTGGACGACATCAGCGCCCCCTTCAAGCGGGCCGTGGTCACGATCGGTAATTTCGACGGGGTGCACCTGGGGCACCAGGCCCTTTTTCATGAAGTCGTCGAGAAAGCAGAGGCCATCGACGGCACTTCGGTCGCGATGACATTCGAACCGCATCCGATGCGGGTGTTAAACGGGGCCAATCATCCCCCGCTGATCACGATCCTGGACCAAAAGATCGACCTCATCCAGCGGCTCGATATCGATGTGTTGATCGTGGTGCCCTTTACCCGGCAATTTGCCGCCCTGTCGCCGCGTGAATTCGTCGAGGATGTCCTGATCCGCAAAATCGGGATGACGGCGATCGTCGTCGGCAAGGACTATACCTACGGCCGCAACCGCGAAGGCACGGTGGGCCTGCTGAAAACCTTCGCCGAACTCTTCGATTTCGAAGTGCTTTTGTCGGACTGGATCCAGGCCATCCGAGACCCCGAGGGACGGATCAGCAGCACCCGCATCCGGGAGTTGGTCATCGAGGGCCATGTGGACGAAGTCCAGCCGCTGCTCGGCCGCTATTATCAGATTCGCGGCACCGTCACCACCGGACGCAACCGCGGCGGCCGGCTGCTGGGCTTCCCGACCGCCAACATTACCCTGCAGGATGAACTGTGCCCCAAAACCGGGGTTTACGCCGTGACGGTCCTGTGCGGCAACGAGCAATTCGACGGGGTCGCCAACATCGGCTACAGTCCGACCTTCGACGACCACCTGTTTACCGTCGAGGTGTATATCCTGGATTTCGACCGCAATATCTATGACCGCAAGATCCGGGTGAACTTCATCAAACGGATCCGCGACGAGCTTAAATTTTCCAGCATTGCGGCGCTTTCGGAACAGATCAAAAAGGATGTGATCGAAGCCCGCAGGATACTGTCAGAGGCGGTGCACGCGCAGAGTTTCCGTTCATAAACGGCCCTTTTCCACAATCTCTGCGTCAACCGGCCGAATCGCTTGTGCGGCATACAAAAGTATGCCTCCGCGCAATTAGGCCGATTTCCTTGACCTTGCGAAAAAATGGCTCATTTCTGGATCGGAAACTAAAAAAGAGTCCCCGTTAAATAAGGCGAAGCGTCAGTTCATAAAGGGAACCGATAAGGAGAATGAACAAAAATTTAGGCATTTCACTGTTCCTGGGCATCGCCGTTTCGCTGACGACCCTCTATTTCGCCTTCCGCAATGTTCCCGTCAAAGATCTCCTCGCATACCTTTCGTCAATCAACTATCTCTGGCTCTTCCCCACGGTGGCCATGATCCTGGTGGCCTTCGGGTTGCGGGCGGCCAGGTGGCGATTTATTCTGGCCTCGCATTACCGGGTTGGTTTCTGGCAGGCGTTTCACCCGCTGATGATCGGCTTCATGATCAACTGCGTCTTGCCGGGTCGCGTCGGCGAAGTGGCCCGCCCGCTGGTCCTGAATCGCAAGGAGGCCGTGCCGCTCTCGACCGGACTGGCCACGGTGGCGGTGGAGCGGATCTTCGATTTGATCATTTTATTGGCGCTGTTCCTGGCGGTTTCGGCCTTTGTCAGGATCGATCCGGGCTACAGTTTCACCTTCGGCAAATACCGGTTGGACTACGAGGTCCTGATTTCCGTATTCAACGGCATGTTGAAAATAGGGGTCTTGCTGGTGGCCGGCCTGCTGCTGGTCAGTCTCGGCCCAACCAGAAAACTGGGAAACCGGCTGGTCCTGTCCGCGCCCCGGCTGCTTTTTTTTGCCTCGGCGTCCACACGCGACCGGGTCAGGGAAAAATTCTGCCGACCGGTGGTTCACGTCATCGAAAATATCGCGGCCGGCATGGCATTGATCAAAGAGCCCAAACGCATTACTATATGTCTTATTTATTCGCTCGCCGTCTGGTTCTTCACGGCCCTGTCGTATTATATTTTTTCCATCGGTTGTCCGGATATCCGGCTGACGTTCAGCGAAATAACGGCCGTGATGGTGATTATCTGCTTTGTGATCGCCCTGCCGTCCGTGCCGGGCTACTGGGGCCTGTGGGAAGCGGGCGGGATCTTCGCCATGCTTCTTTTCGGCGTGCCTGAAAACCAGGCCGCCGGCTTCACCCTGGCCAACCATGCGGTTCAAATCCTGCCGGTCGTTTTGGTCGGCCTCGTTTCGGCCTGGATCAGCGGTGTGGACATCCGGCGGGTGGGCGAAGTGCCACAACAACTATAATGAGGCAAGTTAATGAACAAGCTTGAAATACTGACCTATCCCAATAAATTTCTGCTGCAACCGACCCGGCCGGTCGAAAATATCGACGAGATGATTCAAAAGCTCGTCGCCGAAATGGCGGACACCATGTACGATGCCCCCGGCGTGGGGCTGGCCGCCATCCAGGTCGGCAGCGACAAGCAAGTACTGGTCTATGACGATAAACCGGAAGAAAACGACCACCGTTTTGGGGTCATCATCAACCCCCGGGTGGTCGAAACCGAGGGGCAGATCATTTCCGAGAACGAGGGCTGCCTGAGCGTTCCCGATTTCAGGTCCGATGTCAAAAGAGCCGCCCGGGTCCTCGTGGAGGGGGTCGATCGCGAGGGTAAGCCGCTGCGGGTGGAGGCCGAGGGATTTTTAGCGATCGTGCTGCAGCACGAAATCGATCATTTGAACGGCACGCTGTTTATCGACCGGATCAGCGCCTTGAAGCGCGAACTCTACAAGCGGCGCGTCACCAAGATGCTGCGCGAGAAATAGTGCGATGACCCGATCTTTTAATATCGTTTTCATGGGCACGCCGGATTTTTCGGTCCCCTGCCTCGAAACCCTGCACCGCAGCCGCCATCGTGTGATTCAGGTGGTCACCCAGCCCGATCGCCCGCAAGGCAGAGGACGGCGCGTCTATCCACCGCCGGTCAAAACAGCCGCGTTGACGCTGGGGTTGCCGGTGATCCAGCCGGAAAAGATCAAAACCGCGGAATTCATCGACACCCTGGCCCGGCTGCATCCGGACCTGATGGTCGTGGTCGCTTACGGGCGCATCCTGCCGCCGGCGCTGCTGGCGATCCCGGCCGGTGGGTGCGTCAATGTCCACGCGTCGCTCCTGCCGCTCTATCGCGGTGCGGCCCCGATCCACTGGGCGATCATCAACGGTGAAACCGAGACCGGCATCACCACCATGTTGATGGACGCGGGCATGGACACCGGCGACATCCTTCTCACCGCCACGGAACCGATCGCGCCCGAAGATACGGCCGCCTCCCTTCATGACCGGCTGGCGGTTCTGGGGGCCAGGGTGCTGGATGACACGCTGGAGCAGCTGGCAGACGGGCGCCTGACGCCGCGGCCGCAGTTGCACGCCCGGGCGACCCTGGCCCCGATCCTGAAGAAGGAAGACGGGCGGATCGACTGGCATCGGCCGGCTGAACGCATTTACGACCGCATTCGCGGCCTGACCCCCTGGCCGGGGGCGTTCACGTTTTACGACGGCAAGCGCCTTAAAATTTATAAGGCCACAGCCCTGCCGTCCAGCGGACCCCCCGCCGCCCCGGGAACGATCGTGCCCGGATTCCCCGATGAACTCAGGGTCGCCACCGGCAAGGGGGTGATCTGCCTCCTGGAGGTCCAGGGAGAATCCGGCAACCGCCAGACGGCCGAAGAGTACCTGCGCGGCCATTCGATCCCCGCCGGGACGATGTTCGATTTGACGAAATAAATCTTGTCAGCCATGAATTGTCCCCATCGTCGCCATCTGTAACATCTAATCGCCTTCATCCGCCAACCCCGAACCGTGACCTTGAACCCTGAACCTTTGCGATGTCCACCCTTGTCTCGTTCGAGGACGTTGCGCCACTCTGTTGTGATACAATTTCACCCGATACGGTCTCAAAAATCCCGTTTGTGTTTCCGGCTTGACACTCGACACAAATGGCACTATCGTTAGTGACAATTGGCACCATTAGTGGCAGGAGGGTATCATGGCCGCCAGAATCGCCCCACAAAAAGTTTCCGATGTCTGCATGCCGGTGACATTCGAAAGCTTTCTCGTCTGGACCCCGTCAGGCTTCCGGCAGGCGGAAGCTTTTCCGGGCTTGCCCGGTGAAGTTTCCGATAGCGAATATTTCCACATTCCTGTCGTGAGACGCGCCAAAAACTCCGAGGAACTGATCGCCACCCTTAAACAGGGATTGCCGGTGTCGAATTTTTGGGGACTCGCGAAGGCTATGGGAATCACAATCGATGATCTCTGCGAGGTCACCGGGATCGCACTGCGCACTCTGCGACGGCGCAAACAGGATGGCAGACTAACGCCACAGGAGTCTGAACGGGTTTATCGTGTTGCGAACGTCTTCAACGGCGCGGTCACGGTATTTGGTGACGCCGTGTCCGCTTCCTCCTGGATGCGCGAACCGCTTGTTGCCCTGTCGGGCCGGACGCCACTTGACTACTGCGGCACCGAAATCGGGGCGCGGGAAGTTGAGGATATTCTTGGACGTATTCTGCACGGCGATTTCTCGTGAACATTATCTCGTGGCGGATTGTCTCTGCCGATTGGGCCCATGCAGCCTTTACGGGCGAAGGTGGGCTGACGCACTCAAGCCGTTGGAACAAAAAGGGTACCCGTATCATTTACACCGCGAGTTCGCTTTCCCTCGCCACACTTGAGATCCTGGTCAATATGCCCACACGCCTGATTGCGAACAAAAATTATTTGGCCATCGCGGCCTCATTTAACGAAAAACTCGTGAAACGTGTTCGCACGAAAGACCTTCCGCCAAACTGGTCGCAGTATCCGGCGACCTTCATAACCAAAGAACTTGGCACGTTGTGGGTTGAGGAAGGAAAATCTGCTGTTTTAGCCGTTCCAAGTTCTCTCATTCCCAGCGAAATGAACTTCCTTATCAACCCAAGCCACCCTGATTTCGGTCAGATTTCCATCGGAAAACCTGAAAACTACCAGTTTGATAAACGGTTGCTGGCACCTTAACCCAAGTCGTCACTTTGCGGCCGGAACGGCTGATGATAAAGAGGTCCCAAGTTCACCGTTCCCCGTTCGGAATTAAAGGATCGACGTCCCTCCATGATCCCGGAGCCCAAACCATTTGCCTTTAGCCTTTTACTTTTTTTCTTTAGCCTTATACCTTTAACCTTTTCCCTTTAACCTTTAACCCTTTGCCTTTATTTTGAACCTTACACCTTGAACCTTTAACCAGGGGGCACCTGTTTCCTTTAGCCATTTGCCCTTAGCCTTTTACCTTTAACCAGGCACCTATTTCCTTTTGCCTTTTACCTTTTACCTTTTGCCTTTTGCCTTTTACCTTTAACCCTTTACCTTTTTCCTGTTTCCCCCATGCCCCTCGACGCCGTAAAACTACCCCCCGATGCCTCCCCCGACCATCCGCTGATGGTGCGGCGCATGGCGCTGCAGATTCTTAGCACCGTGGACCGGCAGCGACAAACTCTGGATGCGATCCTGGAGGACTTCCGTCAAAAGCGTCCCCTTTTGCGCCAGCGGGACCGCGCGCTGCTGCAGGCGATCGTGTTCGGGGTGCTGCGCTGGCGCGGCCGGCTCGATTTCGTGATCGGGTCGTTTTCCCGCACCCCGCTGGATAAGATTCAACCGGATATTCTGACCATTCTGAGAATCGCGCTCTTTCAGGTGATGTTCCTGGACCGCATTCCGGTGTCGGCCGCGGTCAACACGGCCGTGGAGCTGGCCAAGCCCCTGGCGCCGGAGTGGGTCGTACGCTTTGTCAACGCCGTGCTGCGCAAGGCCGCGGCGGGCCACAAGAAGATCGGCTACCCCGTGCTCGAAAAAGACCCGGTCGCCGCGCTGGCGGCAGCGAAATCTTTCGCCCCGTGGATGGTGCGGCGCTGGCTGGAGCGCTTCGGCCCCGATGAAACGGCGGCCCTGTGCGATGCCGTCAACACGATCCCGCCGGTCACGCTGCGGACCAACACCCTGAAGATCGAGCGCACGCGGCTCCTGCAAGAACTGGCCGGCGAAGGGCAAACCGTTCAGCCCGCCGTTCTGGCACCCGATGGCCTCCTGCTGCGCCATCTTCAACAGCCGATCGAAGAACTCGAGGCCTTTAAACGGGGGTTTATCCAGGTTCAGGACGAAGCCGCCCAGCTCGTCACGATCCTGCTCGATCCCCGGCCGGGGGAAACGGTCCTGGATGCGTGTGCCGGCCTGGGCGGCAAAACCGCTCATATGGCGCAGTCGATGCAAAACAGCGGCACCATCACCGCCCTGGATGTCAATGCGGCCAAGTTGACAAGGCTCGCGGCCGACATGAGCCGCCTGGGTATTTCGATCGTCCGGCCTGTCGCCCTGGATCTTTCAGGCGACCGCTGGCCCGATGGCCTCGGACCCTTCGACCGCATCCTGCTCGATGCCCCCTGTTCCGGTCTCGGGGTGTTGCGCCGCAACCCGGATGCCAAATGGCTCGTCAAGGAAACCGTGCTCGCCGGTTACGGCCGGCGCCAGGCCGAATTTCTGGATCGCCTGGCCGCGCGGGTCAAACCCGGTGGAGTCCTTGTTTATGCCGTTTGCAGCAGCGAACCGGAAGAAGGCGCAGCAGTCGTGACCGCCTTTCTCGAAAAACATCCGAACTACCGGCTTGAAAACGCCGCCGACTATCTGCCCCTTCTGGAAGACAGGCCGCTGACCCGCGACGGATTCCTTGAAACCTTTCCGCATCGACACGGCACGGACGGTTTTTTTTCCGCCCGGCTCAGGTGCCGTCCATGATGGCGCGACTGGTAAAAATAGCGGTGCTCGGCGCCCTTTTCATCGGTGCAGCCGGCATCACGGCTTACGTTACCCTATCCTTTATCATCAGGAGCGAAGACACGGTCATCGTGCCGGATTTCATCGGCAAGGATGTGATATATGTTCTCGAATCCTTGACCGGACTTGGACTCAACACCAAGGTCAAGGGCTCCGAATACACGGCCGAAATGCCGAAAAACCATGTCATTTTCCAGGAACCGCGGCCCGGGTCCGCAATAAAAAAGGGCCGCGACGTCAAGATCATTTTTTCCAAGGGGCCGCAGATGATCCCGATGCCGCGCCTGACGGGGATCCCGCTCCAGCAGGCGCGGGTGATTCTCGAAGAGCAGGATCTGTGCCGGGGCAATCTGGCGAGTGTTTTCGACGACAGTGCCGACAAGGATGCCGTCATTGCCCAATTTCCCGCATCCGGCACCACGATCCGGCGCGGCACCTGTGTCGACCTGCTGGTCGGCGCGGGGCCGCGGCCCGCGGCTTATAAAATGCCGGATTTAAGCGGACTGCCGCTTGAAGATGCCCTGCTGACCATCGAAAAATACCATCTGCCGCATGGCGAAATCAAAACCCGGTTTCAAAAGGATAAATCCAAGGGCAGCGTTCTGGAGCAGGAACCCCCGGCCGGCTACCGGGTGAGCCCGGGCGATGAGGTCAACCTGGTGATCAACCGCCGCCGGGAAGCCGGCGGCGCGGCGGAACAAGCCGGCACGGCCGCCACCGGAATTTTTCACTACCGGATTGACAATGGCTTTCTGAAACGCCATATACGGGTGCAGTTGAACCGCGACGGGCTGACGAGCGATATTTTCGATGATTTCGTGGGCCCGGGGAAAGATATCTGGCTGATCATCCCCCGCGACCAACCCGCCACCTTGCTGGTTTACGAAGACGAGCGGCTTGTAGCCACAGAAGTCTATGACACCTGGTAGTTTTTGCCCACAAAAGGCCCTTTCCCGCAATTTCGGCGTCAATCGGCGTAATCGCTTGTGCGGCATACACGAGTATGCTTCCGCGCAATTCCCCCGATTTCCTTGAACTTGCCGGAAATTGCTCCTTTATGGCTCAAAAACTTTTGGTTGAAGGAGTAATAAATGACTAAACAATTGATTGCACCATCGATTCTTTCGGCGGATTTTTCGCGGCTGGGCGAAGAGGTCCGGGCGGTGGAAGCGGCCGGGGCCGACTGGATCCATGCCGATGTGATGGACGGCCATTTCGTCCCGAACATCACCTTCGGACCCCTGGTCGTGAAGGCCGTGCGGCAGATCACCCGCCTGCCCATCGATGTTCACCTCATGATCGAAAACCCCGACCGCTACATCCAGGCCTTCGCCGAGGCCGGCGCGGACTGGATTTCGGTGCAGGCGGAAACCTGCCCGCATTTGAACCGCGCCGTGCAACAGATCAAGGAAGCCGGCGCCAAAGCGGGGGTGGTCCTGAACCCGTCGACGCCGCTCGCCGCCCTCGACTGGGTGCTGGAATACGCTGACTACATCCTGATCATGAGCGTCAACCCCGGCTTCGGCGGCCAGGCCTTCATCGGCAATTCGCTGGATAAAATCAGGAAATTGCGCCGCATGATCGACGCGCGCGGCCTGGCGACCCTGATCGAAGTCGACGGCGGCATCAAGGAAGACAACATCGCCGAAGTGGCGGCGGCCGGGGCCGAGATATTCGTGGCCGGATCGGCCATTTTCGGGCAAAAGGATTATTGGCGGGTGATCGAGCGCTTCAAAAAGCAGCTGGGAGAGGTCTGATGACTGAAAACGCCGGCGGGCAGGCGCACATTCTGGTGATTCACGGCCCCAACCTGAACATGCTGGGCAAGAGGGAACCGGAGGTCTACGGACGCCGGACGCTCCCGGAAATCGACGCGATGCTGGCCGAGGCGGCCGCGCGGCTGAACCTGGTGCTGAAGACCTTTCAATCCAACCACGAAGGCCTGCTCGTCGATACGATCCAACAGGCCATCGGACAGACGTCCGGCATCATCATCAATCCGGGGGCCTACACGCACACCAGCATCGCCATCCGCGACGCCCTGCTGCTGCTCGACATCCCGATCATCGAGGTCCACCTGTCCAACACATACAAACGCGAGACATTCCGCAGAAAGTCGCTGATCGCCGACATCGTCACCGGCCGCATCGTCGGCCTGGGCGCCATCGGCTACATCCTGGCTCTCCAGGCAATTGCGGACATGCTGAAGGATAAGTGCCTAAAGTAAGCTGTAGTGCGTAAAAGTGAAAAGTGCCTAAAAACTTTAAGGAGCCTGCGGTGGCCCCATTTCTTTGTGCTAATCCAAAATTGACTAACTCTGGGAACTTGTGACAGCCTAAAATTGACCCACCCGAAGCCGACCTCTGTTATAGGTGTTTTTAATCGACGATACCGTCACGCAGCCCAAAGGCCCTACCCTGAAGCTGTTATCACCGTATCCATTGAATCGTCACCAAGTGCTCTACCAGCTTGAACTCGGGGTCGCCAGTCACCAGAACAGCGGAATGTTCAATGGCACAAGCCAAGGCAAAGCAGTCCGCATAAGCGATTGGGTATTCAGCCTTGAACTCCGCTGCTTGATACACCAAGGTATCCGGCGCGGGGAGCACCTGTAGGCCCAACTGGTGGATACGCCCTAATATTTCTAGCTTTTTTTCCTCTCCGAACCGTCTTTTAGTCAGATAAATGATCTCACCAAGATTTATAACAGAAATCAGTGTGTTCGTATTTTGTCGAAGGGCTTCTTTTAGGACGTCCGCAACGATCTCCGCGCCAGCTTCGTTTTGGAAAAAAGAAAGCAACGCATGGCTGTCAAAGAGATAAGCGGGGATCACGCGGCAAAATCCTTCTTTCGTTCACGGAGCAATTCTTCTGTTAGAGAGGGACGATCAGGCAGACAGCCCATGGCGCTCGCCACCGAATCCTTCGACGGAGGCACGATGTGAATGAGGCAGCCATATTCGAAAATGTTCAGTTGAGCACCCGGCTCGATTCCATATTTTTTTCTCAAGGCTGCCGGTATAACAATTTGGCCTTTGGCCAACACGCGTACACTTTGCATGACATCCTCAATAATAAGTTAAACTTTTTTAGCATAAGTATGACAATTTTTAGTAAATGTCAAACTTAAAATGATTTCAGCCTCCCAAAAACGAACCCATGATATATTGGTATTTTTCTGCAGATGGAGGTGGCGCAATGCAGAAAAATTCAAGCCTAACCCTTGGAGAACACCTCGATTCATTCATTTCTCATTAAATATAGTGCGGTCGATACGCCTCGGCCAGCGAGGCGGTACGGGCCGGATTGAGACTGCTCGAGGAAAGGGAAATCAAGATCCTTGCTTTAAGGCAGGCATTAATAGAAGGTGAGAAGAGCGGTATGGCGGAATATTCCCTCTCCGGCCTGATAAAAGAACTTGATTTAGAACTTGAAAACAGGAGCGACCATCATGGGCCAGATTCAATACATCGCCGATGAAAATAACACTATTACCGGGGTTATTGTGCCTATCGACCTCTGGCAGGAGATCCAGTCCGAGAAAGAGACCGCCTACCTTTTAAAAAGTAAAGCCATGAAAAAACGGCTGTTGGACGCTAAAAACCGCAAGAAAGGCATTCCTTTTGACGAAGCCCGCAAAAAGCTTGGAGTTTGATCCGGCCGGGTTCGAAGATCTGGCCTGGTGGGTGGAGCAAGACCGTAGAAAAGGCGCTTCGCATTTAGTGAGTTATCCGTGGTTGGTTTCTGGCAATTTCAACTATCGTTTCCAGGCGAACCAAGCGCCGGTCGTGATCGCGCACCTCACCGGCTATTTCGGAGAGCACCGTTCCGGCACGCTCAACCTTATCGGTCAACAGCAAAACATCCTTCATCGCCGCCATGACATCCGTTAACGTGCTCAAACCTTCCTCCTTATTTCAGCCATCACCCTTTCCGCATCCGCCAGCCCTTTTTCCAAAGATAATTTTGCCCTGGCCGTCGCCGCACCGACCTCTTTCACAAGTGCCGCCAGCAATTCCTCGTATGGGTCTTGGGGTTTTCTTTCGCACCGACGCCGAACGAGTTCCGATAAACTCAGCCCCTCCTGTTTTGCTTCCCGAGCCAAATAATCCTTGAACTCCGGCGTCCCCAATATCGTAATGCGTTTCGTTTTCACGGCAGTCTCCATCGCTTGTCCTCCCCCATTTTTTATTATCATTCTAATGGGTATTATAATGTCTGTCAAGCTTCGATATCAATGTATTGAGGTTGCCAATCCAAGTAACGGAGGATAAAGTTCGGAATCAGCATTATTTAACCTTTGATCCTTAAACCTTGAACCTTGAACCCCTCATTTTATCATACGCCGACGACCGATAACGCAGTACAAAAGCCCTATCTCAAAGCCGATAGTAGGCGGAGTAATAATCGGATCCTACCCCCCGCCCCTCCTCCCACCGGCGTTCCAACAAAAAACGCCCCAGGAGTTTCACGACCAGCATGATTTTTGCGGCAATTCCGACTCCCTGCCAGCGCCGGTTCGACACCCTGACCCCTTGCCCGAGAAAAAGCGGTCGCCCTAACTCCTTCAGCCGCAGCGACAGCTCCACGTCCTCCATCAGCATCAGGTCCGGAAACCCGCCGACCGCTTCGAGCGCGGGCCGACGCACGAATTGGGCCTGATCGCCGAAGGCGATGCCGGTAAACCGCGCCCGCAGGTTGTTCAAGGCGGAAATGAGAAGCGCGCTGGCGGTCCGGGTTTCGAAGCGCATGGCCATCGCCCCGCCCGGTGCGTAAGGGTCGCGGCGCAGACCGTCGATAACGGCCGCTAAAATGCCCGGGCGCAGTACACTGTCGGCGTGCAGTACCATCAGCAGGTCGCCGGTCGCCACCGCGACTCCCTCACGAATCTGCAGTCCCCTTCCCTTCGGGCCGCAGACGACCGTCGCCTCGAAATCGAGCGCCACCCTCACCGTCGCGTCGGTGGAGCCCCCATCGGCCACGATGATCTCGGACACATGGCGGCGCTCTTTCAACGAGATGAGGCAGCCGGCCAAATTGTCGGCCTCGTTCAGCGTGGGCACGATGACCGACACCGTTTGCGGCGCGGAATAGCGGGCGCCGTCACGAAAAAGATATCCATCCCTGAAAACCCCGTAGAGCAGGAGTCCAAAAAAGGGGCCGTATTCGAAGATCTTGATCCAGTGAACTTCCTGAAAGATGCCGGTCGCCAGTTCGACCGCCAGAACCGGAAAGGTGAGCGCCACGGCGGCCTGCAGGTAGAACCACGCCGCCGAGGGGTAAAAGACCAGAAACGGGGCGATCAGGATCAGGTACCAGGGATGCAATGTCGGCAGGCAAAGCAGCGTGACGCCGATAGCCAGGTAAACGCTGCGCAGCTTCTCCGGAACCGACAGAAAAATTCCGGCCAGCATTCCGGCCAGCAGCACTCCCGCCGCCGGCACCACGATCGGGTCCGGCAGAGCGAGCCGCAGGATGGACGTGAGAGAGTCGTTGTAATGCAGGGTCGATCCGAATCGCCCCAGGGCGGAAAAGAGGTGCCCACCGGCGTCGGCGTAAAATAGAAAAAGTCCGGCCGGCAGCAGACACGTCAGTGAGGCCTTCCAGTTCCGGCGCGTGACAAGAAACGGCAACGCCACGATGGCCAAATACCTGGTCATGACCGCCAGTCCGATAACGAAAAAGGCGGTGGCGGCGTGGCCCCTGAACAGCAGGTAGAGTCCCAGGCAAAGAAAAAACGCCTGCGCCACGTCCAGATGCCCTTCCCCGGCGGTGTATACGATCACCAGCGGATTGGCGGCATACAGCAGCAGGCGCTGAAACGGCACCCGCTTCAGCCGGCAAATCAGAGCTAAAACCACCATGACGCCCAGATCGAAGGCGATGAAACAGAGTTTGAAAATCAGCGGATCGGGTTTGAGGGCGGCAAGGCCCCTGAAGAGAAACTGGGACAGCGGCGGGTAAACGGCGGCAATGGTTTTGTGGGGGATGTTTTCCCATACCGATTGAAGCCCGGCATGCGCCAACACCGTCAGGGCCGGTTCGTCCGGCGCAAAGAGATACGGGTTGACGCCGAATTTCTGGATGTAGCCTTCCCAGACGTAGCGGTAGACATCGTTTCCGACCGGATAAAACAAAAAAAAGAGCCGGGCGGTTGTCCCCAATAAAAAAACGATACCCAGCACCTGCGGGGGTGTGATGGTGTCCGGGAACCGGCGCACCATCAGGAGAAGACAGCCGAAAGCCGCTATATATAAAATACCCGCGGCTACCGGATGCCGGCCGAGCGGACCCAGGGCGGCGATACCCGCCATGGCCGCCAGCCACACCAGGCTGCTACCGACGAACGCAAACCGCCTCATGCCGGGTTGATGCTGTGACGCCAGGAGAGAATGCCGATGGTGAGATATCCGGCCGCATAGAGGAAAAGGAAGTGGCCGACGAGAAAGTGCTCGGTGAAAAAGTATATGATCATCCCGACCAAACACCACAGCCCCACCCCTATTTCGGTCAGGTAGAGACTGCTGCGGGCCGGCAGGTAGCGTTTTGCACTGGAGAATCCCCTCTTGGGCGTTCGGACGAAATCACTTTGACGGCCGATCAGCGCCTCCAGCACGGCCCGCGAATTGTTGACCGCCAGGCCGCAGCCGAAACAGACCATCAGCGGCATCAACAAAAGCGTTTTCAACCTTGATTTGCCCAGGGCGTGCTCGGCCACCATGTAAAGCCGCGAGGGGCCGCTGCAGCTCAACGCGAGCAGGCTGCCGAACGCGAAAAAGAGCAAGGCTGTCAACCGCGGCTGGCCGCTTAAGAGCACCGGCAGGGCCATCACCGTCAAAAAGAGCATCAAGGGGTGAATCGCGTAGTGGGTCAGGTGCATGAAGGCCTGGAATTTGACGAAACCGCTGACGTCGGCCCGCAGGATGCGGGGCAGCAGTTTTTTGGCGGTCTGGATCGAGCCCTTGGCCCAGCGAAACTGCTGGCTCTTGAAAGAATTGATATTGCTCGGTATCTCGGCCGGTGCGACCAGGTCGATCAAAAAGCGGCAGCGCCAGCCGGCCAGCTGGATCCGGTAGGACAGGTCCATGTCCTCGGTCAGGGTGTCGCCCTGCCAGTTGCCGCCGTCAATCACGGCCGTTTTCCTGAAGATGCCGGCCGTGCCGTTGAAGTTCATAAAGAGGCCGCTGAAGTTGCGCGCCGACTGTTCGACCATGAAATGGCCGTTGATGCCGATCGACTGCAGACGCGTGATAAAGCTCTCGTCGCGGTTCAAATGCCCCCAGCGGCCCTGCACGAACCCGAGCCCCGCATCCTTTGTAAAAAATGGGATCGATTTCAACAGGAAATCCGGCGGCGGCACGAAGTCGGCGTCGAAGATGGCCAGAAAATCGCCCGACGCCCGTTCGAGCCCGTACCGCAGGGCCCCGGCCTTGAAGTTTTTGCGGTCGGGGCGCGTGACGTGCTTGATGTCCACTCCCTTTAGCCGCAGTTCCGCCACCTTGGCGGCGACAATCTGGCGCGTCTCGTCGGTCGAGTCGTCGAGCACCTGGATTTCGTGCCGGCCATGCGGGTAAACCATGGCCGCCGCCGCATCGATCAACCGCCCGGCCACGTTCAATTCGTTGAAGATCGGCAGTTGGGTGGTAACCATCGGCAGTTGGGCCGCGAACGGCTGCGGATCGTTCAAGGGAATCGGCCCGCCGTAAAATTCAGAAATAACAGCCCGGTCTTCCAGCCGCCGGGCGGCAAAGCGCCTTTTGAACAGATGGATCATCACATGGCAGTTGATCCCGTAAAAAGTCAACAGCACGGCGGTCAAAAAATATAATAAAATGAAGATCTTCATGTTTGGTTTGTCTCTCGATTGGTCTTTGTTTCTCCATAAACAGTCTTTTTTCGGCTGGAGATCCTTTTAATCCTGTTAATCCTGTCTAAGGCTGTTTTTGTAAAGATTGTTGGTTTTTTTGAACAAAGTGCCTATTGCTTCATCGATCGCAAACTATTTGTCATGTTTAAGTCGTTTTATACAGGAAGAACAAAACGGTTAAGCCCGGCCTGACTTTTAATTCCCTCGAATTCGGGGGAATTAAAATCCGGGTTATAAATTTCTTCCCAGATTCCCAGAAATTCAAGGTAATCAAAACAGCCTTTTTATAATTTGGATCGGCCAAAACCTGTAACGGCGGTGCACACTGTCCGATGGGCCTACAACCTTTTCCGGAAATGATCCTCACTTATCAACTTCTCGTCAAGAGTCAGGAACCCTCCATTTGGTCAAGCCACGGTTGTTTCCTATGTAAAATTCAATAGGGTCCCGTAAAATACGTAAAACCCACCGGATGTCAAACGATCTTTTCCATTGCTGCAGCCGGTTCCCATGAAAATTCCGGTCGCCGTTCGGATCAGAGCCGAGAAGGATTTGCGTATATATCGAGCAACAAAACTACTCACTTCTTGTCAAAATATCCGGCTTAATGTATAATAATCCAAAATTTAGGAGCTCGAAAAACTCTCCTCCCTGGCGGGAGGGGCTGGGGGCGGGGGAAGAGGTCTCCAGCCACTTTTCAGCAACGAACAACCGACAACACACAACAAACTTCCGAATCGTTTTAACTTGTGCCCGTCGACAGTACTAAAAAGAAACGGCGGGCACCTTCTTAAGGGTCCAAGGACAAACCGCATGGACATCCTGGTAACGGGCGGGGCGGGCTACATCGGGTCACACTGCTGCAAGGAACTCAAGCGGCGCGGCCATACCCCCATCACGCTCGACAACCTGATTTACGGTCACCGGGAGAACGTCAAGTGGGGGCCTTTTTATAAGGGCGACATCGGCGACCGGCAGGTGCTCGATGAAATCCTCAAGCACCATCAGCGTGCAGGCCGTCATGCATTTTGCGGCCTTTGCCTATGTCGGGGAATCGGTCACCGATCCCAAAAAATATTACGAAAACAACCTCAAAGGAACGATCAGCCTGCTGGACGCGCTGATTACCAACGGCATAAAACAGTTCATCTTCTCGTCCTCCTGCGCGACCTACGGCATCCCGGTCCGGATACCCATAGACGAAAACCACCCGCAACAGCCCATCAGCCCCTACGGCAAAACCAAGTACATGGTGGAAGAAATCCTGAAGGATTACAGCGCCGCCTACCCTTTTAATTTCATAAGCCTGCGCTATTTCAACGCCGCCGGCGCCGACCCGGAGGGCGAGACCGGCGAAAACCACGACCCGGAAACCCATCTCATCCCCCTGGTCCTCGATGCAGCCGCCGGCCGTTCAAAATCAATCAAGGTTTTCGGCACCGACTACGACACCGAGGACGGTTCGTGCGTCCGCGACTACATCCACGTCACAGACCTGGCCGCTGCGCATGTCCTGGCGCTGGAAAAATTATTGGCAGGCCACAAAAGCGATTTCATCAACCTGGGCACCGGCCAGGGATATTCCGTGCGGCAAGTGATCGACACCGCCAGCCGGATCACCGGCCGCGAAATCCCATTATGAGGCAACAGCCCGAAGACCGGGCGACCCGGCGGTTCTGATCGCTTCCAACGAAAAGGCCGCAAAGGTTTTGGGTTGGCAGCCGCAGATATCCCGAATTGGAAGCCATTATCTCCTCGGCCTGGAGATGGCACCGAAAATCATGGCGGATTTCATAAAGTTAAACCCCTCTGCGACCTCTGTGCCCCGAGCGCAGCGGGCGGTGAATTAATATTGGATAATTTACTGACCGGCCTCATATCATCGAAAACCCGCATCAAACTATTGGTGCGGCTTTTTTTCAATCCGGCAACCAAGGCCTACCTGCGTGAGTTGGCCAAGGAGTTCGACGTTTCCACAAACGCCGTCCGTGAAGAACTCAACCAACTTAAAAAAACCAAGCTTCTAAAAACCGAGAAATCCGGCCGCCAGGTCTTTTACATGGCCAACACCGAGCATTCGCTATTTCCCGAACTCCAGTCCATGGTCAGCAAGGTGATGGGCATCGACCAGGTGATCGACAGCATCGTCCAACGTTTGGGAAATCTCGAAAAGGCCTACCTCATCGGCGATT
>CAWAAN010000005.1:0-177724 GCA_963779885.1 uncultured delta proteobacterium | reverse complement strand
GACCGACCTCATTTCATCAAAAGCACCTCGGTGTTCGAAATTTTTGAATCTTATTTTTGAGAAAGGCGGTGACCGACAGTTTTACAGCACCGAAAGTAACCGGTACAAGGGTAACAATGATCGAAGGCTCAGGCAACCTGATTTAAGGGCAGGACTGCCTTTTTATCAAGACTCCTTTTTATGAAGTTATTGGTTGTCTGCCTGTTTGGCAACAGCAAAGACGATAAAATTAAAACCGATTAAAAGGAAAATGCCGAATTCGATTTATTGCCATTTGCTCTTGGGAGATGTATATCAAGCTTCGAAGTGCAGCCATTTCTTATCCCGCACTGCGGGCTGGTTCGCAGTTTAGTATCAGCCATGAACATACTAAAAATGAACCAACTGAAAAATAAGCTCATTGCCCGGTTTTTCGCCCGATACCCCTCACTGCTCAACAGGTGGGTCCGAAAGACCCGGTTCGTTTATTTCTCCGATACTCCCTGGACTTCATACACGGGTGATCCGTCCAAAAGCCGCCTGGCGCTGGTGACCACCGGCGGCGTGCATCTGAAAGGCCAGCCGCCCTTTGACATGCGGGATTCACAAGGCGATCCGTCATTTCGCGAAATCCCCGCCGATGCCGCTCCGGCCGAGATGACCATCACTCACGACTATTTCGACCATCGCGATGCGGACAAAGATATCAACATTCTTTTTCCGGTCGCCGGTGTACGGCTGCTCGAACGCTTCGGGGAAATCGGCCGGGTGAATCAGCGGCACTTTTCCTTCATGGGTCATATCCGTGGCCGTCACCTCGACGCCCTGCTCCAAAGGAGCGCGCCCGATGCCGCCGCACGGCTGCGCCAGGACAAGGTCGATATTGTTCTGCTCACACCGGGGTGAGGCCTGTGCAACCAGTCCGTGGGGCTGATTCAACGCGTGATCGAGGCCTCCGGCATCGCCACGGTCTCGATCACACTATCAAAGGAAATCACCGCGCAAGTCAGGCCGCCGCGCGCGGTTTACCCGCACCTGCCCCTCGGTCACCCGCTCGGGTTTCCGCATCAGCGCTTCCGCCAGATTCAGATCCTGCGCCTGCTCCTGAAGTGTCTCCAGGATATCCAGTCGCCGGGCACCATCATCGATCTCGATCTGAGCGCAGGCGACGATCCAGCCATCGACTGCCCCCTCTGCTCGACCCGACCTATCGGGCGCGCGTGACATTGCAGCCGGCAGCCCTTATGTTGCCTGATAAAGGGGTCCATCTTCGGTCTGCTGAATAGCAGCGCACATATCGAAGACCCGTGGTTCAAGATTCACGGTCTGTGGCGACCTCAAGTGCACAGGACCAGTCGCGTCTGTGCTCGACTCCCCGTTCCCTGGGCCCCCTGCGGCACCACCAACCATAAAAATAAGGCGTGGTATTTTTCGATGCCCGTCTGTGAAAAATAGAGGAGATCGACCATGACAAACATCGCCGAAAACCGTCGCCAGACGATTGATCCCGTATGTAAAATGAAGGTCAGCGCGCAGAACAACCGGTACTTTTCCACCTACAAGAAGAACCGGTTTTACTTCTGCGCCGACGCTTGCCGCAAAGCGTTTACGGAAAATCCCGCAAGATACCTGGACGAGAAACCTGAAAAGCCGCCGGGGTTATGGAAGCGGTATCTGAACCGGTTGAACAAAGCCACCGGCGGCAAGCCGCCGACTTGCTGCGGATAATGCCGACCCAAGATGGTCGAGCAAGGAAAGTGGGTATTTTCTCCCCGACCGAAATATCATCCGGATATATTCGACCCGGTCAGAACGGGTATGCCAAAAACTGATTTGGCCGCCGCGTCGACATTTTTCACAAGACTTTCCATTCTTATCTCTTATAATTCCAGCACATTATATAGATGGCCGGGGAAGTTTCCCTCACACGGGCAGCGGCGGCACGAAACCTGCTATTCCAAAGCGAGACGCAGCGAGAATATGACCTCACACACTTTTCAGAAAAGGAGACTAAAGAATGAAAACAATATCCAGAATGGCACTCTATTTGGCCGCCCTCACCGTTTTGGTCCTGATCGGCTGGGGGGTGACGGCATCGGCCGATCGCAGAAGGGGCTATGGACCGCAGGACGGGTGCCCCAGTTATGCGGCCAACTTAAGTGCGGAAGATCAGCAAGCAGTGGCACAGGAGCGACAGAAATTTTTCGATGAAACCCGTGATCTGCGGCAGGACATGCATCAGAAGCGGCTGGAACTGCAAAGCGAACTGGCCAAGAAGAATCCGGATGCTCAAAAAGCCGCCGCGCTTCAGAAGGACATCTCCAAGATAGCGGAGGAATTCGACCAGAAGCGGCTCGACTACGTGATGAAAATGAGGAAAATCAATCCCGATATCGGCCGGATGAGCGGCTGGAGCAGCGCGGACAATGACGATGATGCCGATGGCCCGAATTACGGCCGCCATATGGGACGGGGGTACGGACGCGGCATGGGCGCCGGCTTCCGCGGCTACCAAATGATGGGACCGGGAATGATGGGCGATGCCGACGGAGACTGGAACTGTCCCAATAGCGGCCGCACGATGGGTTTCGGCCGCGGTTACGGCATGATGGGCTACGGCTCGGGCATGGGAAGCGGAATGATGGGACACGGTTATGACATGGGTCCCGGAATGATGGGTGGCGGTTACGGACGTGGAGCCGGCACGATAGGTAGAGCGCCCGTTCAGGGTGGAACCGGCGCCGGATCCGCCCGGCTGGAAACCCCGCTCGATAAAGACGGCGCCCGCACAACCGTTGAAAATTACCTGCAGTCGACCCGCAACCCCAATTTGAAACTGGGAAAGATCACCGACCAGGGCGAGGCCTTTGAAGCCGAAATCGTCACCAAAGACGGCTCCCTGGTGGACAAATTGCTCGTCGACAAATCCACCGGCTGGATGCACCCGGCCGACGACTAGACCAACTCATCCGAAAATATGAACAGAAGGTCAACATGACGCTTCACAGAAGAGAATTCCTGAAAGCGGCGGCAGGCGCCACACTCGGCGCTTGCCTGCCGGCCGGTCTTTTTTCGAAAGCCCTGGCCGCAGCCGCCAAGCCGGTGCGCGAGTATCATTTTTCCGCTTCTCCGGCCAACATCAGCCTCGGCAACGGACCTGATTTTACGGCCTGGACATTCAACGGCCGGGTCCCGGGTCCGGAAATCAGGGTTAAGGAAGGCGAAATCGTACGGGTGGTGCTTAAGAACTACCTTCCCGAAGGAACCACGATCCACTGGCACGGCATTCCACTTCAAAATGCCATGGACGGGGTCCCTGGCATCACCCAGCCGCCGGTCATGCCGGGTGAAAGCTTTGTGTACGAATTCGAAGCCTCCACCCCCGGCAGTTTCCTGTATCACTCGCACGCCCGCTACCAGCTCGACCAGGGTCTCTACGGACCGCTGATCGTGGAGCCGGCCGGAGCGGAGGCGGCCTACGACCGCGAATACACGCTTGTTCTGGAAGACTGGGTCATGAAGGACGGGGGCGGTGCGGCCCGCACCGAACGGCGCCCGCCTTCGGGAATGATGCACGGCATGATGGGCCGCGGCCGGTCTGCCGGGCCCGATCAGGGTCCATTGTTGGAACCGGTCTACGACGGGTATGCCGTCAACGGAAGGATTTATCCGGCGACGCGGTCGCTGGCGGTCACACAGGGTGAGCGGGTGAAGCTGCGCTTGATCAATGCCTCATCGGCGACCATCTTCCATCTGCAACTGGCCGGCCACCCCCTGACCATCACGCATGCCGACGGCAACCCGATCCGGCCGGTCGAAACCGATGTGCTGCGGATCGGAATGGGAGAACGTTACGATGTGATTTTCGAGGCCGCCAATCCGGGCCACTGGCTCTTGGCGGCTGCCGATACGGGTCTCGGGGAAAACCGGCTGCGAGTGCCGATCCTCTACAAGGGCGTCAATTCGACCGCGGCCGTTTTGCCGCAATTCAACCAGGGGCTGCGTTTGGCCTCCTACACGGATTTCGCCGCCCGTGCTGCAGATGGATATCCGGGTGGAACCTCCGATCGCATTTATAATCAAGTGCTCGGCGGCGGCATGCATTCGGCCTTTTGGACCATCAATGGGCGCGTATATCCCAATGCCGAAACGCTTTTGGTCGACAGAGGCGAACGTGTGCGCCTGGCATATGGCAACCGCAGCATGATGCCCCATCCGATGCACCTGCACGGCCATTTTTTCAGAGTGGTCAACGGTTCGCTTCCGCACGAGCACTGGGTGCTGAAAGACACGATCATCGTCGACCCGATGCAGCGCATCGACGTCGAGTTCACGGCCGACAACCCCGGCCATTGGTTTCACCACTGCCACAACCTCTATCACATGGAAGCCGGCATGGCCAACGTGATCGCCTACCGGGAATCCGCCCGATCGGAAAAATTTTAAGTGAGCGTTTGCAGGGCACCGCATCGGCTTTGATGTCGGCCACTTTACGTTCAAAAGGTACGTCTGCGCGCCCGACGCCGTGCACCTGCGGCACCCTGTAAACGCTGACAATTAGGTGGTTTGAAGCGTATCGGACCGTGCAACCCTCTGAACGGTCATAATTTTATAGACAGTCCAGGGCGATGAAAAGATGTCGGGACCAGGGATTCCCCGGTATAATGATGGTTTTGACGCCGGGCTCCGATTCGGCTATAATGCGGCAAGGTATGCAAATCAAAGGAAAATTCGACCTTGTCGCATTCAAACAGCGCCAACAGTAATGGTCCCGGCCCGTTTTTCAGACCCATTCTGATTGGCCTGGCCGTCGCGCAGCTGCTGGCGACGGCCCAGGTTTTCCTTTCCAACCGTCACCTCCACGCCCAAGTTTTGGCCCTGCACCGGGCGGGCTATCTCGAAATCCCCTCCCTGGCGGCCCTGCAGCACCCGGGGACCATCGTATCGGCGGTTTTCGGCGGGCTGTTCTTCACCCTGAGCATCGGCGCGGGCCTGACCCTGGCGACGATCGGCGCTCTCTGGCTCTGGCAAACCCTAGCACGGCGCCATCGCTTCGTTCTGATCCTGCTGCTGCTCATCTGGGCGGGCAGTCTGATCCTGGTTAACCTCAATGGCCTGAATGTCTTTGCATCGCTTTATTTTACGCTGGTGCCGGCGGCCGTGGCCCTGGTCCAGGTTCGCGGTTCGGTGAAGGCCCCCGGCCGTGAAAATGGCCTCCGGCGACTGGCTCCCCTCTGGCCGCTGGCTCTTTTGGCGATGCTGTGGGGCGCCCAGGCGGACAGCCGTCTTTTTGTCGACATCAGGGACTATCTTTTGTTGTCCAATCCGCTCGGCCGCTCCATCAACGATTTCTACTATCGCTACACGCTTTATGCGGCCGAAGCGTTCAAGTCCCTGGACCAGAAGCTTCAACGGCCCTGCCGGATCGGGACGTTTTATCCACCGCCGCTCTACCGGCGGCTGGAAAATCAGCTGCGGCACCGTGATTACCTGGTCGTGAAAAATGACGGGCCCGTTGCGGTGCAGGTCGAACAAAACGGTGACTACCTTCTGTGGCTCGATCGAGACCGGAGCGTTCTGAAGGTGTCGGCCGCATCTTTTTTCACGGACCCGGGCGCCGTGCTCACCTCCTTTTCCGACCAGACCGACCGATCGGCGTATTTGCGGCGGTTCACTTTCCTCGGCATTTTGTTCGCCTTCCCCATTTTGCTCTACAGTGCTGTTTACGGCGCCTTTAAACAAGTGGGCGGCTTTTTCCTGCGCCCCTCGCGCGCGGCCCTTTTCTCCGGCAGCCTCTGTTTTCTGGCCGGCGCCCTGCTCCTGGTGCCGGTCTCTTCCGGCAGCCGTCGGCCGGTCACCGCCGAGAATCTCGCGGCGTCAATCGGCGCTCCGGACTGGCGTGACCGTGTCGCGGCCCTCAAACTGATCGAGAAGTCAAAACTGGAAATCGCCGCCTATCCTTCCTATCGGAACCTGCTCGCCAGCCGGCACCTGCCCGAGCGGTACTGGCTGGCGCGCGCCCTGGCGGTCAGCCGCGATGACCGTACCATCGCAGATGCGGTGCAATTGGCCCGCGACCCGCATCCCAACGTGGTCTGCCAGGCCCTCTATGCCCTGGGGCAACGGCAAAGGCCCGCCACCGTGGACCTGGTCCTGGAGATCATCTCGTCCTCGGACAGCTGGTATGTCCAGCGCTACGGTTACATTGCCTTGAGGTCACTCGGATGGCGGCAGCCCGCATCGAACTGAAAACCCTTCTGCTCAGTCTGCTGGCGATCGCGTCGGTTGAAATCGTTTTCGCGGGCCTCGTGCCGCCCGGCTCCGCAAACCCGCTGATGGTCACCGCTGCGGTCCGGCTCCTGGAGCTTGGGCTCATGGTGGCGGTTCTTTTCTATGCGGACCGGGGCCTGGCGGCTGTCGGCCTGTCAAAAGCCACCGCCGCTCGCGGCCTTGGGCGGGGACTTGTCTGGGCCGCCGGATTCGGGGGCGTCGTGGCCGGAATCGCAGGAGTCGTCTTTCTGTGGGGCATCAACCCTTTGCAGTCAATCCGCGCGCCCCTGCCGGCCGATACGTCCCGGCTCCTGCAACTGTTTCTGGTCGGTGGAATCCTCGGCCCCGTGACCGAAGAAGTGTTCTTTCGGGGCCTTCTTTATGGTTATTTCCGGCGCTGGGGAATTTTCCCGGCCCTTTTCGTGAGCACCCTTTTCTTTGTTTTCCTGCACCCGGTCTACTCCCTTGCCGCCACGCAGATCATCGGCGGCGTTCTCTTTGCCGCGGCCTACGAGATCGAAGGCAACCTTCTGGTGCCGATAACGATCCACGTTCTTGGAAACCTGGCGATTTTTGCGGTAGGATTTATATTTTAATTATCGGAATTCGGGATTACCTTAATGCAGGCGATCACCGACACCACTGATATAAACTTTTCCGATAAGGAGTTCTAAATATGAGAAAGATATCAATCTCGCTGCTGCTGGCCGCGGGGCTGTTACTTGCCATCGGCGCCTGCTCCCTGGTCCCGCGGGCCACCGCGGAAGTGCCCCTGATGAACGGGGATGAACTGAAATCCAGGCTCGGCAGCCCGGACACCATCATCGTCGATGTCAGGGGCGGCAGCGACTGGACGGGCAGCGACCAGAAAATCCAAGGCGCGGTTCGCGGCGACCCCAAGGATTTCGACGCATGGTCCGGCGCCTTTCCAAAAGAGGCGACGCTGGTGCTGTACTGCGCCTGACCCAATGAATACACAAGTGTCAGGATGGCACAGAAGCTGATGGCCCGGGGATACCCGAACGTCTATGCCCTCAAGGGCGGCTGGAGAGAGTGGGTGAGCGCCGGATATCCCGTAGAGCGGAAGTGAATGCCGCTTAAGTGCTCACTCAAAAGTAACCTCACATGTCAAACGCCGATATATTCCGCCCGACCACCGGCGCGAAAACTCGAACTCTTCGAATATTCCTGTGTTCCCGCATCTGGACGACCGGGCGGCTCGACGCCGAAAATCGTGAATATATTCTTTCGTAAACCCTGACTGAGGAAAATAGGCATTGGCTGACTCCGATTAAGATGAAAGGGCAGCAACAGACCATCCGTCGGTCGCTGCCCCCAAGATTACTAAGGTAAATCCGTGTTTTGCTGGAGTTCGCAACTGTCCTCGGGGCAGAAGAGGTTCAACCAGACCCCCTTGTCCTTTTTTACGGCAGCCTGGTTTCCAGCCGCCGGGATGGTGATCCTGCCGTCGTCGCTGATGCAGGATTTGTCCGGACAATTGATTTCAAGCCAAACACCCTGCTGTCCCGATGTCGCGGCCGTCTGCCTTTTATCCGCTGGAAGCGAGTCGACCTCGTCTTTTCCCAGGACACGAGCCTCCGGAAAAAAGAAGGTAAAACGCGCACTGTTTTCTGGCATGGCCATTGTCTGGTCTCCTTTCTGTATGCTATTAGGAAATTTTCATACACCCTGTGCGTTATTGAAACGGGCGTTGGTAAAAAATATAGGCGATTCAGATGAAGTCAACCCGGCCAGCCGTCCATAGCGTCGGCTGGAAAACCGTTCAAAACAGCGCAGCTTATCGGAAGAGGCGCCGCACGGGGGAGAAATACTTGTGAAAAAGCTGATCTGCCACTGTTTTCACTACACAGTTGAAGATATCCGGCATGATTTTCTTAAAAACGGCCGCTCGCTGATCATGGAAAAGATTCAGGCCGCCAAGCGTCTCGGCGGCTGCAATTGCAGCGTCAAAAATCCGCAAGGCCGCTGATGCCTGCCCGCCGTCCGCCGGGTCGTGGACGCAGCCAAAGCGGCTCCGTGAGGATAGACCTGTGCACCTCCATCTCGAAGACTTCGTCCCTTTTGTTTCCTGGATTCGCGGCTACGGCAAGCGCTACATCAAAGCCGACCTGTTCGCCGGTCTGACGGTGGCAGTGGTGGCCGTGCCGCAATCGATGGCCTATGCGCTTATCGCCGGTCTGCCGGTTCAGTATGGCCTGTACGCCTCGATCGTGCCCACTATCGTCGGGTGCCTGTGGGGCAGTTCGGCCCATCTGATCACCGGCCCCACGACCGCCGTGTCCTTGGTCGTCTTCAGCTCCCTCGGTCCCTTGGCCCAACCGAACACCCCCTCCTATCTGGAGCTGGCTTTTTTCCTGGCCCTGCTGGTCGGCGTCATTCAAATCGGCATGGGGCTGGCCCGGGTTGGGGCCCTGCTCAACTTCGTCTCGCACGCCGTGCTGCTTGGATTCACGGCCGGCGCCGCCGTTCTCATCGCCTTCAAGCAGCTTCCTGGGCTGCTCGGCATCAAGGTCGCCAAAACCAGCGTGTTCTATGAGCACCTCTTCAACATCGTCACCCACCTGCACCAGACCGGGGTGATTACCTTGCTGCTGGGGATCATCACCATTGCCGTTATCCTGGGTGTCAAATACATCCGTCCGAACTGGCCGGGGACCCTGATAGCGATGGTGCTGGTGGGAACCCTGGTAAGCGTCTTCGGCCTCGATCAGCGCGGTATTGATGTTGTCGGGGTGGTCCCGCGCAGCCTGCCGCCGCTAAGTGTGCCGGAAATCGGAAAATTTTCCCAAATCGGCCAATTGGTGCCAGGGGCTCTGGCGATCGCCATCCTGGGCCTGGTCGAGGCCGTGTCCATCGCCAAGTCGATCGCCGACCAGACCCGTCAGCGGCTCAACGTCAACCGCGAATTCATCGGACAGGGCCTGGCGAACGTGGCGGCCTCGCTGTTCAGCGGCTACCCCGGCAGCGGATCGTTCACGCGCTCGGCGGTTAACTTCAGGTCCGGCGGCAAGACTCCCGTCAGCGGCGTGATTTCCGGGATAGCGGTCGCCGCAACCGTATTGCTGGCAGCACCGCTGGCCGCCGAGCTGCCGATGTCCGCCCTGGCCGGTGTTTTAATCGTCGTGGCCTACGACATGGTCCGTAAGGAAGATATCGTCCGCACCATCCGGGCTACCCGCAGCGATGCGGCCGTGCTGGTAATCACCTTTTTGTCCACTCTCCTGCTGAATATCGAGTTCGCGATTTATGTCGGCGTTCTCCTGTCCATCGGGCTGCACCTGGCCGCCACCTCTCACCCGCGCATCCAGTCGGTGGTGCCGGATCCCAACACCACCAAAATGGTCCCGGCCGAATTTGGCGAAACCTGCTGCCAGATGGACATCCTCGACATCGAGGGATCGGTTTTTTTCGGTTCGGCCGCCTTTGTCATGGATGATCTTCAGCGGCGCCTGCGCAGCGCCCCGCACATCGCCAATATCCTAATCCGCATGCACCGGGTCAACACGCTGGATGCCAGCGGCATCCACGTTCTGGAACTCATGCAGGAAGAAATTCGGCGGCGCGGCGGCGGGCTTTTTTTTTCCGGGATAAACCACTGGGTGTTCGAGGTGTTCAAAAACTCGGGCATGTTGAAAGATATCGGAGAGACGCACATCCGCACGACCACCGGGTCCGCCATCCGGCAGGCCATGCGGGAGTCTTTTTACCCGCAAATATGCGCCACCTGTAAACTGGTGATCTTCAGCGAGTGCCCGGACCTGAAAACAGGCAACTGGGAAATTTTCGGGCCGGGCGTCCGGGACCGAACCGGCGACCCGCCGCAGTTCGTCAAAGGCCAGAACACGATCGGCATCCGCAGCCCGGACACGGCGGCAGCTGCGAGGACCGCGAGAGGAAAGGCCGGAAGATGATCAAACTGCTCGTCTATACCGATGGGAAACCGGCGGCCGGCGGCGCCTTGCATTTCGCGGCCGCGCTGAAAAAACGGCTGGGTGCCGAGCTGACTGTCATTACCATTCGCTCCGGCACCCATGCCACGGAAGAACCGCCGCCGCTTGGCACGGACGTGCCGCTCGAAAACCGGCCGGTCCTGCCGCGCGGGCTTCAGATCCTGATCGACGCCGCCGCCATCCTCGCGCAGGAGGGCCTGTTGGAACCCCTGACGCACATCACTATCCGCGACGTTTCCAACGGTCATCTGTTTGTCGGGAAAACGCCATCCGGCGAGAGGATCGCCTTCCTGGAATCCTTTGGCCCCTTCATCGAATCGCTCAACCGCGAAATCGACCAGAACGGCCACAACCTGCTGGTCGTCTCCCCGCCCCGGCGCACCGGTCTGCGGCGGCTGGTGGCCGGCAACACGACCCGCAAGCTGGCTTTAGACCTGCACACGTCGGTTCTGGTGGTCCGCGGCGGTGGTCCGGACAGCCGCTTTGTGGTTTGCGCCGACGGTTCCACTTCGGCCCGGCGCCAGTTTCCGCTCCTGAAACTCCTGCTGCGCGCCATTCGAAACCAGGTCGATTTGATCTGCGTGAAAAAGCCGCATGACAGCGAGGAAACCGCACGGGCGGCCACCGAATGCCTCCAGCATGCCCGCAACTGGTTGGAAAACTGCGACAAGAACGGCCGCCTGCATCTGCTCGAAGGCGACGATCCGGCCGAATTGATTGTCGAGACCGCCGGCGGCGACGCGGTCATCGTCATGGGCGCCAGTCTGCGCCATGATGTGTATCGGCGCATGCTCGGCAGCCTGCCGATGCAGGTGCTGGCGCAAACCGACGCCAGCGTGCTGCTGGTCAAATTGCCCCCTGAAGCGGATTCAGATTTTTTTAAAGATCCATTTACCTGTTGACGCTCAAATTTTTTAGTGCCATATAAGGAACTGTTTGATTTGGCCTCAAAATGGTGTTTTAACCTGGCTCGTTGGACTCTTTTAAATTTCTGTTATCAGCACGGACAAGGGGCGCAACTTTTTGTTCCGGCGGCCAGGGTTTCCCGCTGACTATTGACCGCCAATGGACAGAGATGCAGCGGCTTCTTCAAGTCCATGTTTTCTTGTCATCTCTTCGTCTCTTACGGACGTAACGACGGTCGTACGGGCTGGCCCTGCGGCAATAATGCCGCAGTGGACTGGCAAACAACAACACAAGGGAAGGAGGAGGTTATGAAGAAGTATGCACTGATGATGGTGGTAGTGGTCATGGGTCTCACACTGGCCGTTGGCGTTTTCGCGGCCGACAAGGCGGCCATCGAGAAACAGGTCAATGACATCGTGATGGCCATCGACCACGGTAAAACAGCCGCCGATTTCAAGGACGCCGCCAACAACAAACCCAATTATGTGTATATCATTAAAACAGACGGCAGCGTCCTGGTTCACCCCTCACTGGAAGGGAAAAATCTCAAGGAAGCCGCCATGCCGGCCTACGAGGCAGTGACCAAGGCCACCCCGAAGGGTAACTGGGTGAAGTATGAATGGAAAGGCGCAGAGAAAAACGCCTACGTCCGAAAGACCAACAACGGCGAAATCGTCGGCAGCGGGTATTAGAACCCGGCGCCAACGGATTCCCGCCAAGCCGGCAGTGAATGGGGTCGACAAGACCCTTCCCGCCCCGCAAGCAAAGGAGTTCCGCAACGGATCTCTGACACCCTTGCGGCCCCCGCTTCAGCGGGTATCGACGACCGGCTGACCCAGCGCTCGAAAAAAACGGATGCAGGCCTTTTTCCCACGGTCGGCATCCGTTTTTTTGTCCTCACATCGATGGCTCTGCAGGGATGATATCGCCCAAAATCTTTTCCATCTCCAGGACGCCCAGCGGTCCTGCCAACCCATGCACCGCACCGAGCCCGGCGTTAGCCAACGCCAAGCCGCTGAACAGGCTGCCCGGGGACATGTCGTTGCGGGCGCTCGCCTCGTCATTCTTGTGTCCAGTCGAAGGTGCGCGTCACGGCCTTTTTCCACTCACCGACCCCCCTTTGACGGTCGGCCGGGGCCATTTGCGGCCGCCAGGTTTTGTCGACCTCCCAGTTGCGCCGCAGTTCATCGGCACCGGACCAGTAGCCGACCGCCAGACCGGCCGCGTAGGCCGCCCCTAAAGCCGTGGTTTCGGTAATGGCCGGCCGGATCACCGGCACGTTCAGGATGTCCGCCTGAAACTGCATGAGCAGCTCGTTGGCCACCATCCCGCCGTCGACTTTGAGGCTGCTCAGGGCCACGCCGGAGTCTTTGTTCATGGCCTCCACAATTTCAAGAGTCTGGTAGGCGCCGGCTTCTAATACGGCACGCGCCAGGTGCCCCTTGTTGACGAAGCGGGTCAACCCGGCGATGACCCCGCGCGCGTCGGAGCGCCAGTAAGGGGCGAACAACCCCGAAAAGGCCGGGACGATGTAAGCGCCGCCATTGTCCGGCACCGTGCGCGCCAACGGCTCGATCTCCGCGGCCGTGGCAATCAAACCGAGATTGTCCCGCAGCCATTGCACCAGAGCACCGGCCATGGCAATCGATCCTTCGAGGCAGTAAACCGGTTTCTCCCCACGGATCTGGTACCCGACGGTCGTCAGGAGGCCATGCCGGGACGCCACGGGAGTGCTGCCGGTGTTGAGCAGCAGGAAACAACCGGTACCGTAGGTGTTCTTGGCCTCGCCGATATCGAAGCACGTCTGTCCCACCAGCGCGGCCTGCTGATCGCCCAGGGCACCGCACACCGGAACGGTGGCGTTCAAGGCGCCGTCTCTATCGGTATGGCCCCAGGTGTTCCGGTCGCTGGACGGGACGATGCGCGGCAGGACCCGGCGGGAAATGCCCAGCACCTTCAGAATCTCGTCATCCCAGTCGAGGGTGTTCAAATTCATCATAAGCGTTCGGCTGGCGTTGGTGACGTCGGTCACGTGCGCTCCGCCGTTGGGCCCGCCCGTGAGCCACCAGATGATCCAGGATTCGACGGTGCCGAAAAGAGCCGTGCCCTTGTCGGCCGCCGCGCGCGCCTCCGGGACCTCGTCCAGGACCCAGCGGACCTTGGGTCCCGAAAAATAGGTCGCGATCGGCAGACCGGTTTTTTCCCGGAACCGGTCCTGCCCGTGCTCGGCCGACAGCCGCCGACAAATGTCAGCGGTGCGGGTGCATTGCCAGACGATCGCGTTGTAAAAAGGACGGCCGGAATCCTTGTCCCATAGCACCGCTGTTTCGCGCTGATTGGTGATACCAATAGCCGCCAGGTCCGCACCGCCGATGCCGGTCTTGCCCAAGGCCCCTTTGATGACGGCCTGCGAGTTGCGCCAGATCTCCATCGGATCGTGCTCCACCCAGCCCGGCCGAGGTAAAATCTGGGCGTGCTCCATCTGGTCAAAGCCGATGATCCGGCCCTGGCGGTCGAAGACGATAAACCGATTGCTCGTGGTTCCCAGATCCAACGCACCGATATATTGGGCCATCGATTCAACCTCCTCTCGTCTGCTAATGAATCCGCAGATGGGCACGAGTTAATGAAATACGTATTAAAGAAGAACCAAAGCGGACTAAACCGGCTAAACGGGCTTAACCGCTCAACGATCTTCCAGATAGGCGTTGACGGCGCCATAGGCCGTGGCGATCGCAAGGCCTGAGCCGCATTTCATTCGCATCCAATCACAATGGGCCAAAATGGATCCGGCGGCATAGAGATTTTCATAGACCGGGCGGTCGTCAGCCGTCAAGGGTCGAAAACTCTCATCGATTTCAAGGCCGGCCCGATTGATGGCGTGACCCTTGAGATCCAGAAAACGCTCCCGATGCCAGTGGCGCCGGGTAGACGGTTGAGATACGGTAAGATCGAAAATCGTTTCACGGATGCGTTTACGATCAGCGGTCAACCCCTGACCGATAAACCGGCCGCTGGCCAATATCGCCGCTTGCGCCTGGACGGTGATCTCTTTTTCACGGGCCCCGACGTCAAAAATGAGACGGCCGCCACCGTCTATCTGCACCCGGATCACCTTTTTATTGTAAAGTGTGGTGACCCCGAGGGGCGGAAGGGATTGCTCAAAGGCGTTCTTCAGACGCAACCCGGAGATGGCCGGCGGCAAGGTGGGGATCTCAAACACCGGAACCCCGATCTTCTTCTGCAGGTCTGCCATCACGCTCGATGTCTGGTAGGTACCACAGATCGCCGGCAACCCCAACATTTTTGCGTCTTTGACCAGCGGCCTCACCACGGCAGCCAATTGCTCGCGGGTGCGGCTCAATTCCAGGGCATGGGCCATTCTTTCGGGATAGAGCTCAGCCGGCAAATCGGGAAAAGCCACGCGGGCCGAACGCAGTGCGGGCCATCTTTCCTTCAGAACAGACTGGATCTGCCGTGCACTGAAGCCCTTCATGCCGTGAAAGTCGATGATCAAGCAGGGACATTTACGGTGCCAGGCCATTACACCTCTCCACATGCTTTCAGGCACGGCATAGGTTCGCTTGATGCTTCCGACCGGGGTGACGACATCCGCATTGCGATTCTTGTAGCACCGATACGGCAATCCGGCGGTTGCCAAAAAGCCGATAAATTCATCCAAAGCGGCTCGGATATCACTTCGGGAAAGACGGGCAAAGGGATGATTCGGACACGATTTGGACACTGCCGCTATGGCCGCCCAGGGATTTCGCCAGCGCCGGCCTTCCTCGATCGGGTGAACCCCCAGCAGGTCGATCAAACCGCTGGCATAAATGATTTCGGCGGATAGCCCGGCCTGGACGGTGGAAACATGGCGCCGGGCGGCGAAAAGGGCCGCGGCCATTCCGGCCATTCCGGCACCGATCACCATCAGCTGACAATGGATGGTTTCCGATTGAACCATGATTTTCCTGTGTGCCGTGACACCGTCGAGTTCAGGACCCTTCTTTGAGCTCAAGACCGAGAAGCCCGCAGTGCATGGCTTCCTGCAGTTCAGCCTGAATGAGCGAACCACCCCACATCAGGGATTTTTGTCCTCGCCAGCGCGCATCCAGAAAGGCTTTCAGGTCTTCGATGCCGTGCCGGGCATCCAGCAGCCCTTGATCATACAGATAAGCCGTCACGCGCGTGCTGCAGAAGGCTCCCTGGCAGGGACCTTTCCCGATCCGGCTGCGCAAGCCAATCGATGTGAGGTCCGTCCGCGCGCCCTGATTGCGGATACTTTGAACGATGCTGTCGACCACGCTCTGCGGTATCATTTCGCATTCGCACAGGATAACGTCGTCCGGATTGTGATTTTGCAACCAAAATCGTGGCGCCAGACCCGGCTCGGTCCATCGCCCTTCGGAGGTCACCGGCAGAGGTTCGGTTTGGGTGCGACAGGGACGCGGCGTGCCGCATCGACGGCAGATGAAATCGGCCGTCTTTTCGGCCATCAGACGGTATGTGGTCAGTTTTCCGCCGGTAATGGTGGCAAAATTGTCAACGCCTTCCGCTGTGTGATCGATCAGGGCAAATCCGCGACTGACGCTGCGATCATCGTCTGTGGCCGGTGCATCGAGCAACGGCCGTATGCCGGAATAAGCGCGAATGAAGCGGGTGTTTTCCAACGCGGGAATCATCATGACGCCTTCGGAAATAATCTGATCCACCTCCTCCACGGTGGGGCGATAATCGGTCAGTGATTCGATGCGCACGGAGGTCGTGCCGAGGATGGAAACCGTCCCGCCCGGCACGAGAATATCACCATCGGCCGGATGACGCAGTCGGTTGATGACCTGACCGGCCATCCGACTCTGTGTCACCAGCAGGCTGCCCTTGGAGTAAACCATGCGGAGCCGAATACCGGCCAGGGCCGCCACTTCTCCGGCCCAAGCCCCGGAGGCGTTGACAACGAAATCGGTTGCGATTTTGGTGTGCCGGCCGGTTTTGATATCGGTCAGGAGAACCGTTTGAACGCGATGGTTGCGGCACTCGAACTTTACCGCCTGGCTGTGGGGCAGAAACACCGCACCGTTCTGCCGGGCATGTGAGATGTTTTCCAGGCTGAGTTTAAAGGGGTCGATAGCGGCATCGTTGACCTTGAAGGCCGCGATGATCTTCTCCGACAAAGCCGGTTCCGCGTCGCGGGCTTCCGCAGCTTCCAACGCTTGAGATTCTATGCCTAACCGTGCACACAAAGCGGCAAAATCAGCCACGTAGTTCTCGTCGTCGCCTTCTACGGCAACAAAAAGTCCACCGGTATCCTCGATGCACTGTGGTGCCAGTTTTTTGAGCAGCCGGTTTTCCTTTTGGCATTCGACGGCCGCCGACGGATCGGATACAACATAGCGGGCGCCGGAATGGAGCAAACCGTGATTGCCGCCGGACGCGCCGGCGTTGAAATCCTTTCTTTCGGTCAGAATGCAAGGAATGCCGCGCAGCGACAGGTCACGGGCAAGACCAGTCCCCGTCACGCCGGCACCGATGATGAGTACGCCGGTTTTCAACGGATGTGGTTTTGACTGAGTCATTGAGGTCACACTAAATTGACGGCCGATGAATTCCTTTTATTTTCACTTGTGAAAATACAGCCGGGCTGTTAAACGAAGAATAGGGCAACTGAATGTGATCGCATTTCTTTTTTTAGCCCTAACATAACCGGAAAACCCTGTCACGAGAATTTTTCGTTTGTGAATTTTAGTTTCCGTACATTTTCTTAAAAGAAAATATAAATCCCCGAATCCGGTTGGATGGAGGACATATGCGGACTGGCAACGGCCGATCCGATCCGACAGAACGCAGCGACAATCAAAATTCTTGCCGGAAAGACGAAGCGTCGCGTAAAAAGACGGCACCGATGCGCACGCGGCATGAAAAAATCCGCGAACTGGTTCAAGGCAGGGGATTCGTAACGATCGAGTCTCTGTCACAGGCGTTCAACGTAACCCCCCAGACGATTCGGCGTGACATCAACACCCTGTGCGAAGAAGGGTCGATCAACCGGTATCATGGCGGCGCCGGGGTTTCCTCCAGCACCGAAAACGTTGCCTACACGCAACGAAAAGTGTTGTGCCTCAGAGAAAAGCAACGAATTGCCGCAATGGTTGCGGATAAAATCCCGAACAATGCGTCTCTCTTTATCAATATCGGCACCACGACGGAGGAAATTGCCAAGGCGCTGTGCCACCATCAGCGTCTCAAAGTGATCACCAACAACCTCAATGTCGCCTCCATTTTAAGCGGCAACGAAAACTTCGAGGTCATTGTGGCCGGCGGCATGGTAAGGCATCGCGACGGCGGAATCATCGGGCCGCTTACGATCGACTTTATCCAGCAGTTTCGCGTCGATTTCGGCATCATCGGCATCAGCGGCATCGATATGGACGGCACGCTGCTCGATTTCGATTACCGTGAAGTCCGTGTCTCGCGAGCTATCATCGACAATTCACGACGGATTTTTCTGGCAACCGATCATACCAAATTCAGGCGCAATGCAATGGTCCGGCTGGGCAGTATCGATGAGATCGATGCCCTGTTTACAGACCGACAGCCCCCTCAAGCTTTTTCCGAGGTGTTGGGTGCGGCGGATGTCGAGCTCTATGTGGCGTCAGGAACCGATACAGCCGCCATCTAAAACAGGGTAAAAAAAAGTGGCTATATTTTCGCTTGTGAAAATCAAAGGGCAGTGCTATGGCAGAGCCAATACGCGATAATGGGAGGCAACGCCGCCGGCATGCCCTGTTTCAAAGCCAAGGTTCCATTTGTATATAGGCTTTAAGATAAAGTTTTTGGGCAAGGCCAGAGGGAGAAGGCTGTATTGTAATACGCGACGACCGACAACTCAGCCCAAAACCTTTATCCTAAAGTCTATAGATCGTCGGGAGACTGCTTATGGGCTTATCCCTAGAGAAGATCGATAAGATTGTTGGCCGCGAAACCCACCTCAAGGACATAGACCTCGAACTCGCGCCCGGATCCCGCAACGTCATTTTGGGCCACACGCTGGCTGGCAAGACCTCCCTGCTTCGGATTATGGCCGGTCTCGATCGACCGACCCGGGGCCGGGTGCTGGTGAATGGACAGGATGTTACCGGCACTTCCGTCCGTAAGCGCAACGTCGCCATGGTCTATCAGCAATTCATCAATTACCCTTCCCTAAATGTCTATAAAAATATCGCCTCGCCTTTAAAACTGGCCGGCATGGATAAAAAAGAGATCGACCAGCGCGTTCGCGATGCCGCCGCCATGCTCAGGATCGAAGACTTACTCGACCGCCTGCCGGCCGAGCTTTCCGGCGGCCAGCAGCAGCGCATTGCCATCGCCCGGTCCCTGGTTAAAAATGCCGATCTTCTGCTGCTGGATGAACCCCTGGTCAATTTGGATTATAAATTGCGCGAGGAACTGCGGGAAGAGCTTCAGGATATTTTTAAACAGCGTGAAGCCGTTGTCGTCTATACGACCACGGAGCCGGCCGAAGCATTGATGCTGGGCGGCAATATCGTCGTCCTCGATGAAGGTCGCATCCTTCAGTACGGTGCGACGGCTGAAGTGTATCATTGCCCGTCAACACTGCGGGTTGCAGAGGTTTTCAGTGACCCCCCCATCAACCATATCCGCGCCAAGGTGCTGGGAAGTGTCGCCCATGCGGGTCGGGATGTTCTGGTGCCCTTGACAGGTCACATGCAAGGACTGCCGGAGGGGAGCTACTTATTCGGCGTGCGGGCTCATCATCTTTTTCTCTCAAAGACCGGAAGTCAGGATATCGAAATCAAAGCTGCCGTCGAACTTTCAGAGATCAACGGTTCCGAAACTTTTATCCACGTCCGTCATGCCGACACCCCCTTGGTGGTCCAGGAAACTGGTATTCACAGCCGCAAGATCGGCAAAGAAATCGCCATCTATATCGATCCTGCCAACCTGTTCGTCTATGATGACGCGGGCAAACTGGTCGCCTGCCCGGTCATGAATCCTTCGAATCGACGGTGATCGTCAGGAACAGACCGAAAAGTTCGGTCTGCGACACCGGCGACAGGAGTCCGATATGGCCCGAATCGAGATGCACGAAATCGCCCACAGCTACGTCGCCCAACCTGGGACAGAATCCGACTACGCCCTGAAACGTATCCACAACACCTGGGATGACGGGGGTGCCTATGCCTTACTGGGCCCCTCGGGCTGCGGCAAAACAACATTGCTGAACGTTATTTCAGGGCTGTTGACGCCCAGCAAGGGACGCGTTTTCTACGACGGGCAGGACGTTACGGATCTACCGCCGGAAAAACGCAACATCGCCCAAGTCTTTCAGTTTCCCGTTCTTTACGACACCATGAGTGTTTTCGACAACCTGGCTTTTCCGTTGCGAAATCGTCGGGTGGCACCCGACGAAATCAAACGACGCGTGCTCGAAGTCGCTGAAATCCTCGATTTGACGCCTTTTCTCAAGAAAAAAGCCGCCGGACTGGCCGCCGATGCCAAACAGAAGATCTCCCTGGGCCGCGGGTTGGTCAGAAACGATGTGGCGGCCATTCTTTTCGATGAACCGTTGACGGTGATCGACCCCCAGTTGAAATGGGACCTGAGGCGCAAGCTCAAAGAGATCCATGAACAACTGAAACTGACCATGATTTACGTCACTCACGACCAGGTGGAAGCTCTGACCTTTGCCGATCAAGTCCTGGTCATGTATGAAGGCGAACTGGTCCAGATCGGCACCCCGCAGGCGCTTTTCGAAAACCCGCAGCATAAGTTCGTGGGATATTTCATCGGCAGCCCCGGTATGAATTTTTTACCCTGCACCCTGGATGGAAATATGGCGCAGGTGGATGGTGTCGGCATCCCGCTGGACGATAAGATGATGGCGATGGGACAAAAAGCGCGGGGTCGGCTGGAGCTGGGAATACGGCCGCTGTGCCTCGAGGTGCACGCCGAAGCGGTGGCCGGCAGTGTGCCGGCACGGGTCTATGCGGCGGAAGACCTGGGAAGCTTTAAAATCCTCACCGTCAAACTGGCCGGCCACACCCTGCGTGCCCGGCTGCCTGAAGATCACAGCGTTACCCAAACCGAAGTCTGGCTGCGGTTTCCGCCGCGATGGACCAAGCTTTTTGCCGATGGACGACTGGTGAGTGGATAGGAGCGTCGTTATGGAAAAATGGGAAAACAACCGGGCCTGGTTTCTGGTTCTACCGGTTTTTGTCATCGTTGCCTTCAGCGCCATCATCCCGCTCATGACGGTGGTCAACTACTCGGTTCAGGATATTTTTGGGCCGGGACAGCGCGTCTTCGTGGGTGCCGAATGGTTCAAGGAAGTTCTCGCCGACTATCGTCTGCATGACGCTCTGTGGCGTCAATTCCTTTTCTCCGGCCTCGTCCTCTTAATCGAAATCCCCCTCGGCATCCTCATCGCACTGGCGATGCCCAAACGCGGCTGGGGCGTTTCCGCATGCCTGGTAACCCTGGCGCTGCCGCTGCTCATTCCCTGGAATGTGATCGGGACGATCTGGATCGTCTTCACCCGTCCGGATATCGGTTTGTTCGGTGCCGCCATCAATGGGCTTGGCATCGCTTTCGATCACACTGCACGACCGCTCGATGCTTGGATCACCTTGATGCTGATGGAGGTCTGGCACTGGACCCCGCTGGTCGCCCTGCTGGCTTACGCCGGGCTGCGGGCCATTCCCGAAGCCTACTATCAGGCTGCCAAAATCGACGGGGCATCGGGATGGGCGACCTTTCGTTACATTCAGCTGCCCAAGATGCGCGGCGTGCTGACGATCGCCATATTGCTGCGTTTCATGGACAGTTTTCTGATTTACGCCGAACCGTTCGTCCTGACAGGCGGCGGTCCCGGCAATTCTACCACCTTTCTGTCCATCTACCTCGTAAAAATCGCCGTCGGCCAATTCGACCTCGGGCCGGCCGCCGCCTTCTCTCTTATATACTTTCTCATCATTCTGCTGTTCAGCTGGCTGTTCTACCAGGCCCTCCAGAAAGTCGGCACGGGAGAAAAGCGATGACCATACAGAAAAGAACCATTGGACTGGCGATCTATTTTGCGCTGCTGTTGCTGCCAATCTATTGGATGCTCAACATGTCGCTGCGAACCAACGCCGATATCCTCGGCTCTTTCGCCTTGTATCCGCATGATCCGACGCTGACAAATTATATTAAAATATTTACGGAAGAAGCCTGGTATTCCGGGTATATCAACTCGATCATCTACGTCACCATCAACACTGCCATCTCCCTTTTCACCGCCCTGCCGGCCGCCTACGCGTTTTCACGCTATCGTTTTATCGGCGACAAGCACATGTTTTTCTGGCTTCTTACCAACCGCATGGCGCCGGCGGCCGTATTCCTGCTCCCCTTTTTCCAGCTCTATTCGACTTTCGGCCTGATCGACACGCACATCGCCGTGGCGCTGGCGCACTGTCTGTTCAACGTGCCCCTGGCGGTCTGGATATTGGAAGGTTTCATGTCCGGTGTTCCCCGTGAAATCGACGAAACTGCCTACCTGGACGGGTACAGTTTTCCCCGCTTCTTCATCACCGTGTTCCTGCCCTTGATCCGCGCCGGTGTCGGCGTCACGGCCTTCTTTTGCTTTATGTTCTCCTGGGTCGAACTGCTGTTCGCCCGGACCCTGACGGTGACCAACGCGAAACCGATAGCGGCCACGATGACGCGCACGGTCAGCGCTACCGGCCTCGACTGGGGCCTGCTGGCGGCGGCCGGCATTCTGACGATCGTGCCGGGAGCGTTGGTGATCTGGTTCGTTCGCAACCATCTGGCCAAGGGCTTCGCCCTTGGGCGTGTTTGAGAAGAGGGACAACCATGAATCTGGAATGGATGGCGTGGACCTTGCCAACGGCGATCTTTTTCATCACGATCGCCCTGCTCCTGACCGCCATGGGAATCTGGCAGGTGCTGTCGCCCAGTATCGAACGGCGCGGTTTCATGCCGATCGCCACCACGAGAGGCGACCGCCTTTTTATCGGGCTTCTGGGCAGTGCCTACATCCAGCTCGCCTGGTTGGGATTCACCGATCTTTCACTTTACTTCGCTCTGGCGATTGCGGTGGTCTGGATGATCATCGTCATGCGCTGGGGATAGAGTCAACCCTGCGTCGCGCGGCGTTCATGGCCTTCGCGCCGACGATGCAGACCGGGATGCCGGGAACCCAATTTTGAGGGCCGATAGAAGGGGGGAAATATGGAAAGCCAGTTTAAAAGGAAGCGGAAAAGAGTGTTGTTCGCAGGAGGTCTTGTCGTGGCGATGTTCGTTCTGTTCGCAACCTCTGCGAGCGCAGACATGGCCGCCGCCAAGAAGTGGGTCGACCAGGAGTTTCAACCGTCGACACTGACCAAGGAACAACAGATGAAGGAAATGGAATGGTTCATCAAGGCTGCCCAACCTTTCAAGGGCATGGAAATCAAGGTGGTCTCGGAAACCATTCCGACGCATGAATACGAGTCGAAAGTCCTCACCAAAGCGTTCGAAGAGATCACCGGAATAAAAGTCACCCACGATCTGATTCAGGAAGGTGACGTCATCGAGAAGCTACAAACCCAGATGCAGTCCGGCCAGAATGTCTTCGATGCGTACATCAACGACTCCGATCTGATCGGCACGCACTTCCGGTATGGTTTCGTGGTTAACCTGACCGACTGGATGGCGGGCGAGGGCAAGGATGCGACGCTCCCGACCCTCGACGTGGATGATTTCATGGGCAAATCATTTACTACTGCACCCGACGGCAAGCTCTACCAGCTGCCGGACCAACAGTTTGCCAACCTTTACTGGTTTCGTTACGATTGGTTTCAACGCCCCGAACTGAAGAAAAAATTTAAAGAGCTCTACGGCTACGAACTCGGTGTCCCGGTCAACTGGTCGGCCTATGAAGACATTGCCGAGTTCTTCACCGAAAAAGTAAAAGAGATCGACGGTGTGGCCGTCTTCGGCCACAACGACTACGGCAAGAAGGCTCCGGACCTCGGCTGGCGTTTCACCGATGCCTGGCTCTCGATGGCCGGTGCCGGCGACAAAGGCCTGCCGAACGGCAAGCCGGTAGACGAATGGGGCATCCGCGTCGAAGGCTGCCGTCCGGTGGGTGCCAGCGTCAGCCGTGGCGGGGCCGCCAACGGCCCGGCGGCCAAGTATTCCTTGCGTAAGTACATGGAATGGCTCCGAAAGTACGCCCCTCCGGGCGCCCTCGGGATGGACTTCTACCAGTATCTGCCGTTTCTGGCCAAAGGCAACGTCGCCCAGCAGATCTTCTGGTACACGGCCTTCGTGCCCGACATGGTCGCCCCGGGCCCGACCGTCAACGCTGATGGAACCCCGAAATGGCGCATGGCCCCCTCGCCCCATGGACCTTACTGGGAGGAAGGGATGAAACTGGGCTATCAGGATTGCGGGTCCTGGACCCTGCTGAAGAGCACGCCGGTTGACCGCCGCAAGGCCGCCTGGCTCTTCGCGCAGTTCTGCGTGGCGAAAACGACTTCCCTCAAGAAGGCGCATGTGGGGCTGACGCCAATCCGCGACAGCGATATCCGCGACAAGTCATTTACCGAGCGGGCACCGAAGCTCGGCGGCCTGGTGGAATTCTACCGCAGCCCGGCGCGCGTCGCCTGGACGCCGACCGGCACCAACGTACCCGATTATCCGAAGCTGGCCCAGCTGTGGTGGCAGAATATCGGCGAGGCGGTTTCCGGCGAGGTAACCGTTGATACGGCGATGGACAACCTGGCGCGCGAAATGGATCGCGTCATGGAGCGCATCGCCCGCTCCGGCGCCCAAGGCGACTGCGGCCCGAAGTTAAACCCCGAAAAACCGGAGTCGTACTGGTTGAATCAGCCCGGATCGCCCAAGCCGAAGCTGGCCGATGAGAAACCGAAAGGCGAGACGGTCAACTACGACGACCTGATCAAGGCCTGGCGCGAGGGACGCGTAAAGTAGGCCTATATCGAAGTAAATGTTTGCTTCAACGGGCTTCGTGAGCATTTGCGAAGCCCGTTTTTCTTGACGATCCACAGATAGTCAACATTATTGAGTTCAGCCTGAAACGGATCAAATACGATTTCTACGGCGAACAATTCGACGTGCCTGCCTTCGGCGTTTTTTTCAGGGAATTGCACCGTTTTATCCTGACATGTCGGTTGCGCCGGATTGGTTACTCGGATCATTATTCGGTCTGGGGTGAATTGCTGGAATGTACCCGGGGGCTCCTTTTCAGAAATATGTTCCGGCAAAAGTCATCAAGTGGATGCTAAGCGCTATCATTATTTTTACCACCTCCGCATCCTCTACAAACTAGACCGGCAGGTGAGTGACAGCTACCTGAAAGAACGCGGCGAGAGCGTTCCCGCCGATCCCATTTATTCTTCCAACGATGCCACCTGGCGGCTGCCGCGGTTCTGGTCCTGGCGCTTCTTTTTCCTCACGAGCCGCTGATGGCCTTTTCGGCCGGCATCGTTGCGCTAACGGTGCTGATAACCTCCACGCGGGGAGAAACCGAGAGCTGGTTTTTGGCCACCTGGGATTTTACCAAGCAGATCATGCCGCTTTTGATCGGCGGCGTGCTCGTCGCCGGATTTCTGCTGGGACGGCCGGAACACGAGGGGATGATTCCCTCCGCGCTGGGTCAGCGGCCTGGTGGGTGGCAACTCTGTAGCGGCCAACCTTTTTTCCTCGGTGGTAGGGGCGTTTATGTACTTTGCCACCCTGACCGAGGTGCCCATCCTGCAGGGGTTGATCGGTGCCGGCATGGGCAAGGGTCCGGCCCTGGCGCTGCTTCTGGCCGGACCGGCCTTGAGCCTGCCCAACATGCTGGTCATTCACAGCGTGATGGGCATCAAAAAGACCGTCGCCTATGTAAGCCTGGTGGTGGTGATGGCCACCATCAGCGGCCTAATTTACGGACACTTCTATGCCTGAAAAGAGAAGGAGGACACCATGACTGCCGATGACATCGCCCAGATCATCGTTGCCGGGCAGAGGACCGGTATCGTCGGGCTTAAAAAGACGCTCGAGGAGGTCGCCGGGGAATGTGCCGGAAGAACGGATGCGGAAATAACGGACGAGCTGATGGCGCGACTGTCAAAAAAGAACTACATCGTGCCCAAGGTCAAGGATGCCTATATGACCGCATTTTTAAGAGAATACAAAAAGTTCGTGGGCGAACCGTTCGAAGAAACCGTCGAGCCGGACCTGGTGCAGATCAAGGTGCTCGGCCCCGGATGCCCCAACTGCGAACGCCTGGAGCAGGACCTCATGGCCCTGATGGCGGAATTGCGGATCAAAGCCGATCTGGAGCATGTGCGCGATCCGGTTGAGATCGGCACCTTCGGCGTGATGGCCATGCCGGCCCTGGTGATCAACGGCAAGGTAAAGGCCGCCGGCAAAGTGCCGTCAAAGGGAACTATCAAAGAATGGCTGGTGGAAATAAACAAACAGGCCCGATCGGTTTAACTGACTCAACTGACCCAGCCGACCAACGGAAATCGGAGACGAGGCAGACGAAAGGTCGCCCAAGATACCCTTTACCGAGGATGTCCGCAAGGTTCCCGAGACTGAGACGGTGTGTTACTGCTCCCAGGTCACGAAGGCGGATATCCAGTGCGCTAAAGAAGAAGGCGCACGCTCCCTGGTTGGAATAAAAAAAGCCACTGGTGCCTGCACCCCCTGCCATCTGGCCTCGATCCCGCTGATCGTGGCCTATGTGGGCGGGCAGCAAACCGCTGTTAACCCGCGGCGCGCGGCCTGGTATGCGATCGCTTTTTCGGTGGGGCTGTTCATCACCATCGCGGTGGTCGGTATCATATGCGCATTGTTGGGCCGCATGCTCGGTGATGTGGGTTCCTGGTGGCAGGTGCTGGTGGGCATCGTTTTGATCTGGGTGGCCCTGGGCATGCTCGGCGTGCAGGCTTGCTCCATGTCCGGATCCTTGCTCTACCGCCTCAATTTGCGCGGCATTCATGGCGCATTTGGCCTGGGATTGGCCTACGGCATTCTCTCGGGTTCCTGCACATTCGGCTTTATAGCGCCCATTCTGGCCATCGTCACGGTGCAGCAGAAAATCGTGACCGGTTCGGTGATGATGATTCTCTTTGCCATAGGGCACTGCCTGCCGATAGCGGCGGCCGGCAGCTCCACGGCCATGGTGCGCAAACTCACCGAGAGCAGTGCCTGGCAAGGAGCCGGCATGTGGTTCCGGCGCGGCGCCGGGGTGGTGATCGCCCTGTTGGGCGTTTATTTCGTCGCCGGCCCGTTTTTCAACGGCATCTGATTCCATCGATAGGATAAACGTATGTTCCTTGAAAGACTAAACAAAGCCTTATGGCAAATTCCACTGCTGATCATCGCGGCAGGCGTGATCGCGATAGGGGTCAACCTGCTTCGACCCGATGGTATCCCGTTTGGCGGGGAGCTGCACCGGGATGCGGCCAACAGCCTGAACGTGCGCGGTGCCTTTCTGCACATGGTGGGGGATTTGCTCACCTCGGTGGCGGTCCTGATCAACGGTATTTTACTGATGTTTTATCCGTGGTACTGGCTTGACCCGCTGCTGTCGGTCTTGATCGTTGTGTTTATCTTGAAAAACGGATGGGGCCTGCTAAAGGAGTCCACGGCGGTGCTAATGAACGCCACTCCCGGCCATATCAGCCTTGAAGCGATTCGGGAGCACCTGTGCCGCCTGCCGGAGGTCCTGGGCGTTCACTACCTGCATGCCTGGCAGGTTTCCTCCAATAGCACCGCATTTTCCTGCCACGTGGTGGTACCGGACCAGCCGGTCAGCCGCACCGAGCATCTGACCGACCGCATCAAGCATGAGTTGCTGCACCGCTTCCGCATCGACCACCCGGTGCTTCAGTTTGAAACCGCTTCCTGCGGCCAGGGCACCCTTTTGTGTGAAATGGCTTGCAACGGGGAGACGGAAAGCATTTCAAAAACGCAAAAAAGAGGCGTGCCCGAGGATGTCCAATGCCGCCAAAGGATGCAACAAATTGTGCTCCTTGCGTTGCGCCTGCTGCTGGGTATAATGTTCCTTTACGCCTGCTATGACAAGATTCTGCATCCCCAGGCCTTTGCCCAAGCCGTTTACAACTACCAGATCCTGCCGGACATGGCGGTCAACCTGACGGCCCTTGTCCTGCCCTGGCTGGAATTGCTGCTGGGGTTGTGCCTGGTCACCGGTTTATGGCTGCCGGGGGCGACGATGGCAAGCACCGGGCTGCTGTTGGTTTTCATCGGTGCGTTGGTGTTCAACCATGTCCGCGGGCTGGATATCCACTGCGGGTGTTTTTCGACCGAAACCACCGCCGGGCCGGCTGACCTGTGGACCGTGGCCCGAGACATCGGTTTTCTGGCCGTATCGTCTTCCTGACCCTGCGTGTCGTTTTCTTCCGACCGGCGGTTGTTTCATCCTCGGGCCATGAACAGACACGGGCGTATCGGTAACCGTCAAAATAAGGGAGGTCGTCTGTTGCGAAAAAAAACTTTTGGTCCTAAGCATTGTGTGCATCGTTCTCGCCCCGGTCTTTGTCTCGGCGGCCGATACGCGGTCTTTCGCACCTCAAGCCTTTCTTTCTGAAAACATCTTTGAATTTCACCCCGTAATGGAAGGCAGCCGGATCGAGCACCGGTTTGTTTTTCACAATCGAGGCGACGCGCCCCGGGCCATCCGCGATATCGAATCCGGTTGAGGGCGTATAGCCGCATCCTGCAGATCGAACTGGATGAAGACACGTGGAGAGAACCAAATGAAGCCCAGAACGAATCTGGAAAGCGAAAGCCTCCCCGGAAAAGTTTGCGTGCAGTTGGCGTCTGAAATCGAACACCAGCTGCTGCCTAAGAACTCGCCTCTAATCGACGGCGCAGAGATCGCCGGATGGACAGTATATTCCGGAATGCTGGGAGGCGATTTTTTTGATTATCACGATTTTAGGGGTGTTTGTTGCCCCTCGACGACACAAATGCACATCGTCGTCGGTGATGCCTCCGGGCATGGCTTGTGTTCCTCCCTGTTGATGACTTCCATACGTGCTTATCTGCGTGCAAGGGCAATGCAATCGGGAGATTTGAGCCAGATCGTCGCCGACGTCAACAGGTTGCTGTGTTTGGACGTCGGGTCAAGCGGCCATTTTGTAACCGTCTTTTACGCCTCGATTTTCGGGCCTGAGGGGAAGATCGAGTGGGTTCGTGCCGGGCACGATCCGGCCTTGCTGTACAATCCGGCTACCGACGTGTTTGCTCCTTTGCAAGGCAAGGGTATGGCATTGGGAGTCGACCCTTGCGCCGATTACAAGGTCAACAGCCGATCCGGTCTCCCGAAAGGGGCCATTGTTCTGATTGGAACCGATGGTCTTTGGGAGATCGATCAGGGTGTCGGGCGCACCCATTGCAAAGGGATGATAAAGAATTTGGTTCGGAGGCATCGGCGTGAACATGCGGTATCCATTGCCGAAGCCATAAAAAGAAAAGTCATCGAATGTTGCCGGGGCTTGCCGGCCGAGGACGATATCACGCTGGTAACCGTAAAGTTTGACGGTGTGTCAGCTGATCGAACTTCTCGGCCTTGAACCTTCGACAGTTTCCAAACATCTGTCGATCCTCAGGAATGCGCGCCTGATCGACAGCCGAAAAGAGGGCCGGTGGATGTATTATCGTCTATCTGGAGAGGATGCGCCGGGACGGATCACCGCTGCGTTGGAATGGGTTTTTCGTTCCTTTGTCGACAGCCCACAATATACGCAGGACAACCTGCGCCTGGAAGAGATCCTGAAAAACGATCCGGAAATCCTGTGCAGCAGACAACCCCGTTCTGCTGCCTGAATGCGAAAAACATTTGAAAGCGAGAAGCAGGGCCCTCGCGGAGCGTCTGCCGGACGCCAACCATGAAACCGATCAGTTTGTTCCACATAATTAAGGAGGACGTATGACCGGCTCAACCATACGTAAGTTAAGTTTTCTGGACCGCTTTCTCACCCTGTGGATTTTTCTGGCCATGTTTATTGGCGTTGGAGGCGGTTATCTGTTTCCGGAGATCAAGAATTTCATCAACCTCTTTTCCGTGGGCACCACCAACATCCCCATCGCCATTGGCCTGATTCTGATGATGTACCCGCCCCTGGCCAAGGTGAAATATGAAAAACTGGGCTTCGTGTTCCGCGACGTCAAGGTGCTGGTTCTGTCCCTGGTGCAAAACTGGATCATCGGTCCGATCCTGATGTTCCTGTTGGCCATCGCTTTTTTGTCCGGGCACCAGGAGTACATGGTGGGGTTGATTCTCATCGGCCTGGCGCGCTGCATCGCCATGGTGATTGTCTGGAACGATCTGGCCAGCGGCGACCGGGAGTACTGCGCGGGCCTGGTGGCCTTTAACTCCATCTTCCAGGTGCTCCTTTTTTCGGTCTACGCCTACATCTTCATCACCGTGCTGCCCCGCTGGATGGGACTGGAAGGCATGGTGGTGAATATCTCCATCGGCCAGATTGCCGAAAGCGTTTTCATCTATCTGGGGATTCCCTTTATCGCCGGCGTGCTTTCGCGGTTGATCGGGCTGAAAACCGTGGGGGTCGAGCGCTATGAAACGCAATTCATTCCCAAGATCAGCCCCATTACCCTGATCGCGTTGCTCTTCACCATTCTGGTGATGTTCTCCCTCAAAGGGGAATACATCGTTCAGCTACCCATGGATGTGGTGCGTGTGGCCATCCCCTTGTGCATCTATTTCGTGATTATGTTTTTTGTCTCCTTCTGGCTTTCCATGAAGGCCAGTGCGACCTATGAGCAGGCCACCACATTATCCTTCACAGCCGCTTCCAACAACTTCGAGCTGGCCATCGCCGTGGCCGTGGCTGTCTTCGGACTGGATTCGGGGCAGGCATTTGCCGCCGTGATCGGCCCGCTGGTGGAGGTGCCGGTCCTCATCTCCCTGGTGAACGTTGCCTTATGGTTCAAGCGCAAGTACTTCCCCTATGCGGTGGAAACTCCCACCGGCGTCTGCCATGTGACGTGCGAGCCTTGAGCGAAGCGAATTGCCACCGTTTTTACGGACGGCACATCCACTTTGAAGCCCGGTTTTTCCGGTGGTTGCCGGATACCGGTGTTGTTGATACCGGTCTGACGGCTTGTAAAAATGCATACAGGCCGGAAACCGATAAGTGAAGGGAGATCAATGAAAAAATCGAACCGATTGTTTTATATTTTGACGATGCTTGCCGTATGGGCGGCGGTACCCACGTTTGCCGGTGATTCCCAGAGAACCGTCTCTCTGCAGGTTCCCACTCCGGGTCTGGTTACCATGGTGGATCTTGGCGCGAACAAGTGCATCCCCTGCAAGATGATGGCGCCCATCATCGAGGAGCTAAAAAAAGAATATGCCGGACGCGCTTCCATTATCTTCATCGATGTCTGGGAAGATCGGGAGCAGGTGGATCGCTTTGGCATCCGGGCCATTCCGACCCAAATTTTCTACGACAAGACCGGCCGGGAGGTCGAACGTCACGTGGGTTTTTTGGACAAAAAGAGTATTGTTGCGACCTTCGAAAAGCTCGGCGTGCCCAAAGGGAGCGGATATTGATCAAAGACTTACTTCCATCCATTTGCCTTCCTTTTACATAGGGATTATCGCGTTGATCGGCGTGGCCGTTATCATGTACTGGCCACGGGGTTGAGTTTCGAAACCATAGGGTCATTCTGGCCGTTTCATAAACACGGTTTACACCTTTAAGCCTTGGGATGGGGTGAACCGAATCAATACATACCCCAACATCACTGGAGCCCTGGCAGCGAGATGAGGAAAAGAGTGGAAAGTTTCGAACCGGAATATAAGATTCGTGAAGTGGTGGACGCCTGCACGGACTGCGACGTGTGCCGCCACCTGATGGACAAGATTCGTGGGATCGGTCCGGACCGGATCGTCACCGACCGCCTCAGCTGCCGGCTGCAGTTCAACCAGTTGCTGCCGCATCCAGTCTCGCATCCCATCGAGATCCTGCGAGATGCATACCTCAAAAAATGATCAATCGCTGGTGAAGAAATGGATAAGTTTATGGTTTTTCCGAATGCGGCCATCAAAGCATCGGGTCCCGTCTCAGGCAAATTTCTGAGCTTGGGTATCAATGGATTCATCGATGCTTGTCGCTATGTTCATGAGTTGCCCTACGGGTATAATACAGATCGCGACGGCCTGATGATCCTGTTTAAGGAAAAATCGGGCTCATGTACGACCAAGCATGCAGTCATCGCGACCCTGGCCGCGGAATCAGGGCTGCCGATCGAAAAGGCGATCGGCATCTACGCGATGACAGAGGAGATCGTTACGGGCGCGGGGCGAATTCTTGATCGATACGGACTGCCGTATATTCCCATGCTGCACTGTTTCCTGGTCTACGGTGATCACAGAGTCGATCTGACCGAAGGCAATCACAACGGAAAAAAGCGATCGATTGAAGACTTCCTCTATACGGAAAAGGTCATTCCGAACATTTCCGCTAAAAATGAATATCTTCTATATCGAAGGGCATTGAAAGATAACGTATTGACTAGAAATGATCTGAAAGGGATCGATTTAAAGAGCATACTGAAAGCGCGCGAGGAGGGCCTCGCTCTGTTAAAAGCCAATATATATTGATCGGTTAACCTTCACAGGATTCAGACAGAGCACAGCGAATGGCGCGTATTCCTGCCAATGAAAAACTCGTGATGTGGTCGGCCAGCCGGTAGGTCAAGGCCGGCGTCAAGGGCTGCTGCACGAGGTATTCCAGGTCGCTGCGATTGAAGATCAGCAGCGCCCGGCACTGGTTGATGATACTCAGCTCGCAGAACCAGATCTCCTCGTCGGTTGCCGCCGGCCCGATCAGGTCCTTGATGATCTCGAGCAGATGCCGGCGCCGGGGCGCAATCAACTCGCGCCAGCTATCGTCGATCAGGCCGGTGGGATTGGCCAATTCCATCAGGTACATGCGCGTGAACTGCCCGCCGGCGCCGCGATCGCAGAATTTGCGCACCAGCGCGTGGATGCGGGCGCGCAGACGTTCTGCGGGCGGCGCGTCGGCGGCGTCGGGCGGAACGGAAACCGTGTCACATTCGAACGCCCGCTGCCATGCCGCCCCGTAGAGGCCGGCCTTGCTGCCGAAATAGTAATTGACGGCCGCTACGTTGGTGCCGGCCTGCCGGCAGATGTCGGCAATCCTGGCATCCCGGTAGCCTTTTTTACCGAAAATCAGGCCGGCTGCCTTCAGCAGCCGGTCACGGGATTTTATTGCGCGTTTGACCTGCACCATGCGAACCAAGACTCCCGGCCGAAATATCAAATCTGAAATTTAAATCTTATTTTTAAATTTCAATTTGAATTTGTCAAATCCTTTTGGTATCCTGCCGTATTCAAATTCAATCGATTCTCTTCTCGAAGGAACACACCATGCTGCGCCACTCCACGTTTCTTGTACCCGATACCCATCGCGCGCGCAGGCCCCGTTACATCGCCGGGACTCCCACCGTCCTGGCGACGCCGCAGCGCCGGCAGCCGGCCAGCCGCGCGCGGGCCCTGATATCGACCTTCTCGACCGTTTTCGTGGGATTTTTTTTAGCGCTGGGAGTGGGCGCCCCCGCCGTGGCGGCGCCCCCGGCGGGACGCAGCGCCCCTGCGCCGGTGGTCACGGTCGCCGCGGTCGCCGAGCAGGAAGTCAACCCGCCCACGGATTACGTCGGCCGCGTGGAGGCCATCCAGGCCGTCGACCTGCGCGCGCGCGTGGAAGGATTCATCGAGCAGGTTAAATTCCGTGAAGGCAGCAAGGTGCAAGCCGGCGATGTTTTATATCTGATCGAACAGGCCCCTTACAAAGCCAAGGTCAATGAAGCCGCGGCCAAGGTGGCCGATGCCGAGGCCTCGCTCACCAAAGCGCGCCAGTACCTGCAACGGCTTCAGTCGGTGCGTTCCGGGGGCGTGTCGGCCACCGACCTGGAGGCGGCGATCAGCACGGAACTCAAAGCCAAGGCGCTGCTGCAGGAAGCCAAGGCCAGCCTGGAACAATCCGAGCTCGATCTGGGTTACACCGTCATCAAGGCGCCCATCGGCGGCCGCATCGGCCGCACGGCGTATACCAAGGGCAACCTGGTAGGCCCCAATACGGGAGCCCTGGCCCGCATCGTTCAACTCGACCCGATCCGGGCGGTCTATTCGATGAGCGAGAACGACCTCGTGAACCCTCGGATCGCGCGTGAGGGCAGCTGCGCCGAAGATCCTCAAAACCGGATCGTCCCGCGCATCCAGCTGCCCGGCGGCAAGATGTATCCCGTATCCGGCCGGCTGGATTTCATCGACAACCAGGTGGACGCCGGCACCGGCACGATCGCCGTGCGGGCGGTGTTCGACAATCCGGACGGCGTTCTGCTGCCGGGCCAGTATGTCAACGTGCTCGTCCGGTGCAGCGCGGGCGTCAGCCGCCCGGTGGTGCCGCAGTCGGCGGTGCAGGAGGATCGCGACGGCCGGTATGTGTTCGTGGTCGACGGCGACAACAAGGCTCAGAAACGGCGCATCAAGACCGGTGCGGCCATCGGTACGATGTGGGCCGTTGACTCCGGGCTCATGGCCGGCGAGACCATCATCGTGCAGGGCGTGCAGAAGGTAAAGCCGGGGCAGGCCGTGGACACCACGACCGAGGGCGGAAAGAGTAAGGAGTAAGTCATGTTCTCGCGTATTTTCATCGAACGGCCGCGGCTGGCCATGGTGGTGTCGATCATCATTACCCTGGCGGGCGTGCTCGCGCTGCTGAACATACCGATCGCCCAGTATCCCCAGATCTCGCCGCCCGAAATACGGGTCAGCACCGCCTACCCCGGGGCCAACGCCGAGGTGGTGGCCGCCAGCGTGGCCGCCCCGATCGAGGCCGAGGTCAACGGCGTGGAGAACATGCTCTACATGTCCTCCACCAGCTCCAACAACGGCAGCTACGACCTGAGCGTCACCTTCGAGGTCGGCACCGACCCCGACATCGCGCAGGTCAACGTCCAGAATCGCGTTCAGCAGGCGGTTTCGAAGTTGCCCACCGAGGTCACCAACCAGGGGGTCACGGTGCGCACGCGCTCCTCCGATTTTCTGACGGTGATCAGTTTCTATGCCTCCGAGGGCGCCACCGACGCCCTTTTTCTCAGCAACTACATCAGCATCAATGTCAAGGATGCGGTCACGCGAATAAAAGGGGTCAGTGAGGCCTTTATTTTCGGGGCCCTGGACTACAGCATGCGGGTCTGGATGGATCCCGAACGCCTGACGTCTCTCGGCCTGACGGCCGATGACGTGATCACCGCCATTCAGGAGCAGAATATCCAGGCCGCGGCCGGCGCCATCGGCTCGGCACCCGGCAGCGACAAGCAGCAGATCCAGTTTACGCTGCGGGCCAAGGGGCGGCTCAAGGATGCCGAGGATTTTAGGAACATCATCATCCGCACCAACCCTCAAGGGGGCGTCGTGCGGATCCGGGACGTTGCCCGGGTCGAACTGGGCGCCCAGTCCTACGCCTCCCGATCGACCCTGAACGGCTCGCCGGCGGTCAACATGGCCATCTACCGGACCTCGGGGGCCAACGCCCTAGACACCGTTCAGGCGGTGGCCGACGAAGTCGAGCGGCTCTCCAAGCGGTTTCCCGAGGGGATTCAATACCGGATGGTCTACGACACGACCAAGTTCGTGCGCTCGGCCATCCAGGAAATAGCCCTGACGCTCCTGATCACTTTTTGCCTGGTGGTGGGCGTCACCTTCCTTTTCCTGCAGGACTGGCGGGCGACCCTGATCCCGACCCTGACCATCCCGGTCTCGCTGGTCGGCACGTTCGCGGTATTGCTGGCCCTGGGCTTCAGCGCCAACACCATCACCCTGTTCGCCCTCCTGCTGGCGATCGGACTGGTGGTGGACGACGCCATCGTGGTGGTGGAAAACGTGCAGCGGATCATGGAAGAGGAGGGCCTCGGCCCCAAGGACGCGGCGATCAAAGCCATGGGACAGGTTATCGGGCCGATTCTCGCCACCACCCTGGTTCTTTTGGCCGTTTTCGTTCCGGTGGGGTTTCTGCCCGGCATCACCGGCGAACTGTACAAACAGTTCGCCGTGACCCTTTCCACCGCGGTCGTGTTGTCGGCCCTCAACGCTCTTACACTGAGCCCAGCCCTGTGCGCGACTCTGCTGCGCCGGCCGCGCACCGTGCGCCGGGGACCGCTGGCCTGGTTCAGCCGGGCCCTGAACACCTCCCGCAATATCTACGTCAGCTCATCGGCCTGGCTGGTCCGGCGGCTGGTGGTCGTCCTGGGGATTTTCATCCTGGTCTTCGGGGCCGCCTATCTTCTTTTTGTCAGCCGCCCGACCGGCTTTTTGCCCAGTGAAGACCAGGGCGTTTTTTTCATCAATGTGCAGCTTCCCGAAGCAGCGGCCCTGGCGCGCACCAACACGGTCATGCAGGAGGTTTCCGCGCGGCTCAAAAAAACCCCCGGCATTGCGGACGTGATTGCCGTCAGCGGCTTCAGCATCATCAGCGGGGCCAGTGAAAACGTCGGGCTGGGGGTGATCGTGCTCGATCCCTGGGATGAGCGCACCACCCCCGACCTCAAGATAGAGGGGCTTTTGAACCGTGTGCGCCGCGAGCTGGCGGCGATTCCAACCGCCAATATCTTTGCCTTCAGCCCGCCGGCGATTCGGGGACTGGGCAATACGGGCGGTTTCGATTTCCGACTGCAGGCCTTGGGCGACCAAAGCCCCCAGGACCTCTCCGCCGTCACCCGCGCCCTGGTCGTAGCCGCCAATCAGGAACCAGGCCTGCGGGCGGTGTTCAGCACGTTTTCGGCCGACGTGCCGCAGCTCTTCCTCAATCTCGACCGCACCAAGGCCGAATCCATGAAAGTGCCGGTCAGCCGCGTTTTCTCGACCCTCCAGGCCCAGCTCGGCTCGCGCTTCGTCAACGACTTCAATCTCTACAGCCGGGTGTTCCAGGTCAAGGTCCAGGCCGATGCGCCGTATCGCAACGCGGTCGAGGACATCGGGCGGCTCTACGTGCGCAGCGACGATGGCAAAATGGTGCCGATGAACAGCCTGGCCTCGCTCTCGACAGTCCTGGCGCCCCAGCTGGTCTCCCGCTACAATCAATTTGCCTCCGCCCAGGTCAACGGTGAAGCCGCTGCCGGGTTCAGCTCGGGGGATGCCATGGCCAAGATGTCGCAGGTCGCCGCCGCAACCCTGCCCGACGGCTATGGCCACGAATGGTCGGGACTTTCCTTCCAGGAGCAGAAAAGCAGCGGCCAAGCCCCGGTGCTGCTGGCCCTGGCGCTGCTGTTCGGCTATCTTTTTCTGGTGGGCCAATACGAAAGCTGGACCATCCCGCTGCCGGTCATCATCTCGATTTCGGTAGCGGCCGTCGGGGCCTTGGCCGGCCTGTGGATCGGCGGCCTTGACCTGAGTATCTATGCCCAGATCGGCCTGGTGCTGCTGGTCGGCCTGGCCAGTAAGAACGCCATTCTGATCGTGGAGTTTGCGAAGACGCAGCGCGAGGAGGGGCTCTCGATCGCCGACGCCGCGGTGGCCGGCGCCCGGATCCGGTTCCGGGCCGTGCTGATGACTGCATTTTCCTTCATCCTGGGCGTGCTGCCGCTGGTCATCGCCACCGGCGCCGGCGCCAACAGCCGGAGGGCCATCGGCACCACGGTATTCAGCGGCATGCTGGCGGCGACCCTCTTCGGTATTTTTCTGATTCCGGCGCTCTATGCCGCGTTTCAGACCTCGCGCGAAAAAGTCTATGCCCGGCGCAAGCAGCGCCGCGAGCGACGGCATGAACAGGCAAGAGCGCAGGAACACAAACGCTGAATGGATTCCGATTCGGGTGACCAGGAAAAGGCGGTATGAAAATCCCAAAAAAAATGGCTGTCGACCATAAAATGGCCGTGCGTACAGGTCAAAAACTCCTGCGGGTGCTTGGCCTGATCGGCATGCTGCTTCTCGGCGGGTGCCCGGCCGTGGGGCCCGACTACATCAAACCCGATACCGTGCCCCCTTCCGCCTGGTACGACAAACTTCAGGACGGACTGACCGACACCACCATCGATCCCCGGATCCTGGCCCAATGGTGGATGACCCTGGAGGATCCGGCCCTCTCCGGTTTAATGGAACGTGCCGTAAGTGGAAACCTCGATCTGAAAAACGCCAGCGCCCGCGTGCGAGAGGCGCGCGCCCTCAGGAACATCCGGCGGTCCGCCTTTTTCCCCGCCATCGATGCCACCGGTTCGGTCTATGAATATCAAAACAGCGAAAACGGCATCGGCGGCGGCACCGAAGGTGAACTCTACTCGGCCGGCTTCGATGCCAACTGGGAACTGGATGTCTTCGGGGGGCTGCGCCGGGCGGTGGAGGCGGCCCAGCGGGACCTCGAGGCCAGCTGGGAGAACCTTAACGATGTGCTCGTCAGCCTCTTGGCCGAAGTCGCCCTCAATTACACGGACGTGCGCACGTATCAGGCCCGTTTGGCGGTGGCCGCGGCCAACATCGCGGCCCAGGAAGAAACGTTCAAGTTCACCAGTTCCCGGTTCGATGCCGGCCTGAGCGATGAGCTAGCGGTGCAGCAGGCCCTGACCAACCTCGAAACGACGCGATCCCAGATTCCGAGCCTGAAAACCGGGCTGATCGCCGCCAATAACCGCCTGTCGGTGTTGCTGGGAACACTGCCCGGAGCGGTCAACCGTGAGTTGGCCGAATCCCGGCCGATCCCCGTACCGCCTGTGTCTGTGGCCGTGGGCGTACCCGCGGATACCCTCCGGCATCGTCCGGATGTGCGTCGCACCGAACGGTTGCTGGCCGCCCAGACCGCTCGAATCGGTGTGGCCACCGCCGATCTGTATCCGAAATTTTTTCTGACGGGCACCATAGGCCTCGAATCGATTTCAGCCGGCGACCTGTTTGATTCCGCCAGCCAGGTGTGGCGCATTGGCCCCAGCGTATCCTGGAAGTTGTTCGACGCCGGCGCTACCCGCCAGCGCATCGAATTCCAGAACGCGCTGAGGGACCAGGTCTTGAACGAATACAACGCCACTATCCTGCAAGCGCTAGAGGAAGTCGAAAACGCTCTTGTGGCCTATGCCCAGGAACAGTTCCGGCGGGAATCACTGAAAGCGGCCGTGGCCGCCGCCCAGCGGGCGGTCTTGCTGGCTCAGGACCAGTACATCGCCGGCCTGGTGGATTTCAACAATGTCTTGATTGCACAGCGCTCCCTGCTCTCTCTTCAGGATGAACTGGCCCTGAGCGAAGGCCAGGTGACCTCAAATCTGGTGCGGCTCTACAAGGCCTTGGGAGGCGGGTGGACCTCTCAGGGGCTGCCCGCAGAGGAGATGGCTGCCGGCGGCTGACCGCCCGCCAGCTCATTTTTTTTCAGACTTTGCGCCGGGTGTTCATCCACCCATCAGGCACACTCTTCAAAGGCCTCCTCGGTGAGTCTTTCACGCCGCTGATCGACCCGTTCGCTGCCGCCGGACTTCAAGAGCCTCAATCCGCGTTTGAAGAAAAACTGCTTTTCGCCGAATGCCGGCCGCAGGTCATCCAGCCACGAAGCGCTCTCGTCATAGCGGGCAAAAAAGATCCGGTTGACCCAATCGGGATCGCGTCCCTGGATGAACTTAAGCACGAAAACCCGCTCGCCGCCGATGTTGGTGATGCCGTCGATCAACACTTTTCCGGGTGTCGCCGACATCGACGGACCGCGCACGGTCCGGCTAAGGCCGGAAACCTGCCGGTAGGCTTCGGAAAACAGGCGATAGGCGCGGACCAGGGGCACTTCGAAATATTGCTGTGGGCCGGTGTCGCGGGGAATGAACATGTAATAGGGAATGGCGCCCAGGTTGACCTGCTTGTGCCACATGTCGCGCCAGATTTCCGCCTTGTCGTTGACATGCCGGACTAGCGGTGCCTGGCAGCGGATCTGGGCCCCGGTGGCGAGGATGCGCCGGATAGCCGCCTGCACGGCCGGTGTTTCGAGTTCGCGCGGATGACTGAAATGGGCCATCAGCGCCAGGTGAAATCCTTTGGCCGTGATCTCCTCGAAGAGTCTTAACAGATCTTCGGCATCGGGATCGGTCAGGAAGCGATAGGGCCAGTAGGCCAGCGCCTTGGATCCGAAGCGGATGGTCGCGAGCCCTTCGGGTCTTTGATCGAGCAGCGGCGCGACATAGCGCCGGATCAACCGCGTGCTCATGGTGAGCGGGTCCCCGCCGGTGTACAGCACATCCGATACTTCGGGGTGGCGCTCGAGGTATTCGACCAAGTCCTGCGGCTGCTTGTTCATGAATTTGAGTCCATCGAGACCGGCAAACTGCGCCCAACGGAAACAGTAAGTGCAATAGGCGTGACAGGTCTGGCCATGGCTGGGGAAAAAGAGTACGGTCTGCCGATACTTGTGCTGCATCCCGTGGTATACTTTGCCGTTTTCGACCGGAACATTCAGCTGCATCTGACCGGCCGGATGCGGGTTGAGCTTCATCTGGATTTGTTTGGCGGCCCGGCCAATCTCGGCCGGTGGGGCCTCGGCGGCGAACAGGCGCTCGATGCGCTCGCGGTCGGGCTGCACCAGCATGCCGCTTTGCGGAAAGGTCAACCGGAAGATGGGATCCTCCGGAACCTTGTGCCAGTCGATCAATTCATCTAAAATGTAGTTGTTGACGCGGAACGGAAAAACGGCCGCCGCGGTTTCGATGCCCCGCACAATTTTACGGGGCAGCGCGCCCAGCTGGCCGATGGATCGAAAATTCTTGCGATTGTAGAGCCGAATTTTTTTTCTGCCTGCCGCACCAGTGTCGGTCATATACTGATTCCTTTCCCTTGAAAATGTCTAATATTTTATTTTTTCTATTGAAATATTTCGTGTACAAAATATATGATTGGGCCGCATCTGTCAAGCGCACGGGGCGGCACTCCGTCGCCCGTGATCGGCGGGTTAGGCGAAAGATTGTTTAACCGTTCGAAATTTAAATAAAATTATGTTACCAATCTGTGATCGGGCAACGATCGGCTGGCTGGACACGACGAATCGCCGGGCTCAATCCGTGAAGACGCAGCGGTGGAAGGTGACCGGACCGGATGAAACGGGGGCACCGATCCGTTTTTGATCCAGTCGGCGGGGTGAAAGGACGCACAACACGGTGGATCCAATTCCGAAAATTGTCAGTGGCCTGCGGCACATCGCCCGTGAACTCTCGGTTCACTCCAGGTTCATCCAGGACAATTACAACATCACGGTCCCGCAGCTGGTCTGCCTGCGTGAAGTCAGCGACAACGAGCCGATCTCCCTCGGAGATCTCACCCGTTCGCTGCATCTCAACAACTCGACCGTCACCGGAATCATCGACCGGCTCGAAAAGCGCGACCTGGTGCGGCGCATCCGGCAAAGCCGGGATCGCCGCCAGATTCATGTAGAGGTCACCGACAAGGGCCGAAATTTTATCAAGCAAGCCCCCAAGCCCTTGCAGGAACACTTCATCGAACAAGTCAGCCGGATGGATCCACTCGACGTCGAAAAGATTCTGTGGGCGATCGACACCCTGGCCGACATGCTGCAGGTCGCCAGCGCCGCGGAACAGGCGCAGATGCCGCCCTATTCCAGGAGTTGATGAGTTGCAGCTGCGCGCGGTCCTTACCGGATCGTCCTCCCGGCCCTTGACCGAACCCGGCCGTCTGTAACCGCCTTGAAAACGTTGAACCGGATCAGAAAACGTCCGCACCAAAAAGGAGGGTCATGTCCCTGATTGAAACCATCCGCCACTGGTTTGCCTCGATTCGAATCGACATCGAAGCCGGTGACCTCCTATTAAAGACCGTCACCACCATCCTGGTTCTGCTGCTTGGCCTCCTGGTGTATTATGTCAGCCGGCGCATTGCCCGCGTCACGATTCCCCGGTTGGCCGCCCACACCCGCAATGCGTGGGACGACATCCTGGTGGAGCATGATGTCTTCGAGCACCTGGCCCTGATTCCGCCGGCCGTCGTCCTTCACTACCTACTCCCAGTGGCGTTGGATGGTTACGGACGGATCGAAGCCATCGGCAAAGCCGCCTTTGAGATTTATTTGATTGTCGCCATTTTTCTGGTGCTCGACGCCCTGATCAATGCGGTGCATACGATCTATCGGCGGCTGAAAGTCGCGCAGGAAATCCCGTTGACCGGTTTTGTGCAGGTGATCAAAATCGCCCTGTATTTCGTCAGCATCGTACTGGTCCTGGCCGTTGTCGCGAACAAGACGCCCATCTACCTCCTGAGCGGTCTGGGCGCCATGACCGCCGTGCTGCTGCTGATCTTCAAGGACCCGATCCTTGGTTTCGTGGCTGGTGTCCAGCTGATCTCGAACAAGATGCTCAAGCAGGGCGACTGGATCGAAATGCCGCAGTACGGGGCCGACGGCGACGTCCAGGACATCACCCTGAGCACGGTCAAGGTGAGCAACTGGGACAAGACCATCACCACCATTCCCACCTACGCCCTGATTACCGATTCATTTAAGAACTGGCGCGGCATGCAGGAGTCCGGCGGGCGGCGCATCAAACGGGCGATCACCATCGACGCGAACTCGATCCGGTTCTGCACGCCTGAAATGCTGGAGCGCTTCGCCCGGATACGATACATATCCGAATACATGCAGACCAAGAGTCGCGAGATCAACGCCCACAACGCGCGCTTGGGCACCGACGAACGGCATGCGGTCAACTGCCGGCGGCTCACGAACATCGGCACGTTCCGCGCTTATGTGATCGCCTATCTGCGCAACCACCCCATGATCAACCAGCAGATGACCTTTCTGGTGCGTCAACTGGCGCCCACCGACCGCGGACTGCCGCTCGAAATCTACGTCTTTTGCCGGGACAAGGCCTGGGCCGGCTACGAGGCCGTCCAGGCGGACATCTTCGACCATCTGCTGGCGATCGCCCCCGAGTTCGATCTGCGTGTTTTCCAGTATCCGTCGGGTCGGGACCTGGGCCTGGTACTGGCCCGCATGGCGCCGGGAGAATCGACATAAGATATGAAGCTGGTCTGTGCCGGGCCGAAAAAATCACAGAAAATGTGTTGATCCGGGGCCGTGCAATCCCTTATACCTCCAATCCCGTAAGCTTGTTTTCTGCTAAACCGGACTTTCGCCCGGGCCGGCCGTAATTTCTCCGGGAGGTGAATCGCCATGGCGTTCAGCATCGCCGTCATCATTCTACTGGGCCTGGGAAGTGACTATCTGTTCAAGCGGCTGAGGCTTCCCGGACTGGTCGGCATGCTGCTGGCCGGCGTCCTGGTGGGGCCGTATGTTCTCGACCTGATATCACCGGCGACGATGGCCGTTTCGGGCGATTTTCGCAAGATCGCCCTGATCGTCATCCTGCTGCGGGCCGGTTTCGAACTGCGGCGCGACACCTTGAACCGGGTCGGGCGGGCGGCGCTGCTCATGAGTGCGATACCGGCTGTTTTCGAAATCCTGGGCGTGATGTGGGTCGCCCCCCGTCTGCTGGGGATCGGCCTGCTGGATGCGGCCCTGCTCGGCTCCGTGCTGGGAGCGGTTTCCCCGGCCGTGGTGGTGCCGCTGATGATCGATTTCATGGACCGTGGCCGCGGGACCCGCAAGGGCATCCCCACTCTGGTGCTGGGAGCCTCCTCGGTGGACGATGTGTTCGTGATCGTACTTTTCACTATTTTCCTCGGAATGTACGGCGGCGGCGAGATAAACATCTGGGCCAAGCTGGCCCAGATCCCCGTGAGCATCGTTTTGGGAATCGCGATCGGCCTGGTGCCCGGCTTCATCCTGCTCAAACTCTTCCAGAAGTATGACTGGCGGCCCCCTAAACGCACCATCGTGGTCCTGGGGGTCGCCATATTCCTGACCTGGATAGAAAGCATCACCGAAAGATGGGTCCCGGTCGCCAGCCTGCTGGGGGTGATGGCCATCGGTTTCGTGATCCTCGAGAAATCCGAACCGATCGCGCACCTGATCTCTCAGAAATTAAAAAAGCTGTGGGTCTTCGCCGAACTGCTGCTGTTCGTTCTGGTCGGCGCCCAGGTCAATATTCACGTGGCCTGGGAGGCTGGATTGGCCGGGGCCGCCGTTATCTTTACCGGACTCGTCTTTCGCAGCATCGGCACCTATCTGTCGCTCACCGGCACCCCGTTCACCGTCAGGGAAAAACTGTTTTGCGTCGTGGCCTACATTCCCAAGGCCACGGTGCAGGCCGCCATCGGCGCCGTGCCGCTGGCGGCCGGAATAGCGGCGGGAGAGGTCATTCTGGCCGTGGCGGTGTTATCGATTCTGATCACCGCCCCGCTGGGCGCCGTCGGCATCATGCTTGTCGGAGAAAAGGTTCTGGACCGCGGCGAGCGCTCGTCCTACCGGTTCAAGGAATTGCGAGGCAAGATGGACCTGCCCCGCGTGGGGGAAAGAGTGCTCAGCAAGCGCTTCGGAACGGTCTGGAAGGTGATCGAAGAAAAGGAAATCTGGCTCCCAGCTCCGGCGGGTGTATCGTCGGCGGACCCGATACCGGCGGTTTCCCTGCGCTACTGGAAAGAAAGCAGCAACCGGGGACCCGGCTCCGGCAAAACCCTGTCCTACCGCTACAGCCGTATCGACCCGTCCTTTCAGGCCCACTGGGAAATTCTTTACGACTGGTAATGAATGCCAGTTTTTTACCAGGCCGCAAATTTACTGACAATTCCGTATGAAATTCACTGGAAACTGCCGTTCCCTGCGTCAGCCAGCAGATTCGTCGGCATGATCGTCGCGAGCGGTCCATGCGCGAACCGCCTTGATTCAATCTTAATCGGCTGCCCGTGACTGAAGGCTGTGTTTGATTCTGCGTATCCGGCTGTTTAAATAATCCTGGTCCATTTTATAGACGAAATCCACGACGTGTCTGTGAAGCGGCTTTTTAACCGGCGACGGGTTCAGATAGGTATCCAGCTTGTCTTGTAATATGGTCGCCAGGTCGCGTCGGCCCGCATTGCGCAAGGGCTCGATCAGATCCGGGTAAAAGGAATAAACGGTTCTGTTCATTTTGACGGTGTCAAAGATGGTTTCCGGCGACACATCATCGTATTTGAAGGCCGGCGACTTGTCGAGAACATCGCAGGCCAAAAGGGCCATCATGGTCCGCAGGCATTTCTCGCACTCCGAGCAGTTGAGTTGTCCGGATTCATACAGCGTCGTCTTGTTGCACACGCGCAGATTTTTCAGGGCGCACTCCCAGTCCGATATCATTTTGGTCTTTTCAAACCGTGACAACGGACGGTCATGCTTGATGCTCAGATCACTACTGCCGTAGTAAGAGTCGATCATGGGATGAGAACCATAGGGATTTTCCACAAAGGGAATATCGTAATGAGAGGCGATCAAAACGGAATTAATGCGGCGTGAAAAAGCGTGGGCCACGGCTGAAAACAATGCTCCCATGAACTGGTGTTCCCAAAATCGCCACGAGTCGTCCAGGTACCTGAGATTGGTATAGACCGGAACCAATTTCAGGTCCGCATCCCGGGCTATCTCGGGCACCGTCTTCATCACGTAGTCGAATATTCGCGGATCCTCGACTTCGAGACCATACACGAGAAACCCATCATCGATCGAGGATGGATGCCCGACCGGAAAATTGGTGCGATTGTTACGCAGGGTGGCCAAAGAATCTACCCCGCCGGAAAAAAACATGCCGCGCCGGCCTGAAGTCGGCGGCAGCGATTTGCGGTATCTTTTCTTGGCCTCGATCCGAACGATTGGATTGTCCGCCGGATACCAGTTGTACCAATGCGCAAACCGTTTCATTACCGTGACAAGGCCGTCTGTCAATTCCGGGCATAATTCGGCATCCAGGCGAATCCGCTCCTCGCCATGATGCATAGCCACCATGGTGCAAACCACCAGAAAAGCGTGCGGATTGGCGGACAACCCTTCGGCGAACTCGGGGTCGGTTTCGATGAAGATCTCCTGAGGCTCCCGAGCGCAATCTTCCCAGGTTACCTTGGCCGACACCCGCTTTCTGCCGTTTTCGGTTCCTGATTTCAGGTCGTCGATAATCACTGTTTCGCCTCCTTCCAAAGGTCAGCAGGTCAGCTCGCCGGGGCTATTGGCCAGCTCGTCGACCGACAGGCATTTTCCGAAATCAAGCCCGGCAAAATGCCGGCACAACAATTCGCCGGTATTTAACCCTGCAGGAACACCGAGTCAATGAATAGGTGCCGGGGCGGATAGGACGGCTTCGATCAGGCGGTTCTGGTGTTGACGGTGAGTATCTTGTCGGCTTGTTTCCGATTCGAACGGCTGCGGGAAAAAAATTGAGAGATTTTTTTTACCGCCATGGCTGACAGCAGAAACAAGCATCCGACAAGAATCATCATCACCGAATGGTGACCGTGATAGCTGTTGAACGGGCCGAGTGTCACGGCCTGAAAAAGTTTTGTCACGCCCAGCAAGATCGCAAACCAGAAGATGAGTATCACCATCGATTTTCCCCACATGTCATCATTCCCCTTTTAAAATTTCATAGACCACATAATAACGCATAAATGGGCGATGTCCATTGGACTTTGATCCTATAGTATCAGTGTCCATCCATGAATGGACTTTTTTCCGCTGGGTGGCCGGTCGAAGCGGCGGCGGCATACATGTAGTACGCCTCGCCGCAAACCCCGCTGTGGCGGGACGGCCCCCGCTGAAAAGCAACGGGATTTCGTAACTGTTTGAAAAACACAAAGATACTCAACTTGCCCAGCGAAAAAAGTCCATATTTATGAAGATGCGATTGTCCCGACCCCGCGCCGGGAAGGCGGTGCATGACCTTTGTCAAGGCTTGGGGTATGACCAGGGAGCGGAGATGTGCGAAAGCGGGAGGACGGTGATTTTGTCCGAAAGGCGGTATTTTCGAGAGCCCGGGTAGACCACCCATAGATGCGCCAGTCCAAGGTCTTCCAGCGCCGATTGCATCGACAACGACCGCTTGGGGGCATCCATGTATTTGAATTCCACCGCCCAGCCCTTGCCCTGGTGCTGCCAAAAAAGATCGACTTCGGCCCCGCTGTGAGTGCGCCAGAAAAAGACTTCTTCATTGCGCTTGCCGATACTGCGGATCACGCATTCCAGGGCAAAACCTTCCCATGAAGCGCCTAATTTGGGGTGTGTCAAAAGCTCTTCTCTCCGGCTGACCGCAAGCAGGGAATGAAAAATGCCCGAATCGGTAAAATACAATTTAGGCCGTTTCACCAGACGTTTACCGATGTTAGCGTGCCAGGGCTGGAGCAGCCGGAGCATGAAAGTGCCTTCAAGGAGGTCGATATATTTACGGGCTGTCATATCCGAAATACCGAAATTGCGGGCCAGCTCTGAATAGTTGACAATTTGTCCGTGGTAATGCCCCAGCATGGTCCAGAAGCGCCTCAGCGTGTTCGCTGGAATGGAGATGCCCAGTTGTGGAAGGTCTCTCTCCAGGAAGGTGGCGATATAATTCTCTCTCCAGACAGCGCTTTCATCATCGTTCTCGGCCAGAAAGGATCGCGGAAGACCGCCTCGGAGCCAAAGGTTAACGGCCTCCTTGGACCCTACATCATCGATACGAAACCCGGCCAGGTTGAAATACCCGATTCGTCCCGCAAGGGTTTCGGAACTCTGACGAATCAGATCTCGTGACGCACTGCCCAAAACCAGATACTGTTGTGACGGCAACGTATCGACCAGGTGGCGGAGCAGAGGAAAAAGATTGGGTTTACGCTGGATCTCATCAATAACTATCAATCCCGCCATGGCCTCCAGGGACAATTGCGGCTGGTCCAGTGCCGCCAGATCTCGCGGGCTTTCGAGATCGAAATAATGATCGAATTCAAATCTCTTGGCGATGGTGGTTTTACCGCACTGGCGCTTGCCCAAAATGGCAACCACCGGAAATATTCGCAGCAAGGAGCGGATCTGTTTTAAATCCGTTTTTCTTTCAATGTAAATCATGAGCTATTGATAACACTAATACATTGAAATCTCAATCTCTCTATATGAGATTTCATCAAAAATTGGCCCTCACCAGGACCATCCCTTAAATTTGAAGATTCGAATTGATATATTACATCGTATTAGCCGCCGCCAACCTATCGATTTTAATTCTCGCTCCCTGGATTCAGGTATAGGATCACTCCGGATTCTCGAAGCACCAGCTAATTCCCATTGCAGGCATCGATCTTCGTGCACGGCATTGCTTGACTTACGCTCACTCAAACAGTTGGCGATATTTTCCGTAACCCTCTTTTTCCAGATCCTCCGCTGGAATAAACCGCAGGGCGGCTGAATTGATGCAGTAGCGCAGGCCGGTGGGCTGGGGGCCGTCGTTGAAGAGATGGCCCAGGTGCGAATCGGCGTGCCGGCTGCGCACCTCGGTCCTCACCATGAAAAAGCTGCTGTCGGTTTTTTCGACCACGTTTTCCGATTCCAACGGCCGCGTGAAGCTCGGCCAGCCCGTTCCGGACTCGAACTTGTCCGTCGAGCTGAACAGCGGCTCGGCCGAGACGATGTCGACGTAAATGCCGGCGTCGTGATTATTCCAGTACTCGTTTTCGAAGGCCGGTTCGGTGCCGTTTTGCCGGGTGACCTTGTATTGCAAGGGCGTCAGCTCGCGGCGCAGCTCCTGGTCACCGGGAACCTTGTAACCATCGCCGGTCTGCGCGGCCGATGCCGGTTCTTGTTTCATCCCGGCTTGGACGATCGCCGCCGCTGCGCCGTCGTATTTTGCCGTCGTCACTAATCCGGCCTTTGGTCCGGTCTCTGGTGCCGTGTCCGACGCGTGCTCTTTCTCTTTCGGGTTCACCATCGATTTCGCACCCCCCCACACCTTCTCCAGAAACTGGTCCCGGCCCGAGCCGGAGCGGTACCAGTGGTAGCGGATCGGGTTCTTCTTGTAATAGTCCTGGTGATACTCCTCGGCCGGGTAAAACCGGCCCAGGGGCAGAATGTCGGTGACGATCGGTTTGTCGAAGCGGCCCGAGGCGGCCAGCTTCTTCTTGGAGGCCTCGGCCAGCTGGCGTTCGCTGTCGTCGGCATAGAAGATGACACTGCGGTACTGCGAACCCCGGTCCACGAACTGACCGCCGGCATCGGTGGGATCCACATGCCGCCAGAACACGTCGAGCAACTGCGGGTAGGTGATCCGGGCCGGGTCATAGGTCACCTTCACGGCTTCCACGTGCCCGGTGCCGCCGGCCGACACCTGCTCGTAAGTGGGATTGGCGACATCACCACCGGTATAGCCCGATACGGCCGCGATGACGCCTTCGACTTTCTCGAAATCGGATTCGGTACACCAGAAGCACCCGCCGGCAAAAACGGCGCTGCGGGTCGAACCGGTCTGGTTTTCCATTTGGGTGTCTGTTTTCGCGCCCGTGCTGTTGATCTGATAGAAACCCAATACCACAACCACCAGGGCCGCGAGCCCAACATACAGCTTTTTCATGCAACACCTCCGGATACACTGTCCTTGGATTTACCCCGGTCATCCGCAACCCTCGTGGATAACAGCCGGATGCGCCGGGTTTTCTTTATCTGAATAATAAGACCGGTTTTTAACGATGGTGTAACGATATGGTAAAGATTGGGTAAAGATTCACGCTGCGGCGCTGGAATGGCCGTCACAGGGCAAATTTTTCTGCGGCGGCGGATTCATGGGGAGTGCGAACCAGATCCGAACCCGATTATCGGTCAGTTCGGCACCGACCGTCCCGCCGTGGGCTTCAACCAGTTCCTTGACGATGGCCAGGCCGATGCCGGCGCCGCCGTGCTGCCGCGAGCGCGACTTTTCGCCGCGGAAAAACCGCTCGAAAAGATACGGCAGGTCAGCTTCGACCAGCTCGCTGCCGTCGTTGATGAAGTCGGCCCGCACCTGCCTGCCATCACACCCGATCCGGATGTCAAGTGCCCCGCCTTGCGGGGTGTAGCGGGCGGCATTGTCGGTCAGGTTGCGCAGAACGCGGCCGATCCGCATCCGGTCGGCCTGAACCGACACGTGATCATGCGGAAAATGGCGGTTCACGACGACCGATTTCCGGCTGAACTCCGGCAGAAAAGTTTCAATTGCCGCACCGGCCACCTCACACAAATCGACCGGTTCCAGGTTCAGACTGCCGTGGGCCGCATCGGCGCGGGCGAGCTGGAGGACATCCTCGACGAGCTGGACCAGGCGCATGGTTTCATCCTGCAGCAGGGAAAAAACCGCGGCCGAGGGCTGCAGCACGCCATCGGCGAGGGCCTCCAGGTATCCGCGGATGTTGGTCAGGGGCGTGCGCAGTTCATGGGCCACATCGATCATCAGCGTGCGGCGCAGGTTTTCGATCTGCTCGAGACTCGCGGCCATGCGGTTGAAAGCTTGAGCCAGCTGCCCGATCTCGTCCCGGGTGCCGACCGGCACGCGGTCGGCGAAATTGCCCGCCGCGATCTCACGGGTCACCACGGTCATGCGTGTCAAGGGGGTAAGGGTCCTACGCATCAGGACGAAGCTGAGCACGACGGCCAGAATCACGGCCGCCAGGCTGGCCCAGAGCAGGTAGCGGTGCACGGCGCCGATGAACATGGCGTGCGCGGGCCCCGGCGAAATGTGGTATTTCTCCATGAGGGTGACGAAGTACCCGGCAGCCAGGGTGTCGATCGACAGCCACAGAACGACGATGACAAAACCGATCACCGCCAGATTGATGGCCAGCAGCTTGAGGATCAGATGCTGCTTCATGACCGGGGCTTTCCCGCCTGCGGCATCCGGTCGGCAAAACGATAGCCGACACCGCGCACCGTCAGGATATGGCGGGGATGGGCCGGGTCCGGTTCGATCTTCTGCCGCAGCTTGCCGATGTGAACATCTACCACGCGATCGATCACCACGGCTTCGCCCAGGGGATAGAGCCGGTTCAACAGTTCGTCGCGGGTAAAATTCCGTCCCCGGGCGGACATGAGGGCCTCGAGCAGGGCGTACTCGTGGGGTGTGAGCGCGACCGACCGCCCCCTGACGCTCAGCCGGCGCTTTTCAAGATTTAACTGCACGTCGGCGGATTCGAGGACCTTGTCCCTTGCGGTTGACGATGGAGACGAGCGTCGCAGCACGGCCTTGACGCGTGCGACCATCTCCCGCGGGCTGAAGGGTTTCACGATATAGTCGTCGGCACCCAACGTCAGTCCGGCCACCCGGTCGATCTCTTCGCCCCGGGCGGTCAGCATGATGACCGGTACGTCGGAAAACTTCCGCAACCGCCGGCAGACCTCCCAGCCGTCCATTTTCGGCAGCATCAGATCCAGTATGACCATGTCCGGCCGGTGCCGCTCGGCCAAGGCCAGGCCGGTCCGACCGTCACCGGCGGTCAAGACCCGGAAACCTTCACGCTCGAGGTAAAGCGCAACGAGCGCCGCCGTATGGTGATCATCTTCGATAATGAGAACGGTATGCTGATCCGTGGCAGGTCGCATGGGGCAACCATTCAGACCCTAAAGGTTTTTGCGAATTTCAGTTCGCAACACTGAGTGGCGGGTCAAAAAATCGCCGCTAAATTTTTTGGGGATTGCAGGCCGCACCGCACTGCACGAAGGAATCATTTCTCTCCCATTGCATCGTGACGTGGTCGATGCCGAATTTTTCGAACAGATCCCGCCGGACCTGCATGATCAGGAGGTCGTCGTCGGTCGGGTCCGGCTTGACGAGATGGACCGTCAGGGCGGTTTCTGTCGTGCTGATGGCCCAAATGTGCAGGTCGTGAACCGCCGTGACGCCTGCCAGGCGGGACAGGTAGTCGCTGACCGCCTGGCTGTCGATTCCGGCCGGTACGGCCTGCAGCGCCAGGTTCATCGATTCCTTGAGCAGGCCCCAGGTGCTCACTAAAATGATGGCCACGATAACGAGGCTGACCAGCGGATCGATCCACAGCCACCCGCTCGTCATGATGCCGACCCCGGCCAGGACCACCCCGACCGACACCCCCGCGTCGGCGGCCATGTGGAGAAAAGCGCCGCGTATGTTCAAGTCTTTTTTCCGGCCGGACAAAAACAGCAGCGCGGTGACCGTGTTGACGATCACACCGATGGCGGCCACGAAAATAATCGTCTCGCCGGCTGCCGGCGCGGGGTTTTTGAACCGCTGAACCGATTCCAGCGTGATACCTCCGACCGCCACCAGCAAAATGACGGCATTGATCAGCGCCGCTAAAATCGTCGTGCTCCGCCAGCCATATGTCCGCTTGGCGGTCGGTTGAAGTCGGCTCAACAGGCTCGCGCCCCAGGCGAGCAGCAGGCCGGCGACATCGCTCAGGTTGTGTCCGGCATCGGCCAGCAATGCGAGCGAGTCGGCCGTGAGGCCGAAAATAACCTCCGCAATCACGAACCCGAAGTTCAGGGCGACCCCTATGGCAAATGCCTTGTTGTAATTCGCCGGCTCGTGATGGTGACCGTGGTTGTGATTGGGGCTGTTGCGGTTGTTCATCGCTGTCCTACACCCCGGCGTCGTGACACGAACAGGATTTTCCGTGGGCCTTTTCGAACGCTTCTCTTCCTTCCCTGAAGGCGAAAACGGCAATCGCGACCGCGCCGATCGAATCGAGCCCGCCGATTCCGGTGGCGGCGTAGCCGGCGCTCGCCAGCAGCAGTATGAAAGACAGGTACAGGCACGCTTTGGTGCAGTTGGCATCGGCGATGATGGCATCCGAGTGAAGCTGCCGGCCGACGCGCATCTTGAACCTGATCAGCACCCCCATCGTGGCAATCGATACGAGGGAAATAACGATGCCCCAGAAAGTCGTTTCCGGACGATGGCCCTGGTAAAGATTGACTGCGGCCGTCACCGTCAGGCCCAGGGCGAGCAGGTAAAAAGCGCCGCCGGTAATCTGCAGCGCCCGGCGTTCGAAAGGATCGACATTGCCCGCCGGGTCACGTTTCATCCGGTGCACCATGTGCCAGATGCCGATGCCCGATACGACCTCGACAAAAGAGTCGATCCCGAAGCCGAGCAGGGACAGGGTCTCGTCTTGGAGGCCGAGAAAAACGGACACGAGCCCTTCCAGCAAGTTGTAAAAAACGGTGATTTGGGCCAGCAGGATGGCCGTTTTGTATAAACCTACCCTGTGGCCGTTTGACGTCTGAGAAATAATTTCCATCTGCGGCACCATTTTATACCATTTATGGCTGGACAATAGTTAAGACCGCCTCACCGCATTTCAAGGGCACAGGTCCCTAATCCGCTAGCAGGGCGTCGATCTTGGCCTCGATCTGCGCATCGGTGCTGTGCTTGAGGGTGATGGCGCGGGCGGGACACTCGACCACGCAGATGCCGCAGCCGCGGCACTTGGAGGGGGGGATTTCAGAGACGCCATCGGCATTGATAAAGGGCGCCGCAAAAGGGCAGGTCCGCACGCAGGCCAGGCAGGCGGCACACCGGTCGGGGTCGACCTCGGCCACCGTGGCGGGCGTGGTGATCTCTTGCTTGCAGAGGATTTTGGCAGCTTGCTGCGCCGCGCCCTTGGCCATGGCCAGGGCTTCGGGAATGAAGCGGGGGCTGTGGGCGAGACCGGCCAGAAAGACGCCGGGCGAGGCAAACTCCAGGGGTTGCAGCTTGACGTGCGCCTCCAGGAAAAAACCTTCTTTTCCACGCGGCAGCTTCAGGACCGAGGCGATCTGATCGGCACCGGTGTCAGGGCGCATTCCGGTGCTGAGCGCCACCAGATCGGGTTCCACCCGGAAATCCTGGTGCGAACTGCGGTCGGTGAAGTCCACGACCAGCTTTCCGGCACTGTCGGTGTAAACCCGGGGCTGATCCTGCGGGATGTAGCGAAAAAACATCACGCCCAACCGGCGGGCTTTTAAATAATAGAGTTCCTTGAATCCGAACGTGCGCAGGTCACGATAAAGGATCACGACCTGGGCATCGGGGTTGATCTCCTTGATCGAAATGCTGTTTTTAACCGCGGCGCTGCAGCAGACGCGGCTGCAGAAACTAAATTCCTCGTTGCGGGAGCCGACGCACTGGATCATGACCACCCGGTTCAGGCCGCGGGCCCAGGCGGGCGCCTCCTTGAGCCGGCGGGACAGGTCGACCTGCGAGAGCACGCGCTCATCCTCGGCATACAGATACTCCCGCGGTTCGTAGGCGCGGCCGCCGGTGGCCACGATGACGGCACCGTAGGTGATCTCGTGCACGCCATTTTTTGTTGCGATCGCCCCGCGAAAATTCCCTACGCGACCCTGATGGCCGCTCAAGCGGCTTTCCATAAAAACCGATATCAGCGGGTGGCGCCGGACCATTTCCCCGAGGGTGCGCACGAGCTTTGACGGTGAATCGCCCTCCAGGGTTTCGGTGAGATGCCGTGCGAATCCTCCCAGCTGAGCGTCTTTTTCCACCAAATAAATCGAAAACCCCTGGTCCGCCAGTGTCAGCGCGGCGCTCATCCCGGCCGGGCCGCCCCCGATGACAAGGGCCCGGGGATCCACGCGATAGGTCTGATCGGTCAGCGTCTCTAACCGCATGGCGCGCGAGACACTCGCCCGGATCAGCTGGAAAGACTTATCGGTGGCCTGCTGCGGCTGGGAACCGTGGACCCATGAGCACTGGTTGCGGATGTTGGCCAGTTCAAAGAGATACGGGTTCAAGCCCGCCTTCTTGAGCGTGTCCTGAAAGAGCGGTTCGTGCGTCTTCGGCGAGCAGGCGGCTACCACGACACGGTTCAACTCGTGTTTTTGCATCAGGTCGACCAGCGTCGGCTGGGTTTCGGCCGAACAGGTGAACATGAAGTCGGTGGCCAGCACCACATTCGGCAGTTGCCCGACTTGCTGCACCAGCTGCGGGATGTCGACCACGCCGGCAATATTCGATCCGCAATGGCAGATGAAAACGCCGATTCTGGGCGGCCCGTCGATAGGGCGCTCCGGTATGGCCGCGGCGGAAAAAGTGGCCGTATTGCGCCCGGATTGAATGACCACTGCCGCTTCGGCCGCCGCGGCGCCGGCCTGGATGACAGTTTCCGGAATGTCTTTGGGGGCCTCGATGCCGCCGCAGACAAAAACCCCGGCGCGTGAGGTCGACACCGGCTCATCGAAATCGGCCGTTAAAAAGCCCCAGGGATTGGTCGTCAATCCCAGCTGCTTGGCCAACTCACCCGATTCACGCGACGGTTTATAGCCGCTCGAGAGCACAACCAGTTCGTATTCTTCTTCCACCTTGCGGTTATGGTGATGATCGAAGGTCTCGATGATCAGGTTCTCGTTTTCCGGATTCAAGTAAACCTGCGATATCATCGAGCGCTGGTACTGCACGCCGTGCTCATGGCGCGCGCGCTCGATGTAATCGTCGAACCCCTTGCCGTGGGCCCGGATGTCCATGAAATAAATGACGGTTTGCGCCTGCGGATCGTGACTGCGCGTCAACACGGCCTGCTTGGCGGCGTGCATGCAGCAGACCGACGAACAGAACGGCCGGTTGCAGGCCGCATCCCGCGAGAGCACGCACTGGATCCAGGCCACCTTCTTCGGCACCCGTCCGTCCGAGGGGCGTTTGAGGTGTCCTTCGTAGGGTCCGGTGGCGGAGAGCATGCGTTCGTACTGCAGCGATGTAACCACATTGCGATAGCGGCCGAAGCCATATACGCCTTCCTGAGCCGTCAACGCCAATTCGAACCCGGTCGACACCACGACGGCTCCGGCCTCCAGGTCCATAATCTGCGGCTTCTGATCGAATTCGACCGCCCCGGTGGGACAGATTTTTTGACAAATGCCGCAGCGGTTGCGGGTCAGATACAAACAGTGTTCCGCATCCAAGGCGTATTTCAAGGGAACGGCCTGGGGAAACGTCAGGAAGGCCGCCTTGCGAAACCCCAGCTCGCCATTGAATTCATCGGGCACTTTTTTGGGACACTTTTGAGCGCACAGCCCACAGGCGATACACTTTTCGACATTGACGTAGCGCGGTTTTTTTTCGATCCGGGCCGCAAAGCGCCCCGGTTTTCCCTCGAGGGTCAGCAGACGGGCCGAAGGAATAATCTCGATATTGGGATTTCCGGCCGCTTGCACCAGCTTGGGAGAAAACATGCAGGTGGAACAATCGTTGGTGGGAAAGGTCTTGTCCAGGCGGGCCATGGTCCCGCCCAGGGTGGCGGTTTTATCGAGCAGGTAGACATAAAATCCGGTGTCGGCCAGATCAAGGGCGCACTGGATGCCGCCGATGCCGCCGCCGATGACGATCACCCGTCCGACCGCGCGGCCGGCGTCCGCTTTTTTTTCATTGGCATCGTTCACCGCAGCAGGTCCTTTGCTCTGAGCAGCGGCACCGGATCGGCGATATGCGCCCGGAACCAATCGGCCGACCCCTTGTCGGCCTCGAAAGCCAGACGCAGGAGTTCGGTGAAATAGAAAACCGGCAAGTGCGGACGCCGGGGTGCCTTGTCGCGCTGGAAGAGGTCCAGATTGGCCTGGCACAGCGGACAGGAAACCACGACGGCCTCGGCGCCGGTTTCGCGCGCTTTATCCAACAGGCGCGCGGTGAGAGATTCCTGGATGTCCCGTCGGCCGATGCCGATGCTGGCGCCGCAGCAGGTGGTCTTGTAAGACCAGTCCAGCACCTCGGCTCCCGCGGCGGTCGCGAGACGATCGAGGGTCAGCGGGTTTTCGTAGTCGGTGAAGCCGGTCAGCCGCGGCGGGCGGACCATCTGGCAGCCGTAGTAACAAACGACTTTCAGGCCTTTCAAAGGCTTGAAGACGCGCTGCTCGATAAGCGCGATCATTTCCGGCCGGGCCAGAAAGCGCGTCATGTCGTAAACCTCGATCTCGCCGCTGACCGACCAGGGAATATCGTAGATCTTCTTGCGGATCATGGCCCTGGAAAAAAGCAGCCGGTTAAAACAGTTGGCGCAGGGCGATACGATATCGAGCCCCATCTTCTCGGCGGCCGCGAGGTTTCTGGCCGGTAGCAGCACGGCCATCGTTTCGTCCAGGCTGTGCGCCGCGGTGGCGCCGCAGCACGACCAGTCGTCGATTTCCACCAGCGTGATGTCCAGTTGTTCGAACACCGCCGCGATGGAGCGGGCGTAGTCATTGGCCATGCCTTCCAGGGAACAGCCCGGGTAAAATGCCAGCTTCAACGCCATCAGCCCCCTTGCCTTTCACGGTACAGCGCCCGAATTTCATGAATGGCGGCGCAGCGCTGCGGAATTAATTTCAACTTTCCCTTGCGCCAGAGCGTCCATCCCAATTCGAGTTCTGTTTTCAGCTGACCCGTGCGCAATTTTTCCCCGATAATGCCGGGCTTGCGGTTCAGCGCCGCCATCAGCCACGCCTCGTTGACCCGGCCGAAACGCTGGAGTTCATCGAGGAAGGTCTGGTGAAACACCGCCAGTTGCATTTCGCGCGGCGCAATACCCGAGCGGGCCGCCAGGCTGCGCAAATGCAAAATGGTCTCGGCGACGGCAACCTGGTTCGGACAATAGGTAGTGCACATCTCGCAGGAGAGGCAGACCCAGACGGTGGCGGAGCGCAGCAGTTCCTCGCGCCACCCCAGCTGAACGTGGCGGATCACCTGGTGAGGTTTGATGTCCATATAGGCGCTGACCGGGCAGGCGTTGGTGCAACGTTCGCACTGGTAACAGGCGGTAATGTTGGCCCCGGTCTCGCCTTCCATCCGGTTCAGAAAATGACTGCCCCGGTCTCCGATGAGCCGCCGCCTTCCGGGCGCATCGGATGGACTCCCGGCGGGCTCGCTCTTGTTCTCGCTCTTTTTTTCAGTCAATGGGAAGCCTCATGAAAACCCTTCGCGGGCTCTGAAAAAAGGACACAAGCTATAAAACAGCTACATCAGAAGCTGCCACATTGTGTCAGTCGCTGTCAAGGGGAATCCTTCCGGTATCCGCCCACACCGGATACACGGGGACCGGCGCAGCCGAAACATCTGTTGACATCATTTCTCATTTTAATATTAATGTTGCTCGATCAAAAAGATTCTATCGCTCGACACGGGTGGCCGCGGATATTTTTTTTCGCGCAGAAGGGGAGCGTATGAAGCTGGATTTCACATCTGACAAGGGCATCCGCCTGGCTCGGTTCAATTTTATCCTGCGGGCCGGCCTTGTGGTGATTCTAATCCTCCTCACCGGACGATCGGAGGCCGTGACCCTTGAGGAGTGCATACACGAAGCCCTGCAACGCAACCCCAGCGCCGCCGCCGCCGCTCTGCGGGTGGATGCCGCCCGGGCCATGATCGCGGAAGCCAATTCGGCCTATTTTCCGCAGCTGTCGGTGGCCGGCGGCTATGCCATGACGGACAACCCGACCCAGGCCTTCATGATGCAACTCAACCAGCGCCAGCTGGACATTCGGGCGCCGGCCTTCGATCCCAACAGTCCCGGCAGGACCGATAACACGCGCCTGTCCGCCGAACTCAAATACCGGGTCTACGATTTCGGGCAGCGGCGGATTCTCTCCGAAAGCGCCGCGCTCGGCGCGGATGCGGCCGCGCTTCAGCTGGCCGGTGTCCGCAACGAGTTGATCTATCAGATCACCCATGGGTACTTCGTTGTTCTACAGGCCCAAGATTATGTCGAGGTTCAGCAGCAAGCCGTTCGCAGCCTCGCGGAAAGCCTGCAGGTGGCCCAGGGCAGATACAAGGCCGGTACGGCCATAAAGACCGACGTCTTGAACCTGGAAGTCAACCTGGTGCAGGCCCGCGAGGACTTGATCCGTGCCCGCAACAGCGTGGATCTGGCCATCGTGGCCTTGAATACGGGTATCGGATACGATTTCGTTACCCGCGAAAACCTGCCGCCCCCGGCCCAGAATGTGCCGACACCGCCGACTTTGGAACAGGATTTCAACGCGATCGAAAACCGCCCGGAACTTCAGGCCGCGCGAAAAATGGCGCAGGTAAAAAAAGGCGCCTATCTGCAGGCGAAGCGCCAGAATTTACCTGTTCTCAATGCCTACGGGTCCTATGATCTGGACTCCGGTAATCTGGAATCTTACGAGGGCTCCTACACCGTCGGGATCAGGGCCGAATGGGACATTTTCACCGGATTTCGCCATTCGGGCGCCACGCGCAAGGCCGAAGCCGAGTGGCAGACGGCGCGGCAGGAAGAGGAAGGGACGCGCAACGTTATCAAACAGGACCTGCAAAGCGCCCGAATTCAGGCCTCGGAATCGTGGCAGCGTCTCGAAACCATTCGGAAAAGCGTTGAAAGCGCCGCCGAATCGCTGCGGATTACCCAGGTGCGCTATCGCGAAGGCGTGGCCGGCATCACCGATCTGCTGACTGCCCAACTGGGCCTGACCGCCATGCGCAGCCGCAGCGTTGCGGCCCTCTACGATCACGCGGCCGCGGTGTCAAACCTCAAACGCGCCCGCGGTGAACTCAACGCCCTTTACAGCGTTCCCTGACCTGTGAACGGTTACCAATAATCAAGGCTTCGACCGGTCGACCAGTTTCGCCACCAACTCGCCGATGCGCACTTCTTCCAGGAAGCCCTGCCGATAAAGCTTGAAGGTGGCGGCATCTTTTTTAAGGGTATCCGAGAAAGAGATCATGTCGCCCGGCGGCAGCGCGCCGGCGACCCAAACCGCCATACCGCGCAACACCGCCCGGTCCGATGCCAGGTAAGGTGGCAGAAAAGGAAGGGCATCCCGGGCAAAGCCTGGCCGGGCATGCACCAGGCGGCCGATGCCCCACAGCACCCCCGGCTGTAAATCCTCGTGTTCAAGATAATTCCCATCCGGGTTGATGTATGAGAGCAGAATAGTGCCGTATTGATCGGCCAGGGCCTGGTTGAGGGCCGTGGCCTCGCCCATCGATTCCGGTGACCCCCAGCCGATGCCCCCGGACTCGTCGTTAAGGTTCCAGATGAACCGGCGCATAACGACGCGGGCCGATTCCATGTCACTTTCAGCCGCCCTGGCAATCACCGCTCCCATCGCGCTCACCGCCCGCCACTTGATGGCCTCGTCGAGGCTGTAAAGAAACGAGAAAAGCGGGTTGACCACCCGGCGGAAAGGATAGTCGGAGATCCGCTCGACCGACTGCCGTGGGTTCGGCAATTGCAGCAGCTCGTGAACGATCTTTTTAAGCTCGCGGATGGTCAGCTTTTCTTTAGTGACTTCCATCAGATTGACCAAGTGTAGCGATTTAAAAATTCCCCAATAAAAAAATAATTATAGTGCATAGACACTTTAAGATGACTGCCCTACCGGCAAACGGGATCATTCGTCAGCGGCGGACAGCGATCGGCCGATCACCTCTCGGCCCAGTAAATACAATCCGCCGGACAGTTTTTGATCGCTTCTTCAACCTCGGGTTCCGGATAGGACGATAAATCAGCCACATCGATGTACCCCGCATCGGTCATCTGGAACACAGCCGGACAGACCTCGATGCAGACCTCGCATTTGATGCAGTCGCTCAATTCGACAACGGGTATTTTCATAGTTAAGCACTCATGGCCCGACCAGTACAAGGGCCAACGAATAAAGGACGGGTGGAAAAATTCATGCGTGCCGTGGACGTTTGATTTAGACCCCAAACTAGTTTACGCCCCAGCGGAATAACCACAGCAAGGGCATATGCCGCAGTCGTCAAAAAAGGCAGGGTCGGCACGTCCCCTGCCTTTTTTGCTTTTTCCCTATCCCTGTTGTCCAACGATCGCCCGGCCGATTTTTTGCCCGTATTCGTAACACGTATCTATCGTCACCTCGTCTGGCACGTACTGCACTCTAAGACCCGGCACGATCAGCTCGATACCCATTCCCTCCAGTTCCTTTTCGATCAACTTGACGGCTTCGCCGCTCCAGCCGTAAGACCCGAAAGCCGCTCCGAGCTTGTTCTGCGGTTTTAAGCCTTTCATATAGGTCAAGAAATCGGCCAGGGTGGGAAACAGGTTGTTATTCAGCGTCGGCGAGCCGACCACCACGGCCCGCGCATCGAGCACCTCGGTCATGATGTCGCTGCGGTGCCACTTGCGTAGATACATGGGCCGGACCGCCACGCCTTCGGCACTGATGCCGGAGGCGATGGCATTGGCCATCATCTCGGTGCTGTGCCACATGGTATCGTATATGACAAGCGCCTTGGGCTTTGATTCCTGGCGGCTCCAGCGGCCGTAGGCATTGATTATCCGGGCCGGGTTCGTGCGCCAGATGACGCCGTGGTCCGGGCAGATCATGTCGATGTCAAGCCCCATCGCCGTCACGTTTTCGATGAGCTTTAAAATCAAGGGGGCATAGAGCATCAGGATGTTCGCAAAGTATTTTTTGGCATGCGGCATGACGGCATCGCCGATCTGATCGTCGAACTTCTCGTGTCCGGCGTAATGCTGCCCGAACCCGTCGCTGGAAAACAGGATCCGGTCCGGTTTCAAATAGGTGAACATGCTGTCCGGCCAGTGCACCATTCGGGTTTCCAGGAAGGTGAGAGAGCATCGGCCGATCGAGAGTTCCTGCCCGTTGGCCACCGGCTGATAATTGAGCCGCCGGTGAAGGTGGCGCCGCAGATTTTTTTCACCCATCTTGGAGCAGTACAGCGGTTTATCCTCGCCGATGCGGTGCATGACGCGGGCGAGACTGCCGGAGTGATCCATCTCGGTGTGGTTGCTGATGACCAGGTCGATTTTTTTGGGATCGACCACCTTACCGATGTTGACCAGCAACTCATCGGAAAACTCGCTCTTGACCGTATCGATCAACGCGATCTTTTCGTCCACGATCAGATAGGCATTGTAACTGGTTCCCAACGGCGTCGAATAACCGTGGAAATCACTGATATTCCAGTCGTTGACGCCCACATCATAAATTCCCGGCACGATTTCGATCGGTTTCATCTCAGCCTCCCTCTATCGGCAGTAACCTGACATAGTATCACAACCGCCTGAACACGCGATGCCCTTTCGGTCATCGGCGCACGGGCCATGACGCAAAAGGGCATCGTATGAGTTGATAAAAAGATATTGTCAACCAATGACGGGCGTGTCGCTACTCTTTTTCAAAATCTTCCTTGGAAGCCCCGCACACCGGACAGACCCAGTCATCGGAGATGTCCTGAAATTTGGTGCCGGCGGCCACGCCATTGTCGGGATCACCGAGGGCCGGATCGTAAACATAACCGCAAACCGTACAAACGTATTTGTCCATGACTTGGTACCTCCTTAGTGCGATTGAATGGGGTCTATCAGGGGCGGATAGTCAATTCCTGTGCCAATTGTTTGACGTTTTCTTCGATTCGGTCCCGGACCGCACGCATGCCGTCCAGGTCCTGACCCGAGGGATCCGGCCGGTCCCATTCCAGTATCCGGGCGCCGGGAACCTGCGGACAAGCTTCGGCACACCCCATGGTAATGATGGTTCGCGGCGGTCCGTTTTCCAGCGCGGCATCGATCGGCTGCGGCCGGCGATAGGCCATGTCGATCTGCTTCTCCTGCATCACCGCCACCATCATGGCGTCGACGGCTGCGGCCGGCCGGCTGCCGCCGGTGGCCACGTCGAGACGGTCGCCGGCAACGGCTTGCGCAAACGCCCCCGCTATCTGGCTGAGACAGGCGTTCTCCCGGCCGGCGAACAGCACTTTTTGGCGGCCCGCCAGCGGTTCTACCAGGTTCCGGGCCGCCTGTCTGATATCATCGCGCACGGTGGTGTGGTTCTGCATGTCCTTGGGTCCTTCGATGCCACGATAGGTCAAACTGCCCGCGAACTCGGCGCCGACGGCATCGAAGAAATACTGGGCGGTCAGCTTCATGCCCTCGAAAAGATTGCGCCCGCGGGTGGCGCCAGCGGCCAGCAAAAAGCCGCGCCGGTATCTACGGGCCGGATCGGTCAACTTCAGGCGGTATTTGCGGGCCCAGAACATCTGACAGCGATCGATCAGGGCTTTCATCTGGGCCGTCACGTTGTAAAAGAACACGGGACTGGCCAACACGATGACGTCGGCTTCACGCAAGTCGGCGTAAATATCGCTTTTCATGTCATCATCGATGGGGCAGAACCCTTTTTTCTCGCACACGACGAGTTCTTTGCACGGGATGATGTTGCGGCCGGCGATCTCGATTATCCGGGTCCGTGCCCCCAGTCGCCCGGCCTCCTCCAGCAGCGTCGACAGGAGAAAATGGGTGTTGCCCTTCTTACGTGGACTGCCCTGCAAGCCTAAAACCAGCATCTTACCGGGGATCCTTCGTACCGGCGCCGCCTTCCAGCGAGCATTGGGTGAAATCGATTTCCTTGCCGCATTTGCTGCATTTGTGGGTCCGGTCGAACTCATCGGAAAAAATTTCTTTTTCGGTGCCGCATTCGGGGCACTTGCACGAAAACGACTTGAGATTTTTCAGACTGGTAAAGCCGGGGCAATGCTGCGGTGTGGTCGCCATAGCGATCTCCTTTCTGTTTAACCTTGCGCGATCATGCGGACGCCATCATCTTGGCCACCTGGCGTCCATACTCCTGGGCCATTTGCAGGCCGCCGCCGAGGCCGCTCGATTTGAGCATCAGCGGTTCCTTGACCATCTTCATTTTAAAAATATTTTCCATGGTTCCATAAATGCGCCCCGGCGCCTCGCCGCTCCAGCCGAAGGCGCCGAAAGCCGCACCGGTCTTGCCCTCCAGAGAAGCTTTTTCCGCCAGAAACAACAGCGTCTTCATGCCCTGCATCAAATCACCGTGGTAGGTGGCCGAACCGAAAACATAGGCATCGTAGCCGTCGAGATCCGCGGCCTTTTTGATCTCCTTGTCGCTGGCGAGCGTGGCTTCCTGCCCGGCGATCCGAATACCCTCCGCAATCAGCTCGCCTATTTTCTGGGTCTCGCCGGTGCGGGTGCTGTAAACGATAAGCGCCTTGCCCATGGTAGCCCTCTCCTTCTACTTGATCCGTTTATCGACACCTTCCGCCTGGCAGTCGGGTGTATAACAAGAATTGTCTAGAAATTCGCATTTTTCCTTGCAGGACGGGCATTTATCCGGGGGAACATCGGCATCGAACGTATAGCCGCAATTATGGCATTTCCAGCTTGGCATGGAAATCACCTCCTTTTCGGGAGTCAAGGTTCCCGTCACCGGCTTTGCAGGCCCGTAACGGTGCCGGTTCCTGAATTAAAACGCCCTCACGAACCGGCCAATGATCGCAAGGGAAGGGTGCCCCTCGCAACGCGACGCGGCGGTTACGATTTCCAGAGACCATGCAGGTTGCAATATTCTCTGGCCGTCACACCGGCGGCATCGATCTTGAAAACGGCCTCCGGCGCTTGACCCGGCTTGAGGAACTGGCGGTAGGCCTTGCCATCGGCGATCAGTTCCACCCATTCGATGTAGTGCTTTTCTTCCATGGGATGGGCCGCACTGCCGACCTTGACCTTGTATCCGCCGTCGACCTTCTCAATGACCGGAACGTGTTTTTCCTTGGCCGCATCGACCGTGTTCTCTTTCAGCTGAACCATCGGTTTGCCGCAGCACACCAGTTCGCCTTCACCACCATGCAGCACCTCGACGATGTTTCCACAAGCCTCGCATTTGTAAACTTGCAATTTTTCCGCCATGTTTCCTCCTCTCAAGGGATTGAAGTAAAAGAGTGCGCCTGTGGTTAAAACAGGCGATTGCTCCGCACGGGCTCGGTCATGGGCAAATTTCAAACTGTCATATTTCCATGACAGTGTAAAGACTATTTTTGAGAATCATTCTCAATTCGTCCACTCCTGCCGCATATCATCAGTTTATTTTTAATATTGGTGGGTTATACTGAAAAAAATGGATATGGACCACCGGTCGCGAATGTTTTTTCCGGCGTTGAGGCAAAAACTTTGGACGGCGGCGGGACATCACCGAATCGTAACCGTTCACAGGGTTGCAAAGTCCGATGCGCTTCACACCACCACGTCGTATGCATTTACAGGGTGTCGAAGATGCCAGGCGAACGGCGCGCGGGCGTGCTGTTTTGTACGTCGAGTGCCCGACAACTCCGCCGATGCGGTGCGCTGTGAACACTGACACCTCATCTGTCGTCGGGAGCCGTGTCAGTCGACGGCTTCAGCCCGTTTCACGATGGCGCCCGTGGTGCTCACCACGACCTCCTCGATGGGAATGGATTTCCCGGCAGCCTCCAAGCCTTTTCTGACGATCATTGGCAGTCCCTCACAGCAGGGGACTTCCATCACAACGATGGTGATACGCTTGATGCCGGCCGTTTGGAAAATTTGGGCAAACTTGTCGATGTAGCCCTGGGCATTGTCGAACTTCGGGCAGCCCATCATGACGGCCTTGCCAGCCAGGAAATCGCGGTGCAGGGTCGGAAAGGCCACCGGCACGCAGTCCGCCAGCACCAGCAGATCGGCGCCTTTCAGAAACGGTGCGGTCGGGGGCACCAGACGGATCTGAACCGGCCAGTGCGCCAGCGCGGATGGCTCGGTGCCCGCGGCCGGGCCGGGGCGGGGTCCCGCGGTTGGCGTCGCGCGATCGAATTGCTGGATGCGGGACGAAGGGCAGCCGCCGCCGATCGTGCGGTTTTGCAGGTGCTCCTGTTTCTCTTTTCCGGCCAGGTATTTTTCAACCGCCTCTTCGTCGAACTCCTCGGCCTCGCGCTCGATGATTTTCAGCGCGCCGTTCGGGCACTCTCCCAGACAGGCGCCCAAACCGTCGCACAGGTTATCGGACACCACTTTCACCTTACCGTCAATGAGTTGGAGTGAGCCTTCGGCGCAGGCCGGTACGCATTGGCCGCAGCCGTCGCATTTTTCTTCATCGATTTGTATGATTTTACGCTTGACCTTCATGGTGTTTCTTCTCCGTTGCCCCGGCCTTTATACTGATTTTATGCCGGCGGGGCGCACCTGTGTGGGCGCCCTGTGATGAATATTCGATCCCATCGGGGCGGTCACGCAGGTCCGCCACTACGTTGATTTCATTAGAATGTTGTCTTGTCACCCATAAATTGTTTCAATAGTCGCCATCTGAAACATCAAATCGCTTTCACCCGCCAACCCCGAACCGTGAACCCTGAACCTTTTCTGTGCCCGCACTTGCCCGTTCAAGGCCGTTGCGACACTTCAGATGACACAACATCAGCCATGATTCGGGGAGGCCCGATCAGTCTTGATTCAATAAAATTGCGCGCGCCTCGGTCTTGCCCGCCATGGTCAGCAGTTCGGCTTCGATCCGGTCGGTCAGCCGATCGTTTTCCAATGGCTGCGATTTGAGCCGGTCTTCCATCAGCGCCACCCAATCGGCATCGTGAATGATCCGGAGTTCCGGTGGCGCATCCGCCGGCGGGATGCCGTGGCGGCCGACAATACCGCAAACAGCCTCGATGAGCGGCGCGCCCGCCCCCAATGCGGTCAGAATTTCCCGGGCGACCGCCGGGCTCTCCTGCGCCAGGTGGTCATCTGCGGCATCGCCGTGTTTTTCGAGGGCTAGCGGGGCGCCGATATCGCGCAGATAGGCGGCACATAAAACGACCGGAAGCGCGGCACGGGCGTCGCCGGCGATGCGTTCGGCATGCCGCGCGCGGCGCATGGCCTGCGCGATCCGCTTGAAATCACGTTTGAAAGTGCGTTTCATCTCGACCGCCACCCGGTCCTTGAGCAGGTCTTCCTTTTGCGCCCGGACCTCCTCGGGCAGGGTACCCAGGCACTGTTCGGCATAGGGACAATAGGCCGCGCACCCGAAGTCCATGTGGGGATTGACGAAACGGTGGGCGCAATGACCGCATTTGCGGGTGGTGTCATCCTTGAAGAACTCCACCGGCCGGTCGCATCGCGGACAGTTCACCTCGAAGATGGCCCCCGGTTTCCAGTAAAGCGTATCCTGACCCGGACATTTCATGGCGGCACTCCCCCTGTAAAGACGTTGCTTGAATCACGGGGGCGTTCCGGATGGGTCCGAAGACCTCCGGAACACCCCCGAGGGTGAAATGTTTAGCCGAGAATCGCCTTCAAATCTTCATCCGGCGTTTTGATCGGCATGATGTTGAAGTTTTTAACCAGCACATCCAGCACGTTGGGTGACACAAAGGCCGGCAGGCTCGGCCCGAGCCGGATGTCCTTGATCCCGAGGTAGAGCAGGGTCAACAGGATGGCGCAGGCCTTCTGCTCATACCAGGACAGGATCATCGACAGCGGCAGGTCGTTGACGCCGATATCGAAGGCCTTTGCCAGGGCGACGGCGATCTGAACCGCCGAATAGGCATCGTTGCACTGCCCGACATCCAACAGCCGGGGGATGCCGCCGATGTCGCCCAGGTCCTGGTCGAAAAAGCGGAACTTGCCGCAGGCCAGGGTCAGCACCACACAGTCCTTGGGAACTTTTTCGACAAATTCTGTGAAGTAGCTGCGGCCCGGTTTGGCACCATCGCAGCCGCCCACCAGAAAGAAATGGCGGATGGCCTTGCTCTTGACCGCCTCGATGACCTTGTCGGCAACACCCAGGACCGCGTTGCGCCCGAAGCCCACCAGCACGCTCTTGCCCTCGACATCCTCCGGAAAACCGGGCAGTTTAAGCGCCCTCTCGATCACCGGGGTGAAGTCCTTGGTGACGTGGGTCACCCCCGGCCAGCCGACCAGGCCGGTGGTGAAGATGTTGTCCTTGTAGGAATCCTGGGGTTTCTGAATGCAGTTGGTGGTCATCAAAATTGCCCCTGGAAACTGGGCGAACTCCTTGTGCTGGTTCTGCCAGGCTGAACCGTAGTGGCCGTAGAAGTGCGGGTATTTCTTCAGGCCCGGGTAGCCATGGCAGGGCAGCATTTCCCCATGGGTGTAAACGTTGATCCCCTTGCCCTCGGTCTGCTGCAGCAGCAGTTCCAGGTCCTTGAGATCGTGCCCGGAGACAAGGATGGCCTTGCCTTTTTTGGCGCCCAGGGGCACCGGCGTGGGCACCGGGTGGCCGTAAGTGCCGGTATTGCCGGCATCCAGCAGTTCCATCGCACGCAGGTTGACCTCGCCGCACTTCAAGACCAGCCCGACCAGTTCCTCGACCCCCAGCGTGGTGTCAAGGGTGGCCGCCAGCGCTTCGTGCATGAAGGCATACACCCGTTCGTCCTCCTGACCCAGGATTTCGGCATGATCGGCGTAAGCGGCCACGCCCTTCAGGCCATAGACCAGAAGCTCCTTGAGGGACAAGATGTCGGGATTGACATCAGGGTCCGATTTGACCCCGACCTTTTCACCCTGTGCGATCAGGGCCTCCAGCGATCCCTCCGGCTTGAAGACAGCCGGACCTTCCGTAAAACCGGTCTTACCGCCGGCGGCGCGCACCTTTTCTTTGAGGGCCTCCCGGTTCTTGACGGTTTGATGGATCAGCTCGACGAAGCGGGCCGGATCGAAATCGACATTGGTCAGGGTCGAAAAAATGGCCTTGGACGTGAAGCGATTGACCTCCGGATCACTGACGCCGACCTTGCGGCCTTCGACCGCAATCTGCGACAGGCCTTTCATGGCATACATCAACAGGTCCTGAAGGGCCGCGACCTCGGGCTGCTTGCCGCAAACGCCGACCTTCGTGCACCCTTCGCCTTTTGCCGTCTGTTCACACTGAAAACAAAACATGCTCACCTCTCCTTTTTTTAGGGTTTAAAAAACTCGATCCTTGGTTTCGGATGAATCGTTTAAGAGCACCTTACTCACGAAAAAATGCTCCTGCATTGACTTAAGTCAACAAATTGTATCTCGTGTGTGTGCTTGGCATTTTATGTTTGATATTGTCTGAGATCACCAGTGGTGATCTGTTCTCGGTCATCAGTCGTCTGTCATCTGTCATCGGTCATCGGTCGTCAGTCGTCTGTCATCTGTCCTCGGTCTTCGGTCGTCTGTCCTCGGTCGTCTGTTCTCGGTCGTCTGTCGTCTGTTTTAAAAGACACGGCAACGATATGCATTGACTTAGGTCAAGAAAATGTATCTTGTGGGTGTGTTTAGTGTTTGGTGTGTTTGGTATATTGTGATTGGCATCGTCTGATGTTCGCGGTAATTTGTTCTCGGTCGTCTGTCGTCTGTCGTCTGCCATCTGTCATACCGGGTGATTTTATGATACCGGATTTATAACCGCTGACGGTGGCGCCTATCGACTGGGATTAAAAAGCGAGGATGTGTCGGAAAAGAGGGTGTCATGCACAAAGAAATCGAAATCATTGAAAACATATCGACATTCAGCGGCCTGTCGCCGGCCCAGCTGGATGAGGTGCGTCAAATCGCCGTCCAGCGCAAATTCCAAAAGGGAGAACCGGTTTTCCACGAGGGGGATCGAGGCAGCGGCTTTTATGTCGTGATCGACGGGCTGATTAAGATTTACAAGCTGGCCCCGGACGGCAAGGAGCAGATCCTGCACCTGATCGGCCCGGGAGAGCCCTTCGGAGAGGTAGCCGTGTTTGCCGGGCGATCGTTTCCCGCCAATGCGGAGGCGCTGGCCGACAGCCGCCTCCTTTTTTTCCCCCGCGAGGCCTTCGTGAACCTCATTTCCCGCAACCCGTCGCTGGCGCTGAAAATGCTGGCCGTCCTGTCGATGCGGCTGCGCCAGTTCGCGATTCAGGTCGAGAACCTGTCGCTCAAGGAAGTGCCGGGCCGCCTGGCCGCCTACCTCCTGCTGCTGGCCGATGAACAGGAGGATTACGCGCGCGCGGCCTTGCCGATTTCAAAGGGCCAGCTGGCCAGCCTGCTGGGCACCATTCCGGAAACCTTGTCGCGCATCTTCGCCAAAATGGCCGGCCAGGGTCTGATAGAGGTCATCGGCCGTAATATCCGGATCCTGAACCGTGCGGGCCTGGAAGACATCTCGGTTCAGGGAAAGGTGCCGGAGTAAAAGGTTCCGCCCGGGTCAGTTTCGGTAAAGCAAAGAGACCGCCGCCTACTTTTTCAGCTGCGCCAGCTCGCGGCTCAGCAGCCGGATATGCCCCATTTCCTCCTTGATGATGCCTTCGATTCGATCCTGCCCCAGTTTGTCCGGCACGGCGTTTTTCATGCCGAGGTAAAAAACGATGGAATCCTTTTCGGCTTCGATCGCGGCTTTCAGGATTTTTTCCATCGAGGAAACGTCGATCTTTTTTTCAAAAAATACGCGCGTGTCGGCCAGGGCGCGCAGGTAAAGGGCGGCCTCGCCGTCGGGATCGAACACCGTGGCAACTTTTTCGGCCGCCTTCAAATCACTGCGCATGGCTTTGAACGTTTTTTCATGATCGATTTCCATTGCGGCCAGTTCCAGCAGGAGCGTTTTATGCGCCGCATCATCGATTGCGCCGGCCGCATTCTTGTAAAACTTTTCCCCGTTTCTTTCCATCTGCTCGGCCATCTCAAAAATTTCATCCGCATTGAAATCGTAAGCCATCGTGCCCGTCCTTTCATCTCATCGGCCTGTAAAAGTGAATGTATTTGGGAAAGACTTTGAAAAGCGACACAAGATAAAGTCTCCGGGCCGTTTGTCAAAGGCGCTGCTTCAATATCGCTGGCCATCAAAGTGTCATGGTCACCACGGTGGCGAAACAAATTGGCGTTGACAATGCTCGGGGTTCATCTTAATCAATTCGAGAACACGACCTCAAAGTGCCCCAAAATGCAGCCCGTGATGTGAAATGATTTCAAGACATCAGCCCGCGACCATAAAAATGTTGACGGTTGCTCTGGCCGTGTCCCTCGGCTGGGCAATGTTTGCAAACGGCCTCCGCGCATTTTCTGTCTGCGGTGCCGCGTGTTGCACCGTTGAGAGCGCAGCCCTTGATTCTCATCACCTTCCGCAAGTCGCCGTCACAGCCCCTGGTTGCTGCTGCTCCGTTACCGCGAATTTCCCCTGTGAGGTCGCCGACGATTCGTTGAAGCGGCTTTCGCCGCCGGCGCTGCTAAGCGTGCATCAGCACGATAAAACCGCTTCAGCCGCGGGCCGCATTGCTGTCGCACTTGCATCCGCCATCGGCCTCGCAACATCCGTCACACCGGGCGTCTACCCCGGCGCTTCCATTCTCAAAGTGCCCCTCTACCTGACCACCCTGACATTTCGCTGTTAGCCAGCCTCGAGCCGCCAGCGGGATATCTAAGCCCGAGCCGGCATTCAGCGCGTTTCCACACACTTCGATAATCGATAGAGCCTATCCGCGATCTTTTTTGGCACTGTCGCGAGTCCAGTTCCAAAGTTCCGGGCGGCCCAACCTGCCCAGTCTCACACGTGTACCCTTTGAACCATTACAATAGGATCCTGCCTCCAAACAGGATCGGGAGGAATAAAAAATGGCTAAAAAAGCAACCCCCACACCGGATACCCGCGCCGCTAAAAAAGCGGCCATTCTTGGAAACAACCCCAAAAGCCGTATCCCGTTGATTCTCGCCCTTTGCGCCGCGGTTATTGCCGGCGCCGGGATGTATCTGATCCTTAATTCGGACGGCGGAGACACGGCCGCGGTCGAAACCCGGGTTTCAGGCGCAGCGGTCGGTGATCAACTGAGCTATTCGACAAGCGGGTTTGCCGATGGTCGCGCTCGTCATTTCGAACTCAAGCATGAGAATCTGACCATCCGTTATTTCGTTTTGAAAAGCTCGGACGGGGTCATCCGGGCCGCTTTCGACGCCTGCGATGTCTGCTGGCCGGCCAACAAGGGCTACGTCCAGGACGGCGACGCCATGGTCTGCCGCAACTGCGGCCGCCGGTTCGATTCGGTACTGGTCAATGAGGTCCAGGGCGGCTGCAACCCGGCGCCCCTCAAGCGATCGATTCAAGGCGATCAGGTCGTGATTCGGCTGCTGGATATTTTGGAAGGTAAACCGTATTTTGACTTTACCGGAAAGGCGCGGTCATGACGCTCAAACACATCGCTATCCGAAACCTGCTGCGCCGCAAGGGCAAGGCCGCTTTTGTCCTGGCGGGCCTCTCGATCGGCATTGCAACGGTTGTGGCCGTGATCGGCTTTGTCGAGGCCATGACCGGCGATATTAATCATAAACTCGAAAAGTATGGCGCCAACATCCTGATCGTGCCCCGTGCCGAGACGTTGCCCCTGGCTTACGGCGGCCTGGCGCTAGGTGGGGTCTCGTTTGAAATGGAGGAAATCCGCGAAACCGACTTGGCCCGGGTGATGTCGATCAAGAATTATCGCAACATCGCCGCGCTGGGACCGCTGGTTCTGGGGGTCGTCAACATCGACACCCATCGGGTCCTGATCTCGGGGATCGACTTCAACACTGCCAGGATACTGAAACCCTGGTGGGTCGTTGCCGGTGACCTCCCGGCGGACGACGGCATCCTGGCGGGGGCCGAAGCCGCGCGCGTTCTGAACCTGCAGACCGGCGGCCCGGTCACCGTCAAAGGTCGACAGCTGCAGGTATCGGGTGTTCTGCGTCCGACCGGCAGCCAGGACGACCAGTTGCTCTTCACCACCATGGCCACCGCTCAAGCCGTGTTGGGAAAAAGCGGCCGGGTGTCGATGGCCGAGGTCGCGGCACTGTGCCAGAACTGCCCCATCGACGACATGGTGCAGCAGATCTCCGACGTGTTGCCCGGCGCCAAGGTGATGGCGATTCAACAGGTGGTCAAAGGCCGCATGGAAACCCTGGCCCAGTTCAGAAAGTTCAGCTACGGGGTCTCGGGCGTGGTCATTCTGATCGGCGCATTGGTGGTCCTGGTGACCATGATGGGCAGCGTCCGGGAACGTACCGGGGAAATCGGCATTTTCCGGGCGATCGGATTTCGCAAGAGCCACGTCATGCGGATCGTATTCCTGGAAGCCGGCATCGTTTCGTTGCTCGCGGGGTTGATCGGCTATGCGGCCGGTTTTGCCGCCGCATCGGCGGGGCTGCGGCTGTTCATCGACGACCGCATGGTCCACCTGAACGTCAGTCCCGGACTGGCCGCCTTTTCGTTCGGGCTGGCGCTGGCCGTCGGTTTGGCAGCGAGCGCTTACCCGGCCCTGATGGCCGCGCGCATGGACCCCAACGACGCCCTCAGAGCCCTGTGAAAACTTTTCATTGCAGGAGACAGCCATGAGTTACATCGAAGCCAGCAACCTCGTAAAATCATACGGCAGCGGCGAGGCCACCGTCACGGCCATTTCCGATATGAATTTCGCCATCGCCCCGGGGGAATTTATCGGCATCATGGGGGTATCGGGATCCGGCAAGTCGACGCTCCTGTCGGTCATGGGCGCCATGAACCCGCCCACATCGGGCTGTTTCGTGGTGGACGGCATCGACATCTACCGCCTGAAGCCCGAAAAGCGCGCCGATTTCCGGCGCGAGTTCCTCGGGTTCGTTTTTCAAAGCTTTCACCTGGTACCCTACCTCACGGTTATGGAAAACGTGCTGCTGCCGCTGGCGATCGTCAAAGCCTCCGGTAAAAAAAAGCGGCTGATGGCCGAGACCGCGCTGGCCGCCGTCGGTCTCCAAAACAAGGGCCATCGCCTGCCGAATCAGATATCCGGCGGCGAGCAGGAAAGGGTCGCCATTGCCCGGGCCATCGTCAACGAGCCGCCGATTCTGCTGGCCGACGAGCCCACCGGCAACCTGGACACCAAAACCAGCCGGGAAGTCATGGATCTGCTGCGGCAGCTCAACGATGGCGGTATGACCGTTGTGATGGTCACCCACAGCCCGGATTGCGCGGCATCCGCCGGCCGGGTCCTGCAAATCTCCGACGGTCTGTTGATCTCGGACAACTGATGGGCTTGACATTCCGCAATGGACCGGCGGTCATGAAGACCGGGTAGCTGATGACAGCGGAAAAGGGTCATTTATGGACGGAAACAATGCTGATAGGTCATTCAAGGCCCGGAAACTGACTTGACATGCGGGAACATAACCTTGTAGTTACTTTCGTTTGGCTGGAGCCCGAATCAAGCAGGGTCGGGTTCGGATGAATTCGCGGCTGGTTGACTTCTGTCATCAGGGAGTTATGGATAGTGAAAACGCTTGGCGGCAGGCATGCACTGTGGCGCCGCTGCCGGGCATAACACCGAGAACTTTTTGCCTATTTACCGGGACAGGAGTTAAGGTTCATGCCGGATAGCGGTTTACCTGATAAACGCCCGCTGCTGCTGCTTTTGGCCGGAGCCAAGGGTGCCATTGCATCGACGCTGGCAATGGCCGTCGCGGCCAGCCGCAGCACGCCTGAAATCATTCTGCCCAGCCTGACCACGGCCGGTAAATTCCCCCTGCTGGCGGCGGTTGAAGAAACGCAGATCGCCGGGTGGGACTGCAACCCGCAAGCCCTGGCGTCATCGGCGCTGTGTCAGGGCATTGTGCCGGAACCAGTCTGCCGTCTGCATGCCAGCGAACTGGAGCAGATCACGGTCAAGGCGGCCCCGGCGCCGGACCGCGACCTCCGATCCCAGGTGGACCAGGTGGTGGAGGACATCGGCGAATTTCGTGCAACGCATGCCGGCTGCATTCCGGTCCTTGTCAACCTGCTGCCCGCCGCGCCCTTGAATAATTTCGATCACTGCCGCAGCCTGCCGGAACTCTATGAAGCCGCTTCAAATCGCGCCATGCCGGATCTGGCCTACGCGTTGGCGGCGGTGACTTCCGGTGTTCCATTGGTCAACTTCACTCCCAATGCCGTCGAGATAGCGGTTCTTATCGAAGAGGCCGTCCGACGCGGGGTGCCCCTGTGCGGCCGGGACGGCAAGACCGGCCAAACTTACTTCAAGGTGGTTCTGGCCTCGGCCTTCAAGGCCCGGAGCCTTGCGGTCGACGGGTGGTACAGCCTCAACATCCTCGGCAATGCGGATGGAAAGAACCTGATGGAGCCGGCACGGGCGGCGGGCAAACTTGCCAATAAGACCGATCTGCTCGATGACATTCTCGGCTATCCGGTCGGCGGCCGTTACAACACGCCAACGCACAAGGTTCACATCGATTATTACGCCCCCCGCGGCGACGCCAAGGAAGCCTGGGATGTCATCGACTTCAGAGGGCTTTTCGATATGCCGATGAGCATCCGTTTAAACCTGCAAGGCCGGGATTCCATTCTGGCCGCGCCGATGGCGCTCGATCTCGCCCGCTGGATGGCCGCTCTGCAATTGGCGGGACACAGCGGTCCGGTGCCCGAGCTGGGATTTTTCTTCAAAAAACCGGTAGGGCCGAACGCCGCTAAAACCTTTCAGGAGCAGCTCAACAGCCTGGACGTGCTGGAACGCCGCTGCGAGGGAAAAATGTCATCAAGCGCATCGACCGCAGGAGCAAGACCATGATATTCGGTTACAGCACCAATGCTTTCGTCAAATTCAACCTGTTCGAGGCGGTCGAAAAAATTGCCGATCTCGGGTTCGGCGGGGTCGAAATCATGGGTGACCGTCCGCATCTCTACCCGCCCGACTTCGACGAAAAAAAGCTGGCCCGGCTCAAGGAACTGCTCGAACGCCACCACCTCGCCATCACCAATATCAACAGTTTTACCTTGTTTGCGGTCGGCGACACCTATCTGCCTTCATGGATAGAAGCGGACCCGCAGCGGCGCGAGATCCGGGTGCGGCACACGCTCGACAGCCTTAAAGTCGCCCATTTCCTTGGCTGCGGCAATATTTCCGTCCCGCCGGGAGGCCCCTTAACCGATGGCACTTCCCGGCAAGCGGCCGCCGCACTGTTTCACGAGGGTCTGGAGCGCGTGATCCCGCTGGCAGAGGAGTTGGGGATCAACATCCTGATCGAACCGGAACCGGACCTGCTGATGGAAAACACCGCGGAATTCAAATCCTTCATCAAAGATGTCGCGTCGAAAGCCGTCGGGTTGAACTTCGATATCGGCCATTTTTATTGCGCCGGCGAAGATCCGGCTGCCGCTTTCATAGACCTCTTCGAGTGGATCGGCCACGTTCACATCGAGGACATTGCGCCCAGCCGCCGGCATCATCACCTGATTGCCGGACACGGCGCCATCGGCTTCAGCGACGTCTTCGATACCATGAAGCGGCTGGGCTATGACGGCGACATCAGCCTGGAACTCTATCCTTACGTCAATACCCCCACCGAAGCCGGGCGCGAAAGCCTCGCCTATCTGAAGCCGATCATGGCCCGCTCCGGCCTGAACATCGGGTAAGCGTTCACAGGATTCCACATCTGCGGCGTCGTCGGGCGCTTTTCGTCCAATCGTCCGTCTGCGCGCCCGACGCCTTGCATCTGGCCACCACCCAAAACCTCGAATCGCTTTCATCCGCCAACCCAGAACCGTGAACCTTGAACCGTCAACTTTGCTGTGCCCGCATTCGACTCGTCTGAGGCCATCGAGACACTTTAAAAGTGACACGACACTAGCTTGCGGTGTTGTGTTTTTTCATCAACTCCCTGAAAATCACCAGTTTCTGCACATCCTGCGTCCCTTCGCCCAGGGACGAGGCCCAGGCATCCAGCGGGAATTTATGGATCGGATGCTCGAAAACGACCGATGCGGCACCGAAGATGTCGGCCGCCCAGGGCGTTATTTCCCGCGCGATCTGAACGGCGAGGTACTTGGCCAGCGAGGATTCCCGGCGAAAATCACCCCCGTCGTCCGCAACGCTGCAGGCCTTCCAGAGCATCAGGCGCGCGGCCTCCATGCGGGCGTAAAAATCGGCGATTTCAAAGGCCTTGGCCTGAAAGTCGGTAATCTTCCGCCCGAAAATCTCGCGTTTCCGGGCCCGGTCCAGCGCCAGGTCAAAAGCGCCGGCGGCCGTTCCCAGGGTAAGGGCGCTGATCGGAAGACGGCTCCAGGTAAACACCGCCAGCACCTGCCGTAGCCCATGCTGCCGCTCGCCTAACAGGTGGTCGTCCGGAACGAGCACGTCCTTGAACTGCAGGCGCGTCAGGTCCGACGGGACCCACACCTGCTTGTTGAGCTTTGTGCGCTTGATGCCCGCCGACGTCAGGTCCACCAGAAACATCGAGAGGCGGCGGTTGCGGTCCGCTGCGGGATCCGAAACGGCCGTGATGACGGCCAGATCGGCGACAAGGCCGTTGGTGACGTAGGCCTTGGTGCCGTTCAGGCGCCAGCCGTCACCGGTTTTTTCGGCTGTCATCGCTATGCCGGCCACGTCACTGCCGGCCATATTCTCGGTGTTGCCAAGACTCATCACGGCCTCACCCCTGGCAGCCCTCTGGCCGTAGTGTTGTTTCAGCCCGTCCGAGCCAAACAAGTAGAGCCCGATCAGCCCCAGATTGACATGCGCCAGAACGGCCACCGCCACGCCGGGCGACAACTTCGCCAGCTCTTCATTGATCAACGCTTCCCGCAGCGCCGATATCTTGACCAGGCCCCCGTCTTGCCACTGAATCCCGAGCCAGCCGCCGGCGCCCATCCGGCGGTGAAAATCCACCGGCAACTCGCCGCTCTTGTACCAAGCCGAGAGGTGCGGTTTAAGATGCTCGCTCAGAAAACCGGCAAATCTCTCGATGTCACGGGTGATATCTTCCGGAATCGTGAAGTCCATTTCAATACCCTCCATAAACAAAGAAGTGGATCAAAATAAAGAAGTTGTCGACGATAAATCTCGCTTACGTCCAAAGGAAAAGTAAACCGCCGCGGCACGACGCCCATGATGGCAATGATACCGGCATGTTGAGGGTGCGTTGGCTGCCACTTGACTAACATAGGAACGGTTGCATATTAAATGAAAAAACCAAAAACCGCCCCGTAATTGTCAATATGGTACACAATTAAGGCCAGAGCAATTGAGCAGCGCTGGCATTTTTGCTGGCGGTCGGTGTTTCCCACTGCCTCCCGGCCTTTCTGATTCAGGGACCCTGCAATCGCAGCAGTGCCCGAATTTCACGCGCTGTTATCGTAGGCCGACGGGGTAAAGGAGTTTTGCCATGCCGAGAAGCAAAATAGAGCTTCCCTATCACGTCGACTTTCTGTCGATTCTGGATGCGGAGGGCCACCTGGATGAATCGTTGGAACCGGACATACCGGCGGAAGTTCTGCTGAAGATTCACGCGACCATGCTTCTCGGCCGCCGGTTCGACGAGAGGCTGCTCAATCTTCAGCGCCAGGGGCGCATCGGAACGTTTCCACCGATTACGGGCCAGGAAGCCGCCCAGGTGGGCGCGGTGGCTGTGTTGCGCGACACGGACTGGATGGTGCCCTCCTTCAGAGAAATGGCCGCCGAAATCTGGCGCGGTCGCACGCTGGAAAGTGTGATCATTGCCGGTAACGGCTTCAACGAGGGGGCGCGGATCCCGGAAGACAGCCGCACCCTGCCGGTATCGATACCGGTCGGCTCCCAGATGCTCCATGCGGTCGGCATCGCCTTCGGCATCCGCTATCGCAACAAAGACGATGTCGCCATGACATTCTTTGGCGACGGCGCCACCTCGGAAGGCGATTTTCACGAAGCCCTCAATTTTGCCGGCGTGTTTCAAGCGCCGGTGGTTTTTGTCTGCCAGAACAACCAGTGGGCCATTTCGATACCGCGCGAAAATCAGACCCGCTCCCGGACCCTGGCCCAGAAGGCGCTGGCCTATGGTCTGCCGGGGATCCAGGTCGACGGCAACGACGTGCTGGCCGTCTATGTTGCCGCCACCGAAGCGGTGGAACGCGCTCGCAAGGGTGAGGGCGCAACCCTTATCGAGTGCGTCACCTACCGCATGTCGGTCCACACCACGGCCGATGACCCCAAGCGGTACCGCACCGACGATGAGGTGGAGAAGTGGCGGCTACGGGACCCGCTGGTGCGTTTCCAGAAATATCTCTCGGCAAAAAACCTGCTTTCCGATGAAAAGATTGCGACTGCGGAAAACGAGGTCAAAGACAGGATTCAGGCGTCCGTCGACCGGGCCGAACAGCAGATGAAAGAGTTCGGCGATCCGATCGACATGTTTGATCACGCCTATGACCAGATGCCGCCGCACCTGGAAGAACAAAAGAAGTTTCTGGAACGCGAACTGGCCGATGACGGCAAGGAGTAAATAGATGGCAAAAATGACCATGGTTCAGGCCCTGAATCTGGCACTAATGCAGGAGATGGAAAAGGACGACCGCGTCATCGTGTTGGGAGAAGACGTCGGACGGGACGGCGGCGTCTTCCGCGTGACCGAGGGCCTGATCGACAAGTTCGGCGAACAGCGGGTGCTGGACACCCCGCTGGCGGAAGCCGGCATCGTCGGCATGTCGATCGGCATGGCGGTTTACGGCCTGCGCCCAGTGTGTGAAATGCAATTCTCGGGCTTCAGCTACCAGGCGTTTCACCAGACCGAAAACCACGCCGCGCGCATGCGCTGGCGGTCGCAGGGCCGATTCAGCGTGCCGATGGTTCTGCGGATGCCTTACAGCGGCGGAGTGCGGGCGCTGGAACACCATTCGGAAAGCCGCGAAGCATATTACGCGCACACGCCGGGGCTCAAAATGGTGATACCCTCCGGCCCACGTAATGCGCGCGCCCTTTTGGTCAGTGCCATTCGCGACCCGGACCCGGTGGTTTTCTACGAGTCCAAGGCGCTCTACCGGGCTTTTAGGGAAGAAGTTCCGGAAGAGGAGGAGGCCTTTCCGCTTGGAAAATCCCAGATCGTTCGAGAAGGATCGGACATCACCCTGGTTTCTTACGGTTCGATGATGCGCCCGACGCTCGCGGCGGCCGAAACCCTCAAGGAAAAAGACGCCGTGGAGGCCGAGATCATCGACCTGCTGACCCTCTCGCCGCTCGACGACAGCCTTTTCACCGAATCGGTGCGCAAGACCGGTCGTGCCGTCATCATACACGAGGCCCCGCGCAGCTATGGCCCCGCGGCCGAGATCGTCGCCAAGCTGGTCGACAAATCATTTTACTACCTCGAAGCCCCGATCGCGCGGGTGACCGGTTTCGATGTCGTCATTCCTCTTTTCAGCCGCGAGAACCGTTATATCCCCGGTGCTCAGCGGATCGTGCGCGCTGCCCGGAAAGTGCTTGACACTGTCGCCTGACCGATGGGTGTGGATCCATGATAAGAGGTTTAAGGTGAAATTTTTTACTTTGCTTAATCAAAAAAAGCACTGTTTCGTAATAGAATTTGGTTGACACAGAATCCCGCAGGCGCCGAAACTCGCGGCCGGAACTGGGCGTCGCCGCTGTGACACGAGGAGGACTTATGGCCCGTTCTTTCAAGCTGCCCGATCTGGGTGAAGGCATCCACGAAGGTGAAGTCATCGCCGTTCTGGTCAAAGCCGGCGATGAGGTAAAAGAGGGCGACCCGATTCTGGAGGTCGAGACCGACAAGGCGTCGGTCGAAATCCCGTCTCCTTTTACCGGAACGGTGCGGGAGATCAAGGTCAAGGCGGGCGACGTCGTCAAGGTGGGCGACCTGCTGATGACTTTCAGCGATGGCGCGGCCGACGGAGAAAAAGAAGAAAAAGAGAAACCCGTCCAGGAACCCGATCGCAAAAGACCCGGGCAGGAAAAACAAATGCCGCCGACCGAAAAGGAGGCCCAAGCCGCCGCGCCGGCGGCTGAAACCGCCCGGCAGCCGCAGAATGGCCGGCGCGCGGACGCGCCGTCAGAAAGCAAGGGGCCGGTACCGGCCTCGCCGGCAACACGCCGGTTGGCCCGCCAACTCGGGGTCGATCTGCGCGCGGTAACGCCAAGCGGGCCCGCCGGCCTGGTCACGGCCGAGGATGTGCGGGCATTCGCATCCCAGGGTCCGCGCGCAGAAGGTGCGGCTGAAGCACCGCCATCAGTAACCGAATCAATGGGGGTCGCCGCGGCCTCCCCCCCTGCATTGCCGGACTTTACGAAATGGGGGCCGGTGGAGCGGATCCCCCTGCGCTCGATCCGCAAGGCGACCGCCCGGCAGATGGCGCTGGCCTGGTCGCAGATCCCGCATGTTTCCAGCCAGGACGATATCGATGTGACCCGGCTCGAAGCCCTGCGCCGTCGCCATAAAGAAGCCGTCGAGAAACAGGGTGGCCGCCTCACGTTAACCGTGTTTGCCGTCAAGGCCGCGGCGGCCGCCTTGCGGCGCTTTCCGCAATTCAGTGTTTCGTTGGACGTGGATAAAGACGAAATCATCCGCAAGCACTACCATCACGTCGGTGTCGCCACCGATACGGGCGAGGGACTGGTCGTGCCCGTTTTGCGCCACGCCGACCGCAAAAGCATCACCGAGTTGGCGGTGGAGATAAGGCAGCTTGTCGAGCGGACCCGCGCGCGCAAGGTCGAGCTGGAAGAACTGCAGGGCGGCACCTTCACGATCACCAACATCGGCGCGGCCGGCGGCCGCGGTCACTTTGCGCCGATCATCAACTACCCGGAAGCGGCCATCCTGGGGATGGGCGCCGCGCGCCTCAAGCCGGTGATCGTCACCGCCGACACCGGATCCAACAAGCTCGCAGCGCGCATGATCCTGCCGGTCGTTTTGGCCATCGATCACCGCGTCCTGGACGGCGTCGACGCCGCCCACTTTCTGGAATTTTTTCGTTCCGCGCTTGAGAATCCCGAGAAAATGCTGCTGTCGATCTGACGCAGCGTCGAGCCTGATATTCAACGAAAGAGGTGCCTCCCATGGTCATGGGTGAACTATCGCAGGAAACCGAGTTGCTGGTCATCGGCGGCGGGCCGGGCGGATATGCCGCTGCCTTTCGGGCCGCCGACCTGGGAATGGATGTCACCTTAGTGGAGATGTCCGAAAAACCGGGCGGCGTCTGTCTCTTCAGGGGCTGCATCCCCTCGAAAGCCTATCTGCACCTGGCGGAACTGATTCACGATGCCGCCCACGCCGAAACCATTGGCCTCAAGTTCGCCCCCCCGGATATCGACCTTGAAAACGTGCGCGCCTACAAAAAACGGGTTGTCGATAAACTTGCCGATGGGCTGGTCAGTCTCGGCAAGGCCCGCGGGGTGCAGAGAATTCGCGGACGGGCCGTCTTCGAAAGCTCAAATACCGTTCGCATCCACGAGTCCGATGTCAGCCACATAAACTTCCGCCACGCAATTCTCGCCACCGGTTCGCGCGCCATCCCTTTCCCCGATGTCCCGTTTAAAAAAGGGGGCCGGATCATGAATTCAACCGGTGCGCTCGATCTGGTGGACGTTCCCGCAAGTCTTCTGGTCATTGGCGGCGGATATGTCGGCCTGGAGCTGGGCTCGGTCTATGCTGCCCTTGGCAGTCGGGTCAGCGCGGTGGAGCTGGGTGAGCGTCTGCTGCCAGGCGTGGATGCGGACCTTGTGGAGCCGCTCAAGCACCGCCTGGAAAAACTCTTCGCGGCCGTCATGCTGAAGACCAAAGTCAAGAAGCTCGAAGAGGGCGATGACCATGTCACAGTATCCTTCGACGGCGATGTCGACCCGCAGCAAAAATTCGACCGCGTCCTTGTCGCCATCGGCCGCCGGGCCAACACGGCCACCCTCGGCCTGGAAAATACGAAGGTGCAGCTCGATGGCCGCGGCTTCGTCAAAGTAAATGAACAGCAGCAAACGAGCGACGAGAAGATTTACGCCGTTGGGGATGTGGCCGGGGGCATGATGCTGGCCCACAAGGCCAGCTACGAGGGCAAAATCGCGGCCGAGGTGATTGGCGGCGAACCCGCGGCCTTCGACGCGCGGGCGATCCCGGCCGTGGTCTATACCGACCCGCAGATTGCGTACTGCGGCCTGACCGAAGAAGAAGCGCACCGGCAGGGAAAAAAGATCGCAGTCAACCGCTTTCCCTGGAAATTTTCGGGTCGCGCCACGACCATGGATGCCGGTGAGGGCCTGACCAAGATGATCGTCGATCCGGAGACCGGTCGCATCCTGGGCGTGGGGATCACCGGCCGGGGTGCGGAGGGCCTCATCGCCGAAGGCGTCCTGGCGGTCGAGATGGGCGCCTTGGCCCAGGATGTCGGCCTGACCGTCCACCCCCATCCGACCCTTTCGGAGACCGCGATGGAAGCGGCCGAAATCTTCACCGGCACGGCGACTCATATTCTCGTCAAGAAAAGGAGCCGCTGACGAGTTTCAACTTGCTCATGCCATGTGGCGATCCCCGGATAGCGTCTCCGCTATTTTAGCCGGAATAATTCGTCGCCTCAATGTCAGACCAAATCTTTCGCTTTATCATTCGCAGATCAAAACTTAACAACCTTCACATAAACATCGGTGAGCCCTTAGACTGAATCCTGTTGTTTGTTTTCGCCATTGAGATCATGGTAGTCTTCGTGCCAGACGTCAAACTCCTCGCCCACCCTCCAGTTCTGGACATCAGGTCGTGCGTCGAGCCAATCCGTTATTCTTCTCAGTCTGGCAGGAGGATCGTCAGAAAGACGGCCCAGTTCTACTACCACGTTCAGCCTGTCTTCATTGCAGCCTCCACCGCAGTAGCATCCATTTGATTCAATAGCCTCCTCGATGAAGTCGTCAAAAAATTCATCGAAACCGTCTTTGCGATTTCGCAAAATGACGAGCAGCCGCCCCCATACTGTAAATTCACCAAAATGCTTTTTTTTTCGGAGCCGTTTTTTCATCCTCATTATCTTTCTCGTGTGAATCATCTTCAGTCTGAATATATTCCCACAGTTCATTTTGGTGCAGCCATATGGGATCTGCATTTTGCCGAATATTTTAATGTCTCACACAACGACTCAGTTCTGCGGCGAAGGAACCGCATCAGCAAAACTGTTAGCCGCCGACTATTTCATTCAAACCGTCAATGATGCTGACAAGATCCTCCGGGGAAGCACTTGCGATCTTTTTACCGATTCTTTTCGTCGATAGCGTACGGACCTGACTAATTTTAGCCCATGATTTTTTGGGGAGCTTTGTATCTGAAAGTTCAAGTGTCAGCGGGAATCCTGCCCGTTGGGGCTGGCTGGTGATAGCTACCGCGATGACCGTGCCGGACCTGTCATTGAAAATGTTATGGCTCAAAATAAGAACAGGGCGAAAGCCGCCCTGCTCGCTACCAATGACAGGATTTAAATCCGCCCAATAAATGTCACCCCTCAATATGCTGGCCATTCATCTATCCCCATTGAAAATCCTTCTTCCGCCATATTTCGTTCATATTCCGGATCAAGTTTCGCGCATTCTTCCGCCAATCTGTTTCTCTCGAGACGTTTAAGTTTGTCTGCAACCGCCTCTTGAATTGCCTTGCTGCGGTTGGGAAAAAGTCTGGATTTAACCATTAAATCGAGTTGTTTTAAAAGATTATCATCGATTGTGATTGCGATTTTTGAAGCTGCCATTTTGATCACCTCTGGTATGACAATATGTCATACCGTTTAATTTTTCAAGGGCCAAATTCGATTTAAGTGACTAACGCTGAGCTGAGACGCGGAAAACGCGTCAGCGTTTTACCGTCGATTCTCAAGCGATTCGTTAGCGGACTGTTCTCGTTGATATTTCCAAACCTCGTGGTCCAGCAAACGAGGTGTCATATTTGGATAGCCTTTCTGAAGTTGCTCGCAGGCTGTTTGCAAGCACAACACGGCCTCTTCTATAGACACTTCACGGTCCAACGCTGCTCCAAGAAATCGCAAGACCATCCTGTCCGGCTTGATCAAGTGGTCAGATCCAGCCAACATCCAGAAATACTGAAGTGAAATCCCGCACCCTGCCCGGGTATCGCCTTGATGTCTGCTTCGAACGCTGGGTTGTCAGAGATTCTTTCGAGGTCTTGAAAATAGGCAACATCATAGGAACGCAGACACCGAGCAAACATGGCGACTGCGTCAGCTTTTAGAATTCCGTTACAAGTTGATGTTCTTTGGCGACTTTGATAGATCTGATCGGCCATCTGTTCTGGGGAGAATCGATCGCATCGATCACAAAATATTTTCATGGCCTCTTGGTCTTCAATTGGTGGGGCCTGTCCTCCCTCCCGGATACGATGTTGGTTAGTGTATTCGCAGTATCGACCTACCACGCGCTTCACACCAGAGTAGCGAATGCCAATCGAGAACACGGCATCAATGACACATAGTGGCAGGCTTTGATAAAAATACTCTTCTCCTAGTGAGGCAGCGGCGAGTGGTAATACCTCCTCAGCATAGGAAGCAATTATGGCTGCGTCATCTTCTGTACACATAACACTCTCCAAAGTATTAGCTTCCAGCGCTACCCGCTAACCATTTATTATCAGGCCAATTGTCCCTGATTATTTGATTTTCGGGCAAGTTTGCCCTGACAATTGATTCGCCTTGATTCATAAGGATCGATTTGATATTGATGCTCATAAAATACCAGTATAAATCATAACTACTTTAAATTATATGAAATATAAACTCGAAACAAGGGGAAGCCACTTGGTGAAGTTTGCCATTTTATGAGACCTCATCATTATTCGATCCATAGCGAGCGGACCTCTTGCGACCGAATCAAAACATAGGAGTTTCCATGCCACAGACCGCCGATCGCCTGACTTTTTTTACCGAATCGGTCATCCGGGAGATGACCCGCGTCGCCGAGCGCTACGGCGCCATCAATCTTTCCCAGGGATTTCCGGATGCCGATCCGCCGCCGGAAGTCCTGGCCGCCGGCAAAAGGGCCATGGCCGAAGGTCCCCACCAGTATGCCATCACCTGGGGGTCCAAACGCTTCCGGGAAGCACTGGCGAAAAAGCAGCGCCGCTGGATGGGGCTCGAGCTGGAGGCCGACACCCATGTGGTAGTGACCTGCGGTGCCACCGAAGCGATGATGACCGCCATGATGACGGCCTGCAACCCCGGCGACAAGGTCATTATCTTCTCACCGTATTATGAGAACTACGGGGCCGATACCATTCTCAGCGGCGCCCGACCGATTTACGTTCCGCTGCATCCCCCGGATTTTAACTTCGATCCGGACGAACTCCGGGCGGCGTTCGAGCAAAAACCCAAGGCCATCGTGCTGTGCAATCCGTCCAACCCTTCCGGAAAAGTATTTTCGCTGGAGGAACTCGAGACCATCGCGAACCTGGCCAAGGAGTTCGATGCCTTTGTCATCACCGACGAGGTCTACGAGCATATCGTCTACCGCCCGCACCGCCACCGCTACATGGCCGCCCTGCCGGAAATGTTCGACCGGACCATTTCGTGCAGCTCCCTGTCCAAGACCTACAACATGACCGGTTGGCGTCTGGGCTATGTGATCGGGCCGGAAGCGGTCATCGCCGGTGCCCGCAAGGTGCACGATTTTCTTACCGTGGGCGCCGCCGCGCCCCTGCAGGAGGCCGCCGTCACCGCGCTGGAGCTGCCGCTTGGCTATTACGAGAAGTTAACGGCAGATTACACCCGCAAGCGGGACCTCTTTCTGGGATATCTGGACGAGGCCGGGCTCTCCTACACCAAACCGCAGGGCGCCTATTACGTCATGGTGGACTGCACGGCCTTTGGCGTGACCGACGACAACGAATTCTGCCGCTGGATGGCCCGCGAGGTGGGCGTGGCCGCCGTACCCGGCTCCAGTTTTTTCCACGAACCGGTCAACCACCTGATCCGGCTGCACTTTTCGCGAGCCGAAGAAATTCTGGCCGAAACCGGCCGGCGCTTGAAAAAGCTGAAATCACTGGTAAAATAGCGTGATTTCCACGGCCGCGAAAACCATATTATGCCACGGTGATTGTTCATCAGTGTTCCTGCATCCCGTTTTTCGGCCATTGAATTCCCCAACCATCAAACGATCTTTTTGACCACCCAATAGACGACGTACCCGACGCCGAATCCCAAGGGCAACATGGTTCATGGCCGGCAAAGAGGCGTTTCTTTAAATTTCCAGGCGAAGATTCCGACGGCCAGGAGACCGAATATTGTACCGATGATTTTGGGGAGCATATGGTTATTTCCTTTTTTTTGAGACCGATGTCACCGGAGCGGATGCCGATGATATATTCTACGATGCGATCATACCACATTGATAATAAACACCAGCACCGGCAGAACGACGATCAGCAGGGCCGTCGTAAAAAACCAGCAGGAGTTGGCCAGGTCCAAGTCCAGGTCGTAGAGGGAAGGCGGAATGAGGGCGTTGAAGGCGACCGGCATGGAAGAAAGGATTATGACCACTTTAAGCGGCAGGCCGTCCTGAATCTCGCCGTACCCTATGGCATACGCCACGGTTGAAATCGTCAGCGGCACGATCAAAAACTTTATCGCCGCCACCGTCAGGCATTCTCTGACATAATGTCTGACGCTCTTGAATTTCATCGCCAAGCCGATCGAAACGAGCAGTAAAGTGGTGCCCAGCGGTATGAAAAGCGCGTTTACGGTTTTAAAAAATACCGGACGGGGGATTCCGGTAACGTTCAGAAGGGAACCGACCAGAATGCTCGACAATGCCGCGATGATAAATGGGTCCCGTGCCAGGCTTTTGATGCGCGTGATCGTCGGCTCGTTTGAATGGCCGGCGCGGCTGTAGTACTTGGCAACCGGAAATCCGATCGCGTAGTAAGTGAGTTCTTCGAAGATCTTATAGATCGGCACCAGGGCGAAGCCTTCTTCGCCCAGAAAAATATAACAGACCAATGCGCCGATGGAACCGATGTTGGTGAAGGCCCCGCACGGAATCATGGCGCCGACCTTGCGAGCCTCCAGCTTTAACAGCCGCGCGGCGGCCCAGGCCAGCAAACCGCCGAGAAAAATTGCCGAAAACCCTACAAGCGGCAGGGCTGCAATCGATACGGCCCCTATGTCGACAACCCATATCGCGCCGAGGACTGTGACCGGCATGAAAAACAGCAGGGCCACCTTAAGCAGTATTTTGCGCAGGGCCTCCAGCGACAGGGGCAGACGCAGGACCCCCCGGTTGGCAAGGGTTTGGATTAAATAACCCAGTGCCACGCCGAACAGAATCAGGCTAAAAGAGTAAGCAAACTTGGTCACGGCCCTTCTTTCTTCGGATACGGCGCGGGGCTGGCTTTCCACCGCAACGCATAGTTTTGAATATCGAACATTTACCCTCCTCGTGTAACCTCAGTGCATGGTTGAGAGGCTTGACGCGAAGAACGCTCTCCGCACTGTCCGCATCCCGAGTCCCCGTCGTGCCGGACGGTTTTGTGTCGACGCGGCGGCATCACCACGGAATCGGCTGCCGTTCGCGAAAGAAGCCGCCGGTGGGACCGCCGTCGGGCAGGGTGGCCAGCCAGACGGGGGTGTCGGAGCCCTGATAGGGCGTCAGCGGGGCCTGGTCGCCGCCCATGTCGGTGCGAACCCAGCCCGGGCAGGCCGAGTTGACCAGGATGTTGCTACCGCGCAAATCATCGGCCAGCAGAACCGTGATGCCGTTCAGAAGGGTCTTCGAAAGGCGGTAGGCGGGAGAGCGTACGGCGCCGTAGGGGCTGTGCGGATCGGCCATTTCTTTCAGCGAACCCATGCTGCTGGCCATATTGACGATACGGCCGTACCCGTTTGCCTTCATGAGCGGGATGCAGGCCTGGGCCAGCAAAAGAGGCCCGAAAGCGTTGGTTTCGAGGGTGTTGTGCAAAATTCCGGGGTCGAGTTCGAGGATGCCGGACTGGGAATCGATCATGATGCCGGCGTTGTTGACCAGGATGTCGAGACGCCCGAACTCATCCTTTATTTTTCCGACGGCCGCTTCAATGGACGTGGCCCGGGTCACATTGAGTGCAACATAATGGGCGTCCAACCCCTCGGACTGCAAGTGCTCGCCGACCACAATGCCCTTCTCCCGGTCTCTTGTTCCCAACAGAACTTGGATACCTTTTTGCCCCAACTGCCGGGCAATTGCCAGCCCGAGCCCTTTATTTGCGCCGGTGACCAGCGCCGTTTTTTTTTCAGCGGTTGCCATTGTCAAATTCCTCCCTGATCATGAAATTAGTAACAACTTAAGTGCCGCTGCGAGCCTGTCAATTGCCGCGGCCCTCGGATTAAAAATTGACTTTTAAATCAATCCAGGGCAGATTGTTGCTTGCTGGTCCGCCCTTTATTTCACCAAAATCGAGCAGCCATTCGGGAGGCGTATGCGATGAAAAAACTTCTGGTGTTGTTACTGGTCCTGAGCCTGATATTACTTACCGCACACACCGCGTCCGCAGCCCTCGAGATCAAGCTCGGTGTGGTCACCAAGCCCGGGTCGGCCCAGAATATCGTGGCGGAAAAATTCAAGGAACTGATCGAAAAAAAATCCGGCGGCGACATCTCGGTCACTATATTCCATTCAAGCGCGCTGGGTAACGAGACCGAGATTCTGCAGCAAATCCAGATGGGCACCATCCAGATGGGCGTCATCACCGGCGGCCCGTTCGATACGTTCGATCCTATCGTCCGGGTCATCAACTATCCGTTCCTCTTCAAAGATTATGCGCAGGTGGATAAAATCCTCGACGGCCCGCTGGGCCAGGAAATCTTGAAAAGCCTGGAGGACTCGGCTTTCAAGGGCCTGTGCTTTTCCGAAAACGGATTTCGCAACCTGACCAACAACAAGCGCCCGGTCAAGGCCCCCGCGGATGTCGACGGCCTTAAAATTCGGGTCATGGATTCGGCCATGCACCAGGCCATTTGGAAGACCCTGGGCGCCAACCCCACCCCCATGCCGTGGCCCATCTACACGGAACTGGAACAGGGCGTCATCGATGGTCAGGAAAATCCCTTGTGGGTGATGGAAGTCTATAAATTCTACGAAGTCCAGAAATACATGACCCTCACCCGCCATGTCTATTCCCCGCATATCGACGTAGCGTCGCTGTCCTGGTGGAAAACCCTCAAGCCCGACATGCAGTCCATGATCCGGCAGGCCATGATCGACGCCGCCCTTTTCCAGCGCAAGGACAACCGCGAGCGCAACGCCGAACGGCTCAAAATGCTCGCGGAAAAGGGGATGCTGATCGAGGAAAACCCGGATATCGCCGCTTTCCGCGCCAAGGTAGCGGGGATAAAAGACATGGACATCTTTCAGGATGCTAAAGTAAGGGCACTGCTGGAAAAATTTTTAGACGCAACCAAATAAAAGCCCGGGAAGCAGCGCGGGCGGCCGTGCGAGTGCCGCTGTTTTTAGGATTCACAAAAGAATAAATTCCCAATTTTTGGCGTTGAGACGCCCGGCCGTCAAGGCGCAAAAAGGTTGGAATATCTGGATATTCCAAGTTTTTGCAACATAGGCGGACGGGATGTATCGGGGTCTAAAATGTGACGTTATTTTTGAGTGAGCCCTCAGACGGGCGGGGGACTTGTGGATTTACTTGATCGCTTGAGCCAATCGGTCAACCGAGGGGTGGAATATCTTCTGTTTGTCTTCGGCCTGTCCATGTCCGGGATCGTCGCGGTCCAGGTATTCTCGCGCTATGTGCTGAACAATTCCCTGTTCTGGTCCGAAGAGCTGGCCCGGTTTCTGCTGGTCTGGCTGACCTTCCTCGGCGCGTCCGCCGCCTATTGCCGACAGGCCCATCCGGGAGTGGATTTCCTGTATGCGCGCGTGGCCCCGGCCCTGCAACGGATATTTGCCATCGTCACCCACCTGGCGTCTCTCGCACTGTTCACGGTCATGATCGTCTACGGCTGCCGGTTCGCCTGGTTCGTAAGGTTGCAGATCTCTCCGGCTCTTCAGATCCCCAAATGGATCATCCTGGCCATCGTTCCAATCAGCGGCTTGATTCTGGCCCTCCACGGCCTGACGTTCCTGGCGGAAGTCCTGAAAGAAACCGGCCGTGACCGCTGATATCCTGATCCTGGCCCTGCTCTTTCTCTTCGCGGTGAACGCGCCCATTGCCGTGGCGATCGGCACGGCGTCGCTTCTGGCGATCCTGATTCAGGGTGATTTTTCGCTGATGATGGTGATCCAGCGCATGTTCGGCGGCACGGACTCCTTTCATCTCATGGCCGTTCCCCTGTTCATGTACGCCGGGGTCATCATGGAGGAAGGCGGGATCAGCCGCAGGATCATCGACTTCGCCAACGCGCTGGTGGGTTGGCTGCCGGGCGGTCTGGCAGCGGTGACCATCGTGTCGGCCATGTTCTTTGCCGGCATATCCGGCTCGGCGGCCGCGGATGCGGCGGCGGTGGGCGCGATTCTGATCCCGGCCATGAAGAAATCCGGCTACGAATCCGATTTCGCCGCCGCGGTCCAGGCCGCGGGCGGCTCCATCGGCGTCATCATCCCGCCCTCGATTCCAATGATCATCTTCGGGTTTCTGACAGGCGCCTCCATCAGCCAGCTTTTTGCGGCCGGAATCCTGCCGGGGATCCTCATCGGGGTTTCCCTGATCGGCGTGTCCACCTTTATCTCATGGAAAAAAGGCTATGCGGCGACGGCCAGTTTCTCGATAGCCGAAATCCGGCGGACTTTCTTCCGCGCCCTGCTCGCTCTCGGCGCCCCGCTGATCATCCTGGGCGGGATTCTGTTCGGGGTGTTCACGGCCACGGAATCCGCCGCCGTGGCGGTGGTTTACGCGCTGGTTGTCAGCATGGCGGTCTACCGCAAGCTGACCCCCCGCCACCTAGTCCGGCTCTTTACCGACGGCTCCATCACCGCCTCGATCGTGATGTTCATCATCGCCACGGCCTCGGTCTTCAGCTGGATTGCCGCCATCGAGAATATCCCGGCGCACATGGCCGGAACCTTGCTGGGGCTGACGAACAGTCCGATCCTGCTGCTGTTGCTGATAAACGCGGTGCTGCTAATCGCCGGAACCTTCGTGGAGACGACGGCCGCCTTGATCCTGCTGGTGCCCATGATTACCGCCATGCTGCCCTCGCTGGGAATCGACCTGATTCAACTGGGGGCCATCGTGGTGGTCAACCTGGCGATCGGCATGCTGACCCCGCCCATGGGCATCTGTCTGATCGTCGCCGGAGCTATTTCCGGCAACACCATTTCCGCCGTCAGCCGCCGGGTGCTGCCTTTTCTGGCCGTTCTGATCATCGACCTGATGATCATCACCTTTTTCCCGCCGATCACGATGTGGCTGGCTGTGCTGACGGCAAAATAAGGAGTATTTCGTTCATTCAACGATTCGGCATATTTAAATCAGAAAACGAAACATCTCCAGAACGAACATTATTTCCCGCTTGGTTGACACGAGATTTTGAGCCACCCGGAAAGTTTTTATCGATATTCTGTTTCACTTTTATGCTCCATTACATTCATGTAGCCTAACTACTGATTATCAGGTCAATTTGCCCTGATAATTTATTTACCTTGATTTCAAAAATGGCGATCTGATGTTAATGGCCGTAGAATACCTGCTTAAACCATAACTATATTATTTTATTGCAATTGTCAACATATCAAGAGGGAAGAGGAGTTTCCGACCGGCCTATTTTCCAGTGAGTTTGTCCAGTTCCTCGGCTTTCATCAAAAAGCTGTGCTCTTCGGCCGGAAAGCGCCGGTTCTGGACATCGTCGCGGTAATCGGCGATGGCCTTGGTGATAATATTGCTGATTTTGGCGTACTGCTTGACGAATTTGGGTGTGAAGCGGTCGAACAGAGCCACCATGTCGTGGGTCACCAGCACCTGCCCGTCACAGTCCACCCCGGCCCCGATGCCGATGGTGGGAATCGACACCGCCTGGGTGACGAGCTTGGCGATGGGAGCGGGAATCGCCTCCAGTATCAGGGAAAAGGCCCCGGCATCTTCCAGTGACTTGGCATCGTCGATGAGGGCCCGGGCCGCGGCGGCACTCTTGCCCTGCACCTTGAATCCGCCCAGCGCGGAGGCGGTCTGGGGCGTCAGGCCGATGTGGCCCTGAACCGGGGTCCCGGAGTCGACGATGGCCTTCACGGTCGCGGCCATACTTCTACCGCCTTCGAGCTTGATCCCGTCCGCCCGGCCTTCCTTCATGATGCGGTTGGCATTTTTTACCGCCTCTTTTTTCGACACGTTGTACGACCCGAACGGCATGTCGCCCAGCACCACGGCCCGTTCGACGGTCCGGGTCACGGCCTTGATGTGATGGAGCATCTCCTCCATCGTGACCGATATCGTGTCGGCATAGCCCAGAACGACCATGCCCAGTGAATCACCGACAAGGATCATGTCGATGCCCGCCCGGTCCACCAGCAGCGCCCAGGGGTAGTCATAGGCTGTCAACATGGCAATCGGCGGTCCACTTCTTTTCCTATCCTTGATGTCCGGGATCGTTATTTTCTTGGCTATCATGGTTTTGTTCTCCTCGTGTACGTTGGCTATGGTGTTTGCTACGAAAATAAAATCGAACGCAGGTTCCAGGGTCAGCACAGCCTCTGGCTGCAGGCATCCAGTCTAATTGAAGAGGAAATTTGGAAGTCCCCCTTTGAAAAAGGGGGATTTAGGGGGATTTTAAGTGGTCATAAGAAATCCCCCCTGGCCCCCCTTTTTCAAAGGGGGGACTTAAGTGCACTATTCAGAATGAACTTCACACCCGATGGGCGGCCGTGGCTTCCAGCGCCAGGACCGTGGCGGTCAGAAAGCGGTTGCAGGGGGTGGGAACGCCGAGTTTCGCCCCTTTTTCGACGATGGCCTGATTGATGACGCCGATCTCGGTGCGAACGCCCCGCAGGGTGTCCTGCAGCATGCTGGCCCGGTTCTGGGCGGTCTTTTCGCACACCGCCAGCACATGGGCCAGCGGGTCATCGTATGGCAGGGCGATACCAAGGGCCTTGGCGACCTGCACCGCCTCGGCCACCGCCTCGGCCAAAATCGCCCGGCATTCCCCGGTGATCCCCAAGATGCCGTTGGGAACGCGCACAATGGCCGCCAGCGCGTTGATGCCCGCGTTGATCACCAGCTTGCCCCAGATCAGGGTATCGAGGTCGCCGGAGAGGCTGACATCAATACCGGCGCGCGTAAACACCTCCGCCACCGGCCCCAGGTCGACGCCCGGAGACGGTGCGGCGATATAGGTCGGCCCTCCGCCCGCGTGCCGGACCCTTCCGGGATGCACCAGGGTCCCGCCGTGCGAGGTGACCCCGGCGGCACAGCGGTTTTCACCGACCACCCCGGCCATCACCTCCAGATTGCCGATACCGTTCTGCAAGGTCAGGGCAATCCCCTTTTCGGCCAGAAGATCGCGGGCGGTCTCTGCCGCCTGGCGCGTGTCGTAGGATTTGGTGAAGATGATCGCCAGGTCCACTCCGCGCGGCACCTCCTCCGGCCGGGTGGTGGCCGATACGGCCTGGTTTTTGATCGACCCGTCGTTCAGCTCGATCTCGAGGCCGTTGTCCCGGATGGCCCGGACATGCCGCTCGAAGCCATCGACAAGGACCACCTCCGACACGGCGGACAGCATGGCCCCGAAGATGGAACCCATCGCTCCCGCACCGATGATGACAATGCGCATTGGTTCTTTTCCCCTCTTCTTCATTCATCAAACAATGTTCGAGAGTGAGCGGGGGCTGGTGTTTTTGGATATTCCGCCCGTACCGCACGGCCCAGGCCTCGTTAAAACCGGATCACGATCTCGGCGGGGCATGTGGTGCACTGGAATTCGTCGGCCGCGGATACCGCGAGCTTCCGCTCGTCGATCAGAACCTGCCGCACGGGCCCGTGCAGGGGCGGCCTGGCAACGATGCCGCCCGGCGGCAGGCGCAGATCTCCGCAAAGCACCAGGCGCAGCGTGGTCGCATTTTCCATGCGCAGAGAGTAGGAAATCTTGCCGTAGTGCGTGGGCAGGTTCGCGACCCCCACCGTGGAACCCTCGGCGAGCCATTTCGGCGCCACCCCGGCGGCAATGACCAGCGCCTGGTCTTCTTCCCTCTCGTAGGCGAAAAGACTGCAAACCGCCAGAAGGTATTCGGCGCTGATCCAGGAGTGCGGCAGGTCGCCGATGAAGCTGGGGCTCGATGGGTCGCGCCAGGAGATCTCCGGCCACTGGTTCCAGGGCAAAATGCGCCGGTCGGCCAGCATGAACTCCATCAGTTCTATCGCTTCGTCACGCCGGCCGAGGCGCACCAGGGCGCCGATGATCCGGATTTCGTAGGCACTGTAATTGTTCCAGGCCCCGCCGGCGGCGCGCTCCCGCAAACCGGCGAGGTACTTGTCGAACGTGTGCCGGGTCTCCTGGCGCGGCAGCAGCGACGCTTCATTCAACAGCGAAATGGCGACCGATGTGGCGGCGGGGTCGAAATCGCCGAACTCGACCGAGCCCGGCAGAAATGCGATCCGGTGTCGATCGATGGTGGCTCGCAAGGACGCCCGCAGATCCCCGGCGAAGGAGATCGCCAGTGACGCCAAGCGCGCCGCTTCAACCGGATCATCCAGTTCTTGTGCCATGAAGGCCGCGTCCCGCAGCCCCCGCAAGGCCCAGAAGTCGTCCCAGTAAGCGTGCACCGGATGGGCCATATACCCTTCGTGACTCATGGATTCGGGCAAAAGACCGTAGCAGGCCCGTTTTTCGGGTCTCCGGTATTCCTCCGTGAGGCGCTTGGCGCGCAGGTTTTCCATAAACGCCAGGGTCCTGGCCACGGCCGGCTGCATTTCGGCCAGAAAATCCCTGTCGCCCGTGAACCGGTAGTACTCCACGACGGCGTAAATGAACTGGCCGTAAGCGTCGTATTCCGGCAGCCATTCCGTGCCCTCCTGGTCCGCACAATCGGGGATATCGCCGTCATCGTCCTGGAAACCGGCATACCAGCGAATGAAATCCCGAATCGCCGTGGGATGGCCCGCCCGCAACAGGGCCGCGCCCATGATGGCGCCGTCCCTGATCCAGGACCTGGAATAGCGTCGCGGCCCCGGGTGCAGCGCGGGACCGTCGCGGTTGATCAGTATATGGGCGGCGGCGGTCCTGAAGGTATCGGCAACGGCCATCACCGGGGCGGGCAAGTTCATCTCGACCCTGCCCAGTCGTTCCTGCCACTCCCGCCGCGCGCGCTCGAAGTGCTCGGGTCCTGAAACGCCTCGCAACGAGGCGCTCACGGCGGCATCGACGCCCGCCTCCTGGCGGCCGAAGGGGATCGCAAGCCAAACTTCATCGCTTGCCCCCGGTGCCAGGTCCAGATCAAAGCCCATGGCCCCGGAAGCATATCCGAATTCATCGCGGACCTCCGCCCGCGGAGGCAGCTCGCCCTTGATCAGATGCCGGATCACGGCGTCCTCGGCGAAGGCGGCCGCGCCGAATCCGCTGGGTTCGGTCAGCGGAATCACCGCTTTGCTGCCGTTGACCCGGAGCGCACCGTCCACGAAGCGCAGCTCCCGAACCGGGCTGACGCCGCCGAAAGACCGCCAGCTTTGCCAGGGCGGGGTCACCTGGAAAGGCCGCAGCACCGTAAAGAGGCGCAGCGATTGGCGTTGACCGGCGGTATTTCCCACGCGGTAGCACAGATAGAGAACGCTCTGACCGGCTTCGCCGGTGGCAAAGGCCGTGATCGCGAGGCTCAGGCGCCCGGTGTGCCACGTCACGCGGGGAATCGGCAGAAAAGACTGCGTCAATTGCTGTTCCAGGGTCACATCCGCCCAGGTGACGAGCCCTTGGTCGGCATAGAGAAAAGGCTCGATCGAAAAGGCGCCCTTGTCCACTTCCACCTGGCCCTCTTCGTTCATCAAGGCCTGGGCGTCGCCCGTGCCGGCTCCGGCAACGGTCCAGTAGGTCTGCCGGCCCAGAAAGTACTTCGGATACATGCCGGGGGCCTCGTCGGCCGCTAGGTATTGAAAGAAGTGATTGAGGCTGCGGGAGAAGTCGTACGGCTCGACCCTGATGTGCCGGATCCCGAACCCACCGCCGCGGGCACTGGCATAAAGATTGAGCCGCAGGTATCGCGAAACGGTTTGCGGCAGGTAAAGGTAGCTGCGCCCGGCATCCGCCTGACGTGTGGCATAGGCGGTTTTCCAGGCCGCGCCGTCAACCGACACCTGGACATCGAACCGCCGGGCCTGCAACCCTTCGACCCAGTCGACGACCAGCCCGCCGTATTCCCTTTCCTGCTGAAAGTCGATGAGAAGCCATTGCGGTTCCCCGGAAGCTGCGCTTTGCCAACTTGCGGCAGCAGAGGGCGTGAGGGCGTCTTGCGGTTCATGGCCCGCCAGCGAGCTGGAGGCGCTCACCCGGGGCGTCAACCGATAGGTGTCGTCGCGAAACCACAGGCCCTCGAACCACACGCTGCCCGCCCCGCCCTGACCCGCGGCGATCACCAGTTCGATGGCCGCCACGCCTTCAGGCGGACCGCCCCCCAGCGGCCCCCACGCAAAAACGACCTGGCTGCTGCGAATCTGCAGCGGCTGCCAATCCGCCGGAAAGTCAAAGGCCTCGACCCGGTAGCGCCAGACGTTTTGATTGGTGTCGTCCACCAGTTTGAATTCAAAGATGTTGGCCGGAACGGTGCCGCGGATGTTGACCCCGAAGGAGTAGCCCTCGGGGATATCGAGCGTAAATTCCTTGCGGGCGCCCACGAAGCCGCCGCCGCCCCTGAAATCGATATCCAGCCGCAGGGCCGCGCCGTCGCGGCCCTGGTCCCGGCCGATATCGACCCGGGCCTCTCCGGAAGTGATGGGCACCCAGTTTGCAAGGTCGTCAAAATCATCCAAGATCGTGTCCTGCATATTCTTGCCTCCCCGACAAGCGCCGCAGCGATAGTTACCCGCGGAGCCCGACCCACTGCGGAACACCCGGGCGACCCGAAGACTCACTCAACAGTAATGTCACATGTCAGAAGTCGCTTATTCCCGCCCGGCAGCTTGCCGAAAGCTTTTAAAACATCCAGACAATCCAGCGTTTTCGCGCCGGGCCGTCCGTTCGTCTCAACCCCTTGAACAGCGAACTTGGTTGTTGGCGACCCCCAGTTCGAGACTGCGCATAGCTGTATTATGAAAACCGCTTAAAGAAAAGTGATAATCGGGATGAAACCAGAGGAGGGCCCAGGTCTTTTCATGGGCATCTTATGAGTCAATACAACCGAAAAGAATGCTGATGACGGCAACTTTTCATATCCGTTTCCCTGCGGCACGCAACATCCGATTCGCCCTATGGTAGTTTTCCAGGCCGCCGATATCGAGCCGCTTCTCATTGAGCCTGATAGCCGTAACCAATTCTCTGCGGCACAGGTAATCGATGAAGTGACCCAAAACATCGACGGGGCCGGCAGTGTCCAGAAACTCCTCCAAGACCTCCCGTGCGCTGGGTCTTAAAAAATAGAGCGGCGGGCAGAACCGGAATTTCTTGACGTCTTCGCGTTCTCGGCACCCATTCCGGAACCGTCGTGATCGGTCACCTCTTGTCGCGCCAGGGCATCAGCGTGGCGCCGGCTGCCGCCTCAAAACTGCGGGACCGGATTCAGGCGGAGGCCCGGCGGAGAAAAGCCCCCCTCACGACGGCGGCCGTGGTCGAGCTGTACCATCAAAGCCAAACGGCCTGACCGGCGGACTTATTTTTTGATGATCTGGCCTTCAATCTGGCCGGCCAGATTCAGGGCGAAATTCATGGCGTCGTTGACCTTGAACAATACAACTTTCAATGTCTTCAATGATGCCGGCGTCGCCACGATCTGCTCCTTGCTGGCGAGCAGCTTTCGAAGTCCCGTGGCGCGTTCGGCCAACCGATTGAGTTTCGCGGCAAAAGCACCAATTTCCTCGGCCCATTTTACCCGCTCTTCTTCGGGAAATGTGACCTGATTTTTCCCCATCCCCTCTTCCAGAATTTCGATGTCGTAATCCTCGGGCTCGGCGATGATTTCGTACATGATTCACTGTCCTTCCTTAAAAAATGATCCTTTTTTCTCTATCAGCCCGAATTTATCCGGTCCCCGCCGTCGATACAAGTATTTTTTATTTCCACAGGCTTGGTTGTTCGAATAGTGATCGTCATGTCATTGAGAAGGCCGAACCAATACCGGGTCATATGACAGCGATGGGCAACCATCGGGCGTTTGCTAATACGAACCTCACAATGGTATAATATTACTTTCATTTTCATTATGGATAGCTGAAACGATTGTCGCAATCCAGACGGCACATGAATATCCATGAGTTTTTACTGTTTCCGATAACAGCAGCCACCCAGCAGCACGAGAGGGAATACCATGCAGGAGCTTCACTTTACGCCCACCAACGGCCCCGTCGATGACGCCATCGAGAGCCTGATAAATCTCGCCGGCGGGATCGAACAGCGGGAAATTATCCGCGAGATGATCCTGGCCTCGCTCAAAGCCGGTCAGGAGGACAACCGCAAGGCGGATCTTAAAATGATGAACACCTCTTTGAAGGAGATGCGCTTCACGTCCAAGGTTTTCGGGCCTTACCGCCACAAGAAAAAGGTGACCGTGTTCGGATCGGCGCGGATCAAACCCGAGGAGCCCTTGTATGCAATGGCCAGGGACCTGGGGCGCGAACTCGTGGCGGCCAATTACATGGTGATCACCGGCGGCGGGCCGGGGATCATGCAGGCGGTCAACGAAGGGGCGGGTCCCGATTTTTCTTTCGGGGTCAACATCCGCCTGCCTTTCGAACAGAAGCCCAATCCGGTCATCGACGGCAATCCGCGCTACATCATGTACAAGTATTTTTTCAACCGCAAAGTGGCCTTTTTGAAGGAAGCCCATGCCGTCGCGTTGTTCCCCGGCGGCTTCGGGACTCTGGACGAGGCCATGGAGAGCCTGACGCTGGTGCAGACCGGCAAACGCTACTCGCTGCCGCTGATCCTGATCGACGAGCCGGACGGCCGTTACTGGTCGCAGTGCCTGGAGTTTTTCGAAAGGGAACTTCTGAAGCGCCACCTCATCAGCGCCTCTGACTTCAATCTGATTGAACGGGTCGATTCGGTCGCTAAGGCCGTCGCGCGGATCAACCACTTTTACCACCGCTATCACAGCCTGCGCTATGTCAACGGGCGTCTGGTCATTCGGTTGGCCTCGCCCATCCAACCGGCCATCGTCGCGGAGCTGACGCATCAATTCGCCGATATTCTGGTGCCCGGCGGCAAAATGGTGCTCTCGGAAGCCCTGCCGGAAGAGGCCGATGAGCCGGATCTCGCCCACCTCCCGCGCCTGGTAATCGACTTCAAACACAGTGATTTCGGCGGATTGAGAAAACTCATCGACACCCTCAACGACATCTGAGGCCCGGCGGCGTTTTACCGCCTTCCCGAAGGACGATCCTGCTTACTTTGATAACATCAGGTACTGTTTTAAAAGCCCCTCGAGGTCGATCAGGATGAATCGGGGACGGTAAATGTCGGCATTGCGATAGACGGCCGCCGGATCGCGGACGTTATTCAGGTTGTAGGAAACCAGCAGACGCCCCGGCGGCGAGAGGTCCGGATGCGCCAGGGCGTTATAGGCCACCAGATCGCCGGTGGCTTCCGGCGGGCGGTAAAGCCGGATACTTTCGGACCAGGGACCGGTCGGAGAGGGGGCGGCGTATGCGACGATGTCGCTGTCAAAAGGCTGGCGGTTGTCGGAGGTGATCAGCACGTAATGGTCGCCGGTCTTAAGGACGCTGAACTGGAGCGCCGCCCCGGCCAGTAGCCGTTTCGACTCACGTGGATCCGGATCCCATCTTGCGCCGTTCCAGTATTCCCACACGCCGCAGAGGTGCCCGGAAACGGCCCGGGCGACATGCACGTGGTTGGCGCTCTGCAAATCCTCGACCCCGTAGACATAGGTCACGCCGGCATCTCGCAGCAGGGCCGCGCCGTAGGTCACGCCGTTGGTCGACCTGACCGCGGTGATCTTCTCCAGGTGAAATTTTGGCAATGAAAAGGTCGCGATGTCGGTACCGCTCCAGTGCCAATCCCACATTCCCGGCCCGGTCGCCGTGAACCGGGGCAAGAAGACGCGCAGCCGGCCGCCTTCCACCAGACCGTCCGAGGGCCAGTACCACGACCCTTTTGCCGGCGGTGACACCAGTGCCCGGGGATCAGCCTTCGTGCCGCCGTGCAGCGTCACCAGGGTGTCGCCGCTTTGGAGCACAAAGGTGTTGCGAACCATCGGGGCCGAGTCGGCCCGGCTGTGGTCCGGCCGGACCCGGCCGAGAAAGGTATCGCCGAACAACCACAGGATGCGACCGTCAGGCAGCGACACCGACCGGGTGCCGTCCCCACCGGTCCAGCCGCCGTCGCGGCGCGTGAAAAGTGCGTTGTGAAATGAGTCCGGCGCGGCGGGGGGCAAATGGACGTCAGCCGGGTAAGTCCGTTCGTCGGCCGGCGCCAACGGCCGGGCGCAGCCCCAAGGCGTCCAGCAAAGGCCCAGAAGACACGCCAGCAGAACGGCCGCGTAAACGAGGCGCCTGATGTTGTGCCGATCGGCAAACCGGCGGGGATGATCTATCGGCGACATCCGCTGCTCCTGATCAACGAGGCGTTTGACGGCCGGCTGATGTTGGGCGAGTCGCCTCGGCGCGGTCGATTTCCTGCAGGATTTCTTTGACCAGCGTCCCGTCAGCCAGGTTCCCGAAGTGCTTCATGACCGGCCCCACGGCCTGCAGCGGACTCTTGTACTGCGCCAGATCGATGTTCTCCCTGACCCAGGCGGCGATCTCCGCGCGGGTGGCCGCGCGCGGCAGGTAGCGTTCCAGGGTGCCCAAGTAGTCCGAAGAGGTTTCTTTTTTGGCCTCCAGCATAATCTTCTCGCTCTTGACGAGCTTACGGATAATACCGAGGATGTCCTCGTCAGTGATCTCATCTGGCTTTTTCAGACGCGTGGTCTTCTTGCCGCTCTCCAGTTGGATCGGGACCGTCAGGCTCGGAAACTCGGACATAATCTGCCGCAGCGCGTCCCGCACGCCGGGGTGTTTGTTGAGCATGGCCGTCTTGAGGTCCTGCCTGATTTTATCGAGCAGGCGGATATCGTCACCTTTTTCCCAGCCGTAGTCGGCCGCAGTTGAATCAGACATTATCGACTCCTTTGGTTCAAATTTTAGCTTTCAATGCCGCATCAAAAGGTACTATAATCGCCTCGAAATGGGAACCCGGCTAAAAAATTACCTCACCACCGGGCCTGACGCAGCAGATCGTCGGCGAGCTGGCGGCGGCCGGTCTGGTCTCGCCCACAAACGGCAGCCGGGACCACTATCCGGCCTACCAGCCCTCCAGTGACATCCATCGCTGGACCATTGACTTTATCACCGCGGCCCTCGAACAGCGGGGGGTCAATCGCCATCCGCTGACCGAAACCGATACGCTGCAGGCGATCGAAAAGGCCCTGGCCGAACTCGGGGCGGTCGTGGCGGGTTCGGAGGCCAATCGACGGCTGCTTGAACTTTAACCGCCGCGGACGGCGGACATCCGGAAAGCCGCGCCACCCATCTGCGGTTTGCCGCAAAAATCAAGTCCCCACCTCGCCGGCGAAATGGCAGGCCGCAAAATGACGCGGGTCCATTTCGCGCAGATCCGGCTCCTGTTGGCGGCAAAGATCGCGGGCATAGATGCAGCGGGTGTGGAACCGGCATCCCGGCGGCGGATCGATCGGACTAGGAACATCACCCTTCAGGATAATACGGCGGTGCTTGCGCTGCGGGTCCGGCAGGGGAGAGGCCGAAAGAAGCGCTTGTGAATAGGGGTGCAGCGGCCTCGAGTAAAAATCCCGTCTGGGGGCCAGCTCGACGATCTTGCCCAGGTACATGACCGCCACCCGGTCGCTGACATGCTCGACCACGTGCAGGTCGTGGGAGATGAAAAGATAGGTCAGGCCGAACTCCTGCTGCAGGTCCTTGAGCAGGTTGAGCACCTGGGCCTGGATCGACACGTCCAGGGCCGAGACCGCCTCATCGCAGACGATCAGTTCGGGGTTCAGTGCCAGGGCCCTTGCCACGCCGATCCGCTGCCGCTGACCGCCCGAAAACATGTGCGGGTAGCGTCGCATCTGCTCCGGCCGCATGCCGACGACATCCAGCAGGTAGAGCACCCGCTCCTCGCGTTCCCGCCGGCTCTTCATGCCGTGAACCAGCAGAGGTTCGCCGATGATCTGAGCGATCGTCTTGCGCGGGTTCAAGGACGAAAAAGGGTCCTGAAAGACAATCTGCATCTGACGGCGCAACGCGCGCATTTCCTTCGAAGAACAGGCCAGGATGTTGCGGCCCTTGTAGATCACCTCTCCGGCCGTCGGTTCTTCCAGCCGCAGGATGGCGCGGCCCAGGGTGGTTTTGCCGCAGCCGGACTCACCGACCAGCCCCAGGGTCTCTCCGGAACCGATGGTCAGGCTCACACCGTCGACCGCCTTCACCGCCGCCACCTCTTTTAAAAATACCCCGCCCCGGATGGGGTAGTATTTTACGAGATTTCTGGCTTCCACCAGGGCGGCGCTGGGGCTGTTTTCAGACATATTTCAAGCACCGAACATTGTGATGGGCGCCTGCCGCGACCATGGCCGGTTCGATGCGCCGGCACTCCTCGAAGACATCCGGGCAGCGGTCGCTGAACAGGCAGCCGGCAGGCAGGTTGAACAGGGAGGGAACCATGCCCGCTATGGTCCTCAGGCGACCGTCCCGGGTCTGGCGGCCGAGAACCGGTATCGATTGCATCAGCCCCACGGTGTAGGGGTGTTTGGGATCGGCGAAAAGCGCTCCCACCTCGGCGTGTTCCATCATTTTACCGGCATACATCACCGCCACATGCTGGGCCATTTCGGCTATCACGCCCAGATCGTGCGTGATGAAAAGGATCGCGGCACCGGTTTCTTCTTTGAGTTTGTTCATCAGGTCCAGGATCTGGGCCTGGATGGTGACATCGAGGGCGGTCGTCGGCTCGTCGGCAATCATCAATTGGGGATTGCAGGCCAGCGCCATGGCGATCATGACCCGCTGGCGCATGCCGCCGCTCATTTGATGCGGGTAGTCCGCGAGCCGTTTTTCCGGGGCCGGAATACCGACCAGTTGAAATATGTCCACGACCCGCCGGCGCGTCTCCCGGCGCGAAAGGTGGCGATGCAGGCGAATGACCTCGCCGACCTGCTCACCCACCGTAAACACCGGATTCAGCGACGTCATCGGCTCCTGAAAGATCATGGAAATCCGATTGCCGCGAATGCGGCGCATGCGGCGCTCGCCGAGTTCCAGGAGATCGATGCCCTCGAAGATGACCCGGCCGCCGGCAATCCTGCCGGGCGGCTGCGGGATAAGCCGAATGATGGAGTGGGCGGTCACACTCTTGCCGCAGCCGGATTCCCCCACCAGCCCGAGGGTTTGGCCGGCGGCCACCGACAAACTGACATCATCGACCGCGCGCGCCACCTGGCCGCGAACGACGAACTGGGTCTTGAGATTTTGGATGTCTAAAAGCGTGGTCGCCACAGGGGTCGTTTCGTTATAGGTCAGTTGGGTCGGTTATGTCAGTTGGGTCAGTTAAGTCAGTTTATTGAGTTGATTGGGCTTGTTGAGTTCATTGCGTTTGTTGGGTTGCTGGAGTTGATTGGGTAAACGGATGTCATCAATTTTTGACTCCAGGTTTAAACCGTCTCGGCCGCCACCCCGAGACCGCTTTTTGTTTGCCAGCGCGGTCAATCCCTCAACCTTGGGTCCAGGGCATCCCGCAGGCCGTCGCCCAGCAGGTTGAAGCCCAGAACGGCCAGCAGGATGGCGATGCCCGGAAAGGTCATCACCCACGGGGCACGCAGGATCAGGCTGCGGCTCCTGGCGATCATGGAGCCCCACTCGGGCGTCGGCGGCTGGGCGCCCAGTCCCAGAAAGCTCAGGGCCGCCGCATCCAGGATCGCCGAGGCCATGCTGAGCGTCGTCTGAACGATCAAGGGCCCCATGCAGTTGGGCAAAATAGCCAGGAAAAGGATCCGCAGATTTCCGGCCCCGATGGCGCGGGCCGCCATGACGTAGTCCTTGCCGCTTTCCTCCAGTACGCTGCCCCGCACGATTCGGGCAAACCGCGGCACATAGGTGATGCCGATGGCCATCATGGCATTCTGGAGGCTGGGCCCGAGGTAGGCCACCACGACGATCGCCAACAGCAGGTAGGGAAAGGCCAGCAGCATGTCCATCAGGCGCATGATGAGGCTGTCGACGGCGCCCCCGTAGTAGCCCGATAGCGAGCCGAGCAGCGTGCCGCAGAAAAAAGCCAGTCCGACACTGACAACCGCCACCAGCAGGGAAACCCGCGCGCCGTAGATGATCCGCGACAGGGTGTCGCGGCCGAGGTCGTCGGTCCCCAAAACGTTTTTCAGCGCCCCACCGTCCTGCCAGGCCGGCGGTTTGAGCTGATCGTAGAGAGACGTCTCCAGAGGATTTTTAGGACTGAGCAACGGGGCGAAAATGGCGGTCAGAAAAAAAACGACAATAACCACCAGGCCCGCGACGGCGGTTTTGTTGCGCCACAACTGGCTCAACTGCTCGACCATCGGGTGCCGCAGCACCGGCTCCTTATTTTCCTCACGCACCTTCGTCATAAACCGCTTTTATAGCGGCAACGCCGCGTTTCATAAAATCGCCGGAAGGCGATTTTATCGCATGCTGATCCTGGGATTGATGACGGCATAGAGCACATCCACCCCCAGATTGATGAAAACAAAGATGGCGGCGATAAACAGCGTGCCCCCCTGAATGACCATGTAATCGCGCTGCATGACCGCATCGTACATCCACTTGCCCACCCCGGGCCAAGCGAATATCGTCTCGGTCAATATCGCGCCGCCCAGCAGCACCCCGAATTGCAGGCCGATCGTGGTGACGACCGGAATGAGCGCATTGCGCAGGGCATGTTTGAACGTGACGCTGAATTTCGACAGCCCCTTGGCCTTGGCCGTCTTGATGTAGTCCTGACGCAGCACATCCAGCATGGCCGAGCGGGTCATTCGCGCGACGATCGCGGTCGAGATGGTGCTCAAGGTCACCGCCGGCATGATGATGTGCCACAGCGCATCCTTGAAAGCCGTCCAGTTACGGGTCAGTATGGCATCCAGAATGTAGAAATTGGTGATCACCTCCAGGTTGACCCCCACACTCAGGCGGCCGGATATCGGGAGCCAGCCGAGATGCAGCGAAAAGATCAGCATCAGCACCAGGCCGAGCCAGAAGATCGGCATGCTGACCCCGGCCAGGGCCGCGACCATGCTGGCGTAGTCGAAGAAGGAATACTGCTTGGTGGCCGAAATAATCCCGAGCACGATCCCGAAAAAGCAACTGATCGCCAGGGCGACGACCGACAGTTCGATGGTGGCCGGGAAGCGCTGCTTGACCTCGGTCCACACCTTCTGCCGGGTCCAGATGGTTTCCCCCAGGTCGCCTTTGAGCAGGCGCTTGAAAAACAGGCCGTACTGGACGTAGAGCGGGCGGTTCAACCCGAGGTGCTCCCGGAGCTGTTCCAGGGCTTCCGGCGTGGCCCGCTCGCCGAGCAGAAGTTCCGCCGGGTCGCCCGGCGTGAGCTGAAGCATCAGAAAAACGATGATCGACACCCCGATCAGGGTGGGGATCAAAATCAGGATGCGTCTGATGATGTAGGCGAGCATGGGCGTGGTTTGGTCAAGTCGGTTAGGTCAGTTGGATCAGTTAAGTCAGTTGGTCGGTTGAGTCAGTTAGGTTGGTTTTGTCAGTTGGACAGTTGTCGATTAATGAGTCTCATCGATTTCACGTCAAGACTCCCGAAATGCCAACAGGTGACGCACCGGAGACCGGATGAGCGGATGCCAGCGGTGGCTGACCGTCTCGCAGGGGCGAAAAATCTTTCGCCCCTACCACAGGAGGTCCCGAAGCAATCCCGCAAGCAGCATCCTGGGTAGGGGCACGGCGTGCCGTGCCCCTACCGCAAGCGTGGTTATATTTAAACCCTTAGATGAGCGTCGAATTCGAATGTTAAATCCTTCGTCACTCCAGATAGACGTCCTTCATCCGCACCGATGCGGTGGGGTGCAGCTTGAAGTTCATCACGTTTTTCAGCTCCGGCCATTTCACGGTCGAGTGGGCGATCGGGATGACGGGGCACTCGTCGTAGAGCAACTGCTGGGCTTCCTGGTAAATTTCGGCGCGCTTCTCCTGGTCGATCGTCTCGCGGCCCTTGATCATCAGTTGATGATACTTTTCGTTGTGCCACTGGGTGCGCACGGCCGAAGAGGCCAGGCCGTCGAAGAGCACCGCCAGAAAGTTGTCCGGGTCCCCGTTGTCGCCGGTCCACCCCAACTGGAACATGTCCATGTCCGCCGGTTGCTCGCGCTGGCGTTTGAGATAGGTGCCCCACTCGAAGGTGACGACCTTGGCCGTAATTCCGACTTTAGCCAAATCGGCGGCCATCGCCTCGCCGACCTTCAAGCCCTCGGGATTGTAGGGCCGGGGCACGGGCATCGACCACAGGGTGATCTCGCCCAATTTATTGCCGTCGGCAAAACCGGCTTTTTTAAGGTATTCCTTGGCCTGCGCGACATCGAAGACGTAGCCGGGCACCTTGTCGTTGTAGCCCCACATGGTCGGCGGAATCGGGTTTTTGGCCACCTGCCCCAGCCCCTGGTAGATGTTGTCGACGATCGCCGTGCGGTTAATGGCATGGGCGACCGCCTTGCGCAGGTCGACATTGGTCTTCCAGGGCTCCTTGGTCAGATTGTAGCCGACGTAACCGATGTTCATTCCGGGCTGTGACACCAGCTTGAGGCTCTTGTCCTTTTCGGCCAGGGCGATATCGGCCGGATTGGGAAACTGGCAGATGTGGATGTTGCCGGTTTTGAGTTCGAGGAAACGGACCGAGTTTTCCGGTATCGACCGAAAAACGACCTGATCGAGGTAGGGCCCGCCGGTCTTGTTCCAGTAGTCCGGATTTTTCTCCAGGATGATCCGGTCGTCTTTGACCCATTTGACGAACTTGAACGGCCCGGTCCCGACCGGATTGCGGATGAACTCCTTGGGATCCTTCAAAAAGGCCGTGGGGCTGATGATGTCGGCAAAATCCATGCCCATGTTGGCCATAAACGGCGCATTCACCTTTTTGAGTTTGAACACCACCGTGGCATCATCGACGGCCTCGATGCTCTCGACGATGTCATCCATTTCCATCGAGACCCAGTACTCCGGCGGCCGTTCCTGGGCGGGAATCTCCCAGCCCTTGCCGACGAACTTCACCTTGCGGTCCTTCATCATGCGGCCGATGGAAAAAACGACGGCGTTGGCATCGAAAGGCGTCCCGTCGTGGAATTTGACCCCTTTGCGCAGCTGAAAGGTGTAAGTTTTGCCGTCCGGGGCAATTTTCCACGCCTGGGCCAGTCCGGGTTCCAGGGCGGTCGATTCATCCTTGTAAAAAACGAGCGCCTCGAAAACGTTGTCGCAGATCATGAACGAATTGCCGTCGGTCTCGTAGGCCGGGTCCAGGCCCACGCTGTCTCCCCCACGACCGAACACGAGGGTTCCTCCCGGTTTGGGCGCCGCAACGGCGGTGACCGCCAGCAGAAGTACCAGCACGCCCATGAAAACCGTCAATCGTTTCATCGTCTACCTCCTTTGCCATTTCCGTGTTGCGTGCGGATGGGCGCACGCCCCCTCTGCCTCGCAGAACCGAATAATGAAAATCGGAACAGATGAACGTCGACCATCGAACGGTCAACATCGAATGGTGAATAAGAAAAATTGTCTTTTTACTATTTAACCGGTGGAACGCAGCGATCTTCTTATTCGATGTTCGTTGCTCGACGTTTGAAACCTATATTCGTGTTAAACTGCAGGGGCGTCAAGAGTAGACCGCCACAGTCAATCCGGGCGCTCGACCGCCAGACCTGTCAGATACTTGTCGAGGATTTCGTAAAGCGTAAAGACGCTGGCAATCTCGACGTGCTCCTCGGCCGTGTGCTGGCTCATATTGCCGTCCGCCCCCCAGACAATCCCCTTGATCCCATACTGGCTCAGATAACGGGCATCGCTGGCGCCATGCTCGAATCCGGTGGCCGTCCCCGCCGCGATTTCCAGCAGCCGGTCCAGGTGGGGAGAATCACCGCCCATGAACAGCGGCTCTCTTTCCTCGATCACCAGGCGGCCGCCGATCTTGGTCTGCATGGACTCGACCAGGGCATCGATGTCGTCGTTTTCGGTATAGCGGATGTCGAATAGCGCCTCGGCGCTGTCCGGCACCTGGTTGATCGATGTCCCCGCCTTGATCCGGCCGAAGTTAATCGTCCGGTGCCAATGGTCCGGCACGGACTGCCTGAAAAATGTTCGGATAACGCGATAATCTTCGATCAGCTTCTCGATGGCGTTTTCGCCGAGCCAGGGCCGGGCGCCATGGGCGGATTTACCCGCGGTGATCAGCTTGAGCCGCAGGATTCCCTTTTCCTTGACGACGATCTTAGCGACCGCGCCGCCGTCCAGGGCGATGCAAAAGTCGGCTTTGACCAGGGGCAGCACTTTTTGAGCCCCGTTGACCCCGCCGATCTCCTCGTCGGTCGTGATCAGGATGCCGAAGGGCAGGTCCTCTTGGGTGCCGCCCCGGCCACGGCACCGCTGCAGGTGTTCCTTGAGAAGCACCAGCGAGAGAGCGGCCGCGTACTTGTCGTCGATGCTGCCGCGCCCGAAAAGCTTGCCGTCCTGCCGCCGGGGTTCGAACAGTGCGTCCGCACCCTCGACCACATCCACGTGGGTCATCAGGAGTACGGAAAATTTTCCGCTGCGCGGCACGGCCAGAAGCGAGGGATAATTTTGAAAGGTCAATCGCTGGTAATCGATGGCGTTGGCCGTGAAAAAAGCTTCGATGTAATCAGCGCACCGCTGAATTCCGGTGGGATTGCCGTGGGTGGATTTGAACCGGATCAGGTCTTCGGTCAGCCGGATGGTTTCCTCCATGGGAACAGGCTCCAGAACGGGTTAGAAGGCTAAACTGCCGACAAGTTCACCTCTATCTTCATTTCTTTAGCAGCTGATGTCACGTACGGCAAGAACAAATACCGGAGGTAACCGGCGGCCGCACGGCTCTGAAGAAAAATTTGAGATTGGCGGGTCGATCTGCTATGATGATAAATAATTGTAAGGGTTTGGCGACAATGCTCACCCTGCCTCGGGCCAGCGTCTATTTCGATGCCAATTTACGGAATTCTCGCATGGCCGTCCGCAGGCCGCAACACTCGCAAAGCGGGCTTTTGCCACCGGGGAGAACACCATGAGAAACTGTCATCGGTTGACGCCATTTTTATTCATCGTTCATTTACTTCATATGGGCTGCCGTGCTGTCGCCCGGCCCCGCGGCGGCGATCGACCCGTCGGAGTCGCTGGTCACTGCCGCCGAAATGGGCCTGATGGATGACGTGCGGCGCCTGCTCGAATCCGGGGCCGATCCAGACGGTCGCAATGCCTCCGGATGGACCGCCCTGATGCAGGCGTCCATGAATGGTCACACAAAGATCGCTCAGCTGTTGATTGACCGCGGCGCCGATGTCAACGCCAAGGGTGATGCCGGCTGGCAGGCGTTGATGCTGGCGGCACAGTTCGGTCACAATGACATCGTTCGCACGTTGATTCGTCAAAAGGCCGAAGTGAACGCCGCCAGCCGAAACGGCTCGACGGCCTTGATGTTCGCTGCCGGAAACGGCCATTACGACGTTGTGAAGGATCTGCTGCAATCCGGCGCGGATGTCTCTCCGCGCGACTATATGGGACGCACCGCACTGATGTTTGCGACCATTGACGGCCACGATCGCATCGCCCGCCTGCTGATTAAAAGCCGCTCCGAGGTCAACGTCATCGACAAGGAAGGCAGTACGGCGGTGATGCTGGCCGTCAGATGCGGTCACGAAGACGTCCTGCGGTCGCTTTTGGCCGCCTGCCCCGATCTGACCCTCAAAAACGCCACGGGGAAAACCGCGCTGCAAGTGGCCGAGGAGAAACAGACGCCGCCATTCATCGAGTTGCTGCGGAAGCCGCCGCCCTGCCAATAAAAACCATCATTTTCGCGTCTTGCCGGCCGGGCGCCTCACCACCTGAAATTGCGAATTTATTTCTTCGTGGACCCCTAAGCGGCACAAAAAGGAAGTAAACGGATGCCAATTGGCAAAGAGCGCATTGTCGATGACACCAGAATCACGGCGCGCCTGATCGACCTGGTGTGCGATATGACCATCGCCCAGCAGATCGATTTGCTGCGGCACCTGGACGGCGGCCGGTACAAGCATGCGCGAGCCGGGCTCAGGCACAAGCGCACGATCCGGGTCGACTATGACGCCGACAATCTCCTGCGCCAGGATTTCATCCGCGACATCAGCAAGATAGGGGTGTTCATCGAAACCTCATCGTCCCCGGCCGTCGGCCAGAAAATCCGGCTCTCCATTTCCCCGGCGCCAGACAAGCGCCCGATCCGGCTGACGGGTCGGGTCGTGCGCTCCACCCCAATAGGTTTTGCGGTGGCCTTCGATTCCAAGGCCCGCCGATAGCCTCCCCTCTTCAGCAGTCAGCGTTCACAGGGCCCCGCATCGGCGTTGTTGTCGGGCCGATTTACGTCCAACAGGACGCCGGTGCACCCGACGCCTTGCCTCTGCATCACCCTGTATACGCTGAAGGTTAGGTGGTGCCCATCCGTGATCTTATTTAGGCACTGATTAGTTTCCGATCCAGAAATGAGCAATTTTTTGCAAGTTCAAGGAAATCAAGGGATTGCGCGGAGGCAGACGGTTCTGTATGCCGCACAAGCAATTCCGCCGATTGACGCCGAGATTGCGAAAAAGGGCCATTTGTGGACGGAAACTAGGTGGGGTGAAGTGCATCGGACTCTGCAACCCCAGTGAAGGGTTACCCTCAGGAGATATTTTGACTTTCCTCAAAATGGATTTAAATTAAAAAGGTTTATTCCCGAATACTACCGGAAATAATGCTGACTCATTTTCCCGACCGGACAGGTGAAAACCAGTGCGCTGTGACGCCGCATTCGATTTTATTTTTGTTAATGGGGATCTGCACCCTTCTTGCGAGACGGCCGTTTTCGATCGTATCGACGGCAACAGCGTCTATGAAGTCATCAAGCTGCTCGAAGGCGTTCCCCTTTTTTTCGACGACCACATGGCGCGCATGCGCCGATCGGCGCGACTACTGGGCACCCGCATCGAAAAACGGGCCGCACGGGTGCGGCCTGAAATCGGTGAACTGGTGGAAAAAAACCGTCGCGCCGACCAGGTCAACGTCAAACTGGTGTGGTCTGCCAACGGCGGTGAGCCACTGTTTCTCACCTATTTCGTTCAGCAGGATTTACCCGCGGCCGGCGCCTACCGCGATGGGGTTCATACGATCCTTTATGAGGGTGAACGCCAAAATCCCCAGGCAAAGGCCGTCAAGACCTCCTATCGCGAGCGGGTCCGGACCGTCCGGGAAGCCGCCGGGGCGTATGAGGCCCTGCTGGTGGACGGGGAGGGGTTTATTTCCGAAGGCTCCCGGTCAAACTTGTTTTACCTGATCGACAACCAGCTGTTCACGCCGCCTTCCGGCGCCGTGCTGCTGGGCGTAACCCGCCAGCACGTCCTGGCCCTTTGCGAAACACTCGGCATCGACGTGCGGGAAAAGATGTTGCACAAAAATGATCTTGACCTTTTACAGGCCGCCTTCATCACCGGAACGACCATCGATGTCCTGCCAATCGGTTCGATCGGCCGCCTGCGGCTCGCATCGGTCGAGCACCCGGTGCTGCGGACAATCGCCCCTGCTTTCGCCAAACATGTGGCCGCCTGTATCGCCGCCGAAAAAAAACACCGCCCACCGATGTCCCGCTGAAAAACGGATACAACGGGGTGGCCTCTTGACCCGGATTAAAAGGAGATGGCATGAAAAATCTGCTGAAATGGACGCTGATAACACTGGGCGGCGTCGTGGCCCTGGTCATTCTAATCCTTCTCGTTGTGCCTTTTTTCGTCGACGTTCAAAAATACAAACCCCTGCTTGAAAAAAAGGTGAGCGAAATGACCGGGCGACCTTTTGAGGTCCGGGGAGATGTTCAGTTATCTTTTTTTCCCTTCGTGGGAGTCTCCTTCGCCGATCTTCACTTGGGAAATCCGCCCGAATTCGAAGCCCGGGATTTTGTCGCCATTAAATCTTTCGATGTGCGGGTCAAAGTATGGCCGTTGCTCGCGCGGGATGTGCAGGTCAAGCGCTTGGTTGTGAACGAACCGCAAATCACCCTGATCAAAAATAAGCAGGGGCGCGGCAACTGGGAGTTCAACTCCCAAAATTCCGTAAAATCGACACCTCCCGGTCCCCCCCCGCCCGCCACCGAAAAGTCCGCAGGGGAATTGCCGATCCGCTCGCTGACGGTCGGCGACTTTTCCGTCTCCAACGGCTCGGTCGTCTGGATCGACAAGGCTTCAGATACGCGCAACACCATCGAAAACCTCGATGTGAAGGTAACGGATCTCTCCTTTGACCGGCCGATCAAGCTGACGCTCTCCGCCCGCATGGACGACCAGCCACTGGCGGTTAACGGCTCCATCGGCCCGGTGGGCCGGCAGCCGGGCAAAGACCCCATTTCGCTGGACCTGGAGATCAAGGCCGTTTCGGAATTGGCCCTGGCGGTAAAGGGCCGCATCCTATCGGCGACCGATACTCCCCGCGCCGACCTGACGGTCGCCATCGCCGAGTTTTCTCCCCGCAAACTGCTGGCGCAGTTGGGGCGGCCGGACGTGATTGAAACCGCCGATCCGGCGGCGTTGACCAAAATGTCGCTGCAGGCCGCCGTTGCCGGCGGGGCCGATAAAATTTCGCTTTCCAAGGGAACGATGACCATCGATGACACCCGGATCGATTTTAACGCCCGCATCGCCCAATTCTCACGGCCCGATGTCGCCTTCGAGGTGAACATGGACCGCATCGACCTCGATCGCTACCTGCCGCCCAAGACCCCAAAAAAATCCTCCCCGGCGGCGGGTGCGCCGGAAGATGGTCCTTACACGGGCACGCCACCGGCGCAGAAAACCGCCGACACCCCAAAAACGGATTATGCCGCCCTGCGCCGACTGGTCTTGGACGGCCAACTCAAGGCCGGTGAGGTCATCGTCAACAAGGCCAAACTCGGCAATTTTTTCCTGCACCTCGGCGCACTGAACGGTGTCTTGCGGGCCGAACCGCTGCGGTTCGATCTGTACGGCGGCAATCTCGATCTAAACGGCAATATCAACGTCAGCCAGAATACCCCGCGCGGCACGGTGAAGTTCCAGCTCAAAAACGTTCAGGCCGCGCCGCTGCTCAAAGACCAGATTGACAAGGATTTTCTAAAAGGTCTGGCCAATGCCACCGCCAACCTCTCCTTCAGCGGCGATGACGCCGGAACCATCAAAAAAACCCTTACTGGCAGCGGCGACCTGCGCTTCGCCGATGGAGAGATCAAGGGCATCGATCTGATCGCGATGATTCAAAACATACGGGCCGCCTTCGGAAAGGGTGAACTGAATCTGAGCGGCTCGGGCACGGAATTCACCGAACTGGTGGTGCCCTTTGCGATAACCAACGGCGTCGTCAGCACCGATCAGACTCGTCTGCAATCACACGTTCTGGATGCATTGGTCGTCGGAAAAGCCGATCTGGTCAACGAAAAACTGGATTTACGCATCGAACCAAAAGTGGTCCGAAAGCTCGGACGGCAGCAGGACGACCAGAAGGAATATTCGAAGGTGACGGTCCCGGTGCTGATCAGCGGCACATTTTCCAATCCGAAATTCATGCCGGATTTAGAATCGATGGCCAAGCAGCAGATCCAGGAAAAGCTGCTCGAGTCCGATCGCGCCCAAGAATACATCCAAAAGAAGGGGCTTAAAAAGTACGAGGATACGGCCAAGGGCCTGCTGAAAAACTTTCTCAAATAAAGCAGGGGCAGGGACCCGGTAAGGCCGTGCCCCTGAACGGCAGAATGCCGCGCGGAATCACGCTACCGCATAGACCCCCCGGCCGACGTTCTTGACTTTTTGCTGCACTTTCAACTTGAAGATGGCGTTTGAAACCTGCCGCCGACCCAGGCCGGTCTTCAGGAGAATAGCCGCCTGATCGATCCCGCCCTCGGCACCACGGATGACATCGAGCACGGCGGCCACAATCGATGGGCCGTCTTTCGATGATCTCGCCGCCTTTTTAGGTGCCGATTTTACGGGCGCCGTCGCTGGACCGGCTTTTTTTACGGCCTTGCTTTTCGCCGCGGGTTTCGATTGCGCCTTGGCCGCTTTTCCTAGCTGTGCGGCAATCGCATTGATCTCTTTGCTCATGTTTTTAAGGTCGTCAGCTATGTTTTTCAACAACTTTACCGTTTCAGCCATTTCACCTCCCCTTCGAAAAGTTTTTTCGCAAGTACACCCACCCTGGTTTGAAGTGACTCCTTAATGACAAACCCACATATTTGCAACAGTTATTTACTGTCCGGGAACGAATTCTAACCACTTTTTTCTTCAACCTTCTTTTTCAAAATCGACAGCATTTCAGCAGGTGTCTGCCGGCTCAGGATATCGCTGAACTGCGTCCGGTAGTTGCCGACCAGGCTGACGCCTTCGATAACGAGATCATATACTTTCCAATCACCATCTCGCCGAATCAGCCGGTAGGTGATCGGAATCGTTTTGTCACTGGAGACCACATTGCTCTTCACCTCGGCCTTGTTTTCGGCGAGCATGGCCTGCCGCCCGAACACGACCTTTTCGTTGGTGTACTTCAACAACTGGCCCATGTAGTTTTTTTCCAGCAACCGGCGGTAGAGCCCGACGAATTCGCTGCGCTGGTTCTCGTCGAGATTCAGCCAGTTGCGGCCGAGGGTCATTCTCGAAAGATAACCGTAGTCGAAGGTTTCATCGGCCGCCGCTTCGAGCTTTCCGACCCTGTCTTCCTCGGCGAGGCTCTTGTCCCCCAGAATCTTGACGATCCGATCGACGCGGGTTTCGATAATCTTCAGCGGCTCCTCGGCCAAAGCGCTCATCGCGGCCCAGATGCCCAGGGCCACTATCATTGCTGCGGTCGTTCTGATCATAAGGGCGCCTCCTTTTGTTTGGAAGAATTCACTTCTTCACGTCACCAAAGGCGTATTTGCCGATCAATTCGCTCAGATCGGTCGGGGACTGGGTCGCGGTGATGGTGGCGCCGGGGTTCAGGATGTCGCCGGCCCCGCCGGGGGAGATGTCCAGATATCGATCGCCGATCAGGCCTTCGGTTTTAATGGCGGCCAGGGCATCGTCATAGATTTTTATGCCCTTGTCGATCCTCATTTCCACGATGACGGCCTGTTCATCCTGAACCATTTTAAAATTCGTCACCCGGCCGATCTCCAGGCCCAGCATATTGACCGGATTGCCTTCCTTCAGCCCGGTAACCCGGCTGAACCGGGCCTTCAGCAGGTAGTCGTCGCCTCCCGGTAGGCTCACGTCCCCGAGTTTGACCGTCATATAGGCCATGGCGGCCAGCCCGGCCATAACGAAGATGCCCACCACCGTTTCCTTCGAATACTTTTTCATGTCGGGCCTGCCCCCCTTTCGCAAGAAAGCCGCGCTATCGGCCTGAGATCGAAGCGGGCGAATTCAATGATCGACTCGAGTTCCACCTGGGGCTGGCCGCACGCCAGCCCGCCTAAAACCGTTAACTCGACGCACGCCTGTCGCCAACCCGCCCTATGAATCGTGTCTTCCAAACTGGCAATGCCGTGTTCCTGCAAGTCGCGCGTGAAATCGAGCATGAGACGTCCGGCTTCCGCGCGGTTGGAAAACGGCAGCAGCGAGGCAAATTCATCGATGCTCTGGCGGGTGGAAAAGCCGCCCACCAGGCCAAAGTGTTTGTTGATGAACTGCCCCATGGCCCGGATGATCTGCTGCGCGGTTTTAAATCCTATCTTCTCGACGATCCTGTCCATGTCCGCGAGTTTGAAAAGCGCGACGACGTAGGAGCCATCCGCATGGCGCTTGACCAGATCGGTCTGATAGCGGATCTTGAACTGGCGCCGGGAGTAGAGACCGGTCAGCTCCTCCTGAAGCTTTTCGAGGCTGCGAACGAGTTCGTTCATGAAGGGGTGCTCGAAGGTTTCAAATTCTTCCGGCGTGCCTTCGAACACTATTTTTTTATCATGCAGGGCCAGGAGACGGTTGGAGATGAAAAATACGTCCGGTATGTCGTGGCTTATCAGAACCGCCGTAAAACCGAATTTTTTCTGATACTGGGCCACCATTCCCAGGATGGCGTTTCTGCGGATCGGGTCCTGCCCAGTGGTCGGCTCGTCGAACAGGACGATCTGGGGGTCAGTGACCAGGGCGCGCGCCAAGGCCGTGCGTTTCTTCATGCCCCCCGATAATTCCGCCGGATACCGGTGAGCCACGTCGGTCAGTTCGGTCTGCTCGATGCGGGCCATGACTTTTTCGCGGATCTCTTTGCGGTTAAGCGCTGTGGTCCGGCGCAGCGGCAGGGCGATGTTGTCAAAGACCGTCATGGAATCGAAAAGGGCGTTGTTCTGAAACATGTAGCTGATTCGCGCAAGCGTTGTGTCCCACTGCTTTTTGCTCATTTGGTCGATGGGCGTTCCGCGGTAAAAGATCCGGCCGGTGTCGGGCTTCAGCAGGCCGACGATGTGCTTCAACGTGACGCTTTTTCCGCTGCCGCTCAACCCGATCAAGGTGCTGACCTCACCTTCGAAAATTTTGAGGCTCATCCGGTCGAGGACCTTTTTCCCGTCAAAGCCCTTGCTGACGTCCACAAACTCGATCAGTGGCTGCTTCTTCATGCGAGGGTTTCCCTATAAGATAAAGGACGTCACGACGTAATCGGCCACGAGAATCATCACACACGAAAGAACGACCGCCGAGGTGGTGGACAGGCTCACGCCCTTGGCGCCGTGGCCGTCGGAGCGCAGGTGCGTGAAGAAGCCTTGAAAGCAACAGATGGTAATGACCAGCACCGCGAAAACGATCGCCTTGATAAACCCGCCGCGGATGTCCGCGAGCTGGGTGCTCGAAACCACCCGGTAAAAATAGGATCCGGAATTGACGCCCAGCAGTATACACCCGCTGAACCAGCCGCCGGCAATGCCGACCAGATCGAAAAATGCCGTCAGGATCGGAAAACTGATCAAACCAGCCGCAATCCGGGGACTGATCAGATACCCGAGCGGCTCGATGCGCATGGTTTGCAGGGCATCGATCTGCTCGGATATCCGCTGAATGCCGATCTCGGCCGTCATGGCCGAGCCGGCCCGGGCCGTGATCATAATGGCGGTCAGCACCGGGCCCAGTTCCCGGATCAGGGACAGGCTCACGGCCGTGCCCAGGGCGCCCACCGAACCGAAACCGATCAGCACATGGTAGAGCTGCAACCCCATCACCATCCCGGTGAACAGACCGACCAGCATGACAATGGTGGTCGACCGCGCCCCGATGAAGTAGATCTGGTGCAAAATCTCCGGCACCTGCTTCCAGTGAAAGATCCGCACGAAGGACCGCGTGAAAAATATGGCCATGGCGCCCAGGTTGTTGTTCAGCCGAATGGCGCTGCGACCGATCGGATCGAAGATAGTGACTGGCTTGCGGGATGCTGTCGGTTCTAAAGGAAGACCTTTGACATCAACCTTTTCAATCGTTGCTCGCGTCATGCCTTTTTCCTGCGGCGTGCATGAACTTTGATCGTGCCCATCCGCTAAGGAAATTGCGGGAAAGGGCCATGTATGGACGAAAACTAAATCGGCACGGCAGCTGCCCTGTGACATCCGGCGGATGTTTCGGCCACAAAATTAACCGGTTAGAATATAATCCGGTTGCCAGGGGGGACAACCCCGGATGCCGATCGTCGGTTCCGGTCCGCGGCGGGCCAAATCGGCAGTAGCGGGGCGCTGGACCGGGCGTGCTTTAGGTCGGCCGCAATTGAAAACCGGCGTAAAACCCAGATAGAAAGTAAGACCCGGTGAAAAAAGACCCTATATGGGTGGAGAGCAGAAAACGCTTTTTGTCCGATAAAGCGCGGGGCGCAAAGAGGTCGGCGCTCACAGCACCGCCGCAATGACATCCAGCGCCTGACGCACCAGCCTCTCGTCTGCTTGAGATCCCATGTGGCCCAACCGGAAAATTTTCCCTGCCAGACTTCCGTAACTGCCGCCCACCACGAGGCCCCGGCGCCGTAATGCATTGTCGAAATCGGCCCATACGGTTGAGGCCGGCAGATAGACGGCCGTCACGGTGGGCGAGGAGATGGCGCCGGGCGCGGGAAAAAGTGTCAGTCCCATCTCATTGAGCCCGCGGCGGCAGATGTCGGCCACATGGTCATGGCGCTCGAAAACGGCCGCCGGTCCTTCGGCCAGAATCGACTCCACACCGGCATGCAGCGCCGCCAGGCCGTGCCAGTTCGGCGTGTAGGGAAACGTGTGGGTTTTTTGAACCTCACGAAAGGGTTGCAAGGCATCGTATCCGCTATAGCCGACCTGCCCGACAACCGCCCACGCCTCTTCGCTGACCGATAGGAACGCCATGTCCGGCGGCGCGCTCAGACACTTCTGCGCACCGCCCAGGCATAGGTCGATATTCCAGTCATCGGTCAGTACCGGTGTCCCCCCGATGCTGGAGACCGCATCGACATAAAGCAGCGGCACCCGGTGCGCTTTTTTCAAGCGGCCGAGGTCGGCCAGCGGATTGAGGGTACCCGAAGGCGTTTCACAATGCACCGCCGTGATCATTTTAGGCTTGAACGCCGCAATCGCCTCTTCGATGTCGCCCGTGCCGGATATCGTCCGGTCATCGGGCAGGCTGACTTTGCGCACCTCGGCCCCGAGAACAACCGCCATTTCGGCAATGCCGTGGCCGAACAGCCCGGTGGCGATCGAGAGCACGCGGTCTCCGGGCAGCAGACAGTTTTTAAGGGCGCTCCAGAGGACCACCATGCCCTCTCCGGACTGGAGGACCACCGTATTGGCGGTCGCCATGATCTGCTGCAACCCGGCCGCCGTGCGATCGTAAAGATCGAAAAACTCGGCCTCCATGTCGGCGGAGCCGTAGTTGCCCGCGAAGGCCTCGAGCACGGCCCGGGAAACACTGACCGGTCCGGGGACCATGGGGATGGGATAGGTTTTCATCGACGTCACCTCCGGTTGATATTTTACTCGTTAACGTGTATACGCCGTAAGGAGGCAGTGGGCAAACATGCCGTTTTTACGGCGCTGCGGTTTAAGGAGCCCGGATGAGGATCCCGTCTCGAGAAACCTGTTACCGGCTCATGCGCGAAATGGCCATGCTGGAAAATATCGTGCGGCATTCCTTGCAAGTCAGCCGCGTGGCCGACTGGCTGGTACGACAGCTCGCCTGGAAGGGCCGCCCGCTCAACCGCGATCTGGTCGAGGCGGCGGCGCTGCTGCACGACATCACCAAGACCCGCAGCTTGACGACCGGAGAAAAGCATTCCGAAAGCGGCTGTGACCTGCTGGTCGACTGCGGCTTCGCGGAAGTGGGGGACATTATCCGGCAGCATGTCAAGCTGGACACCTACTTCGAGAGCGACACGCCGTCGGAAGCCGAAATCGTCAATTACGCCGACAAACGCGTCCTGCACGACCGCATCGTCAGTCTGGACGAAAGAATGGCTTACATCCTGAAACGATACGGGTCCACACCCGAATACTACGCCCGCCTGCGCTGGCTGTGGGAGATATCGAATCTCCAGGAAAAAAGAATTTTTGCGGTATTGCCCGTATCGCCTGACGGCATGGAGGCGCAAATGGAAGCCATCGACCTGGCCCTCGAACTGCAAAAGATCCTCGAGCCGCCCGAGCCGGACGCTTAACTCACCGGCGCTTTTCGGCCGCAAGGTCCGGTGGCTGCTGCCGAAAGCCGGGCGAATGCCCGTCGGACGAGGGGTCCGGTATAACGCCCCATCGGCCTCTATCCTGCAGCTATAGGCTTTAAGATAAAGGTTTCGGCGAGGATAGAGGGCGGCGGCTGTATTGTAACGCCAACGACCGATAACACAGCCAAAACCTTTATCTTAAAGCCTATAATACTACTTCACCCGCCGCGCCGTCTTAATCACCACGGGTTCGGTCGGCACATCCTGGAACATCCCGGAGGTACTGGTCTTGACGCTCGAAATCGCATCGACGACCGCCATTCCCTCCGCAATCCGCCCGAAGACGGCATAGCCCCAGCCCTGCGAGGTTTTGCCGCGGTGGTTCAGGAACTCGTTATCGGCGGTATTGATGAAAAATTGGCTCGTGGCGCTGTGGGGATCCGCGGTCCGGGCCATGGCCACCGTACCGCGCGTGTTTTTAAGGCCGTTGTCGGCTTCGTTGGCCACCGGCTTTTCGGTCGGTTTTTTCTGCAGATCCGCCGTCAGACCGCCGCCCTGGATCATGAAGCCGGGTATCACCCGGTGAAAAACGGTGCCGTCGTAGAAACCGGCCTCCACGTAAGATAAAAAGTTCTTCACGGCGGCGGGCGCCTCGCGCGGGAAAAGCTCGATCACCATGCGGCCCTTGGTTGTTTCCAGCGCCACCCGGGGATTGGCCGGGGCTATATCCGCCGCCGCAGCCGACTGGGCGACAACCAGTAAGATCAAGAATTTGTAGATCAATGTTTTCATGTCTTGGCCTCCGAAAAATAGATTTCGACCATCGAATAATAAAGGTCTCTGCGCTTCGGCCGCCGGATTAAAAAATGGCGGCCGGCCTTATTCACCGTTCGTTTGATGTTCGGCGTTCGTCTGTCTTGTATGGACATATATTCTCATACACCGTGGCCGCTGGCAGTAACATGGGCGTTGTGGGGGGAAGATTAGGTGATGACCCCATGAGTTGTCAACCGGCCTACCGCAGAAACGGGCCGATGGCCTGCTTGACCGCCGGTGTGTTGACTGTTATGAATCAGGGCCGCCACCATAAAAAAACGGGCCTGACGGCTAAGGATTCGTCGCCCGAAAACAGTGTGAGGCCAATGTTGGGTTCATGGAAGACGCCGCAAAAGTAGTCAAAAACCCGCCATCCAGCAACCAAGTTCCCCTGGCGGGGAAAACAGCCGCGGTCGGCGGCCAGCCGGCGGAAGCACCGGCCCCCGCGTCCGAACTGCCGCAGCGCTATGTGGTCAAGGACCTCGGGGACAAGAAGGTGCTGACGTGCCTCGAAGCGCCGAACCTGACCGTTTTGATCCAAGCCGGCCTGACAGTCTCGGCCGCCACGGCGCGCAAGGCGCCGGCCGGGACCATCTACCTGGACGGCGTCGCCCAGGGTGAGCCGTTCCTCGATCACGAAAAAAAAATCTACAATCTCGACCATCACGAGGGCTGCGTGAGGGCCTTTACCCTGTCCACTTGCGAGCAGGCGCTGGTCATGATTCTCAAAGGGCTGGACCTGCGCGACCGTGAATGGCAGATCCACGCCAACGACCCCGACCTGGACACGATTCTGGCGATATGGCTGATCTTCAACCATCAGCGCATCAGCCGCAAGGAGCCGATGCACCTGCGATTGCTGTATGCCCTGGTCCGGCTCGAAGGCGCTATCGACGCTCTGGGATTGGAGTTGAAGGAATTCAGCGCCCTGCCGCCGGAGCATCTTCGCCGGACCCAGCGGGTCATCGATTTTCTGCGCAAGGACGAAACCCAACTGAAAAAAGACGGGTTGTGGGGCGAGGTCGATTTTCTTGACTATACCGCATCGATTCTGCACAAGATCGACCGCATCATCTACAAATCAAACGAATTCACCGATTTCAAAGGCATAAAGGAACTGGCGCGCTTCGACCTCTCCAACGATCGGCTCGTGGTGGTGGTGGAATCGGACACCGGCATTTACGAACTCGAACCCCACCTCAACAACCTCTATGGCAGCCGGCTTGGTCTGGTGGTGCTGCAGCGGAGCCCGGGCGCCTACACCCTGCGGCGCATGGATTTGTTCATGCCGGGTGACCTCCAGCCGGTTTACGAAAGATTGAACTTCATCGACCCGGCCGTCAAGGCGCGCTCCGAAAACAACCGCTGGGGCGGCTCGGCCGACATCGGCGGGTCGCCGCGGGCGACCGGAACGAGCCTGAATCCCGGAGAAATCGCCCAGGCCTGCCGCGACGCGCTGCAGAAGCCGAGCATCCAGCGGCAAGCCGCCGGCTTGTTGAATACCACCCTGCTCGCGGCGATAATCCTGGCCCCGGCTGAGATTTTACGGCTTTTCTGGCATCCAGGCCCTTGGGTCGCCAAAATTCCCTTCGCCCTGGCCCCTTACCCCGCTGTTGCCGCCACGCTCATCGTGATGGCCCTGACTGCTGTGTTTCTGACGATCCTGTCTTACAAAAAGTCCTGGCAATACGGTTTGACGCTCCCCATGGGCTCTTCCTGGTGGCTGATACTGCCCGTTGCCGTCCTGTTCGGTTTCCTGGGCGGCATTTGGCAGCCGGACATCTCCGGCTGGAACGTGACGCTTTTTCACAAAATACTTTACCTGGTCGTCATCTTGCCGCTGGCGATTGAGTTGCTGTTCCGCGGACTGGTGCACGGGCAGCTGGCCCGCTCCATCCGTGTCCAGCATACCAGCAGCCGCTGGTTTCTGTCGTGGCCGACGGTCGGCTCGGCTTTTCTGTACGCGGTCTACATCAGCTACCGGCTGCTGCTCTCCTCCGGCTCGCTGACCGCAGCGTTCACCGGCTGGACCACTGCCAATATCTTCAGCGCGTTCGCTTTCGGTATCGCCGCCGGTCTGGTAAGGGAACGCTCACAGAGCCTTCTGCCCCCCTTTTTGTTTCATCTGATTACCGCAGCGGCGGTAGCCGCCGCCGGCAGCATTGTTTTCTAATATGAATATTTAACGGTCTGCTCCAGGGTGAGGCTCTTCCACACTGGAGCAGACCGTTAATATCAGTTGATGCGGTGACGAAATAACCATCCGGCGGCCATCAGATTAATGAAACCGATGATGGCCATCGGCCAGAATTGGGACAGTAGCAGATGAAAGGGTGTGTTTTCCAGGAACACGCCCCGGATCACCACCATGAAATACCGCAGCGGATTGAGCAGGGTGATTTTCTGCACCACCTCCGGCATGTTGGCGATCGGGGTGGTAAACCCGGAAAGGATAATGGCCGGCACCATGAACAAAAAGGCCCCCATCAGCCCCTGCTGCTGGGTAACCGCCAGCGAGGAGATCATCAGCCCGATGCCGATCGCCGAAAGAATGAAGAGAAACAATCCGGTATAAAGGGTGATGACGTGGCCGCGCAGCGGCACGCCGAACCAGAAGACGGTGATCAGGATGATCACGGTCGCCTCGGCGGTTCCGATAATCAACCCCGGCAGGGCCTTGCCAATCAGGATTTCGACCGGTCTTAAGGGAGTCACCAGCAACTGATCGAAGGTGCCCTGCTCCCGCTCGCGGGCCACGCTCAAGGCGGTCACCAGGAGGGTGACCACCAGCGTCAGCAGGCCGATAATGCCGGGAACGATAAACCAGCGGCTCTCCAGGTTGGCGTTGAACCAGGCCCGGATCTCCAGGCGGGCCGGCGGTGACGGGCCGCCGGCGCGCTGGATCCATTCCAGGTTAAAGCGGGTGACGATGCCCCGCACATAATTGAGGGCGATCATGGCCGTGTTCGAGTTGCGGCCGTCCACGATCACCTGCAGCGTGGCGCTGCCGCCGGTCAACAGGTCCCGGCTGAATTGCGGGCCGATATGGAGCACCATCAGGGCCCCCTTGCGGTCGATCAACGGGGCGATGTCGGCATTGCGGCTCAGCTGCACGACCTCCTGAAAGTTGGGCGAGCCCCTGAAACGGCTCAGCAATTCGCGGGCCGCGGCACCGTGGTCTTCGTCATAGACCGCGTAGGGAACGTTGTTCAGGTCGAAAGTGGCCGCATAGCCGAAAACCAGCAGCTGTACGATGGGCGGGATGATGATGGTGAAACGGCTCTTCCTGTCCTTCATCAGCGCCAGGAATTCTTTCCGCACCAGAGCGGCGATGCGCAGGAACATAAACCTCCTAGTCCAGCCGCTTGCGTGATTTTTTACGGCTCAGCCCGAGAAAAAGCACGGCAAACACCACCAGAGCCGCTGCATTGGGCAGAATCACCGACCAGACATCGCCGGCCAAAAAAACGGTCTGGAGGATGGAGACAAAATAACGGGCGGCAATCAGATGCGTGAGGCCCTGGACAACCGGCGGCATGCTGTTGATGTCGAAAATAAAGCCGGAAAGCAGGAAGGCGGGCAGAAAGGTGACGATGATGGCGGCCTGCCCGGCCACGAACTGATTTTTGGCCGCCGTGGAAAGAAGCAGTCCCATTCCCAGGGCCACCAGCAGGAACAGGGCCGAAGTCGCCGTCAACACCCACAGGGAGCCAGTCAGCGGGACCTCGAAAAGCCAGACCGCCATGACAACCGAAAGGCCCATGCCGCCCATTCCCATGATGAAGTAAGGCACCAGCTTGCCCAGCAGGATCTCGTGCACGGCCACGGGCGTGACCATGAGGGCTTCCATGGTGCCGCGCTCCCATTCGCGGGCCACCACCAGCGCCGTCAGAAGGGCCCCGATGAGGGTCATGATCACCGCGACCAGGCCGGGAACCAGGAAATTGCGGCTGCGCACGGCGCTGTTGAACCACACCCGCTGCTCCACCTGAATGGGAAGCCGCAGCGGGTTTCCAAGGCTCAGCGCGCGCTGCTCCATCCAGGTAAGCCAGGCACCCTCCACGTAACCGGACACCAGCCGGGCGGTGTTGGCATCGACGCCGTTCAATATGACCTGCACTGTCGCGCCACCCGGCCGCCGCAGGTCCCGGGCGAAATTGGCGCGCAGGTGAATAATGCCGTCCACGCGGTGTTCCATCATCGCGGCTTCGGCCGGCCGCATGTCCGGCATCACCACCGGGGCAAAATAGGCGTTGTTGGTGAAAGCCGACAGGAAGCCGGCCGTGTCGCCGTCGGCCTGCTCGACGACAATGGCGATGGGCACGTGTTCGGCATCGAGCGAAACGCCGAAGCCGAACAGCAGCAGCAGGACCACCGGCATGAGAAAAGCGATGCCAATACTGCTCGGGTCCCGGATCACCTGCAAAAATTCCTTGCGCACCAGGCCGCGCAGCCGCATCAGCCCGCCGCCGCGGGCGTTTTCATGCGCCGCGGTCCGGCGGCGGTTGGCGTCTGCCGCAGTCTTCATGAACCTGACTCCGGTGGCGCCTGCCGTTCGATCAGGGCGATAAACGCCTCCTCCATGGTCTGCACCGACCGCCCGTTTCGATCGGCGGCTTTTTGTTTGATGTCGATCGGGCTGCCGATGGCTAGAATTTCTCCGGCCGCCATGATGGCCAGCCGGTCACAGTATTCGGCTTCCTCCATGAAGTGCGTGGTGACCAGCACGGTGACACCGGAGGCCGCCAGCGAATTGATGTGACGCCAGAATTCCCGGCGCGCCATGGGATCCACCCCGGAGGTGGGCTCGTCTAAAAACAGGATGTCCGGCGCGTGCATCAGGGCGGCCGCCAACGCCAGCCGCTGTTTGAAACCAAGCGACAGGTCTCCGCTGACGGCATCGGCCAACTCCGAAAGGTCGAAACGGTTCAAGACCCAGTCTATCCGGTCGCGGCGCCGCTGTCCGCTCAATCCGTACGCACTGCTGAAAAACAGCAGGTTCTGACGGACGCTCAGATTGCCGTAAAGTGAAAATTTCTGCGACATGTACCCGATGCGAGCCCGGGCCTGGGCCGCCGCCCGCCGCAGGTTGCGCCCGGCCACGCTCAGCTGCCCCTCGCTGACCGGCAACAACCCGCACAGCATGCGGAAAGTCGTGGTCTTGCCGGCACCGTTGGCGCCCAGCAGGCCAAACACCTCGCCCTGGAACACCTCGAAGGAAACGTTTTTGACGGCATAAAAGTCGCCGAACCGGCGCCGGACGTGATCGACCCTGATGACGGCCTCGTTTGCCGCCGCCGGCGACACGCTGACATCCATTTCCGCAGAAGGCTTGGAGCCGGTGGCATCATCGCTGCGACGGGCTTTGAGCATGGCCACGTATTGGTCTTCAAAACGCGGCGGCACGGCCACGATGTCGACCCGCGGCACATGGGGCAACAGGCGCTCGAATTCGGGCGCTTTTTCATCCCCCATTACCATGCGAACGGCATCGCCTTGAATAACGGCGTCCACCACGCCTTCGGCGTCGGCCAGGCGCTCCTGCAGTTCGCGCTTCTTCAGGCTGTCGGTCTTTACGGTGTAGGTCCGGCCTTTTTGCCGCGCCCTGAAATCGGCCGGCGCACCCTGGCCGAGGACCCGGCCTTCGTGGAGAATCACCACCTCGTCACAGCGCTCGGCTTCGTCCAGATACGCGGTGCTCAAGAACACGCTCATTTTTTCGGTTTCCACCAGTCGGCCGACGATGTTCCAGAGTTCCCGGCGCGAGACCGGATCGACGCCGACGGTAGGTTCGTCCAGCAGCAGCAGGCGCGGCGGACGCACCAGCGTGCACGCCAACCCGAGCTTCTGCTTCATGCCGCCGGACAGCTGCCCGGCCAACCGCGTGGTGAAGGCGCCCAGATTGGTCAACCGGGTGAGTTCGGCATAGCGCCCGGGACGCTCGGTCCCGACCACCCCCTGCAGGTCCGCGTAAAGATCGAGATTCTCCTGAACGCTGAGATCTTCGTAGAGCCCGAACCGCTGCGGCATGTAACCGATGCTGGCCTGCACCTTGAGAGGCTCGGCCAGGGCATCGATGTCCAGGACGGTCACCGCGCCGGCGGCCGGTTTCAACAAACAGGCCGACAGGCGCATCAGGGAGGTCTTGCCGGCGCCGTCCGGCCCGATCAGGCCGGTGATACGCCCGCGGGCGATGCGGACACTGACGTCCTGCAGCGCGGGGATGCGGCGCTTGCCCTGAACGAAAAACTTGGACACTCCCTTGAATTCCAGGGCCGGCTGATCGTGGTCGCCGTTTTGGACCGACGCCGCGCCCTTTCGCTGACTGGCCTTCGGCATCATATGGCCTTGCAGGGGGGCAGGCTTTCGGCGCCGTCCGGCGGACGGGACTGGTCCAGGGGAATGATCACGGTGGCGGGCATACCGAGCCGCAACTCGTTTTGGGGGTTGCACACGTAAACGCGCACCTGATAGACGAGTCGCGTTCTTAACTCCGGGGTTTCCACCGTTTTGGGGGTGAACTCGGCCGCCGGCGAAATATAGCCGATCCATGCTGGATAAATCTTATCCGGAAAACTGTCGGTGGTGACGCGCGCGGCCATGCCCGGGAATAATTTGCCGATGTCGGTTTCCTGAACGTAGGCGCGGATCCAAAGCGGGTCGATCAGGGCCAGGGTCAGAACCGTTTTCTGGGGGGAGGCCATATCGCCGGGTTCCAGGATGCGGTTCTGGATAATGCCGTCGGAGGGGGCGAAAAGAGACGCATCGGCCAACTTCTGGGCTGCCAGAGCCTGCTCGGCCTCAAGAGCCCTCAGCTGCGACTTGGCCGCGGCAATGTCTTCTTTTCTGGGGCCAGCCAGGGCCAGCTCCAACTCCTGCCGGGTCGCTTGCAACTGGGCCTGGGCGGCATCGGCCTTGGATTTGGCCTGATCGAGTTGTTCCGGCGCGATCAGGTTTTTCTGCGCCAGGGGCCGCAAGCGCCGATACGTTCGATTTAGATCGTCGGCCTGGGCTTGGGCGGCCTCGACCTGGGCCCTGGCCCGGCCGATCTCCTCGGCCCGGGTGCCGGCCTCCAGCTTGGAGATCTGATCCTTTTGAGCGGCCACCTGGGCCGTGGCCCGGTCCACATCGTGCTGGAGCCGAGCGGTGTCCAGAACAGCCAGCAACTGCCCCTTTTCCACCAATTCGCCTTCCCTGACCAGGATCTTAGCAATGCGTTCGCTGGCATTGAAGGCCAGTTCCACCTGACGGATATCCACGTTGCCGTAAAGCACCAGTTCGTTCCTGTTTTTCTCTTGGTTCCGAAACAAAAAGAACCAGAGCCCTGCGGCCACCGCCGCGAGGAGTAAAACGACGACCGCCAGCCCGATCACTTTTTTCTTCATCCAGACCCCTGTTTGCCTGCCTGTTGGCCGCGCCGCGAGGGCGCCGATGGCCTTGAACACTACCGAATGGGTCCCAAAAAACGATGCGATGTCTCGTCATATCGCCCAAGCACCCGACGCTCCCTGGGGTTCGAGCACGCTCGAATCGCGTCGTGCCAGCCCAAAACAAGTATTCGTCCCTGATTTTAACGTTGAATTCAACAAAAAAATACATTTCACCCCGAAAAACGCATATTCGGTGGCAATAAAACAGACCTTTTGCAAATTTAATGACAAATTGACTCATGGTGTTGAGGGTTCTATACGACCCGTCTTGGTTTAAACCAAGTTCTGGCATAGGCTATGAATCATTTAAGCGTGGGAGTTACCAAGATGCGCATCAATAAAAGGTATATTGTGGATGAGAATGGTGATCCCAAAGAAGTTGTCATCTTGCTGGAAGATTATAAAAAGATAGAAGGACTTTTGGGTCTTGACTTGGATAAAAAATCAGTAAAACAACTCCGTGAGGCCCGCAAGGACCGTGTGAGCGGGAATAAGGATGCTTACGTAGAACTGGACTCTGTCTGATGAGCAGGCAGGGTGATAGGTCATCGGGGAAAAGAGGGGACGTTCGTGCAGAAAATTCACAAATTTACGATTAGATCATCAACATCAGGCTTTTTACCGGATGCCATAAACCGGGTCACACAGGAGTTGGTACACCTATATATCGGGCAAGGTCGGCGCCGGAAAAACCGAGTTCCCTGACCGCAATCCTGGAAATTGCACCGCGGGCGTCAACAACAAGCCGTCTGCGGCTGCCGCAACAAAGTTCGGCATGGGAAATATCGTATTTCCGTCATACTTGCTATGCTAGGGCCTCCATATCTATCCGCTGGCCCGAGAGCCTCAGATTCTTTTTCAGTTTCCGAATCGGCGGCGGACGGCCTCTCTTTCTGACGGCGACAGGGTGTTCCAGTTATCCAGACTGCGCTGAAGCTGGTTGCGTTCGGCGGGCGAAAGTCGCTGAAACCTGTCGTTGAGCTGCTGAAGATGCTGGCGGTCCTGGGGTGGCATCCGGTTCAACTGCTGCATCCGCCGCCGCAGGTTTTCTTTTTCCTGCGGCGTCAGCGACTGCCACTCCTGGTAGTTCCTTTGCAAACTTCCGTTGTTTTTACCGGCCCAAAGGAACCGCGGCCGGTCGGGATTACCGCTCTGGACCTTGACCGTAAGGCCGAAGGCTTCCGCTCCCCGACCGATTGTCACGGTGGACCATGCCATGGGGGCAAATGAGGGGCAAAAAAGGATGGCGCCCAGTGAGATAACGACACAAAGGCGAATGACGCTTCGCGTGAATTTAGGCCGAGCGCTCGTCGTGGCCATACCGGATATCCCTTTGCGTCCCCTGGTCATTTGTTTCGGAAGGACTCCGGCCGGTGGAATCGTCGACCACCTGGCTGAGTTTTTCCAGGGTGGTGAAATTTTTCAGCAGGTCCATATTCTTGATGATTTCTTGGTCATTTTGCGGCAATTCGTGCGAAATGTCAATTCTACCGGCCGGTTGCCGATCGATGGTGCCGGTCCGCTCATAACCGACAAAGATCACCACGAGAAACAGCACGGCCACGGTGGCAAGGACCGGAACCCACAACCCTCGTTCTCGGTTGGCAAAGCCCCGCCGCCACCCGGCCGGCCCTCTCCCGGCCAAACGGCTATCCACATTTCGAACCATCGCCGCCGAATCGCGCATCGTCAGCGGCGGCGGCGCCATCACCTGCCTGGTGTGGGCGATCAATCCCGTTAACCTCTCTTTTTCCCGGCGGCAGTCCGCGCAGTCTTTCAGGTGGTCTTCCCAGGCTGACCTCGCCTCGGTGTCCATCTCGCCGTAGACATCGAGCATGACCCGTTCGTCTCGATCGGTACAACTCGGCATGCTGCGCCTCCCCTTCAGCGCCCGGACCAATCGGCCAGTGCGTCCCTCATGATCCGCGTCGCCCGAAACAGGTGACTTTTCACGGTGCCCTCGGCCAATCCCATCGTTCGGGCAATTTCGGCTATCCGCATTTCTTCGAAAACCTTCAGTTTGAATATCATCCGCTGCCGGTCGGATAATAGCGCCAGGGCGCAGCGAAGGTCGCGCTGCAGTTCACGGGCTTCGACGGTCGCGCCGGGGTTGGCCGCCGGTGCCGTGCTGGCCGCCTCTTCAAGGGCGTCGGAGGTCCTGCTCGCATCATCGGGATTCGGCCTGCGGAAGAAGAACAATCGCCGCCAGCGCTGGCGCCGCCTGAGGCAATCCAAACAGATATTGATCAGGATCCGGTAAAACCATGTATAAAAGGAGGACTTGCCTTCAAACGTGTCGATGCGGCGCAGGACGGTCAAAAACGCTTCCTGGGTAAGGTCCAGAGCTTCTTCCCGGTCCCCGGAAAGCATACGGAACGCCACCCCGAAAGCCTTTTCCTGATAGCGCCGGATCAGCTCTTCGGACGCCTGCCGGTCCCCGCCTTTCAACCGGTCGACCAAGGCGGCATCCGATGCCGTCTCAGCAGAAGATGGTGATGGCGTCGAGGCGCTTATTCCCGGTGGTCGTTCGCGATTGGCCGGCTCGGCTCCTTTTCTCGATGCCATGACTTTCTCTGAGCGGCGCCCTTGCCAGGTTGCGGTTAACGACGAAAAATCGACCGGCCGGCCGGTGGCCATCTCCCCGTTACACCCGCATCCGGGGATCATTTAGCGGACGGGAACGGAAAAGACGAAGCCCCAGCCGGGCGTTGCCCATGCATGATAAAAGGGGTATCGGCCGACAGGCCGGTAGTAGCGGTGGGGCCTGCCCCCATACGCATATGCCGGGCCGAAATAGTTATGGCGGGCGTCGCCTGGATGCCGGTACCGGTTGGCTTGGTTGTGCCGGTCGTCATGAATAGACCGGCCGGCCCGATCCTGAAAATGGTTTAGCGTACGGCGCTCGCCACGGTCCACCCGGCCGTCTCGCATGGCAAAATTTCTGAACTGTTTTACGTTTCGCTGCTGATGCGTCAGGTGTATATGCTCCCGCTGGGTTATCTGACCATTTCTGAGGCCCTGGTGAATCCTTTGCTGCTGAATATTCTGCCGCTGCTGAAAACGATCACCGGCCGAGACAACGGTCGCCAACAAAAATACAAGAGCGATTGCGGCCAGAATCACTTGAATTTTAATTGCTTTCATGTCGTGATCTCCTTTCCGTGGAGTTGGGTTGATTCCTTAGACGCCTTCCAGCGCGGAAAGGTTTACACGCGGGCCCCAAAAAGCCGTCTTCTGGCGGAAACTATCAGTGTCCATCCATAAATGGTCTTTTTCCGCTGGACTGTCGGTCGTAGCGGGTTTCCGGCTGCGGTCGGACATAAAGTACGCCTCGCCGCAAACCCTTGTGCGGCCTTGCCCAGCGAACAACTCCTCATTTCTGAATTGGACACTCAACAGTGCCTAAAAAAGATCGCGGATGGGCACTATCTAAACAGCTTCAGGTATTCACCGTACCCTTCTTTGGCCAGATCCTCCTTGGGGATGAACCGCAACGACGCCGAATTGATGCAGTAGCGCAGGCCTGTTGGCCGCGGACCATCGGGAAACACATGCCCGAGATGTGAATCGCCGTGCCGGCTGCGAACCTCGGTCCGCGTCACGAACAGGCTGCGGTCCTTTTTCTCGACAATGTGCGCCGGCTCGATGGGCTTTATGAAGCTCGGCCAACCGGTGCCGGAATCGAATTTGTCGGTGGAACTGAACAAGGGCTCGCCGGAGACGATGTCGACATAGATTCCCGGCTCGTGGTTGTCCCAGAATTCGTTTTTGAACGGCGGTTCGGTGGCGTCCTTGCGGGCCACGTCGTATTGCAGCGGCGTCATTGACCGCTGCAGCTGTGCCTCATCGGGCTTGGCATAGCGCTTCTTATTCTCCGGCCTTTCGTCCGGGGCGGCATCGCGGCGCCATATCTTTTCGATGAACCGATCCCGTCCGGAAGCCGAACGGTAGGCCTGGTAGCGAACCGGACTCTTTTTATGGTATTCCTGGTGATGGTCTTCAGCCTTGTAAAAAGTGGTCAGCGGCAAAATGGGGGTGACCACCGCCCGGCTAAACCGCCCCGATCCTGACAGCTCGGCTTTCGAGGCTTCGGCCTGCCGCTTTTGCTCCGCGTTGTGATAAAAAAGGGCCGTGCGGTATTGCGGCCCGCGGTCGACAAACTGCCCGCCGCTGTCGGTGGGGTCCACATGACGCCAGAAGGCATCCAGCAATTGCCGGTAGGTCACTTTTTGGGGATCGTAAAAAACCTGGACCGCTTCAAAATGCCCGGTGGTGCCGGAGCACACCTCCTGGTAGGACGGGTTGGCGGTAGAGCCGCCGGTGTACCCGGAAACCACCTTGTGAACACCGTCCACGGTGGTAAAATCCGATTCGGAGCACCAGAAACAGCCGCCGGCGAAGGTGGCCGTCTCGAGATGTTTGAGGGATGTGTCCATGAGGCCTCTTTCTACAGGTATGTGTTATGAGCGATCGTTTCGATCGGAACGCACAGCCGTCACGATGCTCCGGATTGCGGCCGGGTTGGCCCAGGTGTCGATACTGCACCCGTTGGCGATGAAAAACCGGTCTTTACCCCCCAGCCGGAGCCCTTGGCGCACGTGGTCCGCCAAAAAGGCCGGGCTGGTGCGCGCCACGATGGTCTGATCGATGCCACCCATGACGCAGGCGCCGGTCTTCAGCTTCACCTCCGCCAGGGAAGGCCCGTTCGGCCCGCGGTCCCACCAGTTGAAAATCGGCACCGGAAAGTCGAGGCAATCGTCGAAAAAGAGGTCCTGCCCGTGAATGTGGGCCGTGTTCATGCGCCCCATGCCGGCGATGGCCGCAAAGACCTTTTGCGCCGGCTGTTTTACGAATTTCATGAAGTCATCCCGGGCGACGATTTCAGATGCCGCCGGCACCGACATGAACATGCCGGCCGACCCCAGGGCGAGTGATTTCTTGCAGTAGGCGATCAGGTTGTCGGCCACCACCTCGAGCGCATCCAGAAGCGCCGACGGTGCCTCGGCCATCAACGTTGGCATGTTCTCACCCGCCATGCGCCGGATGGTCTGCCAGGGATCGAAGACGGTGTCGATGAAAAAGGCGCGCCCCTGCAGCTGCCCGGCGATCAGTTCCAGGGCCCTGAATTGGCGGCTCCAGGCCGCTTCTTCCACCGTCAGCGGCCCCAGGTGCCGCAGGTCCCGCGCCGAGGCGATCCGCGTCAATCCCGGCGGCGACGGGTAAAAATAGTCGTTCATGACCTTGAGGAAATCGACATCATAGTGATCGAAGAACTCCAGGCTCAACCGCGCAAACTGTTCCCCCGAGCCGTGCTGCACCCCGAAGTGATACCACAGCGACAGCGGCGGGCGGTCCGGTTCGCGGCCGCTCAGCACCGCCTCGATGCGCTCGATCTTGGTCACAATAAATTCTCCTTGCCGTGCGTGTTATGATCCATCCTGTTACATCGACAAGACGGTGAATTGACCCACTTTTTTAAAGTCTTAATATAGTGCGGCCGATTCGAGCGTCAAGCCGCGCTCACCGTACCGGGCCGCTGGAACAGCGAGTGACATAAATCTTCAAATTGTGTATTCTTTATCTTGATTGATCGCTGTCGCGCATTTTTTTTTGGAAAAAAGGACACAGGGAGATTGAACGGGGCTTTCAAGTTCATTGAAGAGGTGTATGTCAAAAAGACCACCGCGTGCTGTGTCGGGGTGGCGGCGATCGTTCTGCTGGTCGACTACCTTTCGGGAAAAGCGATCCGCTTTCCCATACTCTACATTCTTCCGGCGGGGATGGCCGCCTGGCGGAATCAAAAAACACTGGCCTATTTAATCGCCATCTTCCTTCCTCTCATGCGAATCGTCTTTCACTTTTTATGGCACGAAACCCAGCCGCTCTACCTCGCCCACGTCAATGCCCTTCTGATCGTATCGGCCTTGATATTTTATGTTTATCTCATTGACCGGACGGCGGACCAGACCCGGCAGCTGCAGAAGAAAGTGAAAGTGTTGGAAGGTATTCTTCCGATATGCGCGGCCTGCAAGAAAATCAGAAACAAGGCGGGCGACTACGAGCAAATAGAGGACTATGTGACCAGACACTCCGAGGCCTCCTTCAGCCACGGCCTGTGTTCCGAGTGCGCCAGGAAATTGTATCCCGATCACGTCAAAAATTGATATGTTGACATACATACCAAATGGTGAATAATTTCTAGCAATCAACGTGAAAGAGAGTGGGGAAAATTATGGAAACAGCAAAAATCTTCATCAACGGGCGGAGTCAGGCCGTCCGATTGCCGAAATCCTATCGATTCGAGGGACATGAAGTTTACATAAAAAAGACACCCGAGGGCGTGCTTTTGATACCCAAAAACCGGTCAACCTGGGACATTTGGGAAAAAGTTTGATGAAGTATGACAAGCCCTTCCTGACTGAAAGAAACCAACCAGAAATTGAAAAGGAAAGACCGGGGTTGGGTTGCCATCAGCCCCGTCTCAATAAAGGGCCTGGGTTGTTGCCGCATCAAAAATGTGGAGATGCTCGAGATTCAGCGCCATTTCAATCGATTCGCCCACGCGGACCGGCCGCCGCCCGTCACACTTGCCGATAACCCTTATGCCCTGCAAGTCCATGTGAAGGTTGGTCTCGCTGCCCAAGGGTTCGACGACATCCACAAGGCCGGGCACCGTCCAACGGGTCAGAAAGGTTTCGGACCCATCGGCCGGAACGATGTCTTCGGTACGAAGCCCCATAATCACGTCGACATCGTCCTCTAAAAGAACCTCCGGTTTCGGGGGAACGGGTATTTGAAGCCTGTCGTTAAAAACCAGTTTAAATTTCTGCTCGGAGCGCCTGGTTCTGGCCGCTGCCAGGTTCATGGGCGGTGACCCGATAAAGCCGGCAACAAACGTATTCTGAGGCCTCTGGAAAATCTCGATCGGCTCTCCGATCTGCTCGATGCGCCCGTTGCGCATGACCACAATCCGGTCGGCCAGCGTCATGGCCTCCACCTGATCGTGGGTGACGTAGATGATCGTCGTAGACACCTTGTGATGGAGCTGTTTGATCTCGGTCCGCATCTGCGTCCGCAGTTTGGCATCCAGGTTCGAGAGTGGTTCATCGAAGAGAAAAACGGAAGGATTTCGAACGATTGCACGCCCCATGGCCACCCGCTGCCGCTGACCGCCGGAGAGTTGGTGCGGTTTGCGGTGCAGCAGGTCCTGCAGCTCCAGCATGGTTGCGGCAGCCTGGACCCGTTCTTCGATTTCCGCCCGGGGTCTCTTGGCCAGCGTCAAACCGAAGGCCATGTTCTTAAAAACGTTCATATGAGGATACAGGGCATAATTCTGGAACACCATGGCCGTTTTTCGATCCTTGGGTGCCACATCGTTGACGATCCGATCATCGATCCATATTTCGCCCTCGGTAATCTCTTCCAGACCGGCAATGAGCCGCAGGACGGTTGATTTGCCGCAACCCGAAGGGCCCACCAGCACGACAAATTCCTTGTCATCGACGTCCAGGTCGATCCCATGAACGACTTCGGTTTTACCGAAGCGCTTGACAACATTTTTCAGTACGACATTTGCCATCCGTCATTCCTGCCTTAAAAAACCCGTCAACGAGCCCTTCTTTTGAGCCCCATCCAAATCATGCTTTCGCCGCCGGCGTCAAGCTTTCATTCAAGTTCTCAAGCCGGCGACAGCATCGGAAAACCGTCCGCCGGCAGCCTGCCGGAGCAGCTCCTGACGGCCGTTCGATGACAGGTTTCAGAAAGTTAAAAGGCTTGAGTAATTTTTTCACTTCGTCTACGGTAATTTTGCCGCGCGAAACCGCCGGCGGCATCGTTCGGTTACAAGGGACCCGGGGGTGCATTCCTGCCACTTCCGAAGGTTCCGTAGTCGCCGTTTTTAACCGTTATAAATCAAGGAGGAAGCAGGCATGAGAAGAAGCATCCGATTATGGCTCGTTACAGTCATGGCCGCTTTGTTGGCATGGACCGGTAGCGCCCTGGCCGCACCCACCGAGATTCACTGGTGGCACGCCATGCGCGGTGCCCGCGGTGAAACGGTCAAGAAACTGGCAGCCGCCTTCAATGCGTCGCAGAATGATTTCGTCGTCATCGAGACCAACAAGGGCGATTACGACGAAACCGTCAACGCAGGGGTCGCGGCCTACCGTGCCAAGAAACAGCCCCATATTCTCCAATCTTTCGAGGTCGGCACCCAGACCATGATGTTGTCCGGCGCCATCTACCCGGTCTACAAACTGATGGCGGACCAGGGGTACAAGATCGACTGGAGTCTCTACCTTCAGCCCGTACTGTCCTATTACGTGGACGCGAAGGGCAACCTGCAGTCGATGCCCTTCAACTCCTCCACGCCGGTGATGTTCTACAACAAGGACCAGTTCAAGCAGGCCGGCATCGCGCCGCTTTCCAGAACCGAGCCGATCACCTGGGATCAATTGGGTGAGCTGACGGCCAAGCTGGTCGCTTCCGGCGTCAAAAAGGGGCTGGTCACCGCCTGGCCATCCTGGGTACAGATCGAAAACTACAGCGCCATTCACGACCTGCCCTTCGCCACCAGGGCCAACGGTTACGAGGGTCTCGACACCGAGTTGACCATCAACAATCCGCAAGTGGTCAGCCACATCGCCTTGCTGAAATCCTGGATGGCCGACAACCGGTTTTCTTACGTCGGCCAGAAATACCAGGGTCCCGAGGCGGCTTTTTTTTCCCAGGATGCCGCCATCCTGATGGATTCCATCAGCGCCATCGGCGCCATCAAACAAAACGCCAAGTTCAACTGGGATGCGGCGCCGCTGCCGGTGGAGGCTTCCATGAAAACCCCCCAGAACAGCATCATCGGCGGCGCATCGCTGTGGGTGATGAACGGGTTGCCAAAGAAGGACTACAAGGGCGTGGCCGCATTTCTCAATTTCCTGGCCCAGAACGACATGCAGGAGCTGTGGCATATCGAGACCGGCTACCTGCCCATCACCGTTTCGGCCTATGAGTCCCTCAAAGCTAAGGGCTTCTACAAAGAATACCCCTATCAGGAAGTAGGCATCCAACAGTTGATGCGCCGGAAGCCCACCGTTAACTCGCGCGGGCTGCGCCTGGGGTATTTCATCCAGATCCGCAACATCATCAACGAGGAGCTGGAACTGGTCTGGAACGGCGGAAAGACGCCCCAGCAGGCCCTGGACTCGGCCGTTCAGCGCGGTAACGATGAGTTGCGCAAGTTCGAGAAAACCTATAAAAAGTAGCTAAAGCCCACAGGGTGTCCGACACGGGTGTCTTTAAGGCCCGTGCCGGATGCACTGTGGACTGTACCGTTATCCTGAACCCGGCCTGCGCAACCTCCAATGAAACGCCCGCAGCCCTTGAACCACCACCGGTAACGGGTTTCGATTTTCGAGTCTCTATCGGCTTTAAGATAAAGATTTTGGCCATAAATTCGTCCTCGAATACGAATCGATGAGCGAGCTTCACCTCATTTCCTGGTTCCTATGATCAAGCGCTCCCATTTCAAATCCAAACGCCTAGCCTACCTGCTGATCACACCCCAGATCCTGGTGACACTGACGTTTTTTTACTGGCCGGCCGCCCAGGGTCTGCTCCAATCGGTGATGCTCAGCGACCCTTTCGGCCAGCGCAGCCGGTTCGTCTGGCTGGATAATTTCATCGACATTTTTACCGATCCACTCTACCTGAAGTCCGTCGGCATCACCCTGGTCTTCAGCTTCGCCGTCGCCGTACTCGCCATCCTGACCGGTCTGCTGATCGCCACCATGGCCAACCGGGCACTGATCGCCAAGGCGCCGATCCGCACGCTGCTGGTCTGGCCCTATGCCGTTGCTCCGGCCATTTCCGGCATCCTGTGGCTCTTTCTGCTGCACCCTTCGTTCGGCGTGGTGGCCCTCTTTTTGAAACGCCGCCTCGGCATCGACTGGAACCCGGTGCTCAACGGAACCGATGCCTTCGTCATGGTGGTACTGGCCAGCGGCTGGAAGCAAATCAGCTACAACTTTGTCTTTTTCATGGCCGGTCTGCAGGCCGTTCCCCACTCCTTGATCGAGGCCGCGGCCATGGACGGCGCCGGGCCTTTCCGACGCTTCTGGGCGATCACCCTGCCGCTGCTCTCACCGACCTTGTTCTTTCTCATGGTAATGAACGTCATTTACGCCTTTTTCGAAACCTTTGGTGTCATCCACACGGTGACCCAGGGCGGTCCGGGCGGCGCCACCACCACCCTCGTCTACAAGGTCTATCAAGATGGTTTTATCGGGCTGAACCTGGGTTCTTCAGCGGCCCAGTCCGTGGCCCTGATGGCCTTGATCGTCACCATCACCGTGCTGCAGTTCCGTTACGTGGAACGCAAAGTCCAGTATACGATATGATTCATGGTTGAACGAACACCCATTCTCGACACGCTGACTTACGTAACTCTGATGCTGGGAATCTGCATCGTCTGTTTTCCCATCTTCTACACCTTGGTGGCGGCATCGCTCCCCATAGAGGAAGTTTCCAAAGTCCCGATGCCCCTCGTGCCGGGTGACCAGTTCTGGGTCAACATCCAGGCGGCTTGGGAACGGGGCAACCTCGGTCGGCAGCTTCTGAACTCCTTCGTAATGGCCTCGGGAATCACCATCGGCAAAATCGTGGTTTCCATGCTGGGTGCCTTCTCCATCGTGTATTTTGACTACCGCTTCCGAAAAGTCGCTTTTGCCACTGTTTTTTGCACCCTGATGCTGCCGGTGGAAGTCCGCATTCTCCCCACATACGAGATTGCCGCCAACCTTTTCGGTCCCTTGCAGTGGTTGATCGACACCCTGCACCTCGGCGGCATCGTGCAGTGGTGGACGGGCAACGATTTTGACATCAGCCTGGAATGGAGCCTGCTGGACAGCTATACCGGCCTGATCCTGCCCCTGGTGGCTTCGGCCACCTGCACCTTTCTTTTCCGGCAGTTCTTTCTCACCGTACCCGAAGAACTGTGCGAGGCGGCCAAGCTGGACGGCGCCTCGCCCATGAAGTTCTTTCACCGCGTCCTGCTGCCGCTCTCCAAAACCAACATCGCCGCTTTGGTGGTGATCGAGTTCGTCTATGGCTGGAATCAATATCTCTGGCCCCTGCTCATCACCACCGACCCGGACATGACCACCGCCGTCATTGGATTGAAGCACCTGATTCCCCAGATCGACGACGTCCCCTACTGGAATGTTGCCCTGGCCGGCGCCCTGCTGGTCATGCTGCCGCCCATTCTGGTCGTGCTGTTGATGCAACGCTGGTTCGTTAAGGGACTCGTGGAAAGAGAAAAATGATGATCCATCCCGAAAAAAAGGCGCTTGTCGATCAGGCCGCGTGCGCCCAACGCTGCACCTGCGGGGGCTCGCACAGCGTTCCCGATGTCCTTAGTTACACCGGCAAGGATGCCTTCCAGGTTCTGGCGGCCGATGGAAAAAGCTTCCTGAGCGGAAGGCAGGCCCTTGTCATAGATGACGAAAACACCCATAAGGCCGCCGGCGAATCGGTGGCCGAAGCCCTGAGCGCCGCCGCAGTCGATTGCCGGGTCGTCACCCTGCCGGGAGATATCCACCTGACCGACGATCTTGCCGCCGGTATTAAACAGCGCGTCCACGGCAGTCCCCTGATTATTGCCGTGGGCTCCGGCACGATCAACGACCTCGGAAAATACACGGCCCACCAGCTGCGGATTCCTTACTGGTGTGTTCCCACCGCGCCGTCCATGAACGGGTACACCTCTTCGATCGCCGCCGTAAAGGCGGCCGGTGTCAAAAGGACCTTGCCTTCCGCTCCCCCGCAGGCGATTTACATTCAGCCGGCAATCCTTCGAAACGCACCCCTGAAACTTCGCCAGGCCGGTTACTGCGACGTGATGGCCAAATCGGTATCGGATGTCGACTGGCAAATCGAATCCCTCCTTTTCGGCGACTCATACTGCGCCCTGCCGTCCGCTATTGTGGCCGAATCCGAGGCGTTATATATCGAGCGGCCGGAGAAAATCGCCGCCGGTGAAAAGGAGGCGGTGGATGCCCTGACGCGCGGCCTTTTGATATCGGGCATGGCCATGAGCCTGGCCGGCTCCAGTGCCCCGGCCTCCGGCGGAGAGCATCTCCTGTCTCATTTCTGGGATATGCGCGCAGAGTTGACCGGGCGGGTGCCTGAGCATCACGGCCTGCAAGTGGGCGCGGGCATCGTCGTGTCCGCCGTCTGCTACGAAAAGCTGCGGGACACAGATGTCCATGCGCTGCGAACCGGGGCCTATAAGCGTTTCATGGCCGACACTGAAGGCCTTCAGGCCATCTGGCGGCAATTCGCGCCCGAAGTACGCCAACGTTTTGACCTGAAAAAAAAGCTGCTGCTCCAATTCGATGAACTTCTGCCGCGCAGATGGCCGGCTCTCGCGCCGCTGCTGGCGTCCGTACCACCGGCCGGAGTTTTTCTCGAACGGATTCGGCGAACCGGATACCCGATGACGCTTTCGGCACTGAATTTGACCCCGGACGAGTTCCGGCTTTCCGCCTGCGGGGCCCGGACGATCCGGGAGCGAATCACAATTCTCGACCTGGCCGCACATGCCGGCGTACTCGAATCCGCCGCCGAAGATGCCCTCGAACTGATGATGAACGAGTGACATCCTACATTATATGGCAAAGCACGCACGCTTAGAAAAGCTGGCCTGGAAGCCCGGAAACCTGCTGTGCCCATTACCGGCCGTGCTCGTGAGCTGCGGCGGAGTGCAGGAATGGAAACCAAACCTGATCACCATCGCCTGGACCGGGAGCATCTGCAGTGACCCGCCCATGCTCTCGATCTCGGTCCGTCCCGAGCGGTATTCTTACGAGATCATTCAGACACTGGGAGAGTTCGTGGTGAATGTGCCATCCCTGCGGCAGGCGAAGGCGACGGATTGGTGCGGCATGGTTTCCGGACGCGATGTGGATAAATTCAAGGACACCGCGCTCACGCCGGCAGCGGCCTTGACAGTTGGATGCCCGATCGTGCTGGAATGCCCGCTCAACATCGAGTGCCGTGTTCGGAAAACCTTGAAACTGGGCTCGCACACGCTGTTTGCGGCCGAGGTGGTGGCGGTCCAGGTCACCGCTTCGCTTTTAAATGCCAAGGGGCGTCTTTGCCTTGAAAGGGCCGGCCTGCTGGCCTTCGCGCACGGGCAGTATTATGCGCTCGGGCGTGTCATCGGCCGATTCGGCTTCTCGGTGAAGAAACGCAAACGCCAAACCCGTCGCTAAAAAAAACCGAATGCTGCTGAAGTACACCATCGCCTGGATACCCATGGTTTTTATCGCTATCGCGAACGGTGTATTGCGCCAATATTCCTATGGCAAATGGATGAGGGAACTGCCGGCTCACCAGTTGTCTTCCCTGACGGCGGTCATCCTGTTTTACGTCTATACTTTTATTCTAAATGATAAATGGCCGCTCGAATCTTCACGACAGGCCCTGGCCGTCGGCATCATCTGGCTGTGTTTGACGGTCGCCTTTGAATTTCTCTTCGGGCATTACGCTGTACATCATCCGTGGAGCAGGCTTTTAAATGACTACAACCTTTTTGCGGGCAGGCTCTGGGCACTGGTGCTGATAGCCGTGACCGCTATGCCGCTGGTGGTCTATCGGCTTTAAGATAAAGGTTTTGGCGGCGTTATCGGTCGGCGGCGTATGACTTATACAGCCATCTCCCTCTGGCCTTGCCAAAACCTCTATCTTAAAGCCTATATAAACTCCAGCCTTGAACGACGGGATCAATGCTTGGCCGCCGGACGGTTTTCAGCCGACGTCCCCGGTTTCTCTCCGGCGACAACCGAGGGTGTGATCCCGATCGCATTCTTGCCCCGCTTCTTAATGGCGAACATGGCCTTGTCGGCCAGGGCCAACAGGGCCGTGAGGTCGGCGGCATCTTCGGGAAAAGTGGCGATCCCGAAACTCGCCTTGAGCCGCACCTTGAAGCCCTGGCTGATGAGGTAGACCGTTTCGTACATCCGGACCTGGATTTCACGGGCTTTTTTGGCCGCCTGTTTTTTCGTGTAGCCGGGCAGCGCGACGACGAATTCATCGCCGCCGTAGGCTACGCCGAATGCCGGCTCCACCAGCGCGCCTTGGATGGTGGCGGCCACTTCCTGCAGCGCCCGGCTGCCGTTTAGATGGCCGTAGTTGTCGACCACATGCTTGAAATTGTCCATGTCCAGGAAAATCAACGAAAACGGCATTCCGGAAGCTTCGCTCTCGGCAATCAAATCCGCCAGGGCTTTGTACATGTAACGGGTGTTATAAAGCCCGGTCAGATTGTCGAGAATCGACAGACGGCGGAATTTTTCCTCGCTCATGCGAAGTTCTTCCTCCGCCAGCTTCCGGGCCGTGTTGTCGACGATGATCCCTTCCACCACGGACTGGTCGTCATCGTCTTCGGTCAGTCTCACGTTGAACAACAACCATATGGGCTGGCCGTCCCTGCGTTTGAGTTTGACTTCGTAGTTCGTCAGGCGGCCCTTGCTTTGCAGGTCGACCAGCATTTGCTGCCGCATTTCAGGGTGAAAGTAAAGCGTGGATATGTCATGAACCGTCGCCAGCAGCTCGGCGATGGAGTCGTAGCCCAGAATGCGGGCATACGAAGGGTTGGCGTGCAGGAGCCGGCCGGAAAGCGTGCTTTGGAACATGCCTTGAACGGCGTTTTCGTACATGCGCCGGAAGCGTTCTTCGGCGCGCCGCAGCCGTTGCTGCACGAGCTTCAATTCCGTCAGGTCGGACAGGAAGGTCACATATCCGGTGATCACCCCCTTTTCGTTCCGCAAGGTGCTGCGATTGTAAAGAAGCGGAATTTCCCGTCCGCCCTTCACCGCGAAACGCGCCTCGAAGCTGATATGGTCCTGGTTGGCGAAATAAAACATGACCGATTTTTTATCGTAAAGCGTATCCGGCAATTTACCGGTTATTTCCTCACGCTCACATCCCAGCATCTGCAAAAGAGACCGGTTCACATCGATAATCAAATAATTTGGATCCAGGAGGATGTAGCCTCCCGAGGTCGTATCGATAACGCGCCGGTACTTCTCCTCGCTGCGACGGAGTTCTTCCTCGGCCTTTTTTCTACGGGTCATATCCGTTAAATAAAAGAAGACCGCCGGATCACTATCCGTCGCATAAAGCGCCGCCCTGAGCCTCACCCATTTGATGGTGCCCGAACGATCGAGGATTCTGAACAATGGCACCCGGATGGCCGGTCCGCTGCCGAGCAGCTTCTCGAAATGAGCCATTACCGTATCCCTGTCTTCCGGGTGGATATATTCCGCAATCGGCCGGGCCGCCAAATCAGGCTGCGTCCATCCCAGCAGGTCTTCCGCTCTGGGATTGGCGAAAATGATCCTGTCGTTGCGGGCCGCCAGTATCGCCTCACCCGCGTTTTCGATCAGTGAACGATACAATGGCAGCGCTTCATTTTCATCTTTGCAGGCCGCCGCCTCAACTTCCAGGCTATGATATTTTACTTCGAGTTCTTTGCAATCCGTGTTGGCAGTCATTGGCCGGTTTTCCCGTTCTGGCTGCGAATACCTACCCAACGCTTGTTTTCGTTCAGCGCCTAACCGCAGTCATGTCATTTCAATCGCAGTTGTTTATGGGTGCTGCGGTGTCCAATTATAGATATGGTGATCATTTTCACCGGTTCAGGTTCTCAAGCTGGCCGTGTCTGTGTGCCGCCCGCATGCGCCTGACGTGACCACTCGTAAAGCGCTACGGCCGCAGCCGCTGCGGCGTTCAAGGACTCGACCCCCGCCTGGATGGGGATGCGGCGGGCCGTCTGGCGCCAGATCGCCGGCAAACCGGTCCCTTCGAGGCCGATCAGCAATCCGAAGGATGGGGGAAATGCCGTGTGGCGAATATCAGCGCCCCCGGCCGAGAGCGCTATAATGGGCAGATCGGCCGGCAATTCCTTCAGGGACGGGCCCTGCCGGAGCCTGACGGACAGGACCGCTCCTCCGGAAGCGCGCAGGGACTTGGGGTGAAACGGGTGGGCGCTTTCAGTCAGAAGGATGACCTGGCCGACGCCGAAGGCCGCCGCCGAGCGGATGACGGCCCCGACGTTTTCCGGATCCTGAAAGGGAACCAGAAGATTGCAGCCGGCCTCGAAACCATCACTCGCCTGCCAGGGATCGGCGGGCGGAACCGTCAGGAGAAGAAGCGGGGCATGGGTCCCGAAAATATCGAGCATCTCGAACAATCGCGGGGCCAGTTGAAACCAGGTGAGCCGCTGCGGTGCATCGACCGGCGGCGGCTGCCCGTCATGTGAACTGATCCAGCCGGCGCACCGCCCTGGAAAACTCGCGAGCACGTCGCTGATCGACTTCGTGCCGGCCAGCAGGGCCCGGCCCGACTTTTTGATTCCCCGGCCGCCGAGCAGCTTTTTCATGTCTTTGAAGAGGGCGTTTTTCTCGCTGTCGATTTTTATGACCGCATGGCGGGCCGTGGCCGCAGCGCGCCGGGTGTAGCCCGGCTCGTCCAGACGCTCCACGACCACGAGGCGACGCCGATGGCTGGTGTGGGGGATGATGTAGGCCCGATCCTCGATCAGCTTGTAGACCGAGGACCACCGCTCCCGGATCTCGTCCAATTCCGCCTCGCAGTTCGGACCTTTCATGAAGATCACCTGGCCGCCGCATGCCAGGCATCCGCGAACGCGCTCCAGGGTCCGGGCCATCGTTTCCACGGCCCGGGTGATCACGCCCGCCACCGGTTCCTCGAAATCAACGTCGATTTTTCTTTCGATGAGGCGCACACCCTCCAGCCGCAGCCGATCGACCACCAGCGATAGAAAATCGACCCGCTTACGGCGGCTTTCGGCCAGAAGAAGTTCCAGGTGGGGCTGATAGATCTTGAGGGGAATGCCGGGCATACCGGGGCCGGTTCCCAAGTCGAGCAAGGGTGAGGGAAGCCGCAGCAGATCAGCGGGCAGGATCGAATCGACATAGAGCTTGACGACCATGTTGTCGAAGTTATGCACCCGCGTCAGGTTGAGTTCCGGGTTGCCCTGACGCAGCATCACGTGGTAAGCCCACAGCTGTTGAATTTGCGAACCCGCCAAATGAATGCCGCATGTCTCGAAAATGGCCGCCATCTTCTCGGGTCCGGGCGACTCGGCAGGAACGGAAGATATTTCTTTTCTGGTTTGCGTCATGACATCGCTTGCGGCTGCGGCAGGGCGGCCTGTTTTCCGGAAATTTTCGATGCTCTCTGAGACGAGCTTTTATCACCCGCGCTGGCCGGTTTTTTTTGAAGACAACCACCTGCTGGCACTCTATAAACCGGCCGGCTTGCTGGCCCAGAGAGACCGTTCCGGCGCGGCGTGTCTGCTCGAACTGGCCAAAGAGTGGCTGAAGCAGCGCTATGACAAGCCGGGTAACGTTTTTCTCGGCCTGGTCCACCGTCTGGACCGGCCGGTGGCAGGCGTGATGGTTTTCGCCCGCACGTCAAAGGCCGCCGCGCGGTTGAGCGCGCAGTTTCGATCGGCAACGGTCCGCAAAACCTATCTGGCCATCGTCGACGGCACGCCCGCGCCGCCGGCCGGAGCCCTTAACGGTCACATCGAGCGGCAGGGGGTCGCGTGCCGGATCGTTTCCAACCCCACCGACAACAGCCGCGCGGCCCGCCTGCGGTACCGCCTGATCGAGAGTGCCGGAAATCGCAGCCTGCTGCAGGTGGCACCCGAAACCGGCCGGCGGCATCAAATCCGGCTTCAGTTGGCCCATGCCGGCCATCCCATAGCCGGGGACGTGCGCTATGGCGCCGGTAGCGCCTTCAAGGACCGCCAAATCGCCCTGTTGGCCAGGGAGATCACCGTCGTGCACCCCACCCGCCAAACACCCGTCCGGCTGGTCTGTCCGCTGCCGACCGGCTGGCCGTGGCCGGCGCCGCCGGCACAAGAGCCGGCACCTTTCTGGAACTACGACGATTTCCCTACTCCCTGGTCAACTGCCGGTATTTGATCCGGTGGGGCTGGTCGGCGGCCGCCCCCAGCCGGGTGCGCCGGTCGGCTTCGTAGTCCGAGTAATTACCCTCGAACCACACCGCCTTGCTGTTGCCCTCGAAGGCCAGGATGTGGGTCGCGATGCGGTCCAGAAACCAGCGGTCGTGGCTGATCACCACCGCGCAGCCGGCAAAATTCTCGAGCGCTTCTTCGAGCGCCCGCAAGGTGTTGACGTCCAGGTCGTTGGTCGGCTCGTCGAGCAGCAGTACATTGGCGCCTTGCTTCAGCATCCGCGCCAGGTGAACCCGGTTGCGCTCGCCGCCCGACAGCATGCCGATTCGTTTCTGCTGATCGGAGCCCGAAAAATTAAACCGCGCGACATACGCGCGCGACTTGACGCTCAGGCCGCCCAGGTCGATGACATCCTCAGCGTCCGCGATCATTTCCCAGACTGTCTTTTGCGGATCGAGCGCATCGCGGCTCTGGTCGACATAGGCCAGGCGCACCGTATCGCCGGTGCGGATGCTGCCGGCATCCGGCGGTTCCTGCCCGGTGATCATCCGGAACAAGGTGGTCTTGCCGGCCCCGTTGGGACCGATGACCCCGACGATGGCGCCCGGTGTCAGGGTGAAGCTCAGATCGTCCAGCAGCAGCCGGCCGCCATATGACTTGGCCAGGCTGCCCGCTTCTACGACCAGGTTCCCCAGCCGCGGACCGGGCGGAATGTAGATTTCCATGTCTTCGACCCGCTTTTCACTTTCCTGCGAAAGCATTTTTTCATAGGCCTGGATGCGCGCTTTGGATTTGCTGCGCCGCGCCTTGGGAGACATGCGGATCCATTCCAGCTCGCGCTGCAAGGTCCTTTGGCGCTTGCTCTCGCCCTTTTCTTCCTGCTGCAGACGGTTCTGCTTCTGGTCCAACCACGAGGAGTAGTTTCCTTTCCAGGGGATTCCCCGGCCGCGGTCGAGTTCCAGGATCCACCCGGCGACATTGTCCAGAAAATAGCGGTCGTGAGTCACGGCAATGACGGTGCCCGCATACTGCTGCAAATGGTGCTCGAGCCAGGCGACGGTTTCGGCATCCAGATGGTTGGTGGGTTCGTCGAGCAGCAGAATGTCCGGTTTTTGAAGCAGCAGCCGACAAAGCGCCACCCGCCGCCGCTCGCCACCGGACAGAATTTTGACCGGCGTTTCCCCCGCGGGGCAGCGCAGAGCGTCCATGGCCATCTCGAGCCGCGCGTCGAGGTCCCAGGCGTCCTGATTGTCCAGCTGCTCCTGGATTTCTCCCTGGCGCTCGAGCACGCGGTCCATTTCCTCTGCGGACATCGGCTCGGCCAGCTGCTCGTTGATGCGGTTGTAGGCTTCCAGCAGGTCCACGGTTTCCTGCACACCCTCTTGAACAACTTCGCGCACGGTTTTCTGATCGTCCAGGGCCGGTTCCTGTTCGAGAAAACCGATCGTGAAACCGGGAGAAACGATGGTCTGACCCACGAAGTCCTTGTCGACCCCGGCCATGATGCGCAGCAGGGAACTCTTTCCGGACCCGTTGAGTCCCAGCACCCCTATTTTGGCGCCGTAAAAATAGGACAGGGATATGTCCTGCAACACGGGCCGCTTGTCGTGAAACTTGGCGACGCCGATCATGGAATAAATGATCTTGTTGGGTTGATCGCTCATGGGCGTTCCTCTTCATTTAATGATATTGTTCGCCGGTCCTTGCCAGGGAAAAGCCGGCAGCTGTTTTGTTATCCGGAGTGCATCTGCGCGCCTCGCGCCTATTGTCAAATAGGCTATTCCAGGTATATTTGCAATGGCTGTCGGGAAAAGCGTGTCAACCGACGGACAAGAACCAGCAAAGGATTATTTGGCTCATGGAGCTTGTCGAAACACTGGCAACAACTGATTTCATGCTTGATCGGCTTTCAGGCCAATGCCTCCTCGCGTGATCAGGGGGCGCTGGACGGCAGCCGGCGGCTTCAGGTCGATGCCATCGAGAATTGGGGCAAGCGGATGTTACACTTGAACCGTCGCCACGGCATCAAGATATGTAGCGGTTGCTGCGGCAGCGGTCCCGGTCATCGGGAAAATCTCGTTCATCATCACCGAATTGACAAATTCCGGTGGGTCGAATAGTAGCGGTTAAGGTGATGTAAAAAATGTTAAACACGCATGGCTCTGCGTCCCACCATGATGAATGAGAATGACGCGCCGGAGCCCGGATGGTCTCGTAGGTTGGGGTAAGTGTAACGAACCCCAACAAAGATAATGAATCCTTGCCGATGTTGGGGTTCGCTTTGGTCACCCCAACCTACGATTCTATGTTCCTAACTCTGAAAGCTTAACCCTGAACCCGGAACCTACTTTCGGTTCTATTTTCGTGTTAAAGGAAATATCCATGAAAAAATCCATAGGTCCCAAGACGCTGATATTTCCCACCCCGGTGTGGATCGTCGGATCCTACGACAAGGACGGCCGGCCCAATGGCATGACGGCCGCCTGGGGCGGGATCTGCTGTTCCAAACCACCCTGTGTGTATGTGGCGCTCCAGAAGCCGCGCTACAGCTACGCCAACATCATCGCGCGGCAGGCATACACGCTGAGCGTGCCTTCGGAGAAATATGCGCGGGAGGCCGATTACTTTGGCATTGTCAGCGGGCGCACGACCGACAAATTCGCCGCCACGGGCCTGACCCCCGTCAAAAGCGATGTGGTGGATGCGCCCTATATCGCCGAATTCCCCCTGGTCCTGGAATGCAAGCTCGTTCAGACCATCGATCTCGGCCTGCACACGCAGTTTATCGGGGAGGTCCTGGATGTCAAGGCCGACGAGGCGGTTCTCGCCGACAGCGGCTTGCCGGATATCGAAAAAGTGGCGCCCATTGTTTTCGGCCCCGAAATCCGCTCCTACCACGGTATCGGCCGCTACCTGGGCCGGGCATTCGACATCGGCAAGAAAATCTGAACCCTTTTTGACCGGAGGCTGTTTTGGATTTTACCCCGCTTTTTCATCCCAAAACCATCGCCGTTTTCGGCGTGTCTTTGTCCAACGACCGCCATCCGGCCAATGTCATCTACAATAAAATTCACCTGCGATATCCGGTCGACGTCTTTCCCGTCAATCCTCGCGGGGGGCAATACCAGAGAGACCGGGTCTATGCCGACATCGGCGATATTGACACCCGTGTCGATTTGGCGGTCGTGGCCGCGCGCGCCGAATTCGTGCCCGCGATCATCGCGCGCTGCATCGAGAGCGGGGTCGGGGCGGCCGTGATCATTTCGGGCGGATTCGCCGAAAGCGGGCGCGCCGATTTGCAGTCACAGATAGTCGACCTCGCCCGCGCGGCCGAATTTCCCTTCATCGGGCCCAACTGCTTGGGTATCTATGCCCCGGCCCGCTTCGATACTTTCTTTCTGCCCGGCGAGCGCCTGATACGCCCCGATCCCGGTCCGGTCGCCATTGTCAGCCAGAGCGGCGGGGTGCTGGTGGATCAGATGGTCAAATTCGCCGAACAGGGCGTCGGTTTGTCCCTGGCGGTGAGCATCGGCAACAAGGCCCTGATCCGGGAGGTGGACATGCTGGACTATTTGTCCGATGATCCCGAAACGCGCGTCATTGCCTTTTACGTGGAGGGTTTCGATAAAAACGAGGGCCGGCGCTTCGTCCAGGCCGCCGCGAATGTCCCCAAGCCGATCATCGTGCTCAAGTCCGGAAAAAGCACCGAGGGCCAGCGGGCCGCCTCCAGTCACACCGCCTCCCTGGCCGGCGACCACAAGGTTTTTGCCTCCGTTCTGGCCCAGCACGGCATCGTGGAAGCCGACAACGAGTTCGAGATGGTATCATTTTGCGAATCCCTGAGCTGTTACCGCAAGAAAATCCGGGGCCGGGTCGGCATCATCACCGTCAGCGGCGGGCACGGCGTCCTGGTGACCGATATCTGCGCCGCTACGGGATTGGCGGTTCCCCAGCTCTCGGAACCGGTCCGCCAGAAGATTAAAGAAAACCTGTCGGCCAGCGTCCAGGGGATCGCTTCGCTTGAAAACCCGGTCGATTTGACCGGCAGCGCCCGCGATGACGATTTTGTCGCGGCCGCCAACGGCCTGAGCCAGGCGCCGGAAATCGATTGCGTCATTTTGCTGCTGCTGCCGTATTCGCCCGGCATCTCCTCGGATCTGGGTGCGCGGCTGAGCCATGTCTTTCGCAGCGAAAACAAACCGCTGGTCGCGTATGTGCCCCACCAGGAAAAATACCGGATGTTGATCGAGGGGTTCGAATTGAACGACGTTCCGGTCTCCTCTTCCATCGAGGGGGCGGTGCTGATGGTCGATGCCTTGCGGAGGTGCCGGACATGTTGAATCGGGAGATGGAAGATATTCTCGGTGGTGCGAAAAAACACGGCTGGGTTCTGGAGCCGGAAGCCAAGCGCCTGCTGTCTCTGGCGGGCATTCCCGTACCGGATTTTTGCTGGGTGCCCACCCTGCCCGCGCTGCTCGAAGCGGCCGCCGCGATCGGTTACCCGGTGGTGGCCAAGGTCGTCTCGCCGGCAATCGTGCACAAGTCCGAGCATAACGCCGTGGCCGTCGGCATAACAGATGACGCGGCGCTGACGGGGGTTTTCGAGCGTTTCAGCCGGATGCCGGGCTTTGCCGGAATCCTGATCGAACCGCTTATCGCCGGGATCGAACTGATCATCGGGGCCAAGATCGACCACCAGTTCGGCCCGGTCATCCTGCTGGGCATCGGCGGCACCGCCGTTGAAATTTATCAGGACATCGCCTTGAGAATGGCCCCGCTGACCGACGGCGATGTCTTTTCGATGGTGGAGAGTCTGGCAGGCGTTCGACTGTTAAAAGGCTACCGCGGCGCGGAGCCGGTCGACATGGCGGCTCTGTGCGGGCTTGTCACCAATTTCTCGGCCCTGGTCATGGACCTATCGACGATGATCGACACCGTCGATCTCAATCCCGTGAAGTGCACCGGCAGGAAATGTGTCGTGGCCGATGCCCGCATCATGCTGGCCGGTGAAGGAGCGTCGCATCAGCCCCGCCGGCCGGCCGGGTTTTGATGCCGCATGCCGTAATCTTGTTGTTATGGTCGGTTCCGGCAAGAATGGGGGCAGGAAATTACACCGGCTGGGGCTGGGGAACCGTGCGTGAAGGGGCTGGGCGGTGTATCCCCGCCGGGTGAGGTTTCAAAGAATAAAAGGGCACTTGGCCGGTGTCGCCATTTCCTTCCATTTCGCCGGAAATGACGGCCAGCATGCTTTCCAATTCGAGTGAATTTCTTATCTGTCCGTCGCCGCTGCTCAGTTGCAGGCGCCATTTCATGCCGCAGTCGGAACGTTTTTTCTGCAGAATTTTAATGGCGTTGCGGTTGGAACCGGTTACATGGCGGAACAGGTCCCACCCATCGACCTCGTGGCGATCGTAAGCGCTGATGATAATATCGAACGCCATCAGTTGCATGAGCCGCGAGGCGTCTTTAGTTGAATTCACGGCGAACAGGTCGCAGTCGGTTTTCATAATCCGGGAATGGATGTCATCCCAAAAAGGCTCGTCGTTGTGAACCAGAAGGACGCGGTAGCCCTTGAATTTATAAGCAATCTTCACAAAGAACTCCTTTGATATGCGTTGTATATCATTTGTATTATAACCAATCCCGCGCCGTTTCGTCAAGAAACTTATCGGCGCCGCGGTCGCCACACGGCGACTCACCGGAGGGTGAATGCGAATCCTTTCCCTGTTTTACGGTCATGATGCCAACTGCACCCTGATGGAGGATGGCCAGCCGGTCGTCGTCCTTGAAAAAGAACGCCTGACGCGGGTCAAGCACGACAAGGGGCTGATCGACATCGAGTCGATTCTGGAGACCTACGGCTGGAATCCCGAATCCATCGATATCGTTGCCATAAGCCCCTGGATCAAACCCACTTTCGACGGCCGCCTGGAGCCGTGGCGGTTGGACGGCAAAACCTACCAGGAACATTCCGACTTCAAGAAACCCGGATGGCGGGGACCGGTCGAGGCCCGTTACAGCCGGCAGCGCATCGAGCTGTTCGGCCGCTGGTACGACGGCGTCGCGATCGACCATCATCTGGCCCATGCCGCCGGGGCGCTGTTTACCTCGCCATTCGAAACGGCCGGAATCCTTTCCGCGGACGGCGGAGGCGACTTTCGCAATTGCGCCCTGGCCTGGGGGTCGGGCAACCGAATCGAGGAGATCGAATACGGTTGGGGCCATGAAGGCCGCGGAAAGTTGCAGCTCAATATCGGCCGCACCTGGGCCTCCATCGGAGAGTATAATTTTAACATGAAGCGCCTGGAGAGCGCCGGCAAATTAATGGGCCTGGCCAGCTACGGCACGCCCCGGGATGAGATTGTCGAGACGCTGAAACAGCAGATGCTCTACCATCCGTTTTCCCCGTTTCTGCGTGATGACGCCGGGCGCTTCGGGATCGTGGCCCTCGATCCGCAAGCACCATTTGCCCAGGATGTCTGCGCCTCGCTGCAACAGCTGACGACAACGTTATATCTCGAGGCCGCGGCCCGGATGAGGTCATGGCGGCCGCTGGACCGGCTGGTCATGACGGGCGGATGCTCGATGAACTGCACGGCCAACACCGCCATTCACCAGAGCGGGTTGTTTGCGGGAACCTGGGTGCCGGCCCAGCCGCATGACGGCGGCATCAGCCTCGGCCAGGCGCTTTTCGTGTGGCACCACGTATTGAATCGGCCGCGGGCCGCCCGCGCGTGGCCGCCTTATCTGGGCACCGATGCGGGCATTATTGGCCGTCATGTCATCGCGGATGTGGTGCGGTTTCTGGAGGAGGGAAAAAGTGTCGGGCTGTGCTACGGCCGCGCGGAGTCCGGTCCGCGGGCTTTGGGCCACCGCAGCATTCTTCTCGATCCGCGCCTGGCGGACGGAAGAGACCGGCTCAACCGGGATGTCAAGCAGCGCGAATGGTATCGGCCGTTCGCGCCCATGGTGCTGGGCGACTGGGGGGTGCCGAGCAAATATATGTCCTACATTGTCTCAACAAATGCGGATCAGGTTCCGGCCGTCACCCATATCGACGGCACCAGCCGCCCCCAGATCGTCGGCGCGGGAGACGATCCGTTTATCTTGGACCTGCTGACGACCTGGCGGGATAAAACCGGTTGCAGCCTGCTGCTCAACACCTCTTTCAACTGCCAGGAGCCCCTGGTCGACACGCCGGAGCAAGCACGGGCGACCTGGAGAAGAACCGGCCTCGATATCCTGGTGTCACCGGCCGGAATAGAAACCGACAAAACCGGCGCCCATGAACTGGCAACCAAGACCGACCCATCTCCGGCCGGGGGGTGAGAAGTGCCACCCCGGCCAGACATGAAGAAACCCGAGGCTTATCCCCCTTGGGCCGCTCCCGGCTCAGTTTAGGTGCACCTGGTTGACGGCAAGAATGTTTGGCAGCGCCTGGATGTCTTCCAGGACACGGTCGTCGGCCGGCGTGTCGATGTTGACCATGCACAGCGCGCGATCGCCGCGGCGGCCCAGCTGAAAGCGTCCGATGTTGATATTGTGGCGCCCGAGCGTGGTGCCCACATTGCCGATCACGCCCGGCCGGTCGATATTCTGGATGATGATCATCGAGCCGCCGGGGATCGCATCCAGAAACATTCGGCCCATGCGCACGATGCGGGCGTACTTTTTGCTGAAGATCGTCCCCCATATCTCGTCGGTTTCCTCGTCCAGCCCCTCCAGTTTGACCTTGATCAGATTGGCGAAATCGGCCTTGGCCTGGCTGGTGGTTTCCCGCACGTGAATCCCCTTGTCACGCGCGATGGCCGGAGCACTGACGTAATTGACGGGCTTGTCGGTGAACGCACCCAGCAGACCTTTTAACACCGCGTGCGTGAGGGGCCGGGTATCGAACCGGGTCACATCGCCGCTGTAAGTGATGGTCACATCGTGGGGCTGGCGCACCAGCTGTCCCATCAGCGACCCCATCTTCTCCGCCAGGTCGATGTGGGGCCGGATCTGTTCCATGACCTCGTGGGAGACCGAGGGGAAGTTGACCGCATTGGTGATGATCCCCTCGATGAGGTAATCGGCTATCTGCCTGGCGATCATCTCGGCGACCTTGTTCTGGGCCTCATCGGTACTGGCGCCCAGGTGCGGCGTGAAAATCACGTGGGGGTGTTTCAAGATGGCCAGGGACGGCTCGGGGGGTTCTTTGGGCAACACGTCCAGGGCCGCCCCGCTCACATGCCCGCTTTCGAGCGCCTGCCACAAATCCTCCAGGTTGATGATGTCACCGCGCGAGCAGTTGATGATCCGCACCCCCGGTTTCATCCTGGCAATCGTCTCCGCCTTGATCATGCCGATCGTCTCCTTCAGGCGCGGGACGTGCAACGTGATGAAGTCCGCCGCCGCCAGCAGCTCTTCCAGGGGCATCAGCTCGACGTGCAACTGCTTGGCGGCCTCGGGGCTGACAAAGGGATCGGCGGCGATCACCTTCATCTTCAGGCCCAGGGCCCTTTCGGCCACCACGCGCCCGATATGGCCCAGTCCGATGATACCCAGGGTCTTGCCGGTGATTTCGACGCCGCTGAGCAGTTTTTTCTCCCATCTGCCCTCGCGCATCGACGCGGTGGCCTGGGGGATGTTGCGGGCCAGCGAGAGCATGAGCGAGATGGCATGCTCGGCCGTGGTGACGGTGTTGCCCCCCGGAGCGTTCATGACGACAATGCCGTGTTCGGTGGCGGCAGCCACATCCACGTTGTCCACCCCGACCCCGGCCCGGCCGATCACCTTCAGGCGGCCGGCCTTCTGCAAGACCGGTTCGGTCACCTTGGTTCCGCTGCGGATGGCCAATCCGTCGAATCCGTCGATAATTTCCGCCAGGGCCTCCGGGCTGCCGGTGGCTTTCTCGTTGTCCACCACCACCTCGATCTGACCGGTCGCCTCCAGAATTTCCTTCGCCAGCGGGGACATGCCGTCCCGAATCATTACCTTGTACATGCGTCATGCTCCTTCTTTATTGATAATTTAATGAGGTCACTTATTACACCCGAACCTCCGGTCGGGCAAGTTTTAAAAAAACCAGTACTGAATAGGATCGATTAAACGGCTAACATTTGCGGCGTGTGCCGTTGGCATGAATTGTCATTGACATATCATATTTATGATATATACGATATAGCATGTGGCGGATCGAGGAACACCGTAGAATAGATCGGCAAGTCGACACAGTCCCAAAAGATATTCTTAAACGTTATGAAAAATGGAAAGACATCGCTTCCCTCTCAGGCCCGCCGGGATTGAGGCTGATTAAAGGGTTTCACGACGAAGCCTTATCCGGCAGGTGGAGAGGCTACCGATCCTCTCGACTTGGATTACAGTGGCGTGTGATTTACCACACGATTCCCGAGGAGTTGTTGTTTCGGGTCGACTCGATAACCGCTCACAACTATCGGAGGCCCTAAATGAGTGACTATCGTCCCGCTAAAAAACGAACGAATGTGTCGGTTGGCGAATCGGTGCGTATACTTCGCGAGTTACAGGAATTAAGCCAAAACCAACTTTCGAAGCAAACAGGTATTCCCCAGGCAACCATTTCGGCCATCGAAAATGACCGGGTCCGGCTCGGAGTGGAGCGAGCTAAAATTCTGGCCCGAGCCTTAAAGGTCCACCCCGGCGTTCTCGTCTTTCCAGGCTGGGAACTTCCTAACGAAGCTGCAGCATAAAAAAAGATCTTGCTCCAGTTCGCAAATATTTTCGCAAGGTATCAAAGGGGACGCTCTCATTATTTAAAGTTTTAAATTTTTGAGCGAAAAATCATTCTCAGCGGCAATCCGCTTGCCGCGTTCCACCGATTGACTGATTGCGGTCACGGATAGGCCCAGTTGCCGTGCAAGATCTGACATACTGATTCCTAAATCGCCGGCCAACCAGTAGCAAAAAAGGCTGCGGGCCTTGACAATCGTGCGATTCTTGCCGCGCGACCAGACAAGATCGATATCAATGTCAAGGAGCTTGGCTACATGTCGGGCCACGGCGTTGGTGTCTATCCCTTGGGCTTGCAGGGCCTGATTCTGTTCATAGGTCTCCTGGCTTTGCTCGAGCACCTGCTCGACAAAATCGCTGTCACCTAAAATCCGTTCATCGCCTTTCATGTAAATCTTGGCTTTTCGCAGCGCCTTGACCGCCGACCATCCGCCCATTGACCGAACCAGCCCCCCCCCTATGAGATCTGGCCTCTGGCCCGCCGATATTCCCTTGGTAATGAATTCCCCGTATTTGCGCCGTGCTGCCTTTGTTGTGCGGCCAAACCGGTTAAGAACAAAGGCCGTGTCTTGCCACGGGTGTCGGCCTTTGCCCATTAATTCTCTGTGCCCGCTATATGGAAACGTTTCCAATTCGGACAAATTCTTGACCAGTTTGGCCCGCAGCGGGTTCAGGTGAATGTAACGCACCAGCTCCAGCAAGTAGGTCTCCTCCTGACACAAAATGGACTTGTAGCGATTTTGAAACAGGTGCCCGTTGCGCCGGTGCCGAAGATTGAATGTGGCCCCGTGGCCGGTCAACAGTCGGCGCATCGTGGTGGCCACCGGCACATCGCCCGTGCGCAGCAACAGGTGAAAGTGGTTGGGAATCAGCGCCCACGCATAGCAGCCGGTTCGCGTCTGTTCCAGAACCGTTTGCAAGCGTCTAATGAAGTTATCACGGTCAATATCGTCATTGAAGATATTACGGCGTCCGATTCCACGGGCAATAACATGGTGCAAAGCACCAGGAGCATCGATTCTGGATTGGCGTGGCATGAATACTTACTATCAGGTCGGCGAAAGTCTGTAAAGTTTAAATAATGAGAGCGTCCCTTTCTTTGTTAGGTATTGACCCGCCTTAGGCTTTCAATATAAAATCTCTGCTGAAAATGAAATCGAGTAAACTGTCCGCACTGAAAGCATTATGGCAAACGCCCTTCAGGAGGTGATGGCATGAGACGAGAGATGACAACCGCCCTGGCCCTGACCGCTTGCGTGTTTTTGACCGCACTTCTCGGGCAGCCGGTGGCGCAGGAAGCGGTCGCCAAACCGTTCGACCGGACGGCTCAGCCCGCGCCGTATCTCGAGCAGTTCATTCCCCATCCGGATCAGCAGGCTGAGGCTTCGAACAAGCTGGAAGCCCTTAAAAAAAAATTTGGCCGCAGCCCCAACATCCTGATCCTTCTGGCCGACGACATGGGATGGGGTGATCCCGGTGCCTATGGCGGCGGCGTTGCGATCGGCGCACCGACGCCGGCCATCGACCGCCTCGCCGCCGAGGGGCTTAAGCTCACGTCCACCTATGCCCAGCCGACATGCACGCCCACCCGCGCCGCCCTCATGACCGGACGCCTCCCGACCCGCAGCGGACTGACACGCCCGATTCTTACCGGCGAGAGGATCGCGGTGAATCCGTGGGCGGACGAGGTGACGGCGGCGGCGATTCTTGCTGGCGCGGGGTATCGCACCGCGCTGTCGGGCAAGTGGCACCTGGGTGAACAGGAGGGCATGCTGCCCCACGAGGTCGGTTACGACGACTATTTCGGTATTCTGTCCGTGGTGAGCGAGTTCGCCCAACACTTCGACGTACGCCTCTATCCCGACATGGTGCTGCGCCCCAAGCGGCTCGCGGAGCTGCGGCAGGTGAGCAAACCAGCGATTACCCGCGGTCAGAAGGATGGCAAGCTGGAGATCGCCAAGGAACTCACGAGCACAGATGACCTCGCCCAGCTCGACCAGGAGTTCGCCAATTTCTCCGAAGATTTCATCCGGCGCACGGTGGAGGAAGGAAAGCCGTTCTATCTGGTGCACGCCTTCAGTCGCGTTCACAACGACAACTATCCCGCCAAGGGCTACGCCGGGAAAAGCCCGGCCGGCTTTCCCTACAAGGACGCGGTCGTCGAAATCGATGACATCGTCGACCGCTTGCTAAAGGTCCTCGAGCAAACCGGCCAGCTGGAAAACACGTTGGTGTTTTTCACCTCGGACAACGGGGCCAACGAAGATTTGTGGCCCGACGCCGGGTATCAACCGTGGCGCGGCGGCAAAGGCACCACCTGGGAAGGCGGCGTGCGCGTGCCCGGCATCGTCTACTGGCCGGGGACGATCGCCAAGGGCCGCCAGAGTGACGGCCTGTTCGATCTCTGCGACCTGTTCAACACCGCCCTGAGCGTCGCGGGCGTCACAGACCAGATTCCCGACACGCGCTACATCGACGGCATCGACCAGGCCTCTTTTCTGCTCGCCGACGAGGGCGAGTCGAAGCGCGACGCGGTCTTCATGTATTCCGAAAACAACCTGATGGCCGTGCGCTGGATGGAATACAAGATTCACTTCAGGGTGTTCGAAATCCACGCCCCCCGCCGTAACCTGGACGAGTCGACGATTTCCGAGGTCGGTATGAGCCCGTGGGTCTACAATCTTTACATGGACCCCAAGGAGCAGGAAAGTATCGGCCACTCACGCTTCGAGTGGGGCATTCCGCAAGTGATGCAGAAGGTGCAGCGCCACACGGACACGTTCACCGCGTATCCACGAAAAGACATCGGTCTGGGTAAGCCTTGACCGTGAGGAGAGGGCATGAGCATAACAAGCACATGTTCCCTGCCTGTCAATTCGCTGATCGCATGGGCGATTTACAGCTTCTATTGTATAAATCAACATATTCTACCCGTGGGAGATGTGGCAAGAAGTCAAAAATTGACAATTTCCATTTTTATATCATAATATTGCAATAGATGGAAAATAATCCATCTATTAAAACTGATAAGCTGATCATGGGAAACATCTATGGGAATTAAACGATTTGTTTGGAAAGCAATAAAATGCAGGTACTTAAAAAATCAATTAGGATATGATGATGAACAAATGGAACAGTTCAAGAACAATCCAAAAAATAAAGAATTTTTATCCAGAGCGCCCCATCTTATGAGTAAAATGGTGGTGGCTGAAGTCGTAGATTCTCATGGATATAATAGCCAGCATAAAGTAGGCGAAAAATTCTATTTCGATGGGCTTGGCAATTTATTGACCGAAAAGAGTCCAAGAAAAATCTGTATTTACGCAATAAAAGCTATTGTTCCACAGATTTTTGCGGTTACAGAACTTTTACTGGCGGATGCGGATCCGAACGAAATGCACTTCAATCGTGCAGCATGTTTTGATGTTGGCGTTCAGTGTGGAGGATTTGGTCGCATTGTTCTTGATGTCAAAGTAATTGATAAAGAAAAAGCATAACAGTTTGCTCCACCAGATTCGGGCCAAAGAGCGGCCCTCACTGGTAAGCAGTGCGTTAGGCTTGGGATGAGGCGAATTCGCTTTTAAAGGAACTCAATAATCTTTCAGATTTTTGGCATGCAATAAAGGATGAAAAATGATTAAGACACAGCTGTTATATTTATTGCTATCTTTGACCTTAGCCGGATGCTCGTACAGTATAAAGGATATTGACGTTAGCAAGGCTGATCCTAGTTGTACGCGGCAATGTACCACCACCTATTCTGAGTGTGTTTCAGGTGGACCTTCGGTCGGATTTAAAACCGAAACACTACGAGCATGCAGAGAGGCATATGAAATCTGCATCTCTGCTTGTCCAAGCAAATAAGGCTGAAGTAGACCTAACCAACCGCTTGCACTCTGATCGGCGGGGTCGCGCGGCTTAACAAAGTTTTCGGTATGCGAAATAATGCACCATTAATTAGGCCATAGGTGTACACCGCCATCAGGTGAAGCGAGACGTTGGGCGCTGGCGAAATGACGACATATCGAGGGGTTGATAATATCTTATCCTGGCACGTTCAGTGTAGAGACATGACCAATCCGTGGTTGCAGATACCGGCCAGCGATTATGAGGCTCACATGGCCCTGCCCGAGGTCGCCCAGTCCCGGGCGCTCAACGAGCTGTCTGCGTCGGCGATAAAACAATACGCTCCGGCGTCACTCGCAGTCCCTGGCTGCACGACGGGCAATGGTTTTGAGCATATCGACATGTCGCAGACCAAACGTGTCGTGGCCATCGACATCAACCCCGGTTATCTGGCGATTCTCAAGAACCGGTTTGGGGCAAAGATTCCCGGCCTTGAAATCGTCGACGCCGATTTTTCCGCGACGAGTTTCCGGATCGAGCCGGTTTCGATGGTTTTCGCCGCACTCGTATTCGAGTACGTGAATTTACGTGACGCGATGCAGAGCATTGATCGCTGTATGGCCCCAGGGGCCACATTGGTCGCGGTGCTTCAATTGGCGAGCGCTGAATCGGCACCCGTTACAGCCACGCAGTACAAAAGCCTCGAACTCCTGGCCCCGCTCATGCGGCTTGTTTCTCCTGCTGAATTCTCGGGCAACTCTGCCGGCGTGGACCTTCGAGAGTTGAGGTCAGACACAATTGCCTTGCAGAGGGGAAAGTCCTTCTTTGTCGGTTACTACCAAAAAGGACATCGACTCGGTCATTTAAAAAGGACCGGGGAAGCCGTTGCGGTAGGAAATTACAGCTGCACCCTTGACGCCTTGACTCTGAAGCCCTCCGACTTTTGCAACGTTGGGGTTAACTAACGGCCGCTCAAGGCCTATGCCTCCGCGACGGCTTGCTTCCAGTAGGGCGACATGCTCCGCAGCCGTGCGATGATCGGCGGCATCTTCTCGATGATAAAATCAATCTCCTCCTCTGTATTGTAGGTGCTCAAGCTGAAGCGGATGGAACCGGGTGCCGCCGTGAAGGGCACCCCCATGGCCCGCAAAACGTGCGATGGTTCAAGTGAACCGGAAGTACAGGCCGAGCCCGACGAAGCGCAGATGCCGTGTTCGTTGAGCATCAGCAGGATCGATTCACCCTCGACGTACTCGAAAGCGATGCTGGTGGTGTTCAGCAGCCGGTTTTCTCGATCTCCGTTGACAACGGCATTCGGGATTTTTTCCAGCAACCCGGTTTCCAGCCTGTCCCGCAGCTTTCCCACGCGCACCATGTCTTTTCCAAGGTGAATGCGGGCCAGTTCGCAGGCCTTGCCGAGGCCGATGATCGCCGCCACGTTTTCGGTGCCGCCCCGGCGGCCGTGTTCCTGGTGACCGCCGATGAGGAACGGTGAAAACTTGGTTCCCTTGCGAACGTAAAGGACACCCACTCCTTTGGGGGCATGGATTTTATGACCTGACATGGAGAGCATATCCACGCCATCCGCCTTGACATCCACCGGTATCTTTCCGGCGGCTTGGACGGCATCGGTATGGAAAAATATTCCTCTATCCCTGACCATCTCCCCGATCTCGCGGATGGGAAAGATAACCCCGGTTTCATTGTTGGCCCACATCACGCTGACCAGCGCCGTGTCGTCACTGAGGTGTCGTCTCAGGTGGTCGAGATCGAGGCGTCCCTCGCCGTCCACCGGCACGAAGGTCACCCGATAGCCCCTTTTCGTCAGTGTCTCCGCCAGGTTTTTGACCGCCGGATGTTCCACTCGGGTGGTAACGATTTTTTTCTTATTGGGATACGAGTTGAGGGCGGCCCAGATGGCCGTGCTGTCGCTTTCGGTGCCGCAGCTCGTAAAAACGATCTCATCGGGCGCGGCGCCGATCAGAGCGGCCACCTTGGCCCGGGCCGCCTTGATGTCCAATCCCACCGTTCCGCCGAAACTGTGCATACTGGAGGGGTTTCCGTAACGTTCCGTCAGAAAGGGCATCATCGCATCGAGTACCTCCGGAGCGATCCGGGTCGTGGCGTTGTTATCGACATAGACGGTTTTCATCAGGCCACCTCCTCAACCACCAATTCGGGCGTCACGAGTTCCCGCAGCTTGGTTTCCACGTAGTTTTTCAGCGTGACCTGCGAAGCGCTGCAAGCGGAACAAGTGCCGCACAAGCGCACCATCACCGTGTTGCCGTCCACGTCGACCAGTTCGATCCCGCCGCCGTCTTTCTGCAGGCTCGGCTTGATTTCCCGCTCCAGGGTTTCCTCGATCAGTTTTATTTTTTGAATGTTGCTCAGCCTGGCCGGTTTTTTGGCGGCCGGCCGTCCGGTGCCGAGGACCGAATCGATGATTTCCTGAATTCGGTCGTGACAGTTTCCGCACCCGCCGCCGGCTTTGGTATACGAGGTCACATCTTCGATGGTCCGCAGGTGGTTTTCCCTGACGGCCCTTTCAATCTCGCGGTCGGTGACACCGAAACATTCACAAACGATTTCACCATCGACCTTTTTCGCCGCGTCACCGCGGTAATAGGCAATGGCTTTTTCGAGTGCATCGCGTCCCATGACCGAGCAGTGCATTTTCTCCTTGGGCAGATCGCCAAGATGCCGGGCGATGTCCTCGTTGGTGATTTTGGCCGCTTCCTCCAACGTCAGCCCTTTGATCATCTCGGTCAACGCCGATGAAGAGGCGATGGCGCTGGCGCAGCCGAACGTCTGGAACTTGACGTCCGCGATGCGTCCGGATGCATCGAGCTTGAACATCAACTTGAGGGCGTCGCCACAGGCCAGAGAACCAACCTCGCCCACCCCGTCGGCGTCCTCGATCACGCCCACATTGCGCGGATTCAGGAAGTGATCCTTGACCTTTTCAGTATATTCCCACATGTTTTTCCTCCGATCGGATCATGAAATTAAGTTTGCTGAAATCGAAAAAAAGGTGCTCAACTGGCCAAGCGAAAAATCGGCATCCATCAACTGGACACTCAACAGTGCCTGAAAAAGATTTCAGATGCTCACGTGACAATAAGGTAGCCACGATTTACGGAAAAACAAAGCGGCGCGCGCCTGAACAACCGGTTGTCATTGGAGAGATGCGGCATTATTTTTGTTATGCAAGGGTTGAGCAAAGCCAAGCCCGACATCGGCGAGGAGTCGTTACGAAACATCGAGGCGCCGGATAATCAGTTACATGCCTCACGGCACCCCCAGGAAGCATGGCGGCATAACGCAAAAATATCTCTTCTCTGGCGTAACTGACTCAACCGACCTAACTGACTCAACCGATTCAAAGGATCGTATCATGGATGTGCGCAGAGCGGACTTTGCGGGAAGCTGGTACCCGGCCGAGGCGTCAGCCTGTGAGCGGGAAATCAGAGGATTTTTAGATGACGGGCAGCGCTCGGCCCTCTCCGGAGCCGAATTCGTCGGCGGGATTGTGCCGCATGCCGGCTGGTTCTACTCAGGCAGCATCGCCTGCAACGTGATCCATGCCCTGGCGACGACACCGGCGCCTGAGGTCATCATTATTTTTGGCATGCACCTGCACCCGAATTCAGATCTCTACATTATGGCCGATGGGGCCTGGGAGACGCCCCTGGGAGAAATCGGGATCCACTCGACCCTGGCGCACCGGCTCCTGGAATTATTTGAGTTTCAGGTGGAAACCGGGCGGCGCCACCGCCCGGACAATACCATCGAGCTGCAACTGCCGTTCATCAAATATTTTTTACCGGACGTGACGATCCTTCCCATTGGGGCACCGCCGGTGGCCAGATCGCTTGACGTCGGCCGGACGGCGGTCGATATGGCCCGGGAGCTGGGTCTGCGCATCAAAGTGATCGGGTCGACCGACTTGACCCACTACGGGGAGAATTACGGCTTTACGGCGCACGGCAGCGGCCCGGCGGCGCTGGATTGGGTTAAAAATACCAATGACCGCCGCGTTATCGACACCATTGTCGCGATGGATCCCGAACGGGTCATCGACGAAGCCCTGTCTCAGCAGAGCGCCTGCTGTGCCGGCGCAGCCGCCACGACCATCGCGGCCGCGGGCCGCCTCGGCGCGCGGCAGGCCCAAACGCTGGCCTACGCCACGAGCTACGACAAGAGCCCCGCCGCAAGTTTCGTGGGATACGTGGGGATCGTGTTCGGCTGAAAACAGCCGTTGATTACGGCCGACCGGCCGATTTCCGCCGTTCCTGGGCCTTGTCGATTTTGGCCCAGGTGTCCTTGAGGGTCACCGTACGGTTGAAAACCCTCTGGCCGGGTGCCGCGCAGGCTGCGTCGACACAGAAGTACCCCAGGCGCAGAAACTGGTAGCGGCTCCCGGGCGCCGCCGAGGCCAGGCTCGGTTCCACGCGGCAGCCGGTCAACACCTCGCGGGACTCGGCGTTGAGGTAATCGGTAAAGTCCCGGCCCTGTTCGACGTCGTTGGGATTCTCGCGCGTAAAGAGATTTTTATAGAGCCGGACTTCGGCCTCCAGGGCGTGCGCGGCCGACACCCAGTGCAGCGTGCCCTTGACCTTGCGGCCGTCCTGGGACCAGCCGCCGCGGGTTTGCGGATCGAAGGTGCAGCGCAGTTCGAGAACCTCGCCGGTCGCTTCGTCTTTCACGACCTCGGTGCAGGTGATGTAATAGGCATGCTTCAATCGGACCTCGCGCCCCGGCGCCAGACGAAACCACTTGCGCGGCGCATCTTCCCGGAAATCATCGCTTTCGACAAAAAGAACTTTTGAAAACGGCAACATGCGCGAGCCCATGGCCGGGTCTTCCGGGTTGTTCTCCGCCGGTAGTTCCTCGACCTGCCCTTCGGGATAATTGGTGATCACCACCTTCAGGGGATGCAGGACCGCCATGACCCGGGGGGCGGTTTTGTTCAGTTCCTCCCGAACGCTGTACTCGAGCAGGGCCATATCGACCGTGCTGTTGCTCTTGGCGACCCCGATGCGGTCGCAGAAGTTGCGGATGGCGGCCGGCGGGCAGCCGCGGCGGCGCAGGCCCGATAGTGTCGGCATGCGCGGGTCGTCCCAGCCCTCGACGTATCCGCCCTCGACCAGGGTGATCAGTTTGCGTTTGCTGAGCACGGTGAAGGTCAGGTTCAAGCGTGCAAATTCAATCTGGCGCGGATGGTAGACCTCGAGCCGGTCCAGCACCCAGTCGTAAAGCTCGCGGTTGTTTTCAAACTCGAGGGTGCACAGCGAGTGGGTGACGCCTTCGATGGAATCCGAGAGGCAGTGGGTGAAATCGTATAGAGGGTAGATACACCATTTGTCACCGGTCCGGTAGTGGCGCACGTGCTTGATCCGGTAAAGCACCGGGTCGCGCATCAGCAGATTGGGCGAGGCCATGTCGATTTTGGCGCGCAGCACATGCGCCCCGTCCGCAAATTCTCCGGCGCGCATGCGGGTGAAAAGATCGAGGTTTTCGTCCACCGACCGGTCGCGAAAAGGGCTTTGGCGACCCGCTTCGGTCAGCGTGCCGCGGTATTCGCGGATCTCGTCGGCGCCGAGGCTGTCCACGTAGGCCTGCCCGTTGCGGATCAGCTGCACCGCAAACTCGTAAAGCCGGTCGAAGTAATCCGAGGCCGCATACTGCCGGTCGCCCCAGTCGAAGCCCAGCCAGCGGACATCCGCCTTGATCGACTCCACGTATTCGAGGCTTTCCTTGGCCGGGTCGGTGTCGTCAAACCTGAGGTTGCACAGGCCCCCGTAGTCGGCCGCCAGCCCGAAATTCAGGCAGATCGATTTCGCATGGCCGATATGCAGGTAGCCGTTTGGTTCGGGCGGAAAGCGGGTCATGACGCGGCCGTCCCACCGACCGGTTTGCATGTCCTCGTCGATGATGGTCCTGATGAAGTTGGGGGGCGCGGCCGGGGCCCCTTCGCCGTCAGAACGCTTTTCTCCTGTGGTGGTCGCGCGCGGATCTTCCGAATTCTTCATGTGATTCCCCGGGATACGGTTCAATTGGAAAATGAAAGCCGGATTGCCATTTTATCCGATAAAAGTTACATTTATAATAATTTTAAGGCGATCGCAATTAAATTGCGCAACCGGGCATGGCGCAAAAGGAGGTTGGGATGCGTGTCAATGTAGATGATATCAACGAGAACGGCATCGAGCTGGCCTTCCGGGAAGACGCCGCATCGTTTCCGGCGCTGGCCGAACTTGGCCGCCGCCGGGAAGGTGATTTTACGATGCCCCTGACCATCGAGCTTCACATCCGGCGCATCGGCGACCTGTTCGCAGCCGACGGCCGCTTCGCCACGCGCGTGCGCCAGTCATGCAGCCGCTGCCTGGCGGACTTCGAGGCCCCGCTCGCCGCCGACTTCTCCCTGACCTTCACCCGGCAGCCGGCGGAAACCCCCGAATTGGCCCGCCGCACGGAAATCGAACTCGATCCTGAGGAAATCGGCCAGATCTTTTTTCGGGGCGATGAGATCGATTTAGCCGCTGCCGTCCAGGAGGAGGTGCTGATGGCCCTGCCGATGACCCCCCGGTGCCGGCCCGACTGCAAGGGCCTTTGCCCCAGATGCGGCGCCGACCTGAACCCGGGCGACTGCGGCTGCGATAGAAAGGTTGTCAACCCGAAATTCGCCGTTCTGAGCTCCTTGAAACTGGCAAAGAAATAACCTCAACAAAATAGCAAATTCCCATCATTAACACCTTCCTGTTTCGCCCCCCGTACCGCATGTTTGGCTGCACCCTCACGTGCCCTCCACTGATTTTTTGCAATTTATTCGGTAATTTTTAAAATTTGGCGTTAATTTTGCAGTTGATGAAGCGTGCGCGGAATTCTACGCCGTGTCCGTATACGCTGTTAACGCTGGGTCCAGAATCGGAAGAGGGCTTTTTCTTCCGATCGCCATTCATTGCTGTGACCACAATAAGGAATCGCTATGTCAGGCAAGAACATCGCCGAACGCGATAAGACAGATTATCTCGACCTAGAGCCCGGAACCGAGCTGAGTCTTGTCGCAGAGGGCCTTAAAGGGCCGTTGAAAAGCAATTATATCGGCAAAAAAGAACATCAGTATATCGTCATTGCCCCTCCTTCACATCCCGGCGGCAGTAAAATCAAGCTGCTTCAGAGCGGCCGGATAACAATTAAGTATTCATTTAAAGAAAATGTCCTGCAATTCTCATCTAGAGTCATCGCGGTAACCCACGAGCCTTTGACATTGCTCTTGTTGGAATACCCCGCCGCGGTAGAAAAACTTGAGTCCCGATCCCACAAACGAATCACCTGCTTTATCTCCGCCAACATTTTCATCAACAACGAAACCAAGGCCGGGGTCATCAAGAACATCAGCAAAAGCGGCTGTTGCTGCATCTTCGACGCGGCGGCAAACAGGGACAATGCACTGCAGAGGGAAGATGATATTACGATGAGCTTCTCCTTTCCGGGGATTATCGACCGGCAGGAAGTCCTGGGCAAGATAAAGGCCATTCAGAACAACGGGCGACAGCTGGAAGTCAGAATTGAATTTGCGGAAATCGCCTGGTGGGTTCCCCCCTATGATTGAAGTGGTTTGAAGAGCAGCGGACGGTGCAACCCTCTGAACGGCTGCGAAATTGTGAAGAGTTTGTATTCTCAATCATCGGCTGGAAGACCGGCCGGGTGATGATGGCTGTCAAAATCTTGTCGCCTGCCCAACCTGGTGGTCGCATCTCTTCGTGGCCCCTGAGGGAGCGCGAAAAAATGAATAACGGCATTGGAACGGCCTATGAGCTTTTCGACTGAAGCACACGGGGGAAAGTGCACCGCTATCAGACAACCGGATAACGATCCCCATCATCGAAAACAATCCGCGTGGCATCACCTGAAACGAAATGCCATTTCGTGCATCGGGGGCATGGCGCTGCTTGCCGGCACGCTGGTCCTCTGCACCGGGTATGCCTCAGGACCCCTGTCGGCCCGGGAAAACACGCCGATTGCCGGCGGCGGCGCCGTGCCGAAAATCGAGCAAAATGATATCGAGCCGATGCCAGCGTCCGGGGAAACGTGTCGGAAAAAGGTCGAACCCGCATCAGGTGTTAAGATGCCGGAAGTGGTAAAACCACCTTTGCTGGTATCCGCTCAAAACGAGCCGGTCAAAAAAAATGAGGACTTGACTAAACGCCGTCCGGACGCACCATCCGCCTCTCCGGGGAAAACTTCGCCAAAGAGCGGGCCGGCAGTAAAAAAAAACCGTCAAATTATTACTAGAGACACGTCATCGGGCGCATCGCCGCCAGCCCATGACATAGACCTATTCTACCAGAAGGCGCTGCGCTACCACCGTGATGACCGGTTAACGCAAGCGGTCCAAATGTATCAACAAGTCCTCCGGGCAAATCCCGCTCATCGGGATGCCCGGTTCAATCTCGGCGCGGCCTACATACAACTGGCGGCGTATTCGGAAGCCAATCCCCTGTTGAAAGAGCTGCGGGCCGCCGATCCTCTGAACCCCGATGTCCTGGTGAATTGTGCCATCGTTGAAATGGGCCTGGGAAGACCGGCGGAGGCGATTCAGGACCTGGATACGGCCGCCCGTCAGGGGGCGGAACCCCGATTCGGAATCTATTTCCACCGGGCGGTCGCCTTGAGTCGACTCGGCCGGTTGGAAGAAGCGCGAATCTCCTATAAAAAGGCCGAGGAACTCAATGGGGGCCACAGCCTTCTGCTTTTTAACCTGGCGGTTCTTTCCGATAAATTGCACCGCTATGATGAAGCCGCTCGATATTATGAGAAATTCCTGCGGCAGGGGAGTCCGTTGCCGGCGGATGAGATGAAACAGATCGAAGACCGCATCAGGTCCTTGCGGGCTTATTCGGGCCTCGTTCAAGAATAATCGGGCCGGACGGCCGAGATAGCCCAAGAAGGTTGATAAGATGAAGAAACGAATTGGTGATATATTGATTCAAATGGGCTTCATCGACCAGGGTCAGTTGGAGATGGCCCTGATGGAGTCCAAAAAAACCGGATCCATGCTGGGCGATGTGCTGATCCGACTCGACTGGATCACCGATGAAAAACTCCAGATGGCCATCGCCGTCCAAAGCGGCGCCGAAATACTGGACACCGCCGCGGTCGTCATCGATCGCGGCCTGGTGGACAAGATTCCGGTGGGATTCGTCACCAAACACAATGTGTTTCCTTTTGCCTGGGAAGATCACACCCTCAAGGTCGCCACCGCCAACCCTTTCGACGTGCTGACCACGGACGAACTCGCCCGCATGACCGGATGCCGGGTGGCGACCTACCTGGCCTCCAAGGAGTGGATATCCAAGGCAGTGGAACTGCATTACAAACGCGCCCGCGGCATCGACGAAGAAATCGAGAAGCTGACCCTGATCAATGCCGGCGCGGCGGAGGCGGCCGACAATCAGATCGTCAGGCTCGCCGACATGCTGATCGAAAAGGGCGACGTGCTCAGGGCCAGCGACATTCACGTCGAACCGGATAACAATCTCGTCCGGATCTACTACCGCATCGACGGCGTCCTGCAGCAAAAGCATATTTTCCCCAAGAGCTTCCACCAGAGTCTGTCGACCCGCTTCAAAATCATGGCCGATATCGATATCTCCAATATCAACATCCCCCATGACGGCCGGTTCAAATATCAGGGCGGCATCGGTGAAATCAATTTGCGGGTGTCGACCTTTCCCACCCATTTAGGGGAAACCGTGGTGTTGCGACTGTTGAAATATACCGATGTCGTGGGAGATCTTTCCCGGCACGGTTTCGAGAAGGATGACCACGACCGGTTCATGAAAAACCTGAAGCGTCCCTACGGCCTGATTCTCTCCACCGGCCCCACCGGTTCCGGTAAAACGACCACCCTTTACTCGGCATTGATGAAAATCAACTCCCCCAACATCAATGTCATGACCATCGAAGATCCCATTGAACACGTCATCCCGACCGTCCGCCAGACGGCCGTCAATCCCAAGGCCGGCCTGACCTTCGGCAATGCCTTGCGATCGGCGATGCGCCAGGACCCGGATGTCATTCTCGTGGGCGAAATCCGGGATCAGGAGACGGCCGAACTGGCGTTGCGCGCCTCCATTACGGGCCACCTGGTGTTGTCCACCCTGCACACCAACGACGCCGCCTCGGCCATCAACCGCATGCTGGACCTGGGAATCAACACCAGCATCCTGGCCTCTTCGCTGGTGATGGTGGTGGCTCAGCGGCTGGTGCGTAAAATTTGCCCGCACTGCAAACTGATGAAACCCTGCACGGCGGTGGAAGAAGAGTTTTTCCGCCGCCACGAACTCGAACCACCGTCCGAAATTCCCCAGGCCGTGGGGTGCCCGAGCTGCGATCACAATGGGTACAACGGGCGTATCGGCATCTTCGAGGTGATCGAGGTGAACCGCGCCATGGAAGAGTTGATTTCCGCCGGTGCCATTCACAGCCGGATCCAGGAGATTGCGGTCAAGGCGGGAACCAGTCTGATGTTCAAACAGGCCCTTAAAAAAGTGGCCGGCCAGATCACTTCGATCGAAGAAATCCAGCGGGTGGTTGCCAATGCTTAGTTCCCATCCTCGATCTTCTTCAGGCGCCGTTGAGTGTCCAATTCATAAATGCGGATTTTTTTCGCTGGGCAAGGCCGCGCAAGGATTTGCGGCGAGGCGTACTTTATGTCCGACCGCAGTCCGGAAAACCGCTACGACCGACCGCCCGGCGGAAAAAAGACCATGTATGGATGGACACTATGCCTAGTTTCACCTACAAAGCCATCGATGACGCCGGAAAGATTTTGCGGGGCAGCGTCATCGCTCTTGGCGAAAAAGATGCGGAACAGCGAATCGCCCGCGAGGGCCTGACGCTGATTACACTCCAAAGGCTCAGGGACCGCCTCCTGGAAAATGTATTCACCCGTCTGACGGTCAAACCGCGGCTTCTGATCGAATTGTATCGACGGCTCTCCCAGACTTTGGAAATGGGGCTTCCCATCGTCACGGCCCTGGAAGAAAATGCCAAGGTGCTGCCCTCCAGGACGCTTAAAAGGGTTCTCAGCGAAATCCGGCTGTTGATTGAAAGCGGCCAGAGCCTGCACGATTCCATATCGCATTTTCCGAAGATTTTCGGCAAGCTCGATCTGGGCATCATCCACATGGGCGAGCAAACCGGCGTCATGCCCAAGTGTTTGAACGACCTGGCCGATTTTCACGAATGGAAGGAAGATATCCGCTCGACGATCAAGAAAGCGGCCATCTATCCTTCTTTCATTCTGTTGGCCCTCGGCGCGGTCATCGGAGTCTGGGTCGGATACGTGTTGCCTCAAATGGCCGTTCTTTTGAAGGAAATGGGAGTCACCATTCCGGCCGCCACCCAGGTCGTGCTGGCGATCAGCAATTTCATCAGGGCCTACTGGGCTCTGATGATAGGCGGGATCGCCGCGGGGGCCGCTCTGTTCATCCTCGTTCAGAGAAATCGCAAGGGGGCGGTTGCCGTTCACAAGTACGTGCTGCGCATCCCCTTGCTGGGGCAGGTCGTTAAGAACATCGCCCTGGCCCGCATGTGTCACTATTTTTCAACCATGTTCAAGGCCGGCATGTCGATCGGTGTCATTTTCGAGATTCTCGCCGATGGGGTTCTGGGCAACAAATACCTGGAGTCCCGCCTGTATGCCGCCTACCGAAAAATTCAGCTCGGCCGCGGGATTGCGGAGAGTTTCGAAAAAACGGGCGGGTTTCCGCTGCTTCTGGTCGGCGGTATCAAAAACGGTGAAACGACCGGTACGCTCGATGACACGTTCGCCCGCCTGGGAGACTATTACGACAAGGAAGTCAAAAGAACGGTCCAGGCGCTGCTCGGCAGCATCGAACCCCTGACGATCATTCTTTTAGGCAGCGTGTTCGGCCTGATCATTCTCTCGATCCTCCTGCCGCTTTACGATGTCTTCAGCGATCTGGGCAAAGCCTACTAGAAACTTGATACTTGAAACCCAGAAACCGGAACCTGCAGTGGTCGGCGCATCCGCTTTGATAAAAGGTTTCGTGGGACGACGCTCGAAGCGAGGGATTTTGACTATTCGAGGAGTATCGGGGCTAGGTTGGGGCGAGTAAAACGAATCCCAACAAAGATGATGAACGTTTGCTGATTTATCACGTTATCCGTGTTCAAAAATTTCCGGTCATGCGTGGGATAAAATCTTCGTAAGTTGGGAGGAGGGCAACGAACCCCAACAAAGATTATAAATTTTTCCCGATCCATCTCTACGGCAATTTGGGGCAATCAAATGACGAATCGGCAGATCAGGGCAGGGTTATCGTAAACCCGCGACCGGCGAGGGCCAGCGGGGTGGGCGGGCTGGAGGGGACGATGGCGCCGCTGCCACCGGCGCCGCTGCGGATGTCGATTTGAGTGCCCGACAGAATGCTGTAAGTGCCAACGGCGCCGCCGGTCAGAAGACCCAGATCGCTGCCATGCGTGCGGTTGTGGACATAGACGGTCCCGCCGGAGTTGTTGTTGACCGCCAGCGTGAGGTATTCGCAAATTTCACCGTAGAGCAGATTCTCGCCCAGATAGACGACGAGGTCATCGAAGACGTCAATCGGCGGATATCTCAAAAAATTGGGGGCACCGTCGGTGTTGTCGCCCTGGTGGGTGCCGGCGCCGATACGATCGAACGGGTTTCCGTCGCCGTCGGCATCCCGGACACCGGCACTGACAAGAACAGCGGCCGCCTGAAAAGAGGCGGGCGCGCCATCGGCATCCACGATGGCGGGGCCGCCCGCCAGGCCCGCGCGCAGAGCGGCGCAACTCGTCGCCCGGTCGGTTGCCAGGGCGGAGTTCAGCGCATACTTCAAGATGCGCTTGTTCGGATCGGTCGGCAGCAGTTTGAGGGTTTGGTAGGGCAGGTTGCCGCTGGACGCACCGATGTTCTCATTTCCGTTCGCGCTGGTGTCGGCCCAGGGCAGCCGGCCGTTGATGCCGGCAAAGCTGACCAAGGCGGCTTCGGCCTGTTTCAGGTAGTCGATGGTCTCGTTGCGCGCCTTGCGCTGGGTGAGGACGCCCATCACGGATATCCCGCCGCCGGCCAGCAGCCCGATAATGACCATCACGATCGCAATTTCGATCAGCGAAAAGCCGCGCTGCTGCGTGAGCAGACCATAGGAGAATCGCTGCCGTGTCGGCGGTTGCATGTCTGTGGTGGTCAATGCTTAAGCTTCTATGCTCAGACAGGATTTAAGGCATTGATGGCGGCAGGGCCCATAAACCCCAAGGTTGCAGGCAGCAGCCTTGTCGGCCGCCACCTACACCTGAGGGATAAAGCCTAAAACGCCATGTACAGAGTGCCGACCGTTGTTCCGGCCGTGTAGGCCACGTTGCCGACGATCGACCCCGAATTCCAGGTCCCGTTATCGAATTTCTGATCGATCTCGAGGCACACCTCGGCGGGTATATTGGAAAACATGAAGTAGTGTCGGGCCGTGCCCGGACCCGGATCGACCCACTGCAAACGGACCGTTCCCCCGAAGGCGTGACTCGGGAGTTCGGTGGTGCCGTTGTAATCGCCAGCGATCAATTCGGAACGCACCAGATCCCTGAAGACTTCATAGATTTCGGCGTTGGTTTCGATGATGCCATTGCCGTTGCCTTCCGCATCGGCTCCCGGCGGAATGAGCGGCCTGATTCTCATCGCCGGGATACACGCCGTATTTGTCGTAAAACCCCATCACCGCCGCCCTGAGTTCATCCGCTTGCTTGACGACCCGTTTGACTTTGGCATTGTTGATCATGCCCTGCGCCTTGAGCACGCCGCCGATCAGAAGACCGATAATGACCATGACGATGGCAATCTCCACCAAAGTGAAACCGGCCTGGCTTCTTTTTTACTTTCTTCAGGTTCAGCATTTTTCTTTATTCCTTTTCGACTGAAGTTAAAAAATGGTCTTTGTAAAGAAAAAACATTATAAGCAAACTTGATGCCAATGCCGCATTTCGTTATCTTTGTTGGGGTTCGTTGCATTCACCCCAACCTACGAACCAAACCTGTGTCCGGGTTGCATGAGAGGAAGTCAACCACTGCTTTCGCATCGGTTAACTGACCTTTTTAATGTAGGGCGTCAGGAAGATCACCAGTTCGCTGTTTTCATACGACTCCTCGCCGCGACCGAAAAGGTATTTGAGAACCGGCAGCCGGCCGAACCATGGCAGGCCCTGTTTGTCGAGGGCCTTTATCTGGCTGATCAACCCGGCCAGCACCACCGAGCGCCCTTCCCGGACGCGAACCGTCGTGGCCAGCTCCTGAAGATCGATGATGGGGTTGGTTATCGACTGGGTGAGGGTCGCCGTCAGGGGCAATTCGACCTCGACTTCATCCTTGATGCGGGTGATGGTCGGTACGATCAGCAGCGACACGATGCCGTCCTGGGAAATCTGCGGCGCCAGGCCGAGCTGCAGCCCCAGAATCACGCGCTTGATGGAGGAGCGATAGGTGATGGTGTTGGTTTCCAGGTCCTGGTCCACCCCGCTGATATCGCCGAAGGGAAACTGAAACCCCACCGTCAACACGGCCGACTGGCCATTCATGACGGTCAGGTGCGGATTGGACAGCACCGACACCTCCCCTTGTGTCCTCAGAAAATCGATCACCGCACTGAAAGCGGATTTTTCCGCCAGGGCGATCGTGCTGCCGCCGTTTAAAAATAGACTGAATTCATCGGGCAAAAGACCCGAGTTGGATGTAAAAAGAGCCTGGAGATTGGTCCAGTCGATCCCGTATTTGTTGGCGTCGTTGAGCTTGACCTCCATGATTTTCGCCTCGATAAACACCTGCCGGTGCAGCGATTCCACCAGGGAATCCAGAAAGTTCACCATGGTGTTTATCCGCGTGGGGGTATCGGCCATGTAGATTATGCCGGCATTGCGATCGATTCGCAGCACGCCTTCAGGCGATTTGAGCACTTTCAGAGCCTCTTCGACCCCGGTCCAGACATCGTTTCTCTCCGCCGAGCGCTGGGCTTTGACCTGAAATTTCCCGGCCACGCCGGCGCCTTCCAAACTGGTGGACAGCATGTCTCCCCCGATGTCGATCTCGGTCATACCGCCCATGTCCAGGTAGTCCAGGTGATAGATTTTCTCCTCGAACCGCTTGACATCCAGAGACCCGTTGTCGATTTTCCAGGCATAACCGGATCCCTTGACCACCACCGTGTCGAGCGTCTCCGGCAGGGTGGCATTCTTCAGGCGCACGGTTACCGGCCTTGTCAGATCGACTCCCGATTCGATCGACAGGTTAAGATTGGTATCGGTCACGATCGCGTTCAAAACAGCCCCTAACGGCGCATTTTCAAACAACAGCGAATAAAGCCGCGTCTCTTCGACCAGGTCGCGGACAATCGGTTCCATTTTTTCTGCAAAAGGCGGCGGGCCGGGCGGTTCGATAAATTTTTCCCGCCGCAGCATTTCTCCCGGATTAATCTCGTTCAACTCGGTCAATACTACCGGCCGGGGTTCAGGGCCCGCACAACCGCCGGCAGCGGCGGCCACGATCAAGGCGATAAAAATCAACGCCGGATCGATCCGGCGGTCACTGCACATTTTCAGCGACAGGTGATGCATAGCTTCCCTCACAACCTCAATGGTCATTCGTGACGTCAGGCTTTACCCCAACGTTGCAAAAGTCGGAGGGCTTCAGAGTCAAGGCGTCAAGGGTGCAGCTGTAAATTCCTACCGCAATCCCTTGACTACGCGGGATCTGAAGTCCTCCGGCTTTCCCGCAGGGTAAACAACACAGCAAAATTGATCCCATCCTTCGATTTCACCGGTGGTGAATATCCTGGAACTATTCGTATCGAAACGATATTTGTTGTAATTGCGTTCTATTAGCCATACGTTGCTGTGTTGTTTAGGCAACTATGGGGTTTACTGATCGCCAGCCGCGGTCCCCGCCTGGCGATTGAAAGAAAAGAAAACATCGGGGGTTTTGAGAAACCATCTTTGCCCCTCCTTGGTCAGGACAATTCCCTTTTCTTCAATTGTTTCGATCCGAAACTCGCGCACCCATTCACCTTCCTTGTATCTTCGGTTTTCTATAACCGCCATGGCCTCGACATTGCCGCGGATGCCCCGGCAACGAATGACACCGGCCAATTTCGGCAGCTGTTCCGCGGGTGTCTTTGTCTCGCTCACCGGGGCGGTCCCGGCATCCGGTGCGCCGGCCGGCCGAGCCTCGAATTCGGCCGACAATTTCGTAAAGGCCTGATCCAGGTCGACATCCTCCGCCAATTCCTTGGCGGTCAGCGACAAAATATCCTGCAGTTGCCGCCATTTTTCACTGGCCAGCCTGACCTGCACGGATTGTCCCGAAACCGGCGTGCTCAACAGGCCCATCAATTTTGACCCGTTGACTCCCGCCAGCAGCAATGCGGCCAGCAGCCAGCAGCCGAATACCAGACGCGGGCGGCTGCCCGATATTTTAAGGGGCGACATCGTCATGAAGCGGTGACAACAATTCCTTTTGTTCAGGTGGCGCTTTCGGCCGTCGCGACGCTGAACCGGTAATCGCAGGTGACCTGGAACCTGGCCGCGTGCGCGAGCGGCTCCTGCGCTATGTGAAGGTTTCGAATTTTAAGACAGGCCTGGTTTTCATGCATCGAATCGAGCCACCGGACGGCATCGTTAAGCGAGCCGGCGAAAGAGATCTTGAGCGGCAGGCTCTCCTCACCGGCCACCTCCGGCTGACTGACAAAAGTCACGTCCTCGAGATGGTGACGCACAGCACTGGCCCTCAAAGAGTTTTCCAGCTGCAAAAGACCTAGTTTCAGGGATGCGACGTTTTGGGTCAGCGACGAATTTTTGTGCAGCACATCTGAGATCTGCGCGGCGTTTTCTTTCCAGAACCGGTGATCCCTTTCCAATATCTCTTTTTGCGTGCGCAGATCCTGGATTTGGTCGATCTTTTCCATCGTCCAGAAGTTGAGCACGAGAACACCGGCCCAGACCATGGCGACCATGAACCAGCGCTTCTTGAGGTTAAGGCGCATCACAAATCCAATCGAAATTTGAGGATATAATCCTGAAGGACTTCGAGCGGCTGGCTCTGTTTGACCTCGAAATCGATATCGGCCACGGTCATCGGGCGGCTGCCTTTAAAATTGGCGTTTAAACCGTCAATCAAGGCCGAAAGACAGGTTTTAAACTGTTCCTGATCTACCGATCGCACAACGGCTTTCAGGGTCACGCCGGGGGTTTCTTCGGCCTCCAGGACCACTTCCCGGAGGCGGACATCCGGCGGCAGCGATCGGGCCAGTTTGTGCAGAACTTCCTGCGGCGAGGATCTTCCGGCTTCGCCTAACAGAACATCGAGCGCCTGGTTGTAGTGTTGGATGTTCTGACTTTCCTCGATGGTGACGCCCGGGCGGCCATTTGATCCCGTCAGCCGCACCTGGTTCGACCATTTGTCGAGCCACATCGCTTCGAGGCCCAAGAGAACCAATAGGATCACGCCAAGGACCGTCGCGGCGGTTTGAACCGGTTTCCATTCCAGCTCTTTTTTCAACTTCCGGTGGCAGATAGACGAAAAGTCGCCGGCGGAAACGATGTCGCGCGGTCCCAGAAAACCGATCATTCCCTGCGCGGCGCGCGGGTTTGCCAGCGGGCTCTCGTCCGACAGGATGTGATTCAGGTCCTGAACGTCACGGTCGAAGGCCGCAGACAAGGCGGACCTGCTGTCTTTTTCACCCGCCACCAGGTAGAGTTTATTGATTTCGCCCTTGGTTTTTTGCGAAAAGAGGTACAGTGACTGATTGAGTTCGTGGGCCACGGCAGTATATTTTTCATTGGGCGATGACGGGCCGTCCGGCAAGGGTATGCGGCGTGAAAACAAAAAGCGGCCTTCAGAGTAAAAATACAAGAGGCCGACATCGGCCACCAGCTGCACGAACCCCTTGCCCCCCTGGTCGAAATCGGGGATCGACTGCCGTATCTTCTCCTGCCAGATAAGGGCGGGGCACGTGATGTGATGCGGCTGCAGGTTCAACTTCGCCAGTTGCGGGTACAACCGGAAGAAGGCCGGGTCCTGCAGAAAAAAGGCGTATATCCACTTCTCGGTCCTGTCGTGCAGGTAAAAACTCAGCTCGAAAAAATCTCCGACCTCGGGCTCGTCCGGGAACTGCTCTTGCAGCTTGCGGGCGACATAGGCCTCCGCCAGTGACCTCTTGCGGGATTGAAACTTGTAGGTCGCATTGCCAAGCCAATAGTCCGGGACGATCAACAGCGCAAGCCGGCGGCCCCTGATCGCCGCGGAAAGACTCTCCGTCCGGGGATCCTCGCCGGGCAATGACGTGAGAGGGATATTGCCGACGGCGTTGCTTTCGCCGCGCGAGGTCATCTC